>CAVUNY010000016.1:0-575493 GCA_963743005.1 uncultured Chloroflexia bacterium | reverse complement strand
CGAAGCTTTAGCCTATCTTAAAAAACGAGGGTTGGAAGACTTGCCACTGCTCTTCCGCTTTGGGGTTGGGTATGTCACGGGAGCCTGCTAGCCAAAGTCTCAGGCCGGCCAGAAGGAACACTTAAAGACATTGGGACTTATTAACGAGCATGGCTATGAACACTTTAACGGCTGCCTGACGGCCGCTTTACGACGAGACGGGCACAATCGTCGAGCTGTACGGGCGCAAGCTCACAGACCACGGAGAGTTTAAACACCTCTACTCACCTGGAGGCCACAAAGGACTTATGAATGGCCAAGCCACAAAAGCATACACAGAAGTAATCCTTTCCGAATCCATCCTCGACGGCCTCTCTCTCATCCACTTAGGAATCGAGAACGTGTTACCGCTTTATGGCACTAACGGCTTTACTCATGCGCACCTCGCGACTTTAAAATCTAACAGAGTAAAGATGGTCACGCTCGCGCTTGATAATGACGAGCCGGGCCGTAGCGCTACCTGAAAAACTAAAAGCCGGACTGGTGGCCGAAGGGTTCACCGTAAAGGTCGCATTTCCCCCCAACTTTAAAGACTAGAATGAAGAACTTTTAAACGGTTTAACAAAAGAAAAGCTATACACTCTCTTAGCAGCAAGTGAAGTCAGTCAAAGTGCAAGTGAAACTCGTGAAGAGCTAACAGTCGAGAAAACCGGGGGTGTCTATATCTTTAACTTTGCCTACGGCAGCTACAGGCTGGCCGGGGTAAAGCCCGAGTTTACCGCTTCCCTTAAAGTAAACATCCTCTTAAGCGCTGGTGAGAAAAAGTATATCGATAACCTGGAACTCTACTCGCCTGTAGCCGCACAGGCTTCGCCAACTCCGTCGCCAAACGCATCACCATAGAAATTGAACGGATCGAAAATGATCTGTTAAAAATCGTGGAGTACCTGGAAAAAGAACGGGATAAAGTACTCTTTGCGACAGGTCCCGATATTCATGAACTCAGCGAGGAAGAGCGGACTTTGGGGATGGAACTGCTCACGAGTCCCCGGCTCTTTGAACTGATTGTCGAACATATGGAGAGCCTGGGCTATGTGGGGGAAAAAGTTAAACAAAATACTAATCTATCTTGGCCGCCAGTTCCCGCAAAATGGACGATCCGATCAGCCTCGTGACTCCTTTCGGAATCTGCTGCAGGGAAAAGCTACCTCATCGATACGGTCAAGAAACTCTTGCCGGAAGAAGAGGTCATCTCGCTGACCAGTCTTACGCGATCAAGCTCTTAACTACCTGCCCCGCCGAAGGACTCTTACACAAGTTCCTGGTGATGGGCGAAGCGGTACATGACGAAGTGGTCGAGCACCAGATCCGCGAGATGCTTTCCGGCTAAAGAACTCTCCCGCCTGGTCACGGTCAAAGACGAGAAGACAGGAGCGATGCAGAGTAAGCTGGTCGTAAAAAAGAGTCATAGTCTCGTGCGTAATGAGCAGCACCGACTACGAGCTAAACGCAGAAAACCTTTCCCGCTGCTTCCTCATCAACACCGACGAGAGCAAAGCACAGACCAGGCGCATTCATACCAGACAGCGCGAGAAATATTCTATTGCCAGGCATACCAGAAAAAAGCGACCATCCCCCGCATCATCGCCACCCACCAGGCCGCCCAACGCTTACTTAAAAAGACGCCTCATCGTTAACCCTCTGGCTAAAGAGCTCAATTTCCCGGCCACCTTCATCCAGGGCCAGACGGGACCATGAGCGGTTTATGGACTTAATCGCGTGCCGTCTGCTTCCTGCGGCAATACCAGAAAGCAGAGCAACAAACTGAGGAAGGTCGATCCTATATCGAATGTGATGCGGAAGATTATGAAATCGCTACGCAAATTATGAAAAGCATTCTGCCCTTGCACCCTCACCAACTTTCCCAAAAGTGCGGTCACACTGTATGAGGTCTTACGGAACTTTTTAAAGGAAAAAGCCGAAAAAGAAGACTTAGCATCCTCGAAGTCTTGGCCTCCCAGCGCGAGCTGCGGGAAGCGGGCCGGCTTAAGCCAGATGTTTGTAAAACGCAAGCTGCGTCTGCTCGTTCGAATATGAGTACCTAAAGGAAAGCGGTATAGCCATGTGGGCTTAAAAAGAAGTTACAAGCTTATCGCGGGATGATACCCATAGAACTGGTGGACATCTCCGCAGCTGCAGTGGAGCCGAAGAACAGCGTAAAGGGGCAAGTAGGGCCAGCGCATGAATCACATTTTCAGCCTAATCCGTTTACTAATTAAAAAATTAAACTAACCGGGTCACCGGGTCTGAGGACCGGGACAGACGGAATTTTGACCCGGTTCGCTTTGAAGTAACTACAGATATTAAAAAGAATTAAGCCTGACCTGGTCACCGGGTCAGGCTCCCAGGGGGAGAAAGTGGGTCATTATTTCTGGAGAGAGACAGAGGAAAAATGAAAGTAAGTAAGGGAGTGGTAAGAAACAAGCAATCTTAAAAGATTTTGAAACCTATCTAAAGCTAAAAAGTATTAGCAGCTACGAACTCTATCTGGTTTATGTAAGAGATTTTTTAAAATATTTAAATGAGCAGGAACTCGATTATCTACGTTAAAGCGTTGGAAATCGAGAACTACCGGGCTTATCTGTTAACGCAGCAGAACGGCAATGCCCGGGCTACGATCAACAACCGCCTCACCAGCTTAAAGCAGTTTTACCGCTTCCTGCTTTTAAAGCAGCAGATCGCCGCCAGTCCCTTCGCTGCCTATTTCAAAGGGCTTAAACGGGGCACGATCTTACCTAAAAACCTCTTGAGTGTGGAAGATGTCGGCAGGCTGTTAGACGGTTTGAGTATTAAGACCGATCGTGATCTGATGGTCAAAAGCATGCTTGAGCTACTCTATGGTAGCGCGTTACGGGTAAGTGAACTGGCCCCTTTAAAGCTTAACGACCTGGACTTCGAGCGGGGCTACATCCTCATCACCAATGTGAAAGCAGGCGGAGAGCGTAACAAGCTCCCGGCTACCGAACTCTCCTTAAGAGCCGTAAAGCGTTACCTGAAATACGCCAGAGACAAACTTGTTACTGCCAGAGACCGGGAAGCCGGCTACGTGTACCCGCAGCGCACGGATGTGGCAAACAAAGGCCTGATTAACCACAAGCTGAAAGCCGAATGCAGACGCTTAGGTTTAAAAGATGTGAGCAGCCATGCCTTTCGGCATTCTGCAGCCACGCATATGCTGCGTAATGGTGCCGGTATCCGGGAACTGCAGGCCTTCTTACGACACAAGCGGATCTCTAATACCGAGGTGTACACGCATGTAGTGAAAGATGACTTAAAAAAGGTCGTGGGGAAATTCCATCCCCGGGAACTGGACTAAAAAAGAAAGGAAAAGAGTAGATGGAAAAAGCATTATTATGGAAGAAAGCGATTCGGATCTTGGAAGAACATCTGGTCAGCCGGGGCTTAACAAAAGCGACAATTGCGCGCAAGTTGACGGAGCTTTATCGCTTTGGCGCCTATATGTCCAGTGGCACGGAAGAGAAAGACTTAAGAGAGCTTACCGACAAGGACTTAGGCAACTACCTGCTATTTTTACAGGAACAAGGCTTCTCCGCTTCGACCCGGATTCATGCCCGCACCCTGTTAAAAGATCTGTTTTATGTGCTGATGCTAAATGAACTACTACTGACTAATCCTTGTGAGCTCTTGGATGTTTGTATCCGGGAACAGTCGGGGGTAAAGGTCACGCTCTCCGTGGAAGAGATGAAGCAGCTTTTAGAAAGTATCCCCACGCATACTGGCTACGGGTTTCGTGATCGTTGCATCTTTGAGCTCTTGTACATGACGGGGATGCGTGTCGGGGAGTTGATAAATCTAAAGGTGGATGATGTAGATTTTAGCCAGCACGAAATTCTTATCCGGCAAGGTAAAGGGCGGAAAGACCGGATTGTGCCCTTAGGGAAAATCGCCAAAGAGTTTTTATGGCGCTGGGTAAAAGAGATGCGGCTCTGGTTTGTTAAGGGCGAGGATGAAGGGAGTCTGTTTTTAAGCAGCAAGAGTCGACGGCTGGCAAAGACGACGATCGGTATGGCCCTGGCCCGTTATCTGAAAGCCTGCGGTATTACTAAGCAAGGCGTAAGCCCGCACTCTTTCCGGCACAGTTGTGCCACACACTTACTCCTGAATGGAGCGGATGTGCGTTATGTCCAGGAACTCTTAGGGCATGAATCGATCGAGACGACGGTCGAATACACAAAGGGGGTGGTTGAAAATCTAAAGAAGCTGCACAAAATGTACCACCCCAGAGAGAACGAACTGTACCGGGAGCCGTAAAAACAGCGTTACTTTTCTTTTTGACAATTATTGCTTAACTAGGTAAAAAAGTAGTACCATCCCTTTAATTAATTGGAAATCAGTTCTTTGAAAAGCATTTGAGGGCTAGTGGATTAAATTTTTAAAGAAAGTCCCCCTCATTATTAGTACTAAGCATTACGGGGAGAGCGGCCTATTAAAAGGCCTTTTTTTGTAGATTGCGAATGGACTGGACGGCCTAAATAGATATGCTTATTGCCACAACAACCCGATGAATTACACCGACCCCACGGGCAATGAGACAACATCGTTAGCAAGCGCGATGCAAACAACCCAAAGCGCAACCGGTACAGCTAATAATAGTGGTAACGGTCCCAGCAGCCAATCTAATCCTAACGGCCCTTGGCCTATTATATGGACAGATGTTTTTGCAACTCCTGGATTTTATTATTACCTCGGAAGAACTTATGCGCTTGATGATGGTAGTGCTTATGATTATTACATCGGCTCCTGAGCCATGGTCTGAGCATGAGAGTGGACCGACACGTTATGGGGATGATGGTAGTTTGGTTCAGATCAAATAGACAAATGGGAAACCCTGATTAACAATAATTGGTGGTATTGGGTTTGCTGGAGACCTGCTAAAGATGGAACGGGTAATGATTATGACTCTTTAGTACGCCTAGGAAATGATTTAGGACGCCACGCTGATGATATCCGCTATGGAGCGGATAAAGGTAAAGCCATGACGCGCGCATTTAAAAATCTTTTAAACGAAGCAGAATCTGTTGCTAATAAGTCGAAAGCAGCTTTCGCTGCTGCAAATAAAGAAAGCATGTTTGTAAGTAAATTTTCTAAACTTGGAAAACTACGGTCATTATGGGCTGGTATTGGATTAATGGCGTATGATACAGTTAATTTAGCTGTAAATGTTGATCCATGGGCAGGAGTTCGAGCAGGACTAAGATATGGATTATCTACTACTGCTGGTTTTTTTGTTGGGCTTACGATTTCAGGATGTTCTTTTGGTGGAGCCTCTATTGTTGGTATCGCTGCAGGTGGGGAGTGAGCGAATTAACAACTTGGGGAGTAAGAAAAATTTATGAGTTTATGAAATGGGAGTGAAATGAAAATAATAAATACTTTTCATTTAAAACTTTACAATATAATCCTTAGCTTGTTATGCGGGCTGTGTATTGTTACAATGGTTATTATCTTTTCGCAAATAATCAGCTTAAAACAGTAACTGATATAATTATGGGTAGTCTTCTTTTTATTTGTGGTGTACTTATTATTATGCTGATTACATATAGAATTGAAATATATGATGATAATATTAAACTAAAATATTTAAGCTTTGATCTTAATGTTATAAATTATAAAAATTTTATTGAGATTAGATATATCTGGCTCTTATTACCTCTGTGTTTTTTTCGTTATTTACTAAATGGTAAGCCAACTAGTGGATTTTTATTCCGCTTAAAAAATAGCGATCAATTAATGTATGAGATATACAAGAGAAATCGATTGGTTGGAATTGATAGGAAAATACGAGCAAGATTTACAAAATTTGAAATTAAATAAAACATAAAAAGCTATATTACTCTACGCTGTTGGGGAAGCTGGCTCTAAAGCCTCCGACCGTCCTCCAAAGCCGTTCCGCAAGCGCAGCTTCTGCTATTACGGTAAGAGGGCGCAGTTTAACATATAACTTTAATTATGTGGCGCTTGCATCACTTAGACAGAATCTGCCTTATCCGCAGCGCCTCCTAAAGAAGAGGAGGCAAGCAGCCCCGCCGCTGCCGATAAGGCAAGATTGCTGTCTACTTTGTTCGTCCGGTCGGAGGGTTGGTGATTTGTAACTGGATGCTTTGCATACAACTGTTAGCTGGTGAGGATGCCACCCAGCTATGGCCTCAAAGGGCAACCCTGGCTCTTTCCGGAGCGATGTGGGGACGTTCAATTGTACGCCTTTCGTCCGGAAGCAGCCAGGGTTATTGAAATGGTTATGATAAAAAATGGTAATATGATTTCATAGCAAAATTTACTATTTAGAAAACAATTTTGTGAAATGGAGAGTCTAATGAGTGATGAAAATATGAAAGAAATCTACAGAACTTATCAAGCTAGTCAAGATAAATATATTTACTTTTTATTATCAGCAACTATTGCAGCAATTGGATTTGCAGTTACGCAAACAAAAGATTTAAAGTTGAGTGCTTATTTAATTCCATTGGGAATTAGTATTATATGTTGGGGCTTTAGCTTTTTTTGTGGCTGTAGAAATCGATTATATTTTAATGCAATATTATATGCAAATTATGATCTTTTAAGGGTGCAGTCTGGAGAGTATCCAGAGATTGGCGGGCATCTGCAGAAAATTGAAGCTGCGTCAAAAGGTATAAAGAATGCTATGGAAACAAACAATGAAAGGTTAGTTTGGCACAGTAAATGGCAGTTAAATCTTTTTTTAATTGGAGCAGCAGCTTATATTCTTTGGCATATGTTGGAAATGTATTTGAGAGCTTAGCTTCGGTCTTCGGCTGGGTATCTAAGGAGAAGTAATCGCATGGATAAAAATGCAAAAATTCCATTTGCAAAATGTTACGATACAATTACGCTTTCATCGCAATTTTTAATTGCTTATTATAATGATCTCTATAATAAGTGCATCTTGATTGGTAAAGATAAAGAAAAATATATTCCAGATGCACTATCCTGTTGTTGGTCAATAATTGATGTCATCAATAGGATTCGTGAAGTAGTGCAATGTACACCTTTACTACGTGCCCATAAAAGCAAAGTCGATTTTTTAGCAAGAACAAAAAATGTTGAAAATTTTCGAAACTACATTCAGCATTTGCGTAAAGAAATTGCAAAAAATCCACCAACATTAAGTCCCGTTTGGGGAACGCTATCATGGGTTGATCCAGATCATGAGAATCAATCCTTTACTCTCTTTATCGGTACATACATAGAAGGCCAAAAATATTACGGCCATACATATGATACTGAATGTAAGAAATGGGTTAGCAAAGTAAGTTTAGTAATTAATGAGGATTCATTAGATTATGATATTATTTGTAGTCAAACAATAGATTTTTGTAATTTCCTGTTAGAATGGTTCAAAGAAATAGATCCGACACTTGAAGCAAGAAAAACGTTAAGTATTATGTCTGCGCAAATTGCACTTTCGTAAAGGTAACTTAAAGGATTTTTCCTGTTTTATTATGCACTAAAAGGGTTAGGTAGCATTAAGCTATCAGCACTCTTTCCGGTTGCCTAACGCCCTGGACAATTAGCTCGTGGTCTTTGTTTCCCTCCGGTCGGCGTACCAAGGAGCAGCCCACGGTGTGCAAACGATTTTAGCCGAGCGGAATCCTATGTTACATAGAGCCGACAGTACGCGATCTTGTTTCAGGCAGTCCGGGAACCAGCTAACACAACCGACCGTCCTTGAAAAGTAGGCAGAATGTGATTATTGGAAGTTTGGGGCTACTTGCGCTTTTCTCACCTTCCAGGCAAACTCTCCAATAATAGAACATTCTGTCTAAGCGTAAGCAAACGCCGCCGGCAGATTCAGCTATACGTTAGGTTGTAAAATTATTCACCTGCAGACAGGTTGCGTTTGCTGCAGCGGCTTTGAAAGGACGGTCGGCGGTTACCAGCCCCGCTTTTCGTAGCTATTTTTTAAGTTAAATCTTCTGATTTTTCCTCTTTTTGATTCGCGAGCGCTTCAGCCATAGTGTAGATCATAAATCTTTTTGCTCTGGGAAGAGACAATATTATTTTTATTTTTTCCATCGACCTTGCATCTATTTGTAAATGCTCTTCTTCTGTACTACTTGTATGTGTAGGCTCACCAATCAAATCATCAATTTTTACATTTAAAGCTTTGGCGATTGCAAACACATTTTCAATATGTGATTTAGATTTTTCACTTTCGTAATATGCAACAGTACGCCTACTTACCCCTGCCATTTCTGCAAGTTTTTCTTGTGATAAACCTTTTGCTTTTCGTAAGTGCGTTAGATTTTGTGCAAAAATTAAATTTCATAAAAAACTATAACATGAGTTGACATAAATGTTAAATAATGGTTCAATATGTTTAACAAATGTGTGACTTGACATACTTTTTAAAAAACTATTTCCGCCCCTTGTTAAGGGGCAAAAAAAAGCCCTGGTTCCTGCGACCAACAAGAACCAGGGCAAAACAAACATGAAAAGGAGAAACCCTCTCCATGCATCGTAACTACAGCAGCATAGCAGAAAACAGCACAAATGCAAAGAGTGTGTTTCTCCTTCCCAAAAAAAGGAGAAAAAACACATGGCAAAAGTCTCAACGACCGATCTTTATGAATCCTGTTATTACCTCTTAAACTCTTGCACCCTGGAAGCCATCGAAGGCGTCCCTGTAAATGGGGATATCACCTGTAAACTTTTCTTTAACGGCGAGCGGATCCCAGACCTGCAGGCCGACTATTTCCGCGGCACGGCCCGGGTAAATCTCTTCGATTTTCGGCGTACCTACAACCAGATTAACTCGCATGTGCAGCAGGCTAAGAAGAAGCTTAAAGCAGAGCTCCGGGCGCAGGGCCAAAAGCTGGAGGGTAGCTATGAATCCGCATAAGCCCACTGACACCACACCGCCAGCGACCCTGGAAACCCAGGCAGCAAAAACCTATCTCTTTCGCCTGGATGAAATCTTCTACCTGACCCCGACCGTGCGATCTTTTCTGTTGGAATCGATTTGCTTAAGGCTGGATCTGCAAGGCTTTGCCAAGCTGGCTTTACATCTGGTCTTGGCAGAGGATGGGAAAGGCAACCTTACAGGCCGTTGTCCGTTCTGCGGAAAAGAAGGTTTTCTGTTAAACAAAAGCAGCGGAGCGTATACGTGCCCGGGCTTGCAGACGTAGCGATGATCTGTTCTCCCTGACTAATGAGATTGGGCTAACTCCCAGCTATGTTATGAACGACGCGGCGATTTACTTGAGTGCTTACATCACGGTCGAAGCGCAGCGCAAAGCGTTAGAGGAGGCGGGATGTAAGTAGTCGTGTTTTCTAACCAAAAAGGCGGGGTGGGTAAAACCACCACCAGCCGGGAAGTGGGCATCTATTTTGCCAGCCGCGGTTACCGGGTGCTGTTCATCGACTGCGATCCGCAAGGTAACCTTACCAAGTCGCTGGTGGAGGAAGAGGAAACAACGAACGGGCTGTATGCGGCTTTAAGTGGGAACCAGTTTAACATCATCGAACTAAGCTGCCAACTGCAGTATCCTCTGCCAGTAGCTATCGCTTTCGCTCTTAGAAAAGAACTTAATCGGGGAAGTGGATGCCCACACCCGCTTAAAGAACCCTCTTTAACGATCCGGTCTTTGCCGGCCTACGATTACATCTTCCTGGATACCCCGCCGAGCCTGGGGGTGCTCACCCTCAACGCCCTGGCCGCGGCCGATTACCTGGTGGTGCCGATGAACCCGGCGCTTTACTCGATGCAGGGCACGAACGACCTCTTTAACACGGTGAGCAAAGTCCGCAGCTAACCTCAATCCCGCTTTAGCCCTACTTAGGTGTCATCATCAATGAATATGACCCGCTACCGGTCATTAGCCGCCAGATTAGAGCCGAGATCGCCGAGGCCTTTGGAGAGAAACTCTTTAAAACGATGCTGCCTTATTCGATCAAGATCGAGGAGTCGATTGCTTCCAAAGCCGGTGTCATCTATCACAAGAAACTAGATAAAAGTCCGCATTAAAGCCGAAGTGACGGCTTTAGGGGATGAGTTTTTAGTGCGGCTCGAGGCCTCCCTGGTGTCTTTAAGCTAGTTACAAGTGAGGAGGATGATATGATGGCTACAGAGGACAGACTCAAAGGCAAAAAGACACTTAAAGTCACAGGCGTACTGGAAGACATCGAGAAGGACGACATTAAAAAGAGGGTGGACATTACCGCCCTCTTTGCCTCCTTCGGCGTCTCCCTTACTAAAACCGGCAAGAGCTACAAGGGCCGTTGCCCCTGGCATGACGACGCAACACCTTCCCTTTCAGTGGACCGCGAGAAAGGACTATACAACTGCTTTGGTTGCGGAGAGAGCGGAGATGTCGTAACGCTGGTGGAGAAGATGAAGGCTTGCGACTTCCGGGAAGCGTTGGACTACCTGAAAAAGGCCTGCTCAGGGGGAGCCTTAAGTTCAAACGTGGCACAAAACAAGTGGCCAGCAAACAGCCACAAGCGAAAACAGAAACAACGCCACCGGTAAGTAGGCAGAGCCACAAGTAAGCGCACCCGCTAAAGAACAAACCACGGCACCACTTCCGGAACTCTCCCTTAACCCAAATCGGCGAGTATTATCACAAACGGCTTACGGCCAGCCCCTCAAGCCTTAGCCTATCTTAAAGGGCGAGGACTGGACAACCTGCCATTACTAGGCCGGTATGGAGTAGGTTATGCGGACGGCAGCCTCCTTTCCAAAGTCACTAACGGCCAACAAGAGCAATTAAAGACTCTGGGCCTGGTTAATGAGCGGGTTATGAGTACTTTAGCGGTTGTCTCACGGTTCCGCTTTATGACGAAGCGGGACCGGTCGTCGAACTTTACGGAAGAAAGCTTAACGACAACGGAGCAGTAAAACACCTCTATTCTTTAGGCGGCCACAAAGGACTTATGAATGGCAAAGCGACGAAAGTATATGAGGAGCTAATCCTTACAGAATCCATCCTCGATGGTCTCTCGCTCATCAGCTTAGGCATCGAGAACGTTTTACCACTCTACGGGACTAATGGTTTTACGCATGCGCATCTTGAGGCTCTAAAAGCTAACAGAGTAAAGACGGTCACCTTGGCCCTGGATAATGACGAGCCGGGCCGTAAAGCTTGCGAAAAACTAAAGGCCGTGCTTTTAGCAGAGGGCTTTGCTGTTAAAGCGCTAGTTTCCCCCCACACTTAAAGACTGGAATGAAGAACTAACCCAGGGTTTAAACAAGGAAACTATTTTAAACCTGTTAGCTACCGCACCGCTTTTTAAAGCCAAGAGCGAAGCAGAAAAGTTTACTGTAAAAAGGAAGGAGCACTGTACCTGTTCTTGCTCAGGAGGGCTTACCTACAAACTCCGAGGTGTGAATGAGAGCTTTGTCACCAGCCTTAAAGTCTTGATGCGTGCGGAATACGCAAACGAGCAATTCAGCGATAATGTAGACTTGTGTTCTTACCGTTCCCGCCTTCACTACGGGGAGCTGGTGGCTGCCCGGCTTAAGGCAGGAGACGCAGCCCGCATCGAAGGGCACTTAAGCCGGATGCTCGACCACCTGGAAGCCGAACGGGACAAGCTTTTTGCCACGACTAGCGGGAAAACAGAATACCAATTAAGTGAGGCCGAGCAGAAGCTAGGGGCAGCGTTTTTGACCGCTCCCGATCTCTTTGAACAGATCCTTAAGGATATGGAAGTGTTAGGCTGCACGGGAGAAGAAGCGAACAAACTTTTAGTCTACCTGGCAGCCGTCTCCCGGCTCCTGGACAAACCTTTAAGCATCTACGTCCAGTCGTCCTCCGGCATGGGTAAATCCTTCCTTCTGGAAACCTTGCGCAAACTCTTACCGGAAGAAAGTGTAAAAATCTTTACTTCCTTCTCCGATCAGTCGCTTAATTACCTGCCGGAAGAGTTTTTCACTGAGCGGGTCTTTATGATCGGGGAAGCCATCCATAACGAAGTGGTGGAAGCCCAGATCCGGCAGATGCAAAGCGAGAATGAACTCTCACGCCTCGTTACTTTAAAAGACCGAAAACCGGAGAGCTCAAGAGCCAGGAGATCCGCCATAAAGTACGCCTGGCTTTTATGATGTCTTCTACGGCCCTCACGCTTAACCCGGAGAACGCGAGCCGCTGTCTCGTGCTACATGTGGATGAGAGCGAGGGCCAGGATGAACGCATCAGCCGGATGCAGCTTTACCGCCAAACAGTCGAGGGCCAGACGCAAGAAAAAGCTTTAGTACCAGAGCTGCTTAAAAAGCACCAGGCGGCCTTAAGGCTCCTCGAAAAACTGGAAGTCTTTGGGCCCCTGGCCCCGGCGATCCGTTACCCCAAGCTTAAGCAAGCCCGTAGAAGAAGCCAGGGACATTTCTTAACCCTGCTTAAAGCGGTGGCGCTCTTACGGCAGAAGCAAAAAACACAAGTAAAGCGCAAGGCTCTAACAGCGGGCAAGAGGTGAGCGGTATCGAGTGGGATCTGGCTGACTTTGAACTGGCGAGCCGCCTATTTAACGAAGCGGTCTTAAAAGACTTCGAGCTGGAGCTGCCTGCCCCGGCCGTAGAACTCTATACCGCGATCTTAAAACTGGCCAGAGACCGGGCCACTGCGGAAGGCTTACAGGTGACCGAACTCTCCTTTATCCAACGGGAGGTACGGAAATGCTCGGCCCTGGGCAGTGATTCTGTGAAGCGTTATTTGCGCCTCTTGGTAGAACGGGAATATCTGCAAGTGGTGGGCGGGAGAAGCCACGGTACCCGTTTCTCTTACCGCCTGCGAGAAGATGTGCCCATCAGGGAGATCGAGCTCAAGATCAGCATCGATGCGGAAGAAGTAAAACGTATCCAGCAGGCAACGCCACCCTTTAAAATATTTTAAAGAAAAGTAAGAACTGGGGAAACTGGGTAAAACTGGGGAATTCCCCAGTTTCAAAAATTAGCTGTTTAATTAGCAAAGAATTATTTTTCAAAAAGCAACTGGGGAATGAAATTCCTCAAGTGCTTGGCCGGCTGAGTAAACAAAAGGAGTGAGGAATGGAAAGCGAAGCGCTATTAAAAGACTTTGAAAACTATTTGCAACTAAGAAGTGTCAGTAGTTATGAACGTTATCTAATCTATGTCAGGGATTTCTTGCTTTACTTAAAGGCAGCCGAGCTTGATTTCCCGGCAAGTAAAACCACTTGTACCTAGAATCTACCGGGCTTATTTGTTAACGCAAGCAAGAGGCCAGGCCCGCACCACCATCAACAATCGTCTAGGGAAGGTGAAACAATTTTACCGCTTCCTACTTTTAAAAAAGCAGCTAAATACCAGCCCTTTTGATACCTATTTCAAAGGGCTTAAGCAGGGCTTGCTCCTGCCTAAAAATATTTTAAGTGTGGAAGAAGTCGGCAGGCTGCTAGACGGATTTGGTGTAAAGACCGATCTGGATCTGATGTAAAGAGCCTGTTGGAACTGCTCTACGGTAGCGCTTTACGGATTAGTGAACTCGCTCCCTTAAAACTAACCGACCTCGACTTTGAACGTGGTTACATCCAGATCACAAACGTAAAAACAGGAGGAGCGCAAGAACGGCGACCGGCTACGGAAGTAAGCTTAAGGGAAGTAAAGCGCTACCTAAAATACGCTCGAGAAAAACTGCTTGTGGCAAGCGACCGTGAAGCGGGCTAGCTGTACCCGCAGCGAAAAGAGGTCGCTAACAAAAGCCTCATTAACCGCAAGCTAAAGGGAGAATGCCGGAGACTAGGCTTAAGCGTGGTTAGTAGCCATGCCTTCCGGCATGCGGCTGCCACCCACATGCTGCGTAACGGTGCAGGACTGCGGGAACTGCAGGCTTTCTTACGGCACAAGAAGATCACCAACACCGAGGTCTACACCCATGTAGTCAAAGAGGACTTAAAAAAGGTCGTGGGCAAGTTTCACCCGCGAGAACAGTAAAGAGCTGGAGGAAAAATGATGGATACAGTTTTATTTTTTAACAAAGCTTTAAGCGTATTAAAAGAACACTTCGCAAGCCGGGGTTACAGTGAAGCCACAAAAGAGCGAAAGTTTACGGAGTTACACCGCTTTGCTGCTTATCTGGCCGACGAGAAGCAGGCTGATTTAAGGGTTTATGGACAAAGACTTAGGCGAGTACATCCTGAAACTTAAAGAGCGGGGCTTCTCCGCCTCGACTTTGATCGATGCCCGCACTCTTTTAAAAGATCTCTATTATGCTTTAACGATTAACGGCTCGCGCTCACTAATCCGATGGAACTCTTAGATATCTATATCCGGGAACAGTCTTGGTAAAAGTGACTCTCACAATCGAAGAAATGGCTAAACTACGCGATACCATCAAAACGCATACCGGCAGCGGGTTCCAGGATCGTTGTATCTTTGAACTGTTGTACATGACTGGGATGCGTATCGGAGAGTGTCTGACGCCTGAGTGTCGAGGATGTGGACTTTAGTCAGGACGAAGTGTTCATCCGCCAGGGGAAGGGACGGAAAGACCGGATTGTGCCTTTGGGAAGAGTAGCCAAGGATTACCTCTTACGCTGGACAAAGCAGCTACGGGGTTGGTTTGTAAAAGAACAAGAGAAAAGTTTATTATTCTTAAACCGCCAAGGAGGCCGCTTAAGCCGGAGCACTGTCGCCCATCATCTAGCCCATTGGGTGAAAGCAGGCCGGTATTACCAAGGAAGGGGTCAGCCCCCATTCGATCCGCCATAGCTGCGCCACGCATTTAATTATGAATGGAGCCGATGTGCGCTATGTCCAGGAACTTTTGGGGCATGAATCGGTAGAAACGACGGTCGAGTACACCAAGGGCGTAGTAGAGGAAAGATTGAAGAAAATGCATAAAATGTTCCACCCGCGGGAGAATGAACTCTACCGGGAGGAATGAATTAAAGGCAAATTGGGTAGATCCGGCTTATCTAATATTTAACAAGTTGAATGAGGAGGTATTTTTTATGTATAATGAGGGCATGAAGCAATATTTCTTTAAAGCAATTATTGTCCCCGGTGAGGAAGGCGGTTTTACTGCTTATGTACCTAAGCTCCCGGGCTGCGTTTCAGAAGGTGAGACCTACGAGGAATGCCTGGCCAATATCAAGGAAGCAGCCGCAGCTTTATTTAGAGACCGCCCGGGACCGGGAGCACAAGATAATTGAGGATGACACGCATGTGACAGAAATGTGTATTTCTTTATGAGTACCTATCCGATCTTAACGCCTAAGGAGCTGGTAAAAGTCCTCGAAAATCGGTTTCGAGTTTTACCGTCAAAAAGGGAGCCATCAGATCTTTGTAAAAGCAGAGAAAATGCTTGTCGTGCCCATGCATAGCAAAACGCTAAAAAGGGGCACCCAATACAATATTATTAAAGCCACCGGCTTAACGGTGGAAGAGTTCTTTTCTTTAGTGTAGGGGCTTAAGAGGTAGTTTTTTTCTTTACTCCCTGCCATTGCGTAAACAAGTAAAAAAGTATTATCATAACCTTTCAATCTTTTAACGATGACTTAAAGCGCTCTTTGAAAATGTTTTAAATGAAAAAGCGGCCTGATAATTGGGCCTTCTTCATTGGGGATTATGGTCTGGACGGCCTAAATAGATATGCTTATTGAAAGAACAATCCTGTTAGGTATACGGATCCAACGGGTAACATCACACAAGAACAAGGTATGGCCTTAGCCACAGGGCAGACAACCTCCGTTAGTACATATAATGGCGATGGGACTGTTACTACAACATATAGCAATCGGGCACCAGAAACAAGAGCTGTAGCAAGTGGAGAAGGTCACCCATCGGTAACAGGCTTAGGAAGTTCAAATGGGAATGATGGGCAAAAAAATGATCTGCTTAATAGGGCTGGTAACGTCTTAATAATACTTTGGATTTTTTAAATATAAATAAAGAGAAATTACTGAACATACTCGGAAGCCTTGCCTTATTGAAACTTGGTGTAGACGCTATTGGTGGTGGCCTCGGGACAGGCTTAGGTGGATTTGTTCTATCTTTAGCATTCGGTGGTGAAGAAACCTATAGTATGGCTGGTGTTATGGCCGGTACAGCCATGGTGCTTGCTGGTGGCACGATGGTTGTTGCTGGTGCAGATGGTTTATCCACTAGTGAAGTTTAGTGTAGATTTTAGCACGTTTAATAATAAGGGCAAGAGTGATGGGGAGTCAAATAAAAGTAATAATAATTGGCACGAAGGAAGCTTTGATAGTCCTGAAGAATCTTTGCAATATCATTATGATGAACATGGAACCGAGGTAAATGCTGCTAATGCTCAAGATTACGCTAACAAAGCGAATAACTTTGCAAATAATAGAAAAGGTGCAGAGAAGAGTTTTGTTGATGGATGTGTAGATAACGTAACTCGTTATAGTAAAAACGGCAAATATGTAGATATTGCGCCCGATGGCAGAATAGTCTCGTTTGGGAGAAAATAAATGAGTTTAGAACATACATTTTATTTGATATCGAAAAACTTTATTAGTGGACATCAAAAATATTCAAATTATCATGAAATATTAAGTAAGAACAAAAAGAGTGTTGTAATAAGTGATGAAATAATTCTTTATATCCAAGATTCGATAAAATGGGTACAAAGAATTGACCCTTCAAAAAATCAAGAGGGCTATGGATTAAACTATCATGGCATTACTATTTTTGATGAAAAGGGATTAACAAAACTTTGTAAAATAATTGAGGCGTGGATATTTTTATTTGAAAATGCTCCTGATGAATTTGAACTAAAAGGAAATTTTATACTACATGAAGATGGCCATGGTTATTATGAAAAATCAAAATTCGAAAAAAATGCATTAATCAAAAATTTTAGATATTTTTTTGATACTAAAGGAAGCGATCTCGAATGATATGTATATTATCCATGCTGGGATTTGATTATATAAATGATACTATTCACTGACCATCTGGCGATAAGGGGGGCTATCACCAAAGCCTCCGCCCGTCCTCCAAAGCCGTTCCGCAAGCGCAGCTTCTGCTATTACGGTAAGAGGGCGCAGTTTAACATATAACTTTAATTATGTGGCGCTTGCATCACTTAGACAGAATCTGCCTTATCCGCAGCGCCTCCTAAAGAAGAGGAGGCAAGCAGCCCCGCCGCTGCCGATAAGGCAAGATTGCTGTCTACTTTGTTCGTCCGGTCGGAGGGGGTCGGTGATTTGTAACTGGATGCTTTGCATACAACTGTTAGCTGGTGAGGATGCCACCCAGCTATGGCCTCAAGGACCTGGCTCTTTCCGGAGCGATGTGGGGACGTTCAATTGTACGCCTTTGGTCCGGAAGCAGCCAGGGTTATTGAAATGGTTATGATAAAAAATGGTAATATGATTTCATAGCAAAATTTACTATTTAGAAAACAATTTTGTGAAATGGAGAGTCTAATGAGTGATGAAAATATGAAAGAAATCTACAGAACTTATCAAGCTATTAGATAAAATATATTCACTTTTTATTATCAGCAACTATTGCAGCAATTGGATTTGCAGTTACGCAAACAAAAGATTTAAAGTTGAGTGCTTATTTAATTCCATTGGGAATCAGTATTATATGTTGGGGCTTTAGCTTTTTTTGTGGCTGTAGAAATCGATTATATTTTAATGCAATATTATATGCAAATTATGATCTTTTAAGGGTGCAGTCTGGAGATTCCAGAAATTGGCGGGCATCTGCAGAAAATTGAAGCTGCGTCAAAAGGTATAAAGAATGCTATGGAAACAAGACATTAAAGGTTAGTTTGGCACAGTAAATGGCAGTTAAATCTTTTTTTAATTGGAGCAGCAGCTTATATTCTTTGGCATATGTTGGAAATGTATTTGAGAGCTTAGCTTCGGTCTTCGGCTGGGTATCTAGGAGAGTAATCGCATGGATAAAAATGCAAAAATTCCATTTGCAAAATGTTACGATACAATTACGCTTTCATCGCAATTTTTAATTGCTTATTATAATGATCTCTATAATAAGTGCATCTTGATTGGTAAAGATAAAGAAAAATATATTCCAGATGCACTATCCTGTTGTTGGTCAATAATTGATGTCATCAATAGGATTCGTGAAGTAATGCACTGTACACCTTTACTACGTGCCCATAAAAGCAAAGTCGATTTTTTAGCAAGAACAAAAAATGTTGAAAATTTTCGAAACTACATTCAGCATTTGCGTAAAGAAATTGCAAAAAATCCACCAACATTAAGTCCCGTTTGGGTAACGCTATCATGGGTTGATCCAGATCATGAGAATCAATCCTTTACCTCTTTTATCGGTACATACATAGAAGGCCAAAAATATTACGGCCATACATATGATACTGAATGTAAGAAATGGGTTAGCAAAGTAAGTTTAGTAATTAATGAGGATTCATTAGATTATGATATTATTTGTAGTCAAACAATAGATTTTTGTAATTTCCTGTTAGAATGGTTCAAAGAAATAGATCCGACACTTGAAGCAAGAAAAACGTTAAGTATTATGTCTGCGCAAATTGCACTTTCGCAAAGATAACTTTAAAGTATTTTCCATGCTTAATCAAGCACTGAAAAGGTAAGGTTGCATTAAGAGATCAATACTCTTTCCGGCTGCTTGACGCCTTGGATAATTAGCTGCTCGCTACTTTAGCTTGTCTACCGGTCGGCGTACCAATCGGCGTACCAAGAAGCAGTCCACGGTGTGCAAACAATCTTAGCCGAGCGGAATCCTGTGTTACATCGAGCCGACAGTACGCGATCTTCCTCCAGCTATCACGGGTGAACAAGCTAACCACAACCGACCGTCCTTGAAAAGTAGGCAGAATGTGATTATTGGAAGTTTGGGGCTGCTTGCGCTTTTCTTCCTTCCAGGCAAACTCTCCAATAATAGAACATTCTGTCTAAGGGACACAAACGCCACCTGTATTAAGCTATCCGTTAGGTGATTGAAGTATTCACCTTTAAGACAGGCTGCGTTTGTGGAGCGGCTTTGAAAGGACGGTCGGCGGTTACCAGCTGATAGTTAGGCATTATTTAGCTTTTTCGTCTTTAGTATCAGTAATTTTTTTTAGACCTAATATTTCATCACTGCTTGCTTCGAGTGCGATAGCAAATCTTGCAACCATATCATCATACAAACGTATTCGTCCAACTTCATAACTGGAAACGAGGGATCTTGTTATTCCTATTTTGGCAGCCAATTCTTGCTGAGTTAGACCTTTTTTTTTCCTAATTGTTGATATTCTTTCACCTATACTTTTATTTCCTAATTGTAAAGGTTTGGCAATATATTTCGATTTATGCGGCATATTAGAATATATTAACAAAAAAAAGAAAAAAAATCTCTAACTTACTTGACGTTATGACACATGATGTGTCATCATGCATCTAAACTTGCTTCAAGAAAGCAAGGTAACCCTTGCTGTATGCAAGGGCATAAAAAAGCCCTGTTTCCTGCTACTAACAAGAACCAGGGCAATACGGACATGAAAAGGAGAAACCCTCTCCATGCATCGAAACTACAACATCATAGCAAAAAACAAAACAAATGCAAAGAGTGTGTTGCTCCTGCCCAAAAAAAGGAGAAAAAACACATGGCTAAAGTATCGACTACCGATCTCTACGAGAGTTGCTATTACTTACTTGAACTCTTGCACCCTGGAAGCCATCGAAGGCGTCCCTGTAAATGGGGACATCACCTGTAAACTTTTCTTTAACGGCGAGCGGATCCCAGACCTGCAGGCCGACTATTTCCGCGGCACGGCCCGGGTAAATCTCTTCGATTTCCGGCGTACCTACAACCAGATTAACTCGCACGTCCAGCAGGCTAAGAAGAAGCTTAAAGCAGAGCTACGGGCGCAGGGCCAAAAGCTGGAGGGTAGCTATGAATCCGCATAAGCCCACTGACACCACACCGCCAGCGACCCTGGAAACCCAGGCAGCAAAAACCTATCTCTTTCGTCTGGATGAAGTCTTCTACCTGACCCCGACCGTGCGATCTTTTCTGTTGGAATCGATTTGCTTAAGGCTGGATCTGCAAGGCTTTGCCAAGCTGGCTTTACATCTGGTCTTGGCAGAGGATGGGAAAGGCAACCTTACAGGCCGTTGTCCGTTCTGCGGAAAAGAAGGTTTTCTGTTAAACAAAAGCAGCGGAGCGTATGCGTGCCCGGGCTGCGGACGTAGCGACGATCTGTTCTCCCTCACCAATGAGGTAGGACTTACGCCAAGCGCCGTCATGAACGATGCGGCGATTTACATGAGTGCTTACATCACGGTCGAAGCGCAGCGCAAAGCGCTAGAGGAGGCGGGATGTTAAGGCTCGTTTTCTCTAACCAAAAAGGTGGGGTGGGTAAAACCACCACCACCCGCGAAGTAGGCATCTACCTCGCCAGCCGCGGTTACCGCGTGCTGTTCATCGACTGCGATCCGCAAGGCAACCTCACCAAGTCGCTGGTGGAGGAAGAAGAAGCAGCAAACGGGCTGTATGCGGCTTTAAGTGGGAACCTCTTTAATATCATCGAACTCTCTGCCAATTGCAGTCTCCTTGCCAGTTGCTATTCGCTCTCGCTCTTAGAAAAGAACTTAATCGGGGAAGTGGATGCTCACACCCGCTTAAAGACCCTCTTTAACGATCCGGTCTTTGCCGGCTACGATTACATCTTCCTGGATACCCCGCCGAGCCTGGGGGTGCTCACCCTTAACGCCCTGGCTGCAGCTAATTACCTGGTGGTGCCGATGAACCCGGCCCTGTACTCGATGCAGGGCACGAACGACCTCTTTAACACGGTGAGCAAAGTCCGCACGAACCTCAATCCCGCTTTAGCGCTACTCGGCGTCATCATTAACGAATATGATCCGCTGCCGATCATTAGCCGCCAAATTACGAGCCGAGATCGCCGAGGCCTTTGGCGAGAAACTCTTTAAGACGATGCTACCCCATTCGATCAAGATCGAGGAGTCGATTGCTTCCAAAGCCGGTGTCATCTATCACAAGAAACTGGATAAGAGCCCGATTAAAGCCGAAGTAACGTGCCCTGGGGGATGAGTTTCTAGTGCGGCTTAGTGCCTCCCTGGTGTCTGCAAGCTAAGCTCAAAGGAGGACAAATGATGGCGCAGACAGAGGACAGACTCAAAGGCAAAAAGACACTTAAAGTCATGGGCGTACTGGAAGACATCGAGAAGGACGACATTAAGAAGAGGGTGGATATTATCGCCCTCTTTGCCTCCTTCGGCGTCTCTTTAACTAAAACCGGCAAGAGCTACAAGGGCCGTTGCCCCTGGCATGACGATGCAACACCTTCACTTTCAGTGGACCGCGAGAAAGGACTATACAACTGCTTTGGTTGCGGAGAGAGCGGAGATGTCGTAACGATAGTGGAGAAGTTGAAAGGCTTTGACTTCCGGGAAGCGTTAGACTACCTGAAAAAGGCCTGCTCCGGAGGCGCCTTAAGCCCCAACGTGGCACCAAAACAAGAAACCAGCAAACAGCCACAAGCGGAAGCAGAAACATCGCCACCGGAAAGTAGCGCCAGCGCCACAAGTAAGCAGCACCTGCTAAAGAACAAACCACTGCACCACTTCCGGAACTCTCCCTTACCCAAATCAGCGACTATTACCACAAACGGCTTACCGCCAGCCCGAGGCCTTAGCCTATCTAAAAGGGCGAGGCCTGGACAATCTGCCGCTCTTAAGCCGGTATGGGGTGGGCTATGCGGACGGGAGCTTCCTCTCCAAGCCACTCTCAGCCAGAAGAGCACTTAAAAACCCTGGGCCTTGTTAACGAGCATGGCTATGAGTACTTTGGCGGCTGTCTCACGGTTCCGCTTTACGACGAGGCGGGAACGGTCGTCGATCTGTACGGACGCAAGCTTAACGATAGCGGGGCAGTAAAACACCTCTATTCTTCAGGCGGCCACAAAGGACTTGTGAATGGCAAAGCCCCCAAAGTCTACGCAGAAGTAATACTTACAGAATCCATCCTCGATTGCCTCTCCCTCATCCAGCTTAGGGATCGAGAATCGTCTTACCCCTCTACGGCACTAATGGCTTTACTCCTGCCACACTTACAGCCTTAAAAGCTAACAGGGTAAAGACGGTCACCCTGGCACTCGATAATGACGAGCCGGGCCGTAAAGCAGCTGAGAAACTAAAGGTAGAACTACTGGCCGCAGGGTTTACCGTAAAGGTCGCTTTCCCTGCAACTTTAAAGACTGGAATGAAGAGCTAGTAAACGGTTTAACGAAAGAAAAGCTAATCGCACTTTTAGAAGAAAGTGAAGTCTTTCAAAGTGAAAGTAAAACTCGTGAAGAGCTAAGCGTAGAGAAAACGGGAAATGTCTATAGCTTTAGCTTCCCCGCTGCCAGTTACAGAATCGCTGGAGTAAAAGAAGAATTCCTCGCCTCGCTTAAAGTAAATATCCTCTTCACGGCCCAGGATAAAAAACATATCGATAACCTGGAACTCTACTCGGCCCGTAGCCGCACCAGCTTTGCGATCGCGGCAAGCAAGCGGGTCAACATCGAAGTCGAGCGGATCGAAAACGATCTACTAAAAATCGTAGAATACCTGGAAAACGAGCGGGACAAAGCGCTGTTTGCACTCGCTCCGGGTATTCGCACCCTCAGCGAAGAAGAACAGAAACTGGGGATGGAACTGCTCACCAGTCCCCGGCTCTTCGAGCTGATTGTCGAACACATGGAGAGCTTGGGTTATGTGGGGGAAGAGTTAAACAAAATACTAATCTACTTAGCCGCCAGTTCCCGGAAACTCGACGACCCGATAAGTCTCGTGATCCTCTCCGAGTCGGCGGCAGGGAAAAGCTACCTCATCGATACGGTCAAGAAACTGTTACCGGAAGAAGAGGTGATTTCCCTCACCAGTCTCTCCGATCAGGCGCTAAACTATTTACCGGACGAAGGTCTCTTACATAAGTTCCTGGTGATGGGGGAAGCCGTGCATAACGAAGTCGTGGAACATCAGATCCGCGAGATGCTCTCGGCCAAAGAACTCTCCCGTCTGGTCACCGTCAAGGATGAAAAGACCGGGGTGATGCAAAGTAAGCTCGTCAGTAAAAAAGTCATCGTCTCTTGCGTCTTAAGCAGTACCGACTACGATATCAATGCCGAAAACCTCTCCCGTTGCTTCCTCATTAACACCGATGAGAGCGTAGAGCAGACCAAACGGATCCACACCCGGCAAAGAGAAAAATACTCGATCCAACGCCATCAAGAGAAACAAGCCCTTATTCCCCGCATTATCGCCACCCACCAGGCCGCCCAACGCTTACTTAAAAAACGTATCATCGTAAACCCTTTAACTAAAGAGTTGGATTTCCCAGCTACGCTCATTCGGGCCAGGCGGGATCATGAGCGGTTTATGGACTTAATTGCGGCCGTCTGCTTCCTGCGCCAGTACCAGAAAACAGAGCAACAGACAGCGGCAGGCTTAACGTATCTCGAATGTGATTATGAGGACTACCGCATCGCCACCCAGATTATGAAAAGTATCCTGCCCTTAACCCTCACCAGTTTTCCTAAAAGTGCGCTCACCCTGTATGAGGACTTACGGAAACTTTTAAAGGCGAAAGCCCAAAGAGAAAACTTAGACATCCTGGAAGTCTCAGCCACCCAAAGGGAGCTACGGGAAGGATCCGGCTTAAGCCAGATGTTTGTCAAACGCAACATCCGCTTACTGTGCGAATACGAATACATCAGGGAAAGCGGTACGAGCCGCAATGGACTTGCTAAAAGCTACAAGTTACTTAAGGATGTACCTATTCAACTAGTGGACATCTCCCAAATCGTGGAGCCAGGGCAGCTCAAAGGAGCAAGCGATCCGGCGGCACCGGGTATTTTCTAAACCTGACCGGGTCACCGGGTCACTACCGGGTCAAGGCGTTTTTGACCCGGTTCGCTTTTCGTAACTACAATTACTTAAAAGAATTAAGCCTAAGCGGGTCACCGGGTCAGCCTCCCAGAGGGAGAAAGCGGGCCAATGTTTTTACCAAGCGGAAAGCAGGGCTACACCCGGTTTAACAGGCGGGGAACCGGGTCACCGGGTCACTACCGGGGCAGTGCGCTTTTGACCCGGTTCGCTTTTCGTAACTACAAATATTTAAAAGAATTAAGCCTAACCGGGTCACCGGGGCAGCTCCCCAGAGGGAGAAAGCGGGCAAATGTTTTTTAAAAGGAGCTAATTATGGAAGAAGCAGCACTAATTTATCAGGATTTTGAAAGATATTTGAAACTAAGAAATGTAAAAACTTATGAACAGTATCTAATTTATCTAAAAGATTTCTTAGTGTATTTAAAGGACAAAGAGCTGGATTACCGCTTACTTAAACCGCTCACAATCGAAAACTACCGGAGCTATCTACTGACAGAGGTAAACAGTAATGCCCGTAACACCATCAACAACCGCTTAAGTAAGATTAAACGTTTTTACGCTTATTTGCTTTTAAAAAAGGCCGTCGGCGCTAGTCCCTTTGACAATTACTTTAAAGGGCTTAAGCGGGGCACGCTCTTACCAAAAAACATCTTGAGTGTGGAAGAGACAGGCAAGCTCCTGGATAATTTCAGCGAGAAAAGCGCGCGGGATGTGATGGTTAAAAGCATGATCGAGCTTTTGTATGGGAGTGCGTTACGGGTGAGTGAACTCGCCCCGCTGAAGCTCGCTGACATCGACTTCGAGCGGGGTTACCTCACCGTAACTAATGTCAAAGAAGGCGGAGATCGTAACCGGCTCCCGGCTACAGACTTAAGTTTAAGAGCGCTCAAGCGTTATCTTAAACACTACCGCCCCAAGCTTTTAAGCCCTGCGGAGCTGGCCGCAGGCTATCTTTATCCGCAAAGAAAAGAAGTCGCGAACAAGGGACTGATTAACCGCAAGCTCAAGGAAGAGTGTTTACGCCTGGGGATTAAAGAGATTAGCAGTCATGCTTTCCGCCATAGCTGTGCGACCCACATGCTACGCTCAGGAGCCGGTATCCGGGAACTGCAGGCCTTCTTAAGGCACAAACGTATTACCAACACGGAGATATATACGCATGTGGTGAAGGATGACTTAAAAAGATCGTGGGTAAATTTCACCCCCGGGAATTTTAGCAGCAAGAGAGGAGAGAACAAAATGTCTGAGGTATTACTATTAAACAAAGCGGAGCTCGTTTTAAAGGAACATCTGGCCAGTCGTGGTTACCAAGCGACTACGGTCACAAGAAAGCTCTCTGAATTTTATCGTTTTACGGCTTACCTGGTAACGCTCGGCAAGCAAGACTTAAGAGCACTAAACAGCACAGAGCTGGAAGACTACATACTTTACATCCGGGCGCAGGGGTTCTCTACTACAACCCAGATCCAAGCCCGCACCATGTTAAAGGATCTCTACTATGCACTTTCGCTAAATGAAATGATTCTTACCAATCCGGTGGAACTGCTTGATGTGTATATCAGAGAACAAGCGGGTATCAAGCAGACCTTAAGCATCGAGGAGATGAAAACCTTTTTAGATAGCTTAGAGACAAACACCGGCTCCGGCTATCAGGATCGCTGTATCTTTGAACTCTTGTATATGACCGGGATGCGCTTAGGGGAAGCACTTAATTTAAAAGTGGAAAATGTAGACCTGGCCAGCGCGGAGCTAATGATCCGGGAAGGCAAAGGACGCAAAGATCGGATCGTGCCTTTGGGCCGCGTGGTTAAAGAATTACTCAGTGGCTGGGTCAAGCAGCGGCGGCTCTGGTTTGTAAAGGGCAAAGACAGCGGACGCCTTTTTTTAAGCAGTAGAGGCGGACGCATCTCTAATGGCACCATCGGCCAGAGGCTAAAAGTCTATTTAAAGAAAGCCGGGATTACTAAAGAAGGCATTAGCCCGCATTCTTTCCGCCACAGTTGCGCTACGCACCTACTCCTTAACGGGGCGGATGTACGCTATGTCCAGGAGCTGTTGGGCCATGAATCGCTAGAAACAACTGTCGAGTACACCAAGGGCGTGGTGGAGAACTTAAAGAAAATGCATAAAATGCACCACCCCAGGGAGAATGAATTGTACCATGAGACTTAAAAGCGGCTGGCCTTTTTCTGCTGCTAGGCGATTGCTTACCTAGGTAAAAAAGTAGTACAATCCTTTCACTTAAATGGATTTGGTTCTTTGAAAACTAGCTAGCTTGAGAGGGGCTTTACCCCTTGTTATTTGTAGCTTTTATTTTTTTGGAAAGCGGCCTTTAGTTAGGCCTTTTTTTCTGTGGGGAGAGCGGTCTAGACGGCCTAAATAGATATGCTTATTGCCACAACAACCCGGTGAATTATGTGGATCCCAACTGGCAACATGGATGTGAATGGCAATATCTCACAAGAAGAAGGCATGGCCTTAGCTGCTGGCGGGTCAGCTTATTATACTCCACCGAACTTCAATACTGTTGGCGGCACTTCGGTAACTATAACTGTGGTTTTAAATAATAATGCAAGTAATAATGGGATGCCTACTCAAAATAATAATTTGGGAACTCCTCCTGCAGGCACGCCAATTACAGGGCCGGGGAATATTGGTGGTAATTTAGGGAATGATTTCGTTTCTGCAATAGGCCCTTCAGCTCAGCGTGCATTTAATCTTGATTTTGGATATGACTCCTTTAATCTTGGAAGTCAGCAGTTAGCTAATGGAAATGTTCTAATGGCTCTGGGTTGGGATTTTACTGCTATCACGGAGGCGGTTGTTGATGTAGGCGCTGCTTTTTTTGGTGCACATGCTGTTGATGCTGTGGGCACAGCAATAGTTAATCAAGTTTCTAAAAATGTAGCAAATAGTCCTGCCGTAATTAATAATGCCAACCAAGTAGTTGATGGTTTGGGGAAGTTAAGTGGAAGATCAATAAATATAACAACTAAAGGTTTACAAATGGTAACAGCGCATTTATCTAAATTTGGAAACTATCCACCCAATACAGCAATGTTATCTAGGCTACAGAATGCTTTGAAAAATGGGTCATCTTTGATTGGAGCGGATGCAAGTTTTTACATGCATGAAATGGCAGAGGCACATATGATGACAAAGGGAATGGCGTACGAGTCTGCTCATGCTGCGGCTTTGCAAATGTATCAAGTATCACCTTTTAGTGTTTATGCACCAGAAGTAATCAGTGCAATGCCAGAATTTTTTAATCAAAATTGGACTAATTTTTGGGGGTTAAAATGATTAAAGAAATATCTTTTAATAATTTTTCTAAAGCAAGGTTTTGGATTAATGATATTCCAGAATTGTTTAAAATAGATACAAATGATAAAAAAAATGAAGTGCTAAAAATAAAGAGTAATTCAAATAAAAAGATTTTAAAGAAAGAAATATTACTTGAATTATACATGCCTTTCGGCCCAAAGGTCGACTATGGAATATTAGGCATTAGTACGCAAGGAAATATTAATGAGTTAGTTTTTGAATTATTTAAAGAAAATGCTTGCACTAAAGTATTTGACAATAGTTATGTAAAACTAAATGATAAGGCTTGCATTGGTTTGCCTGACGAATATTATAATGCAGTAAAAGATATAATATTAAACATTAACAAATATTTTACAGATATTCCCGAAGGAAAAATTAAAATATGTTATGGTGCTCATAGCCTAATAGGTTCAAATGTAAATGTTTTTCGGAAATTAATTTTAACTTTAATAAAAATAGCTTTTGATGATAAGTATGAATACACAAATACAGACCTATTAAATCTTATTTCAGGATAATATTTAAGGGACAATAAATCTTGTATTGGATTTATTGCTATTAACGTAGGAGAATGAATTGAAAATGAAAGCCCGTAAGTCGTTCGTTGCCGCCAGGGAAGCTGGCCCCAGAGCCTCCGACCCTCCTCCAAAGCCGTTCCACAAGCGCAGCTTTTTCTAATACTGTAGGAGTTTGCATTACAACATATAACTTTAGTTATGTGGCGCTTGTGTCTCTTAGACAGAATCTGCCCTATCATAAGTTTGCCAAAAGGAAGAGTCGCAGGCTAGCCACAAACTTCTGATAGGGAAGATTGCTGTCTACTTTTCCGTCCGGTCGGAGGGCTGGTGACTTGCAACTGGATGACTTTCCTGTAACGGTTAGCTGGTGAGGATGCAACCCAGTGATGGCCTGAAAAGGGCAACCCTGGCTGCATTTCAGAGCGGTATCAGGTTGTTAAATCGTATGCTTTTTGGTCTTCATTTCGCCAGGGTTTATTAGCAAGGTCTTGCTCTTGAAAATTTACATGGAAGATGCTTTAGCTATTGGACTTTTATTTTTTTCTAAAAATTGAATAGTGCGTTCATACTTAATTCTTATCTTTTCATCAGGAATTCTGGATAACATTTCTTTTAAAACTTTAATAATTTTATTTTCACCATTAATTTTAAAGCGCTCTCCAATGACATATGCAGCGAATGTTCTGTCCTTACAAATAATATTAGTTTCCACAATTTCTTTTACAGGTATTGTTACTCGTGCATAATTTAATGATGGAATTATTTGATAGAAAGTTGCTACTTTTTTTTCTGCTGTTTCTGAAAATATTAAACCAATCCAGTCTTGCCCTTCCCCAATTTTATATGCTTCTATTAGCGGATTTCCAAACAATATATTTAATTTTTCATCAAAATAAATATTCCCAAAACTAAACGCTCCTCTCACTGGAATACGTTTTAATAAACATAAATATATAAATCGACGCGAAAACTGCTCTAATGCTAAAAATGATTCTAATGAATCATCTTCTGTTAGATGTTTTTTGCAATCACTTTTTCCCCAATATTGCAAAATAAATTCCTCACCTTGGGTGAGGAATTTTCATCACCTATCTGTTAATATTTTCTCCTTTGATATATGATTTTGTATAATTTTTCTCAGCTGTTCATAAATATCCTCTTCAGTATATTCGAACGCATGCCCGGCCTCATCAGTTACGATATGTCCAAACTTTTCAAGTAATTCCTTGAAAAGACTATTTGGGATAACTAAACGCATATTGTCTAAATATGTTTGTAAAGCCTTTTTCTTTAGGATCATCTTTTTCGCTCCTTCATTTTGCCATCGCTAATTCTTTTAGGCGGTTACTTTGCCCAGGGAACAGCAATAGCTGCGAATGGTGCAGGATTCTATCTACAATAGCCCCAGTCATTTGTTCATCATAGAAGATATTCACCCATCTTGAGAATTCAATATTAGTGTTAATAATCAGAGATTTGCGTTCATAGCATTCAGAAACAATTTCAAACAACAATTGTGCTCCCATGCGATCCAGTGGAACATAACCCCATTCATCACAGATTAAGAGCGCTGTTTTAGAAAGTTGTTTCATAAATTTTGATAAGGTACCGTTTTTCTTTTCCTCGGAGAGTCTGTTAACTAATGCTGCCGTTCTGAAAAACCTGGTTTCGATACCCTTTTTACATGCTTCTATCCCGATAGCAAAAACACGAAACTGAATCAGTAGACGACATGGCCATCACCCGTTTCAATCTTTTGCATTGGATCATATCCCAATCCAGCTGGATATCCGTGAGCACCGGAAACGCCACTTTATCCTGAAAACGTAAAATGGCGCCCTCAATGTCTTCGTCCAATTGTAAGAACTCGGCTGTTCCCCGGCCCAGTTGGGCCATTTTTGAAAGCAGCGCCCGGTTGACGGACGATCCAATCCCGAAAGTAAAGATGCGGGCCTGGCTCAATTTTTTGCGGATCGCCTGGAAGGCGCGATCCTCGGCAGAGACTGCCCCATCGGTGAGGAAAAGGATATACCGGCCCCGCTCGCGATCAGCGGGTACGTCTAAAGCGCTTTCAACAGCCTGGACAATTTCGGTACCTCCCCGTCCTTCGATGGTATTCAGAAATTGATCTGTTTGATCGATGGCGGCCTGCGCAACCTGGACTGCCTCCGGTTGGTACCATTCCAGCCGGTCGTCGAACAGCAGAATCCGGAAGGTATCTTTGGGCTCAAGGATACGCAAACAGGCGCGCAGCGCATTACGCGCCTGGCGGATGGGTTCGCCCGACATAGAACCCGAGCGATCGAGAACAAAAATAAACTCGCGGGGTTGAATAGATGCTTCCAGGGTATCATTTGAGACTGGCAGCCAGTTCACCAGGACGTATTCGCTGTTGTGAGCATCCTGCGCGCACCAGACCACCGGTTCGATGGATTTTTCGATGAATGGAAACCGCAGGGCGAAATCATGGTCGGGGATCGTTTGCCCCTGCAGACTGACCGAATATTGCCCATCTCCAAGCTTTTCAATCAATAGTGGATGGCTTGGGCTGGTTGGGTCTCCAGTTTTTTGGCCTAACAAGGCAGTGACTTCAATTTCTACATCCCCGATTTTCTCGCCGGGAGAGGCGACCGGAGAATCGACGCCTTTCGATTCCTCGGATTGGGTTTCACTATGATACCTGGGGGTCAATCCCATCGGGAAAATAAATTCAATTTCATCTGCATTGATCGATAGGGCCTGTTCATAAGAAATCAATACCTGGATTGCGTGGTCGGGGAGCACGTTGGCGAGCTGAATCGCGAACAGGTTTGGCCGGCGCTGCTCCAGTTTCGCGGCCTGTTTGCCTGCCTGTCTGGCCTGCTCGTAGGCTTCCTGGACCTGTTCAAGCTCCCTTAAATCGGCATGGATGATGCGCGGGCCAATTTGGACGGTAAAATCGATCAGGGCGGCGGTTTCAGGCAGTGGAAAAAGGTATTCCAACTCGATCGGGGTATCGAATGGATTGGTAAAGGATTGATTGACGGTTACGGTTGAAATTAATCCGATGATGTGGGCGTTAACCCTGGTGTGCTCGAGCGGTAATGCGCTGGCGATATTTCCGGGGAACACCATCATTCCAAAATTAACCGGTTCTTGCGGGGTAGATCGCATGGTCAAAGGCTCCTTATTTTTCTTGCGTTTGAACGATTTGCAGGATCTTCTGCAGTTGGGTTTTGAGATCCGCATCGCCATTTTCCGGCACCATTAGGATCATCCCATGGGGTAAAGTGTAGGCTGAAAATTTTTGTACGATTTTTTGGGCTGGCAGTGGGGCCGGAGGTACCATCCGCGGTTCAGAAATCTTGGGCTGCATACGATAAAAAGTATCTGCCAGTTCAGAACTGCTGCTGGATTGAAACTTCTGGCGGATATCGTCCAGGCGCAAACCCTGCTTGCGCAGCACCGGGATCAGTTTCAAGCGGATCAGGTGTTCCGGCTGGTAGCGGGCGCCTAACCCTGAGCCCTGCGGGGGAGGCAGAATGCCTTGCTGCGTGTAAAAGTGGATCGTCCGGCGGGGTAGGCCGGTTTGATCGCATAATTCTTGAATGGTTAATTCATCGTTCATTGCCTATCCTTTCGTCACACTAATAATAACACTGTCATATTATACTGTCAAGTTAGAGTATGGTTAAAAAGGAAAAGCGACGATTTCCAATCCATATATTTCGTGTAGTCATAGGTTCCGTCAATTTTTGTATTTTTATTCTGGCTTCTTCGCTTTCCTGGGTATGCACACCTTACTAAATCACGCCGTTAAGTCCCGGATTCATCCGAGGGGACGCAGAGCGAGGCGCGGGCGACGTAGCCGCCTTCTTTGGTTCAGGTGTATAATAGAACAAATATTTTATTTTTTAGCGGAAAAATCGTCTATACAATATGGGCCGCACCACCTCACCATCTTTCATCACCGAACTACCCCTGCGAGTCACGCCCAAACAAGAATCGACCATTCTGATTCGCTTCGAATTTGCGCGGCAGCTCTACAATGCTTGCTTGGGGGAGGGTTTGCGGCGGCTGGCATTAATGCGCCAATCCAAAGTCTACCAATCAGCGCGGTTCATCCCAAAAGATTACAACCATAAAGACGAGCGCAAGAGAGCCTTTGACGAAGTTCGAAAAACACATCAAATTTCGGGACTACGACCTGCAAGCCTACGCCGCCACCATCAAAATGGGTTGGATTGGCTCGCAGGTCGTGCAAACCGTCACCACCAGAGCATTCAGGGCTGTTTCTCAGTACGCCTACGGCCAACGCGGCAAGCCGCGTTTCAAAGGGCGCGGGCAGTTTGACAGCATCGAGGGCAAACAAAAAGCAGTCGTCCAGTGGGACGGGAAGGCGCTTGGTTGGGGCGGGCTGATATTGCCCGCCATTTTCCCAAAAGAAGGACGAAAGGGCAGCGATGTCATTGAATACGGGCTGAACGCCCCCTTGAAGTTTGTGCGCCTGGTACGCCGGAAACTGAACGGCAAAACCCGTTTCTACATACAATTGGTGTGCGAGGGAACGCCCTTTCAAAAACCGAAAAATAAGGTGGGCTGCGGGTTGTTCGGTTTGGACATCGGGCCGTCCACCATTGCCATCGCCGCACCTACCCATGAAAGGGCGGAACTGCGCCAATTTTGTGACGAATTGAGAAACGACCAGCGTAAAGTCCGGGTCGAACAGCGAACACTCGACCGCCAGAGGCGGGCCAACAACCCGCAAAACTACAACGAGAATGGCACGGTAAAATATGGCGCGAAAAAGTGGGTCAAGTCGAGAAACTATCATGACACCCAACGGCGCTTATCCGAGACAAACCGCAAGCTGGCGGCTCACCGGGAGAGTTTGCATGGGCAGTTGGTCAATCATGTTTTTTCGTTAGGAAATGAGGTAAATCTGGAAAAGCTATCCTACCGGGCATTCCAGAAGATGTTTGGTAAGAGTGTTGGGATGCGTGCGCCGGGAATGTTCGTGTCGATGTTGAAACGCAAGGCTGTGAGTGCTGGCGTTTCTGTGACCGAATTTCCAACGCGCTCGACCAAACTCAGTCAGGTGTGCCTGTGCGGTCAGGTGAAGAAGAAGTCTCTCTCTGAACGCTGGCACATTTGTGACTGCGGGGTGGTGGCCCAAAGAGATTTGTTTTCAGCCTTTCTGGCTTCGTGCGTGGAAAGTGAGCGGCTCAACGCGGAACTCGCAAAGGAACTGTGGAGTTCGGGTATGGATGCGTGCCTCCGGGCGGCGTTGAGTGAAGCCAAACCTGCGATGGGCGGGGATTTTCCTGCCACCTTCGGTCTGAACCGGAGTCGGAGTGGGTCGCCCGTGGAAGTCTGGATGAAGGCCGGGGACGGTCGGGTTGTTGTAGCCAGCGTGAGCCAAAGGCGAGAACCCGACAAAGCCTGCCCTACCTCCAGAACCCCCCGCCTTCCCCTGAAGGGGGCGCAGAGCGAGCCATGGGGGAGCAGTCAGGATATAATACTGATCTTCAAACAGGTGGTGGAGAATCCAATGAGTCTGACCGGAGGACACATTTTTGTAGGCTTTGGTCTGGGAGCGATCCAGACCGGGCTGTTCCTGTTTGAGGCGCAGTCCTCGGGCAATTTCGGCCGGATGGTTGTGGCAGAGGTGGTTCCTGAAACTATCCGCCGGGTGCGTGAAGCTCGAGGCTACCTGACGGTCAATATCGCTCATGCGGATCATATCGAGGCGGTACAGGTTGGGCCGGTCGAAGTGCTTAATCCTGCCATCGATTCGGAGAGGCAGTCCCTGGTTGAAGCCCTGTGCGCCGCTCAGGAGATTGCCACCGCAGTGCCCGGGGTAGCCTTTTACCGCAGCACACCTGGCCCAGCTGCATTGGCCCATATTTTGAAGGAAGGACTGCGCTTGAACCAGCTGCGAGGCGGTCCTCGTAAAGTGGTTTACACCGCTGAGAACGATAACCATGCGGCGGAAATCCTGCGCGAACAGGTCTTTAAGGAAATTACCCTGGCAGAGCAGGACTCTATCTCGAGCCAGGTGCGTTTTCTCAACACCGTGATCGGCAAAATGAGCGGGGTGGTGACCGACCCGACCGAGATTGCCGCGTTGGGACTGGCGCCGATGACGCCTGCAGGTGGGAAAGCTGTCCTGGTCGAAGCCTTCAATAAAATATTGATTTCGCGCATCGACTTTCCCGATACGGCCTTTCAGCGGGGAATTACCACGTTTATAGAAAAAGATGACCTGCTGCCTTTTGAAGAGGCGAAGCTTTTTGGGCACAACGCCACCCATGCCCTGGGAGCTTATGTCGGGCAGATTTTAGGCGCGCGGCGGATTGCTGATCTTCCCAATATTCCGGGGATGGCGGCGTTTATGCGGCGGGCATTTTTGGAGGAATCCGGTGCGGCGCTGATCCACCGCTACCATGGTCTGGATCCGCTCTTTACCCTGGAAGGGTATGCCGGCTATGCCGACGATCTCCTGGTGCGGATGTACAACCCGTATCTTTCGGACACTACGGAGCGGGTGGGTCGGGATGTGGAACGCAAGCTGAGTTGGGATGATCGCCTGGTGGGCACGCTGCGCCTGGCATTGGCTGAAGGGGTGACGCCGACCCGTTACGCCCTGGGCGCTGCCGCGGCGCTGGTCTGTCTGGATCCTGACCACCTCACTGGGGACAGAGATCCGGCAGAAAAGCTGTCTGCATTGTGGGGAAACGTGAAATCAGAGACTCAGGAAATGGCGGTTATCGATTTGATCCTGGGGGGATTGGCACGTTTGCGCTACTGGCATACTGCCAGCCCGCACGACCCTCAGGCACTATTAGCAGGCGGATAAATTCGCCTGAAAGAACTCAAAAGTGGGGCCGGGAAGCCCCAGCCCCACTTTTATATCGTCCTTTTAGCTTATCAGCCGGCGATCAGCAGATATGGCTCTTCGATGACGTGCTTAATATGCTGCAGGAAACGGGCAGCCGGGGCGCCGTCGATCAGCCGGTGGTCAAACACCAGCGAAAGGGTCAGCATCTGGCGGATAACCGGGCTGCCATCGTGCGCCATGACTTTGGGCGCGATCCGGCCTACTCCCAGGATTGCTGCCTCGGGCAGGTTGATCACCGGGGTGAAGGCGTCGACATCGTACATGCCCAGGTTGGTAATGGTGAACGATCCGCCGCTGAGATCATCGGGCAAGGCCCGACCGCGCCGGGCGCGATCGACCATTTCGCGGAACTCAGCCCCGAACTGGCGCAGACCCTTTACGTCTGCATCCCGTACCACCGGTACGAGCAGCCCGCGTTCGGTATCTACCGCCATACCCAGATTGACGTGGCTGAGAATTTCTATCGCGTCGGACGTGAGGCGCGCGTTCATGTAGGGATATTTGCGCAGCGCTGAGGCCACGATTTTGGCCAGCAGGTCATTGTAGCCGGGCGCATAACCCCATTCCTCGCTGACCTTGGCTTTGATCCGTTCGCGAGCCGCCACGAATTCGGTCGCGTCAACTTCCATCATCAACGTGACCCGTGCGGTGGTATGTACGCTGGTGCCCAGTCGCTCGGCGATAATCGCCCGCACACCTTTCAGCGGGATCCGCTCGCTGACTTCCACCTCGGGCAGGGGTGCAGCCGGGGGAGGGTATGGCACGGGCGCCACCTTGGGCGTCTCAACATCAACCGGACGGATAGCGCGCTCAATATCGCCCTTGACAATCCTGCCGCCTGGCCCGGTGCCGGTGAGCTTATTCACATCCACGCCGGTATCGGCTGCCATGCGCTGTGCGATGGGGGTTACTTTGGGCGCCTGGCTCAAATAAGCCAGTACATCCCGTTCCGCCACGCGCGTTCCACCCCAACCGGTTGGAGTCATCTGGCTCAGTTCAACGTTTTTGGCGGCAGCTAGTTTTCGAGCGCGTGGGGAGGCAAAAATCTCGCCTTTTTCTTCCACGACGGTTGGCCTGGTTTCCGGGGCAGCGGTCGTTTCAACTGCGGGAGGGGCGGCTTCTTCCGCAATGTTCTCGGTTTGAGCCCCGGCCGCCTCGAATTTTTCATTCTCTTTTCCAATGATGGCGACGACCGTCAGTACAGGCAGCACCTGGCCCACAGAGAAGGGGCCGATGTGAATGTAGCCCTTGCCGTTGGCTTCGACCGGGAAGGTCGCTTTGTCCGTCTCCACTTCCATCACTTCCTGGCCCTGGCTCACTTTCGCGCCATCTTCGACCAGCCAGCTGACCAGGGTGACTTCTTCAACGGTTTGCCCAAGTTTGGGGATAAAGAACTCAATGGCCATCAGCTCACTACCTTTCGGCAGGCTGCCATGATGCGCTCTTCATTCGGAATGGCCTCATCTTCCAGGACCTCTGCCCGTGGCACCGGCACATTCGCGGCGGCAACCCGCAGCATGGGAGCGTCCAGGTAGTCAAAGGCCTGTTCGTTTACCTGCACCATGATTTCATTGATAAAGCCGGTGTTTTCGTAGGCTTCGCTGACGCAAATCAACCGGCCGGTCTTCTTGACCGAGGTGAGGATCGTTTCAATATCCAGCGGCTTGAGGGTGCGCAAATCGACCACTTCCACATCAATACCTTCCGCGGCGAGCTTTTCCGCGGCAGCTAGTGATCTGTAAACCATGCGCGAGTAAGTCACCAGGGTAATATCTTTACCGGGGCGCTTGATATCCGCCACGCCCAATGGGATGATGTAATCTTCTTCGGGGACCGGTCCTTTTTCTTTATACAGCATTTTGTGCTCGATAAACATCACCGGGTTATCGTCCTGAATGGCAGCCTTAAGCAGTCCTTTGGCATCGTATGGAGAGGAGGGCATTACCACGTAGATACCGGGGAAGTGCGTCCATAAGGATTCCAGGCTTTGCGAATGGTGCGCCGCGATGGCGCGCCCGGCGCCGCCTTCGGTGCGGATGACCATTGGAACAGTGGTCTTTCCACCAAACATGTAGCGGTTCTTGGCGCCCTGGTTGGCAATTTGATCCATCGCTAATGGGGTGAAATCGACATACATGATCTCCGCGATCGGGCGCATGCCGGTCATCGCCGCGCCGACGGCTGCGCCGCCAATGGTCGCTTCGGATATCGGAGTGTCAATTACCCGCCACTGTCCGAACTCGTTGAATAAGTCCCGCGTAGCGCCGTAAGCACCACCATACAGGCCGACATCTTCGCCCATGATGAACACACTCTTATCTTTGATCATTTCCTCACGCATGGCTTCCTGCAAGGCCTGGGCATAAGAGATCTGGCGCATGCTCGGGCCTTCTTTTTGGATTTTCTCCCGCAGCCTGCGGTCGTTTTCGTAATCTGCCTGGGTGGATTTCGAAGGGGCGTACACGTCGGTATCCACTTCACTGGCTTTTGGCTCAGCCGAAGCCTCGCTGTACTCCATGGCAGATGCGAGCTTTTTATCGACCGTGGCTTCCATCTCTTCAAACTCGGGTTCGGTCAGCATTTTGACCGATTCGAGGTTTTCTTTCATTACAGTGATTGGATCTCGCTTCTTCCATTCCGCTTCCTCTTCTCGAGTACGGTAAGCGCGCGGGTCAGAGTGCGAATGTCCATACCAGCGGTAGGTTTTGGCTTCGATCAGGGTCGGGCCTTCACCCTTGCGGGCGCGTTCGACGGCCTCGAGCACCGCTCCACGCACCGCCAGAGCATCCATTCCATCCACCACCACGCCCGGTATGCCGTAGGCGCAGGCGCGGCTGGCGACATCCGGCTGCTTGGTGACCTTGGACCAGGGGACCGACATGCCGTACAAATTGTTTTCGCAGACGAATATCACCGGCAGATCCCAGGTCGACGCCATATTCAACGACTCGTGGAAGGTACCTTCATTCGCCGCACCATCTCCAAAGAAGCACACCACCACCCGGTCGGTGCCCTGCAGTTTCTGTGAAAGCCCCGCGCCCACCGCAACCGGGAGATTGCCGCCCACAATGCCGGTGGCGCCCAGATTGCCATGTTCTACGTCGGCAATGTGCATCGAGCCGCCTTTGCCTTTGCAGTAGCCGCCGGATTTCCCTAGCACTTCCGCCATCATCTTGTTGTAGTGCTCCTGCTTGGCTTCAAGAGTCTTGGCGTAACGATCGCCATGCGCATGGGCATGACCGTGCCCGCGGTGGGTGCTGGTGATGAAATCATTGTCCTGCAGCGCCGCGACCGCACCGACGGCCACCGCTTCCTGACCGGCGTAAAGGTGCGAGGCGCCTTTCAGCACGGCTTTGCTCAACAGGTTAGCGATATTGTTTTCCAGGGCGCGGATTTCCATGATCTGGCGCAGATAGCCAATCAGTTCTTCCTTGGTCAGTCCCTGTTCTTCAATTATCGCCGATACGGCTTCCATTCGGGAAAGTTTGGGTTGGTTCGCTTTTGCTTCGGTAATCATATATTATTCTCCTTTGAATAAAAACAAGTTGTTTTTAGTTTTTGCAATCTTATTTATTAATTAATGTGGCAGCACAGTCCAAAGATCTCAGCGCGTTTCCTGTCCGCCGGTGACGTTAATCGCCTGGCCGGTCATGTAGCTGGATTGATCCGAGGCCAGGAATACGGCGACATTGCAAACGTCCTGGTAGGTACAGCCGCGTTTCATGGGTACCTGGTCGATATACTTCTGGCGCACTTCTTCCTCGGAAATATTCCATTTGCGTGCATACTGTTTGAATAGGGAATTCGGTCCATCATTCCATAAAGGCGAGTCCAGCAGGTTCCCCGGACAGATGGCGTTTACGCGCACATTGAAATCGGCCAGATCGAGGGCAATACTTTGGGTCAGCCCAATCCCACCGAATTTGGACGCGGCATAGGCTGAGTTCTTGAAACTGCCTTTTTTGCCCGATTTGGAATTAATTTCAATAATTACGCCCTTATTTTGGGCTTTCATCACCCGCGCGGCATGCTTGGCGCACAGAAAATAACCAAACAGGTTGACGTTGATCACGGCCAGCCATTTTTCGGCAGGAAAATCAACGATGTCTTCAGCAATCAAGATCCCCGCGTTCGCCACCAGAATGTCAAGACGGCCAAATTCCTGGACGGTGCGGTCGATCATCGCGCTGACCTGGGCTTCATTGGTCACGTCCACTTTGATACCCATTGCACGCCGGTCGGTAATGGCGGCCGCAGTCTGGATTGCTTTCTCTTCGTTTAAATCTGCCACAACCACGTGGCAGCCCTCCTCGGCCAGCCGCCAGCAAATCGCCTGGCCGAGTCCCTGTGCGCCGCCCGTTACCAGGGCGACTTGATCCTGTAAAATATTGTCCATAAGGTTCACTTTTTGGTGTAAAGGTTGTTGAATGTCACCGACCGCGATGCAGTCCTGGTAATGAAATTATAGATCTGTTTCATGGCAGCATCAGGCGCAAGAACTCCGCTTCAGCCTCATTGGTCCATTCCTCACGTTCATTCAGCAGTGCATAAACGGAAGGCAATTTTTCTTTCAGTTCAGGCAGCGTGGTGAGCGGAAGCTCCTTTATGTTGGGATAAATCACCACTTTCCCGGATAGCGTGGCATCTTTGACCGCTTTCAGTCCATCCTTGGCTGCCGAGAGTGAGCCAATCGCGGCTACCGACCGGTTGGGAGATAATTCGCTGGAGTAGGTTTTATCCAGCACCATCAGCATATCCTCCATCCCGGATGCCGAATGGCCGATCACGCGCGTATTTTTTAGATAGGTGTCGCTCAGATCCAGGCTGGTCATGGTCCCGCGTGCCACACCCGCAAAGACATTCATCAGGCCATTGGGGGCCAAGAGCGTTGCCGCATCGGCGATCACTGCCGGCACAGGCGCCATCACCACGATATTATCAAAACCGGCCTGTTTAAAAGGCGCGATGCCGGCCTCGTATTCGGCTTTATTGGTCGGGTTCAGGCAGATGAATTCAATGCCTTTCTCTTTGGCCTGTTTGGCGAAAGTTGTTTTTAATTCACCCAGGCGCATATCGCTGACATCCGAGCAAACGATGGTCTTCGGGGGATTGTTGAAATCGACCGCACGCTGCACGTGCATCCGGCCCATTGGGCCGCCTGCGCCTACAAAGAGGGATTTACCACCTGTTTTCAGGTTGGGGGCAATGGGATGGGCGCTGAATGCCCTGGAAATATCCAGCCCGATGCTGCCGGTGTATAACCAGCGGTGATAGTGGATCCGGCCCACATCTACATTCGTCTTGCGCGGCATGGCATCCTGTGCCATGATCGCCAGTATGCCAAATTGGTCAAGATGGGGGCTGACATTTTCAATCAGATCAGGATCGGCTCCCAGGATCACGATATCATCCGCAAATTCAACCGGCGGGTTGGTTGCATCCGGTACATCGACCACCGCAACGTTGAGTGCCGCTGCCGTTTTCTTTATCCAGCCGTTTAAAGGTTCGGGCACGTGGGTCAGCAGCACCCGGTCTGGGTGAGCGGCGGCATCAAAACCTGAGCTGATGGTAAACGGGCGGGTGTCGCCTGCGCCGATGATCCACAGGGTTCCGCCGGGTTTTATGGCCGAACGATATTGAAGCGAATACGCTGCGACCACGCAGGCCCAGGGTTCAGCCAGGCCAATCTCGGCATAACCCCGTTCGGGTTTCACAAAAATGAGGTTGTTGCCGTGATCATTGTCGTAAAACTCGCGGCCAATCACCGAATACTGCGAGAGCCCTCCCTGGAACCAGTAACCATAGGCCAGCGAGCGGCCCTTATAGAAGATTTCTGGCTCCATTGAAAGACGGTCGCCTATCTTAAACCGGCCGCGCAAGTTTTCACCTACGCCGATCACGGTCATCGAGACTTCGTGCCCCAGAACTACCGGGTCGGTTTTCATATCCTGGTATATACGCGGGTGGCTTTGCCCTTGAGCGATCACCTTGATATCCGAAAAACATAATCCGCAGGCGTCATGGCGAATGAGCAGTTCGTCCGGACCAAAAGTCGGTAAGGGCACATCGATCATTTGCCCATCTTTGCCCATATTCTCCAGGCCGGCACCATACAGCGGCCACAGGTGATATTTTTCGGGTAAGGATCCAACGCTACGGCGATATTCATCCAGTTTATCAGTCACAGCTACCTCCTAATTTTGCAGATACGATGGTTATTCGCAGACAACCTTTACAAACTATTTTCAGACGGTTACTTTTTTAGAAAATCAGCGGGCGAAGCGGAGGCTGCCATTCGCTTGAGCCGGTCAAATGTTTCCCGGTCGGGAGTTGTTTGCCGCCCGAAACGGGTGAAAAAGGCGTTCCGGTCTCGCCGGGCGGGGAAATGTGTTTTTGCCCAGGCACTCTGGAAACCCAGGCCGAGTGCGCGCTGCATGACCGTGTGGCCGTAAATAAAATACGCGCCATCCATAAATGCCTTACGGACCGGGGCCAGTTCGGGCTGGTCAAAATTATCCACCAGTTTTTGCCCGTATGTATTCATTTCGGTGCCGATATTCAGCGGCAAATCCAATTTTTGTGCCAAATTCACGACCTCGTAGAGATTATTTATTTTGGTCCGGCGGATATCTGGGTCGGCAATGTTCCAGTTGCGATCGGGAATGATATTGAGCGCAACCACGCCTTTTGCGATAAGCAGGTCCAGCAGTTCTTCCATGCTTTGCTCGCCTGCCGACATTCCATCCAACCAGGTGGCACAGGGCAGCGCCTGGCAGGCGGTGATCAACTGGTTGACGGCCTCAACGGATGGAAAGGTGTCGGGTCCTGGCTGGGCGTAACCTACGCCGCCCCGCTTCATCAGCCTGGCGCGCACAGTATTCTGGAAAATGGGGGCGTTAACGATCTGCGCGGCGACTGACTCAGTGTTCATCTTGAGCTTTTCTGCCCAGAAAGGGACCGGGTCGGCAAATCGCTCCGCGGCAGCTTTGGTGTATGCCGCCAGAAGGTGGCGTTCGGTGGCGTTACCGGAGGGCGTGAGTGGCAGGACGTCCCGTTCATAGTCTATTGTGACCGGATCCAGGTAAGCATTAATCGATGTGACCATTTTCCGGTTGCGCTGCTCGCTCCGATTGCGCATATCCGAAAGGATGGGAGCCGCGCTGCCGGGTGCCTGGCTGGAAGTAAACCCGATGCCCATGTAATAAAACACGCCGGGTTCGCCGGGTGAATTAATCTCTCGCGTGGAAAATTCAGGAAGGTAAACGCGCGTTTCCATGGCGGTGCTGCCGCGCATGCCAACGGTCAGGCAGGCATCCAGATATTCATCCACGGCATCCAGAACATCAAAATCCACCGTACCCAGCAGTGAAAAGCCGAGTTTTTTTGCCAACCAGGCCAGTCCCATGGGCGAATAGCCATAGGCATTGAACGAAAAAAAGGTATGGCAGTGCATGTTTGCCACATCGTTTTCCGCTTCCAGCTGAATACTTCCATCCCGCGCGAGCGAGATTAACTCATTTAATGCTATTGACCGTTCGGAAAAGGAAAAACTTTTCAGGCTGGCTTCTAGCTCACTAACAGGTAAACGCGAGGTCATGGTCAATTTCCCTGGTTTTTAAAAAGGTCACCGATCAACAAGGGTTTGAATGCCGTTGATCAGACTTCTGGCATATCAAAATACAGCTCTTCCAGCGACTTGACCACGCCAGGAGCGCCGAAGAGCGGCAAGGAGCGTGTACGCATCACATTACTGAGGTTGCGAACCGCTTCCCGATCCAGTTCCTTCACTCCACCCGCCTGGATCGCCAGGATCACCGAATGGGCGGTCAATTCTAATTCTTCCACGTTCAACATGGTCCATTCAATATCGCCCCGGGTCAGGGTAATCAGACCATGGTTTTCCATAATGAAATTGTTGTAGCGCTGGAGGAAAGGTGCAAAGTTCAGGGCCAATTGTTCGGTCAGCGGCTCGGCATAAGGCACGATCGGCACCGGGCCAATTTCGATGGTCGTTTCAGGGAACAGCGGCCGCATGAGCCAGTTTTTCCCTTTATTAATCGCCAGCGCGCAGATCGCTGCCGGGTGGCAGTGAATGACGGACACAATATCCGGTCGCTCGTTAAAAAATTTCAAATAAACCGGGGTTTCGCCCGTTGGCCGGCGGGTGCCTTCAATTACCTGCCCTTCGAGATTGATGAAGACCACATCTTCGGGCTGAATCACGCCTTTATTCATCTTGGTTGGGGTGATCAGCAGCAGATCGTCTTCCAGTTTCCAGGCCAGGTTGCCGCCATGACTGGTCACGTACATTTTTTGAGCGAGGCGGTGGCATACCTGGATGAAGCTCTCGACATTATCCTTATATTTTTCTCGTAATAACATGATGGGTCCTTTTTCTCCTGAATTATTATTTTTGATCTACCGCCATCCGGTACTGCTGTGTGTACCGGACTTTACATTTCTGGTCAAATGCTCCGAAACAAGAATATTGACGAAAAATTAATTATTGGTCAGGTTGTTCGTTCATATTCGGTTTGTCTTAATTTCCCATTGGCGACGGCATCTCCGCACAATGAAAAAGCTATCCCGGCCCAGGACAGCTTTTCCCTCCATTCCGTGGTCAATTGATTATCCGTAAAAATATGGCTGACCTGTTCAATGCGCGCACACCGGGTCAGGTCAATTTTGCCGAATTTGCTCGAGTCGATCAGCGCCACCAAACGTCCCGCGGAAGCGATCATGGTGCTCTTAAATTGGGCTTCATGGATATCGACTTCGGTCAGGCCTTCTTCGATTGAAAAACCGCTTGAGGATATGAAGGCCGTCTTAATATGCAGGTCTTTTAAAATGTTATCGTCTGTAGGGCGGGTGATCGCGGAGCCGTCGGGGCGCAGGATGCCGCCCAGTAGAATGACAGTGTTGGAGGGGTCGCGGGCCAGTTCTCGCCCAATGTCGATGCCGTTGGTGATGACCGTCAGGTTGTGGTGGTCCTGCAGATAATAAGCCATATGAAAGACGGTTGTGCTGGCGTCAAAAAGGACTGAATCACCATCTGCCACCTGGCCGGCGGCCATTCGGGCAATATTCTGTTTGGCATCCAGATTCATTTGGGCGCGGGCAGTATATGCCGGGCTTACCCCGCGCTCCTCCATCGGGATACCGCCGCCCCAAACTCGCGTCAGCTGGCCTGTGGCAGCCAGTGCACGCAGATCATTGCGTATCGTTCCCTCAGATACCGCCAACAACCTGGCCAGGTCCGGTACCCGAATCCCTGGCTGTTCGCGGAGCACGTTCAAAAGGCGAAATCTTCTTTCAAAAGCAGTCAATTTCCACTTCTATTTTGCTGAATTTTGTCAAATATTGTCGAATTCTATTGAAAATAATAAATCGTTTATTGAATTTTGTCAATATGCAGGTTGTCAGTTTTTCAGCAATCGAATACCAAACGGCACAAAAAACACCGGCGGACATGCAGCCGGTGTTTTTTGTCCGATTCTTAGCTTAGAATGGAAATTCGTAATTCTGCAGATCCAGTTCCTTTTGGATAAACTTGATCTCTTTTTGCAGGTTGGGAACGACTTCGACCCCATGTTCGCGCACAAACCGCTCATTCTCGTATTCTTTCTCGCCGGCGGTAAAAATTCGATCACTGCCGGGCGCTTTGCGGGCAGCGCGCAGCTCACGCAGAATTTCACCGGTGGTATGTTTAAATTCCGCCAGAGGGACAAAATTATCAATTTTGATGGCCATAAAGAAATGACCGACCTTGAAATACTGTTTATTGCCTGCGCTGTCCAGGCCTAACAAACCCTGTAAGAATGCGCCGCTTTGCAGGGATGCGCACAGAATTTCAACCATCACTGCCAGCCCGTAGCCTTTATGCCCGCCCAGAATTTCACCGAAACCGCCCAGGGGCAACAGGGCTATGGTGTCTTTCGTTAAACCGGCCAACACCGAATTCGGATTGGTTTCCATGCCGCCTTGCTGGTTTACGGCCCAGCCGGCCGGGGCGGTTTTCTCTGCGCGGGAATAAACTTCGAATTTTCCACGCTGGGCAATCGATGTGGCGGCATCATAAAGGAACGGGAATGGCTCGTCGGTGGGACAGCCGAAGGCGATCGGATTCGTTCCCAATTTAGGCTGCACGCCAAAGGTCGGGGCGATGGATGGGCGCGCATTGGTGAAAGTCATACCCACCATACCGGCATTGGCTGCCATGGTCGGGTAATAGCCGGCGATGCCAAAATGGGTGGAATTGCGCACCGCCACCGCACCCATCCCGTATTTTTCGGCTTTATCGATCGCCAGCTGCATGGAGCGGGTTCCATTGATCATGCCCATGCCGTGGTGACCGTCGACCACCGCCGTGGTAGGAGACTCACGCACGACTTCAAATTGGGTGATGGCTTTATGCTGGCCGCTGCGGATGCGGTCAAAATAATATTTTAAGCGCCCAATCCCATGGGATTCAATCCCGCGTAAATCTGAAGTGATGACCACTTCAGAACAGACCTGGGCTTCCTCTTCGGGCACGCCAAGTTTGGTAAAAGTATCACAAATGAAACTTTGCAATGTGGATACGGGTATGCGGACTGCGTTGTTTGACATGATCACTCCTCTTAATACTAATTTATTTCAATATTTCCATGGAACCAAATGCCCTCTGCGGGGAGAGAATGCTCAATATTTCACCATCTCCCGGCAGCATTCGATCCTGAACGAGACGTACGATTAATTCACCGACCCCAGGCCCTAGCATAAAACCCTGACCGCACATCCCAACGGCCTGGAGAAAACCTTTAATTTCCGGCGTCCACCCTATGATCGGATTCCCGTCGGGAGTCATCGGGTATAATCCACGCCAGGTGCGGCGGATGCGGATATTCTTAAGTCGCGGCATTACTTCTACCATGCGCCGGGCTACCATCGGGAGAAAGGAACTGGTTTCATTCTGATCATACCCCCAGATGGGAGGGTCAGGTGTGATGCAGAAGATAATCTGACCGGTGAAATGCTGGTAAAAATAAAAATTTGAAGAACCAGGCGCCGGACGGATATCGACCACCATCGGGTTCAAGAAATGAGCCACCGCTTCGGTGATGGCCGATTCGTGGGAATCGGGCCTGACGGGTACACTGCATCCAGCCAATGCGCCTGTCTCTGCCGCATAGGCTCCGGCGGCATTAATTATTATATCCGCACTGTATTTCATCCGGTCTGTGCTGATGCCGGTCACCGATCCGGATTCGATTGAGATTCCGGTAACAATCTCATTGAAGTGAAACTGGGCGCCATAATTGACGGCGTGGGTATAGAAAGCATGCGTTGCCAATAAGGGTGAGGCATTCCCGTCCTGGGGAGAGAACGATCCGCCTATTAAATTTTCCGGATTGAGATCGGGAACGATTTCTAACAGTGCTTGACTGGCCAACCACTGGATATCCAGACCTAGGCGGCGCTGTTTGGCGGCTACATCCTTCAGGGCAGCTTCCTCCTGGGGACGATAAGCCACAAAACAATAACCTCCCTGGTACCATTCGATATCATCCCCGTAAGTCGCTTGCCAGTTTTTAAATATTTCAATGCTGCGCAGGCAAAGACGGGCTTTTGCCGGATCGGAATGGGTGGCGCGGATTCCGCCAATGGCTTTTTTGTTTGAACCCTGGCCGACGCTGGGCACGCGGTCGATGACCAAAACCTTGATCCCGGCTTTGGCCAGGTAAAACGCGGCGGGGGTGCCAATTGAACCGGCGCCGACGATGACCACATCAAAATGGGGGATAGCGCTCATCAGGATTGATCTTCCTCATTGGTTTGAGACCCGGCAAATACCCCGATCGGGACCTCAATAAATAAGGGCCGGCGGGTATGATCGGCGATTTCCTTGCCGGGCACACCCTCTTCCCGAAAAATGCGGTGGATGAGCAGGTTGCAGGTCTTCGCACCGCAGGACCCCATCCCGGCACGGGTCACGATTTTGAGTTCGTTCATATCCCGGTAGCCCTGGCGGACGAGGTTGCGGATCTCTCCGGCGGTGACCCGTTCACACCGGCAGACGATCGTATCGTCTGAGACATGTTCAACGTATTGATCCATCGGTTGGGAAAGGTATTTCTCCTGGATGCGGATGCCGGCTACCCGGTGGGCAAATTCCATCGGGACCTCGATCGTAGTCAGGATCGTCCGGTCAAATGCCGCGACCGAGGCTGTATTTTTCACTGTAAAAATGCCTAGCTCAACTCCCTCTGTGTCGACGCCGATGACACGATCCCCAGAACGGATCGTTTCCCGGCTGAATTCATACGGGATGGACACCAGGGGCAGGCGGTCATTTTTCCGGCAGTCGACCAAAGTAATGGCCAACCCCGGGCAGCCTGCGACGCAGCGCCGGCAGGCTTTGCACGCATCCTGGACTCCGGTATAGGATGGCACATGGCGGATATCGGATTTGTCGATGAAAATTAAGCCGTATTCGCACAGGCTGGCGCAAGGATCGCAGGGGATCTCCTGAGTGCAGTGAATAACCGGCCTGACTCCGGCAACAAATTCAGCCTGTCTTTCAGGAATGTTCTCCCCGGGTTTTGATTTTAGGATTTCACCCATCTTATACCAGGAGGAAGGTATCTCTCCCACATCGACCCCTAAGGCGGTGCCTATTTCCAAACCCTTGATCCGCCCTGAGAACATCGCAGCCGAAGCTTCGGCGATTTCTTCCGCATCTCCCGCAGAAAAAGCTGAAAATCCAAACTCGTGCGCTTTTTGATAAAACTCGTTCACCGGATTTAAACCGACCGCGATCAATACCGCGTCACATTGGAATGATTTTTCAGAGCCGGGAACGGTTTTAAACCTTTCATCCACCCTGGCAATGGTTACCGATTCAACTTTATCGTCACCATTGGCACTGAGTATGGTATGCGAGGTATAAATGGGCACGCCCATTCTTGATAACTTGTCTTTATGGACTTTGTAACCACCGCATTCCGGTAATGCTTCGACCAGGCCCGCCACGCCGATACCTGCCTGCAATGCATGGTAGCCGGTTATCAGGCCTACATTTCCACCCCCGATGATAAATAATTTCTCACAGGGCCGCACCAGGTCGCGATTGACCAGGGTTTGAAATGCGCCGGCCCCATAGACGCCGGGAAGAGTGTTGCCTTTAAAGGCCAGGAAATTTTCCCTCGCTCCGGTGGCAACCAGCAGGACCTGTGGTTTTACCAAAAAGTATTCCCGGTTCTCCTTTAGTATGCCCACTTTCTGATCACTGAATACCGCCAGCGCGGTGGATTGTGTCCAGATCTCAACCGAAGGCAGGCCGGTGATTTCACTTTCCAGTAAGCGAGCGATATCGATACCCCGGGTTCCGGCATACGCCAGGTTCGTCGAACCAAAGAAACGGTGGGTCTGCAGCACCAGTTTGCCGCCGAGACGGTGCTTATCATCGACAATCAAACATTTGACCCCGCGTTTGCCTAATTCTATGCCGGCAGACAGGCCTGCCGGACCGCCGCCTAATATCAAGACAGGTACCTCCAGCTCTTGGATCGGAAGATAAGTTTGTTTTTGGGTAACTTTGGGAAGTTCTGGTAGCCCATTCAGAAATTGAACCTTCTGATCGGGGCTGACCAGCGTCATGCAGGATTTTTCGGGCTTTCCATCTACCAGAACCATGCACTGCGCACATTGTCCATTGGCGCAAAAAATGCCCTGGGGAGCATGATCCTTGGGATGTTGGTTAAAAATATTGACACCATTGGCGATCAAGGCGGACGCAATGGTCTCGCCTTCAAAGGCAGTTAACTTTTCATCGTTCCAATAAAAATCAATCTGCGCACGTTGGGGAACCGGAAGAATCGGATGGGTATTTATTCTCAATTCGGCCTGATTTGCCATGGGATTAAAATGATGCCTGGCGTTAATGGCATTGTAACAGAAATCACAAATGCGCTTCTACTGTCTTTAAGCAGAACAAAGAAAAGAAAGTGTCATATTTGATCCATTCATCAGCGGCAATTTTCCATAAACCATGCTAAAAATCTTACTGTGCTTCTATAATTAAGGGTATGGTGACCGATATCGTTAACCTGGTGCAGCAAGCTTTGGATTCGACACATTTCCCTGGGTAAGGCTTTTTTACCTTATTACAGAATTGGAAGCACACAAAGTGGTGTAAGGAGAAAAAAGTTGGCACAAACAGATGTTAAGATCATTGGTGTCCTGACGAGTGGCGGCGATGCTCCGGGAATGAACGCAGCGCTGCGCGCCGTGGTTCGGGCGGCGCTCAGCGAGGGCGCCAGAGTCTTTGCCATCTATGAAGGCTATCAAGGAATGGTGGACGGCGGCGAGCGGATTCGAGAGTTTGCTTGGGACGACGTCGGTGGGATCATGCAGCGCGGCGGGACGATGATCGGTACCGCACGCTGCGCCGCATTTCGCACCCGCGAAGGAAGGCTATTGGCCGCCAAAAATCTGTTGGAGCGGGGTATCGACCGCCTGGTGGTGATTGGCGGGGACGGCAGCCTGACCGGGGCCAATCTTTTCCGCCAGGAATGGACTGGATTGTTAGGCGAACTGGCCGCTAAGGGAGAGGTATCCGCAGATACCGCCGCGCAGCACCCTTACCTGGCGATCGCGGGGCTGGTCGGCTCCATTGACAACGACTTCTCTGGCACCGATATGACGATCGGTGCGGATACTGCGCTGCGCCGGATCACTGATGCGCTTGACCAAATTGGCAGCACCGCTGCCAGCCATCAGCGCACATTTGTGGTTGAAGTGATGGGCCGGAATTGCGGGTATCTGGCCTTGATGAGCAGCCTGGCGGGAACCGCCCACTGGGTATTTTTGCCGGAAAGTCCACCGGAAACTGATGACTGGGAAAGGTTAATGTGCGAGGTGCTGGCTGCCGGTCGGGCGGCGGGCCGCCGGCACAGCATTGTGGTGATCGCCGAAGGAGCCCGAGATAAATATGGAAATCCCATCACCAGCACAAGGGTGAGCCAGGTGCTCGAGGAGCGGCTGGGTGAAGACGCCCGGGTGACGATCCTGGGGCACGTTCAGCGCGGCGGAGCACCGAGCGCCTTTGACCGCTGGATGAGCACCCTGGTCGGTTATGCCGCAGTCGAATATTTACTCAAAGCCGCGCCAGAGACAGAACCGCAGGTCATTGGCATGCGCTATAACCGGGTGACGCATTTACCATTGATGGAATGCGTGGAAAAGACGAGGGCGGTTAGCGAAGCCATCGCCTTGCATGACTTTGACCGCGCCATGGAACTGCGCGGCGGCAGCTTCAAGGATCAGTTTCAGATTTTACGTACCCTGCTGCGGGCGCTGCCTCACCCACCTCCACCCGGGCTGCGGCGGCTGCGGCTGGCGATCCTGACCGATGGGGCGCCTGCGCCGGGCATGAACACGGCTGTGCGGGCGGCTGTGCGCATGGCTATTGATGAGGGACATTCGGTGATGGCGGTGCGCAATGGTTTCGAAGGGCTGGTCCGGGGAGAACTGAGCGATTTTGGCTGGATGGATGTGCATGGCTGGGGGTCAATGGGTGGTTCGCAGCTGGGGGTCAGCCGCAAGGTGCCGACCGGCAGCGAATGGTATGCGATCGCCCGCACCCTCGAGGAGCAGGGTATCGAAGGTTTGATGGTGATTGGGGGTTGGTCGGCTTACGAATTGGCCTATAAGCTGTATTCGCAGCGAGAAACTTTTCCGGCTTTCAACTTACCGATCGTCTGCCTGCCGGCATCCATCGATAATAACCTGCCTGGATCCGAACTGAGTATCGGGGCGGATACTGCGCTTAACAGCATCGTGGAAGTAATGGATAAGATCAAGCAGTCGGCAGTTGCCACGCGCCGCTGTTTTGTGGTCGAGGTGATGGGCGGTTACTGCGGTTATCTGGCGCTGATGAGCGGGCTGGCAAGTGGAGCTGAACGGGTCTACCTGAACGAAGAAGGAGTCAAGCTGAGCGATCTGGAGACTGATCTGAACCAGATGACACAGGAGTTCCAGAAAGGCAAACGCATCAGTTTGGTGATCCGCAATGAGCATGCCAACCAGCTGTATACGACCAATTTTATGACGTCGTTATTCGAAGAGGAGAGCAAGGAACTCTTCGATGTCCGCAACACCATTCTGGGTCATATGCAGCAAGGAGGCAATCCTTCGCCGTTCGACCGAATTCAAGCCACTCGTCTCGCAACCCGTTGTGTGGAATATCTAACCAGCGAGGCCGAAAAAAATTCTTCCAAGGGCCGGTTTATCGGCTTCCAAAACGGGACGATCAAAATCCACAATCTGGAAGATATGCCGCGAATGATAGACCCGGTTCATATGCGCCAGAAAGAACAGTGGTGGTTGGATTTACGACCGCTGGTGCATCAGTTGTCTTAGGAAACCGGTCCAGGTGTGAGGCTGACAAATATTTATCGAAAAACCATATCTTGGTGGTTGGGTATCTTATTCGTTTAAACCAATCGTGTTAAAATATAAGCAGAAAATTCCCTTTGGGAGGGTTTATGAAACGAGTTGCAGTTTTAACCAGCGGGGGAGACGCCCCAGGTATGAACGCTGCCATCCGGGCGGTAGTCAGGACGGGGACTTCTCGCGGTTGGGAGATGTTTGGCATCAAGCTGGGGTATGAAGGGCTGATTAATGGCAGGTTTATCCCCTTAGGGACGCGGGATGTGAGCGGGATATTGAACCACGGCGGTACGATATTGGGCAGCGCGCGCTCATTAGAATTTAAAACCGAGGATGGGCAGCGAAAAGCCATCCGGTCCTTGAATGAAAATGCCATCGATACCCTGGTGGTGATCGGTGGGAATGGTTCGCAAGCCGGGGCACATGCCTTATCAAAATGGGGATTCCCGGTGGTGGGGATTGCTTCAACAATAGACAATGATCTGTCGGGCTCAGAAATGACCATTGGGGTTGACACAGCGCTCAATATTGCCCTGGAATTGATCGATCGGCTGAAGATTACGGCTTCATCCCACCAGCGCGCATTTTTGATTGAAGTGATGGGACGGGGCTGCGGCTACCTGGCGTTAATGTCGGCTATCGCCGGCGGCGCAGAAGCCTGTGTCATTCCAGAGGTGGACACGGCCCCCGAGGAAGTGGCTGAAATCTTCCGCAAAGCCTATGATAAAGGCAAAGCCCACTGCCTGATTGTGGTTGCCGAAGGCGCGAAATACAACGCCCAAAAACTGGATGAGTATTTTAAAGTACATCAGGAGCGTCTGGGTTTTGATCTCAGGGTGACGATTTTGGGGCATGTCCAGCGCGGAGGTGAACCGAGCGCCTTCGATCGGATACTTGCCAGCCGGTTAGGCGCAGGCGCGACAGAGGCCATTGCCCGGGGTGAAACCGGCGTTCTGGTGGGTCTGATCGGAAGTAAAGTAAAAACGACCCCTTTGGAAGAGGTCGTCAAAACCCAAAAGATGATCGATTTGGGCCTATTTGAATTACAGCGTATCTTAGACTGATCGCTTTTTTGTGTCAGGCTTCGATATTATTCAGTTCGGATTTTAGATAGGCCTCGATAAAACCGTCAATTTCTCCATCCAATACCGCCTGGGTATTGCCAACTTCGTATTCGGTGCGGTGATCCTTGACCATTTGATAGGGATGGAGAACATAGGACCGGATCTGGCTGCCAAACTCAGTTTTTACATACTCTCCGCGCAAATCGGAGAGTTGTTTATTCTGTTCCTGGCGTTGAATTTCGAACAGGCGGGAGCGTAAAACGCGCAGCGCATTTTCGCGGTTCTGCAGCTGCGAGCGTTCGTTCTGGCAGGTGACCACAATCCCGGTGGGAAGATGCGTCAAGCGAATAGCGGTGGCATTTTTTTGCACGTTCTGCCCGCCGGCCCCTGAGGAGCGAAAAATATCAATCCGGATTTCATCCGGTTGGATGGTGATCGCCTCGTCCTCATTGATTTCTGGGAGAATTTCTACCTGAGCAAAGGAGGTGTGCCTGCGGTGAGCGGCATCGAACGGGGATAGCCGCACCAGCCGGTGGACGCCCTTCTCGGGACGGAGGTAACCGTAGGCATATTTTCCGGTGACAGCGATTGTCACGCTTTTGATGCCCGCTTCTTCACCTTCGGACACATCCAGAATTTCGCTTTCAAACCCCCGGCGCTCAATCCAGCGCAAATACATGCGTTCCAGCATCGCCGCCCAATCATTTGAGTCGGCTCCGCCCATGCCGGAGTTGATGGTGAGCAGGGCATTGCCTTTATCAAAGGGACCGGAAAGGAGGGTGTCGAGTTCTCGCCTTTGAATTTCTTTCTCCAACTGGCTAACTTCCACTTCCAGTTCGGCCCGCAGGCTTTCATCACCCAGCTCCGCCAGTTCGGCCAACTCCTGGATATGGCTGACTAAATTGTGCCAACCTTCAACCTCGTCGCGCGCATCCGATAGGTGTTTCATCAGTTTTCGCGCACCGTTGGCGTCATTCCAGAGGTTGGGATCCTCACTTTTTAATTGTAATTCAACTAATTTGGCTTCCCGTTTAGGTAAGTCAAAGATGCTCCTGTAAATCACGGGTCACCTGCGCGCAGTGCTCAATACGTTCAATCAGATCTTGCATGGGAGTCCTCCAGTTAACAAAATAGATCTGGCAGTATCCAACGAAGGATACTGCCAGAAAATGAATGCTATCAATTTAAGGTTTTTTTGCGGGTAAGCAAACCATCCACAAACGCTTCGCGGTCAAAGCGCTGCAAGTCTTCCGGTTTTTCTCCCAACCCGGCAAAAAGAATGGGGAGGCCGATTTCTCGTTGGATGGCAAACGCCATCCCTCCGCGGGCAGACGAATCCAGCTTCGCCAGGATAACCCCGGTCACTTTAACGGCCTCTTTAAAGGCTTTAGCCTGGTTTAATGCATTCTGACCCGTAGTAGCATCTAAAACCAGCCACGTGGCATGTGGTGAGCCTGGGAGGGCCTTTCCAACGACGCGGTAAACTTTTTTTAATTCTTCCATCAGGTTAAAACGGGTGTGCAGGCGTCCGGCGGTGTCCACGAACACAATATCCATCTGGCGGGAAATCGCCGCTTGAACGGCGTCATAGGCTACCGATCCCGGGTCGGCATTGGGCTGCCCGGCGATGACTGGCAGGTTAAGACGCTCGCCCCAGATTTGGAGCTGGTCGACGGCGGCGGCGCGATAGGTATCGGCAGCCGCCAGGAGAACTTTTTTGCCTTGTTCGGAGTACTGCTTGCCTAATTTGGCGGCGGTTGTGGTTTTCCCTGAGCCATTGACCCCCACCAGGAGCACGATGGCAGGCTGTTGGTCGAGGCGGATCAACGGAGCGGGGTCGAGGCGAACCAATAATTCTTCACGCAAAATATCCTGCAGGTCGGAAGTGCGGAAAATTCCATCTTCTTTAACGCGAAAGCGCAGGGTCTCCACAACCGATTCGGTCGTTTCGACGCCAATATCAGCCTGAACCAGGAGGCTTTCCAGTTCTTCCCAGGTATCTTCGGTGATGTCGGCGGCGCCAAACATGGTGGCAATCCGCCCGAAAGTTTGTTTGCGGGTCTTGGTGAGACCCTCCATCCATTTATTTATAAAGGCCATAGGTCACAAATTATAACATGAGCAGGTCAGCGGTTTTGATTTTGCGCTTCCGTGGCTAACTGGCCACAGCCGGCCTGGATATCGATCCCTCGCCGGATGCGGATCGTGCAGGGGATGCCGATCGTTTCTAACTCAGCTTTAAAATCTTCCGCGGCCTGGCGGGTAGTGGCTCTTCCCCGATATTTGCGGGTGGGGTTAAGCTGGATGACGTTGACATGACATAACATCCCCTTAAGCAGGCGGCCCAATTCTCGCGCCACCTCGACCGAATCATTTACATCCTGGATCAGGGCCCACTCAAAGGTGATGCGCCGCCCGGTGATTTCGGTATATTCGCGGCAGGCCTGGATCAGATCATGGATCGGGTATTTCTTATTCACGGGCAGGAGGGCCGAGCGTTGCTCGTCTACAACAGCATGCAGGCTGATCGCCAGGTTAACCTGGCGCTTTTCTTTGGTGAACTGTTGAATCGCCGGGATCAGCCCCACCGTGGAAATGGTGAAACGACGTTCGCCTAACCTGAACCCTTCTTGATCGTTCAGACGGTCAACAGCAGCCATCGTATTGGCATAATTATGAAAAGGCTCGCCCATTCCCATGATGACGATGTTGGTTACCCGCTCGTTGCGTTGTTTGAGCTGGCGCGCATAGTATAAAACCTGTTCGACGATTTCACCGCTGGTCAGATGTTTCTTGAAACCCATCTGTCCGGTCGCGCAGAACACACATCCCATGGCACAGCCAGCCTGGGTAGAGATGCATAATGTACGGCGCTCATCGTACAGCATCAGGACGGCTTCGATGGCATTTCCATCCGGCAGCAAAAAAAGGGTCTTGGTGGTTTCGCCATCTCTGGAGGTCTGAACTTGGGCCGGCTTGAGCGAACTGAATGAGAATTGTTCAGCTAACTTTTGGCGGAGGGAGTTTGGGAGATTGGAAAATTGGTCGGCCGACTCCCACAGCTGCTGGTAAAGCCCCTGCCAGATTTGAGATGCGCGGTAGGCAGGTTCGCCCATCGCTGCCAGTTGTTCTTTTATCTGCGGCAGATCGAGATCGTAAATTAAAATTTTATTGGTATCCATGCTGCCTCAATTCACCCGCCGCTATCACATTCCTAAGACCTGGGCCAGATCTCGGGCGACCAGGTCCGGTTTAGGATCAAAACGAGCCAGATCATCAAGTGTCGCCACACCGGAAAGGACCAATGCAGTCCGGCAGCCGGAATTCACCCCGCCCAATATGTCGGTTTCAAGCCGGTCGCCGACCGCCAGCGTTTGCCGCGCCTGTGTCTCCAGCCTTTCTAACGCCACCTGCATCATGGTCGCCTGGGGCTTGCCGGCGATGATCGGCTCAATGTCGGTGGCAGCCTGGACCGCGGCGATGATTGCGCCCGCCCCCGGTGCCAGACCCTGGGGCGTCGGGAAGGTTTTGTCGGGATTGGTGGCAAAGAAAGGCAGCCCGCTGCGGATCAGCAGGGTAGCGGTGGTCAATTTTTCATAATTGATTTGCCGGTCCATCCCAACGACAACTGCCAGGGGTTGATCTTTGGAATGGAAAAAGCCATATTCCGCGATGGTATCCGCCACCCCTTTTTCGCCGATCACAAAAACCGGACCGCCTTGTGGGAACTGTTTACGGAGCAGATAACCGGTTGCAATCGCAGAATTGATCACCTGCCAGGGTTCCAGGTGGACGCCAAAACCCTCAAACCGCTGAAGATACATTTCGACGGAGCGAGTGGCATTGTTTGTCGCCAGCACAACTTTCAAATCCAGGTGTTTAATCTGTTGAAAAACGGCAGGCATGTCGACTAACAGGGTATCGTTCTTCCATAAAACGCCATCCATATCCAGGATCAGGCTTTGAATGGGAGGGGTTAGGTCGAGGATCATGGGTTGACCTTTAAGACAGTTCTGGACCGCTTTTGGCGGTCCAGAACCGGTGGGTTGTTATGGCTTTTGGGCCTGAAGGACCTGGTCGACAACGCCGTATTCGACGGCTTGCTTCGCGTCCAGGTAGAAATCTCGGTTGGTATCATGCTCGATTTCCGCCAGGGTTTTCCCGGTGTGTTTGGCCATGATTTCGAGCAAACGAGATTTGAGGCGTAAAATTTCGCGGGCCTGGATCTCGATATCCGATGCCTGTCCTTGCGCTCCACCCAGCGGCTGGTGCATGTGGATAGTGGCGTTCGGTAAGGCATAACGATGACCTTTCGCGCCGGCGGTCAGCAGCACGGTGCCGAAGGAAGCAGTCACACCCACGGCAACGGTGCTGATGCGGTTGGGCAGCATCTGCATGGTATCGTAGATCGCCAAACCAGCGTAGATTTGTCCGCCGGGGGAATTGATATACATCTGGATTTCTTTTTCCGGGTCTTCACGGCTGAGGAAAAGTAATTGGGCGACGATGACATTGGCCACCTGGTCGTCGATCGCGGTGCCCAGGAAAATGATGCGCTCCTTAAGGAGTAATGAATATATATCATACGCCCGTTCGCCACGGCCCGACGATTCGATGACCATAGGAACGACGTTCTTGAATTGTGAAATAGCAGACATAATAAACTCCTGATATTCAAAAACCTGACAGGGGGTCTCCTGTCAGGTAAGATCAACTAGGCTTCGGCAGATTTGTCTTCCGGCTGTTGTTCAGCCGGAGCTTCCTCAACCGTTGGACTTGCATCGCTGGCGGCTGCATCCTGAGGAGAAGCAGCATCCACAGCAGGTTCCGCCACTTCAAGTTCTTCCGCGGATATTTCCACCACTGCAAGCTCTTCCGCGGGTGGTTCCACGATAACGAGTTCTTCCGCAGAGGGTTCGGCTGGTGCGGATTCATCTTCTATCTGTCTTGTTTCCAACGGTTCACCGGTCTCGCTTTCCGCTTCCAAAAGCACCGCAGCCTCACCCGTGGCGATGGACTTCAAGCGGTTCATCACCGAGCGGTTGAGCATGCGGGTCGCGGTATCCATCGTCAGATTCTGGGCAAAGTTCTGGGCTTGCGCTCCACGCAGTTTGCCGACCTGTGGATCCGCCTGCTGCAATCTTTCCATCGCCCCGGCGACTTCTAGCTGCAGTTCTTGTGGATCCAGCCGGATGTTTTCAGTACGGGCGATTTCATCCAACACCATGGAACGTTCCAAACGACGTTTGGCAACCGGCTTGACTTCCTCCTCAATAAAAGTCGCTTCATCTTTATCGAGAGACTTCAGATAGGTCGGCATATCCAACTTGCGATCTTCCAGGTCGTGCTCCAGGGTGTGCTTTACTCGCTCAATTTCTTCTTCAAGGAGCTGGGGTGAGTACATGATTGTGGAAGATTTGACGATTTGATCGACTAACGAGTTGTAAAAGGTATTTTCGTAACCGCGGCTGGCTTCTTCTTCCAAATTCTTTCGAATTGCGGTGCGCAATGCATCTAACGATTCATACTCACCCAACGAAGAAGCGAATTCGTCATTTACATCCGGCAGGTGTAATAATTTTGCCGAAATAACCTCTGCTTTTATCAACACCTCTTTCCCGCGTAATTCTTCTTCGACGTAGTCTTCGGGATATTGATAAACAACTTCTTTATGGTCTTTCTCGGTCAAACCGATCAATTCTCTGGTAAAACCTTCATACGGCCAATCATCGGTTTCGTATTCATTTTCACCGATAATCATTTGCACGGTATTTTCTTTGATGGCGACCGTTTCACCGCCTTCGGCGGGATGGGTGAACTCACCACTGACTTTGACCGTGACCAGGTCACTCTCCTCGATCGGTCGCTCCAGGGGTTCCGCGGTCGAATAATTGGCGCGCAAATTCTTAATTACGCGATCTACTTCTTCATCTGATACTGAAGGGGGAGCATATTCTTTGCGGATGGTCTGGTAATCGCCAAGCTCGATTTTGGGCATTAAAGGAACCACAAAGGCTAACTTTGGTGGGTCCTGGCTGATCACTTCCTCCAGGCTTCCGGGGCCGCCCGGTTCAATGCCGGCCTCTTTGAGGATATCAGGATAGACCTTTTCCAACATCAATTCGATGGCTTCTTTTTGAATGGTTTCATCACCATACAAGCGGCGAATGATGTCATAAGGCGCCTTTCCCGGGCGAAAGCCTGGGATTTTTGCTTCCTGGGAGATTTTACGAGCCGCCTGTCGTTTATATTTCTCCATGAATTCGGTTTCGAATTCGGCGATGATTCTGACCTGATGGTCGTCACGAGGTGAGGTTTCGATCTTCAAAGCAGTGATCCTTATCTAAAGATATTTGGTCTGTGTGTGGGGAATGAGGGAGTTGAACCCTCACGCCTTTCGGCACATGATCCTAAGTCATGCCTGTCTGCCAATTCCAGCAATTCCCCAGAGCCGAACCGACCGGATATCGATTATACCAGAAATTATACGAGGTTCTGTTTGATTCGAAAATGGTGTGTAGGGGCAAAATCGGTAACTCATATAAAACTGTTTCTCAAAATGTCGTCAAGAGTAGACAGACGACATTTCTGTACCGTACCCATTGTTGAAATTAGGAGACGGCGTTTCGCTCTGACGCACCATACTCTGCGCGTCAGTCCGGCCCGAAACAGTAGTTGGGGCGACAATTGAGGACTCGCCCCGCCTTTCCAAAGAGGCGGCGAACCTTTTTTGCAAGATAGACCACACGACCGATTTTGGCGTGTAAATCGTGATGTCGGGGTCATTCGCTCTTGCAAAAAGGTTAATGGCGGCAACCCGGTCGGCAGGGTCAGTATGCCCGCAGTTCAGGCACTTAAATATGTCGCCTCTCCGGTTGTTCTTGTGAACAAACAGACAGGTGGGACACATTTGAGACGTATACGCCGGGTTAACCTGCTTGTGACGGAAACCTTCCGCCAACGCCAGGAAATTCAATCGTTCTTTCAAAGCGCTCCGCATCCAATAGGACACCAAGCGCGACATTTTCTTTGACTTTGCTTTGCCCCGAATATTCAGATTTTCGGTAATGACCGTTTTCGGATTTTTCGTTTTTACGATTTTGTGAATAGACTGGCTCACGAGCTGCCGGACGCGAATTTTACCTTTGCGTTTGCGGTGGCGCATTTTGTTTTTCCCAAGATTGAACTTGCGAATCCGGTGAGCCTTGTGCTTACTGGACACTTTCTGCAATGCGTGCGCTTTGTTCCGGGCTTTTCCCGTTCGGTTTAGCTGGTCGGATGCCCGTTGCAGGGTCGCGCCGAATGTCGGCTCATAAGCCGCGCCATCATTATCGGTGAACACTTCGCTGATCCCCGCATCCAAGGCAAGCGCAGTACCTTTTAGCTGTTCGGGTTCAACCAAATCCGAAACAGTATGTAGTTCAATGCGCCGTTTATGGAAATCAAGGATGACGCGGATCGACCCGTCAAAGGGGGAGCAGCCAGTCAAAGGCACAACCACCATTTTGCGCGGCGTCATTCCCATAATTTTGATGAACTGCGCGGGCTTTTTTGATCCCTTGCCATTTTCAACCGACAAGGTTTCTTTTTCGAAAACAGAATACATGTCTGCGTCGAGAGGGAAAGACCGAGACAGTTTTGCGACAGGTCTTTCGCCACGTTTCCGGCGTACTACCCGCAAAAGATAGTTGCGAATTCGTTTTTTCTCTGCATAAGAAACGGAAAAGTGTTCTGGAACGGGTGATTTCCCCGCGCTCACCAGTCCTGAAAGAAGTTTGCCTGAGCAGAGAATCCAATAAGCGTAGTGCATTTCATTTTCTGACCAGGTATCTTTGTGCTTCGCCACCAGCAATTTTAAAGATTCTGCCAACGCGCACCAGTTTTTGTGCGTCGTCTCGTAGGCTTCTTTCAGCGCGATTTTCCATTGCCGGGCTTGAAGTCCAGTCGCGGACTTGTAATGGAGATTGACCAATGGGTCGCGCCATTCGCGGTCACTTTTACATGAAGAATATTTCTCGTCCTGATGGTAGTATCGCAGGTGTGTGTTTTTCTCATCACGAAACAGCGTGGCAATTTTTCTGATTTCTTGCCACTTTTCCGGATTGATTTTTACGCTGCAGCGGATGATTGTTCGTTTCATTTCTTATTCTGCGGGTTTCGTCTCAACCATTTCCTTGATTTCTTTTTTGTACCGCCGCAACCCATATAGTCGTGACGAAAAACAATGCACGATGGTTAACAAATCTTTGGTAACTTCTTCCTCCGGGGATAAACTCTCGGCACCCGTCACTACTATTTCACAGTTGTGACGGGTGCAAAAATCCTCAAACCATTCATACCCAAACCTCACCAAGCTATCTTTGTGCGCGATGATGATCTTACCTACCCGGTTGTGCTCTACTTCAATCATCAAATCATTGAAATTCTTCCGCTTATAATTTAAACCACTCCCTATATCGGAAAGCCATTCGGCTTCCGCTATCCCGTTTGTGATGATATATTGCTCCAATGCTTGCTTTTGACTCGCTAAATCATTTTTTTGGTTGTTGCCTGAGACCCGCGTGTAACACATGTTTTTGCGAGACTCTGCTGCTGGCTCTATCCCCAATACTCGCTCATATTGCTCTTGCGTATAAAATCTCCGCCCGGTGGCACTCCTATATGCCTTTAATATCCCCTTCTTGTCCCACCTTTGGATGGTCCGTACGGATTTCCCTACTATTTTCGCAAACTTCCCTACCGAATAGATCTCTTTTTTCTTTTCCATAGACGTTATTATACGCCTTTTAATGGTGTTTGTCCACTTTTTTGGATTAACCTTTAACACTCTTATAAACCAAAAATCAGATATAATCGGGCTGTCAGCGAGTAGACATGATCATGGACTGGTTGGAGGATACCATTGGGACGATATATCAATCCAGATGGGGCGGGTAAACAACGAACACAATTAAGCAAGGCCGTGGTTCTAGCGTTACGTGAATTAATGAGGCAGACAGAACCAGATGCTCACAGCCGGGATCTGGCAGCTTTTATCGCCATCTCTCTTGAAAAGATTTTTGAAACCGTAGAAACTTCGGTTGTCGCCTGGGAAAAGAAGGGCTACTGGGTTAAAGCCGACCGGTTTCGCCTGGAGTGGGAATGGTCCCAACTCATGAGCGAGCGCCTTCGCCAGGCGGTAATGGCAGACGATTGGGCTACAGTTGCGGTGACCTCGGCCCAGGTCGCCCAGCGATTGATGAAAGTCGATGTCCCGATCCGGCATCAATTGGGCACACCCTGGGAAGGGGCCTGGCAGAAAATTAGCTCATAAATAACAAATCCCCGGAATTTCCGGGGATTTGTTTCATCCAGGCAATCTTTATTTCTTCTTGAGGATGATCCGCGCATCCACAACTTTGAGGCCTTTGCCTTCTTCGTAAACGAGTACCGGGTTCGCGTCCGATTCCGCGATTTCATCATCCAGATCGAGGATCATGGTTGAATAGCGGCATATCGTTTCGGCCAACATCTCCTGATCGCGCGGTTTTTCACCCCGAACGCCAGCCAGGATGGGTGCCCCGCGGATCTCGCCTAACATGTGCAGTGCCTGGTTTGAGGCCACTGGCGCCACCCGGAAGGTAACGTCTTTGAGAACTTCAACAAAGATGCCGCCCAAACCGAACATTATGGTTGGGCCAAATGTCGGGTCATTTACTGAACCGAGGATGACCTCAGTGCCCCAAGGCGCCATTTCTTGAATGGCGATACCGTGCACATTGGCATCCGGTTTATATTCGCGGGCGTTTTCAAGGATGGTCTGGTACGCTTCGCGAACGCCAGCTTCATCCTTAATATTGACTTTCACGCCGCCGGCATCCGATTTGTGCAGGATGTCTGGAGAGACAATCTTCATCACAACCGGGAAACCGATGGCTTTGGCTAATTTAACCGCCTCGTCTTCAGATGCGGCCAGTTCGGTTTTGGTAACGGCCATGCCATAAGCAGCAAAGACCTGTTTGGCTTCAATCTCGGTCAGTGAATTGCGTCCAGCCTTACGGGCTTTGGCGATAACCCGGATGGCGAGCTCACGGTTTTCAGGTCCGCAGACTTCAATCGGTTCGGCTAAAGACTCGCGCATGTGGGCATATTCGCGCAGGGCAGCCATGGCATTAACAGCCCGACCAGGTTCGCCGTACGCCGGAATGCCGTGATCCACCAGCCAGCGCATGGCAGTATCGCAGCGTTCCCCACCCACCATCGAAACGGTGATCGGTTTTCCGGTCACACCGGAATCGCGCACAGCCTGTTCAATTGCCGCAGCAATTTCCAATGGGTTGGTGATAGCAGTTTCGCAGTACAAAATCACGAGTCCATCGACCCAGCGATGGGCGTATGAGAAGCGCACCGAATCGCCATACCATTCGTTGCCAGCCATACCTGTCAGGTCGACCGGATTCTTGGCTGAGCCAAAGTCTGGCATATGCGTTTTCATTTCGGTCTGCACATCGGGAGGTGCGAATTTCAGCGGGATACCAAATTTCTCTGCAGCATCTGTTGCCAAGACGCCCACGCCGCCGCCATTGGTAATGATCAGGAGGTTATCGCCGGTCATGCTCGGTTGCAGAGATAAGGCTAACGTGCGATCAAATAGATTATCCAGATCAGTGGCCTGGATGACGCCGGCCTGTTGGAAAGCGGCCCCATAGACTTTTGCAGCGCCGGCCAAGGAACCGGTGTGAGAAGCCGCCGCGGCCGCGCCGTGAGTGGACACTCCAGATTTTAAGGCGATAATCGGTTTGGTGGAGCGGCGAGCTGCTTCCAGGAAACGCCGGCCGTCTTTGAATCCTTCGATATACAGGGTTACGCAGGTTGTATTGGGGTCAACGTTTAGCCAATCGATAATATCGGCAAAATCGACATCCGACATATTACCAATCGAGATTAATTTATCAAAGCCAACCCCACGGCTGAAGGAGGAAGCATCAATCGCAATCAAGAGGGCGCCGCTTTGAGAGATCAATGCGGCTTTGCCTTTTAGGGGCAAGAATGGTGCAAAAGAAGCGTTTAAATTATCGGAGTTGGAAAGCGTACCCACAATGTTGGGGCCTAATACCCTTACACCGTAGCGGCGGCAGATTTCCAGCAGTTCGTCCTCGAGGTCTTTGCGGCCAACTTCGCTGAAGCCGGAAGTAATCGTGATCAGCCCTTTGACGCCTTTCTTGCCACATTCTTCTGCTACTTCAGCAACGAATTTTGCAGGAATGGTGATCACCGCGGCGTCAATCGTTCCGGAAACATCCAACACACTTTTGTAGCAGGGCAGGCCCAGAATTTCCGGGTCTTTAGGATTGATGGGATAAATAGCGCCTTCATATTTGCTTTCCAGCAAATTCTTAACCACCGTGTAGCCAATTTTACCTGGTGTCGCTGACGCGCCAACAATTGCGATCGATTTTGGCCGCATCAAGGCATCAATATATTCATTGTTCACTGTATGGGTCCTCCTTCAAGGATACATTTGATTTTTATATTCAGGCAGATTGCATTTACTGCAACCAGAAATTTTTTGCATAGTTATACAACATGTCCCGTCAACTATATGTCTAATTTTATTCACTTTTCATCAAACAAATGTACTGACTTTAGGGTATTTTTTATCATACTTTTGTGAAGAATTTAACGATAAAGCACTCCGATGGTGAGGTCGGAGTGCTTTTTTGCTAAGAAGCATAAACTTTCGTGATTAATTTAGCCAAGAGCCTTTTCCATCAACTTTTGAATCCTTTCGATCATGCTGGCGGGATCCGGATGAATCCCTTCTATCAGTAATGCGTCTTCATATACCTGCTCGATGATCAGCTCATTAAGCGGAGAATCAACCGGTAAACTGGAAAGCTTTTGGATGATGGGGTGATTGGGGTTGATCTCCAGCACCTTGAGCGGGACATCATACTCTTTGTTGAGCATGCGATAGACGCGCTGCAGTTCAGGATTCATCGTGCCTTGCGGGTCAACCAGGCGCGCTGGTGAAGAAACCAGCCGGTCTGTGGATTTTACATCGGATAAGCGCGCACCTAACTGGGTTTTAAAGCGGTCCAGAATGGACTGGATGGCATCCGAGGTAAGATTTTCCTCTTTGGATTTTTCCTCATCCTCGGATGGTTTCTCCGATGGTTCGGGAACTTCGCTGGCAACATTCGCGAATTCAAAATCCTGGTATTTGTTCAAGCGCAGCAGCATAAAAGGATCCAAAGGATCGGTCATCATGATTACGTCATGGTCTTGCTGGCGGAAAGCTTCCAGGTGAGGGCTGTGTAAAACAGAGCGATCGTCATCCCCCAGGATGTAATATATTTTCTTTTGGCCAGGTTTCATTGCCAATACATAATCTTCGAGGCTTGACCATTTTTGCGGCTGGCTGACGGTGTGAAAGCGGATCAATGCGGTCAGGGCATCGAAATTTTCCATATCCGATGCGATCCCTTCCTTTACCGACCTGCCGTAAACCTTCCAGAATTTTTCATAACCCTCGGAATTTTCCTTGCCCATCGTTTTGAGGGTATCGATTAATTTACCGGTGAGCACTTTTTTCAACTGGGTCATAACCCGGTTGGATTGAACGGATTCGCGCGAGACATTTAACGGCAGGTCCTCAGAATCAACCACGCCCTGGATATAACGGAAATATTCCGGCAGCAGATCGTTGCAATATTCCTGGATCAGGACTTTGCGGGCGTAAAGCTGGATGCCATCCTGTTTACGCAGCGAGAACATATTTCTTTCCGGCGATGCCGGCACGAACAGAATCGCGTACATTTGAACCGGGGCATCCACCGCAAGATGGACCTTCGCCAGCGGCTCCTCTGTGTCGAGGGTAAGCTGCTGGTAAAAGTCCTGATAATTTTTCTCTTCAACCTGGCGCGGCTGCTGGCGCCAGAGGGCTGACTGCTGATTAACCTGTTCGTTTTTCTCGCCCAGGTAAATTGGGAAGGGGATATAGTTCGAATGCTTCTTGATGATTTCTCTTAAACGGAATTCCTGGGTAAATTCAGCGGCATCTTCTTTAAGCTGGATGATGATCTCGGTGCCCCGGTCTTCCTTCTCCGCAGTTTCGATGTGGTATGTTTCACCGCCGTCCGAAATCCACCTGGCAGAGGAAGTTTCCGAATGGAAGCTGTGCGACACCACGGTGATCGAATCTGCGACCATAAAGGCTGAATAGAAACCAACGCCAAACTGGCCGATAATATCAGATAATTTCACATCTCCACTGGCCGTTTGGACCGCCTCCAGGAATGCCTTGGCACCGGAGTGGGCGATGGTCCCCAGGTTTTCACTGAGTTCTTCCGGGGTCATCCCAATACCGGTATCGCGGATCGAAATCTGCTTCTTTTCAGCGTCAGCGGTAATCCAGATCCCCAATTCAGCACCGGGATCAAGGATCTCGTGATTGGTAAGCATCTCAAAATTGAGCCGGGTGAGCGCATCCGATGCATTTGAAATTAATTCTCGAAGAAACACTTCGCGCTCAGTATATAAAGAATGGATCAAAATATTAAGGAGCTGGCGAGTTTCGGCTTTGAAAGCGATGGGCTGGTTCATTTGTACAGATTCAGGGGAATTCATAATACTTTACCTCAGATTAAGAATTGGTCTTCTCACTATACCTTAAGAAAATAAGAATTTTATAATATTCGGCCAAACAGCATGAAATGACCATTAAATGCATGAGAAAAAGGTTATTTTTTACGATCCAGAAGCTTTATCGCGCCAAAAATGAGCGCAACCAGGCCTAATTCTACCAGGACACCCTGGCGTTGAAAACGCATATCCGGCAGGCGGTTGAGCAAATTTATCACCGGAATGCGATTTAAGAAGGAATGAAGCCCTTCGTTTAACAGCGGGCCATCCCAGCCGGGGAAACGCGGTCCGTATTTCCGTTTATAGCCGCGGATCACCCAATCCAGATCGGGAAGGGCGGAGAACAGCATGGCAAACCAATGTTTCGATCCATAATTTCCGATGACCGACCAGGTGATAGTTGGCAGAACATTATGGTGGTAGATTCTCCAGAAATCATCGTCCAATGGGTCCGGTGGGTGGTAAGTCGAGGTGGCAATTGTATCCAGGATGCCGTGCGATAGATAGCAGGCGCCGGCGAGTACCGCCAACCGAGCAGGTTCTGGCAGCCCACTATTCTTGGTCCATTTATCAATCAGCACTGCGGTGATGAGATGGGTCGGCAGCTGCATTTCAAACTCCTTAGGTGCAGGATTTATTCATGAACCAGATAGCGCTGTGTGATCGCCGGGATGAGATATTCTTCAAAGGCCCGGTCCTGGTCATAATCCGGCTGCCAACCCCAATCAGCGCGAGCAGCCGAATCGTCAATATCGCCGGGCCAGGTATCTACGATTCCCTGGCGGTTCGAATGCGGTTCGAATGATATTTCTGCGTTCGGGAAATGTTTCCGGACCACCTGGGAAATTTCCAGGGCGGTCATGCTGAAACTGGTGACGTTATAAATTAATTGCGACAATTTCTCGCGTGGGGCTGCCTCTAAGGCCAATAACGATTTGATCGCATCTGGCATAACCATGAACGGCAGGCAGGTGTCGGGGCGCACAAAGCAGCGGTAAGGCAGCCCTTGAGCGGCATGGTGGAGCATTTCAGGACCATAATCACTGGTGCCACCAGTAGGGATGGTGATCGCACTGATTAATCCAGGAAAACGGATGCTGCGAAAATCGACCGAATTGGCGCTGTGGTCGGCAGCCAGCTGGCGGTAATGATGGGTGTAATACCTGCCAAGATGTTCGCAGTATAGTTTGTTGCATCCGTACATGGTTGTCGGTTGCAGCCATTCGTTTTCTTTTACTTTGGTGACGTGGTTCTTCTCAGCCAGACTGGGGAGACCGTAAGCGGCAATCGAACTTGGGTAGAGGAATTTCACTGGTTTGCCCTGCCACTGCGACTGTTCCACAGCCAGACGCAGCAGATTGAGCGTACCCTCCACATTGATGCGGTGTGCAGTTTCGGGGTTATATTCCGCCTTGGTGGATAGAATCGATGCCAGGTGGTATATGGTGCGAATTTCAAATTCCACGACCAGGCGCCCCAACAACATACCGTCCAGAATATCACCCAGGATAAATCGTTCACAGTAAGGTTTCAGACTGTCGGGTAGGGGCACCACATCCATCGCCACCACGCTGATGTCCCCTCGACTGGCCAGATAAGTGATCAAGCCGTGACCAATTTCGCCGCTGGCGCCTGTGATCAGAACAACTTCTTTACGCATTTGCATCTCCTCTTCGAAAACCGAGAATTGTTATAGAAATCTTAAGTGAGAAAAAAGGGCCTGATGTCATTGTTAACATCAGGCCCTTGCTCAATTATTCAGGGATGGTAGGGGTCATTTTCATGATCTACCTCAACTTGTGAAAATATCTTTATGCCTGTAAAGGCTGTCGCCGGAACCAGGTGCGCCATTCCTTGGTTTCCCAAACGACCAGGATTGGGGCAGCGATAAAAATTGAAGAATAGGTACCGCTCAGCAGGCCGGCCAGCAGGATAACTGAGAATTCGCGCAGGGTAACGCCGCCAAAGAGAGCCATGGCCAGGAGCATGAATTCGGACGTCATCAACTGGGTATTGATGGAACGTTGCAGAGTCTGGACGATGGAGTGATTTGCCAGAGTTTCAAACGCAAGTTTGCGGTAAATGGAACTATTTTCTCGGATGCGGTCAAATACGACGATTTTATCCTGGACCGAAAAGCCGATCACGGTTAGAAAAGCTGTCAGGAAAAGCGAATTGATTTGCCAACCCCAAAAATGACTGCCAATGGAAGCCAGGCTGATGACCACCAAAGCATCGTGGAACATGGCAATGATGGCACACACACCGTAGCGGAAGGAATGCTCGATACCCCGGAAAGAATAGGTGATGAATAAAATCACCCCAAATGCCGCCACTAAAACCGCCAGTGCGGCCCGGGTAGTGACTTCTTGCCCAACGGTTGGGCCAACGGTATCAAATTTGAGCACTTCAGGCGCCTGACCAAACCGGTTGGACATAGCAGCCAATACAGCGCTGCGCCCGGTATCATCCATTGGGCTGGAACGGATCACAATTGTATCGTTTCCCGTGGTGGTCACCTGCACATCTGTGATATCCAACCCATTGAAAAGTTGGACTACCTCTGCCGGTAAGGGAAGTGTACCGCCTGGGAAACCGACTTCCAACATCGTTCCCCCGGTAAAATCGATTGACAGAGGCAGCCCGCCTTTGACAAACATCAAAACCAGCCCCGGAACGATCAAAAAAAGCGAGAAAAGCAAATAGTAGTATCGTTTACCGAGAATGTTAATCATGCGTTGCTCCTACAGGCCAAACCAGCTCAGACGTTCACCAGGATTATTGAGGAAATTCAAAGTTAAGCCGAGGAAGGTGCGCGTGACGACGATCGCGCAGAATAAGCTGATCAACACACCCAGGAACAAAGTGACAGCAAAACCCTTTACGATCGTGGCGCCAAATGAGGAGCCAAACCAGTAAAGGATCAAACAGGTGATGAGAGTGGCAATATTCGAATCACGGATGGAAGGCCAGGCTCGGCGCCATCCTAATTCAATGGCGTTGCCCAGCGTACGACCGCCGCGCAGTTCTTCTTTCATACGTTCAAAGATCAGGATGTTGGCATCCAGCGCGCCCCCGGTACTCAAGAGGAACCCCGCAATACCCGGAAGGGTGAGGGTGACAGGAAGGATCTTGAACATCATCAGCGTAATCATGGCATAAGTCAAGATCGAGAGCATGGCTAAAATGCCAGGTAAGCGGTAGTAAATAATCATGAACAAAGATACGATGATGAAGCCGATGATGCCAGCCAGGATGCTTTTGTCCAACGAATCTTTGCCAAGGGTGGGTCCGATCACCTGGCTTTGGACGACTTTCAGTGGAACCGGTAAGGAACCATAGCGCATCTGGATTGCCAGGTTATTGGCTTCATCGTAAGTGAAAGTGCCGGTGATTTGTCCCGATCCATTGGGTATTTCGCCGTTGATGGATGGCGCCGAAATAACTTTCTTGTCGAGGACGATGGCCAGAATCTTGCCAACATTATCGCGCGTGTACGTGGCAAATAAATCCGCTCCCTTTGGTCCGGCTTTGAGGGAGAAGTTAATCTCGTAAGCCCCTACACTGCTGGTGGAGACATTAACGGAAGATAACTGGTCACCGGTGAGCACGGTATGGTAGATCGTCACCGGGGTTGGCGAGGCGGTCGGACCTGCTGTCGGAGTGCCGGGTCCGGGTGTAGGTTCAGCAGTGGAGGTATCCCCAACTGTGGCGGTGGGCGTCGGGCTGGTTGATCCGCTCGAATTGAAATCGGTGACAATCGTAGTGCCAACCGGCAGTTGCGTAGTGCCTAAGTCGACGAATTCCAGAAGGCCCGTTTCTTTGATGATGGTGATGACCTGATCCGGATTGGTCAGGCCTGGAATTTCCACTACCATCCGGCGTTCCCCGGCGACCTGAACGACTGCCTCGGTTACCCCCAGACCATTGATACGTCCTTCAAGAATTTGGCGTGCATCCGCCATCTGTTGTGAGGTAACGGCTGTAGTTGCTGGTAAATCCACTTCCAACAATGCCTGTGTTCCACCCCTTAGATCGAGGCCCAAGACGGTTGGGAGGCTCTTATTTAAGATGGGGATGGTGGATCCAGTGTCAACATATATGGAAACGATCAAAAGAAAAAGAATTAAAGCCAGGTTGACATATCGTCGATTCATCGAACTACTACTGCCTCCGATTCATACAAATACCAGCCTTGGGCTGGCGCAAGGACGATTATACCACTTTAGGTGACGCGGTGAGCCAGGTGTGAATTTATTTTAAATATTATACCCGTGTTCTCTCAGGTAGATTAATACTTGCTTAACGACCTCTTCAGGCGTCATTAAGTCGGTTTGGATATAGAGGTCGGCATGTTGGCGGGCATCGGCGAGCCTGCGGTGTTGTTCCTGATACTCGTCTACAGTCCAATTGAGCTTACGTCTGCGGACAGTTTCGGAGAAAGAACAATCCAAGAATATCAATATATCCGGATTGGTAATATGCCGCCACATGTAGGGTACGTAAGAGTGCTCTTGAGCGATATGCCGGGTGTGGACGCCATACGATTTCAACCCCTCGATTAACGTAGATTTCCCGGCTCCGCAGGGACCCACAACCCCGACCAGAGGAAGCTCGTCATTGGTTTTCATGGGCCAGTTTGTTGATTGCTTGGGGATCGCCTAAAATGGCGATCGTGTCGCTGGCAGCCGCGATTAAATGAGCTGAAGGGTGTGTATCCGGGACCCCGGCATGGCTGAGAAAAACCACACTCAGGTTGAACTGGTCTTCAATGGAGCCCAGACTCTGGCCAATGAGTTTGGAGCGATCATTAATGTGGATCCGCGCCAGGCAGTTTGGCTGGCCTTCAATCGTGATGGGCGGGGTGATATCGATATTCGCGGCAGATGAGGCAAAGATTGGCGCCGCCATGCCAGTGGCGCTCAATGCCCGGAAACCGAATTGGCGCTGCAGTGCCGAGGCAAAATCGTCATCAAAAATGCGGATGACCACATCCAGATCGGGGTTCATGCTGCGGGCTTTTAAGGCCATCTGCAAGTTTAAGCTGTCGTTCTGGGTGCACAAAAGAATCGAGCGTGCCCGGCGAATGTTGGCGCTTTCCAGGACTGCCTCCCGGGTACCATCGCCCTCGATCACGGGCACGTCCATGGCATGGGCGCTGATCACCAGGTTGGGATCGGGGGCCAGGGAGATAACAACTACATCTTCTCCCATCTCGCGCAGGGTTTTTACAACCCGGTATCCAAGATGTCCCAGGCCGATCAGAACAATGTGATTGGTAAAAGTGGATGCAACTGCCATTTCCCATTCCTTGCCGCGCGAACGGCGGTTAAAAAACATGACCCCAAATTCAGCCAGCCCCTGGGCCAGCATTCCGATCCCGAGCACCGGCATAAGAAAATAAAAAACCTGCAAATAAAGCTCCGGCGGAAAAGGAACGACTGGATTAAGAAACGTCATGGTCAGGATATCATAAATGCCTTCCTGCCAGTTCGAAACCGGTTGGTTGGTGGCACGAGATAATGTATAAAATAGCCAGCCGCAGCCAGCCATCATCAGGAAAAACAATACCAAAGGCCGGCGAAACTGGCGCAGAAGCAGCCAGGTATCTCGCCACCCGGCTTTGAACTGCCGCCATCTCGACCGAGGTTGTTTGCCCCAACTTTTTAGCGGGTATGAACTGTTCAATGCAATGGTTTGACCCGGATCAGGAAAAAGGGGCTGTTCGAGGAACAGGCAAACGAACATACATGCGGCGGATTTGATCGTCCATGCCACTCACCACCCGCAGCACCACCACGCTCATATCGTCGTTTGGCCGGCCTTGATCGATGCGGATGGCTTCGAAAAGCAGGGAATCGGCGATCAACTGCGATGTGGGACTCTGGTCATCCAGAAGTCCTTCCAGGAGGGTGCAAATATCTAAAAATTGACCGTAACGGTCCCCGGCATGTACAAGGCCATCGGTATAAACGACAATCGTCGTACCGATGGATAGTTGAAATTCAGTAATCGCCGGCCGTATGTTTCGGGATGTGCCAATGGATACACTCTCGCCGCTCAGGCATTGGATTTCGCCGGCTTGAGCGATGAAAATTGGCGCCGGGTTATTGCGGGTAACCACCAGAGTGCCGGTCTGGAAATCGGCAGAAATAATATTCAAGCAAGCGCTGACTTTGCCGTTGCGTTCAGTAAAAAGGTAATCGGAAGCGGCCCGCGCGGCAGCGCCATCGCGCACGCCTTCGGCTAATAAACTGATTACCTTGCGGACAACCATGGTGGAGACGGTTTTTGCTCCCCGTCCGGAAGTCTGTCCATCTGAAAGTACAACTGACATACCGCCATTGGGCCGTTCCACGACTTCCAATGTATCGCCACTTTCAGATGAGGCATATTTATTGGTTTTTGCAACAGCAATCTGAATTTCCATAGCATAGATTTTACTGCAATTCGGCGGCAGGATACAGTGAGAATATTCCATAGAGATTAGATTCGATTTCCACCTTGACGGTGTCGTTCTTCACCTTTATAATTCAACGGCTTTATCCAAGGAAACTGGCAGTTGAAATAGGAGTAATAGATGGTTCCGCAACCAAAACGAAAATTATCAAAAGGCCGCCGAGATCGACGCCGCGCGCAAGATGCCCTGGAGGCAATTAACCTCGTTCAGTGCAGCAATTGCGGTGAGATGCGTCTGCCGCATACCGTTTGCCCAAATTGTGGGCAGTACCAGGGCCGAGAGGTCATCAGCGTCGAAAAAGACAAGAAAGAGAAATAAAAAGAATAACCCCGCAACGGGGTTATTCTTTTTATTACCACAAGTTATTTTCCGAAACGAATTTTTACAAGATACTGTTTGAGTTATAACGCCCAGGCGAGCAGGATGCCCAGCAGGGCGACGATGATTCCCAGATGCAGGAACAGGTTAGAAGTCGTCAGCCAACCCACCGGCACCACCTGTAAAAACAGGTTTACCAGCACCAAAATAATCCCCACCAGCGGCAGCAAGCCTTTGCGGGCGGCGATGAATTCGGAAACGTGGTCCAACAAGATCGAGATTTTTTGCAGCATGTCTACCTTTGCTTAGATCTTCTTTTCTCGTACAAAAAATGGGGTGAAACGAGTTAAGAGCCTGCCCGGGATCAACCCGTCCATGCGCACTCCACCGCGCCCATGTTCAATAAAGGAAACCTGGCCCTGTTCGTGAAACAGGGATATTAACTGTCCTTGCTGGTAGGGAAGGCGGATTTTGATGGGAATAAAGGTGTCAAACAGCTGCGCTTCGATCGCATGCACCAGATCGGTGATTCCCAATCCGGTAAGGGCTGAGATGGCCACAGAATCCTCGAAATTATCCAGCGAATGACGGGCTGCTTCCGGATCCTGTAAATTGTCGATCTTGTTCAAGGCCCGGATGATGGGAATTTCATCGGCGTTGATCTCTTTGAGAGTTTGGTCGACAGCGATACTTTGTGCCCTTGCATTCAGATGGGTAATATCGACGACATGAATGAGCAAATCGGCTTCGGCAATTTCTTCCAACGTGGCTCGAAAGGCCGCGACCAGTTGAGTGGGCAATTTTTGGATGAAGCCAACCGTATCGGAAAACAAGACGTCGTGCCCCCCGGGCAGTTTTACCCGCCGGGTTGTGGGATCGAGGGTAGCAAAAAGCTGGTCAGCCACATAAACATTGGCTTTTGATAAGCGATTCAGCAATGTAGATTTTCCGGAATTTGTGTAGCCAACGAGAGCAATGACCGGGAGGCGGGAGCGTTTACGCTGCGCCCGGTAGCGCATGCGATGCGCACGCACTTTTTCCAATTCAGTTTTCAAGGTGGAGATTTTCTTGCGGATCTCGCGCCGGTCGACTTCCAATTGAGTCTCGCCTGGGCCGCGCAAACCAACACCACCTACGCTCCCGGTACGTCCGGAAGCGCCGCCGGATTGGCGGGCCAGATGGGTCCATGCCCGGGTCAACCTGGGAAGGCGATATTCATACTGGGCCAGCTCAACCTGTAAATAACCTTCGCTCGTATTGGCATGTTGGGCAAATATATCCAGAATCAGGGCCGTGCGGTCAATAATCTGAACCTCCTCGCCGAATTTTTCTTCGAGTTCACGCAGATGGCGAGGGGATAATTCAAAATCAAAAATAACCATATCGGCCATATTTTCTTCGACCAGGGCTTTAACTTCATCTACCTTACCCGAGCCGATATATGTAACCGCGTTGGGATGCTCTAAAACCTGCGTTGCCTGGCCCACGACTACCAATCCGGCTGTTTTTGCCAACAACTCAAGCTCGGCCAGGGAATCGTCCAGGGTTAATAGATCAGGTTTGCCTTTTATTTCTGCGCCCACTAAAAAAGCGCGCTGTTTTGGAGGAATAGTTGGTTCGGAAAATTTTTTGGGCATCAATACTCATTTCTTGGTTGTTGGGGCACCCAGACCGTAAGCCGGGACATTGCCTCAATAATCCTGTCAGTCGCCATGCCGAGTGAAATCCGCAGGTAACCTTCACCATAATCACCGTAAACACTCCCCGGCGTGGTGCTGACACCTGTATTTTCGAGCAGGCGATTGCAAAATTGGACAGAATTATTGAACCCGGACGGCAGGTGCGCCCAAACATAAATCGCGGCAGGTGGGGTTTCGACACTGAAACCGCTGGCTCGCAGGCCATGTAATACTATGTCTCGACGATCCTGGTAGATCTGGTTCCGTTCTTCCAGCCAGCTTTGATCCCCAGTCATGGCGGTAATGCCAGCCTCGAGAATGGGGGCAAAGTGGGACGAATTTACCTGGCTTTTATAGGTATGCAGGTAGCTCAAAACCTGTTTATTGCCGACCGCCATCCCTAAACGCCAGCCGCCCATATTGTAGGATTTGGATAAGGAGTTAAATTCAATGGCTACGTCTTTAGCCCCCGGAACCTGCATAATGCTCGGGGCGGCATACCCATCGAAGCAAACATCCACATACGGCGCATCATGGGCGATCATCACCTGGTATTTTCGGCCAAATTCCACGGCTTTTTCCAGGAAGGAGAACGGCGCAACGGCTCCCGTGGGATTGTTCGGGTAATTCAACCACATGATTTTCGCTTTTCGAGCGATTTCTTCCGGGATTGCGTCCAGATCTGGCAGGAAATGATTCTCGCTCAGCAAGGGTAGGGGATAAATCTGTGCCCCGGCGATCAGGCTGCCGCCGCGGTAAACCGGATACCCGGGATCGGGAATGAGCGAATAATCACCTGGATTGAGCAGGACCTGAGCCAGGTTAAATAATCCTTCCTTTGAACCGATCAGACCCAGGATTTCGGTGGCGGGTTCCAACTCTACATTAAACCGGCGAGAATAATAGGCTGCCACCGCCTTGCGGTAGGCAGGTGTGCCGCCGTTGGCTGTGTAACCGTGCGTGTCTGCCCGGCGGGCGGATTGATCGAGGGCATCGACAATAAATTTAGCCGGGGGCAGATCAGGGGATCCCATATCCAGACGGATCACGTCTACATTTTTCGCGCGTAAATCGGCCAGTTTTTGCAGAAGTGCCGCAAAAAAATACGGTTTAAAGGATGCGATTCTATCAGAAGGTTGAAAAGATACTTGTAAGTTATTCATTTCTGGGCTGAGCCTCTTCCTCTATAAATTAGTGTACTAATGGAGCAAATAATTTCGCCATTTGGGTATCTGGCGGTTCTGAACGCAGCGGGATGAGAATATGAAAAGTTGACCCTGGACAGGTATCTTCATTATACCCGGGTGATTCGACCCATATGGTTCCCCCGTGTGATTCGATGATCCCCCGGGCGATGCGCAAGCCCAACCCTGGACCGCCGCCTTTAAACTTCGTCTTTCCGCTGGAGTGAAGTGAAATATTCCCCAGACGCACAAAGTTATCGAAGATCGCCTGGGCATCTTCTATATCGATACCGATGCCGGTGTCGCGCACAATAATTTCCAGGAACCCGGGCAGTTTACGGCCTTCGACGGTAATTTCTCCGCCATCGGGGGTGTATTTTATGGCATTGGAGATGACATTGCGCAGAACCTGTAAAATTCGCTCGGGGTCGCCAAAAGTCATCTCATTGATCCCTGCGAACGAATGGATTTCGAATTTTTGATTGCGTTCATTTACGGTGGCGGAAAATTCATCAACCAGGACCGCCAACAGCCGGTTAATCCATAAGGGTTGGAAGTTCAATGATAAGAGGTTGTTATCGATCAGTGAGACATCAATCATATCGTCGATGATCGATTGCAGCCGGCGAGCGCCGTTCTGCACGCCCTCCATCAGAACTTTTTGGTAGGGAAGCAGCCCTGACTGTTCCAGATTTTCCCTGAGCATGGTCGCATAACCATCGATTAATGTCAGAGGCGTCTTTAATTCATGCGCCGCGACCGCAATGAAATCCGATTTGCTGCGATCCAATTTCTCTAATGATTGTTTGACCTGGTCCAACTGCTGAATCAAATAGGCAACTTTAACTTCCATTTCAAATTGCGCGGCCCGGCTGAATGCAAAATTAAAATACGGAAGCAGCGCGCCGGTTAATTCAAGCGCCTGGGTTTCGGTTAATTCCTCGCGGCATGATTTAAAGGTAGCGGTGGAAAGCTCTTCGATCAGGCTGATCAACCCACTGTTGGAACCTTCCAGGTCGGTTTGAGTTAAAGATTTTGACCATTCGCCTAACAGGCTGTCCAGGATGGCGGGATTGTTATTTTCTGCAGCCTGGACCAACAAATCAAAAAATTGCTCCGCCAGGTTCTTGGCGCTCTCACGTACGCCCGAACTATTCGCCAGCGTAAATACTGCGTGTGAAATCCAGGTCTTGCGGATTGAAACCAGCCACTTAACGCTTTCCATTTGTATATAGTTTAAGCGATGTGAAGGTTTTTGCCAAATACTAAACCTATTTTGATAAAACCCATTTCGTCAAAGTATCCCCGACCACTTTCAAACTGTCAGGAGTAACTTTGTCGACCGTATCTGAAGTAGTATGCCAATAAGGATAATCGAAATCGATCAGGTCGACGGCGGGAAATCCACGCTGCAAGAATGGGGTATGGTCATCGAGCATGGAATATTTATATTGGTCGATAAACTGGCCGGAGTATCCGGCTTGCGCAGCCGTATCCCAGATTTGTTTCACCACATCGGCATTGGAGGTTTTTTCTTTATAAATATCCAGGTTCGCATCTCCGATCATATCCACCACCACCACGGCCTGAGGGGCTGTGGTAAGTAAATCAGCGTAAGCCTGAGATCCCAAAATCCAATCCCAACCAGGAATGTCTCCCTGGTCCTCAATGTCAAAGAAGACCAACCATACATCTGAATTCATATTGGACGGCAGGGTTCGGGCTAACTCCATTAAGACCGCCACGCCGGATGCGCCGTCATTGGCGCCGGGAACAGGCTGAGTTCTCTTTGAAGGATCGGGGTCTTGATCGGCAACCATACGGGTATCGTAATGGGCCCCCAAAATGATCGCGGAGTTGGAGGTGCCGCGTTTTCCGATCACATTTTGATACGGGTGTCCCTGGATCGAGCCTGACTGAACGTCCGCAGTCCAGCCATTTATTTTCAACTCTGCCACAATCCAATCCACAATTTGCTGGTGCGCGGCAGACCCGGGTATTCTTGGACCGAGATCCAACTGGTAAGCAACGTCTTTCCAGGAGCGTTGACCATCGAAAGTTTGTTGTCCGCCGGACTGCAATCGCGGAACGCTTATTAACAGCGCTCCTGCAACTAATAGAGCGACGATCAAGATAGGGAAAGCCAAAGATTTCTTACGAATAGTTTTCATAGAGGGCTATATCCATCTCACTGCAATAGGATTTTAATTCTGCAGAGTCCTCGTTTCAAAAAAAGCTGGTTGCGTTCCTTACGACCTTGGGGGCGTTTGGGCAGCGCCGGGAGAATGCCATAGTTGGATTTCATCGGTTGGAAGTCTTTAAGATCAGCCGAGGTGATGTAGGTGCATAATGCTCCCAACATGGTCATCTGAGGCAAAGTGATCAGCTGCTGCCCGCGCAGCAAACGAGCCATATTCATTCCTGCCAGCAGGCCGGTCGCGATATTGCCCATATATCCCTCTACACCGGTAATTTGGCCGGCGAAAAATAAATCTGCCCGCGCTCGAGATTGCAAAGTCGGCCAGAGTAACAGAGGAGACGCGATGAAGGTATTGCGGTGCATCTGTCCAAAGTGGGCAAATGCGGCGTTTTCCAATCCGGGGATCATGTGAAATACCCGTTTTTGATCTGGGTACGTCAGGTTGGTCTGAAATCCGACCATATTATACAGGCTTCCGGCAAGATTATCTTGCCTTAGCTGGACAACCGCATGCGCTCGATGCCCGGTGTGAGGATTACGCAGCCCAATAGGGCGCATTGGGCCAAATTCCAGCGCTTTTTCACTCCGTTCAGCGATCACTTCCACCGGTAAACAGCCTTCAAAGAAACGGTGTATCCCGGCTTTGACTCCCTGGGTGATTTCCAGTTCAAATTCGCGCAGTTCAATCCGTTCCGCATTTTTTAATGCATCGACAAATGCCAGATACTGGTTTGTATCCAGGGGGCAATTGATATAATCGCCCTCTTCTTGCTCGCCCAGACCGAACCGGGAAGCCCGGAAGGCAATATCCATGTTGATTGATTCAACCTGGACGATAGGAGCAATGGCGTCATAAAAGAACAGGCGGTCCTGACCTGAAAAATCCTGAATGGCGGTGGCTAAATCAGGCGACGTGAGCGGCCCGGAAGCAATGATGGTAGGCTCCGTGGGAATGCGGGTCATTTCAGACCGGATCAGGGTGATATTGGGGTGGTTTTGGATATGTTGGGTAACCGCCTCCGCAAATGCCTGGCGATCGACAGCCAGTGCCCCGCCTGCCGGCAGTGCACAGGCCTCCGCGCAGCGCAGGAGCAGGGAACCTAACAGGCGCAGCTCTTCTTTCAGCATCCCTGATGCACGGTCGACCAGATTTGAACCGAGTGAATTGGAGCACACCAGTTCACCAAGGCGATCTGTGAGGTGCGCCCCGGTCGTTTTTAAAGGGCGCATTTCATATAAAGCGACTTTTAATCCACTTTCGGCGGCCTGCCAGGCTGCTTCACTGCCTGCAAGCCCACCTCCAATGACCATCAAATCTGCCAAATACAGCTCCTGGTACGAATCTCGCAACTAGATTTTACCACCAGGAGCATATTTGGGGCTGGCACGAAACTTGCATCTATCCTGGATTGAAGCTATACTAGTTCAAACAGGTGCGGAAATGTATCAAACTCATTATCCAATGTTTCGTCCCCAAACAACTGCCCATCTGGCGCAGACCATGACACTCCTCAGTCTGACTGCGGATGAACTACACCAGCAAATTGACGCAGAACTGGCCTCGAACCCGGCTTTGGAAATGGTCGATGAACGCCGCTGCCCGGTTTGCCGGCGCATGCTGCCCGGAAAAGGTCCCTGTCCGGTTTGCAGCCAGCCCAAAATGGATCAGAACGACGAACCGGTCGTTTTTATTTCGCCGCGGGAGGATTTTTATCCCAGTGGGGGCAATGCGGGGATTGAGGAAATGCCAGAAGATTCATTCTCGTCCACCCATGAAGACCTGCCGGAGTATGTCCTGCGCCAAATTGCACCTGATTTGAACAAAGAAGACCGCCTGTTGGCAGCCTACATGCTGACGCATCTGGATGAGGACGGCTTGTTAACCATTCCGTTGGTAGATGTTGCCCGATATTTTCATATTCCCCTCAGCCATGTGGAACATATCCAGCATATCATCCAACGCGCCGATCCAATAGGGGTTGGTTCTTGCTCCACGCAAGAAGTTTTTCTTGCCCAATTGGATATATTGGCGGAAACGCAGCCGGTTGACCGGTTGTGCAGAGCGGTGATCCTGGACGCGATGGATTTGCTCAGTCGGCGCCAATATTCTGAATTGGCCAGGCATTTTCACGTATCACTGCGTCAGATCCAGCCTGTGGTCAGATTTATCAGTGATATGCTGAATCCTTACCCGGGCCGGGCTTATTGGGGCGATGTTCGCCAGCCATCTGCACCCAATGTGCAGGTTTACCACCGGCCTGATATCATCATCAACCATCAAAATGAAGACGAAAACGGCCCTTTGGTAGTGGAAATTATCATGCCTCTGGCGGGAACGCTAAGGGTAAACCCATTATTTAAAGAGGCCATTCACGAAGCGTCGGAAGATAAGAAAGAAGCCTGGAAGAGCGATTTGGAAAGAGCCTCTTTATTTGTGAAGTGTATTCAACAGCGCAACCATACCATGCAGCGCTTGCTGCAAAGGGTCGTATCTATCCAGAAGGATTTCATTGTTCATGGGGATAAATATTTAAAGCCGATCACCCGGGCATCGTTTTCACTGGAATTGGGTGTCCATGAATCGACGATTTCTCGGGCAGTAGCCAATAAGACGGTGCAGCTGCCCAATCGCAAAATTATCCCCATGTCAGAATTTTTTGACCGGAGCCTGAATGTACGCACCGTTTTAAAAGATATTATTGCCAATGAGCCTCACCCATTGAGTGATACTGAATTGGCCAATTTATTATTCAAAGACGGGTATAATGTTGCTCGACGCACAGTTGCGAAATACCGGGCAATGGAAGGAATTCTTCCGGCTCATCTAAGACACGCAGGAATTGCAACATGATGCCAATAGGGGCTGCAACACCCCCCAAACGGTCATTATGGCGAAAAACGCCATCCCTAACCGATTTGGGGACATTGTTAAACCACATTTCAGATGCTGCGCTGATCATAGACCGATCGCGCAGTTCGGTTTTATTTGTAAATTCACCATTCCTCGAACTGACGGCTTTTACAGCCAATGACATAGAAAACATGCGTTTCCAGGAGTTGTTTCACAAATCGGATGGTGAGGCGACGCCAATCAATAAAGAAGGCCGCGGTGAATTAATCCGGAAAAACCGGACCCCAACTGAAGTGTCTTATCAATACAGCCCGATAGATGCCAACGGTCTTTGGGGTCTGGTCACGTTTCAATCGATCTACCATCAATTACAAAATAACTGGCACGGGGTGCTATTAGATGGTTTGCGTGAGCTTTCAAAATTGGCTGGAAAAGGCGATCTGCAGAGTTCCCTTGAACAGGCTGTCCAGATCTTGCACGACATTTTGGGATTGGAATTGATCGGTATCTATCAAGCCGACAGCAATTATCCCCGTTTGCACCTGCTATCTGCATTCGATCCGGCTCTTGTCCTGCCTGAAACACTGCCAGTCACCGATTTAATCCGGTTATCAACATCACAGATCTGGTTTCCCGGCCGGAGAGTATCCACTGAACTTTACCGCAGCGGACGGATCAAAGGGGTAAGCTACCTGGCTTCTACTCCTCTGGGTCAGGAAGGCGCCTGGTTGGGCCTGCTGGTCGTCGGCGACCATAAGGCTCAGCCTTTGGAAAACCTGCTGCAGCTTATTTCGGTGATCGGCGCCACGGTCAGCATGGCCGTTGAACACCATATCCTGGTAACCAATCAGAGGCTGGTGATCGAACAACAAACCGAGGCGCTGACCTTGCAGAATGTACTGGCAGAACACGTCCAAGAAGGCGTTGTCCTGGTGGATAAGAATTTAAAAATAGAAGAAATCAATCCGATTGCCGAAATGATGTTGGGATATTCGGATGAGGAAGCCGTGCATGTTCCGGTTGAAAATATTTTGATCGGACCGGAACGTCTGATTTCATCTTTACACCAGGCATTACAGGGCGTGCCGACCCATGATCTGGGACAGGTCATGCTTCACCACCGTGAAGGGCAGGCTTTCCCGGCGAAAATCGAGACCATCCCGATTGAAAAGGATGGAGCGGTCCAGTCAATTTTGGTATTAATTACGGATATCAGTAAGGACGAAAAGAATAAAATTCGAACCCAGCAGTTGGAGCAGCGAGCCGTGATCGGAGAAGTCATTCAGGTATTTGCGCATGAAGTGCGCAACCCGATTAATAATATCTCTCTGACGCTGGAGGCAATGGGCAGTGAATTAAAAACGGATGATCCCAACCAGGAATATATCAGCCGGATGCAAGGAGATTGTTCACGCCTAAGCCACCTGATGGAATCGATCCTGGCGTCATCGAAGCCACTGGAACCGCGGTTTGAGCGGGTAGAACTGCACAATCTATTGCGGAAAATCACTGAGCGCTGGCGTCCCAGATTTGCCAAAGTGAGCGTAAAACCATTTACCCAGCTGAATCCGGAAACACCGCCAATCAAAGGCGATCCCCGCTCGCTGGAGCAGGTTTTTACAAATTTGATCAGCAATGCCGTGGATGCAATGGCAAAACAAGGCGGTGGGACTCTGGCGATAAAAGTGGCGCCACTGAACGTGATTCCGAATTTACCCCAGGTTGAAGTGACCATCACGGATAACGGTCCTGGGATGCCAGATGAAATCCGAGATCATCTTTTCGAGCCGTTCGTTTCAAATAACCCGCGGGGCACGGGGTTAGGCCTGGCGATTACCAAGCAAATCGTGACCGCTCACCGTGGTTCGATTAAAGTGACCACATTTCCTGGGGGAACGGTCTTTCAGGTGATATTGCCCGCGTATGTGGAGGGAGAATAATTTTCATGGCGATTACAGTTTTAGTTGTGGATGATGAGGAAAATGCCCGTGACAGTCTATCGTCACTTTTGACCCGCCAGGGTTATGAAGTGGTGGGAGCAGCCACCATGGCTGAAGCCCGCGATCACCTCAAACGGGGCACCGGGGATGTCGTCCTTTTGGATGTGATGCTGCCGGATGGTTACGGACCGGATCTATTAATCGAGGCCGCTCAACAGCCCATTCCGCCACCGATTATTCTAATCACCGCCTATGGGGATATCGATATGGCTGTGGAAGCGATGAAGAATGGGGCCCACGATTTTCTGACAAAACCCATTCAATTCAAACAACTGGAGCAATCGATCAGCAGGGCGGTTGAACTCATCCGCATGCGGCAGGAATTAAACCATTTGCGCCAGCTTCAGCAGCAGAAAGCTAATTTCGTGGCCGGAAAAAGCCAGGATATGGCCAATGTGCATAATCAGGCCCATCGAGCTGCGGGGGCATCGGTTTCGGTGTTGATCACTGGTGAAACTGGCACCGGCAAAGAGATCCTGGCACAATTCATCCACAACAGCGGCCCTCGGGCAGCGAAACCATTTGTCGCGATCAACTGCGCGGCGATCCAGACCACTGTCCTGGAATCGGAATTGTTCGGTTATGAAGCGGGAGCGTTTACCGGTGCGGAACGGCGCAAACACGGGCTCATGGAAATTGCGGATGGAGGTATCCTATTCCTCGATGAAATGGCATCCATGCCGCTGGATATCCAGGCGAAGCTGCTGCGGGTGATTGAAGAACGCGCATTCCGGCGGGTCGGCGGAACACAAATGATAAAGGTAGATGTCGAGATTGTGGCCGCGTCCAACCGCGATTTGAAAACATTAATCAGCAATGGTCAATTTCGCGAGGATTTATATTACCGTTTGAAAGTTGTCGATTTGCATTTGCCCCCGCTGCGGGAACGCAAAGAAGATATTCCGGAACTGGTTGGTTTTTTCATCAGGCATAATAATCAGCGCATGGGATTAAATATTAACGGGATCACCCCGCGAGCGATGAAGGCCATACTCGATTATCAATGGCCCGGAAATATACGAGAATTGAGCAACGCCATCGAACGTGCAATGTTGTTCTGCGATGACCCATTAATTGATATCTCTCATTTGCCTCGTGATCTCATGATCTAATGATCGACCTTCTATAAGCCTTTATTGGCATACAACTTGCATCACTGCCTCTTGAGAATATGCTCAGGAGGCAGTGATGTTTCAACTCAATCTTCAAGACACTCTTTCGGTTATTGTAGCTTCAATGGCTGTGCTGGGTGTGGTTGCTTTAGCCACCGGTATCTTTATCCTCTTTCGTAAAGTCATGGGCGATGAACTGAAGGTGATTGCCAGTCAGACGACCAGGCTGGCTCAGAAAGGCATCGCCGAAGAAATCACCGGGCTGGTAGGCAATGCATCGGCTTTGTTGGATGCTTTAAACCAGCTGGTTAAGACGACGACCGGGGTTGGGGTCTTCTTGACGCTGATTGGCTTCATTCTTCTGGTGGTCGCTTACTATCTTGGTTTGCAACCCTAAGTAACCGAACGGCGAATTCGATCGGCTGTCAACTCAATCCGAATGGAGGGTGAAGTATGCAACCCATAGATGTATTAACCGAACTGCGCAAGAATTTTTCAACCACAAAAGCCCAGCGAATAATCCCAATTTTATCCGGGGACGTTATCCTGTGGAATGCGCTCCAGGATGATGCATATTTTCGTAAGCTGGTCGCTTTTTCTGGAGATGATCCTGAGAAGTGGAGTCCGGCGGTCATGGCGCTGGTTGCGTTGGTAAAAAATCCGCAGCCGGGCCAATCCGTCGGTGACCTGGTTGATCTGGCATTAAAGAGTTCGGGAGAAGCGTTGCGCTTATTCGATGAGACCCGCCAAATTGTGCGGCAGCCAAAGAATATCGTCGAAGCGGGTTATCTTGCGCTGGCAATGTACGAGCGGTTTGTAAAAAATAATATGACCCGGACCCTGCTGCAAGAAATAATGCCCCTGCCGGGGGAGGCAGAACGGCCGGCTTTATATATCTGGCAAACACCGCTGGCAATATTAATCGGTCTGGTTGATGACCCGGTGGAAATTCTGCACTCATTGATGCCAAAAAGAATCTCGGTTCTGGTTCAGCAGTGGGTTTGCAACGCGGTTTACAGCAACCCGTTTGGAAATGAACGCAAGGTTGAAATATACTCCGCGCTGTTCACCGGTTTGCCGCCGGCTCAACAGCTCAGCTGGATGCGAAACGTCCATATTATTGAAGATAAAGACCTGGTGGCGGATATTGCCCGGATGCTGCTGACCAAAACCTCAATCAGCAGTGCACAACTGCTGGGTAAGACGAACCTGGATATGATCGATATTGAAACCGCCATCGTGCGCTGTCTTGAAATGCAGCGGCTGGCGGGTCTTTACCGGTTTGCCAACCAACCCGCAAACGCCCGGGCAATGCTGCAGAAGGCCCAATCCATTGTTCAACACTGGATGGCGGGATTGGGTGTCCAGGATGCCGACCTGTTGACGCAGGAAGGACAGGCTGGAGCAGGTCTGGCTGCGCTGCAAAATGCCATGGCCTTGGGCGGCGGTTCGAACGGGATGCAGTCTGAAATTTTATTATCTGTGGCGGAAACTGAGCAGGCAGAAAAGCTGGTCGAACAGCTTTCTGACCAAACGACCAACCCCATTTCGCAAATATTCCTGGCCAGCCGGATTGCGAGAACGGGTGAATCTGAGTTCGCTCGTGAAATGGCCAACCGGGCCGTTGAATTATGGCTTCAACAGGCAAGCCGCCAAACGGTTGCATTTTCGTCACAATTTGCCATTGGCTGGCACCCGATCAGCCTGGTCCAGGCGCTGGTTGGTCTGCAGCTTCTCCAACAAGCCATTTCGGTGGCTGTCAAGCTAAACGAAATTCAACCATCCGATGCGGCCATGAATCTGCTGATTTCCCATATATTTGATGAGTTAGGGAATACCCGCCAGAGTCTGGTTTATGGGCAGGTGGCGGCCGCGGTCGCACCCGATGATGCTGACACCCATGCCTGGCTGGCAACTTTATGGGGTAAGTTAGGCGCCTGGGAATCATCTTTTCAGGAGCAGCACCAGGCAATTTTCTTAAAACAACAGCCATTAGCCGAAGACTGGGTAACCCTGGCGCGCTGCGCGGTAATGTTGAAAAATTGGGACCGGGTCGAAGAAGCATGTGACCAAGCTTTGGGGATCAACCCTGATCAGGGTTCGGCTCTGGCGATGAAGGGTCAGGCATTCCTCGAGACCGGAAAATTGGAAGAGGCGGGAAAATTGCTCAGCCGGGGGACGATGCTGGCTCCGGAAGAGGCAGATGCCTGGCTCCAACTGGCGCGGTTATACCACCGCACGAATAACGACCAGCGTGCCTTGGAGACTTTGCGGGCGGCTGTCCTGGCTGTGCCCGCATCCGCGGAGATAAACTTTGCCCTGGGCCGCTCGTATCTGGACAATGGCCAGACTTCAGAGGCGCTGCCTTTCTTGCGCAAAGCGGCATCTTTGGATCAAAACTCCATCGATATCGCTGTCGATCTGGGCGAAACGCTGACGATCCTGGGTCATATTGACGAAGCATTACAGCTTATCGAGCAGGCGCGGATCCAATGGCCGCAGCATCCCAAACTGGCTTTTACTCATGCTCAAGCAGCATTATCTATCGGTAACCGGGAAACAGCGCTCAAGGCCCTGGAAACGGCTTTAGAGGCAGATCATCCTGAGCATGACTGGTATCTTATGTTTGCCCGGACGATCCTCGGAAAAGATTTATACCGGCCGGTGATCAGCAAAAGTGATTATGCATGGTTATTGAAAGCAGAGCAGTCTCTGGATCACGCCCTTGCCCTTCAGCCCGAACAATATGAGACAAAATTACTGCTGGCCGAAGTCGTACAGCGTAAGGGGAACTACGAGCAAGCCTTCGATATGTTCGAGAAGCTCATGGATTACCCAGAATTCCATTCGGTTGAATACCGCTGGCGCGTACAGGCAGGATTGGGGCAGGTGTCCTTACATCTGAAACAATACGACAGTGCTCTGGCATCTTTGCAGGAAGCCGTGCAAGACCAACCTGAGAATGTATATCTTCAACATCTCCTGGCGGAATCATACCTCCTTAGCCAGCTGGAAAAGCAAGCCCTGAACACGGCCCGCTTTGCCTTGAGGTTGATGCCCGACGACCTTGAAAACCTGACCTGGTTCGCGGATATCATGGCCCGGTTGGGAGAATTGATGGAAGCCATTCAAGCGCTGCGCACGGCGACGCAGCTGGTGCCTGAATCTCCGAATCTGTGGCTGAAGCTGGCAGAATACAACCTCAAACTCGAGGATGCCGGCACCGCCCGGGATAATTTACAGAAGCTGATGGCGCTCAAACGGCTTGACCCGGATACGCTGCACCAGGCTGCCAAAATATTCCTTTGCATGGGTGACTTTAACAATGTCCTGGAGTGTCTGGTAAAGATTGACAATCCGGATATTGGCGTACAGATGGAAATCGCTTACTTCGCATTACAGACTAAAAAACTTGAAACCGGTCTGAAGGCCATTCAGGACGCGGCCCAAATGAACGCAAATGAAACCGGTATTTACCTGGTTGAGGCCGACATTTTGACCCAATTAAATCGGTCGGATGCTGCGCTGGCCTGTCTTGAACATGCGCTGCATTTGTTTGAGAATACCGAAAAAGAGACGTCAGAAGATTTAAAGCTGCACTGGGAAGAAGCTGCGGAGCGCGGACTGGTGCCTGATGAATGGTTTACTGGCATTCAAACTGCCGAGGCGATCCACGACCATTTGTCCAGGTTGTTCCGCCAAATGGGGGATCTGGTTTCAGCGGTCCATCATGCAGAGCAAGCATTAGACATTAAACCTGAAGACAATGTGCTTCGCCTGCAAGCCGCTGAACTCAGTGAAGCACTGATGCAGAATGAACGATTGGCAAAGATCTTAAACGGCATGCAAGTCACTGAGACCACCAGTGATACTCCACTGTCAGATGAGTATGCCAGCTGCGTTGTGCAAATGCTGGCGATACAGGCTGAAATCGCCCTGGATAAGGGAGATCAAAATCAAGCCAGGAATTTGGTAGAAAATTCCCTGCAGTACTCCGTATCTCATTCCAGGCTTCAGGCGGTACAGGCAAGGTTAAGCGGGATCGATGGAAATTGGGCGGACGCTGTCCATTTCCTCGAAGCCTCTGCCCAGACACCGGGCGTCTGGTATGGCAAGGCGGCGGTCGAGTTATTCGAGTGGGATAGGGGATTAAGTGTTCTGGAAATGATTTGCAACCAGTATCCCGCGGATATTCACGCCCAGTTCTGCCTGGCACGCGGTCTCGCGAAAGCGGCATCCACCCGTAAGACTGGCAGCATGTTGAAATTATCCGCTCGTTTACCCGGCGAGCATGTCAGTAATACGAAAGCACAGGGCCAGTTTGAGCGAGCTTCTTCAGCGGCAATGAGGAGCGGGCAATCCGCTGCGGAGCATTTACAGGTGATCGGCAGGGCAATTTACCAACCCGGTCTCCAAACAATTCGTTCCCTGGCGGCAATTTTACCGGGTGAGGCGGAAGCAGCGGCATTGGTTGCGAGTTTGCGGGAAATTACCAACTATCCTGGTGCGATCCAGGTAGCGGAACAGTACCAGGACAGCCCGGAAGTTTTATTCCAGTCGGCATTGTGCTTGATGGCTCAAGACAGCCCGCATACGGTGGAAACAGTGCAAAAAGCCGTTGAACTCCAGCCTAACCAACCGTTGTTCCTGGCACTCCTGGCGAAAGCGAACCAGACCGCCGGTCTGGTTCTGGAAGCTCTGGAGGCCTTGAATGGCGCGCTGCAAATGTGGCCGGATGAACCGGAATGGCATATTTGGGCCAGCCAGCTGGCTGAAGAATTAGGCCTGGAGGACGAGGTCGTCGAACATTGGGACCATGTTTTGAAACTGGTGCCGATGAACAATGAGCAGGCTGTGGCGGCAGGCAAGGCCTATTTGGATCACCATCAGGAACACAAAGCAATCCTGGTTTTGGAAGAAGCCGCTAAAAATGATCCTGCCTTGATCGATGCCTGGTATCTTTTAGGAAAGGCGTATACCCAGGTTGGCCAATTCAAGATGGCACTGGTCAGTGGAGAAAAGGCCGCGAAACTTGAGCCCAGATCTGTAGAACCCGCTTTGCTGTGCGGCGAGGTGGCGCTCAAGATGGGCCATGCAGATGAAGCTTTACAATGGGGTCAAAAAGCAGTTGCCTTGAATGGAAAGAATCCAGACGCTGCCTTATTTGTCGCCAATGTTTTCATCCAACGCAACAACCTGCAAGAAGCATTCAGTATTATCGAAAAATCGATCCAACAGAATGTGTCTTCCAAGGAACTGCTGCTCAAGCGGGCCTGGCTGATTTACCAGCTCAACGGCGTGCAGCAGGCTTTGCCCGAATTGGTCAGCCTGAACGCCGCCTATCCGGACCAGCCATCGATTTTGAAGCTGCTGGCGCAGGCAGAGATGGAATCCGGCGATCTGATCCAGGCCGAGAAAATCACTGCCCAGGCGCTCAATCTGGATCCGGTTCAGCCCTCCTTGAATTTATTGATGGGTAAACTTCAAAGATTAGCCGGACAGCTCGACCAATCCATCCATTACCTGAGTGAATCCATTCGTCAGGATCCGAATAAGGTGGATGCGTACCTGGAACTTGGAAAGGCCTATTTAGATCGCCGCGAACCGGCTCAGGCGCTCCAGGTTTATCAAAAAGCGATGAAATCCGTTCCAAAAGACCATCGCCCGTTTTATCATTCGGGTCTTATTTTGCGAGAAGGCAAAGACTACCGCGGCGCTGAGACAATGCTGCGCCGGGCAGCTGAACTGGCCCCGGATGACTTGAACATTCGCCGGCAGTTAGGCGCGGTCATCACACTCAACCTGATTCATAGTTCTCAGGAGGCAAGTTCGAGCAATGAATCCCAACATGCGTCACTCTATTAACCCACGGGTTTTCACCCGCAAAAGTTTCCTGCAGCTCCTGGAAGCTTCTCTCGAAAGCGAATCATACCGTTTTGCCAGACAGGCTGCGCTGAACTGGTTGGCAGTATTTCCCGGCGATCTGACGATCCAGTTATATTTGGGAAAAGCTCACCTGGCTGAAGGAAAACTGGCCCAGGCGCTGCCTGTAGTTGAACGGGTCTGCCGTTATGATCCGGAATATTCTGAAGCGCAGGAAACCCTCTCCACTATTTATCGTAAGATAGATTCGGATAAGTTCTTCATCCCGCAGGCCGCGGCTGCGGTCCTTTCCAATGCTCCTGTTACGAGTGAGTTTCCAGAATGGGTGAGCTGGCATCTGGCAGCCCGCAAGGCGAATGAAGCTGGCAATCTGGCGCAAGCCGATCAATTCTTGCACCAGGTGATGAGTGTTGCGCCAGATTTTACCCTGGCAGCCATTGACCACCTCAATTTTGGTTGGAATCAACGCGACCGGGCTACACTTTACAAACTGGCAGAGATTTACCACACGCGCTGGCCCGAATGCTTACAGTTTGCACTGCGTCTGGCTGAAGTGGAAATTGAGTTTGGCAATGAATCTTCAGCGGTGGGCCTGCTGCATCAGTGTGTGGCAAATGACGCGACCGGGCATGCGGCTCAGCGCTTATGGGGTCTTGACCATCGTTACCTGCCGTTATGGACCGGTGGGTTAGAGATTTTCCTTGACCTGCCCATTCCTTCTGAGGTCGCCTTCCAACTGGGTTGGAATCGGCTGCCCGCGGGGGAAATGCCCCCGACAACGCCCATAGAAAACATCGTGGGTAATGACGAACCGGCAGAATTACCTGGAAATGACGAACCCATGGCAGGCGAAGCGCAATCGCCAGAACCTGTTTCAACCGGCGGCATCTCAGAAGCTCAGCGTGATGAAACCACTATCGCTGTCGAAGAAACCTTTTCGCGGCTGGCAAAACAAATGAAACGCCCGTCTTTGGGCCGGTCAGATGGTCGTTATCCGGTCTATGTGATTTTTTCGTCGATCAAGGGTCTGGATAACCAGTACGGTCCGCAAACGCGCGATATCCTGATCAAAGAAATGCAGAGCCTGGCGGATTATGTTGCCCAAAGGCCGGGTTGGAATACGATGGTTTTTCTTCCGGACCAGCCTGAATGCGCCGCAAAATGGGAAATCAAGCCGGTAGATGTTTTGGATCCCTGGAAGCTAAAGCTTGCTCTGGTTGATCTTGATCATGCCCTGGCGAAGAAGGGCCAGATGATTGGCGCCCTGCTGATCGTGGGCGGCGCTGAAATCGTGCCATTCCACCGTTTACCGAACCCAACCAGTGATATCGATCAGGATGTGCCTTCAGATAACCCCTATGCCACGCTTGAACTCGAATTACTTTGTACCAGAATGGCCTGTGGGCAGGCTGCCAGGAGAAGGCGGAAAAGACGCCGGCTTTTTGTTGGAACAACTGCGTTTCTTGAATCAAAATCATGCCAAGAAAGCCCAGATCTCACCGCAGTTAGGCAACCTGATCCGCTGGTTAATCGCGTTCTTACAGCAGCGAACTGCGGCAAAGCCGATGAAGGGCTTTGGCTATACCGCGTCGGTTTGGAAAGATGCCTCTGCGCTGGTGCTCAAATCGATGAATGAGAATGCGCAACTGATGGTGAGTCCACCTAACCTGGCGCAGTCCATGGATACGGATCAAATCGCTAAGTCGCCGCTCGAATACTACAATCTGCATGGCCTGGCGGACGCACCAGAATGGTATGGGCAAAAAGACAGTTCAGACACTTCCAGTGACCCGGACTACCCGGTCGCCCTCAGTCCTAAAAACCTGGTCAAAAATGGGAGCGCACCGCAGCTTGTTTATTCAGAGGCATGCTACGGCGCCCATGTTTTTGAGAAAAGCGAAGACCAGTCCATCGCCTTGAAGTTCCTCTCGATCGGCAGTCGGGCATTTGTAGGTTCGACGACCATCGCATACGGATCGGTGACCGCGCCATTGATCGGCGCCGACCTGCTGGGTTTTCACTTTTGGAAATACCTGCGGGATGGTTCGACAGTGGGTGAGGCCTTGCTGCAGGGAAAAATCGCCCTGGCAAGAGAGATGAACCAGCGCCAGGGGTTCCTGGACGGCGAGGACCAAAAAACATTAATTTCTTTCGTATTATACGGTGATCCTTTATCAGGGTATGAAGCCTTCAACACTCGTTCAAAAACCATCTTGCGCTCCAAGACCCATCCTGCGGTCAAGACCATTTGTGACCGGCAAACCACAGAAGGTGAAAAAGTGGTCATCTCTCAGGCGGTGTTGAAAGAAGTAAAAGCAATTGTCGAGGCTTATTTGCCAGGATTGGAAGATGCCGATTTCGCGGTCAGCGCGATGCACGAAGAATGTGAAGGTAAGGGGCACGACTGTCCAACGGCTGACTTAGGATTAAAACAGGAAAAACCGGTAGATCCGGCGGTGTGGTGGTCACAGTCAGTAAATCGGTGAAATTCGCGAAACGGACTTTCCACCAATATGCCAGGGTCACACTTAATGAAAAAGGAAAAATGATCAAACTGGCTGTTTCAAGGTAAGTCACATTACGCCAGATAAACAAAAAGGCGGGCTGCCCGCCTTTTTGTTTTTAAAGTTGCGAAGGTGTCTTTGTTCGCTTATAATTTGCGACTGCTTGTAGTTAATCCCGAGGAGTTTTCATGGATAAAAAATGGTCTGGCGCAGAAATTCGCCAAAGTTTCATCGATTTTTTTGAGGAACACGGTCACACTTTCGTGCCTTCGTCATCTTTGGTGCCCGGCGGGGATCAAACGCTGCTATTCACCAATGCCGGCATGGTCCAATTTAAAGACGTGTTCCTGGGGACCGATAAAAGACCTTACAGCCGGGCCACGAATTCACAGAAATGTATGCGCGTAGCCGGTAAGCACAACGACCTGGATGACGTCGGCCGGGATGATACCCACCATACCTTTTTTGAGATGTTAGGCAACTGGTCCTTTGGGGATTATTACAAGAAAGAAGCGATCACCTGGGCCTGGCAGCTCTTGACCGATGTTTGGGGGCTGGACCGCAGCCGGTTGTGGGCAACCTGTTTTAAAGATGATAAAGGCGATATCCCGGCGGACGAAGAGGCAGCTCAAAACTGGCGCCTGCAGCCAGGGATTAATCCGGAACATATCGTATATTTTGGGCGGAAAGAAAATTTTTGGGAAATGGCCGATGTAGGTCCCTGCGGGCCATGCAGCGAGATCCATTATGATCGCGGGCAGGAATTTTGTAATAAAAAGGAAGTCCCCGGGCATGTTTGCCGGGTTAATGGAGATTGTGCCAGATTCATGGAATTGTGGAACCTGGTTTTTATTCAATATAACCGGTTGAACGCCAATGAATTACAGCCATTGCCTGCTACCCATGTCGATACCGGAATGGGTTTTGAACGGATTGTTTCAGTTTTGCAAAATGTAGACTCGAATTACCGCACGGACCTGTTGTATCCATTAATCCAGACCGTTCAGGCCATGACCGGTCGTTCGGATGGTGATGTCTCCGACGATTTCACGCCTTATCGCGTGATCGCTGACCATGCCCGGGCAGCCGCATTTCTGATCGCCGATGGCGTGGTTCCGGGAAATATCGGCCGGAATTACATCTGCCGGATGATTATCCGGCGAGCTTCGAGGTTTGGCAGGAAATTAGGCCTGGGTGAGCCGTTTATGGCGAAAGTGGCGCAGACCGTCATCGACCAATATGGGGACGCGTACCCGGAACTGCGCAAAAATCAGGCCACCATTCTGGATAATCTAACCCGCGAAGAAATCCGCTTCCAACGAACAGTCGATGCGGGATTAGGCAAACTGGATGAGCTGCTGACCGGTTTAAGGGAGAAAAAAGAGACTATTCTTGACGGGCGGGAAGCATTTGATCTTTACGCCACCCTCGGACTGCCATTCGAGATTGCCCGCGATGTGGCTCGCGAGCAAGGATTGGATGTGGATGAGGCCGGTTTCCACAAGGCGATGGATGAACATCGTCTGGCTTCTGGCGCGGGCAAGGCGTTTGGCGCGATGGGCGGCGAGCAGGTTGAAATATACCGGGGCGTGCTCAATAACCTGGTTCAAAACGGCCGCCTGGGTGCGGAAGGTGTCGGGTATGATCCTTACCATCAAACAGAAATCCAAGACCAGGTTCTGGCTCTCCTTAAGGATGGAGTTTCGGTCACGGATGTCGAGGAAGGGGATTCGGTCGAAGTACTCCTTGCCAGGACATGTTTTTATGTAGAATCCGGCGGTCAGGTCTCAGATACCGGGCTCATCCATTCCAGTGATGAACCCGGGTGGGGTATTGAGGTTACCGATACGCGGAAACCCGCGGCGGGCGTGATCGTGCATGTGGGAAAAGTCTTAAGGGGCAACCCCCAGGTCGATGATAACGCGATCGCGAAAGTTGACGAACTGCGCCGGCAGGACATCATGCGCAACCATACGGCGACCCACCTGCTGCATGCCGAACTGCACAAAGTACTGGGAGAGCATGCCCGCCAGGCCGGATCCCTGGTTGCACCTGACCGATTGAGGTTCGACTTTACCCACCCTGAAGCAATACCTGCTGCACAATTGGAAATAATTGAAGCCGGCGTAAACCGCGATATTCTTAATAATTACCGCCTTAGTATCGTGTCCAAGCCACTGGCCCAGGCTATATCCGAAGGGGCGATGGCTTTATTCGGCGAAAAATACGGCGATACGGTGCGTACGATCACTATTGGGGAGGCGGAGCCAATTTCTTATGAACTTTGTGGTGGAACGCACGTGGGCGAAACCGGAGATATTGGATTATTCCTGATCACCAGTGAAGGCTCGACAGCGGCTGGCGTGCGCCGGATTGAGGCAGTTACCGGACGGGGCGCATACGAACTGGTCCAGAAACGCTTTCGTGTGTTGAAGCAGACTGCCGGTCTGTTGGGGAGTGCTATGGATGATGTTACGGCGAAAACCCAGGCATTGCTGGAGGAAAACGAACAAGGTCACAAACAAATCCATACGCTGCGCCAGGATCTGGTAGCGGTTGAGTTTGCCACATCCCTCAAACAGGTGCCTCAAATCGCCGGGGTACCGGTCATGGCAGTAGTGCTTTCAAACGCCGATGCGGATACCTTGCGCCAGATGACCGACCGCTTCCGGCAGCAATATCCCAGCGGGGTGGTGGTTTTAGGCAGTTCGTATGATGGACGACCCATCTTGATTGCCAGCGTCACTGAAGATCTGGTCAAAAAAGGCTTGAACGCCGGGGATATCGTGCGAAACATTGCCCAGGTGATTGGCGGCAGCGGCGGAGGTCGCCCAACCCTGGCTCAAGCCGGCGGCAAAGATTCCAGCAAGCTGCAGGAAGCGATCGACCAGGTGCAGCACCTGGTGAAAACAAAACTTCAAGCGTAATTCAGAAAAAAGCACCCGAGTAGGTGCTTTTTTCTGGCCTTTGGATTACAGATTTTCAAGATATTCGAGCAGCAAACGGATACCAAACCCGGTGGCGCCGGTTGTACAGTAAGGCAGGTCTTTTTCAGTTTCGGCGACACCGGCGATATCCAGGTGGGCCCACGGTACGTCGTCAGCCACGAACTGCTTCAAGAAAATACCTCCCAGGATGCAATGACCCTCACGACCGCCGGAGTTTTTGATGTCGGCGTCATCGCCTTTGATTTGTTTTTCAAAGTCTTCGTCCAACGGCAAGCGCCAAAGGCGTTCATGGGTTTTTTCACCGGCAGAAAACAGCTGGGCCGCTAATTCATCATTATTTGACATCAACCCGGCGCGAACATGTCCTAAGGAGACCACCACGCCCCCAGTTAAAGTCGCCAGATCGATCATCGCCAGAGGTTGGTATTCTGATTGCGCATAGGCGAGAGCGTCGGCCAGCACGAGACGGCCTTCCGCGTCCGTGGTGACAATTTCAACCGTTTTGCCGGAGAGCATTCGGATGATATCGTCCGGACGATAGGCATCCCCGGATACCATATTCTCGGCAGCGCTGATGATGCCAATGATGGGATTGCGTAATTTTAGCTGGCTGGCCAGATGCAGCATTGCAGCCACAGCAGTTCCTCCGCATTTATCGTATTTCATCCCTTTGATGCTGTCTGTGCTCTTTAAAGAATATCCACCGGAATCAAAGGTAATGGCTTTGCCTATTAAAATCACAGGACGAGCATCCGGGGCGGGGCTGCTGCCGGCATACTCCATCACGATCATGCGAGATGGGGTGGGGCTGCCTTTACCGACGTTGAGAATCCCGCCAGCGCCCATTTTGGCCAATTCCACATCATCGATCACCTTTACTTTGATCCCATCCGATTCCGCGAGGGAACGGATACGCTCGGCCAGAGTGATCGGGTTGATGACATTTGCCGGCTCATGCGCCCAATCTCGAGCCAGATTGACCGCGGAACAAACCTTATTCACTTTATCAAGCAGAAACTCCAACCCTGATTGGTTGCTGCGCAGCAAAATAGATGACGTTTGCGGAGGCTCTTTGGAATTTTTATACTGGCTGAACCGGTACGCGCCTAATAGAATCCCTTCCAATAATGCCGAAAGGTAAACCTGACCGCGAGTCAAAACCATGTCTACATTGAAATCTGCAGTATCCACACCTGATTTCAATAACCAGCGGGCCAGACCTCCGCCTGCCTGGCGGAAAATTTCTGGAGTGACATCGCCGCTTTTACCCAGCGAGACGAGTAAGGTGGAATAGCCGCTTGCCGCCTGGGAAAGCATCACCTCGCCAGCCTGCGAGGATACGGATCCCAAAGTAGGAGAAGGAGGGGCTTCATTAAATTCGATGCGCAGACTGCCGAGGGATTGGTTCCGATCCGCGATAGCGATCTTGATGAGACTGGGTCGTTCTACATATGGTGAGTTCAACGATTTTCTCCTGATTATTTTGGAATGTTACTGCCTTGAATTTCCCAAAGGATAATTTCTGGCGGGCAAAAAAGACGCAAGCGTGGGGCTGCCGCGCCTTCCAACCCGATACCGCGGGTGACATACAACACCATGTTACCAACTGCGATCCGTCCGGCTTCGAACAGCTTCCCATACAATGAACCGGTAACCAGGGCCCCAAAACCCGGGATGCGCACCTGGCCTCCATGCGTATGGCCTGATAATTGAAGATCGACACCCAATTTCGCCGCTGCCGGAGCAAGATCGGGACTATGATACAACAACACGGTAAAATTTTCCGGTTGTTGGGGGATCAAGGATTTTAATTTTTCGCTGTCGATATTTGGACGATGGGTGCAGGTCAGGCCGATCAGGTCCAATTTTCCTTCAGACCAGGGGATGGTCTTTTTCTCCCCCTCCATCCAATGGACGGGTAAATCTTTCAGGATCACAGGTATGGTTTCGACGAGGTCGACGGCGGGGCTGCCGCTGACCAGATATACACCTGATGGAGCTTTCCATTGGCCGATAATCTGGCGGGCATGGTCGATGGCCGTGGGATCGGTGCGGTAAGAAAGATTTAAAATATCACCGGAAAACAATATGATGTCCGGTTTCAGAAAGTCAATTTTTTCCTGGAGAGACCGCTCGCGCTGCGTAATGCGTTCCACGTGCAAATCTCCCAGATGAAGCAGGCGCAGTTTGGTTCCTGGGGGGAATTTTGGGGTGGTTAATTTTTGATAAGTTATCCCCAACCGGTGCGGTTCGATCCAAAAGGAATATATTACCAGCAGGGTGCCAATTGCTTGCAGGATAAAACTGAAAGAAAAGGGCAAAACAAAGGCAATGATTCCGCGCAGCACTGCCAGGATTACAACCACCGGTTTGTCCGGGCCAAAAGAACGCTGGTAATGGGGCAGTAAAACGACCAGGAGCCAATCGAATAAGAAAAAGCCCCACAAGCCCAGGAATACAGGCCAATCAAGATGGTACGCTAAAGCTGCAAATAAGAAGAGCATCCCGCCAAAAACGACAGCCGGGATTTTTTGAAATACCTCAAATTTGTGCAGTACCACATCGAAAATATTACCGGTTTCACCTGGGAACCGGTCTAAATGAGAAAAATCTTTTTCTGTGATCATTAAAGCTTACCGTTTTGATTTTTGTTCTTCGAATGCTTCCATTAATTGCCGGCAGTAATTGGGAATATCCGCGACAACTCTTCCCCAAACGATATTCCCACTGCGAAATGCAGGCTCATCATGCCAGGTTGCCCCGGCATTGATCAGGTCATCTTTTATGCCAATGCTGCCGGTCGCTGAATGCCCGCTCACGATACCCGCACTGATGCCAACTAACCCCGCATGGCAGATCATGCCAATCGTTTTTCCGGAATCATACATGACACGGATAATATTTTTTACGGCGTCATAGCGCCGAAGCTTGTCAGGAGCCCAACCGCCGGGAATGATCACGGCGTCAAATTGATTGGTGTCCACGCTATCAAAGGAAATATCGGAGCGTGCCGGGATGCCGTATTTACCGGTAAAAGTTTCATTTGCGGAGGCACCGGCAACGAGCAGCTCCGCGCTTTCTTCCCTCAAACGCATGTACGGCACCCAAAATTCCAGATCTTCAAATTCAGGGGCAACCAGAACCAATACTTTAAAGCCTTCTAATCGCATCTATGCTCCTTTTATCTCATGGCATATGCCGGATTGGATTTGTTAATTCACGGATTCGTCAATCATATCTTTCAGATAGGACATGATGGACGGAATGCCGCTTAACCGGTGGTAATAAAATTCATTGACGACATTGATCACTTCGGTTTGGGCAAATTCGACTTCGTCACTGCGATTTGCGCTGGCATCATGTTTGGATACGCTGTCGCGCAGGCGTAAGAGAGATTCGACGATGGTAATCTCTTCCTGCCCTTCTAAGGCGCGCACCACATTGAGGATTAATTGATCGAACTGCTTGAGGATCGCATCCATGGAAATGGTTGATCCGGCTTCTCCGGCTTCGTTTAATGATTCGATCAGCGACCAGACCTGGTATAAGACGGTCGCCGGCTCGTCAAATAATTCTCGCAAGAAGGCCGCTTCATTATACCTGCCCGTCAAACGGAAAATATTGTACATACGTTTGGCGACTTTTCCATAATTTCTGGGGTCTTTCCCGGCGTATTTTTGTACTTCGTGCTCGAGCTGCTTAACATAATCTTCCAGGGCAGTGGCAGCCACATGTTTTACAAGTTTCGAAAACAAAGGAATCGATTCGGCCTGTAAGTACACCTCTTGAAAATAGGGATCCAGGTAACCATCCAGCGGGGTGATCGACCCATCCGGTGCCTCCCAGGTCACATCCAGCATGTTGCTGGCATTGGCTACCCGCCCACGTACCGGATCGGCAACCACCCAATCCAATTTACACCAGCCCGGGTCTGATTTAACCCCATCCCAGGTAATGGTAACCGGTTGACCAGCGGGTGTCGTGGTATCAATCACTCCATTCGTGATATCTTCTGCTGACCATGAGATTGGAGCCCCGGCCTTTTTTTCGGTGGCATTGCGCAGCACGGCAGAAGGATAGGAGCCGAACTTGACTTCGACCAGGCGGAACGTTTCCCCCTTAATCGCAGACAGAGCTTTTTCACGCATGATACGCGCCAGGATGGTGCAGGCATCGGCGCGGGTGGGAGCGATGATATTCACGCGCTCAAAATAATCGCAATCGCCTGGGAAAGACTGAATTTTTGACTGGGCTGCCGAGCCGGATAAGGCCAGGGCAGTTTCCACAACCCCGGGTTCATCCTGGAACTCGACAATCGACCCTATCGTGCGGAAATAAGCCAGGTCAGCCGGGCTGAAATCCAGCATGGTCACCTTATGACCGTATACACCGCTGGCCTGGTCAACGGTGATATCCGTGTCAGCCTTCCAGGAGGCGATTGCTGCCAGCCATTGTAAGGCTTCAGCTTCATCCATCTCCACGCCTAAATTCTTTGCGGATTCAAGGATGCGATTGAGGTCTTCAGAAGGGTTGGGATTGCCAGTCAATTCCATTTTTCTCCTTAATACTTGCGTCCATGTTCTACCTAAATTGTATTCAAAAACCGGTGGAAAAACCACCGGCTTTTGAGGTTTTCACAATATTACAGCAATGGAATTACGTTGCTGAACATTTTACCGACCTGTGGACCGAGAAGAGCCAAAATAACAATGACAATGAGAGCAACAAGCATCATAATAAGAGCGTACTCAACAAGCCCCTGGCCTTTATTTCGGGCCGGTTCCATAGCCACCACCTCCTTTCGACCGGCAATTATATAACCTTGTAATTTATTATCTGACAACTTGCCTACCAATGAATTAACGGTATTGCAAGGTTTGTAAGGAGACCCGGCGAAAAGCGCCGGGCCTCATTACAACTTCATTAAATTGTTTCCGGATACCAGCAGCACAACACCAACTCGCGGGCTGCTTTCACTTCATCCAGGCGACCAACAGGGGTGTTATGCGGCGCTTCATGCAGAAGGGCTGGCGTGGTGTGAGCTTCAGTGGCAATCGCGATTAACGCATCTACAAAAGCATCTATGGTTTGTTTGCTTTCAGTTTCGGTGGGCTCGATCATCAACGCTTCATGCACGATCAGCGGGAAATAGTTCGTCGGAGGGTGGAAATTGTAATCCATCAGGCGTTTGCTGATATCCAGGGCGTGGATATCAGGTGCATCTCGCCACACGCCCTCCATCACGAATTCATGCATACAGATCCGGTCATATGGGACATGGTAATGACTGCGCAGTCTGGCAAGCATGTAATTCGCATTGAGGACTGAATGTTCAGCAATCTGGCGCAGACCATCGGCTCCATACATACTGATATAAGTGAAAGCGCGCACCATCATCCCAAATTGTCCGTAAAATGACTTTACTCGCCCGATCGACATCTTCGGCATCACCGGCCCATACAGAGGAGGCAGGTCGTCATCCCCTTCTTCCAGGATGGTAATGATCGGGCCTGGCAAAAAATCTGCAAGTTTTGGCGCCACGCCAACCGGCCCAGACCCTGGGCCACCTCCGCCATGCGGCGTGGAAAAAGTCTTATGCAGGTTGAAGTGCATAACGTCAAACCCCAGGTCTCCGGGACGGCAAATGCCCAAAAGAGCATTCATATTCGCGCCGTCACCGTAAACCAGTCCGCCGCATTGGTGAACGAGTTCGACTACCTCAAGTACATTTTGGTCAAATAAGCCAAGGGTGTTAGGATTGGTAAGCATGATTCCGGCGATCTGATCGCTGCACAATGCCTTCAATGCTTCAATATTCACATTCCCCCTGGAATCGGTGGGAACAACCACAACGTCAAAACCACTCATGGCAGAACTGGCTGGATTGGTGCCGTGCGCCGAATCCGGAATAAGCATCTTCTTGCGCTGCAAATCACCACGATTTCGGTGGTAAGCGCGGATGATCATGACCCCGACCAGTTCTCCTTGCGCGCCGGCTGCCGGCTGTAAACTGACACCGGAAAAACCGCTGATTTCTTTCAGCCATTCCTGCAATTGGAACATCAATGCCAGGCTGCCCTGAACCGTCTCAACCGGCTGCATGGGATGCACAAAGGCAAAACCTGGCAAGCGTGCCGCTTCTTCGTTGATCTTGGGGTTGTATTTCATCGTGCACGACCCCAAAGGATAGATGCAGCTGTCAATCGAAAAATTCATCTGCGATAGGTGGGTAAAATGGCGAATGACATCCAGTTCAGAAAGTTCTGGCAGAGGAAGATTCTTGCGAATAAATTGGTCCGGAAGATCGACCACCGGAACATCCGGCTCGGGATAACGGACGCCAATTCTTCCAGGTGCTGAGAGCTCATAAATTGTAGGCTCAGACATGGGACACCTCCATGAGCACATCGCACAAAAGATCGATTTCTTCTCTGGAATTCATTTCCGTGATCGCAATTAACATGTGATTTTCTAAAGTTGGATAAACCTGTCCCAGGTCAAGACCGCCCAGGATTTCATGCTCCAGCAAATGTTCGTTGATATCCTTAACGGGTTGGTCGCAGCAGACCACAAATTCGTGGAAGAATGCTTCCGGAAGGCAGACTTTGAAACCAGGAATCTGGCTAATTTTTTCCGCGGCGTAATGTGCCTTTTGATAGCACAGGTTGGCCACCTGTTTTAACCCGTTTTTTCCCAACAAGCTCATATACACGGTTGCGGCCAGGGCGACCAAGCCCTGGTTTGTGCAGATATTAGATGTCGCTTTTTCGCGGCGGATGTGCTGTTCGCGGGCGGTGAGGGTCAAAACATATCCTCGTCTTCCGGCAGCATCGACCAATTCTCCAACCAAACGGCCAGATATTTTGCGGACGAAATCCTTTTTTGTGGCAAATATTCCCAAATAGGGTCCACCAAACGACAGGGGGATGCCCAGCGGTTGACCTTCGCCAACGACGATATCTGCACCAAATTCGGAAGGTGGGGTGAGTAAGGCCAGCGCCGTGGGATTGATGGCTACACAAAACAACGCACCCTGGGCATGCGTTATTTCTGCGAGAGCCCGGTAATCATAAATTCGTCCCAGAAAATCTGGATACTGGACAATCACCAGGGCAGTGTCAGCATCGATCAGGCCAGAAAGGTAATCGGGGCCGGTCAATGGGTCTTGCCCGGGTTCGTCGCCCGTAATCAAAATGCCTTCATACCCGCTCAGGTAGGTTTTTAAAACCCCACGATAATCAGGGTGCAGGGAGTTAGAAACCACAATTTTCTTGCGCTTTTCGCGGAAGTGATGGTAGGCCAAAATTCCGGCTTCGGCGGTCGCGGTTGCGCCATCGTAATGGGATGCGTTGCTGACATCCATCCCGGTGAGCGCGCACACCAAACTCTGAAATTCAAAAATAGCCTGAAGCGTGCCTTGAGAAACTTCCGGCTGGTAAGGAGTATAGGCAGTGAGGAACTCACCCCTGCGAATGATGGCATCTACCGCGGCCGGAATATAATGGTTATACGCCCCGGCTCCCAAAAAGCAGGCTAACTCGCGGACAGAATCATTCGCATTTGCCAGTCCTTGATCTTCAGCGATGGCTTCCATCTCTGTCAGGGCAGGGGCAATATCCAAATGCGGGTATCGATATTTTGATGGAACGTCGAGAAAAAGATCTTCCATACGATCGACGCCGATCGTATTCAACATATCTTTTCGCTCTGCATCAGTGTGCGGGATAAACATTTATTGGCCCCGTTCTTCGCAGTAGGATTGATAGCCGGCGGCGTCCAGCAGGCTTTGCAAATCGGCCGGATTTTCTATTTTTATCTTCACCATCCAGGCAACCCCATATGGATCATCGTTGATTTTCTCAGGGGTCTGGGAAAGATTTTCGTTAACTTCGACGACTTCACCAGAAACAGGCGCATTCACATCGGCAGCGGCCTTAACCAATTCGATGGTGGCAATGGTGTCGTTCTTGGAAATATGATCCCCAACAGCTGTGGAAATATCTACATAAACTACATCCGAAAGCTGGCTCTGGGCATAATCCGATACACCCACGGTTGCGATGTTTCCATCGACTTTTACCCATTCATCAGTTTTGCCATACTTTAAATTTGCCGGTACATTCATGTCTATTCTCCTGTTTCGTCTAAAAAAAATTAAAGGCACACGTCCAATACGACGTGTGCCTCTGTCATTAACCTGAGAGATTCACCCATGTGGGTTTGCCCCTTCGGTGCCTGGTGGCTTTTCAGAGGTCGCATTAGCAGGGTCCTTTTACCTGAGAGATTCGCCGGAAATCGTCGGTTCCCGGTTTGCCCCTTCGGTGCCATGAAGGTCTCTTCCCTGCTTAGCGTTTGCTCACACCCATTCTAAAGATGAATGAGTGAAAAGTCAATCATTATTGTGGATTGCAAATTATCAGGCTGCCTATTTTTTCTCAACCGGATAATTTGCCTGCGCCCAGACGTTAAAACCGCCTTTCAGCGCAGAAACATTGGTGTAACCTTTCGATAAAAGTGTGGATGCCGCACGGGCACTGGATTCTTCGGAAGGTCAGGTGCAGTAGGTAATGATCCATTGCTTGGGATCGAGCTGGGTGTATTGGGCATCAAATACTGTCAGTGGAATGTTTATCGCTCCCTGGATGTGATCGGTATCATAAACATCCACGTCTCGCACATCCACAAAAACTGCCGTTTTATTATCAAAGGCAGCTTTGGCATCGGCGAGTGACACTCTTGGCACGTTTGAATAAGGGATGCTGACATCCGCAGTGGGGGATCCAGCCGTGGGACTGGGCGAGGCAGAAGACAGGACCTGCCATAATAAAATACCGATAATCAGAACCAGACCGCCACCGATCAGAATCAGTGGAGCCGAGTTCGCTGTGGGGTTAGGATTGCGTTTATTGGACATTTTTTATAAGAAAGCTCCTTCTAAATTCCCGGTAATTTTACCCGATATTGCCGGATATTTTCAGGATTGCCAGGGGATATCGTTTGGATTAATTTTTGGCGGATTTAACCAGGACAGCCAACCGGTAGCTTTACGTTTTTCAGGAGTATAGCGATCGAAGCCAACCAGCAGCAGGCTCAGGGCCAGCAGTGCTGCTCCAATCCATTGAATTGAGGTCAATGTTTCTCCCAGAAATATGGCAGCTGAAAAAACGGTAATTAATAATTCGCCCAAACCCATCAAAGCGGTCTGCATGCTGCCTAAATGCTTGATGCCTAAAAATAAAGTGATGCGGGAAAAGAAGGTGATCCCAGCCAGGCATAAAACCGGAAAATAGTTAATCTCTAACCCCGGCAATTTGGGGTCATACAGGATAAACGCGACAGTTACGGTGAAAGCCATGGAAAGCAGAGTGTATAGGGTTACGGTAGGCGCCGGGACTTCGTATAAAATGCGTTGATTGATAAGCAGATGCAGGGCGTAAAAGATGGCAGCCCCCGCCATCATCGCCGCGCCCAGCAAATCAACCGGTTTCGCGGCACTGCTTACCAGCAGGTAAACACCTGGTATCGCCAGGGCGAGACGCAGGGCAGTAACCAGGTGAATTGGCTGGCGGTCTAACAATAACCACAAGGCTAAAAAGATTGGATAAAACGAATAGATAAGCTGTCCGATACTGGCATCAATCCGGCTTAAGCCGGTGTAAAACAAGATTGACCCCAGTCCATTGATAAAACCGGCTATCAAACAGCCTAATAAACCGATTGGATAGATATAAAAAAAATTTCTTTGAAATATAAGCATAATCCCAAGCAGCAGAAGCACCGCGATGCCGGTCCGCAATGCGACCACCGCCAGGGGAGAAAAGCCGATCAAAAGCGCCTGCTTGCCAAAAATCGGCGCCAGGCCTAGAAATATGGCGGATGCCATGGCGGCCTGTATCCCCTTGCTCCTACCTTTAGAACTCACGCAATGCCACCTCTCAATTGGGCCAACCGATATTGTTTCAATGGGGTCCTTTATCCCAGCAGGGCCCGGACCTCATCTAAAAGATCATCGTTCAGGAAATCACCTTTTTTCATCAGGCTTTGAATATGGCCTTGCAGCCGATTTTTTTCGGCTGAGGTTAATTCCTTTGCCGTGACGACAATTATGGGGATATCCGCAGTCGCGGGGTCGGTTTGAATGCGGTCCATCACGGCAAAGCCGTCCATTTCAGGCATCATAAGGTCGAGAATGATAAGATCAGGATGCTCCTTGTGCACAAGAGCGACAGCTTCTTGTCCATTCGTCGCTTCAAATAAGGAGAAATTTCCTTGCGATTGGAGGATACGGCAGATCAGCCGGCGAGCATCGGGGTTATCATCCACCACTGCAATGCGCGGGAAGCGGTCGATACCCACTTTGCTTAATGCCGCCAGCATCCCTTCTTCAGCATTCCCTTCCATTGTCCGGGAGGGAAGTTCCAAATCCCGGGACCAGTTGTCTCCGAGGATATTACGGTCTATAGGATAGGTATGACCGGTGCAATTAACCACGATGGTTTCTAAGGGTTTTACCACGCCAGAGCGGACCAGTTTGATCAGGCCTGCGAAAGCAACAGCCGCCGCGGGCTCAACCGATAGGCCTTCCATTTTTGCCAGGAAATGTATGGCGCGGAAGGCTTCCGAATCGGTGACACTTTCAAAATCCCCTCCGGAAGTTGCCAGCATTTTCTTTCGCAGCAAGGTGTATGAACGACCCGGGTCTCCCGTCGCAAGCGTGGCAATCAACGTCGAAGAAACCTGGACAGGAATGGCAACGTCCCGGCCTTGTTTCCAGGCATGGACCATGGGGGCGCAGCCTTCAACCTGGATGATGCCCATTTTGGGAATTTTGTTGGTCAGGCCAATCTCACACAGTTCTGTGAACCCTTTCATGACGCCAAGCGGGCCTAACCCGCCGCTGACCGATTGAAAGTACCAATCCGGAGTCCGCCAGGGCGCCGGTTTCAGGCCATCTTCACTTTCAGGCGGGCCTGCCAGAGCGGTCAGTTGTTCTGAAGTTTCTAAAGCGATGGTTTTCATCCCTTCGATACAAGGGATGCTGCGTGATCCCAGGTCGAGATGAATGCCTCGCTGGCGGGCAAAATCGGCGGCAATTTGCTTGGTCTGGTCGTAAGACCCGGTAATCTTGATTACCTGCGTGCCATATAAGGCAACTTCTCGCATTTTGGCTGCTGGAACGAGGCTGGTAAGAAATGCCCACAGCTTGATTCCGGCTCGGGCGGCATAAGCAGAATAGGCGATGGCCACATTCCCGGTAGAAGCGACCACAACCTCTTTGATGCCGGCTTCTTTGTAGGCCGCCATGGAAAGGGCGGCCTGGCGGTCTTTAAAGGAGTGGGTGGGGCCCTGGCGTTCGTCTTTGATATAGATATTGGGGCATCCCAACATCATCCCTAGATTGACCGCCCGCAGCATGGGCGTACAACCCTCTCCTAAAGATAAATCGCGCTGAGGGTGGTCGATGGGTAAAAGTTCGTGGTAGCGCCAGAGATCAAAGGGACGGGAAGGAAGTTCGGCTAGGAGCTTGTTTGCAAGGTTTGATTGATCGTAACGGGCCTCCCTCCAGGTGCTGCCGCAGTCAGGACAGGCAGGGGATAACAGTGAGTAGGGGCTCCGATTTCCACAATCAAGACATTCAGCAAAAAATTGGTCAGGCATAAAGAAAAAACTCCGGTCATTATATTTTTACAAAGGGGTGAAGCTGGATTTTTTTAATTTGCGCAATGACATTTCCAAAGTTGTCAGCAGCTCTTGCTCTTTGAGCAGACCTTTCGTCAGCATGTGCTGACCCAATTGAGTCATTTTCGTCTGCTGCTCAGGTGTCAAGTCGGCACCCGTTAACACGATGACCGGAAGATCAGCAAAAAATGGGCTTGAACGTAAATTTCCTAATACAGCAAATCCATCCATATCTGGCATGAACAGGTCAAGGATGACGGCATCCGGATGGACATCCTGGATCTTATCCCAACCGCTTTTTCCACCTTCGGCCGAAAATACCTGGAACCTTCCTCTTTCATTCAAGATTTTCGTGACCAATCTGATGTCTGAAGAATCATCATCGATCACCAGGATCTTATGAAATCTTTCCATCCTTGTTTGCCCGGTTAATGGTGTTAATGAGTTCTTCTTGCAGGAAAGGTTTTATCAGGTAATCCGCCGCGCCGAGGTTGTACCCTTTTTCTTCGTCCTCTAAAATTGAACATATTATGATGGGAATATCGCACGTCTCCGGATCGTTTTTTAGCTTTTGAAGGACCTGCCAGCCATCCACTTCTGGCATCATGACATCCAGGGTGATGGCATATGGTTTGAGACTTTTTGCCCGGGCTACGGCCTGTTTGGGATCGGTGAGTGCAATGACCTGATAACCCTGTGGGGTCAGGTAGCGCTGGTACAGGCTGATCACCTGCGGGTCATCGTCAATCGAAAGTATTAAATTGTTCTCTTGCGGTGCAGTCTCAATAATTCGGTCTGGCAGCGTTGTGGGGAGGGTGAAATAAAAGGTGCTGCCTTTACCGGGCTCGCTTTGCAGAACCCCAATGCGCCCTCCGTGCATTTCGACCATCGACCGGCAGATGGATAACCCCAGCCCGGTGCCGCCGGTTTTGCGGGTAGGCAAATCGTCAACTTGCGAGAATGGTTGGAAGAGTTTTCCCAGATCTGCCTGAGCAATTCCCGCGCCGGTATCGGCAATGGTGATCATCACTTCTTGTTTGCCAACTGGCGAGACTACTGAAACTGCTGTGACAGTGATCGTACCCTTTTCGGTAAATTTAGCGGCATTCGAAACCAAATTCAATAAAATTTGGCGGACACGAGTCTGGTCGGCCTGTACGGTTGGTAAATTTGAGGGAATATCATGCGACAGGCGGATCGGTTTATCTTTCACCAACCCCACCGCGGTTGACATAACCCCATTTACCAGATCGCTGAGGTTTAATTCGGTAATCTGAAGCTCCATTTTACCGGCTTCGATCTTTGAGAGGTCCAGAATGTTGTTGATTAAGGTTAATAAATGCTGGCCAGAATTGTAGATCGCGTTAAGGTCTTGTTTTTGAGTTTCGTTGACCGGGCCATCAATTCCTTTCAGAATTACCCGTGAAAAACCAATGATGGAATTCAGCGGCGTACGCAATTCATGGCTCATGTTTGCCAGGAACTGGCTTTTCACCCGGTCGACTTCTTTCATTTCCTCGTAGGCAGTCTGCGAAAGTTCGTATGCATTGGCATTCTGGATGGCGACCGCGATCTGGTCTGCCAGAATTTGGAGGACTGATATATCGCTTTCAGAAAATGCGTGGTCCTGGTTGTATTGGATATCCAATGCACCGAAGACTTTGTCCCCTGATTTTAATGGGATGCCAATTTCTGCACGGGTTTCAGGTAACAGGGGGTTTGGATAATAGGCATTGGATTGGGTTATATCCGGGATAACCTGAGTTTTTCCGGTGGCAGTAGCTTTGCCAATAACCGAGAGCGAGCCAACCGCAAGCTTGTGACCCTGGTCTTTCATTTTCTTGCCAGCTTCCCCACTCGATTTCGCGGATCATCGCGAATTTACCGGGTTCATCCAGCAGAAAGACGGAAACATGGTAGAAATTGAAGCGGTCTCGTAAAAGATTTACAATCCGTTCCAAAAGGCGGTCAATATCCAGGGTGCTGGTGGTATCCCGAGCGATTTCCGATGCAGTTTGCAGCTCCAGGGCACGCCGTTGAGATTCTGTCAGCAGGCGGTACCGCTCAAGGGCTACTGCGAAGCTGCCTGCGGCGAGCTGCAAAATATGGATTTCTTCTGTTTGAAAGTTTGTGGACTCTCTTGCCGATACGGTGAGAAATCCAATATTCCGATCTCTTGAGCGCAGTGGAATGATATAAAGGCCACGCACGCCATGACTTTGGAAGGTTTGCTGCGATGCCAGATCCATGTTGGAGTCGTGTATATCCGGCAGCATCTCAGGTTCGGACATGTTCAGGAAATAGGGCAGGTTTGCTTTCGGGATGATCATGCCTAAACAAGATGGTTCTTGTTTCTTATCCAGGTAGCCGACGACCTCAAACCCCGAAACCTCGCCATCGGAAGTCCTCATCGCGCTGAACAGCGCAGTCCGATCGGCGGCTGCCGGCATCATCTGATTGGCAACAAGCTCGATTAATGCTTCCGGATCATTTGCCTGGGCGATTCCTTTATTAACCTGGTAAAGACGTTCAGTTTCAGTCAACGCAGCCTGGGTTTGCCCATACAGATTTTGGTTCTCGATCGCGGTAGCCATTTGATCTACCAAAGGCGGATAAGAGCGCGTTTCTTTGCTTGAGAAGCTGTGCTTATTCTCTGATTTCAAGCAGCAGCACACCCAGTTGATGTTTGCTGGCCCATAAAGGTAAAACGGCGATGGAACGAACTTCACGCTGCTGGAAAACTTCACGAAGCGCCGGATCGATGTTCGCCTCATCGACATTATCAATAAAGGTTGGCGCCTGGTTAAAAAATAAATGTTCATACGGGCTGGAGGAGAATTCCTCACCGACCGGAGCAGGCTTTGGGCCACTGCCTGAATGCCAGTTCGCTGCAACGAGGATTGTAGTATTTTTTGATTGCGAATTTTGATGAAACAAGAGCAGCTCGCCACGATTTATCGTGGTTGTGTGCATATCAATGGTGAGCGCCTTTACCATTTCCTGGAGGTCATTTGCCATAGCAAGGCGATGACTTGCGTTATAGAGAGATTCGGTTTCATCCAGGGAGATCTGCAGCTGTCCAAGCAAATCCTCACGGATGATCGTGTTTGAAAAAGCATCCGCAGCCAACCGCAGCACGTTAATTTCTTCGCTTAGCCATCTTCTTTGGTCGCCATAATGCTCAAATGCCAGAAAATTTGGGTAAGCGCTTTTGCCTGGTACCGCAAGCAGCAGGATCGAACTGATGCCTCGAGATTGGGTATACTCGCGTTCCGGGGTGGAGATTTCGGATGCGGTTCCGGAAAACCAGCCTTTGTCGCGAAGATCTGCCACCCAATGGGGAAACGAAAGGATGTTCAAGGGATCAGTTTTGGGAATTTGAGACGAATTTCTTTCCGCAGGTTTTGGCCATTCAGAAATAATGCGCCATACGGGTGTGTTTTCTACCTGGTCAAATGCAGCAAAAAAAGTACGGTCGTTTTTCGCCGCAGATGAGAGGGTATTTAGAACTTCAGGTAAAGCCAGGGTGCCGAATTGGGTCAGGGTTGCGACGGCTTTGGCAACATTCCCCTGGTAGCGCTCGCGGGTCTCCAGAGATTGGAGGGCGCTGGTGATTTCTTGAAACAGGTTAGAATTTTCTAGAGCAGTCGTCGCCTGGGCGGAAATCGTAGACAGTAATTCCACGTCGACTGAAGTGTAGGCGTTTTCATTTTCAAAATCCTGGATCAAAATGGCGCCAACCGGACGATCGCCGGCGAGCATCGGAATTCCCAGGATGGATTTTGGCGATGGTTCGGTAATATCGATTTTTCGCTGCTGCAGTGCCTGCTTCACCTGGCTGACCAATAATAATGGCGCTTTTTTCTGTAATAAATAATCAATAATCTGATTCCCGATGGGGCGTTCGGGAAGTGAAATTCGCCCACCATCAATCGTATGGACCGGAAAAATTAAGGATTTATTGAGAGGATCGTAAATGGCGATGGTCAGGTTGCGATGGTCTAAAATTTCACCGATACTTTTTTGGACCAGATTTAACAGTTCTTGACGGGAGGTCAATTTGCTTAACTGCTGCCCTACCTGGTTCAAGAGGCTTAATTCCTGGTTCCTGCGGGAGGTTTCTTTTTCAGCACGGATTCTTTCGGCCAGTTCCATTTGAACAGCGGAATAAAGCCGGGCGTTTTCAATTGCCTGGGCGAGCTGGCGGGCGACATCTTGCGCCAGCATAAGGTCATCTTCGCTCCACTTTCGCAGGCTGTTATTGTCCAGAATTTCGATAACCCCGTTCGTATCCCCCCGATTCTAAACGGAACAGCCAGCGCGGCGGCCATTAATTCCTGGCTGACCTCAGTTACAAATTCGTTCAGGTTTAAACTGGTCTTCGCCGCGGTTGTCCAGGGTTTATCTGCTTGATGAGTTTTGCCATCCTGGAAGACGAACCCTTTGGTTAGATCCGGCATTTTCAATGGCCCGGTTGATTTTTTGGCTGCCGGTTTTTTGCCGTTCGGCTGGGGTAGTTTATCCAGACCGGGTACAGGCGCCAGGGAAGATTTTGTTATTACCTGATTAAAACCTCGCCACCCATTAGTGTCACCATTCTCTTCATGGCGGGAGAAAATGGTCATCCGTACCTGCACCTGCCTCCCGGAATTGTCGAGATATTCTCCGGTGATTTCAGCCGGGAATTGATCCAGGTGAATGGCCGATAATAACTGTTTCTGCGAGTGTTCGGATAAGCGATAAGTGAAAAGAGACCTTCCTATCCATTCGATAGGCGATATTTCCAACCCATCCATGACTTCTGGCCCACAGAAGATGTAGGTACCTTGTGAATTGGCTTCCCATGTCCAGCCGGGCTGCGCGTTAAGATGTACCTCAACCGAATCCGAGGGCAATTCGCGCTGCTCGAGTTCAGCGAAGAGATTTTCAAGCCGGCTGGATGGAAGTTTCTTTGACATACGCTAATATCTCCTGCGCCAGCGCGCGGTATTGGAGGGAACCACGGCTTTTAGGTGAATGATAAATAATCGGAACGCCCGCGATCGGACTTTCTCTTAATTTGGTATCGGTTTCAATGACCGTTTCCATGACACCCTGGTTGAAAGTTGAGCGCAGTTGTTCGCTCATAACGCGATGAATTTTATTGCGCCGGTCCACCATGGTGAGCAGGAGACGATACTTCAAGTCCGGGTTGAATTGAGAACGTACCCGGCGAACGAGCGCCATCAAATTGCGCAGCGCATAAATCGAGAAAAATTCCGCCTGAGTCGGGATCAATAACAGGTTTATTGAAACCATGGCATTCAAAGTCACAGAGCCTAAGAATGGAGGGCAGTCCATGATGACAAAGTCAAAATCAGGCTCTAGCTGCTCCAGCGCCCGCTTCAATAAGGTTTCATAACCCTGCCGGCCTGGAAGAAATCTTTCGGCCATTCCCAATTCATTATTCGCCGGAATGATAAATAAACCGGGAATGCTGGTTTCTTTAATGGCTTTAGAGATTGGGGTTTGTTCGATTAAAATACTTGCGCTGCTGCGCTGAACCTTGTTTGGCTCCATTCCCAGGGCGAGAGAAAGGTTCGACTGTGGATCCAAATCCACCAGCAGCACTTTATATCCAAGGTCAACCAGTACAGCACCCAAAGAAACAGAGGTGGTGGTCTTTGCCACACCACCTTTTTCATTCACGATACCAATCTTATAAGTCATATTTCCTCCCTCAAGCCAGTTTGGATTTCTCGTTTCCGTTTGATCGACCGGGGAAACCAGAGCCATTGGATGGCCCTTTATCAGTGTCTGGCTTTTCAATAATCTGGTTTAAAATGACCTGGGTTTTGCTGGCATGTAAAGCAAGCTGCAGTTCTTCAACAGCGATTTTCAGCATAATTTCCGGATCATTTGTTGAGCGTATTTTACTGGATATTTCAATAACTTTGCGTTCACGATCGGCTCTTCTCACCGTTTGCTGGAATAAGCGTGCATTTTCTATCGCCTGGGCGACTTGATCCGCTATCGTTTGAACAATTTGGATATCCTCATTGGCCCATTCCCTGGCCGTATCACTTTCATCCTGAAGGTGGATGATGCCGATCGTTTCCCCGCGTAATTTAATCGGCATCCCTAAAACAGCGGGTTCCTGATCCGAGTGATTTTGATCTGAATTCCGCAAGACCATTTCACCGGTTGAGAATACCGAGCTAATATCTTCAAATTCAACCCGATCGCGGATGACCATACCCTGCGGGGTGAATTCATAGGCATGGTGTTCTTTTTCGGATAATTCACGGTTCCATTCTTGCTGCAGATATTGCCGATGCACCATTTGGGCTTCGACAAGTGCGCGTTGGGTCTCTTCCAACGCCCGGCTGTTAAGGATAGCTATCGCGATCTGGTCTGCCAGGGTTGAAAACAATTCAATATTGTCCTGGGTGAAGGCGTTCGGTTGAATGCTCTGCACATCCAGAGCGCCAATAATTTGTCCGCCGCCTAACAGAGGTACGGCCATCTCCGAACGAGTGCGCGGCAGATCCGGATTGTTAAAGAAGACCGCATCATTCCCGACGTCGGTTGCTATTCTGGCTTTGCCGCTTTCACAGACATAACCCACCATTCCAGCCTGTCCAATCCGCAGCATGTGTCTGCGGGACAGCATTCTCTTGCCACCTTCGCTGTTTGAGGCTCGTAAAACCGCGAATTCCCTATTTTCATCGATCAGAAAAATGCCGGTATGGTAAAAATTAAAACGGCTGCTGATTAATTCGGACACCTGGTCCAACAGAGTTTCAACATCCTGCGAGGTTGCAATCGTTCGGGCAACTTCGGCAATTGTTTGAATCTGACGGTCGCGAATGATTAATGCATCATTTCTATTTGCCAATTCCCTCGTTCGCAGGCTTACCTGATTCTCGAGATCGGCGATGAATCTTCTGAGACGGCCGGTCATGAAATTAAATGCGTTGGCTAGCATACCGATTTCATCGTTCGATGTCTCTGCAGTGACCGTAAGGTCACCCTGGCTGATCTTTTGCGCTGTTTCGGTTAACTTCGAAATGGGTTGGGTGAGTGCGCTGGCAAATAAGGTAGTTAGCAGGGCTACCAGCCCAGTCAGGAGAACCGTAATGAGCGTTGTAGACTTCTCCTGGGTCGCAGCCAGATTGGAGAGCGATGACGCGGGTTGAATATACAGCACTAACCAGGGTTTATTTTTTAACTGTGTGACAGCGACAAATTCTTGATCGGTGTTGGTGGGCGAGCCAGGAGCAAAACTGGCGGTTAGAAAGGGCTGCTTTGGATTGCCCGATAACGCGGTTGATAAATCTACCAGATTGGGGGACGCAGCCAAATCGGCGTTCTGGGGGATGCGGCGGGTAGATTTTAAAATTGCGGCGGTCGTATCGGATGGCGGCGCCAATAATTGATATTGGTACTGCGGATTCCGGGTATCGCCCAGGCGCATCAGGTTTTCATCGACCAGTATTGGATAGGTATTGGATCCAATAATGTTCGTATTTTCCTTCAGGATCGATTGGAGGATATCGGCATCATATTTTAACCCGAATGACTCCCCACGAAACACGATTCTCATCAAGGACTGGACTGGTGAAATATAAATAAGGTTTCCCGTCCGTTTCTGAAAATTCAATATTGGAGATATATTGCCCGCCAAGCTGCGCATCTGAAAATGAATTGGTATTCGCTTCGTCGAGCCCAATTTCCGCAGGATTAATATCGTATACCACTTTGCCCTGGGTATCGAGTAATCCGTAGGAAATTAAATAGGGTTGGGTACGTTTTTTCAGTGCATCAAAGGTTACCCATAAATTGCTCTCTTCCGGACTGCCCGGTCTATTATCTGGCGCGAGAGACAAATACTTTACAAGCACAGGGATGGTTGCATCTGAAGTGATCGCGTCACGATTGGATATCAGGAGATTATCGACCCGATAAGCCGTCTGGTCAGCGGCAGATGAAAGAGTTTCCTTTATTTGGGCCAGGATTGTATTTTGCACGATTGCAGCTTGAACGAAGGAAACAGCCAATAATGGAAGGATCACTAGCAGCATACTGCCAAGGATCAATTTTAAACGGAGAGTAGCGGAACCATATCGCAATGCTAATAAGGCAATATAGAGGATTCCCAGGATTCCAAGTATTGCCGGAAAAATATACTGGATTCCAGGTAGGGAGACTTTCTCGAAAGGATTCAGCAAACCGACCAGGCTGATCGCCCAGGCGGCGGCGATACCCGGTATCAACCCTCTTTCAGCCGATGTCCCAGACATCGAAACCGAGGTGATAATAAGCGTGTAAGCCAGAGCAATCAATGCTGAAGTGATGGCCTGCCCGGAAATAAGTATGGAAACCCCAGCCATCATGACCAGGATTGAGGTGATCAGCAGGTATACCCGAACCTGCGAATGTTTTATGATGCGTAAAAGTGAGCCACAAGCGATCAACCAGGAAACAGTTTGGATCCCGGTTAATACGATATTTTGCCAGTTTGGATGGTTTATGGAATAGTAAACCAGGGCAGCGGTTACGATGCCCAACAATACCGATGTGATCCTGCCAATCAATAATGCCAGATTAGCACGGGATTCGTTTCCCGAGCCAGGTAGGGGGTTTATCGAGATCGGATTGGTCGCCGGTGAAATTGAGAATGCCATTTTTACTCCGGTTTACCCTTCACTCTCGCGTAATTGAACAATCACGTCCGAAACCCCTAATGAACGTCCCAATTCTGTTGCAACAATGCGCATTACTTTATCGATATCAGCTTCAGCCCGCACCTTGGCGCTGATATCGCCTACCGTTTGGTCTCGGGCAGCTTTCATCTGGTTTTCTTCGATCAGCCGGGCATTTTCGATTGCCAGCGCCAGGCGGTTGGCGACAGAATCCAGCAGTTCGATGATATTTGAAGAAATCTGGCCGGAATTAAAACGTAAATTTAAAGAGCCAAGTACCAGATCGCGCGATTTAATCGGGATTGCAATTAATGTATAGGGAAAACCTGATTGAGGATCCATAAGTTTCTGGATCACTGCCTTTCCGGTTTCGTAGGTTAGGGAATGTTCGATGAATGCCGGCGGTCCACTTTCAACTTTCCCCTGGCGAATTTGGTAAGAAAAATTGCGGCGAACGGAACGGTGGAATTTTTGCCAGTCCTCACGGGTCGTTTGGGTGGTACTCTCACGCATTTCCGCCAGAGCAGATGAAAGCTGCTGGACAATTAAAGCTTTCTCAATGGCAACGGCCAGTTGATCCGCGGTGATCTCTAATGAACGGATATCATTCGGTTTAAAGAACCGGCGGATATTACTTTGCGTGTCCAATACTCCAATCACCTTGCCGCCTGCAACCAGGGGGATGGCCAATTGGGCCCGTGTTTCCGCTAACAGTGGATTACGCACAAACAAGGGGTCATTTAACACGTCCTGAGTCAGGCGTACTTCGTTCTTGACGATTGCCAGAGCCACAGGTTGGGCGTCGGAAAGCGGAATACGGAAATCCATAGCCACCATCGTTCTGCCAGCCTCGCCTGAACCGCGGCGCAAGGCGGCATATTCCCGATGCGCTTCAGTCAGATATATTCCGGCATGATATAGATGGTAATCTGATTGGATCAATTCGACTGCGCGCTCTAACAACTCGTCCAAATCATTTATTTGTGAAATATCTCGCACAAATTTACTGACGGCCTCAAGCTCATAGGCGCGCCGTTCCAATTCTACTGTCCGTTCAGATACTCTTTCCTCTAATAGATTTCTTTCCTGGGCAAGGGCCATGCCGATTTGTTTTTGTTCTGCCAAAGCATTGCGCAGCCCCTTTACCAATACTGACAAAGAGATATTAAAAACGGCAGCCAATAAGGTCACGATCAGCGTATGGTTGATCCAATCGGAGAGATTGGCAACATTCGATTGAGTTTCGATCGGGGGTAAAGGATGGATATTATTCAGCATGAGATAGCCCGATGCTGTCATCGTCACAAAGGTGAGGAACCCAGCGACAGTTCCAGGAAGGTCACCCAGTATGATGGCAGCTAAAGCCACAAAACCAGTTAAAAGAAGCGGTCCGTTTCCGCTCAACCCATAGATCAGCAGGCTGCCCAGCGAAATCGTATAAATCACGATCAAAACAACCAATCCACGGATCAGATATGGAATCCGGCGGATGAATGAGACCGCCAAAAGCGCCACCAGACAACCGCTATAGACACCGATCAAACCCCAGCGCTGCAGCTGAATAAAGTTTGGCACAACCAAAACAAGCACACCGATTCCAATGCCTAATGCGATAAGTGAAAAGGATTGGAAAATCCTCTCCCGCAAAATGGAAATTTCATCTCCGGCTTTGAGATGTGTTGGGATGGTGAACGGCCAGACCGAACGCAGGAAGTTCTTCATTCGCTCTTCTCCGCTGTAATCTGGCTTTTATGACCGTTTCCATTGGTGTGTTTGGGAAGATCGTTTCGAGGCGGGGCTATTTGAATGGATGCTTCACTAACCGCTGGGATTTCGTTCAACTGGCGCAGCGCAGATTTTAAAATATCATCAATATTTGTAGCCAGGGAAAAATCTGAAGTGAGATCATTCAAGATTTGTTCCTGGGTCGCGCGCCGTTGAATTTCATTGATCAAACGGGCGTTTTCAAGCGCCAGAGCGGTCTGGGTGATGATCACATCGATGAAATCCTGTTGTTCTGGGGTGAGGGCTTCGTTTTCCATTTCCAATGAAATGGAACCTATGGTTTGATCGCGCAGGGTCAGCGGTACTTCGATCAGGCTTCCACTCGTTTTCGAATTTGCCTGGTAATTATCATAAGCATAACTCAGGTTACCGGTTTCGTTGGCTAACTCTGACCAGGCACGCATCAGATAGCCGCGGTTCAAGGACCTTACTTCATCAAGAGCATTTTGCGCCCTGGTGAATAATTGTGAGTTTTCGAACGCAATCGCCAGGGCATTGGCAATTCCTTCAAAAATTGAAATGTCATCCTCATCAAATGCATTGACTTTGCTCGATTGGATGGAAATTGCGCCCAGGCTTTCTTCTTGAAGGATGATCGGAACGGCCAATTCCGATCGGGTTTCTGGAAGGTAGGGGTTATTAAACCTGACTGATTCTGACCCTACATCCTGCGCGATTCTGGTTTTGTTATTCGTGATCGCCCAACTGATCATGGATGCGCCATTTACAGGCAGGTAATGACCGGCGGCAATCATATTCTTACCGGCCTCGCCTGAACCCGCACGGAGCACCGCATTATTGGCATCATCCACAATGAACACACCTACGTAATACAAATCGAACCGATCATGGAGCAGATCGACAATTTTTGGCAGAAGCTGGTCAGGTTCGTGTTCTGAGACGATGATTTGCGATACTTCGGAAGCGGTTAATACCTGCTGCATGCGGGATTTGATTTCGTTGGTGCGCTGATCAACCCTGGCCTGCAGGCTGGCCTGTTCTGACAATAAATTTTGGGATAATTTTTCTGCACGATTATAGGATGCCTCAAGACCGCGAATTAACATGCCAATCGAAAAAGTAACCGTAATTGAGACGATCGTTAAAAATACCCCGGTTCGGACCCAATCTGTTACCCCAAATTTGGAAAGTGCGTCGAGCCCTGCAGGTAAAATGATCAGGTTTTGAAGGATCAAAAAACCCAGCACGAAGAAAACCAGATGGGTGGAAATCAGTGAAACGAGGCCTGCTTTCCAGCCAAGCAAAACGGTGGTCAGGGCAATAAACGCCAGTAAGTAGATTTCACCGTTTCCCCCTAAGCCTGTGGTTGCAAAGGTGAAAATGGTTGTTCCCAGGATGGAGAGAGTGATGATCAACGTCCTGGCGGTGTAGGCCAGTTTCCGATAGGCGGTGTAGGCCAAAATCAAGAGGGTTAAGGCAGTATATAAAATGAATAGCCCATACTGCTGTTTTGGCAAGGAGTAGACCGCCAGACCAATATAACCAATTACGGATGCAAACATAATGACTACCAAGATTGTTTGCAAAATCCGTTCTCGGTTAACCGCCAACTCCCCTCGCACTTTTATATGGGCTGGCGGTTGGTTGGGCGAGATCATTTGGATGAGGTTCATTTTTCTACCTCGGGTTGACCTTTATGTCCATTACCTGAAATGTGGCCAACCGGGGCGGGATTTTCTACCTTGATTTCAATTTGCGCCCGTTTTGCGCCCAGCGTCAGTGCAATTTCTCTGGCTGACGTTTGAAGAATCGTTTCAATATTGGAGGTCTGGCGAATACGGCTGGTAATATCATATAAACGCTGCTGCCGGTCTACCTGCTGGCGAACCTCTTGGATCAATTGTGTATTTGCAATAATTGCGCCAAGCGTGTTCCCCAATGACGCCATGATTTCCTGGTCGGTTTCATCGAAAGCCCCAGGTTCAGAGCTGGAAAGATCCAGTACGCCCACAGTTCGATCTCTAAAGAAAATCGGTACAGCCAGTTCAGAATTAATTTTCAAGTCCAGCGGTGTGAATTCCGGATGATCCGGGAGATTGTTGATCCGGACCGGTTGTCTTAATGCTGCTGCCTGTCCGGGGATACCCTCACCGATTCGCAGGCTGTATTGTGAGAGATCAACGCCTTCATATCCGGCGGCAGTCCGCACCTGCAGGGTGTCCTGGTTGAGCAGCATGACCAGCACGCGCTCTCCCCCGGTAACGGTATAAAGCGCCTGGACAGTGGCTCCCAATGCTTCGTCGACAGAATTTGCAGTGGAGGCAGCGATGGTTATCTGGTGCAGTAAGCGGTGCTGCGCCAAATTGTCTTGAGATTGGCCGAAAAGCATGGAATTCCAAACCGCGATTGCTAATTGGTCGGCCAGGATTTGGAGAATTTGTACGTCTTCATCCTGGAAGATGTTGATCAGCGTGCTCTGGACATCAATAGCACCCAATAATTTCTCGCCAACAACCAATGGAATCGCAAGTTCCGCATTCGTTTCTGGCAGCATGGGATTGGCATAATAAAGTGGTTCCTGGTGGACATCGTTAACAATCCAGGGTGCTTTTCTGGCGGTAACCTGGCCAACGATCGATTGTGAGCCGATGGCCAAGCGGTGTCCGCGTTGTTTCATCTGTTCGCCGACTTCCCCGGTAAATTCACGCAAGACGGCGAATTCTCCCAATGCATCCATCAAGAAAATGGAGGCATGGTAAAAACCAAATCGTTCGCGGATTAAATTTACCGCTTTTCTGAGCAGTTCTCCGGTATCCAACGTTCCGGATGTATCGCGGGCAATTTCAGCCGCAATTTGCAGCTGGCTGGCCCTGGATTGAGCCAGTTCTTCTGTTTGCTTTAAATCTGTTATGTCACGATCGATTCCCAGTAGTCCCCGCTGGGTGCCAGAAGCATCGGCCATTGGAATTAATGAGGAGAGGCGCCACATGTCTTTGTTTTCAACTGTAATTTTTTCAATGTTTCCCAAAACAGGCAGTCCAGATGCCATCACTTCCTGCCCGGCGAGAGAAAATCTGGATGCTCTCTCCTGTTCAAACAAATCTTCGTCTTTTTTGCCAATGACCATTTCTGCTTCGCCCAACTCATTTTGTTGAGTAAATGATTGGCTGGCCCGCAGATAACGGCCGTCGATATCTTTGAAGAAGATTTGATCGGGCGTATTTTCCATCAGGGTGTTCAACAGGAAACGCTCCTGATCATAGGCTCTTAATGCTTTCTGCATATCGGATAACAACTGCACGTTGCTCACGGTCACGGCAATTTGGGGGGCAAGGGCTGTATATAAATTCAGATCGTGTTCGGTGAAGCGCTCTTCATTCTCTGTATCCTGTAAAATTAAAGCTCCGATTGGCTGGTTCCCTAAAAGCAAAGGAACACCTAACCAGGACCTGGCAGGTTTCCCAATCACTTTGGCGTTTAATTCTTGGATGCGGCGTTCGGTATCCTTGACGATCATTAATGACTTGCGATTTTGAATGATATACGAAGTTAACCCTTCACCCAGCGGAAATGGAGGAATACTTAATAAATCATTGCCCTCATAAACGTAGGGGATTTCAATCATCTGCTGGGCTTCGTCGTACAGAGCAATCATGAAACTAATATCTTCGCCTGCAGAGATCTTTAATTGATTGTGCAGCGTTTTATACAACGTCTCTAAATCTGTCACGGCAGATATCGCTTCGCTGACCCGGTTTAACGCCTGAAGCAAAGTGACTCGTTCCTGTAAAGAAGCCAGGATGCGGAAGCGTTGGAGGGTCGTGCCAATGACATCCACCAGACTGGAAAATGGACGGATCGCGGCAGCGGCTAAGGGAGTGACCTCGCGGGAACCGAGGACGATGACATTTTCTAGCTTGTTATCATTGGTGATGGTAAATATTGCGGCAGAATTGCACCCACGCCGGACGAAGAACGACAAAAGGACATCGTACTCATTGGGATGAGACAGGTCATCGACCAGTACCATCTGGCTTCCTTCCAGGATCGATGCGATCTTCAAAAGGGGTAAGGTGATCCCCTTGGTATTGGAGGTGGTCGCAGGGTTTTGGGGATCGATGATTGCGATAATTTCCAGATAATTATCAGCAGCAGAAAAAATACCGGAAATATAAGGGGTCTGGATAAGCGCTTCTTGCACGACCGCATACATTTCCTGTTCATTCCTGGTAAACGAAAGCTGGCGGCTCGTGCGGAAGAGCAGGTTAATCTCGTCCAGGTTGACCTGAGTGGCTTCCAACAGGCGCAAATTCTGCAGGCCGTTGGCGATCTGATTGCTGATTGTTTGCAGTACTGCAATGCCCTCAGGTTCGAACCCTTTTGAATTGACGCTCTGCAGCTCAAACACCCCCAACACATGGCTTCCCAGGGCAATAGGGATGGCGACTTCAGAGCGAGAAGCCGATAAGAAGAGCGAACTTGGCGCAAATTCATTGGGGTTGTATTCGGAAATTACCCTGGGCTGGTTGTTATTCGCCACCCAGCCGATTAATGTATCGGAATTGATCTGGACCCGATATCCTTTTTGATTTGTAAATTCGCCGCTCTGGCTGTATGACGCCGATAATACAGCCGACGTGCCGGATGGGTCCAATAGGAAAATGCTGGCAAAGGCGTAGCCGAAACGGTCAATAACCAACTTGACGGCGCGGTCGATAATTTCTTCCCGGTTGTTGGAAGATGTTGCCAACTGGCCGATTTCTGAGGCTGTGCGTAACTGACGGGCCCTTTCCTCTACCTTTTGTTCGAGCGACCGGTAGAGGTCGCTGATCTGGTCAACCATTTGATTAAATGCGGTTGCCAGTACGCCAATTTCATCCCGCCTGCGGATGGTGGAACGCTCCGACCAGTCTCCATTGGCAAAATTTCGTGCGCTGTTGGTTAATTTCACGATTGGACTGACGAGAGCACGGGAACCCAAAAAGATCATCACGGCGACAATGACGAAGGAAATAGTTAATATGATCAGTGTGAAGGGGATCAGGGAGTCGATTTGCTTAAAGACGACGCTTTCTGGAACCTCCACCACGAACCCAATGTTCATTTCTGGAATCCAGCTGGCATAAGCATAAACCGGGATCAGGTCCGGATTATCAAACTGTCCACTGCCCTGCCCTGATGAACTGGATAAGATCTGGCGTATTCTCTCAGAATGAGTGGAGCTGGTGGGTAATTGGATGATTTGGTTGGTTTTAGGGCTGATGCCGACCAGAGAATTATCCGCATTGATAAAGAAAGCGTTACCCTGGTCGAACACCGAACTTGTCGTTTCGAGGATCGTTTTCGGCGCAGAAGGAAAGGTGGCAATTACCAGAGTACCTTTTACTGCGCCGTTTTCATTGATTAACGGGCTGCTCGTAAAAGTGACCCATTGATTTAAATATAATGAAGACGGGCTGTAGGCGGAAACGGTTTTGCTTGTCCCAGCGATTTGCTGAATTGCATTCTCCCCGGTAAGATCCAAACCAAACCATTCTCGTTTCGATGACGCTTTTACGTGAAAATCTGTGCCCACCAAAAAAACTGCCTCCACATTAGCGTTGGTGGAGGGCTGCACCTGTTGAATATAATCCTGCAAAAATACCTGGCCGATATTTAAATTGGCCTCATCGCCGGTTGAATCCGCCAAAAGGAACAGGCTGCTGGTAATTTGGGATTGACCTAAGAGGCCGGTTAAGTAATTCTGGTTGTCAATCGCAATGGTTGCTAATTGTGGGGATTGGCTTTGAACAAGGCTCTCAAGTTGGTGGAACGTCTGGTCCAGGATAAAATTACGCGAGCGGATGTATGAACCCGCAATCACCAGGATAACCGGAATGAGCGCCAGGAATATCATGACGCTGACCACAACGAAGGATAAGCTGGAACGAAGTTTTTGGAATCGCCCGAACAACTGATTTAATTTTGAGGAATTGAACCAGGTAGACAATCGATTTAACAAGCCGCCAGCAGACCCAGGCATCCTATCTCCCCGAAACCAGCATCAAACATACCCCATTTCCCAGACAGGTTCTCCGGCCAAAATGCGCTGCATCTGGTTCGGAAATTGGTCGGGATCAAGGGGTTTTCCTAAAAAGCCGTTGAAGCCAGAAGCTTTGGCTTTCGTCATTTGTTCCAGGCTGGCTTCAGCCGTCACAGCGACCACAGGTACGTTCTTAAAGCGGGGAGACTGGCGAATTTTTTGTAAGGCGCCATAACCGTCTTCGTATGGCAAACGAATATCCATCAAGATTAAATCCAGGCGCGGCAGCGTGTCGGCAAATTCCAACACTTCGTACCCGGAAGTTTTCCATTCACAATGAATTCCGAGAAAACCTAACATCCTGGCGATTAATACGAAGTTTGAAACGTTATCTTCGACCACCAGGACGGTTGTCTCATTGGAATTGGCCTTCGGCTGGAGATTTGACAGGCTTGAGAGCGGTTGTGTACCCATAGAAGGCTTTTCCTTAATTAACCTGGATAAAATATTTTGCGATTTGTTCTAAAAATAGATCGACATCGATCGGTTTTTCGATATATCCATCACAGCCTGATTTAAAGACCTTTTCACGATCACCGCGCATCACATTGGCAGTAATGGCCACAATGGGTATTTTATTAAAATCTGGGCGGGATTTTAATTCAGCCGTCAATGCGTATCCGTCGACATCCGGCATATTGATATCCATTAGGATTAAATCCGGGGTGGTATCTGCTAAGATATCCAGGGCCTGACGCGCATTTTCGGCCTCAAAAACATGATAATTTTCAAAAGCCAGCAGGCGGCGAATTAAAATGCGGTTTTCAAGGTTGTCTTCGATATGTAAAACTTTTTTTTCGGCTGCCATCAGGCAGTTCCTCCGATCTAATTTAAAGGAATAGAAATATTAATATTAGTGCAAAATTAATTATACGCACTATTATTCTGAAACGCGCACCTTGCACACTGCGCTTACATATTTGTTAAGGGGAAGTGAAAACCGAAAAAATATATCGACTGATGGTTTTAAACAAAAAAGCCGCACGTGAAGTGCGACTTTAAGGTTTGAGCGGGCGATGAGACTCTGAACTCACGACATCTTGCTTGGGAAGCAAGCGGTCTACCACTGACCTACGCCCGCTTAATCTATTTTTCCAAATATACCGCATTCTGATCAAATTGACAATGATCGGTGTCCGGTTGAAAAATGGATTAAATACCTTCATGATATAATTAATTGAATTCACTTTTCGTGAGCAATTAAGGAGCATCGCTTGGCCTTCAATCCACTCAATTGGCTGTGGGGTTTATTCTCTCTTGACATTGGCATCGATCTCGGTACTGCAAATACGCTGGTAAGCGTTCGCGGAAAGGGAATTGTCATCAATGAACCATCGTGGGTAGCGATTGATAAACGCACGCGCCAACCAAGGGCAATCGGCGCACAGGCAAAAGAATGGGCAGGCCGTACCCCGGCAAATATTCTGGCTGTGCGCCCGATTCGGGATGGTGTGATCTCCGAATTTGAAATTACCCGGGGTATGCTGGAATATTTTATCGGTAAGGCGCACCAGCAGACGATTGTGCCCATGCCGCGACCCAGAGTCATGATTGGAATCCCTTCCGGCGCCACGGAAGTAGAAAAACGTGCTGTTTATGACGCTGCCATGTCGGCAGGGGCAAGAGAAGCCCACCTGGTTGAAGAACCGTGTGCGGCGGCGTTGGGTGCGGGGCTGCCTATTCTGGATGTGCGCGGTTCGATGGTGGTCGATATTGGCGGCGGGACAACCGAGGTCGCCATTCTTTCGATGAGCGGGATTGTGGTCTCTCGTTCACTGAGGGTTGCGGGGGATGAACTGGACCAGGACATCATCACCTATATCCGTAATAAATACAATTTGTTTATCGGCGAGCGCATGGCGGAAACGGTAAAAATATCCATCGGTTCTGCATATCCGCTGGCGTCAGAAAAAACCACCACTGTTCGGGGTAGAAACCTGGTGACCGGGCTGCCCGAGTTGGTAGAAATATCCTCTGTTGAAATCCGCGAAGCCGTTGCCGGCTCTATTCAGGTGATTATCGATACCATCAAGGATGCTCTGGATGAAGCGCCTCCCGAAATTGTCTCCGATTTGATTGAAACGGGTATCTGCCTGGCAGGAGGTGGCTCTCAAGTCCAGGGTCTGGTGGAACGTTTGTCGGATGATTTAAATTTGCGGGTGTGGGTTGCAGAAGATCCGATGACCTGTGTGGTGCGCGGGGCAACGATGGTTTTAGAGAATATCGACCTGTACCGGCATTTATTGGTCCCGCTTGACCGCAGTGGAATCAGGTAAAATTAATGTTGGTATAGTATAGATAAAGTAAACCAAAGGAACATGAGAAGTATTCGAACCCTAAAATGAGAAAAAATTCCCCCAATTCTTGGCAGTCGGCAATTCTGCTGCTTTTGATCGGTGGCGTGCTCTTTTTAGCGCTAGGGGGCTACCTCAGTCCGATTCTGAGGGTCGCGCTAAATCCATTTGTTTCTGTCCAGCAGTGGTTATCCAGCAGGTACCTGGCAATTGTGGAGTTTGTCACAGTTCCCAGGGATGTCGCGATTCTCAGGCAGCGTAATGTCGAATTGGAAAATAAAGTTTCCAGTCTGGAGACGCAAATCATCCAGCTTCAGCAGCAGCTCAGCGAGGCGCAGGTCCTCTCCGCATTGGTAAATTTTGCCAAAGATCGACCTGAAAATTCATATAATGCCGGAACAGTGATCGGCCGCGACCCAATCCCATTTCTGCGTTACGTGCAAATCGATATTGGATCAGATAACGGTTTGCTGCGAGGCATGCCTGTCGTCACTCAGCAAGGCCTGATCGGCAGGATAGACGCCGTTACCGCTGGAGCTGCCCGGGTGCAGTTGATCACTGACGCGAATTCCGCAGTCAATGTGCGTTTGCCTGCGACCCAAACCGATGTGATGCTGGTTGGGTCGGTGACCGGAGAGCTTTCCCTCGATATGATCCCCCAGGATGTGGTGGTTAAACCGGGCGACCTGGTTTTAACCTCCGGATTAGGCGGATCCTACCCGGCGGATATCGTTGTAGGCCAGGTGATCAGCGTACGCAAGCGCGAAACAGATTTATTTCAGACGGCTACCGTTCAGCCATCTGCCAATCTGGCAAACTTGCGGGCGGTGCTGGTAATTACCAATTTCCATCCTGTGGATATTAAGCCGCTGATTCCACAAACTGCGCCGTAGATAAATGGCTTATTTTATAAGTTTTCCGGTGTTGGTCATCGTGCTGATGCTGCAATTGGCCATATTCAGCCAACTTCCGCTTTTGAGTGGGACCACCGATTTAATTTTGTTAGTCTTGATTGCCTGGTCGCTGCATGAAAAGAGCACAAATGCCTGGTTTTGGGCTGTGGTGGGCGGCGGGTTGGTGAGTATCATTTCCGCGATTCCTTTCGGCGCGCCGCTGCTGATTTACCTGGTTGTCACGACTGCCGTACGTTTTGCCAGCCAGCGAATTCGGGAGTTCCCGGTGTTGGGGATGTTGATCGCGACCATCGCCGCGACTTTTTTCCAACATCTGACCGAGATCGTTGTGCTATTCATTGCCGGCACCCAATTACCCTTCAATCAGAGTTTGGTGCTGGTAACTTTACCGAGTATTTTACTGAACCTGTTTCTTGCTTTGCCGGTATATGCGCTGGTCACGGATTTGGCCAGATGGATATATCCAATAGAGGTGCAAATATGAACCGCTCATTTCCATCCCGTTCTGGTTTTGAAAAATGGCGGATGATGGTGGTCTACATCATCATCCTGTTGGTTTTTGGTTTCTTCATGGTCCGCCTGTTCAGTTTGCAGATCATTAATGGTGCGGCTTATCTAAGCCGTGCTAACGAAAACCGAACACAGAATGTAAATGTTCCAACCCAACGCGGTATCATTTACGACCGCAATGGATTCGTCCTGGCGCGCAACGTCGCCTCCTATAATATAACGATAACTCCAGCAAACCTTCCTACGGATCCCGGGGCTATTCAGGAGGTTTACCGCCAGCTCTCCACGCTGATCTCTGTTCCGGTCAGCCAGGGAAATATCGAAGATGAGGCGGTGATCAAGGCCTTTAAACCGTGCGATAACGACCTGGGAATTACCCAGATTGTATATATCGCGGACACCAATGCCCCGTATAACCCGGTGGACGTCAAATGCAACGTTGACCAGGCGTTGGCGATGACGATTCGCGAGCGCATTGCCGATCTACCTGGGGTAGGTGTGGAAATCGTGCCGGTGCGCGAATACCCCACCGGAAATTTAACCTCAGAAGTGATTGGTTTTTTAGGGCCCATTACGGCGGAAAATTCAGATATTTACACTTCGCAGGGATTTGTGGCTAATCGCGACAAGATCGGTTTTGCAGGCGTTGAATATTCTTTGAACGATATATTGATGGGCAAGAATGGAACCCGGGTTGTGGAGCAGGATGTCGCCGGGCAAATTCTGCGCGACCTGCAGCCCCCGGTCGACCCGGTGCCGGGAAATAATATTGTATTGACCATAGATTTAAGACTGCAGGCGGCTGCCCGTTCGGCCTTGACCGAGCAAATGGATGCATTAAACCGCCAGTTTCCTGCAATGGGGTTAAATACCGGGGCAGTGGTCGCGATGAACCCGAAGACCGGTGAAATTTTGGCGATGGTGTCCGTGCCAAATTACGACAACAACCGCTTCGCGCGTTTGATCCCTTCTTACTATTATCAACAATTGGTGAATGATCCGACCAATCCGTTATTGAACCACGCAATTTCGGGAGAATTTCCACCGGGTTCGGTTTACAAATTGGTGACATCCCTGGGTATATTAAACGAACATAACGTCAGTCCCACCCAGATTATTACAGATCCGGGGAAAATCACCCTGACTGAAAAATTCTCGCCTAACGATCCTGGCTTTCCTCGCGATTTTGTGTGCTACCTCTATAAATCGACTGGCGCCGGTCACGGCAATGTCGATTTCATGAAAGGGATTTCACAGTCATGCGATGTTTATTTCTACAAAGTTGCTGGCGGGTGGGCGGGTGAAGTGGACGATCCCCTGGGGATTGAACGCATGAAACAATATGCCCTGGCCCTGGGTTACGGCGCCCCGACCGGCATTGAACTGCCTGGTGAAATCTCGGGTGTCTCTCCAGACAGGAAATGGAAACGGATTAACAAAGGTGAAAACTGGTCTACCGGCGATACCTATATCGCGGCAATCGGTCAGGGATACGTTACTGCGACCCCGCTGCAGGTTTTACTATCGATGGCGACGATTGCCAATGATGGAAAACAAATGCAGCCCACGCTGGTGAAAGAAGTCCTGGATTCTGAAGGAAACGTGATCACGCCATTTACGCCCAAGTTGAAAGTGGACATCACCCAGACCCCGGTGATCGCTGATATTGACCCGAATGGGCTTCCGACCGGGCAATATAAGCCAGTCGAACCAGCCGCGGTGCAGCTGCTCAAAGAAGGTTTGCGGAATGTGGTCGTAGATGGAACGGGATCAGGGATCTTCAAAGGTTTTTCGATCCCCTCAGCAGGAAAAACCGGTACGGCGGAATACTGCGATAATATCGCTCAAGACAAAGGACTGTGCAAATTTGGAAATTGGCCGGCCCATGCCTGGTATGTGGGATTTGCCCCTTATGACAATCCAGAAATTGCCGTGGTAGCATTTGTTTATAACGGCAACGAAGGTGCGACCACTTCAGGCCCCATTGTGCGCCAGGTGATGCAGGCTTATTTCGATCTCAAGGCAGGCGATAACGCAAACGCGGCCACGCAGAAATAGAACAAAGATCCCATGCTATAATAATGAGATTTTAGAGGCGGTGAGTTTGCATGGTGATGGATAAACGAGTGAACGTACAAATAAAAGGCGTCCGCGATGGACTGCTGGTGACTCTGGGTGAAGGGGAATGGGTGGATCTGCAGTCGGCGCTCCTCAGTCACATCCAGGAGCGGTCCACCTTTTTTCAAGGCGCCCGGGTTGCCCTGGACGTGGGCAACCACATCCTGCATGCAGCTGAAATGGGCGGCTTACGCGACAGCCTTTCAGGAATGGGAATCAGCCTGTGGGCAATATTAAGCAACTCGCCGACCACCGAACAAACCGCCCAGGTATTGGGGCTTGCCACGCGCATTTTCACCCCAAAACCGGATCGCACCATTCGCGCGGCGAATAGTTCCCATCCGGACGGAGAGCCGGGGATATTTGTACGCAAAACGTTGCGCTCAGGAATGAAAATTACTTTTCAAGGAAGCGTTTTTGTTCTGGGCGATGTAAACCCAGGGGCTGAAATCATCGCCAGTGGCAGTGTAATTGTATGGGGAAGACTGCGGGGTACGGTGCATGCCGGGGCGGAAGGCGATGAAAAAGCTGTCGTGGCAGCTTTGGATCTTCACCCCATGCAGCTTCGTATAGCCAGCGTGGTTTCGGTGACCCCGGAACGTCGCGGAAAAACTCAGCCAGAAATGGCGCGGGTAGAGAATGGTCAAGTTGTGGCCGATTCTTGGGATTTAAAGTAGGGAGGAAGATGACAGCAAGCGTTGTAACCATCAGTTCTGGGAAGGGCGGAGTTGGCAAAACGACCACAACCGCGAATTTAGCCGTCGCGCTGGCTTCTGGCGGGCAGAAAGTTGTGTGTATTGATGGCGATATTGGCCTGCGCAATCTGGATGTCGTGATGGGCCTTGAAAATCGAATTGTTTATGATCTGGTGGATGTCATCGAGGGCCGCTGCCGTTTGCGCCAGGCGATGATCCGCGATAAACGGGTGGCGGAACTTTATCTCATTCCCGCGGCGCAAACCCGGGATAAATCCGCGGTTTCTCCGAGCGATATGGTGCGTTTATGCGACGATCTCCGGGCGGATTTCGATTGGGTGATCATCGACAGCCCAGCCGGAATTGAGCGTGGTTTCCGGAACGCGCTGGCGCCGGCGGATATGGTGCTGGTCGTTACCAACCCTGAGGTTTCGGCTGTGCGGGATGCCGACCGGATTATTGGGTTAGTCGAAGCTGAAGAAAAAGGACCTGCCAAGCTGATTTTAAACCGGCTGAATATCTCCCTGGCAAAACGGGGTGAAATGCTTTCGCCGGAAGATGTGTTGGAACTGCTGGCGATCGAATTGATTGGCGTGGTTCCTGAAGATGAAAATGTGGTGATGAGTACCAACCGCGGCCAGCCGATTGTATTAAATGGCAAATCGAGAGCCGGTCAGGCTTTTCTAAATATTGCCCGGCGGCTGCGAGGTGAAAAGGTGCCATTCCTGGATTTGGAAGAAAAGGACGGTCTCTTTAGCCGGATCAGCAGGATGCTTCGCGCAGGAGGAAATTAACATGGCTGATTGGTGGGAACGCCTGTTTGGCCAAAAGCAGTCCAGCGCAACCCAGGCCAAGGAACGATTAAAGCTGGTTTTGATCCACGACCGGACCGATCTGGCGCCGGGGCAGATGGAAAATTTGAGAAATGAACTCTTGCAGGTCATTACCAAATATATTGACATCGATCCAAGTGCGGTGAGTATTTCGATGATGCAGGAAGGACGAGAACAAAGGCTGGTGGCAGATATTCCTTTAAAGGCTGCCCCCCGCCGAAGAAATTAAAACCATGAAACGCGATTTTTGGAAGCATTTTGATTTCTTGCTTTTTGGTACGGTCGTGGTCCTGACCATATTTGGAGTGGTCATGATTCGCTCGGCGATTGCGGGGAATGAAAACCTGACGGATCTGGTATCACGTCAGACGATCTGGGCTTTCATCACCATCGCGGTGATATTGGTGGTCAGCCTGGTGGATTATCATTATTATGCGGCCTTTTCGCGGCCGATGTATATTGCCACGGCGGCTTTATTAGCGGTGCTTTTTGTGGTCGGGAAAGTGTCATTTGGCGCAAAACGCTGGCTGGATACGGGGTTATTCTTTATCCAGCCGGCTGAACTGGCAAAGATCATCATGGTTTTGGTGTTGGCCGATTTCTTTGCCCGCCATCGCGATGACGTAAAAGACCTGCGTTGGGTATTTCGCAGTTTTATTCTCACCGCCAGCGTGGTGATCTGGATTTTGCTGCAGCCCAATTTAAGCAATTCGATCGTGATTTTCGTAATGTGGTTTGCGTTAATCTGGTTAGGTGGACTGCCCACAAAATATCTGGTGATGTTCAGTCTGGGGGCCATCATCCTGGTGACCGTGGCTTTCCCATTCCTGGAAACATACCAGCAGTCGCGGATTATGAGCTTTGTTTTTCCCGATCCTAATGCGCGCCACGGCAATGGCTATAATGTGGATCAGGCTTTGGTTGCGATTGGCTCCGGCGGACTGTTTGGACAGGGCTACGGGCACAGTTCCCAGGTGCAGTTGAGATTCCTGCAGGTCCGGCAAACTGACTATATCTTTTCGGCCATGTCGGCTGAATTTGGCTTCATCGGTACGGTCCTTATTATCGGTATGCTGGTGTTTGTCATCTTCCGCTGTTTCAGGGCAGCCCGGTTGGCCAGTGATACCTATGGGGCGTTTATTGCCTATGGGTTTGGAAGTTTTAATTTTCTTCCAGACGGCCGTCAATATTGGGGTTAATTTGTCGGTGATCCCGGTCACAGGGTTAACTTTGCCATTTATCAGTTATGGCGGGAGTTCTTTGCTTTCATTGGGGCTTGGGATCGGGCTGGTTGAGAGCGTCGTTTCGCGACACCGGGAACTGGATTTCTGACGATTTTCCAGACAGCGAGCAGCAGTGATTGGAGTTTTGTCAACTACCACCCGCTCGCTCTGCGCCCCTAAAGGGGAAGCAGGTGGCTTGTAGCTGGCCAGTAGAGTGCCTTATGTTGCTGCAAAACTGTTTCTCTCCGCTACATTCGCCAATACTCAGGGTTATGCGCTGGTGTACCCTGTGGCGTTTTGGTTGGTTGACTCCCCTTACGAGAGGGGTGGGGTCTCCAGTCTCACAACAGCCTTGCTTACAAAGATTGCTCGTACTTTCTGTAAGCACCAGTGCAGTTTGATTAGGACAATTATACTACCAGAAAGGAGTGCGGCTTTCTCCACCCGCTCGCGCTGCGTCCCTTTGGGAAAGCGAGTGGTTTCCGCCGCAAAATATAATGAACGAGGTAATGAAACCTATACGAGTGCGTTTCGCACCTTCGCCAACCGGCCACATGCACCTTGGCAGCGCCCGGACTGGTTTATATGACTATTTATTAGCCAAAAAAACCGGCGGAAAATTTATCCTGCGCATAGAAGATTCTGACAGGAAACGCTACGTACCCAGTGCTGAACAGGAATTGATCGATGGACTGCACTGGCTGGGAATAAATTGGGATGAGGGTCCTGATATTGGCGGCCCATACGGACCTTACCGCCAGTCTGAGCGGAAGCAAATTTATCAGGATTATGCGCGCCAGTTAGTGGAAATGGGCAAGGCGTTCTTCTGCTTTTGCAACCCAGAACGACTGGACCAGGTGCGGCAGATGCAGATGCAGCAAAAGATCCCCGGTCATTATGACGGTACCTGCCGCGAACTGTCATTGGCAGAGGCAGACCGGCGCATCGCCGCCGGTGAACGCCATGTTGTGCGCTTTAAAACGCCTAAGGAAGGCACAACCACGGTCCACGATTTGGTGCGAGGGGATATCACCGTTGAAAATTGGACGATTGACGATCACATCCTGGTCCGTTCGGATGGGCTGGCGCTGTATCACCTCGCCGCGATGGCGGACGACCATGATATGAAAATTACGCACGTCATTCGCGGTTCAGAATGGCTGCCGACATTTCCATTACACAAAATGATTATCCAGGCCTTTGGATGGGATGAGCCGGAATGGGTGCATCTTTCCGTTTTTCTTAAACCCAGCGGAAAAGGCAAGATGAGCAAGCGTGAATCGGCTGAGTTAATTCAGGATGGACACTCTATTTTTGTAAAAGAACTGCAAGGGTTGGGTTATTTACCCGAGGCAGTCATCAATTGGATTACCTTGATGGGCTGGAGCTACGATGACCATACTGAATTTTTTACGCTGCCTGACCTGGTCGATAAGTTCAGTTTAGACCGGTTGAACCCGTCTCCGGCGGCGATTAATTTCTCAAAGTTGGATTATTTCAACGGTTTGCATATTCGCAGCCTGGCTGTCGATGATCTTGCGAAGCGTATCAAGCCCTTTTTTCTGCAGAATAATTTGCCAGCTGATGATGCCAGGTTAATCAAGATTGCTCCGATCATTCAGGAGCGCCTGGTTACCCTGGATGATGCGGTCGAGTTGGCAGGATTTTTCTTCGAGGATCAGGTCACTCCCAATCCGGAAGACCTGGTTGCCAAAGGATTATCTGCAAAGCAGTCGGCTGAGGTGGCAAAGGTTTGCCTGGCAGGGTTGGAAAAAATCGTCACAATCTCTCCGTCCATCGCCGAACCAGTATTGCGTGAGATCGTTGAAGAACTTGGATTAACCCCCGGACAGGTTTTTGGCATACTGCGAGTGGCAGTCACCGGAAAGAGGGTCAGCCCACCGCTTTTTGAGAGCATGGAAGTGATTGGCAGAGATGTGGTTCTCGCCAGGATCCGCGAAGCGATCCGGCTATTAGGTATACTTGACGTATAAAAAAAGATAGACAAAATAGTTACAAAAACGCCTTTTTCGGGGCGTTTTCATTTAATTTATTCTCGAGAACCAAAAATTCAACGAGTCAATTCCAGCAAATCTCCCAGATTTTCTATCACCAGATCGGGCGCAAACTCACCGGGTTTAATATCACTGCGGTGGGTGACGCCGGTCAGCGTGACCGCGGTAAACATTCCGGCTCGTTTGCCCATGACAATATCCGTCTCCAACCGGTCGCCGGTGATCAAACAGCGCTCGGGAGGCAGCCCCAGGCGGGCAGCCGCAGTTTCCAGAATGAGCGTAGAAGGCTTGCCAGCCAGGAGTTCCAGCTCCCGTTTGGTGATTTTCTCCAGGGCGGCGATGGTTGCGCCGGCATCCGGGATGGCCCCACCCGGCATGGGGCAGGTATGGTCGGCGTTGGTCGCGAAGAAGCGGGCGCCGCGCTGCAGTGCCTGGTAGGCGGTATTGAGTTTGCGGTAATCCAGGGTGCGGTCAAAGGCTACAATCACGGCATCGATCCCCTGGGGGTCGATGACTTCCAATGGATCCTGGTCGGTGTATTCCGCTTGAATCTTCAAGCCAAAGGCGCGCAGTTCGGTTTTCAGCGGTTCCTCGCCGATGACATAATAGTTCAATGTGGGGTAATCGTTCGCCAGTTTAAAGCCCAGAACGTAAGCCGAAGTAATGACGTCATCAGGGCCGGCCGGGATTCCCAGATGTGTCAACTTTTCGGCATATACCTGACGGGGCTGGAGAGGCTTATTACTGACAAAAAGAGCCTGTTTGCCACGCCTGCGCAGCTCGGCGATCGCCTCTACAGCATGCGGTAAGGCTTTTTCGCCCAGGTAGACGGTGCCGTCGAGGTCGAATATAAAGCCATCGATAGGAATGGGCAGGGTATTTGGATCAACCATGCAGGACCCCCGAGCGGTCCAATATAACCTCCGCGGCAGCGGGAAATAGTCCCAGATCCCAGGCTAAATCCAGGAAGGTGTAACGCAGGCGGTAGCGGCTGCCGAACAACAAGGCGTCTACTGCCTGCTGGGGTGTGCGCTGGACGGAGGCCAGGGTGAGAGGCAAGCCGGCGGCGAGCAGCCTTTCTCGAACATAAGTGGACTTTGCGGTATAAGGTGTAATTTCCTGCCACATCTGGTCCCAGCTCTCTACCGCCTTGTGGATATAACTGGCGAAACGATCTGCCGGTAAATATTTCTTCCGGGAAGTCTCGTTGAGTGGGCCAGCCGCGGCGCCAAAACGCGTGTTGTTGGCTGCCAGGATCTGCTCCAGGCTGAGTCGCTCCCGGACGAGCTTATCCGCGTCCAGGCGGGATGGATCTAGTTCACGAAGGTAATCGTAAGCCGCCAGCATGATCATTGTGCCGACCCCGACCTGAGCCCCATGCAAATTGCGGGGAGCACCTTCGATATGGTTCATCAAGTCCCAATAATGTGAAATGATATGCTCGCCGCCGCTGGATGGGGAGGTCTCGCCATCTAAAATTGACATCGACAGCCCGGATACCGCGATGGCTTCGGTTAGATTGGCAATGGCTTCCACATCCGCCTGGTGAATCCCTTCGGCTGAGGACATATACAGCATTTCGGAAGAGGCAGCCATCTGGTATGGCAGCGGACAAAAATAGGTATCCTGCAGAAAATGGCTTAATTTCCAGTCCGCGTTGCAAACGGTGCGAGCCGCGAGATCGCCGACGCCAGCCTGGATCATCGCTGCCGGAGCCTGCGATATTATTTGGGTGTCTAAAACCACGGCGTATGGAATATCGACATACTTGGTCAGTTTGATATCATGTTCAGAGATCACGGCGGTAATGGATGTATATCCATTCATGGAAGGCGCCGTGCCGCAGAGGATAAATGGTTTATGGGCGTGAGTGGCAATCCATTTGGTGAGGTCGCAGATGACCCCCGAACCGGCGGCAACCAACAGGTCGATGTCTTCGGGGATCGCTTGAGCGGCCGAATCGCCTAATTCGCGGTTTGAATCCAACCACAGCCCTGCTTCACCCAGGGGGATCGGGATAACCGGCATTCCGCCTTTCAAAAAGGGGACAAGGAATTCGCGCTGGATCATGGTTTGGATTGCCCGGTCGAAGATAACTCCCACTTTCTTGGGAGCGCGGCCTAAAGCTTTGAAACACAAATCCGGAACCTGGTAGACGACACCAGAGCCAATGACGATTTCCTGGTAGGGTATTTTATGAATTCTGCCGCAATAAGGGCATTTAATCTGGGTGTTGGCCAGTTTTGACGCGCTGCGGTTCAAGTAATCATCCACGTCAGAAATCGTTTGAAAAGCCATGGCTAACCTCACAAAGGGTGTTTTGTCTAGCGAGCGCTCCGTCTCGGGAACAGGGGAATTAATTCGATTCCAGTTTTTGTTCCCCGGGTGTAGGCAGAAGTTTATCACATCAAGATATAATTATTGAGTAGTAATCATCGAAATGAGGCAGAATCTGAAATGGCAATTATTGAACCAGAATTTATGGAACTGACCAAATCCTTTGATATCGAGAAATACTGGGAAGAAAATTCCCTGTGCGCCGGTTTTCACACGCAAAAACCGCGCTGTTCGCTTTCGTTTTCACCGGATGACCACTGGTTATTTGAATTCATGAATGTCCCGTCCACTTTGCGTTATTACCAGGATAAACCCTACCGCGATCAGCTGCACCGGGATGCCAACCGCGTCACCCGGCAGTACGTCGGCAAGGCATTCTTTGACGAAGACACCTGGGTTGCCAGCCCCAAGCGGATTGAAAACCTCTTCCGCTGCGAATTTATATATAAAGAGGGTGGTACGCCCTGGTTGACCCCCTACACCGACGATCCGGATGAGTTTTCTAAAATTCTGGATGAGGCTGAACGGATCGATATCCGCAAATGGGCGTTGCCGGACGATTTTCTGGGGGAATGGGAACAGCGCAAAGCCGACGGTAAAAACCTACCCAGTTTAGGGACTGGCAGCCGGGGTCCGGCGACGATTACCACTTCAGTTCTGCACACCGAGACCGTCTTTTTCTGGTTTTATGATTATCCGGAATTGATGGCCCGTTATCGAGATCTATTGGCGGAAAAAATGGTCGAATTGAATACCGTGCTGCGCGAGTTCAGCGGTTCCACAACACCTACATGGTGGATCACCGATGATAACAGTGCTTTATTCAACCGGAAATTATACAAAGAATATTGCGTACCGGTTCTTGAGAAGGTTTTAAAATCGCTGGCCCCGGGGGAAGAAACGTACCGCTACCAACATTCCGACAGCTCGATGGGACATCTTTTAGATTATCAAAGGGAACTAGGTATTAATTCCGTAAACTATGGACCGGATGTGGATGTGGGTTTGATTCGTGAGAAAATGCCGGATGCCATGATCAATGGGCAGACGCCGCCGATGCTGGTGCGCAATGGAAGCCCGGAGGAAATTGAAGCCAGGGTGATCAGTGATTTTCAGAAAGCTGGCGCCGGCGGTGGGTTGAATGTGACTACAGCGGGTTCCCTGGCGGCTGGAACCGGTGTCGGGAGGATGCGTTGGTACATGATGGCTGTGGAGAACAACTGCCGCTACGACCGTTAAAATGCGTTTTACCAGAGATTCATCCCGGTGCTGCGAACGCCGGGATGATTTATTTTAACCCGATGAAAATGACCGCCGGCAAATGAAGTTATAATCAAGTCGATTTTTTATTCCCAGGAGAACTATGGAAGAGTCGGTTATTCGCAAGCTGTTCGATGATGTGAAATCTGGCGCGGTATCCACCGACCACGCCGTTGAGCAATTAAAATCCTTTAATTTTGAGACGGTTGGGAATTTCGCGCGGCTTGACCACCAGCGTGCTTTGCGGCGCGGTTTCCCGGAAGTCATTTTAGCGCAGGGGAAAACACCGGATCAGGTGGAAGCGATTTTTAAAAAACTGATGGACCGCAATGAACGGGTGCTGGCAACCCGCGTGAGCGCGGAGATGTACGCGCAGATAGGCCCGCAGCTTCCCGAAGCGGTCTACCACCCACTGCCCAGGATCCTGCTGCACGACCGTTCGCACGAGGAAAAGATTCCGGGTGTTTTGATTGCCACAGGCGGCACCTCAGATATCCCGGTGGCAGAGGAAGCGGCTTTAACCGCCGAATTAATGGGAAATCGGGTAGAAAGGATTTATGACGTAGGTGTGGCTGGCATTCACCGCCTGCTCAGCCAGAACGAGAAGCTTCAGGAAGCCAATGTCATTGTGGCTGTCGCGGGGATGGAAGGCGCGTTGGCCAGTGTCATTACTGGATTGGTAGCCGTCCCGGTGATTGCCGTTCCAACCAGTGTGGGGTATGGCGCCAGCTTTAACGGACTGGCAGCACTGCTGGCGATGTTAAATTCGTGTGCAAACGGCATGGCTGTGGTGAATATCGATAACGGGTTTGGCGCCGGCTACATGGCGGCGATGATCAACCGCATGCTGACGAAAGGAAGAAATACCCATTGAATTCATCTTTAACAGAAAAATGGAACCGGCTTGTTGATGATTTACGCGGGATGCAGTCGGTGATTGTGGCATTTTCAGGCGGTGTGGATAGCGGCTTACTGGCTGCGGCTGCCTATGAAGCCCTGGGCGATAAGATGCTGGCGGTCACGATCCACTCTCCGGTGGATCCGATTGGCGAACAGGACGCCGCGGCAGCCCTGGCGCAGTCAAGTGGGATTTGCCCACAAGATTGTGGAAATGAACGATCTGGAAAACCCCGACTTTGCGGCCAACCCGCCGGACCGCTGTTACCATTGTAAATTAGCGCGGCTCGCCGCACTGCAGAAGATGGGTGCCGAGATGGGGTTTGCCGTGGCGGTCGAGGGTTCCAATCTGGATGATGACCAGGATTACCGGCCCGGAAAACGCGCCGTTCAAGAATTGGACGTGCGCAGCCCGCTGGCAGATTCTGGTTTTACCAAAGCCAACATTCGTGAATTGGCAATGGAAAAAGGATTAATCGTCTGGGACCGCCCCAGCGCGCCGTGTCTGGCGACCCGTTTCCCTTATGGAACGACCATCACCGCGGCGGGTCTTGACCAGGTAGGTTTGGCGGAGCAGTATCTGCACGGGTTGGGATATCAGCCGGTGCGGGTCCGCTTTGGCGGGGCACAGGTGCGGATCGAGGTCAGCCCGGGTGAAATTGGGCGGTTGGTATCACAGCGCAGCCTGATATTGATAAAAATGAAAGAATTGGGCTTTAAATATGTGGCGCTTGACCTGGAAGGTTACCGCAGCGGAAGCATGAACGAGGTTTTGAAATGAAGATCGCTTATTGTGATTGTTTTTCAGGGATCAGCGGGGATATGTTTTTGGGCGCTCTGGTGGATACCGGGCTGCCGGTGGAAAGGCTTGAGATGGAGCTGCAGCGGCTGGGCTTACCAGAAAAATTCAGTCTGAAAGCGGGCCAGGTAAAAAAAGGCGCGATCTCGGCTTCTCTGATCCAGATTGAAATCGAAAACGGGTCTGCAATCGATGCAGCACCAATCGATCAAGCAGAAACGAACGATCACCACCACGAACATGACCACGACAGCGAGCACCACCACGACCATGATGGAGACCATGATCAGCTTCATGAGCACGCACATACACACCACGAACATACTCACTCACGCAGCATGGCGGATATTGCCGGGTTGATCGAAGCCAGCCCACTTTCCAGCGCAGTCAAGGCTACCAGCCTGGCGATCTTCCAGAAATTGGCTTCCGCGGAAGGCAAAATCCATGCTGAGAGACCCGAAAACGTGCATTTTCACGAGGTGGGGGCGGTCGATTCGATCCTGGATATTGTCGGGGCGGCGATTGGGCTCGAGATCCTGGGGATTGAACGCCTGTATGCTTCTGCTTTACCGTTAGGCAGCGGGCAGGTCAATTCCCAGCACGGCCTGCTGCCTTTGCCCGCGCCGGCGACCCTGGATTTAATGCGCCAGGCGCAGATTCCGGTGGTGCCTTCGCCGGCGCGTAAAGAACTGGTCACACCTACCGGGGCCGCCATACTGGCGACCCTGGCGACTTTTGAACAGCCGGCGATGCGCATCACCGGGGTAGGCACGGGCGCCGGTCAGCGGGATATGCCCTGGCCCAATGTACTGCGGTTGATCCTCGGCGAGACCGGCAGCAGCGGCAGCCACGGCGAACTGATCTTGATCGAAACCAATATCGACGATATGGCAGCCCAGGGGTTTGGGCAGGTGATGAACAAATTGTTTTCCGCCGGCGCACTGGATGTTTTCTTCACGCCGATCTATATGAAAAAGAACCGTCCAGCGACCATGTTGAGTGTGATCGCTCCCCGGCTGTTTGAATCTGACCTGGCGCAGATTTTGCTGAAAGAAACCACCACCTTTGGCATGCGGGTGCAGCCGATTGGTCGGTACGAAGCCCAGCGCGAGATGCGCAAGGTGAACACGCCGTATGGCGAAATAGATGTCAAATTAAAATTTCTAGATGGGAAGATTTTTCAGGCAGTCCCGGAATACGATATTTGTTTGAAAATAGCAGAAGAGAAGGACGTGCCGTTTTTGAAAGTTTACCAGGCTGCGTTGGCCGCCGGGAGTGATATTTTAAGCTGATAGGTCCTGATATTTTAAGCTATTTCAACTCAACCGGGACTAATTTAGCGTCCCGGTTTTCTTTTACAAAAAACTGGAGAACCAGCACCGTGAGGAGCCCGCAGACTGCCGCGATCGAGAATGTAGCCTGGTAGCCATATGCATCCGCGATCCAACCGCCAATCATCGGGGCCAATATAGCGCTGGGGGCGATCAATGTGTTGGCCATCCCCACGTAGGTCGGGCGTTCCTCCTCCGTACCAAAATCCAGGGTATAGGCCATGCCAATCGTCCAGAAGGTGGTGTTGGCGATCGCCGACAGGATAAATACCACATAGAAGAATTTAAGATCGGGCAGCGCCATCGCCAGAAATGCGGACAGACTGGCAGCCACTGCACCCATAATAAATACTTTCCGCCGACCCCAGCGGTCTGCCAACCAACCCAGCACCGGATTGGCAATTGTTTGTGAGACCAGCAGCACCCCGGTCATCAAACCTGCGGCGGCTTCACCCAATCCGTGATGGCGAACGGCATAGACTATATAAAAAGCAAAGGCCATGGTGGAAAATTGGAACAGGTTGCGGGTGATCAAGAACCAGCGAAATGGCGGATCTTTTTGCAGGACGTTTTTGATGCTGCTGCTGAGCGATGTCTGCGCGGAGGCAGGAAGTTTTATCTCCCGGTCAGGCTCCCGGGTGCTTCCAAGGAAATAATAGGAAACTAACATCAGAATAAAGCACAGCGTAAAGTTGATCGTGAAGTCGGCCGGAGAGGTGAGCCGTTCAAGAATGACGCCGGCGGCGACCGCGGCTCCGCTGGCCAATAAATTGGATGCAGCCGCCTGCAGGCCAAAAAATGTGGCCAGAAAATCCTGCGGGATTACCCGCCCAAGCATGTTTTGCCAGGCATTCCCGGTAAAGCCAGCGCCTAATCCCTGCCAGATGAGACAGGCAAATGCCAGCACAAGGGCTACCGGTCTGCCAATCAGCGGCAAGAGCAGGGAAATGACCGCCAATCCCAGAAATGGCAGCCTTTCATGGATGGTGCCTTTCATCACCGACGGCAAAAACCGGTCAACTTTATGTAATGAGCGCGCGGTAAAGATTTGGGGAAGCTGAATACCGGTATTATGGATCGCCGGAATTAAGCCGATCAGCAGGGCTGAATCGGTCAGGGTGGAAATAAATAAGGGCAAAATAGTTGAAATGGACGCAAACCCGAAGCCGAAACCAAAGAACGCACCGTCCAATAAATTGACGATGTAGTTATGCCGCAAATCTTTATTTCCATTCAGTGAAAACATTCCCTCGGTCCTTTTCAGCGTTGTATTATAACCTGCCGGAAAGACGAGTGAGCGGATCGATCCAAATTGTTGTATGGTAGAATTCTTATTCTGGTAATTTTTGTGGAAAAGGGAAATGTATGACAGACTATACTCGGATCCTGGCATTCAGGCTAAATCTGCGGGAAGAACAGGTGCGTGCGGCGGTCGACCTGCTGGACGAGGGGAATACGATCCCTTTCATCGCCCGTTATCGCAAAGAAAGAACCGGCGTTTTGGATGAAGAACAGCTGCGGTCGATTGAGGATGGAATCGAGAAGCTGAGAGCACTGGATGAGAGGCGAAAAACGGTCCTGACTTCGATCGAGGAACAGGGCAAACTGACGGATGAACTGAAGCGGCTGATCCAGAAGGCAGATAATATTACTGTCCTGGAAGATTTATACCAGCCCTATAAACAGAAACGGAAGACACGCGCCAGCATTGCCCGTGAAAATGGATTGCAGGGCCTGGCGGATATGATTTTGAAGCAGGAAATTATCCGGACGACGGCCGAATCGGTCGCCAGATCCTACCTTAATGAAGCCATCCCCACCATTGAAGATGCCCTACAGGGTGCGCGGGATATCGTCGCCGAGACGATCAGCGATCATGCCCAGGTCAGGCAAACGACCCGCAGCAAAGCCCTGCAGTGGGCAGTCCTGACAACAGAGAAAATTTCTGGCGCCGAGGATATCAAGCAGGTCTACCAGAATTATTATGAATTTGAGGGGCGGGTTGACCGGCTGCGCCCGCACCAAATTCTGGCGATCAACCGCGGCGAGGAAGAGAAGGTCATCCGGGTAAAAATTGAACAACTTGAACGCGATTGGCGGGGAGCGATCGCAGATTTCTTCCGCCCCGACCGGCGCTCACCATTTGCGGAACATCTGCAGCTGGCGATTGATGATGCGGCGGACCGACTGCTGCTGCCGGCAATCGAACGCGATGTGCGCCGCTACCTGACCGAACTGGCTGAAGCCCACGCCATTCAGGTGTTTGCATCCAACCTGCGCGCCTTACTGACCCAACCGCTGCTTTCAGGTCTGACCGTCCTGGGGTTAGATCCCGGGTTCCGGACGGGCTGTAAAGCAGCCATTGTGGACCCGACCGGAAAATGCCTGGCAACGGGAACCATTTATCCTCACGAACCCCAAAAGATGTGGTCTGAAGCATTGGACACTTTGAAGAAATGGGTCACTCAATACCATGTTGGTTTGATTTCTATCGGCAATGGGACAGCATCGCGAGAAACCGAACTGCTGGCCGCCGAATTGATCCGGTTGGTTGGTGGGAAACTCCATTATGTCATTACGAATGAAGCCGGGGCCAGCGTTTACAGCGCCAGCCCACTGGCTAAAGCGGAATTACCCGGGTTAGATGTCAGCCTGCGAGGGGCGGTTTCCATCGCGCGCCGGGTGCAGGATCCCCTGGCAGAACTGGTCAAAATCGATCCGAAATCGATCGGGATTGGTCTTTACCAGCACGATGTCAACCAGCCCGAATTGGGACGATCCTTGTCCGCCGTGGTGGAAAGCGTGGTGAATCTGGTGGGGGTGGACGTGAATACCGCATCCCCGGCATTATTAACCTATGTTTCCGGAATTGGACCAAAGCTGGCGGAAAGAGTTGTCGCCCACCGCGATGAACAAGGGTCCTTTCACAGCCGGACCGAACTGCGTAAAGTAGCCGGGTTAGGTCCGAAGGCGTTTGAACAGGCCGCCGGTTTCTTGCGCATCCGGGGCGGTGACCAGCCGTTGGATGCCAGTGCGATCCATCCGGAAAGCTACCCGATTGCAAACCAGATCTTGAAGCAAAACCTGATCCAGATCGACCAGCCTGCCGCTGTGCGCGGACGGGTATTGGATGAATTCAAAAAAACAGAGCCACTTGAAAAACTGGCTGTGAAATTTGGCTGCGGCGTCCCCACCCTGGTCGATATCCTTGACCAACTGGCTCGACCAGGCCGCGACCCGCGAGAAGATTTGCCGGCGCCGATCTTGCGCAGCGATGTCCGTTCGATGGAAGACCTGACCACCGGAATGCGCATGAAGGGTACCGTGCGGAATGTGGTCGATTTCGGCGCTTTTGTCGATATCGGAGTGAAACAGGATGGCCTGCTGCATCGCAGCCAGCTGTCTCCGGGTACGACCCTGGAAGTCGGCCAGATCATCGATGTGGAGATCATAAAAATCGAAGTGGAACGCGGTCGAATTGGCTTGAGGTTGGCTGGGTACGAAGGATAAGGATGTCAGTCACCACACCCGTCGCAGAATTTACTCTTAAAGACCAGCGCCCAACCGTGCGAACCAGCCCGGCGCGTTGGGTAGCCTCGCATTCCATCCGCCAGTGGCCATTCTGGCTGCTTTCTGTTTCCGGAGCGATCGCCAATGCGGTCATGGCATCTATCGGGCCATTATTAATCGGGCAGGCTTTTAATGCCATTCTGGCGACGCCTCCCCAGGTGGAGAAGCTGAGCGGGCTGGCGCTGCTGGTCTTTCTGACGCAGTCTTCGCGCGGGCTGCTCCAGGTAATGCGTAATTACAGCTTTGAGTTTATTGCACAGCGCATGGAAAGGGATGTACGCAACGAGTTGTATACCAGCCTGCTGGGCAAGAGCATGACTTTTCATTCCTTGCAAGCGGTCGGGGATACGATGGCTCGCGCGACCAATGATGTGCGTGAAGTAAATTACATGTTCAGTCCTGGGATCAACATGGTCATCGGGTCGCTGATTTTTTTGATCATGCCGGTGATCATCGCGCCGCGCCTGTATCCCAGCCTGGTTCTGACGCCGATCATCTTCATCATCCTGTATTTCTTTGCCCTGCGGCGCTATCTGGCAACATTGGAACCCATCGCGGATGAAGTGCGGTTATCGTTTGGTGAATTAAATACCCGGCTATCCGAAGCCGTGGATGGAATTGAGACGGTGAAAGGTGCCGCTCAAGAAAAGGCCGAAGTTACCTTATTTAAAAAGAATGCCAAACGCTACCGGGATGCCTCAGTAAGTCAGGGGGATGTCGAGGCGCGTTTCATACCCCTGTTAATGCTCAGCATGGCCCTTGGATTTGGCCTGCTGCATGCCATGATCTTAAATGGCCAGGGACTTTTGGATCTTGGATCAGTGGTAGCTTATTTCAGCCTGCTGCTGATGCTTGACTTCCCGACCTTCACCTCCCTTTGGGCGTATTCCCGGGTCGCCTTGGGGTTAGCCGGGGCCAGGCGGATTTTGGAATTGATGAACCGTGAAAATAACCTGGACCAAAATTCAAGCGGATTTACCGCCCCGATGAAAGGCGAAGTCGAATTTCGGGACGTGATGTTTGCCTACGGTGAAGCGGATGCAGGTAACGATCTCAAGCATATCTCCTTCAAAGTCCAACCCGGACAGCGGGTGGCGATTGTCGGGCAAACCGGATCGGGAAAAACTTCGCTGGTACGGCTGATCAACCGCACTTTTGATGTATCCGCGGGCAGCGTGCTGGTGGACGGGGTCGATGTACGGGATTGGACCCTGGAAACGCTGCGGCGCAATGTTTCCATCATCGAGCAAGACGTCTTTTTGTTCTCCAGGACCGTCGCGGAAAATATTGGGTTTGGAAAACCGGATGCGGACCAGGCCGAAATTGAAACCGCTGCCCAGGCAGCGCAGGCGCATGAATTCATTCAGACCTTTAGCGAAGGATACCAGACGGTGGTTGGCGAAAGAGGGGTGACGCTTTCCGGCGGGCAGCGCCAGCGGATCGCCCTGGGGCGCGCCTTCCTGACCGATCCGCGCATCTTGATCCTGGACAATTCAACCAGCGCGATCGACTCTGCCACCGAGGATAAGATCCAGCGCGCAATATTCCAGGCATCCCGGGGCCGGACTACCTTCATCATCACACACCGCCTGTCGCAAATTCGTTGGGCTGACCTGATTATCGTACTGCGCCGGGGAGAAATTGCCGCGATCGGCAAACATGAAGAGCTGTTGAAGACATCCGATGCTTACCGGCGGATTTTTACCGAAAAGTAAAGCGAGGAACAGTGGGTTTTTTTGCGGGTCTCGATGCCGAAAAATATGATCGCAAATATTCTGACCGCTATCTGGCGAGGCGGATCAGTCATTATTTCCGACCCTATTTAAGACGGCTGGTCATTATTATTTTTCTGATCATCACCATTTCGCTGGTGTATGCCTTGTTGCCGGTGACCGTTTCTCGCGGTGTAGATTTGATTCAGGTCAATCAAACCCTGGCAATCAAGCTGTTGATCCCAGGGATCGTGATCCTCATCGGCATTCTTGGATGGAGCGCCAATTGGGGGATGCGCCGCCTCTTGACCCGCACTATAGCGGATGTGCTGGTCAGTCTGGCGAGTGACGCCTTTCAAGCGGCTGCCTCCCATGACCTGTCCTTTTACGATCAGATTTCTTCCGGGAAAGTAGTTTCACGGATCACATCCGATACCCAGGATTTCGGCCAGTTAGTGAACCTGGTGACGGATGTATCCGGCCAGATTCTGGAAGCCGGGGTGCTGACGATCATCCTGATCCAGATCGATTGGCAGCTTTCCTTGATTTTGTTCGCCGTGATCCCCCTGGTTTTTTTAATGGCGATCAGTTTTCGATCGCTGGCCCGCAAAGCGACTCAGCAGGGGATGCGGGCCATGGCGATGGTCAATTCGACCATAAAGGAGACGATCAGCGGGATCGCAATTGCCAAGAATTTCAGACAGGAAGCCAGCATTTATCGTGAATTTGATGAGGCCAACCGGACTTCGTACAAGGTAAACGTCAGGCGTGGCCTGGTTCTGGCATCGGTGTTTCCATCGCTCAACATAATTGCTGGGGTTGCGACGTCAGTCCTGGTTTATCTCGGCGGGATGAGCGCCGCGCAGGGGATCGTGACGGCTGGAGCCTGGTACCTGTTTCTGCAAAGCCTGGACCGGTTTATGTTTCCGGTGATGAATTTATCTTCATTTTGGACGCAGGTCCAAAATGGGTTGTCGGCAGCCGAACGGGTTTTTGCGTTAATCGATGCCGAACCCGCCGTGATTCAAGAAGCGCAAGATCCGGTGGGCAGGCTGCAAGGGGGGATCGAATTTAAAAACGTGCAGTTCTATTACAAAGAATCGGAACCTTTGCTGGACAACTTTAACCTGAATATCCGCGCCGGAGAAACGGTGGCTCTCGTCGGTCACACCGGCGCCGGCAAATCATCGATTGCCAAATTGATAGCCCGTTTCTACGAGTTTCAAGGTGGGCAGATATTGATCGACGGGAAAAATATCCGCACACTGGATCTGCATGAATTCAGGCGCCAGTTAGGAATTGTTTCCCAGGTGCCGTTCTTATTTTCGGGGACGGTTGCCGAAAACATCCGGTATGGCGCACCAGAAGTGAGTGATGCCGAGATCGAACGACTGGCAAAACGGATCGGGAATGGGGAATGGCTGGAGACGCTGCCGCTGGGCTTAAATACTCAGGCCGGCGAACGTGGCGCCAGGCTTTCGATGGGCCAGCGCCAATTGGTCTCATTAATGCGCGTGCTGGTCGAACAACCGGCGATCTTTATCCTGGACGAGGCGACCGCCAGTATTGATCCGTTCACCGAATGGCAAATTCAACAGGCTTTGGATTTGATCCTTGAGAATTCGACCAGCATCATGATTGCCCACCGCTTATCGACTGTGAAGAGCGCGGACCGGATCATTGTGATGGAAATGGGGAAAATCATCGAAGAAGGATCGCATGCCGCTCTGCTTGCGGCTGGCGGGCACTATGCAGAGCTGTATAACACCTACTTCCGCCATCAAAGTCTGGAGTATGTCGAACAAACCGGTAAATTCGCATTGGTCGAGGCTGACGAGGCTGCTTGAGCGGTCCGGTCAAGCTGGTTTAATTTTTTGGAGATAATGGGCCAGGTTTTCTCGCGAAATCACGGTGAGATTCTTGGGAAGGTGATCCAGATCAAACCAGCCAATCTGGCTGCTCTTTCCAGGTTCTTGAATGGAAGGGGCGCCAGAGATGATCCGGCAAAGAAAGGTAGGCGAAACCCAATGCTGGCCTTCTTCGGCGAGAATGTGGTCGCTGATATCCAGCAGCGCGCCGACTTCAATCAGCACGCCAAACTCCTCTTTGATTTCGCGTTTCAAGGCATCGGCCAGTTTTTCGCCGAACTCGACCGAACCTCCTGGGAATTCCCACAGTCCGCGCTCATTGCGCGAAAGCGGCCCGCGCTGCGATAAAAACAACTGGCCCAGATCATTAATAATAATTGCCCCCACGCCCACGCCAATGTAGTCAACGCCACGTTCCATCGCTTATCCCTGAATATATGTACGTAAGGGTGGTTAAGGAATATACTCAACTCATAAATTTCCTTATCCAGCAAGAATTGTAACAGATGAATTATTTTGTTTCCGTGAAGAAATAATTTAATGGGTACGTTACTTGAAAGAATGAGGTCAACAAAATGGATGAGTTGATAGAACATTCTCTGGTTCAAGTGGGAGACATTCGGCTGCATATCGTGCAGGCTGGTCCAAAGTCCGGCCCTCCGGTTATTCTGCTGCATGGATTCCCGGAATTTTGGTACGGATGGAATAAGCAAATTCATTTATTGGCGAATGCCGGGATGCGGGTGATCGTACCCGACCAGCGCGGATATAACCTGAGTGATAAACCCAAAGGAGTTTCCGCTTATCGCCTGGATATTCTGGCGGGGGATGTCATCCGCTTAATGGATACCCTCGGCATTCAAAAAGTCAATTTGTGCGGTCACGATTGGGGCGGTGTCGTGGCCTGGGCGGCCGCGGCTCTTTATCCCGACCGCATCGAACGGTTGGCTGTTCTGGATGCGCCCTATCCAACGGGTGTAGTGCGCAATATGCTGGTTCGTCCTCCGCAAATATTTAAGAGTGCCTATATTCTTTTTTTTCAACTTCCAAGCCTGCCGGAAGCAATGTTCAAAAGGGAAAATTGGAAAACATTGGTCGAAAATATGCGCAGCACCAGCCGGGAGGGCACATTCTCTGCAGAGGATTTTAAATATTATCGAGAAGCCTGGGGGCAGGAAAACGCGATGACATCCATGTTGAATTGGTATCGGGCACTTGCGCGTGGATCCAATTTTCTATCAAAAACCTTGCGAATTATGCAGCCCACCCTTCTGCTTTGGGGGGCAAATGATTTCGCCCTGGGGGTAGAATTGGCGAAGGTCTCGATTAAATTTTGTGATCAAGGCCAGCTGGAAGTGTTTGAAAATGTTGGGCATTGGATCCAACACGAAGAACCAGAACGACTCTACAATCACTTAACAACCCATTTCAAGATGTAATGTAAGATAAAAACGTTGGTATAATTCATGCATCTTCATCCCGTGAGCATTTCTGCTCACACAAAATTTTTTCCTGGAGGATTTGTTATGTTATTCGCACCGAAAGAGAAAGGCCAAGGTTTGGTTGAGTACGCGTTGATTCTCGTGCTCGTCGCCGTCGTCGTGATTGTCATTCTGGCCCTGCTTGGACCGGCAATTGGCAAGATTTTCTCCAACGTCGTAGTCGCGATCTAAGACTAACGTCAATTATGAAAAGCGGGATGGCCAACAGGCCGTCCCGCTTTTCAATTAAATATTCAGGTTTATGCTACTCAATAGGATTCGGGAATTTATTGTAAAAAATTTACTATATATTTAGCGACCTGATCGGCCCCATTTTCTCCCGTGGGTTTCTTACGCCCCAGATCCAATAACTCAGAAACGCTTTCTAGCCAATCTCCACGCTGGAATGTCTCACCATTGATTTCAATGCCTTGCATATTATGCTGGATATATGCCGATAAAATTGGAGATTCACGGAATTTATCCCGGCTGACGTAACCAAATGGGATGCCGGCGTGATATGCTTCGGCAATCGTACTGTATCCGGCCTTGCTGACGACTGCGTCCGCGGCATTGATCAAATCCGGATGGTAAAAAATGGAATGATGGGGGAGCAGAACCAGGTTGGAGCGGTGTTCGACTTCTTTTGCCGCACCGCCTGGAATTACAAACCAGATTTTTCGATTGGCGGCCAATCGATTTGTAAAAGTAAAATCCAGTTCGAAGCCGCCCATGGTAATTAAAACGACGGATGCATCCGCGGGGATGAACAATAACCGGCGCAGTTCGCCGGCTGACAGTCTGGGTTTGCGTCCAATCGGGTTGGTGAGCAGGTTCGAGCGGGGTGAGAGTTGGCAAACCGGCTCTGTCTGAATATGGATATCCGCGTTCTCAAAGGCCCGGGTGAACTGTGGGATAAATTGAGCAAATTCTGGACATTCCTTCAGGTAACCGGAATAGATCCAATCCCAGGTAAAATTTTCAATCAGGACAGACCGTATTCCAGCTGCCCGGGCCGCGGCGAGGCCGAATGGCGAGATATCACATATGCACAGATCCAACTGCATCTGGATCAACTGCTGCACGATGGGGTTGTCAGTGATGGAAGGAAAGGGCAGAAAATCGGCCAAATTTCGAATCGTGGCGGGCAAGTCCTCTTCAAGCGGCGAGGGTTGAACAAGGCCGACATCCGTGGTCATTTCATGGTACCCGAATGTGAAAGTAAGCGAGGAATCAAAAAACCAGCGTGGAGCACGGGTAAAAAGCTCAAATTCGATTTCCGGCCGGAGGGAATGGATAGCCTGCATCACAGCGCTGGCCCGGGCAGCATGACCGAAACCATGATGAGACACAAAATAGGCAATCTTTTTTCTGACCATCAGCAGGCAGCTTCCTCCATAGAAATGATCGTTTCATTTTATTCCAGATTTGACGGTTTTCACCAGGCAAAAGATCAAAATTTTGTGCGCAATGCCCCATTATTAAACGAGAACAGATCGATCCTGGAAAAATCTGGATTGATCTGTTCGGTGTCTGAATATACTTGGGAAATTATTCGAATGGCTTAGAAGATACTGCGGATGATCAAGAGCAGGCCAAACACAATCAATGGGATGCCGACCGGGGCAGTTACGACCAGGACGGTCAGAACTATTCCGACGATCATCAAAGCCAATCCGAGCACTCCCGCAATCAACCGGCCCGTCAGGCCCAGGATTGTAGTGAGCAAATTCCAAAAGGCCACGAAAGGCCAGGCTAAACAAGATGTAGATTTTTTCATTCGATCCTTTATATTTCTCCAACTTAAGGTATATCGTTTTCAGGCGGACTGTGTCACCTCAATCTTTGTCAGGATAACGGCGCGGCCATAGCAGGTGGGGTCGTCTCTGACGGTGTCCTTTCAGAAACTGGCGTTCCGAGCATGACGACCGCCAGTTTGCCAGACCATTCGGCCAGCAAATTAAAAAGATGCAGCGACAGAGGGGCGATAACCAATCCTGTTACGCAGGCAATGGCTGCGGCAGGCATGGAGTTGATTTGCCTAAACCCCGTATCAATGTGCACCCACGGATATGCCAGCGGGGCAAGGATCAATCCCACAGAGAGTGAGCCCAATGTGATGGTGACGATAAAACTGGCTAACCCGATCGGAAATTTAAGGAACAGGAAGGCAATCCCTTTCCAGGTAACCGGATTGGAAATATGCTGCTTAACCTGTTGAAAAATGCCGCCAGTCGATTCCTGATGGGTCATAAGAGGGATTTCTACCTTTAGCAGGCTGATGGCCATCTGTCGTTCAAACAGGGTCAGCGGCCAGCAAAGCGCCAGCACACCAGCCAATATGAGCAGGCCGACCCACAGGATTAACAGTCCAACCCCTAAAGAGAGACCGGTGACCAGAAAGATGAAATATGCCAATCCCAGCGGAAAAGCAAGCAGCAAATACACCAAATTTAAATACGTCTGAGGTTTCGCGAATACCCCATAAAGCCGTTCCAGCGGATTTGAATCCATAGTCATACCTCGTGTGTTGATTTGTATTTATTTACGTAACCGAGGTTTAAAGGTTGCAAACTATGTTTTCTTAGGATCAGATGTCGATTTCCGCAGACGGTCGAGTGAGCGGGTAATATTGCGCCAGAAGCGCTGGACGATCGTTGTCTTTTCGATCGAGACTGGATGCAGGCTGTACCGGGCCTCGAGGAATGTGTTCGTCAATCCGGAGATATCTTCCTTGACTTCAGGCAGCTGTGATTCCAGATTGCTGGCATATTGGGAGGGAGTCTCATATTTTTTCCGGCGAAAGCCGTGCTCGCCTCCCCGATCAAGCAGTCTCAGGTAATAAAAAATGATTTGCTCTCGCGGGGTTAGCTGGCGAAAGTTTAGCCAATCTTTTGGATTGCGCGTAGATAAACTGCTTCTTTTTGGGGTGAATCGGACCCGCATCTGGTCCAGAACACCGCCAACTTTACTGCCTGCGCCAACCGCCCAATTTCTTACCCAATGCCACAGGGAGAAGAACCACCGCAAGATCCGTATGCTTTGGAAGAAGGCCAGGATTTGTGGATTCTGGCGGATAAATTGAACCAGTGCATACCCCACGATACCGATCAATAACGCCCAAAAAAGAACGGATTTCAGCAGTTCAAACCAGGGCAGAGGGATGTTTTGGACCAATGGCGGCGGTATAACCGGGCTGGGGGCGGGGGCAGCATTACTATCAGGCGGGGTCTGGCGTGTACAGCCCACCAAGGAAAGGAGCCAGATAACCGGCAGCAGCAGCAGTTGGGCAGCCGCGACCACAAGATTTATCAGCAGGCCAAAAAAGGCGTTAAACGTTTCCAACAGCCCCATGGAATAACTGGTCGGCAGGAGGAAGGACACGATTGCCAGGAGTGCAAAGAACGCCAGACTGTACCGAATCCAGGCGCCGGTCAGGACCCTGGATATTGGGGTCTGGTGCCAGAACCAGCGCCCGCGTAGAATCGCAAACTGTGTCTGGCTGAAGAGTACCAATGCCAGGGCAAAATACGCCATGATGTTGATGACCGGGGCCTGAGAACCCATGCTGGCGGGGGCCGCGATCATGCTTGAACGAACGACGGTTACCATAAAAACCAGGAAAACGCCGATCCATAAAAACCGGCTGACCAGTGTCTGGCGGATCGTACCTCGGGTATTCATTAGTTTTCCGATATCCCAGTAGGTATCCACGGGATCGACGTTGAGCGATTCTATGTCATCCGCGGAAATGTGGCTGATCAACCACACGGCTGCCAGGAAGATCAATGCGAAAAAATATTCCCCTTGAAAAAACGTTATAAAGTTTTCCCGCCACAAAGGAAGGTCGATCAGGATTTCCCCAAATCCTCGTACGAGATAATAAATCACTTTCAAGAGCACCGCGATGGTTACCCATTCCGCCAGGTGGTAAAGGATTCGCTCTCGTCCCTCTAATTCTCGGGCAACCGGACGGGTGAAAATAGCTTCCAGAGAAACGACCGCTGCCAGGATTGGAATATAACCCCATTGAAATCCGCTGATATTCGCGGTAAACCAATACCCCACCTGGACAAATGTGATCGATGCACAGACCATCATGGCTGTAATCACCAGGTAACTCATCAGGTTAGTACGGGATTGGACCTTTTCAACAAATGATGGCAGCTTGCGGTTCATCATTATTTTCGCCAGATATCCAGGTCTTTTTCGTCGCGGATGTGAAAAAATGGAATTTTAAATTTACCGGCGCGAGCCTTTGAATTCAGTACGCCAGTACCATCGCCGCACAAGATGAGCACAATATTTAAACCGGCGCGGCGCATTTGAAAAAATTCATCAAATAAACTATCTTCCGCCTGACCGGATATGACAATGATGGTCGTCCCCCAACTCAATTCGGCTCTTTTTTGACGTAAAACTTCCACAAGAGGACGAGTAGAAACCAGTTGGACACGGGCCAGTGTCTCCAGCATGCGCATCAAGTGGACGCGCCCTTTTCGGGGTGAATGAGTCTGGGGCAAGGCATCGTCCGCAAAAGGATCGGAGCCATTTACCACCAACCCGGCGGTCTGTTTGCGGTTGATCAGCCAATTGGCTAAAGAGGCGCATACGACAACAGCCAATTCTGAGGCATCATAGCGAAATTTATAATAATATTCTTCGGCGTTGAGGTTCAGGAAAAGCACCGTTTCTAAGGCGATCGAGGGTTCGAACTGCCTGGTCTGCAGGCGTCCTACCGCAGCCGTGGATTTCCAATCAATCCTGCGTAAAGAGTCGCCGGCTACATAATCTCGTTTTCCCACCGGTCGGGCAGGATCTTCAAAAATGGGCTGGCTGTACCGCAGATCCCCCAGGGGAGAATTGGATGGTAATAGAACCCTGGAAAGAGGGATGACTCTGGGATAGACCGTCAGGTAATCACACTCACCGTTGATGATCTTCTCCTGGACCAGACCTAACAGGTCACCTGTTGAAAGCACGAGCGGACCGACAGGAAAATACCCCCTTTTGTATGGAGAAAGCTGGTAAGTCAGCGTATCTTCACTATTTGCGCTCAACGAAAAGACCTGGCGGAGGATTTTATTGGTGGATATTTCCAGGGGAAGCGATTCCTGGACATGCAGCCAGATGGCGGGCAGGCGACTGTTATTTTTTATTTTCAGATTGACCTGGATTTTTTTTCCAGGAAATACCCGCTTTTCGAATTTGCGCTCAAAAGAAATATTGGCAGCGATCCGGATTACCCACCACCGGCCAAACAGAAAAGCGCCGGAAAAAAGGTAAAGCAGGATGAACGCATAACTATCCCTGGTAAAAACTGCGACGAATAAAATGACCGCCAAAAAGGCGATGAATGCGCCGCTCATGGGTTTTAACTGGTCTTTGCAGGTGACGCGCCGAGTTGTAATGGAACGGTGGTGATGATTTCATTCAGAATTGACCTGGCAGATTTCCCGCGAAGCTCCGCCTCTGGCGAGCAGATCAAACGGTGTGCCAGAATAAATGGTACCAGAACCTGGATATCGTCTGGGATGACATGGTCGCGCCCGGCGATCGCTGCCAGGGCCTGGGCTGCTTTATACAGCGCCAGGCTGGCCCGTGGGCTGGCGCCAAGCGTCAGCTCTGGGTGGGTGCGCGTCGCGGTGACCAGTTGAATGATATATGCTTGCAGGCTTTCATCGACATGAATATCCCATATTTGCTGCTGGAGAGCCGGGAGGAGGCTGCCGTCAACCACAGGCTGCAGCTGGTTGATGGGATGTTCGCGGCTCAAATGACCGAGCAGTTTCTGCTCATCGGCGGGAGCTGGATAACCCATGGCAATTCTCATTAAAAAACGGTCGAGTTGGGCTTCTGGTAAGGGAAAGGTACCCTCGTATTCGATCGGGTTTTGGGTTGCCATAACCAAAAAAGGGCGTGGAAGGGGGTAGGTTACGCCATCGACCGTTACCTGCTGCTCCTGCATGGCTTCGAGCAGGGCAGATTGCGTGCGGGGGGTGGCGCGGTTTATTTCATCTACCAGCAAGATGTTTACAAAAATAGGCCCTGAACGGAATTCGAAATCTCCACTGCGTTGATTAAAAACAGAAACGCCGGTGATGTCATTAGGGAGCAGGTCCGGCGTACATTGAACGCGTTTAAATCGACCCTTTAAACTGGTAGCCAATGCGCGAGCCAGCATGGTCTTGCCGACACCGGGTACATCTTCGAGAAGAACATGGCCTTCGCACAACAAAGCCACCATCAATAATTCGATGACTGACCGTTTGCCAACGATTACCTTTTCGACGTTCTGGATGACGGTATTACAAAAAGCCTGGGCGTCGGTCATTAGATTTTCTTTCGATCGAAAGGAATGATTTAAAGGGACGGCAGTTCTTCGACACCAGTTTGCATGGCATCAGACACGTCCTGGTTTAGAGCGATCCCAGCCAGTTCAAATTGGATATACACATCATTATCCCAATTCGCGACATAACGAGTGGGGATCTTCCCGGCTTCACCAAAATTTTTCGGCTGGGACAGGGAGGCGATATATGGATAATCGCCACCGGTCCGGCTGCCTGTGCGGGTACCGGAAATCCTTTGTAACAGGCCGGTGGTTGAGTTGAAATCAAGATCAAACTGCAGCAATGATCGCTGATTCTGATGAACCATCAAGCTCAGGCCGCCATCGCCGTTATCCTTAAGAGAAACGGCATCCATTGCGACCAGGCTGGCAGGTGCGAGCCAGATGGAATAGAACCAGACCAAAGCACGCTGGGTCTCATCAAGATATTGGTACTCCGTGGTCTTCGAACCCAGAACAAATGAACCTTTTCCATCACGGTACTCTTCCCCGCCGCGAATAAAACGCCGGCCAAACCAGGTGATCCGGTTTTGGATCATAAAATTCTCTCCCGGAATTAAATACAAGGTCCAGGATAGAGGCAGCCAGGTTCTTCCAAAGATGGGCAGTTGAGATACAATCTTTCCTCTTCCCCAGGCAACCAGCGTTGAGGGGTTTTCGGCTCTGGCAGTACCTTGAAAGAGCCATTTCTTTGCGAGGGGAGGCAGATCGAGATCCTGCGGAAGCGTCGAAAGGGAGGCAGTGGGTTTACCAGCCGGCCACCTTAATGGAGCAGGCACCCTGAAACCGGCAAACCCAACTGCCAGAAATACCATCAATGCGATGGCTGCGATTGCAATAATATTTAGCAGGTTATCCATTAAGCCGATCAGACTTCAGCAACGGTTACCTTGATCATCTTATCGCCCTGGCGGATGGCATTGACCACTTCCATTCCCTTGGTCACTTTGCCAAAAACCGTGTGCTTCCCGTTTAGATGGGGTTGAGGTGAATGAGTGATGAAAAATTGGCTTCCATTGGTATTGGGGCCGGCATTTGCCATGGATAACACCCCGGTTTCATGTTTAAGTGGGTTATTGCGCACTTCATCCTGGAAATTGTAGCCAGGACCTCCCATGCCAGAGCCGGTGGGGTCGCCGCCCTGGATCATGAAATTACCAATCACGCGGTGAAATGTAATTCCGTCATAAAAACCTGCTCGAGCAAGATGTACGAAATTATTCACGGTAACCGGCGCATGTTCAGGATACAACTCTATTTCGATCATGCCCCGATCAGTGTTCATTGAAACTGTATATTTCTTTTTGGGGTCAATTTTCATTTCTGGTGCGGTTTTCCATTGCTGAGGAGCCATTTTTATTCCTTTCCTTAATATTTTTTATGATTGTTAATCATTGATCCCGATTATATCATTTGATGGGAGGGTAAAATCGCAGAATGGTATAATCCAAAATCATGTATCGTAATCGTTACCAGCATATCCTCTGGTTTTTTGCGAAAATTATTCTTTCCTTTATCTGGTGGGATATTATCCTGTTCCGGATAGGATTCCGCAAATTGGTCAGATCCACCCGGCAGGAACGATACCGTCGTATGGCTGCGGCGTTCCGGCAGGAAGCAATCCGCATGGGGGGCGTAATGATTAAAGTGGGCCAGTTTCTATCGGCCCGTCTGGACGTCTTACCGGTAATTATCACCAATGAATTAGCCGGTTTGCAGGATGAAGTACAACCTGAGAAGCTTGAGAATTTACTGAAAGTGGCGGTTTCAGATTTCGGTGTATCCCTGGAAGAAAAATTTGAGAGAATTGACCCCCAGTCGCTGGCCGCGGCTTCGATTGGCCAGGTGCATCGAGCCCGAATCCACCGGACCAATGCAACTTCAAGTGACGATCCGTATGAAGTGATCATCAAAATCCAGCGACCCGATATTGATAAAATCATCGAGATCGACCTTTCTGCTTTAAAGGTGGTTTCCGGTTGGCTGATGCGCTACCCACCGATCCGTAAACGGGCAGATGTGCCGGCTCTAATGGCAGAATTCAGCCGTTCGTTTATGGAAGAATTGGATTACCTGAACGAAGGGAAGAATGCGGAAAGGTTTGCTGAGAATTTTAAGAACGATCCGAAAATCCTGGTTCCAAAGGTTGTGTGGAGCCACACCACCCGGCGAGTTTTAACACTGGAATATATCGACGCGATAAAGATCACCGATTACCCGGCGATTGAAGCAGCCGGCATTGACCGCGCTGAAGTGGCTGAAAAGCTTTTTAGCACCTATCTTAAACAGATTTTTGAGGACCGGTTCTTTCACGCGGATCCCCATCCGGGCAATCTGTTTGTTTTGCCGGTAGCGGCAGAAGAAATTGAGCAAATCGGGCAGAATTGGCGGCTGGTGTTTATTGATTTTGGCATGACCGGTTTGTTATCCGAAAGCCTGATGAATAACCTGCGGGAAATCTTGATCGCAGTCGGAACGCAGGATGCCAAACGGATTATCAAAGCCTACCAGTCTCTGGGGGTATTGCTGCCAGGCGCTGATCTTGACCTGCTTGAACGGGCAACCAATATGGTGTTTGAGCGTTTTTGGGGGAAGACAGCACCGGAACTCATGTCGATGCACCAGGAGGAAGCAGTTGCGTTTGCGCGTGAGTTTGGCGATTTGCTTTACGAGATGCCATTTCAGATCCCTCAGAATTTACTGCTGCTGGGGCGCTGTGTGGGAATCCTATCCGGTCTGTGCACCGGACTGGAGACTGAAATTTAACATCTGGACGAACATTGGGCCTTACGTCCAGAAACTTGTGGCAGCCGAAGGAAGCGGAGGATGGCGTTTCTGGGTAGGAGAAATTGTCTCCGTATTCACATTGATCGCGGGTTTACCGCGCAAAACGGATATCCTGCTCAGCCGAATTGAACAGGGGAAGTTAGAGGTCCATATGCCAGAGACCAACCGCCGGATTGCCCGTTTAGAGCGCGGGTTTAGAAGCATTTCCTCGGCAATCATATTTTTTGGACTGTTGATCGCGGGTACACAGTTATATCTGGCGCATGAAACGACAGGGACGATTATTTTGGGGATCAGTGCCGTCTTTGCGCTGGGTTTTACCGTATTTTCCAGGTAAACAGATCGTGTTATATCGCATAGATAAACAGCGCTTCAACGAAGCGCTGTTTATCAAGTTGAACTTATCTACTTTTCGACGCGTTCAATCGCTACATCCACCAGTTTTCGCAGCCCTAATAGAAATTCTTTGCGGGCTGCCCGGCGCCTTTCCACAAAACCAGCCGGCATTAATGCTTCGATTGATTTCCGCATTTCTTTGCGAGCGGATCGAAAATGCTCACGCGCTTCGCTCAGACCCGGGTTGTTCTCTGATTTATGTTTCGTCTCTATATTTTCAGCCATTATTTACCTCCAATCAACAGGATCATTATACAACACGGCTTACCTTTTGGGACGCCCCAATTTTGAAGAGAGGGGTGGCTGCCTTTATGATGACCAGAATTGCGAGCAAAACTGCGGCGGCGCCTGCGGTAAATACGACTGGCGAGATTGCTGATTGTTTAATCATGATACCGATCAATGCCCAAACCAGCACCAGGGAATAAGCAATCTGGCGCTGCTGCCAGGTCATGATCACTCCGAGAATTGTGGCAACCAGGATGACGGCAATTGTCCAGACTTCCTGTGATAATGGACCGCCTCTGAAACCCAGATTGTAGAGGGAAATTGAGAAATTGGCGATCGTGGCGACGGAAATCCAACCCAGGTAGATGCTGAATGGGATGTTTACCAGCCAGGTTTCGCGCAGGTTTTCAGGTTTTTCGGATACTGCGAGGCGCTGGTATACGACCAGCAGCGAGGCCAACAGACCCAACATCACAAAAAGTGTCAGGGTAAAATATCCGTACTGCCAGAGAAAAATCCAGGCAGTGTTGAGCACGTTGCCGATTGCGAACCAGGGACCCAGACGGAGCAAGCGAGGGTTTTCGCGTTGGCCGGGCAGTGCCTGATAAATACCAAAGGCGATTAATCCGATATAAATCACACCCCAGATCGAGAATACGTATCCCGCGGGGGTAAAAAATACCGGAAATGAATCGGAAATTGCGCCGGTTGTGATGCCATTAATCGGCAGCGCATTTGCCAAGCCGTTCACGATTAACATAACCAAAAGAGTGAGCAAATTTAATAACTGCATTTTCTTCATTTTTCACCTGTTTTTCTTTTATTGTATAATCAAAAGCCCAGATTGTATATAGATTGTATAATGTTAAGGCGGTGATCAGCCATCTCTTCCCTTTATGGGATCCAGCGGAGATGCTATACTCTTGAGATCCTAAATTTGGCTGTTGAAATGGCAAACTCTGTTTCTCAGAATAATCGGCTGCCGATCAGGCGGATTTTTCGCACCTGGTGGCCATTGGCTGCCAGCTGGTTATTAATGACATTTGAAATACCGGCATTGAGTATGGTGATCGCGCGTTTACCCAATCCGGAAATCAACCTGGCGGCATACGGGGGGATCGTCTATCCGGTTGCATTAATCGTGGAATCACCGATCATCATGCTGCTGGCAGCATCCGTCGCGTTGTCGCGAGATTGGGCATCTTATAAGAAACTGTTTCGCTTCATGATGGTGGCTGGCGGGACCATGACGTTGGTCCATTTGATCATCGCATTTACGCCGGTCTATTATTTTGTGGCCCGTCAATTGATTAATTTGCCTGAAAATGTAGTCGAGCCAGGCCGTCTGGGACTGATGTTGATCACCCCCTGGACCTGGTCGATCGCTTACCGCAGGTTCCAGCAGGGGGTGTTGATCCGCAGCGGACATTCGGACGCGGTGGGTGTTGGGACGATCATCCGCCTGAGCGGAGGAGCGATTGTGCTGATCACAGGCTATCTGCTGGGGTCTTTACCGGGGGTCGCGGTTGGGGCCATTGCCCAGTCGGTTGGTGTCTTGAGTGAGGCGATTTACGCCGGGATCCGAGTCAGGCCGGTATTGAAATATGAGATCAAGCCGCTTCCACCTGTTCCTGCTCTCAGCTGGCGGGCATTTGCTAATTTTTATATCCCGTTAGCCATGACCTCCTTTCTGGGATTAATGTGGCAGCCGATGGGCAGTGCGGCGCTCAGCCGGATGCCCGATCCATTGATCTCGCTTGCGGTCTGGCCGGTGGTGTCGGGGTTTGTATCCATTTTTCGCAGCTTTGGGTTCGCGTTGAACGAAGTGGTAGTAGCCCTGACTGATGAAAACGGGGCTTACTACAGTATTAAGAATTTCGTATTTATGCTGGCAGGTTCGGTGACCATGATCAAGATCCTGGTGATCCTTACACCCATCGCCACCTTCTGGTTTGCCTCTGTTTCTGCCCTGCCCGCAGAGTTGGCCAGTTATGCCAGGAATGCATTCATGATCGCCATACCACTGGCAGCCCTGACAATTTTTCAGAGCTGGTACCAGGGTACCCTGGTAAATGGCAGGAAAACTAAGGCGATTCCAGAAGCGACCGCCATCTTTGTGGGAATCTTCGTTCTCACGGCTGTTGGCGGGATATCGTATGGTAAAATCCCCGGCCTGTACGTGGGCATGGGAGGGTTTTTGCTGGCGAACCTGGGACAGGCGGCCTGGCTGGGTATTCGCAGCCGGAAATTGCTGGCAGAACTTCGCAGGAGAGATGTGGGATGAAAATTAATCCATTGTTTAAGAAAATCGCGTGGGGAGCCCTTTTTTATAATATGCTCGTTGTTTTATGGGGCGCTTTCGTTCGTGCGACCAGCTCCGGCGCAGGCTGCGGCGGGCATTGGCCATTTTGTAACGGCGAGGTTATCCCACAGAACCCTCAAATAGGTACAGTCATTGAATTTATTCACCGTGTTACCAGCGGATTGGTAATAATTCTGGCAGTGGTCTTATTTATTTGGGTATGGAAGGCGACTTCCAAAAAATCCTGGCTGCGCTGGTCTGCCGCGGGGGTGCTGCTGTTTACGGTTTCGGAAGCCCTGGTCGGCGCAGGGCTGGTGTTATTTTAACCTGACGGGGACGGACGATTCGGTCACCCGGGCGGTGGTGATCGTCATTCATCTGTTGAATACTTTCTTGCTTCTGGCCTGCCTGGCGCTGACCGCCTGGTGGGCATCCTTCGGCGAACCGGTGGCCTTAACCTGGAACGGCTTTCCCAGCTGGCTGCTGTTGATCGTGATTTCGGCGATGGTATTGGTCGGCGCCTCCGGAGCGATCACTGCCCTTGGCGATACCTTGTTTCCAGCGACTTCATTAGCCCAGGGCCTGCAGCAAGACGCTTCCACCTCTGCCCATTTTTTGATTCGATTGCGGGTTTACCATCCTTTATTGGCTTTTTCGCTGGCAGTATTTGGCGGCCTGGTTTTTCGATGGCTGCGTGAAAAAGAAACAAACCCGCTGACCAAAAGGTTGGTCAGCGGAGTGATGCTGTTGTTTGGACTGCAGCTGCTGTTAGGAGGGTTTAACGTAATCTTGTTAGCGCCTATCTGGATGCAAATCGTTCATCTGTTCGTGACCGACTTGATCTGGACCGGTGTGGTGGTGGTATTTTCACGCAACCTTAGCGTTTTTCCGCGCCAGCTTGTTGCGGGTTAAATCAACTACCCACCCAGGCAGCCTGTAGCCAAAAATGTTGTTGAACACGTTTAGAAGATTATTGGTGAAACCCGGAAGAATGAAGTATTGATCATTTTCGATACCGCTCACAATTGCTTTCGCAACTTCTTCCGCTTGCATAACGCCGGAAAAATCTGCGTTCATTTGCTTGGTTAGGGCTGGCAAGTATTCCTGATCCGCTTCAAAACCGGGGGTATTGGTATCCGGTGGAAATACGATCGAGAATTTAATGTTGTATGGCTTGAGCTCATACAGCAAGACATCTGTCAGGCCATGCAGGGCATATTTGGTGGCGCCATACGCACTGTACCCGTAAACACCTCCCAAACCAGCCATGGATGAAATATTGACAATATAACCAGATTTTCGCTGGACCATGCCTGGGATAAGGCACTTGATGACATGTACCGGACCCATGTAATTTACTTCCATCAATTGATGGAAAATCTCCGTATCCAACTCTAAAAATTCGCCGGGTCGCGATATCCCAGTACTGTTGATCAATAAATCAGGCGTGCCTGTACGGGTGGCAAACTCGCCTACCACTTTTTGAACTTGCTCCCATGAGGACACATCCGCCACCAGATATCCAAAAGATTGATTGGAAGCGGAAGCGCTTTCTTAATTTCTTCGAGAGCAGATTTAAGGTTGTCTTCGCGGCGCGCTAAAATCCAAACATTGGCACCCCGACCTGCCAATATTTTAGAAACAGCCAGCCCAATACCGCTGGAACCGCCGGTTACCAGTACCAATTTACCGTTAAAATTTTTCATTTTAGGGTATTTTTCAGTTTGAACCACATCCACATGAGCCGCAGGAACCGCCGCCGCAACCCGAACACGAACTAGATTGGGTAGCGATTGCCCGGCCCTCACTGGATGCAAAAAATCGAGATAACATCCGCCGGGTAAATTCACTATGGCAGTTCGTGCATTCAATCACCACATCCGCCTGGCTCATTGGGCGCATTTTATCGAATTGATTGCCGCAATCTTTGCAAAGATACTCATAAACGGGCACGTCTGCCTCCTGCATTTAATTTAAAGATAATTTAGATACCTTATTGTAATGTGATTTTGAAATTGGTCAATATATTAAAATCTGGTGATTACCCACATCTCTGTTTTACCGCCACCTGTGCCGGAAATTGTGAGACGAAAACCAGCACCTGTGGGGGTTAAAACCACTTATGGGTAATCACCGAATTAAATTAGGAAAGTCATAAAATAGACCCATGATATACTCGCTCTATCCCATTTTTGTGGTTTTTTTATGAAAAGGAAATCAGCGCAATTTCTCTTCCTGCCTGTTCTCGCAGTATTATTTTTTGCCGGTTGTTCGGCGAGCTACAATTTTAGTCCTACACCGATACCGGATGGCGCAACGCCGTCTTTAGCATCGATCAGTCTCACGACCTCCACACCCTTGCCCAGGTTTGGGCCTCCGATCCATTCAATCCAGGGTGATGCGCAGGTTTCTCCGCTGAACAACCAGGAAGTGAATAATGTGCATGGGGTGGTTACTGCGGTCAAGGCAGATGGCTTTTATATGCAAGATCCTTCCCCGGATAGTGATAATGGAACCAGTGAGGGGATTTTCATTTTTACGGCGGCCCCACCTTCGGTAAAAATCGGGGATGAAATTCTGGTCAGCGGAAAGGTGAGTGAATTTTACCCGGGTGGGATCGCAACGGGCAATCTTTCGGTTACTGAAATTAAGAATCCTCGGATCGCAAAAATTAAAGCAGGTTATCCGCTGCCGACCCCGGTGGTGATTGGCCGAGGTGGACGAGTGCCGCCTCCCCAGGTGATCAAAGGGGGAAATGAAGAATATAACCCCGACACGAACGACCTGGATTTTTACGAAAGCATGGAAGTTATGTTGGTACAGGTCAACCAGGCAGTGGTGGTAGGACCAACAAACGATTATAAAGAGACCGCAATCCTGGCAGATGATGGAAAGGATGCGGGTTTACGAACCCTTCGGGGTGGAATTCTCATTCGCCAGGAGGACTTTAACCCGGAACGGATCATTATTGACGATCTGTTGACGAAGCTGCCAGATTTTAATGTCGGAGACAGTTTTGACCAACCGATCACTGGTATTTTGGATTATTCCTTTGGTAATTTTAAACTGGAGCTTACCAAAACCCCATCCTTTCAGCCAGGACAACTTACCAAAGAAATTGCGCCTGACCCAAAGCCGGATGAACTGTCACTGGCTTCCATGAATGTCCAGAACCTCGATCCCGGCGACGGAAAAACACGGTTCGATGAGTATGCCCGGTTGATCGTCAATAACTTGAGAACTCCCGACATCATTTCTTTGGATGAAATTCAAGATAATAATGGCCTCACAGACGATCTGGTCACCGATGCCAGCCAGACCTACCGGATGTTGATCGATGCCGTAAAAAGTGCAGGGGGCCCAACCTATGATTACCGGGATATACCCCCGGAACGAAACCAGGATGGTGGAGAACCTGGCGGTAATATTCGCGTGGGATTTTTATTCCGGACGGATAGAGGTATCCATTTTATCGATCGGGGTAAAGGCGGGGCGGCGGACACGGTTGGTATAAAAGCAGGTTCCAACGGTCCAGAATTGACCCTGAACCCAGGGAGAATCGAGCCAAATAATCCGGCGTTTAGCAACAGTCGAAAGCCATTGGTCGGAGAATTTCTCATTGGGGACCATAAAATATTTCTCATCGGAGTGCATTTGAATTCAAAGGGCGGCAATTCCCCCATTTTTGGGAGGTACCAGCCACCAGTATTATCCTCTGAAAAGCAGCGGATAAAGCAGGCTGAAGTGATCCGGACGTTCATTGATACGATCCTGCAATTGGATGAGCAGGCTAATATTTTGGTGTTGGGCGATTTTAATGATTTCCAGTTTTCAACAACTTTGAAACAACTTACCCAAAACGGCCTGGAGAACCTGGTATTGACTTTACCGGAAAACCAGCAGTACAGTTATGTCTATGACGGCAATTCCCAGGTTTTGGACCAGTTGGTCGCCAGCCATTCGCTGGCAGAAAGACTGAGTTTTTATAATGCGATCCATGTAAATGCCGAATTTGCTTTCAATAATCGCCTGTCAGACCATGATCCGATCCTGTCGCGTTTCAAGTTAAAATCCAGATGAGCTGTTTACAATAGGTTAACCTGTTCTTGAAGGGCTGTTAATCCTGATTTGTTATGCTCTGGGATGTGAATCTTCCACCACAGGTTGTGGAATATATATTTTTTTAGTACAATTATTTCGGGTGGTCAAAAAGCTGAAAATTAAAAATGCAATTCCATACAGAGTCGTGAGGAGAAGCATATTTAATGGCGGCACAATCTGAGACGGTTTCAGTAGCTTCTAGAACAGGGGTATCATCAGCAAGGAAGTGGCGCAAAATAAAAGAATTTGGCCTGGGTTACGGTTTATTAACCCCGGCTTTTATTTTACTGCTGGTATTTGAGTTTTATCCAGTGATTTACGGCTTCTATATCAGTATGTGCGATTGGAAGTTATCCTGCGTCAGCATGATCTATTTCGATAACTATACCCGGGCCTTCAATGACCCGGATATGTGGCATTCCTTACTGGTGACTGCTTCCTTCTCGATTATCTCTGTCCCCCTTCAGTTGGGATTAGGCCTGGTTCTGGCTTACCTGCTGTTTCAGAAAATCCGCGGACTGGCTCTCTACCGCATGTTATATTTCTTGCCCTACATTACAACCACAGTAGCTTCTGCCGCGGTTTGGGCTTTCTTATTCAGCCCGGATAACGGACCGATCAATAAACTTATACAAGCACTGGGTGGAGAGGGGTTAAAAGTGGCTTGGTGAGTCCAAAGGTATTTTCACCCTACTATTTTCTCAATCGGGAATTGTTTTGCCTGCCTGGGCACAAGGTCCCAGTCTGGCATTAGTTTCCTTGATCATATATACCACCTGGGTTTTTATCGGATATGACATTGTCATCTTTATGGCAGGTTTGGGCAATATTCCAGGTGAATTGTATGATGCTGCGAAGGTGGATGGCGCCGAAGGATGGGGATTATTTCGATATATCACTTTCCCGCTGCTATCTCCAACGACATTTTTCCTGTTAATCCTCACCGTGATTGGCACCTTTAAAGCATTCAATCACATCTATATTATGACGATGGGTGGTCCCGGGGATGCGACCACAACTTCGAGTATTTTTATCTTTCAACAACTTTATCAATATAACCGTTATGGATACAGCGCAGCCCTATCATTTATCGTATTTCTGGTCATCATGCTCCTGACCGTTTTCCAAAATCAACTCGCCGGCAAACGCGTCAATTACGAATAAGCGGTCAAGAGGAGATCCCATGGCATCCGAAAAATCATTGGACACCCGGGTAAATACTGGCGGCCGCATCAATTGGGGACGAACTGGTATTTACGTGGTCTTAACCATCGGCGCGATTATCGCGGTAATTCCGTTTATCTATATGCTGCTTTCCGCTGTGAAGAGTTATGGCAGCATTATCAATAACAATTTTTGGCCATGGTGGCCTTTAGGAACCGAAGCCCCGCAGTGGAGTAATTTTCCGGATGCGATCCAGACCATTGGCTTTGACAAGCAGTGGGGTGTGCCGTTGTTTTACCGCTATTTTTCAAACAGTGCAATCGTTACCCTGGCAATTGTTATCGGGACATTGTTTACTTCAATCCTGGCGGCATACACCTTTGCATTTATCAAGGTGCCGGGGAGGAATATCCTGTTCATGTTTATACTGGCGACTCTGATGATCCCAAATGACCTGACCCTGGTGCCAAAATTAGTGATGATGTATAACTTTAAGTGGTATAACACCTATCTGGCATTGACCGTACCTTTCATGGTCAGCGTTTTTGGCATATTTCTACTGCGCCAGTTTTACCAGCAGATTCCCAAAGATTTATTTGACGCGGCATTGATCGATGGCGCCGGCCATATACGTTATTTATTTTCTATCGTTTTGCCCTTGAGCAAACCGGCGGTCATCACTGTCGCCTTGTTAAACTTTATCTGGTCATGGGACAGCTTCAAATGGCCGCTGCTGGTCACGCGGAACAGCAATATGCGCGTTTTAGCGGTTGGGTTACAGCAGTTTCTGGTAGGAGAAGGCGGCACGAAAGAACAGCTGATGATGGCTTTTGCGACGATGGTCGTACTGCCGGTATTAATATTTTATTTTTTTACACAAAGGTACTTTACTGAAGGAATCGCCAGAACGGGTATCAAAGGTTAATTTTTTTTACTTTTTGGAAAAGGAGGTGATGTCTTTTACAGGTCTCCAACGATAACCATGTTTGGGTTGAGTGTCAACCAAATAAGACCTATTTTCACAAGGAGAGAGAAGTATGCGTTCCAATATGTTCAAAATTATGATGGTTGTCATGGTTCTGTCGATGGTTTTGGCCGCTTGCGCGCCTGCCGCGACACCTGCCCCCACTACCGCCCCGACGACGGCTGCCGCCCAGCCAACGACCGCACCTACCAAGTTCGCTGTAACAAACCCACCCACATCCCCCGATATGGTGGATGCAATCAATCTCGAAGGCCAGAAAGTTGAAGTGACCTACTGGCATAACCAACCCCAGGCTAACCAGGATTTTTTGCAGGGTATGCTCGATGAATTTAACAAATCGAATCCCTACGGAATCACTGCTACCGCGGAAATCGCCGGGGCTTCCTACAGTGACGTTTACAGCAAGGTGACCGCGGCCATTCAGGCCGGCCAGCCGCCTTCCATGTCGGTCGCCTACCAGAACCAGGCCGCTTTCTACCGCGGCCAGGGTGCGGTGGTTGACCTGACCCCCTTTATTAACAGCCCGAAATACGGCCTGTCCGCCGCAGATAAGCAGGATTACTTCCAGACCTTCCTGGACAGCGACAAGAATCCCCAGTTCAAAAACGAAATCCTGGGTTTCCCGACCCAGCGGTCGATGGAGGTTATGTATTTCAATATGGACTGGCTGAATAAGCTGGGTTATACTGCCCCTCCAACAGATTGGACGCAATTCGAAGAAATTGCGTGCAAGGCCGCGCAAGAAACTGATAAATACGGTTGGGCTTTCCGCCATGATGCCTCCAACTTCGCTTCGCAGGTTTTTTCACGCGGCGGAAGGATTCTGGCTGCGGATGGATCTGCCTACGTATTTGACAGCCAGGCGGGTGTGGATACCCTGGCGATGATCCAGCGCCTGTTCGACAAGAAATGCGCGATTGAAATTCCAACCAGCGAACGCTATGGCGAGCAGAACCGCTTTAGCAATGGCCAGGTGTTATTTGTCATCGCTTCTTCTTCCGGGCTACCTTACTATGCCGATACCGTCACCAAGGGCGCCAATTTCAAATGGGATATCGCCATGCTGCCCAACACGGGCAAGCCGGCGGTAAACCTGTACGGCGCCTCGATCTCAGTCTACAAGACCACTCCTGAACAGGAACTGGCTTCCTGGCTGGTGATCAAGTTCCTGGGTGAAAAAGCGCAGACATCCCGCTGGGCAATTCAAACCGGCTACCTGCCCGTACGCCAGTCTGCCAAAGATACGGTGATCGCTGCTTTCAAAGCCGATCCAAAATGGGGCCCTGTGGCTGATTCCTACGCCAAGATGTTCGATTGGGCGCAGTACGCGATGATCGAATCACCGGTGGCTGGATACGATCCGGTGCGCGCCTTGATTGATACTGACCTGATGAGCAAAGTCATCGCCGATCCAAAAGCGGATATCCCCGCACTTTTGAAGGCGGCAATCGATAAATCCAACGCGATCCTAAAAGAAAACGCTCCCAAGTAATCTGTTATCCGATGTGCCCCTTCCCAGCAATGGGAAGGGGCTTTTTTTTAAACTTTTCGCAATCTATTTTCGGGTACGGTATAATAGGTTGTTTGTTTATGAAAATACTCAAGGTTATTTTTCAGGTGGTTAATGGATACAGGTTTTAAGAAAACAGAGAAAGAACGCACATTTCGATATTTTGATCTCGTAATGGCGTTGTTTGTGACGGTATTAATTATCAGCAATATCGCTTCTTCCGCCAAAATCGTGGATTGGGGGGTAAGCCTGTTTAACAGACTGCCCCTGGCTTTTGATGCCGGGACGATTTTATTTCCATTGAGCTATATTTTTGGGGATGTCTTAACCGAAGTCTATGGGTACCGCCGGTCCCGGCGGGTTATCTGGATGGGTTTCTTTTGCCTGGCTTTCAGCGCATTCGTCCTGTGGTTGGTTAAAATCATGCCCGGCGAAGCTGACTGGGCATCCCGAGTTGGGCAAAATGCCTTTGACAATGTTTTAGGCGGGATGAGCAGCGGGGGGATCGTGGTCGCCAGCCTGTCGGCATATTTTGCAGGTGAATTCAGCAATTCAGTCATCCTGGCAAAAATGAAGGTGATGACTCAGGGCCGCTGGCTGTGGACACGAACAATCGGCAGCACACTGGTGGGAGAAGGCGTCGATTCGCTGATCTTTATCTTTGTCGCCAGCGTGTTCAATGTATTTCCGTGGGAATTATTTTTCACCCTGGTGGTGAGCAATTATATTTTCAAATGTTCGATCGAAGCCATCATGACCCCGGTGACCTATATGGTGGTCAATTTCTTGAAAAAGAGTGAAAACGAAGATTATTACGATCGGGCGACGAATTTTAACCCCTTTGTTCCATAAGGGTTCGACCTGGCAATTCAAAAGGCGAGGTGCGGTTTGAGCTCCTCGCCTTTTGTATCCGCAAAGAAATTGATTAATTTTTATTCGCCGGCGATTCTCACCGAACGAGCAGGCGCCGTTACGATGGAGGAAGCCGCTTTTATTGTTTCCAGGACAGGATTAAGAACATGCAGCTGGCTGACTTTGCTGAAGTGATAACCGTAGATGGTCATGGTAATTGCCAGCGGGAATTTATCCGGGCAGGTAAACAACGACCAGAAAACTAGCTTCCAATACTCCCAGCGCTCTGGTCCTATAATACCTAAACGCCAGACAGAACGGAAAAAGGCACGGATCTCGGCGAATTCCAAATGAACAGTTGCCTGGGCAGGTTTGATATGTTTGAGCAGGGTCTTGATGCGTTGATAAAAGAGGCGCGGGGAATAAATCTGAAGTAACAGGTGTTGGTAGCCATTACGAAGCACTTCCGGATCCATAAGAGGGATAATGTTTGAAGTTCCATCGGTATTGTTCCCCGAAAAAGTCTTGACAATTCTGTCTTCAGACTGCAGGCGCTTAAAGAGCTGGGTATTTAGAGGCGCCTGAAGAATTCCCACCATGGCGGTGACAATGCCTGATTCCTGGATGAACTTTATTTGCCGCTCAAAAATCGTAGGGGTATCACTGTCGAAACCCACGATAAAGCCACCCATAATCTGAAAACCGTGATGCTGCAGGGTATGAATATTTTCGACGAGATCGCGATTGCGGTTCTGGGTTTTGTGGCATTCGGTCAGGCTTTCTTCATCTGGCGTTTCGACACCAATGAAAACCTGGGTAAAACCGGCTTGCTGCATCATCACCATTAATTTCTCGTCATCCGCCAGATTAATCGACGCCTCGGTGATAAACAGGCAGCCGGTTTTGCCTTTGCGCCATTCGATGATCGCCGGCAGCACTTCTTCTTTGAGAATGCGTTTATTGCCAATAAAATTGTCATCAACGATGAATATATTGCGGCGCCATCCCAATTGGTAGAGACTATCCAATTCCGCAACCAATTGATTGGCAGTTTTTGTGCGCGGGCGGTGACCCAGAAGGGCGGTCACATTGCAGAAATCACAATTATAGGGGCAGCCGCGCGAGAATTGGATCGCCATACTGTCATAGCTTTTAATTTTTAACAATTCCCACAACGGGATGGGCGTTTGAGTGATATCTGCATATTCTGAGGTCGAATAAATATGCTGGGGAATGCCGCTTTCCAGATCATTGATGAATTGATGGATCGTGATTTCAGCTTCATTCAAAATAAAATAATCTACCTGAGGGAAATCCTGGTAATCCTCGGTGAATAACGGCCCTCCCGCGGCAACTTTCAATCCGTTTTGTTTGCAGCGCGCAATTACTTTACGAACCGATTCGCGCTGGATATCCATCGCACTCACCATGGCTAAATCGGCCCAATCCATATCTGTTTTCGTCAGTGGCTCGACATTTAGATCAATTAATCGTTTGTGCCATTCGGCGGGGAGTAAAGCGGCGACAGTCAATAATCCCAGTGGAGGATTGCCGGCGGATTTATCGATGAAACTCAAGGCGTGTTTAAAACTCCAAAATGTATCTGGAAATTCCGGATAAATCATTAAGATATTCACATTTTTCTCCATAATAACCACAAGGTTTTTTTTAGTGTACAAAGAAAAGAGGGAATATCTATGTGAGGCAGGTCATAGTCTCGGTCCTAGGTTGCACCATGACCCCCTAAAATTAACATGAACTCGATCAGAGAATAAAACCATCGGTGTAAATGCTATAATTGCCAGGACAAATATGCGCCAGCCAACGAATATCAAACCAGGTTCGAATGCGGACATTGCTTTTGCAGTGGTTGTTCTGGCGTCTTATTTTGCCACTTTTGCTTCACTCCGTCAGGCGATGTTGTGGGATATCCTGCTGATGATCGTCCTGGGTTCGGTATACATATTTGTGGGCATTTATGGGTATAGCTACTGCGTGAATGCCAACATGAATGTGGTCCGGATTGGTTATTTTTTGATCCAAATTCCACTGGGTGGGTTGATCGTTTCATTGGGCAAAGGTGCCGGGTTTAATGCTTTACTGCTCCTGCCATTGGTTGGGCAGGCTGTAGCTCTGTTGGATGAGTTGTGGGTTTATTTTATCAACGCAGCCATATTGGCAATCTATGTAATTTCATCAGGTTCTTATGCAAGCAGTTGGGCGGATGTCTGGGCGAATATGCCCATTTTTCTGGCCGGCCAGGTTTTTATCATGGTATTTACCCAAAGTTCGATCAGCGAAGGAAAAGCGCGCAGGGAGGTTGAACGGCTGGTGGAGGAATTACAGGTTGCCAACCAGCAGTTGAGGGAGTATGCCGTCCAGGCCGAAGAACTGGCCGTAACCAAGGAACGAAACCGTCTGGCACGTGAAATTCATGATGGGTTAGGACATTACCTGACCACCATACACATTGAGATCCAGGCGGCACAGGCGGTGATGACCCAGGACCCGGCAAAAGCCTATTCATTGCTTGAAAAGGCCCAGGCGTTATCGGAAGATGCGCTCGCAGATGTGCGTAGCTCGGTAAGCGCCCTGCGAGCATCTCCAGATGAAAACCTTCCGCTGGCGGAATTGATAGAAAAACTGGTCAAGACCTGCGACATGATCAATTTGGGCGCCGAATTCAAAATCGTGGGGCATCCGCGGAAAGTCTCACCTCAAGTGCACCTTACACTTTATCGTGCCGCACAGGAAAGCATTAATAACATCCGTAAACATTCGCAGGCTTCGCAGGTATGGATGGCGCTTGATTACCTGGACGACCAGAGGATCCGGTTGATTATTCAAGATAATGGTGTTGGAGCAAAAGATCTCACAGGAGGCTTTGGATTAATGGGCCTGCGGGAAAGGGTTACCCTTTTAAATGGTGAGCTTGATATAAAGACTGCCCCGAAACAGGGTTTTCGATTGGAGATTGCGCTACCCGGATGAAAAACCTGATTCGGATTTTAATCGTAGATGATCAGGCCTTATTCCGTGAAGGATTAAGGACCCTGTTATCTGTGCAGACAGATTTTGAGGTGGTTGGCGAAGCCTCAAATGGTGAGGAAGCGATCCGCTTAGCAGTGCAGACCCGGCCCACGGTTGTTTTGATGGATGTCAGGATGCCGGTGATGAACGGCGTTGCAGCCACGGAGCGGTTAAAATCGGTGCTGCCAGAATCCCGGGTGATCATTTTGACCACATTCGATGAAGATGAAGCCATCTTTGACGGCTTAAAGCCGGGGCAGTCGGATATATGTTAAAGGATATTTCCTCGGAAAAGTTAAGCGAGGCGATTTGGGCGGCGGCCCGCGGTGATTATTTTTTATTACCCTCTATCACCGCCAAAGTTGTGGCCGAATTTTCGCGCCTGGCAAAAGCGGCTTTACCGGTTCAAGGCATTCCCAACCCCTTGAGCGGGCGCGAAATTGAGATTTTAGGGTTAGTTTCGGAAGGATTGAGCAACCGGGAAATTGCGGACCGATTAGTAATATCCGAAGGCACAGTTAAAAACCACCTGACCAATATCTTATCGAAGCTGGATGCACGCGACCGCATGCAGGCGACTCTAAGAGCCAAAGAGCTCGGGATACTTTAGGAGCAAAATATTGATGACCAAGCCTGTCGAACCTCACGATACCCCAATTTCGGACAACCATATTTACCGCACGGCGGGGATTATTCTGATTGGCTCCGGGTTCATTTATATCCTCGATCGATGGCTGCATACGGGTTGGCTGACTCTATTAGTTTTGCCTTTCCTGGGCGCCCTGGGATTGTTTTATGGGGTCCGGATCCGGCGGTTAGCCCTGGCTATTCCTGGGGCGTTAGTCGGTGGATTAGGCTGGGGAAGTTTCTTTTTGCTCAACCGGTTAATTCCAATTGCGGATATATCCCGTGGGGGACTGCTCCTGGTTTGTTCAGGAGCCGGTTTTATCGCCATTCTTGCCGCTACGATTTATTCGCAGAAAGAACATGCTTATTGGGCATTAGTGCCCGGATTCCTGTTCATTTCTGCCGGTTTGCCATTAATTTTTGACCAAATTACTTTCTTTGCATTCCTCCTGACGATCGGTACAGGCCTGGGTCTCTCCTTACTCATATGGGGGATGTTTAAAAAATTGTTGGGGTTGATCATCCCGGGCTGTTTAATCCTGGGAATCGCTCCAGGTATATTCTTCGCGTGGTCAAAGTCCGGAGATTTCAACGGTTTGACAGAAACAGGAGTTATGCTGGTGTGGTTTGCGCTGGGATGGGGGCTGATCACGATTGCCTCGCGGATTCTCACGCACAAATTTATTTGGTGGCCATTAATTCCTGGCGGATTATTGGCTATGGTTGGCTGGGGGTTGTATATCGGGGGAGACCCCGGAAGCGCGTTGTCTTTTATCGGCAATACGGGCTCGATCGGTTTAATAATCTTTGGAATTTATCTGCTGCTTTTACGCAGAAGTTTCAAGGATTGACGGGCTGGACCCCGTAATCGCCTTCGACCGACGTCAGGTCGCAGCCGCAGGTCTGCGTGAACGAATTCAGCAGGTCCGCGGGAGCAGCTAATTGGTATTGATGAGCCTGGTAGTAAGTCTCAAGCGCCTGTTTAAATGTGCTGTCGCCTATTTGGTGGCGAACGGCATTGAAGAATAAGGCACCTTTTAAATAGACAACCAGTCCATACTGCGAATTGGGACCCTGGAAAGCATTCAGCGGCAGTTCGATCGACTGCCTCGGATTGGTCTTTTCATAATTGTTCACCTGGGTCTGGTAGCGCCCGATATAATCGTTCGTTGGTGAGCTGATTTCAAGAAACATCAAGCTGCTGTATGTTGCCAGTGCCTCATCCATCCAGGGATCGTGCAGGACATCGTTTCCGACGATCGAATACCACCACTGGTGGGCAATCTCATGGGCAATCACAAGTTTTAAAAATTCACTTTGCAGACTGGACTGATAACCGGTATCATATATTAAAACCAGACCGGGATACTCGACTCCGCTGGCATTTTTTAATTTCGCGGCGACGATATCCAATTCATTAAATGGGTAAGGGCCGAAAGTGTTTTCATAAAAGAGAAGAGCGGTTTGGGCATCTTCCAGAGCGGCATCCCATGCCGGCTGTGTATCGGCGGCTCCCCATTGGACGATCGAAATGTCATCCACCAATGTCTGGCGCATCTCGAAAGCCGGGCTGGCGGTAACCATAAAATCCCTGACCGGACCGCTGACATAAATATGCTGGCTTAAACCGGCCTCATCAATTTGCTGGATTTGAGTGCCCGTCGAGGCAATTTTCCACGTATCCGGGGCAGTTATCATGACTTTAAACAGCGCGGTTTGGCTGGTCACGGCATCCCCACCCATGAGGACTGGATCTGCCTGCCAATCACCGTTTTTATAGACCGCCAGGATAGGATACCAATTCGCCAGATTTAGCTCCGGGCCGCTGCTGGATTGGTTATAAATGCCGTAAGATAGGTCCGATCCAAAATCCAGGGGTGTTTCGATGGTATAGGATATTTCTAATCGGGCGGTATCGCCTTTCTTCAGGGGTGTATCAAGGTGAATGCGCAGACCGGTCTGATCGGAAAGAAAGGATTCAAAAGATAGATCCTTTTCATCCATCTTAACCGTCTGGATGGTCATTTTTCCGTTGTAGATAATCTTCGCATTGGGAAATGTGCGCAGCACGATATCATTCAGGACAGAACCTGACTGGTTATTAAAAACCAAAGTTTCATTGCCCGGAAAACTATTCGAGGAATCTGACAGAGTTAAAAGTAAGCTGGTAACAGGCGAAAATACCAATATGCTGCCAGTCTGGAATCTGGCTGGCGCGCATCGCCTGGGATTGTTCGGCGATCGGGCAGGCAGTCAACACATCCGGACTGGTCGGGACAGAAGTAGATTTCGCGGGCAGCCCCGCGGTTGGAATGGCAGAAATGGAGGTTGAGGTTGATTTTGTAACTGGTTGTGGAGTTGACCCAGGGGTGCATGCCTGGCATGGAATGCTTATCACCAACAGGCATAAAATGCAGAATAACAGGGAATGGCGCATGTTTATTCTCCAGATTGTTTCTACTATACCACGGGATGATTTTTTGACAGGTTAAATCCAATTTTTACCTGGGAATTTGCTCCTGTTCAAAACACTTCAAAACTGATATGATTAATCCCGTTTTGCTCTGTCGGGTGTAACCGAAAAAGAGATAAGTTGGATGAATTGAGGAAGAAATGCTGGTAGAACGAACAGATATACGAAATATTGCGATCGTTGCACATGTTGACCATGGGAAAACTACCCTCGTCGATGGAATGTTAAGGCAGGCCCGTGTGTTTCGAGAGAACCAACAGGTGATGGAACGGGTCATGGATTCTAATGATCTGGAACGTGAACGTGGGATTACCATCCTGGCCAAAAATACCGCCATCACTCTGCCAGACCCGTTAACCGGGCAGCTGGTAAAAATTAATATTGTTGATACCCCAGGCCACGCAGATTTTGGAGGCGAGGTCGAACGGGTAATGAATATGGTGGATGGGGTCCTATTACTGGTTGATGCAGCCGAAGGCCCAATGCCACAGACGCGGTTTGTGTTAAAAAAGGCATTGGAAATGGGGCATACCGCAATCGTTGTGATCAATAAGATGGATCGTAAGGATGCCGACCCTGAGCGCAGTGTGAACGACACTTTTGACCTGTTTATTGAGTTGGGTGCCAATGACCTCCAGGCAGATTTCCCAATCATTTACGCCAACGGGATCACCGCCCAGGCCGGGGAAACACCTGAATTGACCCCTGATCTGCAGCCGTTGTTTAATGCAATATTACGCAGAGTGGCGCCGCCACTGGTGGATATTGACGAACCGCTGCAAATTCTGGTCACCAATCTTTTTTACGATGATTATCGTGGAACCACGGCCCTGGGGAGAATTCATGCCGGTAAGATCACTGCAGGGCAGGCATTGGCCAGAATCACGGTTGAAGGGAAAATTTTACCGGAGCGAGCCCGGTATTTATATGTGCATCAAGGCTTGGAAAGAGTAGAAGTTGATCATGCGGAAGCCGGAGAAATTGTAGCCATCGCTGGTCTGGAAGGCATCAACATTGGAGAAACACTGGCAGACCCGGCCCATCCGGTTGCACTGCCTCCGATCCATGTCGAGGCTCCCACTGTTCGCATGACGTTTGGGGTGAATACCTCGCCGTTTTCCGGCAGAGAAGGCAAATGGTCCACTTCCAGGAAATTACGCGAGCGCCTGTTTGATGAATTAAAGAATAACGTGGCTTTGCGGGTGGAAGAAACCGACACGACGGACACATTTTCCGTTTCGGGCCGCGGGGAACTTCACCTGGCCATCCTGATTGAAACCATGCGCCGGGAAGGTTATGAATTTCAGGCCTCACGCCCGGAAGCCATTTTCCGCCATACTCCGGACGGAGAGGTTGAAGAACCGTTCGAAGAAGTGGATATCGACGTGCACAATGATGTGATGGGCTCTGTTGTAGAAATGTTGGGCAGCCGCCGGGGAAAAATGATGAACATGATCAACAACCCCGATAATACTGTGCATTTGACCTACATCGTGCCGACGCGCGGCCTGCTTGGTTTCCGCTACCAGTTCCTGACCGCCACACGCGGCATGGGGACGATGAACACCATGTTCCATGGTTATGGACCTCTGGCCGGGGTGATTCCGGGTCGGGGAACCAGTTCGGTCATCGCCTGGGAGGCCGGGACGACAACCGGTTATGGCTTGAAAACCGCTGAAGAGCGCGCCACCCTGTTTGTGAAACCGGGTGTCGAGGTTTACGAAGGCATGGTCATCGGCGAAACCCCGCGTCCGATGGATTTAATTGTCAATGTCTGCAAAAAGAAACACCTGACCAATATGCGTTCATCCAATGCAGATATTCAGGTACGGCTCACGCCGCCCCGGGATCTGAGCCTGGATGAAGCGATCGAGTTCCTGGCTGAAGATGAACTGATCGAGGTGACCCCACTTAGTTTCCGGATCCGCAAACGGATTTTGGAAACCGAAGAACGCGGCAAGCAAACCAAGAAAGCCAAAGAAGCGCTGGAAGAGTTGGAGTGAAATAAAAAAAGAGGACCACCGATCAACAAAGTGGTCCTCTTTTTTTTATGCGGGGCGGTTTATTTTATAAACCGGAATACGATTGTGGCTGCGATAATATCCCCCAGGATGATCCACATGGCCACCGGCGGGCCGACCGGCTCGATTAACTGGCCGATGACCCAGGCCACTACCAATCCGCCCAGGCTCGCGCCTACAAAGAACCAGCCGGTGATCTTGCCGCTGATTTGAAGTCGTTTTTCAGCGAGCGACAGCATGGTGGGGAAAATGGATGCCATGGAAAGGCCCAACAAAACAGCGCCAAACCAGAAAGCAGGTTTGGACGCTGGGAGCAAGACAATTGCCGCCAAACTGACCAGACAGCCGCCAAGATCGATCCACAAGACCGTTTTGGCCTTCAATCTGGCGGTAATCGGGACACCCAACAGCCTGCCGGCAGTCAATGCGCCCCAAAAGGCGGAGGTGATAAACGCGGCCGTGGTTTCATCCGCCAGATTCAACCGGGTGGCATAGGTGAAAACCCACGTCCCGAAGCTCGATTCTGCGCCAACATATAAAAAGAAAAAGGTCACCAGCAGGATAATTAATTTTTGACTATAGCGTTTTTCTTCAGAACCCGCAGGAGCATTCTCCCGGACCGGACTGGCAATGCGCGTGAAGGCAAAAGCGACCGGCAGGATCAAGAAACCGATAACCCAATATGCGGCGCCATACCTGCCGGTCAGTGAAATCGCCAGGGCCACCAGAAGTGGAGCCAGGAATGCCCCAACCCCGAAAAAGAAATGCAGCCCATTCATAAAAGGCCCGACTTTTGAGCCGTGCGCCCACATGATCAGGGTGTTTCCACCGACATCCAGAGAACCCTCTGCCAGACCGACGATGAATAAAATGATCGCTAACGGTATCAGATAGGGGATGGCAGGTACGAGTACCAACGCCCCTGCCAGGACCAATAAAACCACGATCACGACGGGATGCCCACTGCGTTGATCGTACAGCCTCCCACCGCGGAAGCTGCCTAATAAATAGCCGAACGACCGCAGGGCTAATAATGAACTGACCTGGGCTAGTTGAGTATGAGTTTGTTCCGCGATAAATGGCAGCGCCGGCCCAAACGAGGCAGTGGTCAACCCTAAAATGATAAAAGCAGCATAGTAGCCGGCAGTCTGCCAATATCGTGATGGATTGGTTGGATTTTCTTTTAAAGCAGCGGTAGTCTGGTTAGCCATAATTTATTGCTTACGCAGCAGTGGAAAACGAAAGGCGACGAACAAACCATAAAACAAAGAAATAATTGCGCCGATCCCCACCGATAATGGGGCGCCGATGCCGTCCGCCAGGAATCCGGCTTGCAGACCACCCAGACGCATCATCGTCTGGAAAGTCAAGGTATAAACACTCATCACTTTCCCCCGGACTTCATCCGGTGTAATAATCTGGAGAATGATATTTGCCAAAGCATTTTGAAGGACGAAACTGACCCCGACCAATAACAGCAGAGCCGCAGATAAAATAAATGTTTTTGAAAATGCAAACCCGGCCAGAGTCAATGGGAATATTAGATTCCCAACCGTCAATAATAACCCACGGGTGGAACGGTTGGGAAGGGCGGCGACAATAAAGGCGCCGATCACTGCACCGATGCCCACCATAGTCAGGAGAATGCCCAGGGGCAGCGCTTCCGGGGATTGGCAGCGGATGAATGAAATTGCACCACCACATACCGACTGAATGACCGGGCCAGCGCTATCTTTCAAGACATTCTCCGCGAATACCGGCATCAATGTGCTGTATGGCATGGAGAGAAACGCAGAAACAGCGATCAGGCTGATTAATATCAGGATCGACTGTTGGGTAAACATGAAGCGCACGCCTTCTGACATGTGCTTGACCAGATTTACATTTCTGATGATTTGAGGCTTTGGCAAATTTTTCATCATCATCAAACTGACGATGACCGTGATGAATGTCAGGGCATTGATAAAAAATGCCATCCCTTCGCCGGTTGTGGCCACAATTACCCCCGCTAAAGCCGGCCCGAGGGCCCTGGCGCCATTGAACATCGCTGAATTCAAGCCGATCGCGTTTGCCAGGTCATCTCGTCCTTCGACCATTTCCACAGTAAATGCCTGGCGCGCCGGCAGGTCAACCGCATTGGCTGCGCCCAGGAAGAATGCCAGGACATACACGTGCCAGATTTGAATCGTGCCAGTCCAGGATAAATAAGCCAGGATGAGGGCCTGAACCAGCATGGTCCACTGCATCGCCAGGATGATAGTGCGTTTTGAGAACCGGTCAGAAATGGATCCGCTCCACAGCGAAAGGGGGATCACCGGGATCAGACCAATAAATGAAATGATGCCTAACGAAGCCGCCGTGCCGGACAGGCGATAAACCAGGACCTGCTGTGCCATGGTCTGCATCCAGGTGCCTATCAGCGAAAAGCCCCGGCCGAAAAACCACAGGCGGTAATTTCGGTGGCGCAGGGATCGAAAAATGGGAGGATAATTATGAGATTGGCCCTGAAGAATTGAAACGGTTGAAGAGGTAGGCGACATAAAAGCCAGAATTTGTTGGAGTTATACCGCTGCGGCCGGATGTTCTTTCTGAACAGGCGAAAACCAAAAAGAGCTCGAACCCACGATCGAAAGGATGCCGAAGATGATTAACGCAGGCCCGGAGCCGATCCAGTTGGCGATGGCCACCCCAATCAGCGGGCAAATAAAGGCACCCAGGTTAGTGATCGTGATATACAAGGCCGTATAACCGGGGCGATTGCTTTCCGGGGTAACCTTGAGCAAGGTGTTGAAATGGCTCAAGTTTATTCCCGGGACCAGCAATCCATATATCGCCACAATCACCAGGATTAAGTCCAATGATGGGAAGATACCCGCAAAAACCGGGTACAATCCGGCGGTTAAAATAATCCTTTTCAGGATTGCCGGCTCTCCCCAGCGTTTTATCAAAGAACGCCAGACAGCATATCCGATCAGGGTGGTTGCGCTTAGAATCGTGCCTTGAATACCAATCCAGGCGTCATCTGCATTTAATGTTTTTACAAAATAGAGGATGTAAATCGGCGAAGCCAACCATAGCCCGACGCCATAAAAAAAGGTATTGCGCGTGATGCGGATGAATTCGGGATGGTCGGAAAAAGCTTCACGCAAAGTCTTCACCTGGACCTGGATGGCCTGGCTGAAACCCTGTGTTTTGGTCATCGAAGTGGCATCCGGGGCATCAATCTTGATGAGAAAATAGGTACTCAAACAGGATGCGGCGAAACCGATCACATACATAATCTGGTAATTCGATGGAAACTCCATTCCATTCAGCAGCAGACCAAACAAAAGGGTGCAGACGCTGAGGGATGCGTTATAGACGATATTGCGGGCAGAAAAAACGGTCGCCCGCCGGTCTTCGGGGGTTACTTCGGCCAGCATGGGAATAAAACCCACATTGAAGAAATGTGCACCGGCGCTGGCGATAGAAAGAATCCACACCACCATCGTCCCATGCGGAATCCCGAGAAATTTAAAAAGCGGGACCAGGGCGACCAAAAGGTAGCCGATGCGGTTGATCAATAATGCTGAAACGATCCAGGGCTTGCGGCGCGAACGCGCCTGTAAAAATTGACCCGCAGGGATCGAGACCAGCAGCGCCAATAATGCCGGCAGTGAACTTAATAACCCGACTTCGACATTCTCTGCGCCCAGGCGGATGGCATATGCGCCGTTGAATGACGCGGCAGCCGCCAGGATCGAGGCCCAGAAGATCTCAACGACAAGATAATATGCGTTGCGTGTCGGCCTGTCCGTGAGGTCTATTTTGGGAATGATCCGCATGATGCCTCAGGATAGCATGAAAATTAAAGACCGAAATCCTTATCGGGCGATGTCCCAGGTTTGAAAACCCCATCCATATTGGTGATGGCGAATCCAGCTTTATAGGTTATGGTATCAACCGGCGCAAGATCGGCGATCATCTGGGGAGATAACAACCGGATTTTTCGGATATCGTGAAGCCGTTTTACAATGGATTGCGCACCCTCATCACTTGTCATCCAGTCATACTGGTCAAAGTTTTTAAGATTGATCGGAAGGGTGTAAGCGCGCAGCGAAAAGAACCCATCCAGATTATAAAAATCCTTAAAATACGACATCACAAGTTCACGCACCGAAGCAAAGACCGGTTCGCGAGAGCGAAGCCCCACAAAATTGGATTTCGCCAGGGCGCCGAACCGCCCATTGCGTTTGTATATCGCCAGCATATGATCGTCATCTTTTTCCGGCAGGGTTTGCACGATCATCGGATCAAAACCGATCTGGCGTAAGGCAGCGGCAGCAAATAATGAACCGTCAAAACAATGTGCTTTACCGTCGCGAAATACGCTCAGCGCGCAACAATTATCATCCTCTATCCGGTAGGGGATGCTGTCTAAATATTCCTGGATTGCAGATGGATTGTTTAGGGAGGTAAAAAGCTTTTTTTGGCTAAAGTTGAGGCAGGATATAAATTGTTGTAAGTCATCCATGAATGAGTCCTATAAATTGATGGAATGAAATATAACAAAAAACAGGGAATTGTCAATCATAAGCCTTTGGAAACCGTGACTCTGGTACTAAATATTTGCTGTGATTGAAGCAAGCATTCCCAGAATTCGTTTATAATTTCTTTGAGAATACAGAATAAAAAGGATCAAAATGGCAAATCAGTCTTCTTTCACCGGATACCCGGCATCGATTGTTCATCGCGACAATACCATTTATTCCCTAGAAAGAAATGAATCATTATTGGTAAAACGGCTGGTAGTTAAAGGAGATGTGTCTGGCTTTAAGGGTCAGGTTTCTCCAGATCATACCCAAATCACCTGCGATTTGACTTCAGAGAACGCGGCGGCACTGCGCCAGCGCCTGCCCTGGTTGAAAACTGTACCTTTGGGGCTAAAAACTTCTGCCGGAATGGGCGACAGGTTGGGATTGGCAACCCCTGGACACGTGGCAGCAGTAAGGGGCACCGGGATTGCCCCGATATTTGCTCAACAATCGGTTCGGGAGAATGTGCGCACCGGTCGCAAGCCTCAAGAAGTGATGGATGATGCCATGTGGGGCGTCTTTCAGGCCGGATGGCAAGACCCCTGGGGAGCGGACGCGGACCATTTGAAATTGCCGGAATATCTGGATGAATTTGCCGCCGCAGGATACACATTCTTCACGGTAGACCCAGGCGACCACGTCGACCAGGCCGCGGATGACGCTAACCTGGCAGCATTGAGAGTAAGCGCAGAAAGTTTACCCTGGGACCAGCTGAAGATATCTGCCGGCGAAATGGTGAAGGCCTTTACCGGGCAAAGTTTCCCGATGGAAGGGACCTCTCTGGAATTTGATGAGGAAACTGTTTTGAGGGCAGCTGTAAAATATGGACGTGCAGTGGCGCATGCCCACCGCATGTACCGGCGATTATTAGAGATTTATGGGAATAGAACCTTTGACTTTGAAGTTTCTGTCGATGAGACAGCTACCCCTACCTCGATTCCGGAACATTTTTACATCGCGCACGAGCTCAAGCGATTAGGGGTGCAGTGGGTGAGCCTGGCTCCACGTTATGTAGGCCGGTTCGAAAAAGGTGTGGATTATATCGGTGATCTGGGCGAGCTGGACCGCACCATGGGACTGCATGCGGCGATTATGCGGTCGTTTGGCAGCTATAAGCTCAGTTTGCATTCGGGTTCCGATAAATTCAGTGTTTATGCGATCGCGGCGAAACATGCCCGAGGTCTGGTTCATCTGAAGACCGCCGGCACCAGCTATCTTGAAGCGCTGCGGGTGATTGCCAGCGCGGACAGCGAGCTGTTTATGAAAATATATGAATTTGCCCGCGATCGATATGAAACCGACCGGGCAAGTTACCATGTTTCTGCCGAACTGTCGAAAACCCCCGTTCACCCTGCCATCGCGGAACTGCCGGCGCTGCTGGACCAATTCGACGCGCGCCAGGTCTTGCACGTGACCTTTGGATCCGTTCTGGATCATTTCCGCAACGATTTATACCAGGTGCTGAAGGCGCACGAGCAAGACTATTATCGGGTTCTTGAAAAGCATTTCCGCAAACATCTCGATCCTTTAGCGCCGAAATAACACATTTCGATGAAAATTAGGTGATGAGTGTGTGAAATTCACGGTACAATCAAGTTGTCGTCAAATCTAAACCATTAGATTTGGCCCGAATCTACTAAATAAACGAGAGGGATATGGGCACAACAAAGCTCGAACTTTCCCCGGACAGGTTCTTTTCACCTGAACCGTCCCAGCGCAAATTGGCCCGCGAGTTATACGAAGGCATCGCAAATTTGCCAATTATCAGCCCTCACGGGCATGTCGATCCCCATCTGTTCTCGGATGAGAATGCCTCCTTTGGATCTCCGGCAGACCTGCTGATCATTCCTGATCATTATGTATTCCGGATGTTGTATTCCCAGGGGATCACGCCGGACCGGTTGGGAGTCCCGAGGTTAGACGGTCGGCCCGTGGAGAGCAACCATCGCGAAATCTGGCAAATATTTGCGGATCATTTCTATTTGTTCCGTGGGACACCTTCCGGTGTGTGGCTGAACCATGAACTGGCAATGGTTTTTGACGTAAAAATACCGTTGAACCAGACCAATGCCCAGGTTATTTACGACCAGATTGTCGACCTCTTGGCAACCCCTGAGTTTCGCCCGCGGGCGTTATTTGAGAAATTTAATATTGAAGTGCTGTCTACCACGGATGCGGCGGCGGATCCATTGGATGCACACAAGGCAATCCGAGAGTTGGGCTGGAAAGGTAAAATTATCCCGACATTTCGCCCGGATAATGTGATCAACCTGATGATTGCAGGATGGAAGAAGAATATCGATGATCTCAGCGCAGCCTCCGCTATCCAGATAAAGGATTTTGCTTCTTTCATTCACGCGTTAGAAAATCGCCGGGCGTTTTTTAAGAGCATGGGGGCGCATGCCACGGATCATGCAGCGCTGACCGCATTTACGGCGGAACTGAGCAGGAACGAGGCCAACGATATCTTCCAACGAGCTTTGAAAGGCCAGGCATCGCAAAAGGATGCTGACCGGTTTACCGGGCATATGCTGATGGAATTGGCGCGGATGAGCATCGAGGATGGGCTGGTGATGCAGATGCATGTCGGATCTTTCCGCAACCATAATGAGACCATCTTCGAACAATATGGTTGGGATCAGGGAGCCGATATTCCGGTGGCAGTTGAGCTAACCCATAACCTGCATCCAATTTTGAATAAATATGGGAATGATCCGCGGCTGCGGTTAAATCTTTTCTTGCTGGATGAATTAGTTTACGCCCGGGAATTGGCTACGCTGGCCGGGCATTATCCGGCTTTGAAAATCGGTCCGCCGTGGTGGTTCCATGACAGCATCAATGGTATGGCACGATATTTTGATCAGGTGATGGAAACCGCCGGTCTGTATAATACGGTGGGCTTTAACGACGATACCCGCGCCTTTCCATCCATCCCCGCCCGTCACGATACCTGGCGCAGAGCCAGCGCGAATTGGTTGGCTGGCATGGTAGTGCGCGGCATGATCTCGCGCGACGAAGCCGAAGATATGAGCATTGATATGGCCTACCGCTTGCCGAAAAGAGCCTACCGTCTAGATTGACCTTCAGGAGAAATGGAATATGAGTAATATAACCGCAGCTGCCCAACCCCTGGTCGATATGAAGCCGGTTGAAAAATTTTTCATCGGGATCGATTTGGACGGTTGTGCCTTTGATACGATGGAAGTAAAACACAAAGAATGCTTCATCCCCAATATTATCAATTATTGGGATTTGCAGCCGGTATCAAAATATGCCCGAGAAGCAGCGGAATTTGTTAATTTGTATTCGAAATGGCGGGGGATAAACCGCTGGCCGGCGCTGATGATGGTCTTTGACCTGCTGCGCGAACGCCCGGAAGTATTGGCGCGCCATGTGAAAATAACCGAAGCTAAGAAAGTGCGTGAATTTATATCCTCCGGCAAACCTTTAAGCGACAGCGGTTTAAAAGCTTATATGGAGGATCACAAAGATCCTGAATTGGACCAGGCCTGGGCGTGGACTCGAGCGGTAAACGAAACTATTGCAAAACTGGTGCACGGGGTTCCTCCTTTTCCATTCGTGCGCGAAAGCCTGGAAAAGATGCAGGGTAAAGTTGACATGGTCGTAGTTTCTGCTACCCCAACCGAGGCGCTCATTCGGGAATGGCAGGAACATGACATCGCCAAATATGCGCGGATCATTGCCGGCCAGGAATTGGGCACCAAAGAAGTTCATTTGTCGTTGGCGGCCAAAGGTAAATATGCCGAAGGGCACATTTTGATGATGGGGGATGCTCCTGGAGATATGAAGGCTGCCCGATCCATCAACGCATTATTCTTCCCCATCAATCCCGGGCATGAAGATGAATCCTGGGAGCGCTTTTACAACGAAGGACTTGAAAAATTTTTGAACGGCAGTTTTGCCGGTGCTTATGAAAAGAAATTGATCGAAGAATTCGAAAAGCTTCTTCCAGATCTTCCACCCTGGAAAAAGTAAGATTTTTCGGCGTGTAAGGAGGAAAAATGGATAAGGCATCAATCGGTGTCATTGGACTGGGTGTGATGGGGCATAACCTTGCCCTGAATATGGAACGGAATGGGTTTGGTGTCGCCGGTTACGATCTTGATCCTGCGAAAACAAAGTCATTTGTTGAGACACAGGGCAAAAACAAAAATATCATTGGGGTGGATTCACCCGCCGCGATGATGAAGGTCCTGGAAAAGCCCAGGCGGATCTTGATGATGGTCCCTGCCGGGCCGGCAGTCGACAGCGCGATCGCTCACTTAAAGCCCCATTTGGAAACCGGAGATATCCTGATCGATGGCGGAAATTCGTTCTTTCTCGACACAGAACAGCGCAATAAAGATTTGGAGAAAGAAGGCTTTAATTTCGTCGGCATGGGGGTGTCCGGCGGTGAGGAAGGGGCCCTGTGGGGTCCCAGCATGATGCCAGGCGGTCAAAGGCAGGCCTGGGATGCATTATCGCCTATTTTGAAAGCCATGGCTGCGAAGGCAGAGGAAGATGGACAACCCTGTGTGGCGTATATGGGTCCACGCGGCGCCGGTCATTTCGTGAAGATGGTGCATAACGGTATCGAATACGGCGATATGCAGTTAATCGCTGAAGTATATGACGTGCTGACCCGCGGCCTGGGTTTGCAGGCAAAAGAGCTGGCAGAAATTTTTGCGGAATGGAATGAAGGGGAACTGCATTCCTACCTGATCCAGATTACCTCGGAAATCTTGAAAAAAGTCGACCCAGAGACCGGGAAGCCACTGGTCGAGATGATCCTGGATGAGGCCCAACAAAAGGGAACCGGAAAATGGACCAGCCAGAATGCATTGGATATCGGCGCACCCATCCCGACGATCAATGCGGCGGTTGAAAGCCGGATTATTTCGTCATTAAAACCGCAGCGGGTGATCGCCAGCAAGGTTATTCACGGACCGGAACCGTTATTCCGTGGAAATAACAAGCAGTTGATCGAAGGGGCCAGACAGGCATTGTATGCCAGCAAAATCACATCGTACGCTCAGGGGCTGGGAATGATGCGCATAGCCTCGGATGAATACAAGTACGATTTACAGATGGGCGAGATCGCCAGCATCTGGCGCGCCGGGTGCATTATCCGGGCTTCGTTGTTAGGAGATATCACCCAGGCTTACCAGCGCACGCCGGATCTGGGAAATTTGCTGCTGGACGACTTTTTCCGCACAGCGGTTGAAAGCCGTCAGGAGGCCTGGCGGTATTTCGTGCAATCTGCCGTCGGATTGGGCATCCCAGTGTTGGCAACCAATGCCTCGCTGTCTTATTTTGATGCTTACCGTACGGAGCGACTGCCGGCCAACCTCACGCAGGGCCAACGCGATTATTTTGGTGCGCATACTTACCGGCGGATCGATAAAGAGGGTGTCTTCCATACGGAGTGGACCAAGTGAACAAGAATGTGATCGTCGCGCAGTCGGGCGGACCCACACCCGTTATCAATAACTCCGTCCGCGGGATTGTCGAAACCTGCAAATTAATGCCGGAAAAATTTGGGGCAGTGTATGCCGGATATCACGGCATCGAAGGCGTTCTCAAAGAAGAACTGCTGGATTTGTCCGTGCAGACGGCGGAAGAAATTACCCTGTTAGGTTTTACGCCGGCGGCGGGTTCGATCGGCACCTGCCGCTATAAGCTAAAACCAAAACAGACCGAGGATTTTGACCGGATCATCGATATTTTCAAAGCCCACCAGATTGGATATTTCTTTTATGTGGGCGGCAATGATTTGATGGACACCGCGCATAAAGTGGCTCAATTGGCCCACGAACGCGGATTAGACCTGGTAGCCACGGGCGCCCCGAAGACGATCGACAATGATGTGGGCGACAGCGAATTTAAATTGATTGACCACACCCCAGGCTACGGCAGCGTGGCGCGCTACTGGGCATTAAATATCCAGAACGCCAATGAAGAGAACGCTGGGTCCAGCCCGGCGGACCCGGTGCTGGTCATCCAGGTGATGGGCCGTAAGATTGGTTTCATCCCTGCCGCGGCACGCCTGGCGGATCCGTACCGCGAAATGCCGCTCCAGATCTATATGCCCGAAGCAGGTGTCAGCCTGAAGGAAATGGCCGACCTGGTGAATGACCAGCTCAAGCACAGTGGACGGTGTATCGTTGTGGTCAGCGAAGGGTTCGATGTTGGCGACATCGGCGAGACGAAGGATAACTTTGGACATACCCAGTTTTCATCCAGCCGGTCATCTGTGGAGCAAATCGTCGTCAATTATTTGAACGACGTGGGGTTAAGTGCGCGCGGTGCAGCCCGGGGAAATATCTCGGGAACGGACCAGCGCCATAATATGGTCTACGCCTCAACCGTCGACCTGGAAGAGGCCTATAAATTGGGGCAAAAAGCTGCATTAATTGCTGCGAATGAAGGTTCTGGTTTTATGAGCACAATCTTGCGCCAACCGGGACCCATTTACAATGTGAATTATGAAAAGGTGCCTTTGGAATTGGTGGCGAATTCGGAAAGGAATTTCCCGAAAGCCTGGCTGGCCCAAAACCGCATCGATGTGACCGATGATTTCATTCGATATGCCCAACCATTGATTGGAGAGCATTGGCCTGCAATTCCCCTTGAAAACGGCCGCCAGCGCTTTGCCCGCCTGGACATGGTGTTTGCCGAGCAAAAACTGCCTGCTTACAAACCTCAAGCTTACCGCTAATTAAACTATGATCAACGAAAAAGGACGCTCACGAAGCGTCCTTTTTTCGTCAGTGGTTCATTGGTTTACTCGGAAATTTTTAAATCGATATTAGCCAGCTTCTCAAATATGTGAATTACCGCCGAGTTATCCAGTTCTCCAAACCCCATTTCAACCAATGCATTGAATAGCTGGGTGTTTAATGCGGTAGCCGGAAGAGGTATGCCATATTCGCGGGCAGATTCCATGACAATATTCATGTCTTTGGCCTGCATAAAGGCTTTGAAACCCGGCTGGCGGTTACCTTTAAACAGGTGCGGCGGTTTAAGATCCAAGGCCCAACACTGGGCGGCGCCACTTTTTATCGCCTGCACGACTTTTTCGGGATCTGCCCCGGCTTTTTGAGCAAAGACCAAAAGCTCGCCCATAGCGACCATTTGCGCCGCCACCATAATCTGGTTGGCAGCTTTGGCAATTTGACCTGAGCCTGAAGGACCGATATAGGTGACAGTTTTTCCGATGGCGTTGAATACCGGCAGCAGCTCGAGAAACGCTGGCTCAGGGCCTCCCACCATAATCGTCAAAGTGGCATTGCGCGCGCCGATGTCCCCGCCGCTCACGGGAGCATCCAAACAGGCCACATTTAAAGGTGCCAGATGATCGGCGATCGACCGAGCCGAGGCGGGTTTTATGGTTGAGTTGTCGACAAAGATCAAACCATTATGCGCGCCCTCAATGATCCCATTCGGTCCAAGGGCTACCTTTTCGACATCGGGCGAATCCGGTAAGTTTGTAAAAACAATATCCACCCGGGCGGCAACTTCCGCCGGCGATCCGGCTGAGGAGGCGCCAAGATTGATCAAATCGTCTACCGGGCGCCGGCTGCGGTTGTGAATGACGACCGGATATCCCGCCTTGATTAAATTTGTCGCAATGGGTTTCCCCATCAAACCAAGCCCAATATAACCTATGGTCTTCATCCGACCTCCAATCCTTTACCAGGTTTATAAATCACACCTTGTAAGAATTTTATCATTGGATTGCAAGCCTTAATTTTTTTAGAAGACCGGTAACATTTCTAACTCAGTTACCAGCGTTATGAAGCTGGGCGCTTATCCTGGACATTCTTGAGCAGCAGCACCGCCAGAACCAGATTGACCAGCGTGATCACCAGGAATGGGATGACGATGGCAATACTATCCGGCACACCGGCTAGAGATTGGTTAATACCCATTGCGCTGACGCCCAGCCCCATGGTGATGGCTTTCATCACGAAAACAGATGAAAGCAGGTAGCCCCAGGCGCTGCGCCGGAGCAGGAGGACGCCTGCCAGCACAGCCGCGGGTGCGATCAGCGCCAGATCCATGGCCTGGATGACACGGGTAGTCGTGTTTTCCAAGACCTGGGTTTGACCGAAGAATAATTCTGGAACAACCCTCCCCACCCAGGCGAATGCAAGAAAAAAACCGATGAAAAACAGGATTCCGGCGATCCAGCCGCGGGGTAAACCGTTAGAAAAACTTTGTTTGAGACTGGCAAGATTAAATGACATCATCCCTAAGATGAATGCATACAGGCTGAGTGCAAAAAGCGCGACGTAAACCAGGAATAAGGCATTGTAGGCGGTGAGCATGGACATCGACATGTAGGTGTAAAGGAAAAAACCGAGCGTGCCGGTGAGCAGCAGTTTGCCGCGCAATGACCCGCGGAATGCCAACCAGGCGGAAATCGCCAATAACGGCAGGCCGACCACCAGTGTGATCAGATCGTTGCCCTGCATTTGGGCGGCGGTTCTTACAGTGTCATAAAAATACAATCCGTGCCCGTGAATCAGCACGGCCTCACCGCGATGATTGGTGTAGGGAAAAGGCTGCCCGGGTGTTTCGTAGAACAAGCCCGTAGCGGAAGCGAAAAGCGCCAGGACCCCGATTAACGGCAGCAAAATGCTTAATGTACGCTGAAATTTCATAATCATTTGGCGCTGGAAACCACTCCGCTTCAACGGGTGGAGGATAGCGCCGTCTCCTTTCCATGGTATAATAGAACAAATGGTCCAGATGCTTCGGTTAGCTCACTGTGAGGTGAGACGCTGGAGATGAGTTTTGACAATCGTAAGTAAGTTGCCAAATCGGAACGTAAGCGGAACCGTAGTGAGGTAGCCCCAGGCTTGGAAACCTGGCGGGGAATTGTTCTCCCCGTGTCAACCTGCCGAACAGCCCTAGGGTGTATCTGGACCCAACCCTTCCTAGGGGCTAATGTAGCGGAGACGAGAAAACGGTTTTGTAATTTAGGCACTTTATTCTCCAGTTACAAGCCAGCCGCTTCCCTTTTAGGGGCGCAGAGCGAGCGGGTGGTAGTTGACCATTCCTCTCCAGTTAATATGGAAAACAACCTTTGCGGGAAATATTTCTAAATATTGTACTCAGGAATTTAGATTGCAACCTATTTTTGAGGCATCTTATTTCGAATTATTTTAGCAATAAAGGGTTTCTATGCTGTGCTATATCGAAAAGAAAATGACGCTATCGAAAGACGGCTTCTTTAGCGGGAGCGACGGGAGTTGAATATAACCCCCTTAGGGGGGCCCGCGACTTTTAATGAGAAAAGAGATCGTTTTCACGATCTCTTCGTTCGAGCGGGAGCGACGGGAGTTGAACCCGCGATCTCGGCCTTGACAGGGCCGCATGTTAGACCACTACACCACGCCCCCGAACGGCAAAAAGTTTATCATGGGTCGGATAAACCGTCAAGGCTTTTGATGTTTTCGGGCTGACTCATTTTAATAATTCTTCTGCCTTTGTAAAAGCATCCAAGGCATCCTGCACCTGGTTATTGCGCATGTATGCATCGCCCAGCGTCTGCCAGATGACACTGTCTACCGGGAAACGATAGAGCGCGTCGCGCAGATCGTGAATGGTTTCATCCAATTTTTGATCATGGTCGATCAAATGCTGGTAAGCGGAGAGGGCAAAGTCGATCTGACCCTTGCCTAATGCATTCTGCGCCTGCAGGATCATTTCGTCCGGCAATTCACTCATCTCGCCGGGTTCTTGCGTTTCGGCAGGTGCCAGATTGAAGCTGCCTTCGATTGGCAAAGGTTCTTCCTCGTGTTCAGCTTCCAGGTCTTTTAGCCAATCAGGGAGTGGAGGAGTTTGGCCTTCGCCAGCATCCGAAGCCAGATCGCTGGGAGCAAATTCGTCTACCGTTTTTTCGGCTTGCAGCCAATCGGGCAAATCCGGGATTTCACTTTCCTGGGAAGGCGCTGCCTCAAGATCGGCGGAAGGTTTGGAAAGGTCGTTGGATAGCCAATCCGGAAGGGGCGCGGGTTCATTTGTTTCGGTCAGAGGCTCAGGTTCGGGCGATTCTTGTTTTACTTCGGCGGTTGGCCCGGCCGTGAACTGCTCAACCGGTTCTTCCGTTTCGGGCATATCTGTCTCTTTCACCCAATCCGTAGCAATTTCCTCATTGACTGGGGATTCTGTCGAGACCATCTCTTCTTCAGTTGTGAATGAGATATCACCCGCAGGTGGTAAGGCAGCATCCTCAACGGTGTCTTGCGGTTGGTTTATTTCCTGGAGCCAATCCGGCAGAGGTTCTTCGACAGGGGGCATTTCGACAGCGGGTGTCTCAACCGGTTCTGATTGAGACATCCAATCCGGCAGTGCTTCTGAGGCTGCTTCTACAGCTTCCATCGGAGGTTCAACGGTTTCATGTTTACTTTCCGAAACTGCCTCAGCCGATTCCTGTTGGATCCAATCTGGGGGATTCTCCAAGCGTTCCTCTGAAGAAACCAACAGGGTGTCAGGTTCGGCTCCCTGCTTCGCGGCAAGTGATTTAAGCCAGGCAAATGCCGAGTCCAAATCTGCCTGGTCGGGTTCATCCGATGTGGTAGATGCTGCTTCGGCTTCAGGCTCGACCAATCCCACTTCACCAGCGGCTGCCGGAATATCGCTGACAATGGGCTGCTCTTCAATTTGAGTGGGTTGGATCACTTCTTCAGCAACAGGTTCAGATTCCTCATTCGTGGCAGCGACCGGCGACACTTCGCTGACGGTTGTCAGCTCATCACCTTGATCCAGTGAGGTTAATTCTGCGGTCACCGGTAGCGTAGGGGAAACTGGTTCCTCAAGCACTGCTTGCGGCTCAGCAGTTATAGATGTGGGGACAACTTCCTCATGATCGGCGACTGGCGTTTCGCTGGCGATGGAGGCTTGAGCTACCCAATCTGGTGGGGTATCCAGACGATCTTCTGGTTTTGTAAGCAGAGTCTCTTCATCCGCGCCTTGTTTTGCGGCGAGGCTCTCCAGCCAGGCCATGGCATCATCCATGTTATCTAAATTTGGAGCTGCTTCCAGGGTCGTTTCATCTGCGACAGCTGAAACTTGCGTGTCAGGCGAACCAATAGTTAATTCATTATCTGGCTGAACCGCCGTGGGTTGGGTCTCGGCGACGGATGGGGCCTCTTCGACGACATTTTCCAATGCTGTCGGTTCGTTAACCTGGGCATGCAAGCTTTCAGACGACTCAGTTAACCAATCGGGAAGCGGTTCCTGGCTTTGGACGTTGGTGTTTTCTTCGTAAGAAGAAGGGGGAGACTTCAACCATTCAGGCAGATCATCATCAATGCCTGTTTTAGATGACGAATTTAATGTATCCTCGGCGGCAGGTATTTCAACAGGAGAAGCTGGTGTTTCCGCTGCCTGGTCATCCTGCGAGGCCGGGGCTAAATCTTTCAACCAATCCGGAATATCGGCGGGGGCCGCAATAGCTTCCTCTGTTTCCTCAAATACTGCGCTCGACGCCTGAGTCTCGGCTTGCGTTTCAGCAGGATTTTCTGAAATTTCCCAGCCAGAAGACTGCATCCAATCCGGCAGTTTGTCTTCATCCGGCGCAGCAGGCGTTTCACGTATGTCCTGCATCCAATCGGGCAGTTTTTCTTCGGCTGCAGCAGCAGGTGTTTCAACCACACCCAGCGTCGAATCGAGTTGGTTTTCTTCATCAGTCGCAGCCAAAGTTTCACCCATGCCTTGCATCCAATCAGGCAGTTTTTCTTCGCCAGCAGCAGCAGATGGCTCACTCAAGTCTTTCATCCAATCGGGTAAATCGGCATCAGCTTCGGCCTGGGTTACTTGATCTGCTGCTGTGGTACCCAGTAATTGATCGTAGGATGTTTGGAGGGAGTTGTCCGAAGATTGCGAAGATTCTGGCTGCTGAACAAATGGCTTGGAAGTGCTATCTTCTCCAATGGAGCTTTCCGGCTCATCGGAGAGCGCGCTCAACCATTCAGGCGTTTGTACATCTTCTTTTTCATCGATTTCGAGGCCTAAATTGTTGGCCCAGGCCGGCTGTTGGGCGGTCTCCAAACTGGGAATCCATTCCAAACGATCCAGCGTAACCGCATTATCCGGGATCTGCGAGATACTTTGTGAAGAATCGGATTGATACGCCAGGTAAGGTTCAAGCGCTTCGAGTCTTTGCTTGTAAATTTTTGCATCATCCGAACGGGATGTTTCCGGTAATACATCGGCTAAAATCCGGTTCGCTTCCATACAATAGGGCAGTTTCATCACCAGCCGGCTGCAAATTTCGGCAGCTTCAGCTTTTTGACCGGTCTGGTAGTACATGAGGGCCAGTACAATTTCCAGATCGAGGCGCTGGGGGTCTTCTTTGATAGCAGCTCGAGCTTCCGCGATGGCCTGGCGGTAAAGATCACCCCGGGCATACATACGAACCAACGCCCCGCGGGTTAATCGCAGTTTCGGGGGTTCTATGCCGTCTCGCCTGCCGTATAAACGGCGCAGTTCATCCTGGATCGCTGCGTTGGAAGGCTGAATTTCAAATGACTTTTCCATATGGAAAATGGCAGCGTCCAGGTTGCCTTCGTCTTCGCGAATGATACTCATCCCAATCTGGGCGACGAAATCATCCGGTATGACTGAAAGAATCCGGTTCAGAATATCTGCGGCTTCACCATAACGCTGGCTTTCCAGGAATGCCTTGCCAAGCAAGCGGTAAGTATCCAGGTGTTTGGAATAAGTTTTCAGAATATACTTGCAGTGAGCAATAGCTTCCTCTGAATGACCGCGTTCAATCATTGTCTCAATTTCACGGTTGTAAGCGCGCAAGGAAATTTTACTCATTTTTTCTGTCTCCCACCTTTAGTATGCAACAAACTTTTGGATTACGCAAGTGATGCCGCAGGGGGCATTTAATAAAAAATTACACCGTGCGATGGAAAGCTTCGCACGGTGTTTTATTTTCTCAATCGCCTAGATAATCACGGAGTTTACGCCTGATAGATGGATGGCGCAGTCTGCTTAATGCCTGTGCTTCAATCTGACGGACTCGTTCTCGCGTGACACCCATTTTTCTGCCTACTTCTTCGAGGGTGTAGGCCTGACCGTCCAACAACCCATAGCGCAGCTGGAGAATGCGCACTTCACGCGGTGGCAGGGAATTTAAAACGTCTTCGAGATGCTCGCGCAGCAGATTATACGTGGCGGTATCATCCGGTGGAGGAGCATCTTCATCTTCGATAAAATCACCCAGAACCGAGTCTTCTTCGTCATCGGTCGGAGTCTCTAACGAGAGTGGGCGGCGGGCAACCTGGATCATATTCTCCACTTTCTTGGGCGGAACATCCAAGGCGGTGGCTAATTCCTCAACGGTTGGCTCGCGTCCCAGGCGTTGGGTAAGCTGGTGCTGCACGCGCAGAAGTTTATTGATTTGGTCGCCCATATGAACCGGGACGCGGATCGTTCGGCCTTGATCAGCAATTGCCCGGGTGACTGCCTGGCGAATCCACCAGGTAGCGTATGTGCTAAATTTATGTCCACGGCGATAATCGAATTTTTTGGTGGCCCGGATCAGGCCAATATTTCCTTCCTGGATCAAATCCAGGAAAGGTACGCCGCGGCCCATATACTTTTTGGCCACACTGATTACCAGACGCGAATTAGCAGTGATCAAATGCTCGCGGGCACCCCAACCATCTTCAATCAGCCGGCGTAAATCTTGCCGGCGGCGGCTGCTGACGTTGCTGCGCGCTAATTCTTCACGGGCCATACGACCCCGCTCGATACGTTGAGCGAGTTCTACTTCTTCTTCGGCGGTGAGCAACGGAACACGGCTGACTTCTTTCAGATATAAACCTATCGTATCATCCGTGTCAATATTTGCCAGGTCATCTATGGATATGCCCTGGTTACGCTCATCCGCATCTTCATCATCGTCATTTCCAAGCGATAAATCTTCTTCAGAAGGCTCTTCAATCGAGGAGTCTTCTACATAGGGAATGCCGGCGCTCATCAGCGCAGCAAAAGCCTCTTCCAATTGTTCGACATCCTGTTCAGCTTCCGGAAAGAAATGAAGGATGTCGTCAATGGTGACATAAGACTTTTGCCGGCCCAATTCAATCAAGCGCGCAATTGCAGGATATTCCTCATCTTCATCTACGACATTAATCAAAGCATCATCCATCATTTGGTCGTCTTTACTTCCTTCTACAAAGGTTAAAAATCATCTTCTACCATAAAAAGCATTAATTCAGAATACACATTTTTAAGGTTAAAATCAATACCTTGCATACCTCAGATTTATGTGAAAATTATCACCATTATTTAAGCATACAAAAGGCGGAATGATTATTCCGCCCCGGCATCAATATTCCGTCTTGAGCTGTTAGAAAAATACCGAATAACACTATACATAAACAAGTGACAAATGTCAATAACTTATTTGTACTCTAATTTGATACTAATGTATGTTTATACAATTGACAGTTTATTTTCTCCTGATGTACAATTGGGTCTATTGCGCCAAAATTTTCACAAATTTCGGAGGAAGGGTAATGGATATATTTGGTTTAGGTTCAAGGCATGGATTCTCCAGCTTTGAACAAATTTCACTTCTATTGGTCTTGGTTGTAGCATTCATCAGTCTTTTGTACGCATGGTTGCTGCGCGGCTCCGTTCTGAAAAAGGACATGGGCACCAAGAAGATGCTAGAAGTTTGGGATGCTATTCGTATTGGGGCGGACAGTTATTTGACTCGTCAATTACGGACCATCCTACCAGCCATTGTGCTGCTGGCGATTGCTCTGTTCCTAAGTGTCTATGTTGTCAAACCTTCAAAAGAGGCCTTTGATGAATTTGGCGCTTCGGCTCAGATTATTATGGCAATTGGTCGGATGGTAGCGTTTATTATGGGCGCCACATTCTCGCTGCTCGTCGGCCAATTGGGTATGCGGATGGCGATTTAAGCCAATGTGCGTGCAGCTTCTGCTTCGCGACGTTCATTCACTGAGGCTCTTTCCATCGCATACTATTCCGGTACAGTTACCGGGATGCTGACCGATGGGTTGGGGCTGCTGGGGGGCACGGTCATCTTTATTATCTTTGGCAAGGCTGCACCGGATGCGCTGCTAGGCTTTGGGTTTGGGGGCACGCTATTAGCTTTGTTTATGCGCGTGGGCGGTGGTATTTTCACCAAAGCGGCCGACGTTGGCGCTGACCTGGTGGGTAAGGTCGAGAAAGACATGCCGGAAGATGATCCGCGTAATGCGGCTGTGATCGCCGATCTGGTGGGAGATAATGTGGGCGACTGCGCCGGCATGGCGGCGGATATTTTTGAAAGTTATGAAGTCACAATTGTTTCAGCATTAATTCTCGGTCTGGCCTTGCTCGAGGTGGACGGCAGCCTGAAATGGATCGTCTACCCGTTGATCATCCGCGGCATCGGCGTGATCAGTTCCATTCTGGGAACCTTCACCGTCCCGATTTGGGAAAAATTCCCAATCAAGTTCCTCAGGGCGCATGATGCAGAAGAATTGATGTTCCGGTCCTACGAAGTTTCGAGCATCAACACCATTATCTGGGCGTTCGTCGTAGCAATTTTTTATGCCCAGGACTGGCGGATGGGTATGTTGACCACGATCGGTGTCGGATTGGCGGTGGCATTCAATCCACTTACGTCTTACTTTACATCGACTAAATTTACCCCGGTCAGAGATATCGTGCGTTCGACCAAAACTGGTGCAGCCACGACTATTCTGACCGGCCTGTCAATCGGCATGGAATTGAGCGTTTGGGCATTGGTTGTGATTGTAATTTCTTTCATCGGCGCGCTGATCTTATACGGTGGGGAATCTAATCCGGTATACGTGCTGTATTCGGTGGCGATGATCGGTATCGGCATGCTCAGCCACACCGGTAATAATGTGGCAATGGACTCCTATGGCCCGATTTCCGATAATGCCAATGGTATTGCCGAAATGGCATGGCAAGGCCAAACTGACCCTGAGACCCTCAAAGCTCGCCAGATTATGGCGGACCTGGACGCCGTTGGCAACACCACCAAGGCAATTACCAAAGGTGTAGCTATTGCCTCCGCAGTGATCGCGGCAGTCTCGCTGTTCTCTTCCTATCTGACAGATGTGGCTCGCGTACAGACAAGTCTGGGATTTGCGGCGGAAAATATCATTAATTCCATTCGTGTCTCCGACACGAAGGTGTTCATTGGTTTCTTGCTGGGCGGCGCTTTACCCTGGCTGTTCAGCTCGCTATCCATCCGCGCAGTTTCACGTGCAGCCGGACAAATTGTTGAAGAAGTGCGGGCTCAGTTCCGCATCCCTGGGATTATGGAAGGCAAAAAACGCCCCGATTACGCCCGGGTTGTGGCAATCTCGACTGCCAGCTCGCAGAAGGAATTGATCCCCCTGGCGACGATCGCGGTGGTCATGCCTTTGTTCGTTGGCCTGGTCCTGCAAGTCGAAGCACTGGGCGGTTTCCTGGCTGGCGTAATCCTGAGCGGTCAGCTGCTGGCTGTTTTCATGGCAAATGCAGGCGGCGCCTGGGATAACAGTAAGAAAATGATCGAAGACGAACCCCGAAATCTTGCCGCAAATACCGGCAAGGGTTCTGAACGGCATAAAGCTGGTGTGGTAGGTGATACCGTTGGCGATCCTTTGAAGGATACCGCGGGCCCTGCCTTGAACCCGATGATTAAGGTGGTAAACCTGGTCAGCCTGTTAGCCGCGCCGATCATTGTGACCACCAAACCTTCCGATCCAGTGGTTTGGGTTGTCGCCGCTGTTTTGTTCGCTGCGATGGTTTGGGCGATCATGACCAGTTCTAAGCCGGTTCCGGAGTTAGCATCTTCAGAGGAAATAGCTAAGTTAAAAGCAGCAACGGTTAAAAAGAAGTAATCTGGCTATCACAAAAATAACGGGGCGCGATAAACTCGCCCCGTTATTTTTTAATCCAACGTCCGGATTGCCTCCACAAAATCTGGCGGATATGCGGCTATAAATGACAAAGATTGTTTGGAAAGCGGATGTTTAAAGTTAATAGAGTGTGCATGCAAGCAGACCCGCGTGGCCGGTATTGGCGGATTATCTGGAACAGATACTGCCTGCTGGCGGTGGTGATATAAATTGTCGCCAAAAATTGGAAACCCCAGGCTGGCCAGATGGGCGCGAATTTGATGGGTGTATCCGGTATGGGGGCGAGCCTCGATCAGGCAGCCGTTTGCATAACGAGAAATGACGTTAATGAAGTTCTGGCCTGCTTGCCTTCCACCGGCGCGGGTACCGTACGATGTCTGCGGTCACCATTAACTTTTAATGGGGTATTAACCTCAATACTTTCCCAAGCCGGAAAACCAGCGACCAATGCATGATAAATTTTCTGGACCTGGCGGTGTTCAAACTGCAGGTTTAATTCGCGATGGGCATAAATGGTGCGGGCAACAATCATTATCCCGCTGGTTTCTCGATCGAGACGGTGAACGATCCAAACTTTGCCAAACCCTTTAACCAGTTCAGCAGCTAAATAAGGCATGGCAGGATGATAGCCATCAGGAATGGACAATAAGCCGGCGGGCTTATTGACCGCAATCAAGGATTCTTCGGCAAAAATTATTTCCAGGGGAAGCTCTTCATTCATCTGTGAAATTCATTCAAATTCACAATTCCAACAAGGTATACAATAGTATCAAAATACGAATGGAGAAACCTATGCATATTTTACTCGTTCATATCCATGTCAAGCCTGAGTTTCGTGAAGCCTTTGTTGCGGCGACGCTTGAAAATGCACGAAACAGTATCCAGGAAGCCGGGGTGGTACGTTTTGATGTATTAAACCAGGCGGATGATCCCAACCGGTTTACATTATATGAAGTTTACAAAGCAGAAGAGGACCACGCCAGGCATCGTGAAACGAAACATTACCAGGTCTGGCGCGATACAGTTACCGATTGGATGGCAGAAACCCGGGTTGGATTAAAATATGTCAATCTGTTTCCGGAGAATTCAAACTGGCATAAGTAAGGCAATTTGCGGATTATTTCTTCTTTTGGAAGAAACTCACTCCTAAAACACCTGGCCCAGCGTGCACAAGGATCGCCGGCGGGACAAAATAGATGGGAATATCTGTGATGTTAAGGGTTTGCTTTAGTTCATTCCCCAGCGCCTTAACATCTTCAAGCGCGTCTCCTTGCATCAACGTCAGGTGGCCTTCAATCCCTTTTGGACAGCTGGCCACAATTAACTCTGCCATTCTGGCGATAGCTTTACGTTTGGTGCGCTGGTTCTCGACTGCTTCGATCTGTCCTTCAGTTAATGCAAGGATCGGTTTTACCTGGAGCAGGCTTCCAACCAGTGCCCGAGCTTTTCCGATGCGGCCGCCACGCTGGAGAAATTCGAGGGTATCTACCATAAAATAAATTTTTTCCCGGGCGGCCATTTCCAATACTCTGGCTTGAATGGTATCGGCATTCAGGCCCTGATTGGCCCATTCCAGGGCAGCCCTGACCATGATCCCCAGGCCAGATCCGACGGAGCAAGTATCGATCACCCGAATATCGGCGTCGGGGAAGTCCTTTGCGGCGACTTCAGCGCCGCGGACAGTTCCACTCACTTTCCCGGATGGGGCGATAACCAAAATGGAATGACCCTGTTTGGAAAATTCTTGATAATAAGGGGTGTATAACGCCGGGGGAGGGGCAGCAGTTTTGGGCAGAATGGCCGAGGAACGAAGCCTGGTTAGAAAAGTCGCGCTGTCCATTTCTGTGTCATCCCGATAGGACTGCCCATCAAACTCGATAATCTGGGGAATGTAGGCCAGGCCTAATTCTTTGGCTTCTTCCACTGAAATGCAGGATAACGTGTCAGCAATGATCTTAACCATTCCGGGATCCTTTGTTGTTTCAGAATAAATGAGAAATAGATTAACTTTGCGGAGTAGGGCTATTATACATGATCCGCAAACGTTTATAACATCAGCGCCATTTACACATGGCGCTGATGGAGAATTGGTATAACGGCTTATCTGATCAAAAGTAAGTTCGAAATGCTTGATCCCTGGTGGATGCGATGAATGATATTTGCCAATAATGGTGCGATGGACACCACTTCCACCTTTGGATGCATTCGTTCTGGGGGAATGGGGATGGTGTTGGTCACGACCAACTTTTCAATCCGATCCTCCTTATCGAGGTAACTCAGAGCGGTTGGCAATAAAACCGGATGGGTGATCGCAAAAATTGTCTTTCCCTGGGCGCCCTGGGCATATAGGGCATCAATCTGGTGCAGGACACTTCCACCGGCGATAATATCATCGACAATGATGGGGCGCCGGCCAATAATATCGCCGACGACGTGGGTGGTTTTGGTGTCCTCAAAGCTTTCGCGTCTTTTATGCATGACGACCAGCGGCAGATTGAGTATTTCAGCGTACTTTCCGGCTAAGCCTGCTCGTCCTACGTCCGGGCTGACAATAGCCGCGTTTTCATAATCAGGCTTTTGGAAGTAATTGCATAAAACTGAAATGGCGCTTAAAGGATCGACCGGGATGTTAAAAAAGCCTTGTATCGCCAGGTTGTGGATATCGACAAAAATAACCCGGTTTACGCCTTCTTTTTCTAATAAGTTCGATACCACGCGGGCACTGATAGCCTCCCTGCCCCTGGCCATGCGTTCCTGGCGGGCATAAGGAAAATAGGGGATAACCGCGGTGACTGAATGAGCGCTGGCTCGCCGGAAAGCGTCGATTAACAATAACAATTCCATCAGGTTATCATTTACCGGTGCGGAGCAGGGTTGGATCAGAAAAATATCCTGGTCGCGAACGACTTCATCGATCATCACATGGATTTCGCTGTCCGGCAGGCGGCGTGATGTGGATTTTCCGAGCGGAACCTGGAGCAGGTCAGCAATTTCGTTGGCAAGAGCTGGATGAGCGGAACCAGTAAAAATCCTCAACGGGTGGTCGGTCATATTATTATCCTCCGGGTAACTTTCCAGGCAGGAATTCTACATTACAATTATAACTATTACCTGCAATGAAAATAGTTGATTTTTCATAAACTTTAAAAGCCTTATTTTTCCGCAGGTAACCTTGTTTGGATTTTTTTGAAATCAATGGGAGATATTATGTATAAAGAAACAAAACCGCTCGATGGCAAAGCTGCATTTGTCGTATTTGGTGTAACCGGTGATTTAACTCGCAGAAAATTAATTCCTGCCTTATACGAACTGAAGTTAGCCGGGAAGCTGCCCGAAGATTTCCATATTATTGGTTTTGCCCGGAGAGATTGGACTGATGAATTCTTAAGGGACACATTGAGAGAAGGCGTCCAGGAATTTGCCCGAAGCAAACCGGTAAATATGGAGGTCTTAAACCAATTAATTAATAAGGCTTACTATAACCGGTCAACTTTCGATGATGTGGAAGGTTATAAAAACCTGCTGGGCATGTTTTCAAAGCTGGATGTATGCAATATCGTTTATTATCTCGCGACACCGCCGGATGAATATGTCAACATTATCCGGCATATCGGCGAAAGCCAGATTATAAAGAATTGTGATGGCTGGACTCGTATCGTGATCGAAAAACCGTATGGTAACGACCTGGAATTGGCAAGAATGTTGGAGAATGAAGTCCATCAGGTTTTTTCGGAAGATCAAATATACCGGATCGACCATTATTTAGGGAAAGAAACCGTCCAAAATATATTGGTGTTCAGATTTGCCAATGGAATTTTTGACCCATTATGGAACCGGCAGTACGTCGATCACGTGCAAATCACGGTTGGTGAAACGGTCGGCGTGGGTTCGCGGGCTGGTTACTATGAAAGCGCCGGAGTCATCCGGGATATGTTTCAAAACCACCTGCTGCAGCTGCTGACTTTAACCGCGATGGAGGCGCCTTTCGCGTTCAATGCGGATGCTGTCAGAGATGAGAAGGTTAAAATATTACATGCCTTGCGCCCGATGCACGGGCAGGATGCCATCTCCAATACATTTCGCGCCCAATATGTTTCCGGTCATGAGGGCGAAAAGCGGGTGCAGGGTTATAAGGATGAAAACGGGGTGGCGATCAATTCCACGACCGAAACGTACCTTGCGGCTCGTTTACATGTGGATAACTGGCGTTGGGCCGGTGTTCCGTTCTTCCTGCGGTCGGCCAAGCGCCTGCCGGCCCGGGTGACCGAAATCGCGTTACATTTCAAGCAGGTGCCGCTTTCGTTGTTTAACTGGCATAACCTGGCTGGTGACGCGCCAAACGTGTTGGTGATCAACATCCAGCCCAATGAAGGGATGACCTTGAAGTTTGGCGTAAAGTCACCCGGACCGATCAATCAGATATCACCGGTCACTATGGATTTCAACTATGAGGCGACCTACGGCGAACCGCCGGAGGCTTATGAAAGGCTGCTGCTGGACTGCCTGAGTGGCGACGCGACTTTATTCACCCGCAGCGATGAGGTGATCGCCCAATGGTCATTTACCACGCAGATTCTCGATGCCTGGAAGGAATTTCCGGTAAAAAATCTTCCGGTTTATGAAGCAGGCACCTGGGGGCCACCTGGAGCCGATGATTTTATCTGCAAGGATGGAAGATCCTGGCGTAACCCGGGATAAAATTCACTCTCAAAGAGGTTTGCCGCAGTTAGGGCAAACCTTTTCATTTTGACGGGAAACAAAACCGCAATATTTGCAGGTTGAAGGTTGGACCTCACCTAAAGGGGCGCCGCAGGCGATACAGCTTGCCTCGCCGACCGGGTTTGCCACGCCGCAATAAGCGCACACTGAACGCCGCAGCCGGTCGGAAAGTTCAAATCCGGCCCCAGCCGCTCGGGTGGATGCATCAATCACTTTCCAAATCTCTTCGGAGAGCTGCATCAATTCGACATCTTGGGCAATATCATCCAGGCGATCGATTAATGACCAGGGATTTCGCAGCGCCGCCAGCGCACTGAGTCCAAGACTGGCCGCCACGCCTCCCCAGGCTTGAGCTCCCAATTGGACCGCGACGCCATCTTCGACTTTTTGCAGGCTGACGCTCAACGCGGTTTTTCCGCCAGAGATAGCCGTTTGAGAAGTCGCGACCTGGACGGCAATTATGTCGCCGCTGCCAATCTGCTGGACGCGTAAATTGCCGCGATTAAAATATGCCAGCAGACTTTGCGCCAGATCAGAAGGGGTAATTTTTCCATGATAAATGCGTTGTTCCATAATGATCGATTATAATCATTTCTTGAATTTTGTTGAACCGATCAAGGAGTTTTAAAATGCAAAAGAGATGGGCCGCTGCGGTCTCGATTTTGATCTTTTTAACCGTCCTGGTTGTATTTCAGGCGCAGCCCGCACAGGCCAATAATTTGAACCAGATCCCAACTGGAGAAATGGCTACCGTCACCGGAACACCGACTGGACCAATTGTGACCGTTAGGCTGGATCTTGAATATCCCTCGGTTAATTTGCGGGCAGGGCCAAAAACGACCTATGACCAGGTGGGAATCCTGCTCCTGGGTCAAAAAGCAGTGGCAAAGGGCCGGTCTCCGGGTGGCGATTGGCTGCTGATTGAATATGCCGGCGCACCCGGTGGAACAGCCTGGGTATATGCGCCATATGTAAACATCACGCCCGGTTCTTTACCGATCGTTTCACCACCAGCGACCCCCACACCTCAATACACGGTTACCATCGACCCCACATTGGCGTCTCAGTTTGTGATTACATTTGCGCCGACAAGCCTGCCTTCCTTTACCCCTCCGGCGCCTTTGGTGATCCCAACCTTTGTCGATGAAAGCCCTTCTCAAAGAACGTTTGGCGTGCCGATGGGATTAGTGATTATCGCGTTGGGTGCTATTGGATTATTTTTAGGTCTCTTTTCGCTAACTCAGGGGCGATAATTTAAAATAGGTCGTAATTTTAAACTTAAACGCCGCCTGCCAGGGCGGCGTTTTTACTTCCAGTTCCACTAACTTAAAAAATCCTGCATTCTGTTAAAACAATCCAGGCTTAATTTGTGTCCAGTATTTGCCTCACAAAAATCGTACGCGCCTCCGCTGTCTTCGATGAATGAGGCCAGGCGGTAGGCCTGCTCTACCGGTATAACGGAATCTTGCTTGCCGTGGGCAATAAAGAAACTGCAGTTTGACAGGCTGGAAGGGTGCGCCGCGAGGCCGTCTGGCAAAAAGCCTGACAGCAGACCGATTTTCGTTCCTACAACGGAATATTTGAGGCTGTACAGCAGCGCCATGGCTGAACCCTGACTGAACCCCATCAAATTCATTCGGTCTGGGGAAAGACGCAAGTGGTCATGCAGCAGAAAATCGATGCGAGAGTGAAGAATTTGAGTGGAATTCGTGAGGGATTGGAGATTCTTTTGGTCAGTTTCTGAACTGTCAATCCAGCTAAACCCACCGCCTTCAGCGGGATATGGCGCACAAGGGAAAATAACCCAATTCTCGTTTTTTAGCTTGCGGGTAAAAATGTCCATCGAAAATTGGTTTCCCGTCCATCCATGGATTGCCACCAGGATCGACGTTGACGCCGGGTCTGTGGGCGGCTGGACGCGAAACAACCAATCCTCAATAGTTATTTCGTATGAATCACTCACCGTGCGACCGCTTGATGATCCAATCTATCACCCAAAAGAACACCAGGATGGCTAAGAGGGGGATCATGCCTAATGCCAAGCAAACGAAACCAGACATAGCGGCAGGCTGTCCATAAATCAAGTAAATCAATCCCGTGCCGACGACAAACAAAAGCAGCAGTCCGCCAATAATCAGGCGAATCGTAGTTTGCCGGCGGTATTTTCGTAGATCTCGGCCCACGGGTTTCCTCAATTATTCCAGCGCAGCCGGCAAGACTTTTCCAGGCGGTTCTGCCCTGCGAAAAATGCGTCCTAACTGGTTGGACCAGGACAACGCCTCGCGAATCTCAGCAAGGTGTTCTCGGGCAGCTTCTTCGCCCAATTCGATCAGTTCATTCGGGTCTACCTGGTCCAGAATACTATATTTTTCCACTTTAGGGCGGATGATGACGTCGGGCCGGTCCTGCTGCAGGCGTAATTCTGCCAGCATGCGAGTAGTTATATCGAATGAATCCACAAAAATCTGAAAAGCCTGCCCAATCCTCATTTTTGCAAATTGGTCGATCAACGGGCGCGGGATAGGGGTAATCGCCGGAACTTTCATCTGGCGCGGGATGTGGGCCCATTTTTCAGAAGGGGGTTGTAAGCAGATGGCAATGATCGGCAGAGATGGCGCCAGCCAGCGGGCAAGCGATACCGGCACCGGATCCATGACCCCGCCATCCACCAGGCGGAATTCGCCGATGAGGCGCGGAGGAAAAATTCCTGGCACAGCAATGGTTGCCATGACCGCGTTCACCAACGAACCCTGGGCAAGAATCACTTCTTGAGCGGTATTTAAATCGACGGAGGTACAGGCAAATGGAATGAGCAGGTTTTCGAAAACGCGGTCCTTGATTTCATTGATCAATATCTCGTTTAGGCCGGTTAAACCTAATAGAGAAGGTCCATCATTGGATGCGCGAGAGTAAAAACGAGCATCATTCATGGGTTGAAATAAAGTCTCTATGTGGTCTGTTGAGATGCCTGAGGCAATTAAAGCCCCCACTAATCCGCCAGCGCTTGACCCGGCTATCGCACGGATGTTAAATCCTTCCTGTTCTAATACGCGGATAACCCCGATATGGGCAATGCCTTTTACCCCACCTGAGCCCAATGCTAAAGCGATTTCGTTCATCCCAAAATGTTCCTACTCGATCAGCTGTTGATAGGCGTTCATTAATAATTTCTGATCTTCCTGTGAATTATAAGCCTGAAAAGAGACCCTGATGCATGGATGACCATTCCACAGCATGACGGGGACTACGATGTGAAATTCCTCAAGGATGCGGGTTCTGAAGCGGTCGAGGTCGACCTGCTCTGGAAGCGGAATGGTGACCATCTGCGCAAACCAGTTGGATTGCGGTGAATAAAAAGGGGTGGCTCCGCTCAATTCAATGGCCTGGGCCAGGCTTTCTTGCGCATAGGCATGACACTGTTGGCGAACCTGATCCCAATGGTTTGTGCGTTGAAATTCGATCGCATCCGGAACGGCCAGGAAAGCGGCATAATCGCGGGTCCCCATATATTCGTAATAATCGACCAGGCGGGTCAAATTGGGGATATCCGCTTCCCAGCCAAAACTGACGATTAAAGGCTCCAGCAGATGTTGTACCTGGGGGGCGGCGTATAAAAAGCCGGAGCCCTTAGGTGCGCATAGCCATTTATGCAGATTGCCGCCGTAAAAATCGACCTGCAGATCCGTCAGATCCAGCGGGATTTGCCCTGCAACGTGGGCGCCGTCGACCACCGTGAGGATACCCTGTTCGCGTGCCCTTACGCATATTTCTTTCACCGGGGCGATGATCGAGGTAGGGGAGCTGATATGGCTGATATATATGACCCGGGTATTTTCATTAACTCCCTGCCACAGGTCATTCAGATATTGGTCAGAAGACGTCACTGGTAGAGTTATGGGAACGTTGTTATACTTGAAACCTTGTTTCCTGGATAAGAAGAGCCAGGTGCGGTCCATTGCTCCGTACTCCTGATTAGAAGCAAGGACTTCATCCCCTGGACCCAGCTTGAGGCTTCTGGCTACGGCATTGATCGCGAAGGTGACATTGGTCATATATACGACATTTTCTGCGCCGGTATTAAAATATTTGGCAAGGGTTTCGCGAGCCTGACGCAGAAGACCAGGGGCCCTGCGGCCGATAAAATCCACAGGCTGGCGTTCTAATTCACGCTGCCAATATTGATATCGCTCAAAAACAGGTTTTGGGGTTGCGCCAAACGAACCATGGTTCAGGTAAACAACCTGAGGGTCTAATAAGAATTGATCTTTCATGATGGGTCTCCTGTGAATATTAACTGGCGAATTATAACAAAGAGAAGGGAATAATTGGCTTTGTTTAACCGTTTCATCCGCATTCCTGCCAGCCTTTTTCACTCGGCTGTACCTGTTCCCGAAGGTAACCGGTCTATCTTTCGTTACCTGTATTCGGAAATTGGTTGGTATGGGGTATTAACGGGCACCATTTTGTCTTTTATCTCCATATTCCTGGCACGAATTGGCGCAAATGGAACGCAAATCGGTATGATTAACGCTGCTCCCGCGGTGATTGGATTGATATTTACCCTGCCGATTGGGCAGTGGCTGCAAAACCGATCACTGACGCAAACGGTATTTCTCTCTTCGATCGTGCAGCGCGTGTTTTATTTTGCGCTAATCTTTTTGCCGGTGCTTTTACCTCCCCCGGGTCAAATCTGGATGATCATCCTTTTGACGCTGATCATTTCGATTCCGGGCACGGCTGTGACCATCGGCTTTAATTCGATGTTCGCAGATCTCGTTCCCGTCGCCTGGCGAGGGTATGTGGCTGGAATCCGAAATTCCGTTTTATCGGTTGCCACCACAATCACCACATTATTGAGCGGATGGATTCTGGTCGCCCTGCCATTCCCGTTGGGTTACCAGATTGTTTTCGGGTTCGGGTTTTTAGGTGGGATGTTAAGCAGCCTGTTTTTATTCCTGATCGCCTCCTTTTCCAGCCCGCCGGAGATGAAAGCCCAGCCGTGGCGATGGATTTTTCCTGGCACGTTGGGAATAAAACGGGGTAACCCACGGTCCTTATTAATCGCACCGTTACGCTTCGATATCCTGAAAGGGCCTTTCGGCAAGATCCTGGGGCTATTATTCGTTTTTCATTTGTTCCAGTACCTGGCTGTCCCATTATTTCCTTTATATTGGGTGAATGAGGTGAAGTTCGGCGACCAGGTGATCGGCCTGGGACAGGCTATTCTTTCGGTGGCTGTTTTTGTGGGGTCAACCCAGTTAGACCGGTTCTCCCGCCGGTTGGGCAATCAAAGATTACTGGGGATCGGTATTTTAGGGATGAGCATCTATCCAATCCTGACCGGCCTGATGCGAGATATTCCGCTGTTTATCGTGTCGGTGATCCTGGGTGGTCTGGCATGGTCCATGGTGAGCGGGGTATTGTTCAATTATATTTACGAGAAAATTCCGGGCGATGAACGAGCGGCCTACCTTTCCTGGTATTTTTTGGTGTTCAATGGCGCCGTATTAATTGGCTCATTAGGCGGGCCATTAATCGCCCGGGCGGGAAATATTTCCTTTGGATTAATCCTGTTCGGTATTTTGCGGTTAGGCGCAGGCGCTGCCATTCTAATCTGGGGATAGTTAAGGTAGAATCAAACCATGGCAGAAAAGAACCTTGCGACCAATCGAAAAGCCAGTTTCGAGTATTTCCTTCTGGAACATTTTGAGGCAGGAATATCACTTCGAGGAAGTGAAATAAAATCGCTGCGTGAGGGCCAGGCAAGCCTTGCAGAAGCTTTTGTGGTCGTAGAGGAGGATCTACAGCCCTGGTTGGTAAATGCGCACATTGCGCCTTATGACGCGGCTAACCGCTATAATCACGATCCCAAGCGCCCGCGCAGGCTGCTTTTACACAAGCGTCAAATCCGTGAATTATTTGATGCGGTCCGTCAAAAAGGGATGACCATAATACCAGTGAAGATCTACCTGAAAGATGGGCGGGCCAAATTGGATCTGGCCATCGCAAAAGGCAAAAAGCTCTATGATAAACGCTCCTCGATCGCAGATAGGGATGCCGAGCGAGAAATGGAACGCGAGCACAGCAACCGAGGCAAATGGGAATGATCGAATTGGATGGCCACCACCTGACGATAGAGCAAGTCGCCGCCGCTGCCCGAAAGGGTGAAAGAGTTGCTTTATCGGATTCCGGCAGGCAGCAGATAGAAACGTCTCGCCAGCGATTGAATAGGATTATCGAGACAGGCGAGCCAGTGTATGGGATCAATACCGGATTTGGAATATTTTCAGACAGGAAAATTCCTAAAGGAGATATCGCAAAATTAAGCCGGAATTTGATCCTCAGCCACGCGGTAGGGACAGGCGCAGCTTTATCTAAATCGGTCGTCCGGGCGGCGATGGTAGTGCGGGCAAATACTCTGGCAAAAGGCTATTCCGGTGTGAGGCTCGAGGTCGTTCAAACGATCCTTGACCTGCTTAATCAACGGGTCACCCCGATCGTTCCGGAACAGGGATCGCTGGGTTCATCGGGAGATTTATGCCCGCTCTCACATCTGGCTTTGGTTTTTACGACGGATCGTGATGACCGCGATGAAGATTCGGGTCAGGCAACTTTTCAGGGTAAAATCATGTCCGGCAAAGAAGCGATGGCTGCTGCCGGCATTCAGCGGATCATTCTGGGAGCTAAAGAGGGCCTGGCCTTAAACAATGGCGCCACCTTCTCAGCCGCGCTCGCTGCGTTAAATGTATTGGATGCCGAACATGTGTTAAGAATGGCAGAAATGTCGCTCTCCATGAGCCTGGAGGCGGTTTTAGGCTGCAGTTCAGCTTTCGATCCCCGGCTTCACGAAATTCGCGGCCACAAAGGGCAAATAGAGGTAGCCCAAAACGTATTGAAGATAATCCACGGGAGCACCCTGGTGGATTCGGGCTGCCGGGTGCAGGATGCGTATTCCTTGCGCTGCGCTCCCCAGGTACAGGGGGCAGCCTGTGAAACAATCGCTTTTGTGAGAAAGATGATTGAAACGGAAATCAATGCCGCCACCGACAACCCATTGATTTTTGAACCGCAGACGGCCATATCTGGCGGGAATTTTCACGGTGAACCCATCGGGATGGTGATGGACTTCCTGGGGATTGCCCTGGCGGAAATCGCGGCAATCTCAGAACGCAAAATCTTTCGCCTCACGGATGGAAAATTAAACTCCGGTTTACCGCCCATGCTGGTGGACCGCCCGGAGGATGCCGGTTTGAACTCCGGGTTGATGATGCCACAGTATACGGCTGCATCCCTGGTTTTAGAAAACCAGACGCTGGCTTCTCCCAATTCGGTCCATTCTCTGCCCACATCCGCTGAGCAGGAAGACCACAACGCAAATTCAATGACAGCCGCCCGGCATGCACGTCAAATTCTGGAAAATACTAAGCATGTGGTCACGGTGGAATTGTACAGCGCTGCCCGGGCCTTAGATCTGCGCAAACGCGAGAGTCCAGACAGCCAGATGGGCGAAGGCACCCAGGCGATGTATCAGAAAATCCGGGATGCAGTTCCGTATCAAGCCGGAGATGCGTGGTGGGGTCCGGAAATCCAAAAGGTTAAAGATCTTATCTTCCTCTAATTTGCCAGAATTGACAATTTTTACTTTCAACGGTATCTTTTTAATATGTTTCCTATGAATAAAAAATTAACCAGACGGACTTTACTGAAGAATGGGTTATTGGGCCTCGGAGCAGTGGCTTTAATGCCTGCTTACCAACCTGCTTTTTCGCCAGCAAACATCACGGATTTTCCCCAGGCTGAGAAACTTGGCCGGGTTGTGGGTGGAAAAATTGAGATCAAATCCCGGCCTTCGTTCGATAGCGATTCGATCCAGGTGTTATATCAAGATGCAGTGGTGGTATGGCTGCGTGAAGTGATTGGCGAGCCAAACATTAATCGCGGGAAAAACAGACGGTGGGTGGAAACACCGGATGGATATATTTACGGTCCGGATCTGCAGCCGGTGAAGAACCTGCTCAATGAGCCGCTCAAGACATTGCCTGATTCCGAGTCTGGCCCGGGGATGTGGGCGGAAGTGTCTGTACCGTATGTCGAAGCGCCATTGGCGAACCCCCCTGCGCGGGCCGAAATACTCAGGCAATTGGACGGCAATCCCCGCCTTTATTACAGCCAGATCTATTGGATCGATACTGTACGGGAACGAAATGGGAACGTGGAATATCATATCACTGAAAAACATGGCAGCCCTGGCGATATGTTTTGGGCAGATGGGCGGGCATTGCGGCCGCTGACCCGGGAAGAAATCCAGCCGATATCACCGGATGTCAGCGAAAAGAAGGTTGTCATCAACCTCAGCAACCAGACGCTTGCCTGTCTTGAGGGCAAACGAGAAGTGTATTACTGCCGGATTTCAAGTGGGGCAAAATTTAATGCCTCCGGTGAAGCAGTTGATAACTGGTCTACACCCATCGGCCTTTACCATTCAGTCAGCCGAAAATTTTTATCGATGCACATGGCTGGCGGAACGCGGGCCAGCGGCTACGAGGTGTTTGGCGTGGGCTGGACGTCTTTCTTTGCCACGGGTGGGTTTTCGATCCATTCCACTTACTGGCATAATAATTTTGGCGAGCCGATGTCACATGGTTGTGTCAACGCGATGCCGGACGACGCAAAATTTGTTTTCTTGTGGTCTGCCCCCCAGGTACCTTATGACCCCGGAAAATTAGAAATATCTGGTTACGACGGGACGAAAGTCCAGGTTCTTGAAGCGTGATTAAGGAAATTCAATGGAAGTGACTTTACCCCTGGCGTTTTTGGCCGGTCTGGCCTCGTTTCTGTCACCTTGCGTGTTTTCATTGGTGCCGGCTTACGTCGGCTATCTGAGCGGGCGAGCGGTTGCTGTAAATCCTGTAAATATCAAGAATAACCGGTTAGAAACCCTGACCCACGGTCTGGCGTTTGTTCTTGGGTTCAGCGTGGTATTTATCCTGCTGGGCATCGCCGCTTCAGCTTTAGGCGGATTACTTTATAATTTACGCGATTGGCTCGCAAAAATTGGCGGGGTTGTGGTTATTTTGTTCGGTCTACACATGACCGGGATTCTGCGTATAAAATTTCTTGAATATGATCTCCGCCCCCAAAATTCACAGGACCAGCAGCGCAGTTATGTTTCATCTGCTATTCTCGGAGTCTTTTTTTCCGCGGGATGGTCACCCTGCGTGGGGCCAGTATTAGGCGCAATCCTGACATTAGCCGCACGCGGCGGAAATGTTGCCCAAGGCATACAGCTGCTGACTTCTTATTCTGCCGGCCTGGCGATCCCTTTTTTGATTGCGGCGTTGGGCGTGGGCTGGGTGACGAATATATTACGACGCTACCAAAAAGTTCTGCACTATATTGAAGTGGCGATGGGCGTCGTACTGATTATTGTGGGATTAATGTTGTTCCTGGGTATTTTTGAACAGTTAGCCCAATTTGGTTGGTTTGTTGATTTCGGAATTTAAGTGGCAGACATTTGATAAAAAAAAGTCTGGTGATCGTCTTTTCAGGATTATTGTTTGGAGCCCTGCTGGGCGGCCTGATATTACTCTCCAGCGCCGCGCCAAAACAGGGACCGGTAATTGGCTCTAAAGTTGATGATTTTTCCCTGCCGGGAATTGCGACCCAGACTGTATCGCTCAGCCAGTATCGGGGGAAAATCGTCATCCTGAATTTTTGGGCGACCTGGTGTGTCCCGTGTAAAGATGAAATGCCCCTTCTCGAGAAGGTATATCAATCCGCTGGAGAAAAATTGGTCGTTATCGGGGTGAATTCGCAGGAAAGCAAAAGTGACGTGCAAAAATTTATCGATCAATACCAGATTACTTTTCCGATTGCGCTGGACACCAGCGGAGAGCTGTCACGGAAGTTTTTAGTCAATGGATACCCCACGACTTTCTTGATCGATTCGAACGGCGTCATGCGTAATTTGCATATTGGAGAGTTACGGGAAGATCTTCTGAAAGGATATATCTCGGAAATGGGGGTTCAATAGTGATCACTGTCACCATATATACACGAAAAAACGACCCGAATTGCGAGAACGCCGAACAGATATTAGACGAGGTCAAGGTTCAGATCCCTTTCCATCTGGTCAAGGTAGATGTCGATTCGGATTCAACGCTGCAAAGCGTGTTTGGCAAAATGGTTCCGATGATCAAAGCCGGCCCTTATTCAATCCAGGGAGAAATCACCCGAGAACGATTATTGATGACTCTGGGTGCTGCACGAGACCGCCAGGATCATATTGAACGGATTGGCGACCAACAATATGATGAGCGCTATAAACGCGCACGAAACTTTAGTTTTATGGACTCAGTCACCGAGTGGTTGAGCTCGCATTATTTATTTTTATTCAACACCTTGCTCATTTTTTACACCGGTTTACCCTTCGTGGCCCCAGTGTTGATGAAAACCGGGCTTACAACGCCTGCCAGGGTGATCTACACCCTATACAGTCCATTTTGCCACCAAATGGCATTTCGTTCGTTTTTCTTATTTGGCGAGCAGCCGTATTATCCCCGTCAGCTGGCAGGTGTCGCCAATGTGGCCAGTTATGAAACGGCTATCCTTCAAAACCAAAATGTGGTCGAAACATCCCTGGATTTTATCAGTACAGCGCGAGCGTTTCTTGGCAATGACCAGGTCGGTTATAAAATTGCATTATGCGAGCGCGACGTTGCACTGTATGGTGGTCTTTTAATTTTTGGGATCGTATTTGCGATTTCTGGCAGAAAAATCAAACAGATCCCCTGGTATGTCTGGCTTTTATTTGGCTTGATTCCGATCGGCATCGACGGGGGTTCCCAGCTTCCCGGATTAATTGCTGGTTTACCAGCGTGGCTACCTGTCCGCGAAAGCACCCCATTTTTGCGCGTGCTGACCGGAGGGTTGTTTGGCAGCCTTTCTGCCTGGTATTTGTATCCATTGATTGAAGAAACGATGAAAGACACCCGGGCATTAATCATTTCCAAGAAAGAAGTTATCTCGCAAACCAGGACTGATTAACGCATGGCGTTTCATGAATCCAACCAATTAAACTATTATTCTTTCGAAATATTCGCAGATACGCCCATTCTCCAGGGTATCTTCACCCGCCAGGGCGGCGTCAGCCCTTCTCCCTGGAACTCATTGAACACCGGGGGGACGAACGGCGATATCCGGGAAAATGTGATCGAGAACCGAAGGAGGATTTTTGAAGCCTTCGACCGGAAGGTAAAGTCGATTTTTGATGTATGGCAGGTGCATGGCAAGGAAGTCATCGCCACATCACAGGCCCGTCCGCTGGACGTCGCTCACCAAAAAGCAGATGCGATCCTCACTGACCGGGAGGAGATCACTTTATTTATGCGTTTTGCCGATTGTGTCCCGATCTATTTTTTTGATCCGGTCAAACGGGTAATCGGCATCGCCCATGCCGGATGGCAGGGCACGGTCGCGAAAATAGTGCAAGCTACAGTAAAAGCCATGCGGCAGCAATATAACTGCCAGCCTGTCAATATTCTGGCGGGAATTGGGCCATCGATCTGTGTCGAACATTACGAGTTTGGCGGACAAGCCCTGGAAATAGTGGAAAAATCTTTTGCAGCCGAAAGAGCTGAAGTTTTACTGGAAAAGAATGGGAAGATCCATTTTGACCTTTGGCGGGCAAATTTTCTTTTGCTTATCCAGGCGGGACTGAAACAAGAACATATCCAAACCAGTGGAATTTGTACGGCCGGGAACGTTGAAAATTGGTATTCTCACCGGGCAGAACATGGTAAAACGGGACGCTTCGGGGCACTTCTTGCGCTAAAATAAGATGATGGTTGATTTATCTTCCCAAATTGCTCAAAACCTGCAAACTGTACAGGCGAGAATAGAAAACGCTGCCCATAAATCGGGGCGAGAATCTCAAGATGTGCGCCTGGTCGTAGTCAGCAAGGCGCAGCCAGAAAATGTTATCCGGGCGGCCTATCAAGCCGGTGTCCGCCAGTTTGGAGAGAATTACCCACAGGAAGCTGAGAAAAAGATTGCCGATTTGAGCCAATATCCTGAAATCGAGTGGCACATGATCGGTCATCTTCAAAGCCGAAAAATACCGGTCATCGTAAGCTGTTTTCAATATATCCATTCCGTCGACCGGTTGAGTCTGGCGGAGAAATTGAACCGGCAACTTGGAGAACAGCAGAAGATTTTACCCGCATTCCTGGAAGTCAATATCAGCGGAGAAGAGAGCAAACGCGGTTGGTCCGCGGCTGACCCGGATCAATGGCAAAATCTTCTGGCTGAGTTCACCACTATTTCAACGTTTCCCAATTTGCGGGTAATCGGTTTAATGAGCATGCCGCCGTTCTTTGATGATCCTGAGCTGGCAAGACCATATTTTAAAAAGATGTGTAATCTGAGAGATTATCTGTTATCAAAAATGCCGGCGGTGAATTGGAAAGAACTATCGATGGGCACCAGTGGTGATTTTGAGGTGGCGATCGAAGAAGGGGCTACGTTTGTCAGAATTGGTCAGGCGATTTTAGGACCTCGACCGGTCAAATAAAAGCTGAAGGATGCATTAATGATCAGTTTATTAATCCAAATTATTCAAAGTGTTGCCTGGCTGCTCACGGTAATACTCATTGCAGATGTGATTCTTTCTTATTTTATGAATCCTTACCATCCTGTTCGATCGTTTTTAGACCGCATTGTACAACCTATGCTGCGACCCATTCAAAGGTTTTTGCCTTCATTCGGGGGGATCGATTTTAGCCCAATTGTCTTGATGATTTTGATTCAACTGGTAGAAACATTTTTAATTAATATTCTGGCAGCGCTTTAATTGAGGGAAAATGGCAAGTGATCACGAGTTCAATTTACATCAGGGCCAGGTTGGGGCGGCAATTACAGTACACGTCACTCCTCGATCGAAAGAAAATCAAATTAAAGAGATCCTGAAGGATGGAACCATCCACTTAAATATTAAATCGTCAAGCGAGGATCGCGATTTAAACAAGTCTCTGATTGATTTTCTTTCTCAAATTCTGGGAACCAAGAAGGATGATATTGAGATCATTGCTGGGGAACACGGGTTGGACAAGCTGGTCTCAATTGTAAATATGGCTCCGGAAACAGTACAGGTCAAAATAACGAAATACCCAAAATAGCGGGACGAACCATAGAATTAATTGATCTGCATGCGGTTAATTTTTTCGCTCTCTGATTTGGAATTATCCATAAACCAAAGTGCGTATTGGGCAGCCTCATTCAGTGGGTATGCTGCGTTGAGAGCGGCTTCCGTGATCGCCGCATTTATTTTTTCGCCGCCCATTAATCTCAAATGATCGAGCGACGCCAGTTGTTCTTCAATGGACCCGGATTGCAAGGCGTGCAGCAAAATATCGATGGCCGGATCACCTTGCGGAATACCCATTCCCAGTTTGGCGGCATAAGCAAACAGCCAGGGCGTCTCTGATGGAATTAATAAGGGATGTGGGGTAAACGGATCAGGCCTCTGAATAGTATCCAGGGCCTGGCTGGCAGCGTTGCGCACCACCCATTGACCGTCCTGAATAGCCATTTGCTTTAAGAGCTCAACCGCCCAATTTTCCTTGATATGAGATAAACCAAAGACAACTGAACGCCGGGTCAGTAGATTCTCGGAAACAGCCTCGGTTTCTAATATTTTGTAGCCATTTTTGCTGTCGCGCGCGAGGGTTTCAGCCGATGCCAACCTGAGGGTTTCATCATCCGCAGAAAGGCATTCAGTTAATAAATCCAGCGATGTCTGGTCCTGAAATGCGCCGAAAGTGTAGCACGCATTATTTCGAACTTCTGAGTCGGCATCGACCAGCAGACCTGCCACCTGGTCAAGAGATTTTTTGTCATTCAGCATCCCCAATGCCAGACAGGCAATGGCGCGAGTTTTCGCTCTGGAAGAAGACAATAACTGCCGGAAAAGCACGCCCATCGCCGGGTCGTTACATTTCACCAATGCGCTTGCGAATCTTAATCGGGTTGTGTTAAACAAATTTTCATCCATTACCCCATCTGCCAGCCGTTTCATCAGGCGAGCGCGCATCGTGCCGCCAGTGGGGATCGACTTCAACCACCGGCTGGCAGCTAAAGGTTGGATGAAGAAAGGAGGGTTTCCTTGGAGGATGTCATTGCTAATGGTAAATTGATCGGGATACCTGAAAAAGTAATATCCTGCCGTTAACTGCCTGCTCTCCCATCTTTCTGAATCTGAAAGCCAGGATTGTATTTCGGATGCGGCTTCCGGCGCCGAGGCTAAATATCCAAGGATATTGATATGGCAAAAGCGAAAATTATGTCCATATTGTTCGCTGATCAACCCATTCTGCGAGAGCATATTGATCCATTTAGATGAAATAGAAATTTGCTCTTTCTGAGGGGATGTTTCGTTCGGCTTTTGATTATGATCTCCCTGTGACGTCGCGGGATCAAATAATTGGGGTTGGGAAATCGTTAATGGAGTGAAAGAATTATCAATATCTGCCTGTGAAAAAACCGATTTGGCGTTTTTAATTAATTCCAGCGCTAATTTCTGCAGCGGTTCCCGTAATGAAACTTCAGTCAAAGTGCGCGAAATGAATGTTTCCGCGGCGTTAAGTGAGCCTGGCTGGCCGCCTTCGCCGGAGTAAACCGCCCAAATATTTAGTGTCCACTCGAATGGGGTGAGATGGATCTGGTGAGGATCGATCCAATTATTGATGTAAATGGGGTCGATGATCTCAACTTTAGATTTACGGGTGATCTCGGGGACAATCCATTTGTGCCAGGCCTGGCCCCAATTTTGGATAAATTGAACACGGTCGTTATCATTCCATTCGGCAATCGTGACCGGGAAAAAACCCGCTGACAATAAACCATCCAGGTTACCCGGTGAACCAGTGGTCACGATTTGAAGCTGTGGATATTCTTCAATCACCAATCGAAGGTAATTCACGGCATCTTTCAGGCGTGAGAGCGGAAGCTCATCCAGCCCATCTAATAAAAAGATCGCCTTTGATGATGAAAATGAAAGCTTTAAGAATGCAGGGACACGGCTTTGCACGAAAATCGGCAGCCTGGCAGCCAGAATTTTTGAAATAACCTGGACGATTTCTTGAGGGGTTGGGACGGGATTCGCGAGCAAATCTTCGATGTGCAGGTAAATGGGCACTTTTGCAGCCGCATTGTTTTGCGTGGAATCTTTCCTGGCAAGCTCGCAGGCATATTGAGCCAGGCATACCGACTTTCCGGTGCCTGGTTGACCGACAATGACCAGATTTGCATTCTTCTCAACCAATTCGGCCAGGGAGAATAAGTCATTTTGATAATTGGATGCAAATTCAGGCCAATCAGGCAGATAAGGGAATGGCGGTACGGCTAAATTTTCCGGTTCGTTTTCCAGGGATGGGTCAATTAATGGGGGAGGCGGGATTAAGCGTTGAGGGATAAGAATTTCATCCAGGGCAAACAATTGTGAGGCGAGATGGGCTTTTTGTGCACGTCTTAATGCTTCCTGGCGAATTGCTATATTTGCGCCAATGAAGTTGCGATCTCTAAATTCTTGGAGCTGCCGTTTTGCAAATGTGAGCAGGAATGGAAATAAACTTTTCTTAAACTGTCCAAACAGAAACCAGAACAGCGTTCCTGCCGCGATCCCTAAGAAGAAGGATAAGCCATCAACCCTGATATTTTAACCAATCGAACATAATTTATCCCGCGTAAAGAATTCGCCCGCAGGTAGAACAACGAACTAATTGGGATGGCGACCTGGCCAATTGAATTTCGGCAGGTCTTAAAGCAGAACCGCATCCTTTACAGGAGCCGTCTTCAACCAGACTGACTGCTAATCCCCGTTTTTGCTCGCGTAAGCGATTGTAGATGCCAAGATCATCGGCTGAAATTTGCGGCAGGGCGGCATCTTTTTCTGTGATAAGCCTTTCTTTTGTTCTGAGTAACTGGTTTTTTTCTCCCATAAAGCCGGCAAATCGATTGGCCAAATCGGCTTCAGCCTGGATCATGTTTTTTGCAGTGGTGTTTTGGTGCTCTTCTGCCTGTTCGAGGGTGAGCATGAAATCCAGCTGTTCATCTTCCAGGGCTGAGATCAATTTTTTTAACGAAAGGATTTCATTTTGAAGATCTTGCAGCTCTTTTGGATTCTTGATTTTTCCCCCATATAGTGCCGCTTCCGAAGTCTCCATTTTTATGCGGTGTTTCTGGATGGCGTCTTCAATTTGTTGGATATTCTTCTGGGCAGTTCTTAAATCTTGTTTGGCTGACTGGTCAGCGCTTTTTGCCTGCTCAAGAAGTTCGTCTGTCGAAAGAATCTGATCAATTTCAGATACTCTGCTTTGAATCTGGTCCAGTTGGGTATCGATCTTTTGAAGTTGTGCGAGATGAAATGCTTAACTCATAATCGGATTATAGAAGCGCTTGCCGGTATTAGCAAGTGCTTCACCGGAAATGGAGAAATTTCTAGCCTGAAGCGATGATCTCCTGTATACTTTTCCTGGAGCCTGATTCATGAAACGCAAACCATTGTGGCTGGCGCTGATCATTTTTTCCATACTGGTTACTATCCCCTATCTGATCGCATATTTCAACGCAGGGGACCAATATGCCTTCGGAGGGTTTCTGATCAATCCCCAGGATGGCAATTCATACCTGGCTAAGATGGAGGAAGGCTGGCGAGGCGATTGGAAATTTACCTTACCTTTCAGCGCCGAGAAAAGTGAAGGCGCTTATTTATTTTTATTCTATATCTTTCTGGGTCATATTGCGCGGCTCACCGGGATCTCTTTAGTGTTAGTTTTTCATTTGACCCGCATCGTTTGTTTTCTCATTTTGGTGATAGCCCTGAATTATTTTACGGGTTGGCTATTTAAAGACCACCCCAAAAATGGCCGGCAGGCATTTCTTTTATGCCTGTTTGGTTCTGGAATGGGATGGTTATTTCTGCTGTTGGGATTGGTCACTTCTGACCTATGGGTACTTGAAACCTATCCGTTTTTATCAGGTTTTGCCAGTCCCCATTTCAGCCTTGGTATTGCCATTTTATTATGGATGTTTGTGGATTTGGCCAGACCAGTTTCATTGACGCGTTTGATTCGGCTGGCCTTGCTGGGTCTTTTACTGGCGATTGTCATGCCATTTGGCGTGGTTGTGGCCGGCGGGATAGGCTTTTTGTGGTCGTTAAGCGAGTGGATTAGCGCCAGAAAATTAGAAATACGCCCCATCATTGCCGGGTTTATTTTTGGCGGACCATTTATCCTCTACCAATTTTTGGCAACTCAACATGACCCATTATTATCTGTCTGGAATAATCAAAATATTACCCCATCTCCCCCGATATGGGATCTGGTAGTGGCATTGCTGCCCTCATTATTTTTCGCGATCCTGGGAATTTATAAAACCTTCAAGACTTCCAACTGGAATTCGAGCACCCGGCTGCTGGTCATCTGGTTTGTCGTTGGGGTGGTAATGATTTATTTCCCGTTCAGCCTGCAGCGCCGATTTATGTTCAGTTACTTTGTTCCGGCAGCCTGCCTGGGTATTATTGGTTTACAATCTCTCCTTACCATTCCAGGGAAATTTTATAAGAATCTATTTCCGACTGTATTTTCATTTTCGGTGATTTCAAATGTATTTGTAATTTTGTTGGCCTTGTTTGGGATCATGCAAAAATCCCCCTTGTTTTACCTGACCAAAGATGAAGTCTCGGCTTTCACCTATCTTCAAACCACCGGTACCTCTGAGGCAGTAGTCATGTGCGCCCCTGAAACCGGGAATTTTATTCCCGGGTGGACTGGAGACCGGGTGATCTATGGTCATGAATTTGAAACGGTCAACGCTGACTACAACAAATTGCAAGTGACCGGTATTTATTCGGGCCGGATATCGAGCAGCGAAGCAGTCGATTTTTTGCGGCAGCAGCAAGTCAAATATATTTTTTGGGGTCCCCGCGAGCGCGCATTGGGACCGGCGGAATTCTTAAGCACATTAAGACCAGTTTATCAAAATGGATCGGTTGAAATTTATTCCTGGTAACCGGTATGCCGGATTGGTGTACATCGGCCTGTTGTTATTCATTCCCCTGATTTTGCTAATCCCGGGCTGGGATGGCTTTGTGTATTCTCCCCGTTCGACATACTCCGACCTGGTTATTTCCCATTATCCGAATGCGCTGTATATCCTGGATGCTATGCGGCAGGGTCAATTCCCATTATGGTCGCCGATGTTATTTGCGGGTTATCCGTTCGCGGCCGACCCTCTTTCCGGTTTGTGGTATTTACCGGGGTGGATCGCCCTGATTTTCCCTCTTCCATTTGGTTTTAATTTCAACCTGGTAATTCATCTGTTCTTTTCCGGTGTGGGTATGTGGTTGTTCCTGCGGGAAAAACAACTAGATTGGCTGCCTGCGGTCGGGGGCGCTTTGGCCTGGGAATTGATGCCGAAGGTATTTGCCCACATCGGAGCGGGACATATCACTTTAATTTACGCTGTTGCCTGGACACCCTGGCTGCTGCTGGCCGAAATGAAAAGTGAGAAGACAAAATTCCCGTATTGGGGTGGAATTATTTTCGCGATGATCGTGCTGGCAGACATCCGTTGGGCGGTGTATGCCGGGTTATTATGGCTGGCATTCAGCGCCTACCAACGGTTTTCGGTCAATAAATACCGTGGAATGGTCGAGTTTACCCGGTGGATTAAACATCTGGCGATTACTGCTTTGCTTGCCGCTGTTATTTCCGCGCCTCTGGTCCTTCCGTTGGCGGAGTTCTCGAGTCTATCCACGCGCAGCCTGATGAGCGTCGAAGATAATTTGAGCTTTTCGCTTTCCCCCATTCAATTATTCGGAATTATCGCCCCAGATTTTGGTGGCTACGCAGAATGGACGGTCTATTTTGGCGGGTTATTTCTATTAGTGGCGATCTGGATGCTCACCCACCGTGGACTGCGCAAACAGGCAGGTTTTTGGCTGTTTGTGCTGGTGTGCACCCTGCTGCTGTCTTTGGGAGGCGCATTTCCGCCAAACCAATGGCTCGCCCGTTTGCCAGGGATGGATCTCTTGCGGGTTCCTTCCAGGTTCATGATCATCTTCGGCTTTGCTGCGGCTGTGATGACCGCACGTTTTCTGCAATCCAACCCAAGAGGTTTTGAATCCCGGTCGCACTTCTGGGGGAATTTGCTATCAGTTGGATTGGCGATGTATTCATGGGTGATTGTAATTGGATTGTGGTTGATTTCGGCGTCTCCCCCGTGGCAAAATTTGTGGGGAGCGGCTTTTCTATCGGCAGGTGTGATTACCCTGTTCGTCGAAAGCAGGGTAAAAATTCCGCTGTTTTATTTTCAAGCGTGTTTTTTGCTCATTTTGCTGCTGGACATTGGCAGTGTTGCGAAGAGCAATATTACCTATATCAACAAGCCAATCGGATCCAGTGAGATGGCCGATGCTGCGTCAGGACTGGCCTCGGAAAGTGAGCCTTTCCGGATTTACAGTCCCTCTTACAGCATCCCTCAGCAAGTTGCGGCTCAATACAAACTGGAAACGATCAACGGAATCGACCCCTTACAATTAAAGAGTTTTATCCAATTCTTCAGCGAGGCCAGTGGAATCCCATATCAGAAGTACAGTGTCACGGTCCCACCATTTGAAAATGGGGACATTGCGCTTGGAAACCAGGGATTTACAATCGACGCCCAATTAATGGGTTTGTTGAATGTAAAATATATAGTTTCTTCCTTCAATATCGATTCGCCTGATCTGACATTCCTGGAAACGAAACAAGGCCAGAATGTTTATGTCAATCAGGACTTCAGACCCCGCGCCTGGACCCAGCCTGAGCAAGAGAAATTCGAATTCATATTCACCTGCTGTTTCGATCAGCCATTATTCTCCCAATTCGATAACTCTCGAGGGAATGGGGCCAGGGTATCTTGTTTTATCCGCGGCAGCTTACAGCGGATGGGAGGTGCGGATGGATGGGAAACCGGTGGAAATATTGACCATCCGCTCGCTTTTACGCGGAGTTTATCTCCCACCTGGCAATCACCAGGTCATTTTCACTTTTCGGCCCGTTCTTTTATATCTTTCGCTGGCGGCAGCGGTTATGGGATGGTTGTGGGTGATTTACCAAATGTGGACTCCGGTGAGGAAAATTTGACTCCTTCTGAAAAAAAATGGCTCCTGATATTTGCGATAGTCATTTTAAGCATAACGACTCTGCCCTATATAATTGGATTCTGGCAGGCAGGAAGCGGCTGGCAGTTCAGCGGTTTCTTCATGGGTGTGGAGGATGGCAATTCCTACATCGCAAAAATGCTGCTGGGGAGCCAGGGCGAATGGTTGTTCAAGACGCCTTACACGGCCTTCCCGCAAACCGGGTTCCTCGCTTTTCTACCCTATCTTTTATTGGGGAAATTGACAGCGCCTCCAGGGCAGCATGCGCAGTTAGTTGCCTTGTTTCAGTTATTTCGCTGGGTGGGTGGATTTGTGATGATATCCGCCACTTACCGGTTTATTGGATATTTCATTGCTGATATCCGGCTGCGTAGATTTGGGACGATCGTCGCCGTTATCGGGGGTGGTTTAGGCTGGTTGAGTTTATTCGGTTTGCAGGGATTATGGGGCGGCAGTCTGCCTTTAGAGTTTTATTCGCCGGAAACTTTTGGTTTTCTTTCGCTTTTTACCTTGCCGCATTTATCCATGGCGCGCGGCCTGCTCCTGCTGGGCATCCTGGCTTATTGGCAGGGTTACGATAAGGAATATAGTAGGATAAGGATAATAGTCAATGGGCTGCTTTGGGTCGCCTTAGGGTTGATGCAGCCGCTGACCGTGGCAGTGGGGTGGCTGGTTATCGGAATCGATCTTGTTATCCGCCTGATCCGCTCCAGGAATGTCCCCATTATTTCATTTATCAAGCAAAAAGGGGTGATAAATGGGGGGGTGATGGGCGTCTTATCTGCCCCAATCGTAGTTTATACCATCGTCTCATTTTTGGTTGATCCTTTCTTAAAGATCTGGGCAGCTCAAAATATTATCAAGAGCCCTCCTCCAGGTGATTATCTTCTGGGATATGCGATCTTACTGCCGTTCATTTATTTTGGCGCGCGGCAGATATTTCGAGAAAAACGAATTGAGACGATGACGGTCATGGTGTGGCTGATCTGCCTGCCGTTTTTGGCTTATTTTCCGAATAATTTGCAAAGGAGATTACCCGAAGGCACCTGGGTGGCCATGGTTCTCGTCGCGGTAATCGGATTAAAATCATTGCGCCCCAGATTCTTGCGGGCAGGTACACTCTTCCTCGCGGCTTCGCTGCTGTCATCCATCCTGATTTTTACCGGGAGTTTATTTACCGTTCTACAAACGAAACAACCGGTGTTCCAACCGGCAGATGTGATCAGTTCGTTTCTATTCCTGGGAGATCGGGTGAGTAATTTCCCGGTAGTGCTGGCGGCTTATGAACCATCCAATGCTCTGGCAGCCTGGGCGCCGGTGAGAACCGTTATTGGACATGGACCTGAAAGTGTCCATTTGCCCGAAATGCAGCAGGCGGTTGAGGATTTTTTCAATCCAGCAACGGATGATAATGTGAGGATAAGATTTATCGATCAATTTTCCATCCGTTACCTGGTCTGGGGGCCGGCGGAAAGAGCGCTGGGCTCCTGGAACCCAACAGACTGGTCCAGGTTGAACAGGATTTATCAGAATACGACCGTGCAAATTTATGAAGTGAAACCGTAAATGGCTGAAAAATTCCACAGGATCCTGAAATATATCCGTTTGCCTTATCTGCCGGTGATGCTTGCGCCGTTCGTACTGTTCGCAGGGCCTTTACTCACCGGGCAAACTTTATTTTGGGGCCTTCCCGCACTTCAATTTATCCCCTGGCAATCCTATGCCTGGCAGCAAATCAGCCAGGGAATTATTCCTTTGTGGAATCCTTTGAATGGGATGGGGGCGCCACTGATGGCTAATTACCAGCTGGCATTTTTCTACCCTCCCACGTGGCTGGGTTATCTATTTGCGGCAATCGGTGGAACGCCGGCCCTGGCCTGGGCGCAAACTCTGCTTATCCCCCTGCATCTGGCCTGGGCGGGATTAGGAATGATACTTTTATCCCGCCGTTTAGGTCAGGATACCTTGGCGCAAACCATCAGCGGGTTGAGTTTTGCGATGAGCGGATACTTTGTCGCCCGGTCAGGTTTTTACAGTATGATCTGGGCAGGTGCCTGGCTGCCCTGGATTATTTGGAGCGCCAGCGCGATTGCCATGCCGGTTAAGGGGGTGGTCAAAGAGCACAAAGGCATTTCGATTGCTCTGGTTGCTTGCCTGGTATTCCAATTTCTTTCCGGACATGCCCAACTGGCCTGGTATACCATCCTGATGACTGTTTGCTGGGTGTTTGTAGGCGGGTGGGTAAATCGAGGTTGGAAGGGGGCAATGAAGAGCATGGGGGTGCTCTTTTATCATGGTTTGCTTGCGGTTGGTATTTCGGCTATCCAATTTATCCCCACTGCAGAATATTTAATTTCTTCCCAGCGATCGACCGCGGTAGATTTTCAATTGGGATTAACTTACTCGTTTTGGCCCTGGCGTTTATTGACTTTACTGGCGCCAAACATGTTCGGCAATCCGGATGCCGGCAATTATTGGGGTTTTGCCAGTTATTGGGAAGATGCAATTTATATAGGAATTTTGCCGCTCGTTTTAGGGATTTCCACATTTTTGAAAATTGGGCGAAAAGGTAATGCCGATCCGCGCCAGCCATTGATTCGCCTGGCGTGGGGCATGGCGATCGTTGGTTTTTTGTTTGCTTTAGGTAATAACACGCCCATTTTTCCTTTTTTGTATGAGCACGTCCCGACCTTCAGCCTGTTCAATGCCCCGGCGCGCTGGATGGTCTGGTTTGTATTTATGCTGTCTTTGTTGGCGGGTATCGGCTCGGGAGGTTGGGTAAGGCCTGTAGGGAAGGCGCTCAAGCGTTTTCGGCGATTGACGGTCGCTGCCCTGGCAGTAACCCTGGGTGCAGTGATTACCTGGGTGTTGCTGCGCGATATAAAAACAACCTTTATCGAAGCCACTGCTTTTTTTGGTATTTGGGCTACCGGGGTCTGCATATTGACATTAAGAAAACCCTCGGAAAGCGCTCAACCTGAGCATCAGACTGGTTGGCAGTGGGCCGTTGCTGGTTGGCTGTTTATCGATCTGATATGGTCCAACTGGATTTTTCAACCCACTATCCCTGTAGATTTATTTTCAAGCAATTCGGGTCCGTTCAGCCAGTCAATCTCCGCGGGAAGAGTATTGATGGATGCGAAGGTCGAATACGATCTAAAATTCCACCGCTTCTTTCGTTTTTCTGATTATTCGCCGATTGAGGATTGGATCAATCTGCGCAAGATTGCCCTGCCCAATATGAACCTGCTGCCTGGCAGCCAATTTTCGTATGTGAACAATTTCGATCCCCTGGTACAGGACCGGTATGCAAATTTGATGGCGTGGGTCGCAGGCCTTCCCCCCGAGTATCGAGATGAGGTATACCAGTTATTGGATGTGGGCACAGCCATAGAAAGGAATATTAACGATTCTCTTGGAATTACCTATAGATCTATTCCCAGCCCTGAGCGGATGCGCTGGTATTCCTGCGCGGAAATGCTGCCGGATGAAGAATCGGTATGGAAATCGCTCCAGGATGCGAGTAGCTCCTCTGATACAACTATTTTATTAAGTAAAGTATTTATCGAATCGGACCATTCGGGAACGGAAGGGGATTGTTCATCTATACCAGCAGCGAAAGCAGAATTGGTCATCGATACGCCCGATTTCTTGCGGGTGAAAATTGAGACTCAAAATGATGGCTACCTGTTTCTGGCCGATTCATGGTATCCGGGATGGATTGCCCGGGTAGACGGGGTTGAAACTCAGATTTATAAAGCTGATACCCTATTTCGCGCGGTTCGCGTCCAACCTGGGACGCATATTGTTGAATTTGTTTACCGGCCAAAATCATTTTTCTTTGGCGCTGGCATTTCTTTTCTAAGTTTTGTCTCATTGGTTTCTATTTTCTTATTTTCAAAGCATCGAGTAAAATAATCCATAGTCGAAAAATTATGCCTTCTTGAGGAGTTATATACACATGGATATGCCTGTCTCAACAATCCAAGAATATTCTGAAAGAATCATCAAGAACCTTGAAAAAGTGATCGTAGGGAAGCGTCAGACTTTGGAGCTGGTTATTATTGGTTTGTTGTGTCAGGGGCACCTTTTGATTGAGGATGTGCCTGGGGTTGGAAAGACGATGCTGGCGCGCAGTCTTGCGCGCTCCCTGGGCTGTACCTTCAGCCGTATCCAATTTACGCCGGACATGCTGCCCAGCGACGTGACAGGGGTATCGATTTTCAACCAGCTTACCCGCGATTTTGAATTTCGAGCCGGGCCATTGATGACTCAGATCCTGCTGGCTGATGAAATTAACCGGGCAACGCCGAAGACTCAATCGGCTCTGTTAGAGGCGATGGAAGAACACCAGATGACGATTGATGGGATTACTCATCTGCTGCCGCGTCCTTTCCTGGTGTTGGCCACGCAAAATCCAATTGAATATGAAGGTACCTTTCCGTTGCCGGAAGCACAATTAGACCGTTTCCTTTTGCGCATTCGATTGGGCTATCCGGGTCTGGCAGATGAAATTTTAGTGCTTGAGCTTCAGCAGCTGCGCCATCCTATCGAGACGCTTGAAACCGTGATGAGCGTAGAAGAATTGACCATGATGCAGGAAGCCATCAAGCGAGTCTATGTGGCACCGTCTATCAAGCGGTATATTGTGGAATTAGTGCGCGCAACCCGCGAGAGCTCAGATGTCTACCTTGGTTCAAGCCCGCGCGGCAGCCTGGGATTGTTTAAAGCCGGCCAGGCCTGGGCAGCCATAGCGGGGCGAGATTATGTCTTGCCTGATGATATTAAAGCGATTGCCGAACATGTGCTTGCGCACCGGATTATGATCAATCCATCCGCCCGGCTGCGCGATATTACTGCTGTTCAGATTGTTCAGGAAACTTTGAAAGCAGTGGCGGTTCCGGGTGGGGATATGACCCGTCGGGTGGATACAAGATGATAGTCAGGCGCGTCTTTTGGGGAGCGCTGGTTATTTTCGTGGGTGGATTCCTTGGAGTATACCTTCTTCCTGTGTTGGCTCCGAACTTTCCACCCGAAAGCATCGCGGTACCCTACCGGCTGATGTATATCTCGGTGTTGTTGATTGTGGTCAGCTGGATTTGGGCATTTCTGTCGATTCGCGGATTGAAATTAAAGCGGATCGGTCGCGGCTTTCGCCAGCAATTGGGCGATGTTTTTGAAGAGCATTTTGAGATCTCAAATAGTTTGCCAATTATCCGCTTATGGCTGGAAGTGCGCGATAAATCAGATTTACCAGGATCAAGCGGTTCGCGCGTATTCTCCTGGATTGGAGCAAGAGAAGTGCGCACTTATTCGTCTTATACACTGCTGACACAGCGGGGTGAATTTGATTTGGGTCCAACCGAATTATATTCAGGCGATCCATTTGGATTGTTCGCATTCTATCAAACGATTCAGACGGGGAACAAAGTTCTGGTATTGCCATATTTTGTACGATTGGCGAATTTTGCTTTTCCACCAGGGTTATTATCCGGTGGCCGGCTTCAGCAGAGAAAAACACCAGAGGTGACTCCACATGCAGCTGGCGTACGTGAATATGCGCCTGGCGATCCTTTAAAACGTATCCATTGGCCATCCACCGTTCGTCGAGACCGGTTTATGGTAAAAGAATTCGACCAGGACCCTCAGGCCGACGTTTGGATCCTCCTGGATGCGCAAAAGAGCGTACATTACAGCCAGCCGGACCAGATAGTCGTCCCACCCGCAGACCGGTTCTGGTTATGGAAGAACCGCTATGAATTCAGCCTGCCGACCGACACTTTCGAATATTCCGTCAGTATTGCAGCTTCCGTTGCCAGTTATTTCTTGCGCCAGGGATTAGCCGTCGGAATGATGAGCTATGGGCAAATTTCGATCGCGCTGCCGGCTGAACGGGGTGAGCGCCAGCTGACGAAAATTATGGAAAACCTGGCTTTTTTGCAGGATGAAGGTGAACTGCCTTTGTTGGGTCTGATCGAGGCACAGGTTTCGCATATTCCGCGGGGAAGTATTGTGGTGATGGTGACGGCTTCTAACCATGAAACCGTCGCTCTGGCTGCGGATGCGCTCCATATGCGGCGGATGAAACCGGTGGTAGTGCTGGTCGATGGGGCAACCTTTGGCAGCACGAGTGGGGTTGATTACTTGTCGTTGACTTTAAAACAGCGTCAATATCCGGTCAGCGTGGTGAAAAAGGGTATGGATTTACGGCAAGCTCTTGAGCGCGGTTTTGTAGATGGGGCAGCAAAACCTAAAAACCCCAATTAGAAATCTTCCTACGGATCATTTACTGGAAGAGAAGCGGTGTCCTTTTTCGGCGGCGGGATTTTCGCGCAGCAGTTCGACGGCATGTGAGATCACCGGAATTACGACATCCAGGTTTTCTGATGCAGCCTTTGGACTTCCTGGTAAATTGATTATCAGGGTTCGCGATCGGATCCCGGCGACACCCCGAGATAACATGGCGTGAGGAGTTTTTTCCAGACTTCGTTGGCGCATGGCCTCCGCCAGGCCGGGTGCGAAGCGTTGAATGACCGACTGGGTAGCTTCCGGGGTTATATCCCGACCAGAAAAACCCGTACCACCGGTGGTGAGGATTAAGTCCACCTGCCCCTGATCACACCATTCCACCAGGCAGTTCCGAATCGCATCATACTCATCCGGAACAACCTTTTCCGCCACCAATTCCCAACCAGCCTGGCGTGCTTTTTCCACCAGGAGTGGGCCAGAGGCATCTTCCCTCTGTCCGATATACGACCGGTCCGATATCGTCAAAACCGCGCATTTTACTGGCATTTAGAGTTCCTCTTCACCCACCAGTGCTTTCCATGGGCCATGGATTCCGTCTCTGGTCACCCCAAAGAAAAAGCGGTATCCACCGGGGGTTTTCTGAAGGAAATCAAACAGCAAAGTCTTATTTTGTTTGTGCCGGTCCAGTAGACCGTAATCACCCTGCCATTGGATATCCTGCTGATTGATTTTCGAGGATACCTCGTCATATTTGGAAATAGCATAATGCCAGAGCCGTCTGGCAGAAGAGCGGGTAACGTTTTTTACCACATTGCCATTCCGTAAATCTCGCATAGTGAAATAGCGTCCGCCTTCGCGGTTGAGATCAGGAATGACTTCCACTCCGGTGCGCGGCATAATATCAACTGATTTTTCTTCACCTGCGTTCATATCCGAAGCCGGAGCTCGTAAGGCCGGTTCCTTTTCGACAAGAGATATCGCAGGCGCCTGGGGAGCAGGAATCTTATTCTGTAATTCTTGCTTGCCGCGTAAAACCAGACCTACAATTTCGTCTCGAACGGCTAATCCGGTCTCGGACTCATCGCGCACATATATTTTATTATCATCCAGGGCATAAGGCGGGTCATCCCCGCGGGGTACCAATACCCGGATAATTTTCTTACCTTTGAAATCATGGGCATCGATGGTGCAGGTCAATGGAGGAGTGATCCTGGTCGATATTTCTTTTTCAAGCGCGGTTGTGGATTGGTCCACATCCGACACACCTGGAGAGCTCTTTTTGGGGTCCGGGCTGATGCCAACATATAAGGTCCCGCCGTTGGTATTGCTAAATGCACAAATGTCCGAAAGAATGTTGAAGAGTTTTCCTCCGCGAATGGTCATGCTTTCATGGAAATCCTGGATGATATTCGACCCTTCATCCAATGCAGTCTGAATAAAATCAAAAGCCGGCTCTTCCTGATGACGATGCGGACGGGTGCGAGAAAAATCATTGCCCACGAACAGTTCGTGAAGCGCTTCGAACGTGACTTCGGGCAGAAAGACATCGGTGGCGCGATCGCCGATCCCGGGATTCTTTTTGCGGGACGAATCTGTCGTCAGACGGTGGGCATCTGAGCCCTGAATGCAATGCATCCGCCGTGGGTATTCGGGTTTTGTCCCATTAAAGAATGCGGCCGTTGAGCGCGGTCCTTTGAGCTCGAGATCGGTGACTTCCAAAGCATGCAGGTTTGGATCTTGCGTATAGGCAATACGGGTTTGTCCCCCAAAATTAAAACCGCGCATCGCAACACCGTTGGCCGAATTTGCGTGCGCGGCAATGACCAATCCGCCAGACTGATTAATTAATTGATAGGCAGTTAAAACATCATCTGTGGCGCCTACATTTGCCGACCCATAATCCAGAATAGTAGGGGAGATGTTCAAGGTCAGCAGAAGATGTTCGATCTCGCGGACAGGTTTTTCAGGCGAAAATAAACCAATGATATGAAAACCAAAGGTTGCGGTAAATTCAAATCCTGGGAGAACTAATAAACGGTTTTTTAACCGTCGATATTCCTGAAGGCGCTGCTTTTCATCAGGCAAGAGACGGTTCAATTTTTCTAATAATTCAAGTTGTTGGATTTCCTCCTGCATATGGCGGTAGCCGGCGACCGTGTTGTGATCGGTAAATGCAATGATATCCAACCCGCGGGCTTCAGCCCTTTGCAAAACATCCAGATAACTGGCTTCAGGCTGTTGAAAATCGCTTGATGCTGGGGTATGAAGATGAATATCCATGGTGCGCCATTGGTATGTGGCGCGGATGTGCTTTTTAGCCAAAGTAACTCCTTACATCGTTTGAACTTTTTTTAACTGCCTGTTCAATTCGTCCGGCATATAGGGTTTTAATAAGAATCCGTCCGCGCCAGCCTTCAGGCATTCATCTTTGAAATCCATACCTGAAGTCATGAGTATATACAGCCTCCATGGAATTTCTGATGATCGTATCGTTTTTAAGATATCAATCCCGTTACTTTGACGCAAATTGACGTCCATGATTAAGACGTCAGGCTGCAGATCCATCAGTGTTTTCATCACATTTTGGGTCGGATCAGCCATTGGTGTGACTTGATGTTTGTCCAGTTCCAATAATGTTTTTAACAACATCCGCATGGTGGCATCATCTTCGACTAAAAGAATCTTACTCATGAGCAATTTCCACTTTTTTCTTTCGGGATGGTCGTACGAGTGCGTTATTTATAACCTGATCCACGGTATCAACGAAAATAAATTTGATCGATTTCTTGACCTCTTCGGGTACTTCGTCTGAATCGGGTTCATTTAATCGGGGTAAAATTAATGTCTTTATGCCAAAACGGTGGGCAGCCAATACTTTTTCTTTGATACCGCCCACAGGCATGACCTGTCCGCGGAGAGTGATTTCACCGGTCATCGCCACGTCGGACCGAACTGCCCGCCCGGTCAATAACGATACGAGGGCGGTCGCCATGGTTACTCCGGCGGATGGGCCGTCTTTTGGCTGAGCGCCGGCTGGAATGTGAAGATGGATATCGGTTTTTTCGAAGAAATCAGGAGATAAACCATAATCCACGGCATGCGAACGGATATAGGATAATGCTGCCTGAGCAGACTCCTGCATCACGTTTCCAATAGATCCGGTAATAATGTAGCCTTTACTGCCAGGCATGCGGGTGGCTTCGATAAAAAGGACCTCGCCGCCTGCCGGAGTCCAGGCTAACCCGGTGGCGACACCTGGGACGGACGTTCGCCGGGATAGTTCGTCATCCGGCCTGAAAATTACCCGCCCTAGAATCTCACGAACTTTTTGACCGTTGATTTTTGAATCTTCTGGTTTACCTTCGGATATTTTTGTGGCGATTTTGCGGCAGACTGAACCAATTTGCCGTTCAAGATTACGGACACCGGATTCCCGGGTGTAATTTCGGACCAGGACTTCAAAGGCATCCTGTGAAAAATCGATTTCAGCCTCGCGCAGGCCATTTTCTCGGATCTGACGGGGCACGAGATATTGGCGGGCGATCTGGATCTTTTCGCCTTCCGTGTAACCTGCCAGGTGAATAATTTCCATGCGGTCTAATAACGGCAAGGGGATCGTCTCGACCTGGTTGGCAGTGGTTATAAACATGACCTGCGAGAGATCGAAAGCGACTTCAAGGTAATTATCGCGGAATTCGTTATTTTGCTCCGGGTCGAGAACTTCCAGTAATGCGGAAGAAGGATCGCCATGAAAGTCGGAGCTCAACTTGTCGATTTCATCCATCATGAAGACCGGATTATGCGATTCCGCTCGTCTAAGGGCTTGCAGAATCCGCCCAGGCATGGCACCAATGTATGTTCGGCGGTGGCCACGAATTTCTGCTTCATCGCGGACGCCACCCAGGGAAATTCGGATGAATTTTCTGCCCAGGGCACGGGCAATGGATTGACCGAGAGAGGTTTTTCCGACACCAGGCGGACCAATGAAGCACAGGATCACACCTTCGCGCTCCTTGCGAATTAAGTCCGTAGAAACATTCTCGGCTAATTCATCTTTTCGTTCAATGCGTAGTTTGCGGATTGCCAGATATTCCAGGATGCGCTCTTTGACATCTTGCAGACCATAATGATCCTGATCGAGAACCGACCGGGCATTGGCAATATCCATGTTATCCTGGGTCGCAGTCGACCAGGGGATTGAAACCAACCAATCCAAATAAGTGCGGATAACGCCATATTCTGCAGCGGCAGTTGGCAGACGCGACAGCCGTTCTAATTCCCGCCGGGACTGTTTTAAGGCCTCGTCTGGCATATTTGAGGAGTCTATTTTCTTGCGGAAATCCTCCACATCAGCGGTTTGCTCGTCGCCTTCCCCTAATTCCTTTTGAATTGCCTTGAGCTGTTCGCGGAGAAAATATTCACGCTGAACTTTCTCGATCTCTGAGCGGGCTTCATTTTGGATCTTCTGCCCTAATTCCAAAACCTCACTTTCGCGTGTCAAAATCGAAACCAACTTATGGAGCTTGTCTCCGATCGAATCCAGCTCCAGAATGGATTGGGCATCCTGGAGTTCCATGCGCTGCAAGTTTGCGACAGTGTAGACGGTCTGCAGCGGATCTTCAATTGAAGAAATCGAAGCGACCAGTTCCCGCGGTATGGAAGGGATCATCTCGGCAATATGTTCAAATTGGTCGCGGGCATTTCGCGCCAGGGCGTCGATTTCGATCCCGGTTTCAGCGGTTTCAGGCAGAGGGATGACCTTTGCCACCAGGTAAGGTTCCGTCTGGACAAATTCACCCAAACGAAAGCGGGTAGTGCCCTGAACCAGCAGGCGGATTGAGCCATCCGGAGCGCGGAAAAGTCGATGAACCAGCGCCGCTGTTCCAACCGAGTATAAATCCTCCGGATTGGGATTTTCGAGATTGGGATCTTTGGCAGTCACCAAACCAATCAAGCGCTGATCGGAACTCATCACGTCGTCGACCAGGCGGATCGACCGAGGTTGGCCAATGGTTAGAGGTATCGCTGTCTGTGGATAAACGACCAACCCGCGTAAAGGCAGAATGGGTAAAGTATCTGGAATATTGGTATCGGATACCTGGGCAATTTGCTTTTCAACAATGTCAATTCCGCCGGATTCAACATTTTCGTCAATGTTTGAGAGGAAAATTAATTCGACTTAATTCCCCGTCATCCTCTTCGATCCAGGTTAAAATTTCCTTTAGATTTGTTTGCCAGCGGTTATTGGGCATAAAAGTGTTCAGTCTTCCTTGATTTGTATATTTTTTGGTGTTGCTTTGGGTAAGAATATACGTAAGAATCCATCCTGATAATCAGCCTGGATTTGAGCCGTGTCGATTTGGACAGGAATTTCGATATCGCTGCTAAACTCGCCAAAAAAAATTTCCATTTGATGAAAAGCCCGTTTCTCGGTCACTTCAGGCCGGATGCCATTGATCGATAATATATGGTGATCAAAATTAACCGAGACTTCACCTTCGCGCATGCCGGCAATTTCCACCCTGACCACGATTTTTTCATCGGTTTCATATACATCTGTTGGCGGGTGCCAGACATTTGGCTTACCAGTAATATGCCAATTCACCAGCCCAGATACATAGTACGAAGCTCGATCCTGCGAGATCTGGCTAGATTTATATCCAGCAGGCTTTAAACTCACTACGATCATAATAACCTCGGTGGGATGTCTCCCGATACTAATCCAGGATGGCCTGCGCCACCTGGTAGGACCCGATCCTTAACCCCTTTCATCGCTTTCAAATGAACTCCTAAATATTATGGTGCCCCTGGTGGGAATCGAACCCACAACCATCGGATTAGAAGTCCGGTGCTCTGTCCTATTGAGCTACGGGGGCAGAAATGTATTCATTTTGATTCAACCAGCAAATCATCCCTGGCGAATCTATATTAAATTTTATCACGATTTCACTTTGAAAATGTTTAATAGCCGCTTCTTTATTATTCCCGGTCAGTTATTGATCCGCCCTTTGGATGAAATCAGTTTTTATAAGGACGCAGCCCTTTGTATATCGTGGGACCGGATATGGTGCGCAGAATTGTCTCGGGGGGGCGCATAATTATTGCGGAAATTTCTCTTATGGTTAGAGGTGTGTTACCGTTGGATAAAAAGACCCGAAATATAGCGTCCACCATGGTTGTATTTGTAGAAATAAAATTGGGCTGCTTTGCACAATGGGTCATCAAGACATGCTGCAGCCCATCTACCCGTTTGACCTCAGCCGATTCTGGGTCGATTGAATCAACCCAATTACTTTCCTCCAGATTCTCAAACATTGCTTGATGTTCAGGACACATGCAATCATGCAAAAATACGCGCCAATTGCGATCAAATTGTTGCCACCATTCCATGTCAATATGAAAAGGAGTGTCAATGGAGGGCTTAATCAGGCTGAATTGTCTGGGTTCATTCATGTTTTATACTTTCCTCCTTGCTTTCCTCCAACTTAAAATAGAGGTTACCCAAATGGTTTGCCCAGGGGCGGGTATTTAAAATACTTAATGCTAACCCGGGCGGGCAGCGCTTGATCAAGTTCACTGCTGAATATAATTCCTGGAAATGTACGTTCCCTTGTGGGTTCAGTTTGGCCAATTCGCGCATCATGGTCAGAATCGTTTGTTCCATGTTTTGCTTGTTGCGGCTACCTTGCTGCCACATTGCCTCTAAAGCATCAGGGTCGCTGATGGCAATTGCCATGCGTTCATCAAAAGAACTGTTCACCACCTGCTTTAACATGGCAAACACGATGCCGCCATCCGCGCCAATCAGGGCGGTGCGGATCCATTCCCTGGCAGACCGTTTGCGATCGGTTTTGACGATCACCTCACCTGCAATTTTGCCACGCTTGATGTGGACCAGGCTGCCCGGGATCAAATTTTGGGCAGTATACCAATCCTGCAAGCCATAAATGTAATGAGAGGTGCGTACCACCCAACCAGAAAATTTTTGACCGGTATCTCCATCCACAAAGGTGAATTGGACACGCGGCGCTTCATAGGCGGATGGGAAGAAGCGAGCCATACTTTCGGAAAGAGGCAGGGTTCCGGCGCGCCAATGGGGGAAGATCAGGCTGAGCGTAATCTGCTCTTCTTCTACCGATCCGTTTTCAAAAGGTTCAAGTTCATCGATGACATCCCGGTCAATTTGGCTTAGAAGATCAGATACCTGTTCGTGATCATAAGGGGATGGATTGAATTTAAGAAAGCTTGGGGCTGTCTGGACTTCCAATGGTTCCAGCCGGTGCAAGTACCACAATATTTCTCCAGCTGGCCCGACTTCGTCGAAGCGTTTGTCCTCTTGCAAGGCTAAATTCAATGAAAATTCAGTGAGTTTTGAATTTACATCCGTCGGCAGTTCAATCTGTTCCAAAAGGGCGTGGGTGCCTAAGGGACCTCCACCTGCCATATCCAAAACTGCTTCGGCCAGGTTTAAATGCCCAATGTTCACATCAACCAATAGAGCACGCGGGAACCAACGCCAGGCAATTCTTACCAGATCGTCATTTGCTTTAAGCTTTTCTCCTAACTGTTTCTGCAGCTTGGGACCATACTTTTTAACCACATTGACCGGATCAAGAAGCGGATCATCCAGCTTGATCGCGACTGGATTGTTGAGGGTGTGATTCTCAATGCCTGAGGCGTATTCTTTGGGCTCATCCTGGTCGAATTCGACTTCAATGACTTCAAAAGGATTATATTCGGGGTTTTGACCCGCGCGAACCGAGATCACTGTTCCTTGCTTCCAATCCAATGCGGGAAAGGATAGCGTCTGCCCGGTTTTATAGTGCTCTTTTGGCAGGTAAATCGTGCTGTCAGATATTTTTTGGCTGCTCAGACCTTCAATTTCTAAGCGGATACGTTCTTCAATTAATGCAGAGGCCAGCTCTTCTGTCGTTTGGGGTGTTTCAATTTCCAATAAATGGTTGTAAAGGTACTCGAGATCCTTTTCCTTAAGGTCAAAGGCATCCCAATAATCACTGCGTATAGACAAGGGCGACATTACCATAATCTTCTTTCACCTGAATTACAAATGAGATTTTTCACGGACAATTATACCTTAGCTTTCTTGATGGCTATGGATATGCCTGGTTGAGCCAATCTACTGGTTCAACCTGTATTCCATTTACGATCATTTCAAAATGAAGATGGGGGCCGGTGACACGACCCGTATCTCCGATGATCCCGATCAATTGACCTGCTTTTACTTTATCTCCGACCTGTACCTTGATCTCTTTCTGATGCCAATAGCCGCTGTACACGCCCCAGCCATGATCGATTATCGTAGCATTTCCGCGCACAGTTAATGGGCCTGCAAAAACCACGACTCCATCTGCGGCAGCGTAGATATTGCTGTTGGCATTGCTGACCAAATCGGCACCACCGTGAAAAGAAGCATAAGGCCCACCGTTGTACGAACGCCGGTTTCCGAAGGTGGATTTGTAGATCGGTTGATCCACCGGGACCTTAAATATGCCGTTCCAATATTTTACAGGTGTGGCGATGCTGGTAATTTTCGCGATTATATCTTCTTCTGGTTTTGTCACTGCCGGATCAATGGTTGTCGGATCTACTTCCAACGGTGGATCGTTTGGGAAAAAACCGGCTTTCAGAATGACCATCTCAGCGAAGCTAAATTTCGTCCCTGTTCCTGTTTCACCGTTCAAAGTGAAGTTGGTTAACCCAGGATCTGCCAGGGCATATACTCCCTGTAATGCGATATAAACGTTTTTGTCTTCTTGAAAGAAATGCAGGTCTTGTCCGGCTAATTTGCCAGAAAGCGTCAATGGTATAGCCGTACGGACGCGGATAACAGTTGTTTTCCCCTGCGATAAAGGTATTGGGTTGATTTCGAGTGAGGTGATTGCCGGAGAAATAGAAGAGAATTTTTGCTCATCCAGGTTTTTAGAATAAAAGATTTCGCCTGGGATCTGTTTTATTTGGGAATCTTCATTTTTAAGCAGGATAGCGGTCCAGGGGTTTTCATTTATTCCAGCGGATACCTCAAGAACAGATTGACCGGGTTCAAGCACGGCATTCGCCTGGGCAATCCCTTTCTCTTTATCTTCCGGAAGGACCAGCGATGCGCCTGCGTATAATTCCTGGGGACTGGTAACCCGGTTCAGCCTGGCCAATAGTTCAGGCGAGGCCTGGTACCGGATTGCCATGCTTGAAAAGGTTTCTCCAAGGGGAACAGGTTGGGTAATTAACGTCCCGGAAATCCCTTCCAGCCCTGGGATCTTCAACGGCATCCCTGCCGATATATCGTTGGGATTGGAAATGCTATTGACATCAATCAAGGTGTTTAATGGGACACCAAATCTCTGGGCAATCGTACCCAGAGTATCGCCTGGTTGAACGATATAAATTGGTAAATCTGATTGGCTCTGTGCGTATACCGGAAGAATGGGGTTGAATAAAAGGGCAATCAAAAGAAGTAAGAAAATAGATTTTCGCATACTAAAATGTGATTGTATCTCCGATTTGAAAATTTGAATATTGCGCCGGGTGTGCTTCTAACACAAAACAGGCCGCCTGTTGTGGAATCAACATGAGCTGTCCCTTGCGAGCCAGTTTAACGTCCACTACTTTTTTTTGGGTATTGATCCAGACGGCAGTGATGTCGAATTTCATGAAAAGCATATGAATGGCAGAATCCAGGCGGTTGTCTTTTTTGTCCACCAATAAAAGGGCTTGATCTGGCTCAAGCGATGATCGAAACATCAAGCCGCGAAAACGCGACCAAAAAGTATCGCAATAGGTGGCAGAAAGAGATGGTGATAATGGACGAGATTGGTTTTGAACCTGAATAATCCGCATAAATACTGGCTTATGCCTGTGGAGCAGCACTTAATATCTTTTCAATACTATCTAACAACTCTTGCGGGCGGAATGGTTTACTAATATAGTCGTCTACCTTGGCAATATGTAACCCGAGCACCCGATCAATCGCTTGAGATTTTGCGGTAATGATAATCACCGGCACATTACTGGTCGATTTGTTGGATTTCAACTGTTTATATACATCCCAACCGTCAAGATCTGGCATCATCAAATCCAACAAGATTAAATCCGGTGGATTTTGCTGCGCAAGATCCAACCCTTCTCGTCCACCATGAGCCCCGACCACTTCGTAGCCGCGGCGCCCGATAATCAATGAGACCAGGTCGATCATTTCTGAATCGTCCTCAATGTAAAGCACGGTTTTCTTTTGGTTTTGCTCCATATGACCTCACCTGATGGATTAAGTTTACCACAGGGCCCATTTTTGGCAACCGAAAATCGATGGTTTTCTTAAACCCTTGCAACTGGGTATACTCTCGGCTATACTCGCAGTATATATAACGAGAATTGAGGCCCTTTAATGAATAGCAAGTATCGTCTTCTCCTGGTTGATGACCATGAAGTAGTTCGGTTGGGATTGAAAGCTCTTTTGGAGCACCACCCCCAATTTGAAGTTGTTGGCGAAGCCGGTACCGCGAAAGAAGCGGTGGACCAGGTTTCAAGGTTGCGCCCTGATATTGTATTAATGGATATTCGTTTACCCGGGGCATCTGGGATCGAAGCCTGCGAGGAAATCACCAAAACTTATCCGGATACGAGGATTGTGATGTTGACATCTTATGCTGAAGATGAGATGCTTTTTTCAGCAATCCGGGCCGGCGCCTCGGGCTATGTTTTGAAACAAATTGGCAGCGATGATTTAATCCGCGCACTGGAGGCTGTCAGCCGGGGTGAGGCGCTGCTAGATCCGGCTGTGACGCAGCGTGTATTCCAGGAAGTGCGGCGGGCGGTGAAGGATGAAGAAGCATCCGCCTTTGCAAACTTGAGCCAGCAAGAAAAACACGTTTTGGCCCTGGTTTCTGAAGGAAAGACGAACCGGGAAATTGCCAAAGCTCTATTTCTGGGCGAGGGGACTGTGCGCAATTACGTGAGCAGTATATTATCTAAACTGGGCGTCAGCAACCGCGCCGAAGCGGCAGCCTATGCCGTGGAGCATAATTTAAAAGAATACCTATAAAAAAGGGCCGGATCTCAGGGTCCGGCTTTTTTTATAATGTCTCCCAGGTTTCTTGCATATATAGGGCGTCTTTTTCCATTTCTGGGCTCTCACATAAAATTCGCCCCTGGCAGCCAGCCGATTTCAACGCACGTAAAAGACCGATCAGATCCAGATCGGACTCTTTCAAAGGCAAGTGGTTGCGTTCGCCCTTTTCCGAATACTCAATGCCAGACAGGTGGATGTGCATGTGTTTGAGAGCAGCAGCTCCCAATTTATTCGCATAGCCATTTAGTACTTCGGACCATTCTGCATAACTATTCATTGAACCATCGCCAGTCCTGGCGTGCAGGTGGGCAAAGTCGATACAGGGTTCGACGCCTGGGATGGCGGATGACATTTCCAGCGTATCATTGAAGGAACCCAGCATGGCAGATTTTCCCATGGTTTCTGGACGAAGGATCGCTGGATTTCCTGCTTCGCGTAGTTCCTGCGCGCATCCAGCAAGACGTTCGATCGAAATGGGTAAAACCGCTTCCGGGGTTAATCCAAAATAAGAACCCGGGTGAAAAATAATATCGGTTGCCCCTGCCAGATTGCCAAAGTGAGCCGCGTCCATCAGACGCTTGCGCGATTTTGGCCATTCTTCATCATCAGCATTTAAATTGATGAAGTAGGGGGCATGGATGCTAATCGAGACATTCTGCACCTGAGCGGCATTTTTAATAAAAGCACACGTTTCCTCTGAAACCCTGACTGCACGTACCCAACCCAGTTCCAGGGCCTGCAAACCCAAAACCGCAATTTGTTCTACTGCGCCAACGCTTCCGCCTGGTTTAACCGGCGTAGAGATAGGCGAGCCAACCGTTCCGAAAAGAAAATCAGCACTCATTTTTTCACCTGTTTAATGAATAAAAAGTTTCACAAATAAAGGCGGGCCAAAGATAAACAATCCCACGAAGACTGCACACAGTGCAGAAATTAAAACTCCCGCGGCTGACACGTCCTTTCCAATTTTTACCAATGGGTGAGTGTCGGGGTTTACCAGATCAAATACCGTTTCAATAGCGGTGTTCATACATTCAGCCATCCACACAAGGCCCAAAGTGAGTCCGATGATCGCCCAACTTTGCGGAGTGATTGCCAACCATATCCCCATGATTATCACCGCAACACTGATTACCGCATGGATCCGGGCATTTTCTTGTGTTTTGAGCACATAGCGGATCCCATTAAATGCGTAAGAAAACGACATCCATCTGGATTGAAGGAATTTCTCCATTAATCCTCGGGCAATCTTTTGATATCTATCGATAATCCCAGCCAATAATTGGGCTTGCAGTTCCCACATTTCTGTTTTCAATTCCGGTGTGGCATGATCATAGCCAAGTAAGTGGAGCATACCATGAACAACGAGCAGCTGCAATTCATTCTGTAAGGGATGACCCGCAGCCGCTGCCTGAGCCGCAGCGATTGGTAATGAGATAATGATGTCTCCCAGATATGAATGTCCGGTGTCAGGATCTATTTCATTGGCCGGAAATGATAAAACATCTGTGGGGGCATCGATTCCTAAGAATTTAAGGTTTAGTTCCTGAAGCTGCGCATTATCCTCGATCGCGATGGAGACATCAACCTCCTCTGGCTTGTGTTCGTGTTCTAACACCTTTAAGGCAGTTATCTCCAAAATTTCAGAACTAACAGATCCTTCAAAAATTCCATTGAAGACGACATTGATCATCGGGGTGCGTCCTGTTGGCTGGCTAATGTTTCAGGATTGATCTGATTGGGTACGGCAGACAACGGTTCGGTCAGGGTATTCGCCGTTCCCGGCCTTATTTCCGGATAAGCAATCCGCGGGTGATAGGTATTCCTGAGGGTGGCCACAAAAGACTCGGTTACAAGGTGAAGATCGCGCAGAGTTAAAGCGGTTTCATCGAACTGTCCTTCAGCGCGCAGATAATCCACCACTTTCTTGACCACATTGCGCAGTTCATCATCGGTTTTGGGGATATCGGCCCGCGCTTTTGCTTCGCATCCATCGGCCAGCATCAGCAGAACAGTTTCGCGGGATTGGGGACGAGGACCTGGATAGCGAAACATTTCTTGATCTACAGCATCTTTATCATTGTTGGCTTTTTCAAGAGCCTTGGCATACTGGTAGCGGGTGATCATTGTACCGTGATGTTCGCGGATGAAGTCCTGGATTCTTGAGGGTATCCGGTACTTGCGGGCCAGTTCAACGCCGCCGGTGACATGATTAATGATCGTGGCTGAGCTTACCGTAGGATCAACATCATCATGTGAATTGAGTTTTCCGGGAACCTGGTTTTCGATAAAGAAGAACGGGTTTAACGCTTTCCCGATATCGTGATATAGGCAACCGACCCTGACCAATAGTGAATCGGCATTAATGGCCTCCGCAGCTTGCTCTGCCAGATTGGCTACCTGCAAACTGTGCTGGTACGAACCTGGCGCATTACGAAGCAAAAATTGCAGCAGGGGATGGTCGGGGCGAGATAAATCAAGGAGCTGAAGAGCGGTAGTCATACCCAATAGCTGCGCGAATAGAAATTGGCTGAGCAGAGTTAAACTGGCTGAAGCAAGACCATTTACAAAGACTGCGCCGATTAATGTGGTGATCCCAATCGCATCCGTGTAAGAATTGACCAGACGATAACTGAGGATCACCGCCGATCCGGCGATACCCACCGCGATACCTGCCCAAAAGAAATTTATAATCCGGCGGCCTTTACCCAGGACGAATATTCCAAATAAACTGGATAAAATGTAGAACAGGGTCAAATCCAATCCATTCTGCATACCATACCCGGCCAGGATCCCGAGAAAAATCGAGAAAACCAGGCCGATCTCCATCGAGAACAGACTGCCGATGGTCAGTCCAAATGCTGAAATCGGGAATAGATAGGGAAGAATAGTGCGGTTTGGCAGAATGATGCGGGCGCCATACAAAAATACCAGGAAATAAATGGCAACGATCAATAATTTTGAAATTTGGCTAAATCCGGTAAACTTTCTGCGATAAAAATACAATCCGGTTAACGATCCAATTAATAAAGCCAGTACGGCTGAGGCCAACAAATTTTGGGTGATGCCCTGATTTTGAATCAATCCATAATATTGCATCGCTTCAAGTTGGGCGTCGGTGATGATTTGTCCCCGCCTGACAATGGTTTCACCCGAGGCGTAAGCGCGTACTACTGGCTGTACAGAATTGAGCGCTTCCTGGCGGGCTGCATCGGTTTGATCCGGACTGTAAAGAGAGTTTGGAATGATGAACGGAATCGTCAACTCTGAAATAATGACCGCGAGATCCTGGGGGATAGAGAAAGATATCAAGGTTGGGACGTTCCGTTGAGCTGCGAATAATTGCCCTTCACGGATTGTATTGCGCATCACCTGTTCTAACACATTGAGCGCTTCTTGCTGAACGATCAGCCAGCGGCTGTCGCTCAAAACCAGGATCTTATCGCCTATTTCTGCGCTGATTTGAATGTCAGCCATCCGCGCCAGATCTGTCAGCTTCTGGGTTTGTGAGGCAAAGGAATCTAACCGGGTGTTGGAGATAAATCCAAGGGCGACGCGCAATTTCTCGATTTGTTTTCTGGTTATGGCGGGATCTACAGGTAAAAAAACCTGCGGCACTGCATTTACTACGTTTTTCTTTGCCTGTTCAGTCAGGACCGAACTCTCATAACTGGCGGCAAAAGGCGCCTGGATATCCTGGGGAACGACATCGCCTACTCTTAATGGGAAAGTGGATTGGCGCAGCGAATACGGAAAAATTAAAGCTCCGAACGATAACAAAGTTGTCGCCAGGAGGATAACCAACCTGATAATTCGATCCCTATATTCGTAACGTTTATTTCCAGAACGAGAAGCAAATAACATCGATTATTTTTGAAGTAGATCCTTAACTACTTTGCTGACCATATCTCCTGGCGCTTTTCCTTGAAGCCTGGGCAGCAGAATTTTCATAACTTTACCCATATCCGCCGGGGATGACGCGTTGATTTCCTGAATAGCTTCGGCAGCAGCCGCTTGCAGATCAGCTTCACTCATCGCCTTGGGGAGGTATGCTTCCAATACCGCGATTTCGTCCTGCGCCGCCTGGGCCAGATCGGTACGGTTTGCCTTTTCGGCTTCGACAACTGCCTCCCGCCGGGATTTTATTTCTTTCTGCAAGATTGCGCTGACAGCAAGATCGTCAAGCTTGCTGCGGTGATCAATTTCAGTATTTTTTATGCTGGCAATCACCATGCGCAGCGTGCGCTTGCGTAAATCATCCGAGGCGCGCAGCGCATCTTTCAGGTCGGATTCCAGTTTTGATTTGAGGTCCATTTTATCTCCGTTAACCAGAAATGGTGATTAGATCTCTTATTTTATCAAATGTATACGGTCCAATGTTGGGCACATTTTGAATGTCGTCAATTTTTAAAAACGGACCGTGTAAATTGCGATACTCGATGATATCGGCAGCTTTCGTGGGGCCAATATTGGGAAGGCTTTCTGATGCCTGCTGACTGGCAGTGTTTATATTGATCGGAAAAGAAGGTACAGGGGTGTCCGTATTTTTTGCCTTCATCCCCAATGCTCCCTGAGTGGCATTTACAGCCATTTTCGTGGCCTGATCACTGAGCGAAGGAACAAAAATCTTATCACCATCTGTTAATTTTGCCGCCATATTAATCTGACTCTGGTCGGCGTCCAGGGTGAAGCCGCCTGCCTTTTCGACAGCATTACTCACTCTATCACCTGGCATCAATGAAATCAGGCCAGGTGATTTCACCGCACCCGAGACGTAAACAACGATTGGTGATGGAGTGCTGGTTGGTGGGATCGCGATCGGTTCCCCGCGCGGAGACTGCGCGACCAGAACGATCACTGCAGAAAATGCGAGGCCCAGAAACGTACCGAGTAGGATCCCTTGCCAATTTTTCATATGTTTTGCGGTTCTAAAATTCGCTCCTTGATGGGTTCAACCTGCGCTTCTTCCATTGCGATCATGGCGTTGAAGGATGCGATGGATACTTCAAGCATGTCCAGGGTTGGTTCACGGGTGGTCAGGTGTTGTAAAGCCAGGTTGGGCCAAATTAACGTCCGCACCCAGCTGTAATTCAAGTGATCCGCGGTCCAGCGCATATATTCATATGCCAGACAGGCGATTAATGGGATCAAGGCTAATTGGAGCGGCACCCTGATCAAAAAAGATAATGAACGAAATGGTGAGAATATTAGAATGGAGAATACGACAACCGTTAACAGAAATCCTGTCCCGCAGCGAGGATGTTCAACCGAATATTTTTTTACAATTTCTGGTCTTAGTTCTGCGCCGGCTTCAAACGCATTAATCGTTTTATGCTCGGCGCCATGGTAAGAGAAGACGCGCTCAATCTCAGGCATGCGGCCTATCAGCCAGATGTAACCGATGGCGATCGTCAAACGGATGACGCCTTCGATCAAATTGACCCATCCCAGGCTTAAATGGGTAAGGCTTTGGATACCGGTGCTCAATGCAGTTGGCGCAACAACGAATATACCCAGCCCGATTATTAAGGATACGGCCAAAGTGCCATACAAGGCCGGTCCTTCAATTTTTTCTTCTTCACCGGATTGAACATTAGCGGAAATCGTTAGAAAATGGGTCCCCAGCACCAACGCATCCCACAATATCAACAGGCCGCGTAGAAATGGGATTTTACGCAAACCGCTGCGGTAGATTCCGGTCAATTTCTCGGTGTGAATTTCAATTTTTCCATCGGGCGAACGCATCGCCGCGGCGACCGTCGATGATCCGCGCATCAAAACCCCTTCAATTAATGCCTGTCCCCCATACGCCGGGAATCTCAATTTTGACATCTTCATCCTCAATTCATTGGGTCTACTGCTAAATTGTAGAAAAAATGGACCAGGGTATCGATACCGCGATACCAGGTAGGTAAATGTAACTTCTCGTTCGGGGAATGTAAATTGTCATCCGGAAGTCCAAAGCCGGTTAAGACCGAATCTACCCCTAGAATTTTTTGCATATCCAAAACGACCGGAATAGATCCCCCTTCACGCTTATACAAGGGTGATTTTCCCCAAACCGATTCCAATCCTGCCGCTAAGGCCCGGACGCCAGGCTGAGCCAGATCGGTAATGCAAGCCGGTCCACCCGCCATGACTGAAAGCTCCCAGGAGACTGTCTTTGGGGCATGCTGTTCGAGGTAAGCAATTAATTGGCGGTGGACCACATCCGGATCTTGATTTGGCACCAGACGCATCGATATTTTTGCCATGGCCCAGGAGGGTATGACCGTCTTTGAGCCCGCACCGGTAAAGCCGGAAATCATTCCATTAACATCCAGAGTGGGTCGGACTCCAACCCTTTCCGCCGGAGAGTAACCAGATTCCCCCCAAAGCTGTGGGGCGCCTGTGTTTTTAAGATAATAATCATCGGTCATGGGCAATTGGGCGATGGAAGCTTTTTCTTGCGCACTCAAGGCGAAGACCGAATCGTAAAAGCCGGGCAGGGTTATCCGGCCAGTACCGTCATGCATACCGCTGATTAAATCTGCGAGTACAATCGCGGGATTATGAACCACGCCTCCAAACATTCCTGAATGCAAATCATGGCTGGGGCCGGTCACTTTTAGCTCAAAATAGGATAAACCACGCAGCCCATAGACGATCGTCGGCGTATCGGCGGAGATCATCCCGGCATCCGGATTCAGGGCGAAATCGCATTTTAATAACTCGCGGTGTTCCTTTAAGAATTTACCCAGGCTTGGAGAGCCGATTTCCTCTTCACCCTCGATCAGGTATTTAATATTTACCGGGACCTCATTTGTGGATAGGATCGATCGCACGGCGCTCAAGGATGCCAAAACCTGGCCCTTCATATCGGAAGCGCCGCGGGCATATAAATTTTCACCTTTAATTGTGGCTTTAAATGGATCGGTTTCCCAAAGTTCGAGAGGATCGGCGGGTTGGACATCGTAATGACCATAAACCAAAACCGTAGGTGCGTTTGATCCGGCTTTTAAGTATTCAGCATAAACTACAGGGTGTTTTTCGGTAGGATATACCGTGACATTTGAGAAACCCATTGCTTTTAGTTCGTTCACCAGCCAATTGGCTGCGAGAGCCATATCCGGCACATGGGCGGGATCCGTAGACACAGATGGAACAGCCAATAACCCAATTAATTTCTGAAGGAACAAGTCGTGGTTTTGTTTCGCAAAACTCAAAGCTGCATTACGCGCCTCTATCATCTACATCTCCAGTTTGTTGATTTGTTCTCATTATATTTCATAATTTCATTTATGGACGGCGATGCCTGACATTGTGTGCTAAAATATTGTCGGACATTTGACCATGGAGGCCCAACCATGCTGGTTGTCAATGGCAAATTAATTACCTGGGATAAACCCAATCAGATCCTGGACGGTTTTGGTCTGCGGATTTAAACCGGGAAAATCACCGAAATAGAACACTCAAAACTATTAATCGAGCGCTACCCAGACGAAGAACGGCTGGATGCGCGCGGTCAATTGGTAATGCCTGGAAATATCTGCGCGCACACTCATTTTTATGGGGCGTTTTCGCGTGGTATGGCCATTCCGGGGAGTGCCCCGGATGGGTTTCCCCAGATATTAGAAAAATTGTGGTGGCCTTTGGACCGGGCTTTGACCGCGAAAGACGTCCATTACTCAGCCCTGGTATGTTTAATCGATGCCATTCGCCACGGGACCACGACCCTGATTGATCATCACGCCTCGCCAAATGCGATTGAAGGATCTCTAGATGAAATTGCCAAAGCTGTTCAAATGGCAGGCGTACGGGCGTCTTTATGTTATGAAGTGACTGACCGGAATGGTCCCGAAGGCGCCAGGCAGGGGATCAATGAAAACCGGCGCTTTCTCAATTCGATTAAGTCTCACAGCAATGGATATCTATCGGGCACTTTTGGCCTGCATGCCAGCCTGACTTTGAGCGAAGATACACTGGCAGAATGCCGCAAAGCCTGTCCGGTGGATACCGGTTTTCATATCCATGTCGCGGAACATCCCGTCGATGAATACGACAGCCTGGAGAAATACGGACAGCGGGTAATTGACCGCCTTGAACGGCACCAAATTCTGGGACCGCGTTCAATTGTAGTCCACGCCGTGCATGTCGACCCAAGAGAAATTGAAATAATCGCCCGCAGCCAATCGTGGGTAACCCACCAGCCACGCTCTAACATGAATAATGCGGTTGGGCTGCCCAATATTGAAGGGATGCTGCGTTCTGGAATCAAGGTGTGCCTGGGTAATGATGGCTTTTCAAACGCCATGTGGGAAGAATGGAAGGCTGCATATTTATCCCATAAACTGGTACACCACGACCCACGGCGCCTATCTGGCAATGCTGTCGTGGATATGGCAATATATCATAATGCGGAGCTTGCCCAGGTCCAATTAAACTGCGGCCCGATTGGCGTTATCAAGCCCGGGGCAGAAGCAGACCTTATTTTTGTGGATTATCTGCCATTCACTCCGATGACAGCGGATAATATTCCCTGGCATATCTTGTTCGGCTTTCACGAAAGCATGATTACAACGACCATGGTCGGGGGAAAACTATTAATGCGTGACCGTGAGCTGCTGACCCTGGATGCAGAAAAGATCAGCGCCGAAGCAGGCAGCCTGTCGAAGCAAGTCTGGCGCCGGTACGAAGGCGAATTTTCTTAACTGGAGGAGTTGTGAGCGAAACACCTATAAAAGTAATCGGAATTATCGGTGGGACGGGCAAGGAAGGTAAAGGCCTCGCGTATCGATGGGCGAATGCAGGCTATACGATTTTCATCGGTTCGCGAAGCATCGAAAAAGCCCAATCCGCCGCGGAAGAAGTCAATGGTTTATTGGAGAATAATCGGACTGTCACCGGCGTGGAAAATTCAACGGCGGCGGAAAAAGCTGAGATCGCAATTCTGACCGTACCTTTCTCGGCGCACCAGGAAATGTTGGAATCGATCAAAAACAAGGTACAAGGCAAGATTTTAATCGATGTCACCGTGCCTCTGGTTCCTCCCAGGGTGACGAGGGTGCAGATGCCCCCGGCGGGCAGCGCGGCCCTGGAATCCCAAATGATCCTGGGCCGCGAGGTGCGCGTGATCGCGGCCTTCCAAAATATATCCTATGAGCATCTCCTGCATGATGAGGAAGTGAACTGCGATGTGTTGGTCTGCGGTGGGGATAAAGCCGCCAGGGGAACCGTGCTGCAATTGGTGAAAGACGCTGGTTTGGTTGGTTGGGATGCAGGTCCTCTGGAGAACTCAATGGTGGTTGAAGGCATGACTTCTATCCTGATCGGTATTAATAAACAGTATGGCGTACAATCGGCCGGGATTAGGATCACTGGCGTTCCCAGGGAATAACATGCCCCTGACTTTAACCCCGCTGGCTGGAATACCACTAATTGAACCTGGCGATTCGCTCCCAGATGTGATAGGCAAGGCAATCTTCGAAAATGGTGTGTCATTAAAGGATAATGACATTCTGGTTTTGGCTCAAAAGATCGTGAGCAAAGCGGAAAACCGCCTGGTAAATTTAACGACTGTCACTCCTTCAAATCAAGCGCTTGACCTTGCACAAAAAACGGAAAAAGATCCGCGTCTGGTTGAATTGATGTTACGAGAAAGCCAGGAAATTTTACGGACGAGGCCGGGAACGATCATCGTACAACACAAGAATGGGTTCGTGTGCGCGAACGCGGGAATTGATCATTCAAATGTGGAAGCACCCTGGGGAAATCCAGAAGATTGGGTTTTACTCCTTCCGGATGATGCCGACCGTTCAGCAGCAAACATTCGTAATGCGTTTTTCGAACGATATCAGGTAAATATCGGGGTGATGATTATCGATACTCACGGCAGGGCCTGGCGAGTGGGAACGGTGGGTGTATGCATTGGCCTGGCTGGGCTGCCCGGCGTGGTTGACTTAAGGGGTGTCTCCGATCTCTTTGGCTACCAGCTGCGCGTCACGCAGGTCGCCGCGGCGGATGAATTAGCGGCTGCGGCATCTTTGATGATGGGGCAGGCCGCAGAAGCAACACCGGCGGTTCATGTACGGGGGTTTCCCTACTCATTAAGAGAGGGCTCGCTGCAGGAATTAATTCGCCCTAAAGAAACGGATTTGTTTCGTTAACCCAGAGCGGTATAATTAATATAGTTGATTGACGAACCCATCAATCCACCTGGAGGTCTAAATGGTCGAAAGAATGGCGCTGTACTTGCAGGATGCGCATGATCTGCGCGACGGACTGGATTACGTCCGTTATGCAGAAGAAAAAGGTTTCGAGGCGGTCTGGCAGGCGGAGAGCCGGCTGGTCAGGGACGCAATTGTCCCCATGGCGGCGTATGCTGCGGTCACCGAGAAAATAAAAATCGGATCAGGTGTCACGAATAACTGGACACGCAATATTGGCTTATTGGCTGCCACATATCTTACCCTGGACGATCTGGCGCCAAACCGCATCATCTGTGGGATTGGCGCCTGGTGGGACCCCCTGGCGAAAAACGTGGGTATCGACCGGCGCAAACCACTGACAGCCATGCGCGAAACGGTAAATGTATTAAAAAGACTGCTGAACATGGAGCGGGTCAGTTTTGATGGTGAATTTGTGCATGTCCAGGGTATTGAGCTGGATGTCGTCCATGGCCGGCGGGAGCCTCGAAATGTACCGATCTATATTGGGGCGACAGGCGATCAGATGATGGAAATGACCGGGGAGATTGCGGATGGAGCGGTGCTAAATTATTGTGTGCCGCCCGAATACAACATCAAGGCATTGGAATTGTTGGATCGCGGTGCGAAAAAGGCAGGCAGGCGGATGGAAGATCTGGACCGTCCTCAACTGATCGTTTGTTCCGTTGATCAAGATCATGATAAAGCCATTGATACGACGCGCGAACTGCTGACCCAATATCTGGCGCAGCAGCCGCACATCGCCAAGGCTTCCGGGGTTTCACCAGAGGTCGTCGCCCAGATTCAATCTGTATTGGGTTGGCCCGCAACGCACGAGCAAATCCAAAAAGCAAAATATCTCGTCCCCGAAGACTTAATCCTGCGGATCACTGCATCCGGAACTCCCGATGAGGCCAGGGCAAAAGTAGCCGAATATACCCGCAACGGATGCACCTGCCCGATCCTCTATCCGGTGGGCGGCGACTACAATTTATTAATCGACACCTTTGCCCAGGCATGAACAAACAGGCGAATTCCCGGCATTGTTTTGTGTGTGGGGTAGAAAACCCGTTTGGGCTGCATCTTAATTTTTATGAGGAAGAGCCCGGGCGAGTCTCAGCAGAAATAATCGTTCCGGAGCACTTCCAGGGATATCCTGGCGTGGTTCATGGGGGAATCATCGCGGCGATGCTGGATGAGGTGAGCGGCCGCACCATGCTGCGCGGCGACCCGCCGCGTTGGATGGTCACCGCCAAATTAGACATTCGTTATCGAAAGCCAGTGCCCACCGAAACGAAGATTTATCTCGAGGGCCGCGCCAAGGAAGATAACGGGAAAGTGGCGGTTGTGACCGGTACGATATTCAGCGCTGACCGGACGATTTTGGCTGAAGCGGAAGCGGTGATGGTCAATCTCCCGGGAAAATTGGCGGAACAGGTAGCGTTTGGACCCGAGGACTGGAAAGTCTATCCTGATCAGGAGGTCTCAAAATGATATTGGAATATCACCGGCCAAACGGATTAGCGGAAGCAGTTCAATTGCTAGATCGAGAAACCCCGCATACGGTGCCATTGGGGGGAGGCAACCTGATCAGCCGCAAATCCACGGAGGATTTCGCCGTTGTTGACATACAAAATTTAGGTCTGAACAAAATTCATGCAGATGGGACGGTGATCACGATCGGGTCAACGGCGACCCTTGAGGATCTCTTTACGCATCCGGCGATGCCGGATGCGGTAAAAGAGGCTGTCCATTTAGATGCAACTTTAAATACTCGCAATACTGCCACCCTGGGCGGGATGATCGTGGGCGGGACGGGCGAGTCCGCACTGTTGACGGTCCTGCTTGCCCTGGACGCTCGCCTTGAATGGGTTAATGATAATATTCAACAATCACTGGGAGATTTTATCTCGCTAAAGGATAAATTTAGGCCTGGTAAATTAATTATCGGTATCCAGTTTTCCACCCAGGCTCAGGTGCGCATGGCTTCGGTGGGGCGGTCGCCCCTGGATCCTCCTTTTTTGATTGTGGCAATCTCTCGCTGGTCATCCGGGCGGACGCGTTTAGCCCTGGGCGGCAAAGTAAAAAAAACGATACTGGCGATGGACGGCAGCGCACCTGATGGGATGATTGAAGCAGGAATTAATGCGTGTAGCCAATTATCAAACCAATATATTTCTGAAAATTATCTCAAAAATATAACACCCAAACTCATACAACGGCTTTCCGAGGCTTGAAGCGAGAGGAGCCTGATGAACGTCAAAATAAAAATCAACGATTCTGAATTTGAATGGGATACTTTGCCCGGAGAAACACTATTATCGCTGCTGCGTAGAAATGGTTTATTCAGCGTAAAATCTGGAGGATGCCAGCATGGGGAATGCGGGGCATGCACGATTTTATTCGATGGGAAATCGGTGAATTCATGCACAATTCTGGCTGCCCAGGCCGATGGTCACTCACTGCAAACTGTCGAAAAAATGGGCGAACACCCTGAGATGGGGTGGAAAACTTCTATCGGTTTAAGTCCAATCCAACAGGCGATGGTGGACAGCGGCGCAATCCAATGTGGATACTGTACCCCAGCCATGGTTTTAGCCGCCAAAGCGTTATTGGCCAATAATCCGCGGCCGACTGAAAATGACGTCCGGGAAGCGCTTGCCCCGATATTATGCCGATGCACCGGGTATATAAAACCTGTCCAGGCGATCTTGCGAGCAGCGGCGGTACTGCGAGGTGAAAAACCGTTCGACTTTGGCGAACAAGACAATATCCTGCCTCTTGATCTTGGAATCCGCCCACCTGTACCAGGCTTATTTCCCCAGGACCAGGGTGATCTTCAGATGCAAACCAGAGTCATGCCAAGAATTTCTGTTACGCCCCAAACCAACGACTACCAGCAGGTCGGCAAACCTGAAAAGAAAGTGGACGCAATTAAACTGGTACAGGGAAAACCGGCATTTACCGCCGATCTGGATATGCGCGGTATGCTGGTTGCCAAAGTTCTGCACAGCCCGGTGGCGCACGCCAGAATAAAACATATTGATACATCCCGGGCAAAAGCTTTGGAAGGCGTCGCCGCAGTGCTCACCTGGAAAGATATTCCCCGAGTTATTTATTCGACGGCCGGTCAATCCGATCCAATCCCCGGACCATTGGACGCATTTTCATTGGATCATAAAGTGCGGTTTGTTGGTGACAGGGTGGCCTTTGTTGCCGCTGAGACTGAACAAATCGCCGAACAGGCATTAAAACTGATCGACGTCGAATACGAAAACCTGCCCGCGGTTTTTGACCCTGGGGAATCAATGAAACCGCATGCACCCCGGATTCACGATGAAATGGAATATGGGTCGTTTGACAAGTCAGACCCTGCCAAAAACCTCGCCGCGCAGATCCGAATTGATATCGGATCTGTGGAGAAAGGATTTGCCGAAGCGGACCAGATTTTCGAAAATGATTATGAAGTGCCCAAGGTGCAACAGGCGCACATCGAACCGCATGTTGTGGTTACCTATTGGGATGAAGACGACCGCCTGGTTGTGCGTACCTCAACCCAGGTTCCTTTTCATGCACGCCGGATCCTTGCGCCAATTTTGCAGCTTCCTGTGAAACGGATCAGAGTGATAAAACCTAGAATTGGCGGTGGCTTTGGCGGAAAGCAGGAGGTTTTAATCGAAGATGTGGCTGCCCACCTGACGATCGCTACCCGCCGCCCGGTGCGATACGAATATACGCGGGAAGAGGAATTCATCGCTTCCCGCGCACGCCATCCGATGCGATTGCATATCAAAACCGGCGTCAAAATGGATGGGACGATCACTGCCAATGAGATGATTGTCCTGACCAATACGGGCGCCTACGGCTGCCATGCCCTGACCGTAACCGGCAATACCGGGCATAAAGCGATGGCCTTATATGTGGGCGACGGCGAATACAGGAAATCACCCAATATCCGGTTTTATGCGGATATTGTCTATACCAACACACCGCCTTCCGGTGCCTACCGGGGATATGGTGTCCCCCAAGGATACTGGGCAGTCGAACGCCAGATGGAGAAAATAGCCCGCACCCTGGGGCTGGACCCGATCGAATTCAGACTGAAGAACGCTGTGAGAGCCGGAGAATTACATCCATTCAGCACAGCCTGGAGTGAAGGCCGGGAACCGGTGCCCGAGATCATCCATACGGTAGGGCTTGAAGAATGCGTGCGCCAGGCGAAAGCAGCCATTGGGTGGGACAGTAAATATAACAATCCGGACTGGCATCTCGTGCCAGGGAAGCCTTATTTGCGAAAAGGGGTTGGAGTGGCAATGGTCATGCAAGGGACCGCCATCCCCTATCTGGATATGGGCGGCGCCAGTATAAAAATGAATGATGATGGGTCTTTCAATCTTCTGGTTGGCGCCACGGATTTGGGAACCGGATCTGACACCGTATTAGGCCAAATGGCAGCCGAAACCCTGGGTGTTCCCCTTGAGGATATGCTGGTGTATTCATCGGACACCGATTTCACGCCATTTGATAAAGGCGCTTATGCCTCCAGCACGACCTATATTTCCGGGGCTGCCGTTGTAAAAGCTGCCCGGATTGTAGCTGAACGGATCCGCATCCGGGCAGCCACGATGATCGCTGAAAATACCGGGATCAAGGTAGAACCTGAAGAAATCCTTCTGCGTGATCAGAAAGCCACGGCACCAAGTGGAGAATATGTAACCCTGGCAGAGGTTGCCATAAATGCACTGCACCGTACTAACCAGGAACAAATCATGGGGGTAGCATCGTATATGTCTCCAGTTTCTCCGCCCCCTTTCGCCGCTCAATTCGCTGAGGTGACGGTAGATACGGATACGGGCCAGGTTACCGTAAATAAACTGGTCATGGCGGTCGATTCGGGGGTGATTGTCAACCCGATCACAGCTTCCGGGCAGATAGAAGGCGGAATGACCCAGGCTTTAGGTTATGCGGTAAGTGAAGAAATGAAGTATGATGAATATGGGGTGGCTCGAGAAAAGGATCTGGTTGATTATCATATTTTCAGGGCCAACGAAATGCCTGAGCTCGAGACAATTTTTGTGGAGACGTTCGAACCATCCCACCCATACGGCGTTAAGGCTGTCGCTGAAATCCCAATGGATGGCGTAGCCCCGGCAGTTGGAAATGCTGTTGTGGATGCCTGCGGCGCCGAGGTGGACCAAAATCCCATTACTCCGGAACGCGTCTGGCTGGCTTTGCAGGCAAAAAAAGTATAATTAATTATCATAACAGGAATGTGAATGCGCTTACCCACCTATGTAATTGGACATGTTAACCCGGACACCGATTCGATCGCGGCAGCGCTGGGCTATGCCTGGCTGCTAAGAGAACGCGACGGTATGGATGCGGTCGGTGCCCGCGCAGGGGCGATCAATGCCCAAACTGGATGGGTCTTGAAACAATTGAATCTGGAACCGCCAATACTGCTGACAGATTTATCGCCGCGCTTTGAATCCGTGATGCGCCGGCTGGATACAACCACCCCCGAAAAGCCACTGCGGGAAGCCTGGATTATCGCCAGCCGGACGGGTGGGGTCAGCCCGATCATTAACACCGACGGTACTCCCTACGGTTTGATGACGGGACGCAGTCTTTTTGAATATGTCAACCGGTTGGTCGGGCCCAATGCACGCCAGCAAGCTATGCGCCTGGCAGAAATCCTCGACCAACCCTGCCGGGAAGCAGCCAACGTTCATGTCGCCAAAGTTCAATCGTCCGCCCGGATTAAGGATATGCTCAACCATCTTCTGCGTGAAGAAGGCGACGAGTTTTGGGTAGTGGATGATCAGGGGCTTTACCAGGGCATTTGCCGGCAGCGCGATCTGTTAAATCCTCCCCGGCTTAAGGTGGTGCTCGTCGATCACAATGAACCCCAACAGGCAGTCGCCTCTTTGGAAGAAGCCGAACTGGTAGAAATATTGGACCACCACCGGTTGGGTAACCAATCCACACACACACCAATCCGGTTTACGGTGGACATCGTGGGAAGCACGAGCACCCTGATTTCAGAACGAACAGAAGTCACTGGTTTAAGCGCCCCGCCAGAAATAGCGGGGGTGATGCTGGCGGGACTGCTGTCGGACACGCTTGTTTTAACCTCACCCACAACCACTGAACGCGATAAGTTAGCTGCGGAACGGTTGGCGCGATGGGCATTCGCCGGTGGGAGCCTGCTCCAACACGAAACGATCCAATCCTACGGATCGAAAATCCTGGCAGCCGGCTCTGGATTGGGCGCACGGGCTCCACGAGAAGTGGTTTCCACCGATATGAAACTATATTCCAGCGGTCCGTATCATTTTGCGATTGCCCAGGCCGAAGTGAGTGACCTGTATGAAATGACAGAAAATATGGGCGTACTGACCAAGGCGCTGGATGAATTACGGGAAAGTAAAGGCCTGGATTTTGCTATGTTGATGGTGACCGATATTGTGCGTGGGTCGAGCAAACTGCTGGTAAGCAACCCGCCGCCAGTGCTGGCGAACCTTCCTTACCAGCCCCAGACCGATAAAACTTGGCTTGCAGAAGATGTCGTCTCTCGCAAGAAGCAACTGCTCCCGGTGGTATTGGGCCTTTTGGAGACATAATCAAAATGGAGACGATCTATCAGGCGACAGCACAACTGCAGTTAGATCATCGAGCCGGAGCCTTGTGCACAATAATCGACAGCAGCGGTTCAACTCCTCGCCATACAGGCAGTAAGATGTTGGTTTACGATGATGGGCATTTCATTGGAACGGTGGGCGGAGGAGAGGTGGAAGTCCGGGTCATCCAGGAAGCCCTGGCAGCTCTGGACGACGGGAAATCACGGTTGTTGAAATATAACATGGTGGATCCTAAGCAAGGAGATCCAGGGGTTTGTGGTGGAACGCTGGAGGTATATGTGGAACCGATTTTGCCAGACCCACTCGTCCTGCTGATCGGCGGCGGTCACGTGGGCAAAGCCGTGGTTCACCTGGCAAAGTGGCTGGGATATCGCGTCGCGGTTTCAGATGATCGGGCTGAATTTTGCAATAAAGCAGCAAATCCGGATGCGGATGAATTTTATCCGGTATTAATGGAAGACTTATCGAAACATATCAAATTCAACAAGCAGACATATATCGTGCTGACGACACGGGGTTCAAACATCGACGTCGAAGGATTACCAGACCTTTTAGGCCAGCCATTTGCGTATCTGGGCATTATAGGCTCGAAAAGACGTTGGGCGGTTACGAAAAAAGCCCTGATAGAAAAAGGGGTCACCGCGGACAAATTATCCAGAGTCCATTCGCCCATCGGTCTGGAACTCAGAGCAGAAACGCCTGAAGAAATTGCGGTCAGTATTATGGCCGAAATTATGATGCTCAAAAATAAAGGTACTGGCAAGAGCATGCAAGCTTGAGATTGGAGAAAGGTATGTGGCAAGAATACATCAATGCCGCTAATCTAGATGAGGCGGTCAAAATTCTGGAATTCAGAGGGGAAAAAGCAAGAATTGTTGCCGGGGCAACAGATCTTATGCTGGAAATGGAGCGCGGCGTCAGGCAAGGTATTGAAACCCTGGTTGATATAACCCGCGTTTCCGGATTGGACCAGATTTCCCGGGACGATCAAGATTGGATTCATTTAGGCCCAATGGTGACCCACAATCACGTGGTAGCTTCAAGCCTGCTCCAGCAAGTTGCTCTGCCATTGGTTCAGGCAGCCTGGCAAGTGGGTTCGCCTCAAATTCGCAACCGGGGGACGATTGCCGGCAATGTCATCACGGCTTCACCCGCTAACGATACGATCACACCGCTGATGGCATTAGGCGCCGAGGTTGTTTTAAGATCAACCGCCGGGGAACGTGCCATAGCATTGCAGCAGTTCTACAAAGGGGTTCGCAAGACCGCCATGCACCCGGATGAGCTGTTGATCGATATCCGGTTCCCAGCATTAAAAGAGCATCAAAAAGGGGTCTTCTTAAAATTAGCACTGCGCCAGGCACAGGCGATTTCCGTGGTCAATATAGCCTGTATTTTGTCGGTGGTCAATGGCACTATTCAGAACGCCAGGATTACCCTCGGTTCCGTCGCCCCCACAATCATTTCTGCAGCCAAAGCAGAAGATTTTTTGGTTGGAAGGGTTTTAGACCGAAGCACGATCCAGGAAGCTGCAGAGATCACCGCCGCGGAGGCCAGACCGATCGACGACGTTCGCGGGTCGGCCAATTACCGCGTCGAAATGGTTCGTGTGGCCTGCCAGCGAGTTTTGGAACAAATTGCGGGGACGCGCGATGCGTTCCAGGTTCCACAAAACCCGGTTTTGCTTTGGGGAAATCCCATCCATTCCCAACCGGTTGAAAGGAGTTTTATCGACCCTTCCCATCCAATTGAAACAACGATTAATGGAAAACCTTTTACATTTCATTCCGGGCAAGGTAAGAGTTTACTCCGGCTGCTGCGCGAGGAAGGCCAATTGATTGGCACTAAAGAGGGCTGCGCAGAAGGTGAATGCGGCGCATGCACGGTATATCTCGATGGAAAAGCGGTGATGAGCTGTCTGGTACCGGCGCCTCGAGCGCATCGGGCGCAAATCACCACCATTGAGGGTCTGGCGCAAAACGACCAACTGCACCCTTTACAAACAGAATTTATCAATGCCGGTGCCGTTCAATGTGGTTACTGCACTCCAGGCTTGATCATGTCCGGGGCCAAGCTTCTTGAAGAAAAACCACACCCGTCCCAGGATGAAATCCGGCACGCAATTACCGGCAACCTATGCCGATGCACCGGTTATTATAAAATTATTCAAGCTGTTGAAATGGCAGCGAATCAAGGAGGTTCGTGATGGCTAAATACAACCAACGTCAAGCGCCGCTCCCAAAAGATTCAAAGCTGTACCCCAAAGTTCATCCTATCTGGCGGGGTATCGGTTTTGTACTGATGATTTTGGCGCCAATCATGGCATACGCGACGACAGAGATTTTTCTCGCTCAAAACGCGATAAACTATTGGGTCAAAATCCCTGACAACCTGATTGTGAATTGGCCGCAGGATCCCATGATCCTGGTCAAAGTGATCTCAACACTTTTCTTTACTCTGGTGTTTTTGATCTTTCTTCAGTTTGTATATTTTTTGTTCATGCGACTTTTCGCCCCTCCACGGTATGGCCCGCTAGATATTCCGCCTGTCTCGTATAGAGGAAAACCTTACAAACGATAAAACCTCGATCTTTGCAGGAAGGAAATTTATGACTTTTGTTGGAACATCTGTAAAACGCCTGGATGCAGTGGGCAAAGTCAAAGGAACGACACTGTACCCGGGGGATTACAATTTCCCCAACCAGGCGTATATGAAAGTATTGTTTGCCCTGCGCCCGCATGCGGTAATCCACAATATTGACCCGACTCCGGCTGAAAACATGCCCGGTGTTTTAGGCGTTTTTACGTCAAAAGACGTCCCGGTAAACGAATTTGGACTCATCTCCCCGGACCAACCAGTGCTGTGTGGACCTTCGCATAAACCTTTTACTGAACGAGTTCGTTTTATCGGCGACAAAGTGGCGATTGTCGTGGCGGAAACAGAGGAAATTGCAGCCAGGGCATGCCAGGCGATCGTTGTGGAATACGAAGATCTACCAATTCTGACCGATCCTGTTCAAGCCATGCAGCCTGGGGCGATTAACCTCCATCCGGACCGGGACAGCAATGTTTTTTGCCACTACCGGATCCGTAAAGGAGAAATACCTGAGGCATTTGCCCAGGCGGATGTGATCGTCGAGGATGATTATGTGACGCCCGTGCAGGAACACGCCTATCTGCAGCCCGAAGCCGGGGTCGGATACCTGGATGAAGCAGGGCGAATTACGATTATCGTGGCAGGCCAGTGGGTGCACGAAGACCAGGAACAGATAGCACATGCTTTGAATATGCCTCTCGACCGCATACGCGTGATTTATCCTGCCATTGGTGGTGCTTTTGGCGGTCGAGAAGATATGTCGGTGCAGATCATCCTGGCTCTGGCGGTGATGAAATTGCACGCGCGCGGGATTGATCGCCCGATAAAGATTGTATGGAGCCGGGAAGAGTCTTTCATTGGCCACCACAAACGCCACCCATTTCACATTCATACCAAATGGGGCGCCCGGAAGGATGGGAAGATCATCGCTGCCGAAGTCGAGTTGGTGGCTGACGGCGGGGGGTATATGTTTACCTCCACAAAAGTATTGGGAAATGCGACGTTGATGTGCACCGGCCCTTATGATATTCCCAATGTCAAGGTCGATTCTTACGCTGTCTATACCAATAATATTCCCACTGGGGCATTCCGTGGATTCGGTGGACCGCAAGCTGCCTTTTCTGCCGAACTTCAAATGGACAAAATTGCCCTGGCCCTGGCGATCGACCCGGTGGAATTACGAATGCGCAATATCCTGCACGAAGGATCGGAGCTTTCCGTAGGCACGCCTCTACCCAAGGGCGTCAGCATCCAGCAGGTATTAGAAAAATGTGCTGAAGCCGCCGGTTGGGAAAATAGCTCGCAGGGTTGGTCATATAAAACGCCGGATATGAACCAGAAGACTGCCCCGGATATCGTTCGGGGAGTTGGCCTGGCATGCGGCTTTAAGAATGTGGGCTTTTCATTTGGCGCACCTGAACAATCCATGGCGACGATTGAATTATATGGCAAAGCCGAAATTGAACGCGCCGTGTTATATCATGCCGGTGCGGACGTGGGCCAGGGGGCGCATACTGTTTTTGCCCAAATGGCAGCGGAAGCGCTGCATGTGCCGATCGAAAAAGTCGAACTGGTGGTATCGGATACTGCCCAAACGGATAGTTCAGGCAGCGCTTCAGCGTCACGCATGACCTTCATGGCAGGTAATTCGATCCGCGGAGCTGCCGAACTTGCCCTTGAAAAGTGGAAAGATGAGGAACGTCCGGTGAAGGCTACTTTCCAGTACCGGCCGCCCAAAACAACTCCATTGGACCCTCAAACGGGCAAATCAGAGCCCAATTTTGCTTATGGGTACGTGGCTGAAGCGGTTGAAGTTGAAGTTGATACCGGAACCGGTGAAGTCAAAATCACCAAGGTGATTTGCGCAGATGATGTTGGCAAAGCGGTCAATCCCCAGCAGGTACTCGGTCAAATTGAGGGGGCGGTTGTGCAGGCAGCCGGTTACACAATCCTGGAAAATTTCGTACAGAGGGATGGAAATGCGCTCACACGAGGTTTATCCACTTATTTGATCCCAACCGTATTGGATATTCCGGGGGAAGTGCAGTCCATCGTCCTGGAATGCGCTGATCCCATCGGTCCCTTTGGCGCCCGTGGAATGGGAGAAATGCCTTTCCTGGTGCTCGCCCCGGCGATCGTTTCAGCCGTTTACCACGCCACCGGGGTATGGATCAACGAATTTCCGTTGACTCCAGAACGTGTCCTGCATGCGTTAGGACACATTAAAGGGGATCGTTCTTCCTAGAACAGATCATGGCATTCCTCGTTGTCGTTCGCGGTGGTGGAGACCTGGCGAGTGGAGTCATTGTGCGCCTGGTGCGAGCTGGAATCCGGACAGTGGTTACTGAACTTCCGCAGCCGCTGGCTGTGCGCCGTTCTGTTTCCTTTGCCCAGACGGTTTACAGCCAGAAATTCGCCATTGAAGGTATCCAGGCGAAATTAACCAACAGTTTGGACGATCTTCCTGATTTATTTAATTTTGGCGTCGTGCCTGTTCTGGTCGATCCCGATGCGACCTTGTTGAAAACGCTGCAACCTCAAGTAGTCGTCGATGCGCGCATGCGTAAACGCCCACCAGAATCGACTTACCCGGCGGACTGGTTCTTTATTGGGTTAGGTCCGGGGTTTATAGCCGGCGAAAATTGCGATGCGGCGGTCGAAACCAAACGAGGTCATTTTCTGGGGAGAGTGTACTGGCAAGGATCTCCGGAGCCGGACACCGGGAGACCCGAATCGGTGGAAAACCGGGAAGGCGAGCGGGTAATCCGGGCTCCCAATTCAGGGCAACTGGAAAGCCTGGTTGAAATCGGCGACAGCGTAATAGAAGGCGCTCCGCTAGCCAGAGTAGCAAACGACATTGTTTATGCCCGATTTTCAGGCATCGTCCGCGGGATGTTGATGAATGGATTATTTGTCGAACGCGGAATGAAAATTGGCGATCTGGATCCACGCAGCGATCCCAAATACTGCACGATGGTCTCAGACAAAGCACTGGCGGTGGGCGGGGGTGTGATGGAAGCTATTTTTTCCAAGCTTGAATTCCGAGCGAAAATATGCTCCAGCGGTTAACGCTGAGGAATGCGCTTGGATTGAATGCCGTGCCGCGGTTAGCCGCCGTGGGAGCCGGCGGAAAAACAACATTCTTATCGCAGTTAGCCCGCGAATATGCACAGGGCGTGCTGCTGACAACCAGCACGCATTTAGCGGTTGAACAAGCCGGTATGGCAGATAGACACCTGATCATCCATGCTCAAAATGAAATTGAGGCAATCTTTCAAACAGGCATTCACGACATCACTTTAATCACCGGAGATGAAGTCAGCGATGGACGCCTGGCAGGGTTGCCCATGGAATGGCTGGAAATGATCGCCAATCTGGCCGACCAGGCTAATCTGCCGCTGCTGATAGAGGCAGATGGTTCGCGCCGGCTGCCGATAAAAGCCCCGGCAGATTTCGAGCCTGCCATCCCACCCTGGGTTAAAGAGGTTGTGGTCTGTGCAGGATTGAGTGGAATCGGGTCTCCCATCGACAGCGGTCATGTCCACCGGGCGGAAATTGTGGCTGGGCTGACCCGCCAGGAACCCGGCAGCACTGTGACTTCCCGCACGATCACCAATATTTTAACGGATCCCGCCGGTGGGCTGAAAAATATTCCGCCGAATGCCAGAAAAATCGCCTTATTGAACCAGGCGGATGATGAGTTTCGCCAGTCTGCCGGCGGCCATATTGCTTATGATCTGATTGACACCTATGACACGATCCTGATCACCAGTTTACAGGATCCCTCTGCACCGGTGAAAGCAGTTTATGCGCCCGCAGCGGCCATTATATTGGCTGCCGGGAAGTCCACCCGCTTTGAAGGCGGACAAAAAGTGCTGCTGGATTGGTTCGGCGAACCCTTTGTGCGGCAAATTGCGCGGACAGCGCTGGAAGCCCACTTAAGTCCGGTGATTGTCATCGCCGGCGTAGAATTTGATAACGTCAAAAAAGCCTTAGCCGGGCTGCCTGTAAACGTTTTGGAGAACAAAAATTGGGAGACTGGTCAAAGCAGTTCGATCCAAACCGGATTAAATCATTTACCAGATAGAGTGCGCAGCGTCGTCTTCTTATTGGCGGACCAGCCGCAAGTGTCGCCAACGATGATTTACGCATTGGTTGAGCGGCACCGGGACACAGTTTCCCCGATTGTGGCGCCGCTCGTGGAGGATCGGCGGGCCAACCCGGTATTATTCGACCGGGTTACGTTTGACCATTTAATGGCGCTCCAGGGTGACACTGGCGGGAGGGCAATATTTTCAAAATATCAGGTGGATTACATACCCTGGTTGGACCGCGTGATGCTTTTCAATGTGGATACTCAGGAGGACTACGCTCGCCTGCTGGTCGCTTATGGGGCCAGATATGATCAGTGAACCGGCATTAATCAGCGCGGTCGTCCTGGCAGCCGGTGCTTCGCGCCGTATGGGTCAGCCCAAAATGCTGCTCCCCTGGGGAAATACTGTTGTCATCCAAAAAGTGGTTTCGACGTTATTGGAAGGCGGTGTCTCTCTGCCGGTAATCGTCACCGGCAGGTCTGCCGAAGAGATTAAGCGAGCTGTCCAGTCCAAGACTGTCATCTGGGTGCATAACCCGGATTATGAGACTACTGAAATGCTGCAATCTCTGCAATTGGGGCTGCGCAGTTTACCAGAGAACGCGAAAGCCTTTTTGATCGTATTGGGTGACCAACCTCAGATTGAAACGGATGTCATCCGCCAGATCACGGCAGAGTATAACGCCCACCACCCGGCGATTATCATTCCCAGCAACCAATTCCGCCGCGGACATCCCTGGTTGGTGAGCAGCGACCTGCTGCCAGAACTGCTGGAATTGCCTGAGGAAGCCACCTTGCGCCAATTCTTAAACGCCCATACAGGTTCGATCACTTACCTGAACGTGGACAATCCAACTGTGCTGATGGATCTGGATACACCGGCAGAATACGAGCGGCAAAAACCTCCGGACACCAACGAGTTAAAAAAATGAATGTTGAAAATGAAATCCTGGTTTGGAAGTTAACTCCTCGCGACAACGGGCTGGTGGTAAATCCATTTAATCTGGGACACCCGGTGAACTCATTGGACGAAGCATCAAAATACCTGCCTGGGGGAGCCTACACGACCCTGCGCACGTATTCTCCCACAAAGGTGATGCGCATCGAGGATCATTTGCAGCGCCTCGCGGAATCCGCACAAAGGGCAGATGCCGGTTTTACTCCGCAGGTTGCCGCCCTCCGGCCGGCCATAAGGCAAATCTTGAACCTGAGCCCGTTCGCCCTGTCTCGGATACGGGTGACCCTTGATCTGGAAATTGACCCCGGAAGGTTTTATGTAACCCTCGAAAGACTGCACACCCCGCTGGAGCAGGCATACCGCGAAGGAGTCCACGCGATTACACACCGCATGCAGCGCGAAAACCCGAAAGCTAAATTGACGAATTTTCTGGCCGTCGCATCGCAATACCGCTCACAGCTACCCCAGGGGGTGAATGAGATGCTCATGGTCGATCAAAACGGGATGATCCTGGAGGGCTTGAGCAGCAATTTTTACGGCGTGATCGCCGGGTCTATCTGGACGGTTGAAGAAGGCGTACTGCTGGGGATTACCCGCAGCGCAGTTCTGGAAATCGCTGAGAGCAAAAATATCCCGGTGAATTTTAAAGGGATCCATCTCTCCCAATTTGAGTCGCTGGATGAATGCTTCATCACCAGCGCCAGCCGGGGGGTGCTGCCTGTGGTCCAGATCGACGATACACTCATTGGCAGTGGAAAACCAGGGCCATTGAGCCAAATATTAATCCGGTCGTTTGACCAATGGGTGGAAAAGAACGTAGAAGAAATCTGAGCCAGGTGGGCCTGGCGCAATGCATTTAATTTTCGTCAGCTGAATTTAGTAGTTTATGCTGCAGGCGGTGGGCGCGGTGGCTCAATTCTTCCTGCAGAAACTTCCTGACAGGCACAGAAGGAATATCATTCAGGTAGGTGAGCGCGGTTTCTACCCAAAGGTAAGCGCTGCGGGGATCTCTTTGACGATGTTCAAAATGTTTGGCAATTTCGATACAGGCATCAATCTGGCGGTGATCTGCAGCCTTGATCCATAACTGCAGCGCTTCTTCATACTTTTCTTGTTTCCGGTAGAGATTGGCATAGCGCTTGATTGTTTCCAGATAGAAGGGCAGCGGCAGGTTGCCTTCTGACAGGCTGTGTTCATACAGATGGACTGCGTCATCCCAATGGTTCATTTCCTCATACAAGCGGGCGACGGCGATCAGGTCCAGCCCTTGTTTTGGCGAACCTTTTAATGGGTTTTCCAGTAAATCTGCCATCACATTCATAAGCAAGCCCAAAGAGAGGATATCCTGGGCGTTATGGTACAGCACATTGGATAATGGGCGAGCATCCTTCGTGCGCAGGTATTCATAATACAGTTCCGGGATCATCCACCCCGGCACCTCTTCATCCGTCCGCGAAAGCTCGAGAATTTCTACCTCAAGATCTTTCAGGGCACGGCTTGCCAGGCGGTTGCGCCACAGGCGTCTGGCCAAGGGCAGCAGGTCAATATGTTGCAGTTGAGAAAACGGTGTGGTGAAACCATTCATGATATGCCTGGTGTTCAACATTGGCACATCGAAGCTTTTCCCATTAAAGGTGACGATCGTTTTAAATGACGAAAGGTAATGGGCCAAACCGGCGAGAAACCCCGGCTCCTGGTACGGGTCGCGCAGAAATAACTGGACCAGGTGGAATCCAGTTTTTGTCCAGCAGCCCAACCCCACCAAAAATACAAACGTCCCGGTTCCACCCGATAAACCGGAAGTTTCAGTATCCAAAAATAAGAAATCTTCGAGCGGGCGCCCGGCTATCTCGGGATAGCCACTCCATTGGCCGATCATCTCCAGGCTGGTCCCGCTGATTTGAGAGCCATTTCCCTGGATTTCCTCGAATGGATAGTCAAACTCAACGACAAATGTCGGCCCAAAGGCGGTTTCAAATTCTTTCCCCTTTACCACCTCGGAGATATCAAATCCAACCCGTGAAGGATCCTGGGGTTTCTTTTGCTGAATCCCCGTCACAACCCCCAAAGATTTCAGCTTATCGGATAGGGCGCCCGCTTCATCCATCTCTTTCACCTATCATGTAACGGAGCAAGGCCAGGCTTTCCATCTTTCCTCCGACTCCATTTTCGCCAGCCGGCCCGACACAGCTCGGACAGCCTTCCCGGCACTGGCAGTCCCTGACCAGACTGTAAGCATTCGCAATGAGTTGATCTTGAATATCATACAAGCGCTCGCTCAACCCAATCCCTGCCGGCACCAAATCATAGATGGCTATCGCGGGCTGGTCGAGCGCTAAAGGGGATTTTACATCAGAATTCAACCCCAGATCATTGATATCGCACATCAAGAAAAGAGGCGCCAGATGCTGCATGACATATCCCAAACCAGATAACCCGCTGCGCATGCGAATTGCCTGTTCGGCTCGTTTATGACAGGGAGGACATAAAGTGATGAGGTTATCCAGCTGGTTGGCCTCGAAATATCCGGGGAACAGGCGGAAAGGTCTTTTATGATGCACTTGATGTGCCTGGCCTTGTTCAACCAGACCGCACACCTGGCAGGTATATCGGTCGCGTTCTCGGGCTAGATTTCGCTGGCGGTTCCAATTGGGGCCGTAAATATTCGGATCATTGGTCCACTGACCATTTTCACGCAAAGTATCAATAATTTCATCGTCCAATGCCAGCCAAAAGGCGGTGGTACGCAGGGTGGTTGGCGGCAGGTCGAGCTCACCTTCGCCTAAAACTTCCGTGGTGCCCCAACGGATCCTGCGGAATCCAACCACCTGCCCGGTAACCAGTATTTCGCCATAGTTGCGGGTACCGCCGGATACCGGACTCTGTTTCAAATGGCTGATCTTCTCGATTGTAATTTTTTGAACGGCATCGGTGTAATAATCTACATCCACCGCTTTCATCACTGCCAGATGCCGGTCCAGGTCAAGGCTCGAGACTTCGTATTCTCGGCCCTGGTGCATATAAATAGCGTTGGGATGGACCATCCAACGCGAACTGGAGTCATCCACCTCGCCAATGGTCACCATGCGCCCATTTTCCATTTCGGCCTGGAGCATTACCGGGGACTCCGAAGTGGTGCGTAAGGATATATGATTGGCCGGATACTGGTCGGCCGACCAATAATATCTCCCGTTGGAGAAATGGACGGCGTCCGATTGTTCCAACACGGCCAAAAGACCTTCGATCAATGCCTGGGGGGCCCGGCCAAAGTTTTCCTCCTTGCGGAAAGGCAGCTCAAAGGCAGCGCAGCGCAGGTGAGCCAGCAGGATTAATATGTTATCGGGGTCAATCAAGGCCTGTTCCGGGGATTGTTCAAAAATATATTCCGGGTGCTTCATCAAGAACTGGTCCAGTGGAGAAGCAGAGGCAACCAAAACTGCCAGGGCGGAATCAGTGCGCCGTCCGGCTCGTCCGGACTGCTGCCGCGTGGCGGCAATTGTGCCGGGATACCCCACTAGGATGGCTGCATCCAGACCGCCGATATCGATACCTAATTCCAGGGCATTGGTAGCGATCACAGCCATCACCTGGCCTGTGCGCAGGTCATGCTCAATAGTCCGTCTTTCACCGGCCAGATAACCCGAACGATAACCGTGAATGTGTTCCTTTTCGTCTGGCTGCTGGTCACGCAAATTGCGCAGCATAATTTCGACACCGCGCCTGGTCCTGGTAAATAAAATCGTCTGCACGTGGTAAGCAAGCAAATCACCAGCCAGACGGGTGGCCTCCGCCGCGGCTCCCCGGCGGATACCCAGATCAGGCACAACTACCGGCGGGTTGTATAAGATGATGTGGCGGGCGCCGCGTGGAGAACCATCCTGATCGATCACATCTGCCTGATCCTCGATTATGCGCTGGGCAAGCTGTTGGGGGTTGCCGATGGTGGCGGAGGTCATAATGAATTGGGGGTGAGCACCGTAAAAGGCAGCCACTCTTTTTATTCGCCGGACCAGGTTGGCCAGATGCGAGCCAAAAACACCGCGATAGATGTGGATTTCATCAATAATGATGTAGCGCAGGTTGCGGAAGAAATCGGCCCATAAGGTGTGGTGAGGAAGGATCGATACGTGCGTCATATCCGGGTTTGTCATGATTAATCGGGCTGTGCCGCGCGCCTGCGATCTTAGGGAAACCGGTGTATCCCCATCGTAAACAAATGCCCCTGGCCGGGTACCCAGGCCATTAATCAGGCGGTTGATGCCGTCTAATTGGTCTTGTGCCAGGGCTTTTGTAGGAAAAATATACAATGCCCGGCTGTCGGGGTCCTGGATTAAATGGTTTAATACGGGCAGGTTGTAACACAGGGTCTTGCCGCTGGCGGTGCCGGTGGTTACGACGAAATGTTTGCCGGCTTCGGCCAGACGAAAGGCATCCGCCTGATGTTGGTATAAACGAGTCATCCCGGACGCTTGCAAAGACCGGATCAATTCATCAGAAATGTTTTGCGGAAATCCGGCCCAGCACGGCGGGCGTTCAGGCTCGATATGCCAGTTTATAATGTTGTCCTGTATCTCGGGCTGGCGCTGCCATGCTTTTAGCAACCTGTCCAGATTATGCATTTCGCTCATCGGATCTCCGTATACATCGTATACAGGAATATACCTGAATAGGATCTTCCTGACAAGACCGGGCAATTCTCCGAAAAAATTGCCGCTTTTATCGTTTCAGACTATACTTTTTCTTATTCTCTTTGGCGAGGTAACTATGGATACGCTTCTGGCGGGGATCGGCGGCTGGGTGATTGCTTATTTTATTAATTATCTTTCGGATGTGCTGCCTTTTACCCGAAAATTCACGAAACCTGAATGCCCCCAGTGTAATACCACTTTTTCCATTCAACGCTATATATTCATGCAGCCCTGTGCGGGTTGCGGCCGTAAACGCGTACTGCGGGCATGGTGCGTGCAAATTGGGCTGGCGCTGGCTGCCGGCTGGATGTGGTTTCAGCCCCCGGCAAGGTTGGGTTTCTGGCTGGGAATTGGATTGTTGTCTTTCTTTGCGCTGGTCGCGGTGATCGACCTGGAGCATCGTTTGATTCTACATCCTGTCAGCTGGTTCGGCGCAGGTCTGGGGTTGTTGGTCGGATCCTTGCAGAAAGGAGTGCTGGTCACAATTCTGGGAGGTGTGGTGGGATATGGTATTATGCTGGCATTGTACCTGCTGGGAATCCTTTTAATCGCCTGATGGCGAAAAGGCGCAACCAGGAAGTAGAAGATGCCCTCGGTTTTGGGGATGTAAACCTGGCGGGGATCGTCGGATTGCTTCTGGGCTGGCCGGAGGTTGTCGGCGGATTGCTTCTGGCGATCATCGCAGGGGGAGTGGTCAGCGGCCTGATCATGCTAGTGATGGCTGTCCTGCGCAAATACAAAGCCATGACGGCTATCCCATATGCACCATTTTTAATTTTAGGCGCAATTATATTTCTTTATATTCCAAAACAGTAAAAAATAATTCTTAAACCAAATACTTTCTGATTGGTTATTTTTACCCATTTGCGGGTATTAGGGTTGCTTACATAAAAAGTACACCCTGGTCTTCACCTGGGGAGGAATGACCTGCTCAGTAAAAGTTGTTATAGTATTTTTAGTCTGGGTTTCACTGCAGCCCAAATTAAAAATTACGTACTCGGTTTAAAAGTGAAGGAGAAAGGCATGAATGCTTCCGAAACAATCATTCAGACGGTCAACCTGACCAAGACATATAAGGGAGTAAATGCGCTTAAATCGGTTAACCTGAAAGTGGCCCATAACTCAATTTTCGGTTTTTTAGGGCCTAATGGTGCTGGAAAAACGACCACAATTCGCATTCTGCTGGGCCTAGCCCGGCCGACGATGGGTCAGGCATTGGTATTCGGACAGGATGTAGTCAGTGATAGCATCGCTGTACGTGAGCGAACGGGTTATCTGGCACAAGATCCCCACTATTATGGGGATATGACCGCGCGTCAGGTGCTGCGGTTTACCGCAGGTTTCTTCTATTCCGGCCCTGGCGATGCCCTCGAGGCGCGGATTGAAGAAACTTTGGTCCTGGTTGGTTTGGATGACAAAGCAGATCGCCCGGTCAAGAATTTTTCGGGTGGGGAACGCCAGCGCCTGGGTATCGCTCAGGCACAGATCAACTATCCCGATTTGCTGATCCTGGATGAACCGGCGGCTTCGTTGGATCCGATGGGGCGCCGCGACGTGCTGGAGGTTATGGAACGGCTGCGCAAGCACACCACCATTTTTTATTCCACTCATATTCTGGAAGATGTTCAACGGGTCAGCGATACGGTAGCTATTCTCAATCACGGTGAACTAATCGCCCAGGCCCCAATTGACGAGCTTTTATCGTCAAACAATGCCACAACGTACAGCCTGGAATTAAAAGGCAATCCAGAACCGGCCCACGCTCGCCTCCTATCCGAGCCGTGGGTAATGAGCATGGTGCAGTCCGCACAGCGGGATGGTCGAACGGCATGGCAGGTCAGGGTTAATGATCCCGCCGCGGCCGAAGCTAACCTTTTACAGTTAATCCTGGCTGAGCATGATGTGATTGTGACCCAATTCGGGGAAAAGCATAAAAACCTGGAAGAAGTATTCTTAAATCTGGTAGAAGGAGATCAAAATGGCCGTTAATATACCTTTAAACCGGTTAAAACCGAGGGGTTGGTCGGCTGGCTTTTTGAATTTATTCAAACACGAGTCAGATTGGTGGAAAACGAGACGTGGATTGATTCAGATCATCGTCTGGATATTAATTATCAACGGCCTGCTTTTATCCGTTTTAAATACGCCAGCCCAACCCTCAGAAGGCAATGTGGGCACGCCGTTCCAGCAGGCTGCTGAACTTTTTTGTGTACTCATCGGATTTATCTGCCCGGTAGCCATCATGGTTGCCTCACAAGGGTCAATTGTAGGTGAAAAACAGAATGGCACAGCGGCCTGGATCCTATCCAAGCCAGTATCGCGAACCGCGTTCATCCTTTCCAAATTTATGGCTGCTTCACTGCGCGCCCTGGTTAGCATGATTCTATTACCCGGTTTAGGCGCTTATATCTTGATGGTCGGTTTTGGGCTCTCATTACAAATCGGCGCGATGCTCGAAGGATTGGGCCTGCTGTTCCTGAATATCCTTTTCTTTCAGTCCTTCACTTTTATGATGGGCACATTGGCTAACAGCCGCCGGACAGTAATCGGCGCCTCGTTGGCGCTGGTCTTTATCCTAAACCTGATCACAAATATGAGTATCAGTATCTATCTGCCCGGGCATCTGCCTCTGGATGCGGCTGTTGTATTAACAAACCAGCCGTATTCTAATCTGATACCGCTGGTAGAAACAATCATTTTGACAATTCTGTTTCTAGGCCTGGGCTTCTGGCGTTTCGCCCAGGAGGAGTTCTGATTGTAAATAAATTTATTGCTTTATCTCAAGCATTCTTGAGAACCAATACCACAACATATCCGCGGCGGGTTTGCCATTCACCGAAGAGGTAAAATCTTGCAGGGTGGCCGGCGGATAAAAACCACGGGAAACCAACCCATCGACCCATGGGCGATCGTTGATCGCGATCAGCACGGCATTATACAATTTGGCTTGCTCAGCCAGATCAGGCGTGAAGCTGGTTGAATCCTTTTCGACGTTCAAGGTTTCAAACGGCACACAATTCGATTTCAATACCGCACAACCCTGCGCCGCGCTTTGGACTGAAGCATAATTCACCGCCAGAATGACCGGTTTCTGGATTGCCTCCTTAAACTTTGCGACATCCTGATCGAGCAGTTTGCCCATCTGGTCGGCCAAATCCTGAGCAGTGGATGAATTTGTATCGCTGAGCTTCGCAGACCAGAGCAGATAAATTTCGTCCACATCACCGATAAAACTGGGGACGTCTTTCAACCCCGGCGTGTAGGGCAGTGCCCAGGCGATTTTACCTTTATAGCGGGTGCGTACTTCAGCGATCAGGTTTTTCCATTTTTGTTCGACGTCCGCCGGGAGGATCGCCGGCTTTCCGTTGGGCAGAATTCCACCGGGTAATGCCGGGCTGATCTGCGGATCGCCTAATACCAGAAAACCAGCTTTCACCTGGGCGGCTAAATCGGCATGATGCAAAATGAACGAACGGTATCGATCGAACCAGGTCTGCCACCAGGTGCTGTCATTTTCGGCTGAATTCCACCATTGGTCGGCAGTTTGTTCAAAATTAATTGTTGGGAACATGCCAATATTTAAATCTTTATCCTGAGCCCAAACCACCATCTGGATCAAATCCTGCCAATACGCATCCTGTCCGGTAACCGATTCAAAAACCGGCGGGTTTATCCGGGTCGCTGTCCAGGTAGGATCGATGACCACCCAACTGGAGCCTAGGTGTTTGATATTATCGAAACCCCAGGAAATATAAGGCTGCCAGGATGGGCGATAAGCCGGCTGGAATTCTACGCCTGCCATGAATGATGATCCCCTGGGCTTAATATCCCCGGAGACCACATTGGTAGGTGTCACTGTAGATTGAATCCACGCCCAATCTTTAATCTCCACCAGGATATTTTGAGACGACTTGCCAGGTGTCAATATTTTTCCGGGTGCATCGGGTCCCATGGATGTAGCGTCATCGGTTATGCCGCACTGATCATTCCGGCAAAAGCGGTAGCCAATCTTCGGAACCAACTGCAGCGGATTGTACAGGACAAATAACCACTGCCTGTTGCCCAAGGGCCACATCGGGATGGGCTGCGTCCAGCCATAGGGATTAAATTGGATCGAAACCGTATCATTTACCGGAGTGTTTTCAGGTACGGTCACGGTAAACGTTACCGGCGGAAAATCTTTGGTCTGAAAGGCGGTGATGGTATCGTCGACAACCACATCCTTATTGGGAACGATCAACTGGCGGACAAAAACGCCGCCTTCCAGGTTGCGTTCGCCATTCCAAAAACCATCTCCGGCTGTATATTTGTATCGTAGATCCAGACCAGCCGGTAAGGACATCGTCAGGGTATATCGCCCATCCGCCATTAAAGTCATCAATGGGGCGCGAGAAGCAATGGTGGAAACCCCACCTCCCATATCGGCAAAGGTGTTACCCATTGATAGAATATTGCCGATAATTCTCATGGGAAGACCCCGGGAAGTGTCGGATGGAGGACTTGCCACGAAGGTGACTTTGACCAGCTGCGCCGGAACCATACGGATGGCGGCGTTAGTAGCCATCCCGGCCGATATCTGGGCGCCCTGTTGATAGGGCTGGTAATTTCCATCTAAGCTGTAGGCAACGATATTGTGCACACCGGTAGGGAGACCCTCAATCAGATAGCTGCCATCCGCGGCTGTCAGGGTCTGCACGCCATCCGCTGTAACCATCACATTGGGGATCGGCGAATTTGTTTTTGAGTCCACAACCTGACCCACCAACCGTCCATAATCGCCAGTGAAGGGCTGGTCCTGCCAGATGCTGATCGTATCATTGGCTGTAATCGGCCCTGGGACCTGGAGCAAACGGTAGCGGATTTGTTTCCCGTTGGCCGTGTATTCAATCTTTGGGGAAGTGCCTTCCATTCCATAGCGGTATTTGATTAACGATCCGATTTGCACTGGGATCTGAAAAGTGAAATGGCCGCTGCCTTTATCTTCCATCCGGTAGCGAGAGGGGTTTAATGCCAGTCCAGTTACCTCGTCCAATATATCGATAAACAGGGAAGTCCCGGCGGCGGTTTTCGCAGGAGCGTTAACCTCAAAGGTCACCGTCGCCAACAATTGGACGTCCGATTCCTGGACCGGCGTTTGAGTGATTTGCGGAACTGAGGTTGGTTGAGTAGGGAGGCAGCCTGTAAGAACGAACAGGACAATCAACAACCGGAAAAATATTCCGGTAAAATGCGACTTTACAAGGTTTTTGGTCATGAGAATAACCCCTCAATGTGCAGATTCACCATCCACCGGGGATAAACCAGCCGGTATATTCCATTCGATTATTTGTTGGGCATAGGTCCGAAGTAGCGATGAATTTCGTCCTGCCGGTTTGCCAGGCTTCCTAAAACCCCATTGACAAATCTGGGCGTACTATCGGCGCCGTACATTTTTGCTAATTCAATCGCTTCGTTTATGGCTACTTTTACCGGCGTCATATCCGATACTGCAAATTCCCATAACGCGATGCGGATGATGTTGCGGTCGATCACCGCGACTTGATCCATCGGCCATTCTGGCGCGTGTTGAGAAATAAACTGGTCAAGTTTTTCAAACAGCGGGTATACTCCGAAAATAATTTGGGAAGTGAAGTCTGCCAGGTTGTCCTCCATCGGATTTTCTTCGATCCGTTGGCTGAAAACAACTCCTGGCAGGTGACCGGTCATATCTACTTCATAAAGTACTTGCAAGGCGACACTGCGTGCCTTGGTTCTAGATTTCATGAGTTATTCAATGTCAGAACTATAATCGATATTTTCAACATGGATGTTTACTTTTCCAACTTCCATGCCAACCATTTCCTGAACTGCCCGGGCAACCTGGTTTTGAATCGTGCGGCTCACGTCGCGGACATTTACATCCCGCTGGAAGATGACATATACATCCGCGTAGACCGTGTTGTTCTCAACAAAAATTTCAACGCCATCCTGCGCCTCACGTTTAAACAGGCGGTTTATCCGGCCCGGAACCGGGGCAAGCTGGCTCACTCCCGGTATGCTGGAAACCGTCAGCTTGACAATGGTAACCAGTACATCGGGGGCAATCGTCGTTCTGCCAGTGAAATAAGAGGGATCGCTCATGGACACTCCAGATTGTGATCTCATCCAATTATATCTTATTTCCCCTGGTCCGTTATCGGGATCGTGCTGGTGGCATGCGGGAGAACCGCAATTTTCGCATGGGGGGGAAGTGTCTTTACTGCACGGTCGACGGCTCGCTGCAAATTATTTTCTGGATCAATTAAAAGGCGGCGCACCCGATCCGTGTCCATATCGGACACCAAAATAAATCCGAAATTCATCAGTATCCGGGCGATCTGACCACTTTTATGCGGGCCAACCTTGAAACCATCCTTTTGGAGCTTCAATAAGACGTCCTGTTGGGAGGCCACACCCTGCACATAGGCTTCATAGGATGCGCTGCCGGGTCCTTCCGGGCAGGCGGCAGCCAGGATGATCATTCCACCTTTCCTGGTCATCAATGAGGCGTGGGTCATCACCTTTTGGGCCTGGTAGAGATTGATATCTTTAGGATACCCGCCGGCTGAAGCAATCACCAGATCATAATAACCATCGACCTTCGTCTGGCAAATCTGGCGGGCGATGGGAATTCCGTGTTCCATTACCAGCCGCGGTTTTCCAAAAAGCACATCCGCCACTTCATGCTCACCGCTCAAGATAAAATTCAGGGCAAAATGGGTCCCAGCCAGATCTCCCATGTCTTCGATATCCTGCCTGAGCGGATTCTTTTCGTAGATGCCGATCATCGAATTGGGATCACTCAACATGATATGGTTGGTGTTAATACTGCTCCGCGCTCCCAAACCGATGGCGGCAGTTTTAGAACCCCCCGAAAAACCCGCGAAATGGTGAGGTTCAATATTGCCAGTGACAATTTTCAGGTCAGATTGGTAAAAATCCTGATTGATCCAAACATCCGTCCCCCGAGGCGTCAGCCCCAAATGGATTAAATTGGCGCTGTCGTCACAGTCATGGCTGACGACTGCGTATTTCTCAAGAATTTCACCGGGTAAAATCCAGGGAAATTCTTCTGGAGGCATAGGGGTGTGCGTTCCGGTAGCAATAAAAAATTTTATCGCCCGAGGCTCGACCCCAATCAGTTCTAAACGAGCCAATAGTGGGGGGAGCATCACCTGATATGGCACCGGTCGGGTTTTATCATTTACCGCGATAGCCACGGATTTTGCGCCGCGAAATGATTCAAGAACTACATCACCCAAAGGATGGGCTAATGCCTGGTCAATTTTTTGGTCGATCTCGGTTTGAGAAAGCGCGGTCGTTACCGGCGGTAAAATAACATCGGCAGGAAACTGATCGTCCAAATAAAATTCGCTGTGAGATTTTCCGTAGGGGATAGAATATGTAGGCATGGTTGACCTGGATTAAAATAGAATGTGAGAGGTATTGTACGCCTCAGGGTTTCTGTATCGCAAATAGCAGGTTTATTCCAAGTATAATACCCTCCAGGTTTTTGCGCTGTAGAAAGGGAACATTATGGCTAACCGTTCAGTTCTATATGAATTGGTAGTAGATCTAGGTGAAAAGCAGTGGGGGGTCAGCTGCCCATTAGATCAATCGTTGACCGGCCCGGTTCAGTATGGATGGGATCGTTATCAGAAGGATCCTGAAATCGATGACTTTTGGGGGCGGCCTGCTGGCCGGATCTCCGCTTCCGGGGACACGCAGGATGATGTTTTGCGGCTATTCTCCTGCCTGGGAAGGTTTTTACGTATCCGCCCTGGGTGGGGCGATGTATATTTTCCACCGGATGGGGGTGAATTTTGTCTGGCTGCGGGGAAGCTCAGAGACCGACGTGGTGCTGGTCATTAAATTAGAAAACGAACAATATTCGCTGCGTTTTGAACCCATCGAGCCAGAAACAATCTGGGCCGGATATACCGATCAGAATGGGCGCACCTGGCAGGGATTCTATGCGATGCAGCGGGCTATATTTGAAAAATATGGCGGTGAGTATCAAAATGATTCCTTCCGCATATTGGCTGTCGGCCCGGGAGCGCGCTTTACCCGGGAAGGGGCGATAGGTTCCAACCAGATCAAGAAAGGCGATCTGAGTGTCATAGACGATTGGGCCGGCCGCGGTGGGTTAGGTTCGCGTTTGCTTCAACACCACCGCGTCGCCGGGATCATATTTGGCGGAGACTGGCATGACCCGGCGATGAAAGAAGCCCGGGAATTGGACGAATATTTTTTGGAACACTTTGGGCAGCGCGCCATCCTGTCCGATCTGGCGCTGTCACAAAAATACCGCTACGTCCCGAAATTTGAAACTGGCGGAACATTCGGCGTCAATATGCATGAAGCTGAAGATCGCCTGTTCAGTTTTAACTACAAATCGATTTACGAAGACGATGATCACCGTCTCGAGCAGCACGAGAACTTCATCCTGCGGCATTATCTCGAGCAGTTTAATACCGAGATCATTGCTCCCAAAAATTTTGACCACTGCGGTGAACCCTGCGCGGTAGCCTGTAAAAAATTCATTGGAGAGTTCAAGAAAGATTATGAGCCATACCAGGCATTAGGCCCAAATTCGGGTATATTTGACCAGCGGGCGGCAGAAATGGTCAATAAATACGTGGATACCCTGGGACTGGATTCTATTCAAGCCGGGGGAACGGTCGCCTGGATCATGGATTTAGTCGCATCTAAACTTATTCCGGTTCAGGATTTTGGCCTGCCGCCGGATGGTCCGCGGTTTAATTTTGCCAGCAATACCGCGGATTTCGATCTGGTAAACGACTCGGCTTACAATGCCAATTATGCCAGAAAGATCCTGGATATGATCGTGTACACGCCGGCAGGGGAGCCGTTCAGAAAAGGGATGCGCGCTGCAGCCAAATGGCTGGATGAGAAATACCAGATCCATTCCATCGACCGGGCCGTTTACAACGCTCACGGCAAAGAAGGGTGTATGGTGCCCAACCAGTACTGGGTGCCGGGCATGTTCTCGCCGATGCCGTTAATGGGCAAATACTTCTCGTTTTACGGTTTCGAATTTTATCCCCCTTATGAGCTGGGCCAAAAGAACGTGGAGCGCTTTGTCTACGAACTGTATTCAGAAAACTCGGGAGCCTGTCGTTTCCACCGGAAATGGGTCGAAGACATCATCGATGAAATCATCCTTTCCCATTTTGACCTGGATTTCAACTTCTGGGAAACGAATTTTCAGCTGGCAAAAGAAATCCACCTGCACCAATCCGCGGACTCTGTGCCCTGGGAAAGCGAACGCGTGATGGATATCATCCATCAGTATCTGGAAAAATGGGGCAGGATTGGACTGAATAACCCTGCGCTGGCCGTATGGATCGAAAAATTCAGGGCAGATAAACGGGGTGCGGCGAAAGAGTACTGGCAGGAGATGTACCGCGGAATGGATGACGCATTTCAGCAGGGGATCAAAGAACCCCCGCATGCGGAGCATGGCTTTATCCAGAAATAACCCTTTTTAACGATAAATGAGGCGGCCAAAAACCGCCTCATATAATTTATTTGGTTATCCGCCGCTTGAGGTGATGGCGACCACTTCATCACCCCTCAAGCTCATGCAAATCACACCCTGAACGACGCCATCACTGATCGGCACCTCATCGCAGCGAAAACGGATGATTTTACCGAGCTGCGATATGATGAACAAATCGTCGTTAATATTCACCGCATTTACCCCCACCACACGATTATTTTTGAAGAGCTGTTTGCCGCTGCCGCCCATCGATTTATTAGGTGAAAACCCGGTCATCGAGCGTAATGTCCCTTTGCCGTCGGCGCCAACCACGATCACATCGCTGTCATCATACACCGCGGTCAGATCGACTACCTGGTCGTTTCCGGCCAGGCGAATGGCCCAGTCACCCTGGGGCGGGATCAGTTTTTCACTAAAACGGATGCCGGCGCCATTCCGGGTTACGGTCAACAAATCGCCGTCCCCATTCGTCCAGCAGGCGGCTGCCAGCGGGCCAAATTCGTTGAATGGATACATTGCCGTGCCAAGCTTCATATGCTCGCCGAATAAGTGGTGACGCAGGTTGCGCATACGCCCGCTGGCGCTGACCAGGGCGATATAACCGGACGATTTCTCTGGCAGAATTGTCACCAGGTTTTCGTCAGTATCTAAGGGCATGCGGTCAAACAGGGTATCGCCTTTACTGCGGATCACAGTATCCACAACGCGGTTGAGGTTCAGCCGGTAAACCCGGGCGCGGTTGGTAAATAGCAGCAGGTTCTGGCTGTCATCCACACTGGTCAGGTTGACGGGCTGATCCTCCTGGTTTAGTTCCAAGTCAAAAATACCCATACCGCCGCGATGCTGACGGTTGTACAGGTGGCGGTGAGTGCGTTTGGCGATCCCCAGGCGGCTGGCGGTCAGAATGTTGATTGGGGTGGGCCCTTCCGCGGGTAAAGCCGGCTCATCTGCCCGGAACGGTGGTTCAACCTCCACCACCGAGCGAACTTTTTCAATTTTTCGCTGGGTAGGAAGAGGTATTAATTGGGCTTCTAAATATTCGATATAGGCGACAACATTTGGATCGATACCCAGGAGATCAGGACGTTGCATAAGATCAGTTACCCTCTATTTTTCTCTGATTTTATCATTTATTCCCGCTTTATAAAAAGGGTTCTATCTGGGGTGGGGGGGTTAAGACCTTTACCGGATATGCAATATTGCTGGTGGCAATGCAATTAACATGTAAAATAAGAATCTCATTCTAAGCGCGTATCATGTTTATTTTGTCGATGATTATGGAAATTTTGTTAACTTTGAAGAGGGGGGCAGTAAACCATTGAATTATGGGCAAATTTTCGCTATAATAATTCTATGCTTTTGATAAGTATTATTATCATCAACAATAGCTTTAACTTTACAAGAAGGTAAAGATGGTCCCTCAGCCACAGAAACCCATGAGCATTGCCAATGCCAACGCGCGTTATCTCGACAGCGTTTCGCTGGCGCGCTCAGCAAACACCGCCCGCACCTATCGCAATGGCATGTCGGTCTTCCTGTCCGTTTTACGAGATCACAAGCTTGACCCGGATACGCAACCCGTTAATGAACTGCCTGAAGATGCCATCGTCTGGCTGGCTGTAGGCTTGAAAGATAATGCACCAACCACCGAACGGCTTTACCTGACCGCTGCCTCAGGTTTTTTTGAGTTTTTGTCTGCAGAAAATTTAGCTTCGATTAATTTAGCAAGGGTGAAATTACTGATTCGCCAACGCGCGCGCCGTCCCGGGCAGCGCCTGCCTCAATTTCCAAAGGATGCGATCGACCAGCTGCTCGGAAAAATTGAGGCGCTAGCTACACGAAATGCCGACCCCGACCAATACCATGAACGCCTGCGCAATTTGCGCGACCGGGCCTTCCTGGTTACCCTGGCGGACACCGGGCTGCGCGTTCATGAAGCCTGTAACCTGCGGCGCGGCGACCTGGACTGGAATGAGGGCCGGGCGATTATCATCGGCAAAGGCGACCGCCAGGCGGTGGTACGTTTTTCGCGCCGGGCTCAACTGGCGCTGAGGGATTATTTGACTGCGCGGGCTCAATATGACGGCGCTTCAGGCCGCGCAATGACCGCCCTACCCCTCTTTGCCCGCCATGACAAAGGCGCCGGCAGCAAAGTCAAGCCGATCACGACCGCCACCGGGCGCAATATCGTCAGTGAACGCGTGCGGGAATTTCTCGGGGCCGAATCAAGCGGACATATCACCCCCCACTCCTTCCGGCATTACTTTGTCACCCGGGTGCTGCAAAATTCAGGCAATCTAAAACTGGCCCAGGAACTGGCCCGCCACAAAAATATCGCCGTGACTCAGAGATATGCCCACTTGTCTGACAATGAGCTGGACCAAGGTTATTGGGAGGTCTTTGAGGAAAAATAATGAATAGGGACTTGGTGAGGAACATTTTCCTTTCCAAAATGAAAGAAATCAAAATCGTAAAATTGAGCAGTATGAAAAAATTAAAATGCTCGGCTTTGATACAATTTTTTCCAGAGACTTATTAAGCCTCAAAAAATCAATCTTTCATTGCCTGAATGTATAATAATCTATAAGGTGGGGTTAATATGAGGATGATTTGAAATCTAGCCATCATCTAAATTCGTGGGGTAATGAATTGATGGATCACATTCGGAATTTTCTCATTGGATGGCTCATACTCGGATTATCTGCAACTGCATGTGCAGCCAGGCAGACACAAATTCCGACGGTTGAACAGCCCACGACTGCAGCAATTTTCCAGTTAGAATCTCCAACTGTGATTGCATCTGCACAACCCAGTAACACTCCGCAGTCAGCTTCGACAGAAATTACCATTTCTACAAATCATATAATAGAAGAGACGCAAATTTTCGTCCCGACACCTTCCTGGCCCTTTCCAACCGCAGTCAGCAGCGGTCTTCTAAACAGCCATGGGCCATGGTTAACTTACATTTCCAGGCCGGATGGGAACAATTGGAAGGTCGCAGCGGTCAACCCCAATGGAAGTGGTCGAAGACAGTTAACATTAAGCGCTCTTTCGATCGTGGGCAGTCCTGCAAGCCCATATCTGGCCATGGTTTCGGATCTTTGGGAATTTCATGACAAATATGCCGGCACATTGGCCCTCAGTATTGTGCATTTGCCGGAGATGAGTTTCGAGACTATCCCTCTGATTTCCAATCCTTCCATTAAGGATTTCGATAAAAGCCAACTTAAATCCCTTGACCCAGGAGAAGAAAAACGACTCGATCTTATAAAGGATGCGATTGGCGGCCCTGCCTGGTCGCCGGATGGTCGCTACCTGGCCTTCCCCGCCGCCATCGACAAACCTACATCGGACCTCTATATATACGACACCCTTAACGCTCAAATCCGCCGTCTGACCGATGGCTCAGAAATGGTGACTCATCCTGAATGGTCGCCTAACAGCAAATGGATCGTGTACCGGAGTATTTCCGGATATTTAGGTGAAGGCTGCCACGAAACTGGGATCTGGGCTGTGGCCTTAGACGGCAGCCAGGTAAAACCGTTGGACACCAATGTTTGTATTGAAATCACGAGATGGATCGGGCCAGAAACCTTTGAAACCTTCACCCCTCCGAATGGGGGCGCATGGCCCAGTGACTACGTTGGTCCGGTGCAAAGTTTAGACATCGAAACAGGGACTTCTACTTTTTTATCCTGGTTAGCCATCCCAGGTGATATTTCCAAACCGATGATCGATTGTATAAACCTCCAGAAGATTGGAAACGTTGATGAAAAGAATATCAGCAAACGGTTCGATTCTCCCGACGAGAAATGGTTTGTAGTTGCTAATGATAGTCTCCGTTTATTCACCACAGATGGCAAGTTAATCTCAGAATTTCGTTCACTGGATCAGTTTTTCGGTTGGCAACCTGATTCTAAGGCGTTCGTTTTCACTACGCCGGGGAATTTAAAGGATAGGAGAACGATTAATTATCTTCAGCCAGCGGATCAAATTATGAAATCCTTTGTGGATAGTCTTCCTATTTCTGACAATGTTCATTTTGATCAGGTGTATTGGGGTTACGATCCTTCTAGTTTCTTTTTCTGGTTTGGATCATTTAAAGAGTTGGACTATTTCAATCCGGACAAAGCACAATTTTTCCAAGTTGATTTGGGGATTGGGAATATATTTACCACCAATTTTAGTTGGGTTGGATTGCCAAAAATGGAGAGCAAATCAGTAGAGCGGTCATGCTATTTGGCACAACCGTGAGGATTTATATTTTCTCAATTTCAAGAGGTTCAAAACGCCAATTGACGGTGAATTTTAGCAGCAGGTGATCGCACTAGACAGGTTGTTAATCGGCAATCTACGATCCAGGCGGATGGTCATCGACCGTCTGAATTGAGTCTATGATGAAATATCCTTTACCAAGGGTTTTAGTCTTCATATCTTTGATGGCTTTGGTCCTGACTTCAGCCTGCATTTCAAAAAGAACGCTCGATCCAACCGCCAGTCCTGAGACACAGCTACCGCTGCCTACAGCCAGCCAAACTGACGCCTATCCACCTCCAGTTATGGAGACGACACACTCACTCGGTACTCCTGTCCCTTATCCTATATCAACGCACACTGTTCGCCCAACCTCGACCCGGACAACCACGATCGAATCCACTTCTCAGGGTATTTTCACACCAGACGGCTGGCCGACCGGTCAAACCTGGACTCCGCCGCCACCTTTTAATCCTTTTGCACCCCAACTCCTGTGACAATTTTCTCTACACCCGTATTCCCCACTCCACCCACCGGGATGCCACAAACCAGGCTGCACCAACTCTGGTATGTGTATGCCCCCGATTCGACCAGCAATCCCATCCTCCAGATGGAATGGATCGACGATATGGCCCAACGTTGGGGAAAAGGACAAATGACGATCGATTTGCATTTAGAGCAGGGCTATCCAGGCGCACATCTTAATTCCCTTGACCCATCTCCAGATGGTCGCCAATTCATCGCGATGATCTCGGTAGAAGTGTCCTCTCAACCTCTATTAGTCGATATAAAGAGTGGAAAAGTCGAAACAATATTAGATCCGTTTATAATTTTTTATGACTGGAAACCAGATGGGCAAAAAATTCTGATATCCAGGTACGGCGCGGAATGGTATGCGGGCGAGTACGATTTATTATCTGGGGAATATCAGCTCATTGACTTTCCACCAGATCATGATGATCGTCCGGTAATCGACGATCTTGCTTACTCCCCGGATGGCAAATATCTGGCGGATGCCTTGACCTACCAACCCAACGCCCTGGGCAGAACAGAATTCTTGATCAGTATCGGAGTTTGGGATACCCTAACATGGGAAAGGGAAACCATCCAGGAGATATCGATCAAAAACGCATACTCAAGTGGGATTAACCGTGGCAGCCTGACCTGGTCCGCGGATGGACATTTCCTGGCATGGGTGATATATTCGGCGGATACCAGCCAACGCCTCCTCGAAACTCAGAACGAACTGTGGATCAGCGACAGGACGACGGGCGAAAATAAACGTGTTGCCGTTTTTGACAACCATATTTTAGGGTCACCGGCTGTTTGGTCTCCGGATGGAAGCCGGCTCGCAGTCGTGATTCAGGATCAAGAAGATGCTATTTATTCCGTCGGGAACATTTTCTTGATCGATCCAAAAAGTGGTGAGAAAACCCAGGTCAGTCATTTTCAAGACATGTATCTATCCAGACTGCAGTGGTCGGCGAATGGCCAATGGATTTTCTGTCAGGTGTGGGATCAGGTGTCCAGAGCGATTTGGGCGGTAAATGTTAAAAGCGGTGTTGCCATTCCTGTTGCTGGCCCGACGCTTGGCAACACAGCATTTTTTATATTGCAGTAAAACACAGTTGGAATATGAAATTGGTTCACTTATATGTGCTGGGGCAAAATAACACCGTCGTCAGAGCAAACGAAAGTCGCCCGTTACAATAATGCAGAATTGTAGCCAGCCTAAAATCCTTCTTGACTTAATAGAATATATATTCTATATTTAGTTGAAAAAGGATCTTACATGGCCTTTTCTCCAAAAATCCTCATCGTTGGCGCATTGTTGGTCAGTCTGCTGCTGACTGCCATCTTGCTCTCCGTACCCGGCGTAGATGCCCAGCCGCAATCCGCTGTCCAGCCAATGGTGAAAGACCTTGCGTATGCTACCTATACCTCAACCGCCGCAGCACAGGTGAAGGGCAAAGCCACTCTTGACCTGAATCTTCTGGCGAAAGTCAACAATATCGATGAAGCTGACAACGCGCGCTGGTCGCTTGTGCGCTCCGTTTCTGGTGCCTCGCAAGCCGCGGTCGACTGGAAGAAACTACGGCAGGTGAGCGCCTCAGGCAGCATAACCTTGCCAGCCGGCGCATCCTGGAGCTTTAACGCCACTTACGGCGGCGACACCACCGGTCTTAAAGTGGCCAGCGGTGTCCTTGCTGGGGGTCAATGCGCCCTGGCTACCGTCTTCCGAGCCGCCGCGATGCGCGCCGGCCTGACGACCAAAGCCAGCCAGCATCGCTCCCCTATTCCGGGTTTCCCCATGAGCGAGTTGGTCAACATCTGGTGGGGCAGCTACGACCTGGTTATCAAAAATACTTTCGATCTGGATATCAGCATAAACTGGAGCCTGACGCCTGCCAGTGTGGTTGTCAGCATCAAAACGCTACCATAATTGGTTATTCTGATCGACTGCGCAGACAGATCCTATAAATAGCTCAACTTGCCCCCTTTACGATGTCACTGCGAGACCGGTGAAATTTCCGGTCGATGCCATCTCTACTACCAATTTTCAGACGGCTTCGCTACGCTCGCAGTGACATTTTCACGATCTTTTCTCAAGGTGGTTGCTCGAGTTAAATAGTTGAAGTGGTCAGACTTTTGTATAATATCTATAAAACAAATTCCTGACGTTTTGCTTTCCATTCAAATACAGGGAGATATTTTCAACGAGTAGTAGCCAAAGCGAATAAAGATTTATCCTTGGGAGGGATAAGGAATGATCCGTTCTGCTTCAGTACGTGGTGTGAATATCCTATACCTGATCTCGATGCTGCTGGTGGTCGTATTCGGATCTATGATTCAAAGTGTGTCTTTTGGATGGGGGCTGCTGGCCACTGAATTGTTATTAATTCTGGCACCCACACTGGTTTATTTGCGCCGGAAAGGGCTCCCGCTGCAGCAGGCACTCCGACTTAATCACATCTCAGTGGGTTTAGGCGCTGCCGCCTTGATGATCGGGTTTGGTGTATGGCTGGTGGATGCCATTCTTTCTGGGATTATGACCGCTCTAACGGGTTATTCTATCTCTCTTGGGCCGGGTGCAATACCTTCTAATGCTCTGGATGCTTTGATAATATTTATCAGCCTGAGCCTGGCTGCGCCGGTCTGCGAAGAAATCCTTTTCCGTGGCGCAGTTCTGGGGGCATACCTGGCAGCTCGTCCGGCGAAAGCAGCCACCATTATCACCAGTCTCCTCTTTGCGTTTTTCCATCTCCAGGCTCAAGGGCTGGCAGCCTTGCTGCCGATCGCCTTTATGGTCACGTATACCGCCTGGCGCGCCAACTCACTTTACGCAAGCATGCTGGTTCATTTCGCCAACAACGCCATGGCAGGATTGACTTTGGTTATGTATGCCTTGAGGCCAGACGTGGTTTTGCCCTTTCCATCACTTCCCGCGGCAGGCATTGGCGTGATCATTCTTGTAGCAGGCGTACTGCTTCTGAACCGACTGGCCCCTCGGTCAGCCCTTTTACGGCCGGAAGAACCACCCTCCGTCCGTTCTTCCTGGATCGCTCGTTATTGGCCACTGGCCGTTGCTGGAGGAATTTTTTTGGTGATGGCCGGGGTTGAAATTACCACATTTGCACTGCCCGAGCTATCTGCCAAACCCGGCCTGGTACTACCGGTGCCCGCCGCATGGATCCAAACGGCGGAATTCAAATACGAAATCCGCAACAGAGCCGGCCAATTAGTGGGTGAAATGAACTGCAATCGCCATCCTGCAGCCGAAGGGTTCATTCTGGCCTGCAAGTCTCACGTAGACCGATATCAGGTAGAGGTAAACGGGGGAACCTACATGTCGAATGGTGCAGACACAAACTATACAGCGCATTGGAGCGGCCAGGATCTAAGATTGGCGTCAATGGACGGTAAGATGGATTTTGCTACCGGCGGCTGGTTCAGTTGGTCGATCAATTCTGCCAGTGAGGAACTTAAAATAGAAGTTAAGGACAATGACGGCAGGAACATCGAACAAATCCTACCGACCAATGCGTGGGTAAATTTTGAATGGCCCCTGCGTGTTATGGCAGCAGATTTTCAGAATACGCATGCCAACCAGGTCAACCTGGTCTGGCAGAATACCTACCGTCCCGAGAAACAGGACACCGGCCCGGTCACAAAGCTGGGGGTTCTGATGGTACGCTCCGTTGAAAAGCTCGGCCAGCGTACCGTCTTCAGGGTGACGGTGGATAAATTTATCTTGTGGTATGCTGCCGATGAAGGCCACACTTTGCTCAAATACGACGACGGCATTGAAATTTACACACTCAGCGAGTGATTGTTTAGTGCTGGAAAAAACAGCCTAATCCAGTGCAAAATACCTTGTAAATCATTGCAGAGGAAAGTGTAAATCTGCAAGCGTTATAATAACAGGGATCATACTGTTCCGAAAAGGTTCCATGCCCAAAATCCAACCACCTTACACCGAAAATATTGATCAACTGGTGCTGATCGCCGTGCCAGATGAGCAGGCCGGCAAGTTGGAGAAAAAACTTTCCGCGAAAGGCTTTCGACATACCCTGATCAGCGCATCGAATGGGTTCCTGCCGACCGGCTTCACTTGCTTGATGCTGGGTATTTTTTCTGGTGATAACGCCCGCCTGATGCACCTGGTGGAACAGACATGCAAAACCAAACGGCATTACATCCCGGCAAGCAGTAATTTTGGCCTGGGCGAGGGCATCTCCCTGACCATGATTGAAGCTGAGTTTGGCCGCACCCTGGTTTATGTCCTTCCGGTCGAGCTTTTCGAAGCTCTTTAAGCAGTATATTCTATGCAGCCACCTCCATCGATGAAAGTGTTTTTGGAGCGGTTCGGACATTGGATCGCATTATTCACCGCGGGCGGTGCCTGGGTGACGCAGCTGCCGCAAGCACTGCAAAAATCGCTGCGCTGGTATTACTTTGACGGCGTGCTGTCAGCTTCTCAGGAGGCGATCAACGCCACCTATCTGACGTTGTTTGTCCTGGCGCTAGGCGCGACCAATGGGCAAATTGGCCTGATGACCTCTTTGGCCAGTCTGGGTGCGATGCTATTACTGCTGCCTGGCGCCATCCTGGCTGAACGAGCCCCGAGCCGCAAATGGGTTGTGGTGCTCAGCGGCGGCGGCGTGACTCGCCTTACGATCCTGGGGCTGGCGATTTTACCCTTTTTTGCCAGCGGTTCAACCGCGGTAGTGGTCGCTATCGCGCTCAAAATAATAATGGATAGTTTTGCCAACCTGGCTAACCCTGCCTGGACAACCCTGACCGCTGACCTGGTGCCGATCACCATGCGCGGCCGCTTCTTTGGCAACCGCAACATGGTGATGAGTGCGGCAGCCATGCTCGTCACCCTGCTTGCCGGGCAGATCATTACTGCTGCCAGGTCCCCCCTGCAGGGCTACCAGACAGTTTACGGGCTGGCCATTCTCTTTGGCATTGGAGCCACATACTGCTTTTCGCACATCAACGAGTCCAGCTTCGAGCGAGCCGTGCATCCCAGCCAACCGACCGACTCGTATCGTCTGGCGGCGCTGATCAAGACGCTGCGCGGCGACCGAACTTTCATGGCATTTTGTGGAGCGCAAATGGTCTGGAATTTTTCGCTGGCGGTGGCTGGTCCCTTTTTCACCGTCTACCAGGCCGAAGTGCTTAAGAGCACGCCATTTATTATTGGGTTCCAGGCAATCGTCTCGAGTCTTTTTGGCCTGCCCGCGCTGCCGCTGTTTGGCCGGCTCAATGACCGCTGGGGCGCGCGCAAGCTGGTCATCGTGACCGGCTTTATCATCCCATTCGTGCCGCTGCTGTGGGTTCTGGTCAGATCTCCCTGGGAGCCAACCCCGATCAATATGTTGGGTGGGGTGATGTGGGCCGGCTATGGACTGGCAAACTTCAACTTATTGCTCTCGATTACCGATCCGAAAAAGCGCGCGCGATACACAGCTATCTTCCAGATCTCCGTGATGCTCTCCGCCGCGCTCGGTTCGGCGGCTGGCGGTTTTATCATCCAGCACGTCGGCTATATCACCATTTTCGTCATTTCCGGCTGCGGACGTCTTCTGGGTAATCTGCTTCTATGGCGCTTTGTCAAACCAAACACCAAGCAGTCAGCGGGATGAAAACTAATCAAGGAAGAGAAAAATGGATAATCCACTATCAGAGACTATAAAAATTTTGCTGCGGCTCGCAGGTACCTGGTTCGGGGAAGGGATCGCAGAATATCCAACCATCCCGACGATCCAGTATCGGGAAATCCTCACTTTCACTGCCGATGCCAACAAATCGGTTCTTCATTACGAGCAACGCACATGGCGAAAAGATGAAAGCGGCCTGGAAACATCTTCCCATTGGGAAAGTGGCTTCTGGCGAATTCTTCAGAATGACGAAGTGGAGCAGCTTTGCGCGCAGGTCAACGGTCGCCTGGAAGCAGCCCGCGGCTTATTGACCCCAACAAAAGATGGCTTTTTTCTCGGCCTGAACAGCATCCTGGTAGCGAATGATACCCGAGTGGTACAAACCCGGCGTGAATTTGACCTGCAAGGATCGACCTTGCAATACGCCCTGAAAATGCAGACCCATGAAGTTTCTGCCCTTACGGTACATGTACATGCTCAGTTGGCGCAGAAAAGCTGATTCAGGCTGCTGACGCAGTGTATAATTCCTAAAATGAGCTTTCAAAAATCGTTGAATTCTAATAATGGCCGATGCTGTAAAAATAGCCTTGCCCATCCAAATACCTTCTTTCGACAGATTCTCTTCCTGACATTGTTGGCCGGTCTTCTCTTTCCATCTGCCGGCGTTTTTGCCTCCCACACTCAGGCATATTCCACGCAATCAGAAGTCACCCGGTTTGACCTGATGGTCGCGATCAATACAATGCGTGTTTCCTATGGACTTCCCGCGTTGGTTGAAGACCCGATTATTGATGCGGTAGCCCAATCAACAGCCGAGACCATGGCTGCCAACCACATGGCTACGCATATCGGCAATGTCTCCGGGCGTGTGGCTGCTGCCGGTTACGGCGGAGGATCAAAAGTTTGGGCGACAGAGAATATTGCCTTGGGACATTTCTCGATCGACCAGATTATGGCGGTCTGGGCTGATCAAGCCCACATGCTGCCCGTCGTCATCCCCGCGTATTGCAATATGGGCGCCGGGGTCGCCAAATCATCCGATGGCACACCCTATTATGTCTTTCAAGCCGCATACACGTCTGCCAAAGCCTGTGGGGATTACAAATCCGTAGGCACCATAACAACCAATACTGAAGGCAGCACGAATAACGGCAGAGCCGGCGGGGTTTCGCAGATCATTGTCCCGGTCAAAATTGCCACTCCGGGTGCGGATGGCAAAATATTCCACGTGGTTCAACCTGGCCAATCCTTCTGGTCCATCGCCGTGGCCTATAAAATCACCATAAAAGATCTTGAGGCCTGGAATAACCTTTCCCAGGATTTGCCATTGCTAATCGGCGAAAAATTATTTATCCCTGGCCCAAACACCAAAGGCTTTATCACCCCCACCCCGGTGGGCATTGTCCAGACCACGATGCCTGAAGCAGACGGCAAGATCGTGCACATCGTCCAGCCATATCAGACATTGAGCACGATTGCAGTTGCTTACAATGTCAGTGTAGATACATTGCTAGCCTTAAACCGCATCCAAATCGACACGCCGCTTCAAATCGGTCAAAAACTGCTTATCCACCCCAGCAATATCACTCCCAGTCCAACTTTGCGCCCGCTGACTCCAATTGAAAAATTAACCCCTGCCAGTGACGGCAAGTATTACCACACAGTGAAAAGTGGAGAAAACCTGGTATGGATCGCGAATCTTTACAAGGTCAATTATAAGGATTTAATGACCTGGAACGGGTTGACGACGGCATCTGTCCTCCAACCCAACCAGAAGCTGCTTTTGCAAGTTACACCGCCTGCCACTATAACTCCGACCCCCAAATCAGTCACAGCTGCGCCTACAGCCAGTCCCGTTCAGTCGACACGCACATCCACTCGGCTTCCTACCTTGACCCTTATGCTTCCAACACCGAGCGCAACCGCCGGCGTAGTGGAAACATCCGGTGACAGCACGCCATTACCCTGGATCATCCTGATTATATTGGTTGTTGCCGCAGGGTTTATCTTTGTCGCTTTCATCTCTCGTAAAAAGTAGCAGTATAAGAGGAGTTGTATCGAAAAAAGGATTAAAACTGTTTCTCAAAATGTCGTCAAAAGTAGACAGTCGACATTTCTGTACCGTACCCATTGTTGAAATTAGGAGACGGCGTTTCGCTCTGACGCACCTTACTCTGCGCGTCAGTCCGGCCCGAAACAGTAGTTGGGGCGACCATTGAGGACTCGCCCCGCCTTTCCAAAGAGGCGGCGAACCTTTTTTGCAAGATAGACCACACGACCGATTTTGGCGTGTAAATCGTGATGTCGGGGTCATTTGCTCTTGCAAAAAGGTTAATGGCGGCAACCCGGTCGGCAGGGTCAGTATGCCCGCAGTTCAGGCACTTAAATATGTCGGCTCTCCGGTTGTTCTTGTGAACAAACAGACAGGTGGGACACATTTGAGACGTATACGCCGGGTTAACCTGCTTGTGACGGAAACCTTCCGCCAACGCCAGGAAATTCAATCGTTCTTTCAAAGCGCTCCGCATCCAATAGGATACCAAGCGCGACATTCTCTTTGACTTTGCTTTGCCCCGAATATTCAGATTTTCGGTAATGACCGTGTTGGGATTTTTCGTTTCTACGATTTTGTGAATAGACTGGCTCACGAGCTGCCGGACGCGAATTTTACCTTTGCGTTTGCGGTCGCGCATTTTGTTTTTCCCAAGATTGAACTTGCGAATCCGGTGAGCCTTGTGCTTACTGGACACTTTTTCCAATGCGTGCGCTTTGTTCCGGGCTTTTCCCGTTCGATTTAGCTGGTCGGATGCCCGTTGCAGGGTCGCGCCGAATGTCGGCTCATAAGCCGCGCCATCATTATCGGTGAACACTTCGCTGATCCCCGCATCCAAGGCAAGTGCAGTACCTTTTAGCTGTTCGGGTTCAACCAAATCCGAAACAGTATGTAGTTCAATGCGCCGTTTATGGAAATCAAGGATGACGCGAATCGACCCGTCAAAGTGGGCGCAGCCAGTCAAAGGCACAACCACCATTTTGCGCGGCGTCATTCCCATAATTTTGATGAACTGCGCGGGCTTTTTTGATCCCTCGCCATTTTCAACCGACAAGGTTTCTTTTTCGAAAACCGAATACATGTTTGCGTCGAGAGGGAAAGACCGAGATAGCTTTGCGACAGGTCTTTCGCCACGTTTTCGGCGCACAACCCGCAAAAGATAGTTGCGAACTCGTTTTTTCTCTGCATAAGCAACGGAAAAGTGTTCTGGAACGGGTGATTTCCCCGCGCTCACCAGTCCTGAAAGAAGTTTGCCTGAGCAGAGAATCCAATAAGCGTAGTGCATTTCATTTTCTGACCAGGTATCTTTGTGCTTCGCCACCAGCAATTTTAAAGATTCTGCCAACGCGCACCAGTTTTTGTGCGTCGTCTCGTAGGCTTCTTTCAGCGAGATTTTCCACTGCCGGGCTTGAAGTCCAGTCGCGGACTTGTAACGGAGATTGACTAATTGGTCGCGCCATTCGCGGTCACTTTTACATGAAGAATATTTTTCGTCCTGATGGTAGTGTCGCAGGTGTGTATTTTTCTCATCACGAAACAGCGTGGCAATTTTTCTGATTTCTTGCCACTTTTCCTGATTGATTTTTACGCTGTAGCGGATGATTGTTCGTTTCATTTCTTATTCTGCGGGTTTCGTCTCAACCATTTCCTTGATTTCTTTTTTGTAACGCCGCAACCCATATAGTCGTGAGGAAAAACAATGAACGATGGTTAACAAATCTTTGGTAACTTCTTCCTCCGGGGATAAACTCTCTGCATTGATCACTACTATTTCACAGTTGTGACGTGTGCAAAAATCCTCAAACCATTCATACCCAAACCTCACCAATCTATCTTTGTGCGCGATAATGATCTTACCTACCCGGTTGTTCTCTACTTCCATCATCAAATAATTGAAATTCTTCCTCTTATAATTTAAACCACTCCCTATATCGGAAAGCCATTCGGCTGCCGCTATCCCGTTTGTGATTATATATTGCTCCAATGCTTGCTTTTGACCCGCTAAATCCTTCTTTTGGTTGTTGCCAGATACCCGCGTGTAACAGATGTTTTTGCGAGACTCTGCTGCTGGTTCTATCCCCAATACGCGCTCATATTGCTCTTGCGTATAAAATCTCCGCCCGGTGGCACTCCTATATGCCTTTAATATCCCCTTCCTGTCCCACCTTTGGATGGTCCGCACGGATTTCCCTACTATTTTCGCAAACTTCCCTACCGAATATATCTCTTTTTTCATTTCCATAGACGCTATTATACGCCTTTTAATGGTGTTTGTCCACTTTTTGGATTAACTGTTAACACTCTTTTTCTTCCTCGACCAATTCCAAAAATATGTCCACCACATAGGGATCGAAATGCCTCCCCTTTTGTTCCTGAATATAGATCAACGCCCGTTCTTTAGACCAGTTGGGGCGATAGGGTCGTACTGACCGCAGAGCATCCCAGACATCCACGATCGCAAAAATTCGCGCTGCCAGCGGGATTTCTTCACCTTTCAACCCGCGCGGATAGCCTGTGCCATCCCATTTTTCATGGTGACAATAGGGAATATCCAATGCGCCGCGCAAATAGGCGATGGGTATGAGCATGTTATAGGCGTGGACCGGGTGTTGGCGCATAATCGACCATTCCTCGTCATTGAGTGTGTCTGGTTTGTTTAAAATATGATCAGGGACACCTAATTTCCCAATATCGTGAAGCAGTGCACCGCGGCGTATGTTCACCATCTCCTGGGGCAATATGCCAATCCGATTTGCCATTTTCAGGGTGAGGTCCAATACCCGTTGGGAGTGACCTTCCGTTTCCTTATCTCGCAAATCCATAGCCAGGGACCAGCCCACAATGGTGGCATCATACGCAGCCAGCAATTCCAGGTTCGACTGCTGCATGCCGGCGAATAATTGGGCGTTATCAATAGCAATCGCTGCTGTCCCGCCCAAGGTTTCCAGGTAATCCTCCCACTCCAGATCTGAATCCAGCCGGCTGCGGTGAAAGATCTCCAGAACTCCCTTTATTAAACCCTTAGCCACCAGTGGAACGCCGTAATATTCAACAAATTTTTCTTCTTTAACAGCTCCGCCCTGACAAATTGTTTGCCTATCTCCCTGAGATCGGGGATATGCATGATCTTGCGTTCTATTCCCACTCGACCGGCGATTCCCTCTCCCAGGTGAATTTGAGATTGCCTCATAGCGGATGTCCGGAAACCTCTACCAGCAATGTATTCGAGTTTTTGGGTAAATGCGTTAAATAACAGGATGGCGGTCGCATCCACACCTAATTGTGACTGGACAACACTCAAAAGAATATCCAATGAAAGCCGCATGTCCAGACTGGAAGTTATAGCACGGTCAATTTCCGTTAATGCACTCAGACGTTTTAACTGCAGACGAACCTGACTTTCGGCTATTTTACGCAAAATGACAGCTGTCATTTGATTGCTAATATTCCGCAAACGATGTATGTCCATTTCGGAAAATTCACCCTGGCTGGAAAGGTCTATCAGACCTATTGTCTGTCCGGATGAAATTAATGGCATTGAAATCGTTGATTGGATATTAAGGGTTGAGAATATTTGGGGAACAACCCTTTTTAACAGCGGTCGCACAGCAGATGGCAGAAAGGTTGTCTCTGTAAATTCCATGATCCACTGCTGAATTTCAATTGGGTCATTGCATAATGTACCCTGCTCATTCATCAGAATTTGATGGAGGTAACTGTCTTCTCTAATTGGAATCCGGATTTTTGGAATGGTCTGGCCAATCAGTCTCTCCACAAGGTCTTTGAGTTTAATTGGCAGCGTGCTGCTTCGCATCTCCAGATATTTGCCATCGCTGCTGAGCAAATAGACAGCCACGGCCTGGCAAGAAAATAATTGGCTGGCGCCTTTGGCAAAGACATCGGCAACGGCTTCAATGCCATCACCTTGACTATCTGCATCGTTCAAAGCCTGAATGAGGAGCAGGTCATCGTTGCGCTGCTGGATCTCACGTTCTGCCTGTTTGTGCTGGGTGATATCTCGGAAATACCAGATGCGGCCAAAGTAGCGGTCATCTGATCCAAACATAGGCGCGGAGTAACGGTCAAATACTCGGCCATCGGTCAGGGTCATTTCATCCCGGCTGGTTTCTTGTCTGTGCTGGTAAATGTGTTGAACCTGGTTAAGAAAAGACTGGGGGTCAATTACTTTATCCATTATATGATGAAGGATAGGTTCATCCTCTTGACCCTCGACCAATCGAACGTGAATCCCCATCATTGCTTCAAACTGGCGGTTATAGGATAGAACCTGATCTTTATCACCAACAACCAAAATTCCATCAATTGAAGCTTCCTGTTGGGTGGAAAGCAGGATATTCCTGAACTGTAGTTCTTCTTCAGTTTTCTTACGATCGGTGATATCCCACGCGTTAAGTAAAATGGAATTCACTACACCATATGAATTCTTTAAGGGACTCATACTTAATCGAAACCACATTAATCGATCGTTGATTAAACTCTCCACATCATCGACGATACCCACCCCGGTATCAATGATCTTTTTTATTGCAATACTGTATCGTTGGGCATACTGCCGGGGATAAATATGAAAGATCGTTTTACCAACGATCTGGGGATCGTTCCATATTTTGATCCCCGTAGGATTTGCAAATAGAATCTTCCCTTCTTGATCCAGAACGGCAATCGCGCTTTCTGCATTTTCGATCAGGCTGCGGTAATTTTCTTCACTGGCCCTTAACGCAATCTCCGTCTGTTTGCGATTGCTAATATCCTGGTTGACCCCATACGTTTTGACAGTCCGGCCATGGCCGTCTTTTACAATGAAAAAGTGGACGGTAACATAGCCAATCTGTCCATCTCCATAGATAATCCGATGCTCGATCAGTCTGGTATATTTTGGGTCAGCAGTCTCAACAGCAAGCTGGATTTCATTGCCAACAGCGGCACTATCCTCAGGATGGACGAATCTTCGACTGTATTCTTCCGAAGACATCGTATACCCGCCCACCTGGCTGGCTGACGTGCGGAGCATGGAATAAAATTGATCGTTGAAGGTAAACAGGTCTTCTTTGATGTCGTATTCCCAATATCCCAGGTGAGCAATTTGTATGGCTGTGGTCAACTGGTTTTCGCTGTTTACCAGTGCTTCGTTTGTTTGCTTTCTTTCTGTAATGTCTTCATAGACACCTAGAATGCCGATAATTTGATTCTCGTTATTGCGCAGTGGCACCTTGGATGTCCGCAGCCAGAGCAAGCTGCCATTTGGAGATGTTTGCATCTCCTCATAAGAAATTTTTGAAATTCCAGAATTCATAACTCGCTGATCATCAGCGCGGTATTGATCAGCCTGTATCTTTGAGCTTAGTTGGTAGTCATCTTTACCGATGATGTCCGCCGGATTGTCAAAACCCACATCTTTTGCAAACGCCGGATTACAGCCAAGATAATTTGAATCCCTGTCTTTCCAAAAAATACGTACAGGTGTTGTATCGATAATTATTTGAAGCAGACTTAAAGATGAATTAAGCGCTTCTTCCGCCCGTTTTCGGTCGACTATTTCCCGTTGGGCACTTTCGAACAGCCGTGCATTTTGGATCGATACAGCCGCTGTATTTGCGACCAGGGCAAGCATCCTGGCATCTTCATCATTGAACCTGTCAGGTGAAAAACTTTGAAGCTGGACCAATCCTAAAACTTTATTTAGTCCGAGCATGGGCACAAACAAAGCGGACTGCGTTGTTTTTTTACTTGAACCCACATAAACTAAGGACTGGTGGAGTTGATCTTCTAAATTTTTATTAATGATAAGTGGCTGCCGGGTATGAATCACCTGACTTTGCGTTCCTTGACCTTCAGGCGCTAGAGGCAGTTCCGGTAGTTCAGTCACATCAACCAGATCCCCATCTATTGAACCATACACAGCTTTGATTTTCTGCAGATTCGAGTCAAAACTCGAAATAAGCACTGTTTCTATATCTGGGAAAAGTTTGAAGACGCCCTTCGTCAAAATTTCATAAATCTTTTCCTGGTTTAGATATGTCGCTAAAGAATGTTCAATTTCTACTACTGTATTCAGATGTTCCTGAGACCGAATAATTGATTCCTCGATCCGCTTCCTATCAGATTCTGCTTTTTTGCGGGTTGTGATATCTATGGAAAGGATAAATATCCCTTCCGGGACAGGTTGGATGCTGAGTTCGAACCAACCGGCATCGCCTTCAGGAAAAATAAACTCGTTTTCCAGGTGATGAGCAACCCGATTTTGCATACTATCACGAATAACCGCAAATAATTCGGTTTTTTCGATGTCGGGATAAATTTCCATCATTATATGATGGAGCAGTTCATCTTGTTTCTTTCGTCCATGATTGGCAGCGGCTGCGTTGATATAAAAATAACGCCAATCAAAATCAATAATCTGACAACCTTCCAGCAAATTATCCAGCGTGAGCCGGTATCGCTGCTCATTCTGGAGCGTTGATTCACCATCCGGTGTATAGCCGGTTGTAAGTTGTTCTTTGGCTTTTTTTGATTCACTACCGGCCATGTCATTCCTTGGATTAATTCCGTCCTGCCAATTTAAAATGCCCCTCTATTTATTGTTCGGACAGCTTGATACGTATCTGATTAGTAGAATATAAAAAATAATACCACCAATGTTCGGTCCCACTTTTAAGACTTTTGTTAGGTTAAAACCTTTTTTTGATAACTGGGAAGTTTCTCTTATAATAAGAGAAATGCGCTCATAAAAAGCGATATTATAATAATATGCCTGAACAAAACCTCAATAATAAAGTATGCCTCATCACCGGTGCGTCATCGGGAATTGGCCGGGCAGCAGCCCTGGCATTAGCAGAACGCGGCGCTCGGATCGCAATTGGTGCGCGCAACATCGATCAATTAAAAATAACCGCAACTGATATTCAGGCACATGGCGGCGAAGTATTGGTTGTTCCTGTGGACGTCACCGATCGAACCCAGGTTGACCGGATGATCCAAGATACTATTGCACATTGGGAAAAAGTAGATGTGCTGATTTCCAATGCCGGGCAGTACATCCGTGCGCCCATCCTTGATATGTCCATTGCAGATCTGGAGCGCTCGATGGCAGTAAATTTTTATGGACATGTCCATGTAATCCAGGCTGTTCTGCCCTTCATGCTCCGCCAGGGCAGCGGGCATATCCTCCTAGTTTCGACCATGGATGCAAAGAAAGGTATCCCACCGGACGCGCCCTATATCTCTGCAAAAAGTGCGTTAAGTGGTTTCGGGGATGTTCTACGTCAGGAACTTCGTCCCTTAGGAATTGCGGTCACGACCTTATTTCCAGGTCGAGTGGATACACCAATGATTGCTAATTTGCAGATGCCCTGGATTTCAGCTAAAATTTCGCCTGATGCAACCACAAAAGCCATCCTGCATGCATTACAAACCCACCCCGCGGAGGTTATATTGCCTCCGCAAGCAGTACTTTTGCATATCGTAAACTTTGCTTCACCTCGTCTGGCAGATTGGTTTGTCAGGGTATTTAAATTAGAGGGGTGGAAGTCTTGAACATTTTTCAACACAATTAATGGTGACCAATGAACATTGTCCATCAACATGAAAGCATTCACCAATGGTTAAAGAAAATTTCGATCGCCTGGGTACCTGGTCCTACTACCCCCCTGCTCACATTCACCGTGGAAAAGCTGATGGATTGCTTTCACGAGCAAGGGCACACTATACTTTTCCAACCGGATGATAACCCAGGCGCGGATGTGATTATCACCACTGCCTCTTTCGGTGTTCCAGTGCATTTTCGCGATTCGCTGACTCTAACCGCCCGGCGCAAATATGGTCTGGCGAAATCTCCAACGGTGTTTACCCTGCTTAATGCCCGGTCTGGAGAATGGCAGGATCTTCTTTCTCATCTGGAATGGGCCCTTGCGAATGATAAGCCGAAACCAATGGATTTTGTTTTTCCAGGTTTGCCCAGCCAGGCCTACCATACATTATTCGAACAAGGAAAAAGAGGTGGGGCTTTATTAGCGGCTGCCAGGATTATTCAAGCGCAGGCAATGAGCATCCGTGACATTCTTGTGGTAGGCGAAAATGATAAGCCGTTTTATGCTTACACGTTTGACCTGGTTGGCGCACATCCCCGTACAGAACTTGACAGTGAATTTGACCATGCCAATACTGGTTATACCGACCTCATGTACCGCGTCCTGACCGCTGCCAGCACCCATGAAATCACCCAACATACGGTAGAACCAGATTTAATTCCCCTCGAAGTCTGGCAGCGCCTGGATACACCCCGAGATATGGTCGCGGCAGGGCACAAACTGGGAAAACTCGGGTTCTTTACAGAAATGGTCAAGGTGACAAACCTGGTGGATGTGCCCCTTCTGGATCATGCCATTGCCAGCCAGTACAGTGAGGGCTGCTATGCCACCTGGGATCCGATCCTTAATGCACTGGTTTGCACCATAACCGGAAGTGCGCGGCCGTTTGATAAGTACAGCCTGACCGGCGATGAATTGGCGGTGGTCGCTGGCCTGCGCTCAGACGGCCAGGGGGCCAGAATCCGCCATGTGGAGGGGAAACGTAACGATCCACCCTCCTCCGAAGCCGTGGAATTGGCCGGCATGGATGAGGCTTTGCCCCATATCCTTTTTAATGGCAAAAAAGTGCCTGTTTGCCGTTCAAAGCTTCATGGGCACCGCAGTGTGCAATCCTTCGATCCTCGCACTGTCGAACACGTATATCTGGACCCACCCAATTACACCTATCCGGTCTCCTGTTCGACGGAGGCCCAGGCAATTGCAATACGGTCTGCTTTTTCCCGTTCTCAAGCGTTACAAAACCCCGATGATCCGCGAAAAATTGTTTTTACCATCCTGCCCGGTCACGGCGTATTAATTGTAGAAAAATGGGTACCGGGTAAACTGCCGTTTGAAGTTATCTGTGATGCCATAAATAATGGCCAATTAAAAATCGAGAACGATATTCCGCAAGGGCCGTTGGAATATCGGGAAAATGACTCCGGCTACCAGGTAATCCTTCCCAAATAATAGCGGCCAGAAATTCGGGGAAGAATTTTTGGGCAATATGTGGTAAAAAGTAAATCAAGATGCAAAAAATGTCCCTGGAGAGCGATGCAGAACAGCTCCAAAGGCGCAATCGGGAGCTCACGATCCTGAACAGCATTGCGCAGGCGCTCAACAGTTCCGTTGACCTGCAGCAAGCCTTAGATGCCGCCCTGGCACAAGTGGCGGAGTTATTTGATCTGCAAACCGGATGGGTATGGCTTCTGGCAGATGAATCAGGAGGACCTTACCTGGCGGCGGCGCAGCAGCTTCCCCCGGGTTTAATCCAAAATCCGGACTTAATGGCGGGAACCTGCTACTGTCTGGATACCTATCTGGCCGGCGATCTGGATGGCGCCGCCAACGTCAATGTGATCACCTGCAGCCGTCTGAAGAAACTGGTGGGCGGCTCGTCTGGGCTACGCTACCATGCCAGCATTCCGCTGTATGCCCACTCCAGGCAGCTGGGCGTGTTCAACGTTGCCAGTCCGGATTGGCGCGAGCTGTCGGCAGAAGATTTGCGCATCCTGTATACGGTGGGCAATTTGTTAGGCATTGCCATCGAACGCGCCCGTTTATTCAACCAGAGTGCTGAATTTGGCGCTACAGAGGAGCGCAACCGCCTGGCTCGTGAAATCCATGATACCCTGGCTCAGGGATTAACCGGCATCACCCTACGCCTGGAAACCGCCGAGTTGTTGTTGAACGGCCATGCCGAACCTCAGAAAATACAACAGACGATCCACCAGGCTTTAGATCTCGCTAGAGCCAATCTCGATGAAGCCCGCCGGTCTGTCCTCGATCTGCGTGCTGTGCCCCTGGAAGGCCGGGGATTGATCGATGCATTAAATGACCTGGCGAAAAGTATCACTGCTCATGGCCGGTTAAAAGTTAATTTTGAATGTAGTGGAACCGCCAGGCCATTGACCGGCCGTATCGAAAATGGGTTATACCGCATCGCCCAGGAGGCGCTCTCCAATGTGGAAAAACATTCCAATACCGAACAAGCCTGGGTACGACTGACGCTTTCAGCACACCAGGCGATTCTGGTCATTGAAGATCATGGCCAGGGATTTGACCCGGCCCAAACCGCGCCAGGGCATTTTGGGATTATCGGCCTGGTGGAGCGAGCCAAACTGATGGGCGGTACCCTCAACTTGGAAACCGGCATCGGCGAGGGTACCCGGATCGATATCAGAGTGCCGATCGATTAAGGGAACCCTTTTATGACAAATCCAATTCGTATACTGGTTGTAGATGACCACCCCGTGGTGCGTGATGGGCTTATCGCCATGTTGTCTACCCAGGTTGATTTTGAAGTGATCGCCCAGGCGGGCACCGGGCGGGAGGCAGTTCAAAAAGCTGTTTCCTACCAGCCTGATATTATTCTTCTTGATTTAGAAATGCCGGATATGGACGGTGTTGAGGCCTTAGAACTGATGAGTGAACACAATTCTCAGGCAAGAGCCCTGGTGTTTACCGCATTCGATACCGATGAACGCATTCTTGGAGCCTTACGGGCAGGCGCCCAGGGTTATCTATTAAAGGGTGTCCCCCGCGACGAACTTTTTAACGCCATCCGGGTGGTAAACAGCGGTGGTTCGCTGCTCCAACCTGTTGTGGCTTCCAAATTGCTGCGGCATGTCAGCGCAGAGTCTGGCGGGAAACAACCCGCTAAATCTGGGCTTACCCAGCGTGAATTGCAAGTGCTCGAATTATTAGCGAAAGGGCTGCGCAACCAGGAGATCGCGGATCGCCTGACGATCAGTGAGCGTACCGCTAAATTCCACGTATCCTCCATCCTGGCCAAGCTCGACGTTGGAAATCGCACTGAAGCTGTCAAAGTGGCAGCCCAGCAGGGGCTTATCCAGTTCTCTTAGGTTTCACCTAAATTCTATCGTTTGTTTTTGTAGATCGTAAGAAACTGTCCTTTCGTACAGGATCTTTCACGCCCATCGTTCGATGCGATGGGCTTTTTATTTTGTTATTCTTACCTTGTTGAAATTATTTGAGGTGTGCAGGAGAAATACGAATAAATCATCAATACAAAAATAAGACCGCCCTGATTACCGGGGCCAGCCGGGGTCTGGGGTTAACGTTGGCTGAGGCTTTGGCCCAAAAAGGTTGGCGTTTGATCATCGATTCCCGCGAACCCAAAGCTTTGGAAGCCGCCCGCAGCGAGCTTTCAAGGTGGACCCAGGTGACGGCATTCGCCGGCGATATTTCAGATAGTGAGCACCGGGCTGACCTGGTCGAAGCAGCGAAAAGGTTCGGCATCCTGGATGCAGTCGTGAACAACGCCAGCATCTTAGGCCTAAGTCCACAACCCAAACTGGTCGATTATCCGTTGGATGTATTTGAGAAAGTTTATCAAGTCAATGTCTTTGCTCCGCTCGCTTTAATCCAGAAAAACCGTCCGGCCTTATCTCCTTCAGCGGTGATCATAAATATCACCAGCGATGCCGCGGTTGAGCCTTATGAAGAGTGGGGAGGCTACGGTTCGAGTAAAGCAGCCCTCGAGCAACTCACAGCAATTCTGGCTGTCGAAAATCCACACTGGCGAGTTTATTGGGTAGATCCAGGCGATATGCGTACCCAAATGCAGCAGGAGGCGTTTCCCGGTGAAGATATCAGCGACCGTCCACTGCCTGAAACAAGCGTTCCCGGGATTTTGGAATTGCTCGAAGGCCGGCTGCCCAGCGGACGTTACCAGGCCCGTAAAGTAGTCAATTCGCCGCACCAGGTGTCATAAAGGAGAAATCAAAATGAAGGATCGCCCGCAGGAATTAACTGATCCATTACAGATAACGCAATACTTTGAAAAAGGACGCTTCACCGAGCGGTTGCCTTCCGATTTGATTTCCCTCGATTTTCAACTTCCAACGAGTTTGGAAGCCAACGAGCCGCCTGAAGCGCGCGGCCTATCCAGAGACCAGGTGAAATTGATGGTCTCCAACGCCGCCAACGACCAAATTGTGCATACCCAATTTACGAAACTGGGAGATTTCCTAAATCCTGGCGATCTGCTGGTGATCAATACCAGCGGGACGCGGAATGCGGCCTTAAATGTGCGGCGGTCAGATAATACTCACCTGGAACTGCACCTTTCGACCCACCTGCCATCCGATCATTGGATTATTGAACTCCGTTCCCCGTTTGCAATGGGCGCTTTCCCTTTCTATGAGGCTGAACCTGGTGAAAGCTTCGAACTGCCTGAGGGTATATCCGCGAAATTATTGGCGCCGTACGGTCAGAATCCCCCAGGGACCATAACAAACCATCAGCGTTTATGGGTAGCTGAAATTCATTTTCCAATGCCGGTCGATGACTACCTGGAGCGTTTTGGCTTTCCAATCCGGTATAAATATGTTCAGGACGCCTGGCCTGGTGAGTATTACCAGACGGTTTATGCAACGGAAAAGGGCAGCGCTGAAATGCCCTCCGCAGGACGTGCATTCACCCCTGAATTAATCACTCGCCTGGTTGCAAAAGGTGTCCAGTTTGCCCCCTTAATTTTACATACCGGCGTTGCCAGTCTGGAGGACCACGAACCGCCTTATGAAGAATATTACCGGGTTCCTGCCGAATCCGCTGCACAAATCAACGCCGCCCACAGGAATGGCAAACGGGTAATTGCCGTTGGAACGACTGTGGTTCGGGCTTTAGAATCAGTAACGCAACCAGACCGGGAAACCAGGCCGGGCGAGGGCTGGACGAAACTGGTAATCACCCCGGAGCGCGGTATATTTTCCGCCGACGGCTTATTAACCGGGTTCCACGAGCCAAAATCAACTCACCTCGCCATGCTTGGCGCCTTGGCCAGAGCTGACCACCTGAGGTTTACATACCATGAAGCCCTGCGGCATCATTATCTCTGGCATGAGTTTGGTGATCTTCACCTGATCGTCAGGAAATGATTTTACATTTCCGATTTCACGTCAAGGTCACCCTTCCGCCTTATGCCCCATCATAATCCGATCTCCCCCTTCAGATTTGGCTGCATACGATGCGGCATCACTGGCTAAGATCACCCGTTCGGTAGATGCTCCATGGTCAGGATATGCAGCCACACCGATGGACATTGTGAGCGGTCCAATTTGTTTGCCATCATATTTGATTACCAGACGTTTAACCGATTCACGCATTTGCTCCGCTCGCCGCCAGACATCCGCCAGGGTTGCTTCGGGCAGCACAATCGTAAATTCATCCCCGCCATACCGGCAGGCCACGTCTTCTCCACGAAAAAGGTTCAACAGTTCGAGACCTAAAGTTTTTAAAACAAGATCACCGGCGTCATGGCCAAAGCGGTCATTAATCGGCTTCATTTTATCGATATCGAACATGATAATTCCGACGGATGTGGTGTGGCGGTTTGCCCGGCGGATTTCACGTTCTAAGGTCTCTTCCATATATCGCCGATTGTATAATTTCGTCAAAGGATCGCGGATTGCCTGACTGCGCAGTTCATCCCGTAATTTCAGATTGGTTAATGGAATGGCGATGTATTCGCCGGTTTTGACAGCCAACAGCTGCTGCTCCTGGCTGAAACCCGTTTTATATTGATCTTTTGGCATTCTCAAATGCAGCACCCCGACCATTTCACCCTGGGCGATGAGCGGCACGCACATATATCCAGCGGAAAGTGTTTCTTTGATGTGGCTGCATATCGGTTCCGATTCGGGATCTGCAACCGAATATACCCTGCCCCGCCTGAGCGCCCAGCACTCATTTAATATCAACTCATGTTCAGATAATCCAGGGGGTTCATTCCCCCACGAGGCAACATTTTCTGCCGGATCCTTGGCATTATGAATAATATACAGGGCGCCAGAACAAACGGGGATTAATTTTTGCATATAGCGAATGATGATCGGATAAGCCTCATCTGCTGTACGACAGGCTTGCAGTAAATCTCCCAGTTCGGCGATCAAAGCATTTTCCTGTGTCCTGATCTCCATCTCACGGACTCTGGCTTCCGCTCTTTCCTGACCAGCGATCATCGCATTTCCCAGATGTTTACGGTCTAAGAGGTTTACAAACATTTCTCCGTTTATTTTTAATAATGGGAGAATATCTTGCTGCCATTCCACCCCTTTTTTAAGTGATTCATAACCGAGATATCCAACCAATGCCCGGTTCGATACCAGAGGAATGGCAGTGAAAGATTTGATCCCTTTAGCCAGTAAATATCCTACAGATTCGTCCCTTTCCAGGTTCGAGTCCGCGACTTGCGGAAAATATATCGTTTCCAATTGATTCAGTTTATTGAGAATTGCTCTAAATTCACCGCGCGCATAATCCTCAAGTTCCTGGTGGTTCGAATTCTTTTGGCTGCTGTAGGAAGTGGCATCTTCATCCTCGCCCCCATTGGGAAACAAAACCAGGTAGCCACGATCCACCCCAATCAGCTTTACGATCGTCTCCAATGCCCGGGTGATTGCTTCATCGATCTGCGTGATATCTACATTGATAAAATAGGTCGAGATCACCGCCAGAATATGCTCAATCCTGTTTTTAATTTGCGCATTTCCCAATTTCTGCTGCCATTCTTGATTTTCAAGCTGATAGCCATCACTTTGTAGAAGAAATTGCAGCTGGTTGCCAGCGATATTCACCAGAATATTCAAAAGGTTAACTTGTTCAGGCTCGAATGATTTGGCAGATTTTTCATGGAATATGGTCAGCACATAGGCCGTTTGGTCGTGCGTTTTGATCGGCAGACCGATGGCAGTGGAAAAATCTGAGTCCTGGATCCAGCTTGTTCGATCCGGCCAATTTTGATATTTTTCTACCACTACCGGTTGCCCGGATTGCCATACTTTCCAGGGAAGATCATTCCCCATTTTAATTTGGGTGCCGGTTGAATTCGCCAGTTTGCCGGTGCCATATCGTAAAATTGCACTGGAATGATCGGGAACCATTTGCCAGATTCCGGCCTGGGCACTATTTACTACTCTCCCAGACCATTTCACAACGCTTTCCAACAACACAGTCCGGTCTAAAATTAAAGGTAAATTTGGCAGTCCATCATTCAGTCTTTCAAGGCTTTGTTTGATTTCATGGTTTTCGTTTTCAATTTGCTTTTGGAGGGTAATATCCTGACCTGCAACCAGGAGTGTTTGCTCTCCCTGGGCGTTTTTTCCAAGGGGGATTCTTGAGAATCGAATCCAACGGACCCCGTCCACACCATGGATTTCCTCATCGCGCATGGTTGGGATCCCAAATTCGAGATTTTTTTCCTCTTCCTGGCGAAAAGCCAGGGCCTGCACGCGAGGGTAAAATTTAAAATCTGATTCACCAACCAAATTCTGGCCTTTTTTCCCAAGAAAATGCTGGTATACAGTGTTGGTATAAAGATAGTTGCCTTGTTGATCTTTTAGGATCACGATAAATGGCTCTTTTTCGAACCCGGTCCGGAAGCGTTCCAATTCAGATTTGAGTTCCTGGTTTCCCCTGGTCTCCGCCAGGGTCATAGTCGCCAGAAAATGAATGCCGGCGAGCGTCAAACCGCTCCCGACCACGATGAGAACCATGGAAATAATATCCATCAATCCGGAGATGGCAGCAATAAAACTTCGATAGGCCGAATATCCTGCCAGGAAAGAAAGCACAAAACACCCAGCTGTTAATAAAATCCACGAATTGGAATGTTGGGTAATGCGGATAGGTTTTAGTGCCAATATGCCGGCGATAATAAATATCAATCCTGATAGACCAAAGCCGATTACCCCAATGAATTGATTCATTCCCATCTTTCCCTTTTAAAAAACAAACTCTGCTTTTATATACTATCAACAAAAATCAAAGTAATGTGTAATATGGCAGTCACTTATAAAACAGAGTACAAAAAAATAGTTATTCCATCTCTAATTTCTTATTGATTATATGGGAAGTGGTAAGATTCGAGTATCAAATTGGTGAGGTGCATGGAATGCGGATCACAACCTGGAATGTAAATGGATTGCGCGCGATTATGAAGAAAGAATTTTTGGAACGTGTAATGTTGTTTCAACCGGATGTGGTGTGTTTGCAGGAAATCAAAGCCCGTCCAGAGCAGCTCGATCAAGAGACATTATCATCGATCCAAAACCATTTTTCTCATTTCACCTGGAACCCGGCGCAGCGCCCTGGGTATAGTGGAACCGCGACCTGGGCGAAAAACGAACCTCTGGAGGTGAAGTTAGGTCTGGGAGTTGAAGAATTTGATGGTGAGGGACGAGTAATCGCCAGCAAATATCCGGATTTCTGGTTATTCAACATTTACTTTCCGAACGGGCAGCGTGACCTGGGACGAGTGCCTTATAAGTTAAATTTTTATAAAAGGCTGCTTGATATTTGTGATGAATTGCATGCCCTGGGCCAAAACATTATTTTGACAGGTGATTTTAATACCGCTCACCGGGAGATTGACCTGCGCTATCCCAAACCAAATTCCACTGCCACAGGATTCCTACCCGAAGAACGAGTTTGGATTGATTATTATCTGGCTCACGGTTTTATCGATGCCTTTCGCAATCTTTACCCGGATAAGGTCGAATATACCTGGTGGACATATATCTCGAATGCCCGCAAGAATAATTCCGGCTGGCGGCTGGATTATTTCCTCGTGTCAGCTGCCCTTATGGATCAAGTTTCGGATGTCATTAATCACACCGAAGTCATGGGATCGGACCACTGCCCGGTTTCTTTGATTATTAATCCAAAGCAGAAAATTTAATATATAGGGGCTATATCCTCTCGACATTCGGGTATACAATATCTTATAGATAAGATATGCCCTAATAAGGAATCGTCATGACCGTCCAGTCTTCTCCGGGTGCCCGCTTTCATGCTGCATTACTGGAAGAAAAACCTCTGCAAATCGTGGGAACAATCAATGCCTATTCCGCCCGTATGGCAGAAATCGTCGGCTTTAAGGCTGTCTATTTGTCCGGAGGGGGCGTCTCTGCCGCGTCATTAGGTGTTCCCGACCTGGGAATCATCGCCCTGGAAGATATTTTGATCGATGTTCGCCGGATCACGGATGCAACCGAAATCCCCCTGCTGGTGGATGTAGATACTGGATTTGGCAGCGCTTTCAATATCGCCCGCACCGTGCGGTCATTGATTAAAGCCGGGGCATCCGCCATGCATATCGAAGATCAGATCCAGGCAAAACGCTGCGGTCACCGGCCCGGAAAAGCGCTCGTTCCAAAGGAAGAAATGGTCGACCGGCTAAAAGCGGCGATCGATGCCCGGACGGATCCTGATTTCAAAATTATGGCTCGCACCGATGCATTAGCAGTTGAAGGTCTCGATGCTGCTCTGGAAAGGGTGCATGGCTATGCCCAGGAAGGAGCAGATTATATTTTCGCCGAGGCAGTGACCGATCCGGCGATGTATGCTGAATTTGCCCGGGCCGCCGGAGTACCAATTCTGGCGAATATGACAGAATTTGGCAAGACACCTTTGTTATCTCGAGACGAATTGAAAATGGCCGGCGTGGATATGATCCTTTACCCACTTTCGGCTTTCAGGGCAATGAGTCTGGCTGCCCTGCAAGTTTTTAAAGCTATTCGCGAGCAAGGGACCCAATCCGGCATGCTGCCCCACATGCAGACCCGATCAGATTTATATGAAATGCTGGATTATCTCTCCTATGAAGAGAAATTAGACACATTATTTTCAATAAAGGAAGAATAATGGACACCACCAACGTAAATATCAAACAAGAAGTACCCAAAAAAAAATCTGTTTCTTTGTCAGGCGTTGAAGCCGGCCAAACCGCGATCTGCACGGTAGGGTTTAACGGAAAAGAACTTCAATACCGCGGGTATGAGATCCAGGATCTGGCAAAATATGCTACCTTCGAAGAAGTTGCTTTCTTGTTAATCCATGAGGAACTTCCCAATCATTATTTCCTTTCCCGATATCAACAAAAATTGATGTCGATGCGCGGCCTTCCCCAGCCTGTTAAGGCAGTTCTCGAACAAATCCCCACCTCGGCTCAGCCTATGGATGTCTTGCGAACTGGCTGTTCCATCATGGGGACCCTCCTCCCGGAGGCGGATAACCTGAACGTGAGCGAAGCCCGCAATATTGCCGATCGCTTGCTTTCCGCATTTCCTGCGATGCTAACCTACTGGTACCACTATGCCCGCAACGGCAAAAGAATCGATGTCGAAACCGATGAAGAATCACTCGCAGGCCATTTTCTGCATCTTCTCGAGGGGCATAAACCGACCGCCTCTTTTACCAGAGCATTGGATGCCTCTCTGATCTGTTATGCAGAACACGAATTCAATGCATCGACCTTTACCAGCCGGGTCATTTCAGGTACGGGATCGGATATCTATTCCGCGACCACCGGCGCGATCGGCGCACTGCGTGGTTTCAAGCACGGCGGGGCCAATGAAGGCGCCATGGACATCATCGATCAATTCCGTAATCCGGACGAGGCAGAAGCTGGCATTCGTAAAAAATTAGCCAACAAGGAAATTATCCTCGGATTCGGGCATCCGGTTTACACGATTTCCGATCCACGCTCAGGGATCATCAGGGATATCGCCCGGGATTTATGTGAAGAACTTGGCATCATGGTTTTATTTGATATTTCAGAACGCATCGTAAATGTGATGTGGGAAGAACACCACCTCTTCCCCAACGTCGATTGGTACAGCGCTGTGGTTTATCGTGCCTTAGGAATCCCCACCCGTATGTTTACCACCCTTTTCGTGATGGCGCGTACCGCTGGTTGGTCTGCTCATATTTTGGAGCAACGCACCGATAACAAAATTATCCGTCCCAGTGCCCACTATATTGGCCCAAAGCCTCGCCCATTCATCCCCTTGGGGAAACGCCCATAAAGATCTGATGAGCGAACCCAAAAAAAACTTTAAACCTGCTCCCGACCGGGTGTTAGTCGATATTGTCGATTATGTCACCGGTGACTTTGCTCCCAGTGAGGAGGCGCTCTCCACCGCCCGCCTGTGCCTGATGGACGCAATGGGCTGTGCCATCGCCGCCCTGGCGTTTCCTGCCTGTACAAAACTACTGGGTCCCATCGTACCTGGGACGACCGTCCCTGACGGCGCCAGGGTCCCGGGCACACCTTACCAGCTCGACCCAATCAATGCCAGTTTTAATTTCGGCGCCATGATCCGCTGGTTGGATTATAACGATACCTGGTTGGCCGCGGAATGGGGCCATCCCTCCGATAATTTGGGCGGTATTCTGATGGTGGCGGATTGGCTTTCACGGACCGCTAGTACCAAACAGCAAAAACCCTTGATCATAAAAGATGTGCTGCGAGGGCTCATTCAAGCTTATGAAATCCAGGGGGGCCTGGCGCTGGAGAACAGTTTCAATCGTGTTGGGTTGGACCATGTGCTCCTGGTAAAAATCGCCACCGCTGCCGTGGTGACTCGAATGATGGGCGGCTCGCGGGATGAAATCCTCAATGCGGTATCCAATGCCTGGATCGATGGGCAGTCTCTTCGTACGTATCGCCATGCCCCAAATACTGGTTCGCGAAAATCCTGGGCAGCCGGCGATGCCACCAGTCGCGGCGTCCGCCTGGCCTGGATGGCTCTGAAAGGAGAAATGGGGTATCCATCCGCATTAACCGCAAAAAATTGGGGATTCAATGATGTTTTATTTAAAGGGAAGGATATAAAACGCGATAAACCTTACGGGGATTACGTCATTCGAAATATCCTATTTAAGGTGGCTTTTCCAGCTGAATTCCACGCCCAGACTGCCGTTGAAGCCGCGATAATCCTTTACCCTCAAATCAAATATAAATTGGATGAGATCCAAAAAGTGGTCATTACGACGCAAGAATCCGCGATCCGGATCATCGATAAACTAGGCCCGCTTTACAATCCCGCCGATCGCGACCATTGCATCCAATACATGACAGCGATCGGGTTAATATTCGGTAATTTAACGGCGGAAGACTACGAAGATCAGCGCGCCATGGATCCGCGCATCGATACCTTGCGCGAAAAAATGGTTTGTATAGAAGATCCGCAGTATTCGAAAGATTATCTGGATCCTGACAGGCGCTCGATTGCAAATGCGGTTCAGGTGTTTTTCAAGAACGGCAAGAAAACCGAAAAGGTAGAAGTGCCTTATCCCATCGGTCACCGCCGGCGTCGGGATGAGGCGATACCCTTATTGGCGAAAAAATTTACTGAGAATTTGGAGACACATTACTCTCGCGCACAGGTATCCCTCATTTTGGATCGATTCCTGGATTCGGATTCCCTTGATACCACTCCGGTTGATCAGGTGATCGATTTATTCTTAGGTTAATTTTGATACTGACGAATACCCCATTATGGAGTCGGCGTCTGTGTTTGCTGAGTATCCAGCAGTCCTCCCTGTGCGGATTGCATCAGCATCGCCAGCGAAATGCGGATTGTGGCATTGAGTTCAGACTTCCCCTGAGAATCCGCCAATTTTGACGCAGTCTCATAGGCGTTAATCGCTTCCGTGTAATTCTTTAGAACTTCGTTCACCCGGCCCAGATAAAAATACCCTTCCGCCGAAGTTGGATCTTCCCGAATAATTTCCTGCGAATCTGCCATCGAATTTTGCAAATCTCCAGCCGAAAGCCAGGATTGTGAACGCAGCAGTAGAAAATCCACATGATTTCCCAAAGTGGATTTTGCAGCGTTAAAATCTGCACTCGCCAGCTCATTATTGCCCAGCCTGGTTTGAATAACACCTCGCATAACCAGCAATCCAGGGTCAGTTGGAGAAAATCCTAACGCCAGGTTAATCTCATCCAGTGCCTTCGCGTTATCGCCAGAAGAAAGGTACTGCTCGGCATTCATTTGATGGATATACTTTCCGGTAACGGCGGGATCTGGTTTTAGAAAATTGTCGTAAATGACAATTAAAATCACCAGCAATAGACCGGCAATCCCGGTGCCTATTAAAATTCTGCTTATGGACTTTTTTCTTTGCCTGGCGATAATTTCATCCGGGTGCCACCAATGGGAATCAATTCCGGTTGGTTTTTGTTTGCGAAGACTGTTAAGCTGTTTAGCTCCGCCCAGATCATTCAGCAGTTTCCCTGAATTTTTCTCGAGAGAAGTCACTAAATAATCGAATTGGGCTGATTCGGCTTTTACTTGCAGTCCCATTTGAGCCATTGTTCCAATTCTTTGTTGGGCTTCATCCATCTTAACCAACAAATTCTGCGCATTTTCCAATCTTCCCTGTCCGACCCGGCTGAGATCCACCTCCAGTTGATCGAGCAATTCATTAAGCGATATCGATTGAGCGCCTTGCCTGGTTTTTGAATAGTCGAATCCCATTTTTTCCCGTTTCACCTCTGATTATACTTCGAGCATCTTACCATCAATTAAATATAAAAGCGGCGAGGCCCTCTCGCCGCTTTTAATCATTTCAGCCGATAAACCTCATCCGATTGTTAATCGCGGTAAAACCCCATTCTGACTTCCGGCAGCTCCATGTACCACAGTAAAAATGCCGAAAAAGCCATGGAAAACAACGAAAAAACCACATATAAAGTATTAAAATATTGATTGCCTTCAAAATTATAAGTGGCGTGTGGGAATAACATCATCAGCCGGCTGATGATATTGAAACCCTGGGAGAATAAAATCAAATGCCAGGGCCAGGTCGCAACCGAACGTCGAAAGATTTGAATAATGGCAATGATTGCCAGAAACGCGAGCACTACCGGCAGCCACCATTCCTGAGTCTGTCCGCCGAATGAGTCCGGTGGGAATAAAATCACCGGAATAAATTGTAATATCAACATTACCGTTATCATTGAACGTTTAGTCAAAAACTGACGAAGAGTCATTTTAACTCCAAACAAATTTAATCGGGGATGCGGCGGAATTAAGAATTTATTTTAATGTCGAATAAATGGTTTTGTCAAGTTGCAGATGGGCCCATTTTTAATATGAACACTGCCAAACACAGATGAAGTTTTTCTTGACAATTAATTGAATCGCGTGTATATTTTCTCAATTATTCCAAAGTATTCATCTTTACTCAAGAATTGTAATGTCCTAATTCAGTGATAATTGCCTGTTGTTTTCAGAACTGATTTCCGTCATTTCTTAAAAATGGAGGTGGTGTCTATCGTTTATGAATTTAGCCTACGATTAGTTGGCCACCTGATCGTTCCCGGCATTCTTGTGGCCAGTCCATTCGCAATATAATCAAAGTGAGGAGAAGAAAAATGCGTACATTTAAGTATTTGAGCTTGTTATTAATCGCTGCAATGATCCTGACGGCCTGTCAATCTGCGACGGGCGGCCAATTAAAACTGGCAATTCTGACTCCGCTTTCCGGTCCTGCGCCGACATTTGGTGTATCCACACGCGATGGAGCTCTTCAAGCGATTGACGAGTGGAATAAAAAAGGCGGCGTACTGGGCAAGCAAATTGTAGCCGTCGTTGAAGACAGCCAATGCACTGCGAACCCTGCTGTGAATGCGGCCAATAAAGTGATCGATCAAGACAAAGTTAACTATATCATCGGTGAAGTTTGCTCCAGCGCGTCGATCCCGGTTTCCGAGATTGTGAACCAGAAGCATGTCGTGCAGATCAGCCCAACTTCGACCAATCCCTCTGTCGTTCGCGATGCCGCCGGCAACGTGAAACCCTACACCTTCGTTGCCTGCTTCAATGATGAAACCCAGGGTAAAGTTGGCGCCAAATTCGCCCTGACAACTTTGAAGGCCAAGAATGCATTCCTCATGGTCGATCAGGCCAATGACTATGTAAAGGGACTTTCCCAGTACTTTGAGCAGAATTTCACCGCCGGCGGTGGGACGATTGCCGGCCGGGCGAATTACACCGGAACTGATACCGATTTTTCGGCCATCCTGACTCAGATTGCGGACTCGAAGGCTGACCTGGTTTACCTACCCGATTACTACAACGTTGTCAACCTGGTAACCAAACAGGCAAAAGGCAAAGGAATCACGGTTCCCTTCATGGGCGGTGATGGCTGGGATTCTCCCGACCTGGATGCTGCCTCTGCGGATGGTGGATATTTCACCAACCATTACTCCCCCACCGAAAACCGCCCCGCTGTTCAAACTTTTGTGACGAACTACGGTGCGCTGTACAAAGATGACAAAGGCAACCCCAAGGTACCGGATGCGTTAGCCGCCCTGGCGTATGATGCTACCAACATGATGCTGAAAGCAATCTCCGATGCTGGCGTTGATGATCCGGTAAAGGTAAAAGACACCCTGGCCGGCGAGAAATTCGATGCGGTTTCTGGCAGCATTACCTTTGATGCCTTCCACACCCCGATCAAACCAGTGACAGTCATTCATGTCACGGGTGGCAAAGCGATGTTTGATTCGCAGGTTATGCCCTAGCATTAACCATTTTTTTGGAAGAAAGTCAATGGAGGGCTCATCGCCCTCCATTGACTAATCTGGCATCAATTGTGAGGTATTCTGCGATGCAACAAGCGGCATCATCTGAACCATCTTCACCAGCAGCATATAAATCTAAAACACGGCTTGAATGGGTCGGTAAAGGATTTTTTATCCTTTTAGCGGTCGTAGTTGTGATTATTCTGGGCAGGAACCTGATTATAAAGCCCCTGCTTTTCATGCAATACGTGGTGGATGGGCTTCAATTGGGTTTTGTCTACGCTTTAATTGCCCTGGGTTACACCATGGTTTATGGCATCGTTAAACTGATCAATTTTGCCCATGGTGATGTATTCATGGTCGGGGCTTTCATCAGTTTTTATTCCATCACGAAATTCAATTTACATCAATGGCCGGCGGTTGTATTCCCAGGCATGCCCCAGATTTTTGTGGTGATCATCGGTACCTTGACGGTGATTGTAATTTCCATGTTGGTCTGCGTCGCTATGGCAGTAACCATTGAACGTGTCGCTTATAAGCCCTTGCGCAACGCCCCACGCATCGCTGCGTTAATTACTGCCATTGGGGTTTCATTTTTCCTGGAGTTCTTTGGGGCGCTCTATTTTGTTTTTTCTTCACGCTTCATCCCTTACACACAGCCTTTCAATGTCGTTGCCTTTTATATTTCCAATGACGGCATTCACCAGATTGTACAGGGAACTCAAACTCCTTCCGGTACTATCACTTTTTCGAATATTTTTGTCATCATTGTGGTCGTGTCTATCCTGGTCCAACTATTTCTGCAATTTTTGGTGCGCCGGACAAAAATCGGCGTCGCAATGCGCGCCACGTCATTTGACAAGGATGCGGCCCGTTTAATGGGGATCGATGTAGACCAGGTGATTTCTTTCACCTTCGCCATTGGTTCTGCCTTTGCAGGTTTGGGCGGTGTGCTTTATGCGATCGCTTACAGTCAAATCTGGACCCAGATGGGCATTCTCCCTGGTCTGAAAGCCTTTGTGGCAGCCGTTTTAGGTGGAATTGGCAGTTTGCCCGGAGCCCTGGTTGGGGCATTAATTATGGGCCAGGCCGAGGCATTAACCATGGGGTATATTTCTACTCCGATGCGGGATGCCGTGGCCTTTACGATTTTGATCGTGGTCTTACTGGTGCGCCCGACCGGTTTGTTTGGCGAACCCGAAAAAGAAAAGGCATAGAGAGCAGACCATGGATACTTTTTACCTCATTATTTCGATAGTAAAAATTGGGCTGATCATTGCCTATATCTATGGGCTGCTTTGGATCATGAATAGGCCTCAAAAGTGGCTGAAAATCGTGGGGATCATCGTCGCTTTTGGAATCGTCCAGTTTGCAATATCCGTCCAATTTGGTGATTTTCAACTTTTGAACGCCTTTGACAGCGGGCTGCTTTTTCAGGCCTGCACTATGACCATGGTGGCACTGGGGTTAAACCTGATCTATGGGTTTAATGGCCAGTTCAGCCTCGGTCAATGGGGATTTTATGGCCTGGGAGCCTATTGCGCGGCAGATATCACCTTCCGATGGTTCAGTGGCGACTTACGCGGGCTATTTGTGGTAGGGTTGGGCGTATTATTTGCTGGGCTGGCGATCTTATTCATATTCCGCTGGCTTGCGAAGAACCGCGGTGTCCCTGTATTATCCGCCTTTACTTTATACCTCGTTGCGGTGATTGCCTCCACCACATTGGCTGTGGTGATCGGCAATTGGATCAATCCTTTGTTTTCACCTTTGCTCGGGACGATTTCTGCACCTGGCGTACTGAATTCTCCGCTTGTGAAGCAAGTCATCTTTTTCCTGGCAGTGGTTTTCGCCGGAGTTTTTTCTGCAGAGGTCAGCTTCTTATTCGGCCTGCCGGTGTTTACCCTGGGCAGCGATTATTTTGGCATAGCCACTTTGGGTTTTTCAATTGTGGTGTACACCTTGATGACCAATTCGGATACCATTCTGCCTTTTCCTGAAATGAAAGGCGGACGGGGGATGATCGGTATCGAAAAACTAACCACATGGTTTTGGGCGTTTTTCTTCATGCTCATGGTGATTATTTTGATGAGGAATGTGATTAACTCGGGCGTCGGGAGGATGATCAAGGCGGTGCGTGAAGATGAAACCGCTGCGCGTGCCATGGGTATCAATGTCGCCAACAATAAATTGCTGGCGTTTGTGATCGGCAGTTTCTTCGCGGGAATCGGTGGTGGGGTTTACGCCCACTACATAGGTTTCCTGAGCCCGGCGACGTTCAATTTCCTGGCTGGCTTTAATCCATTAATTATTGTCGTTTTTGGCGGTCTGGGCAGCATGACCGGGACGATTGCTGCGTCATTTGGTTGGACATTCTTCCTGGAAGGATTATTGAGGGTGTTGTTGGGTCAGATGGGAACAGAAGCTCCCTCCTGGCGCCTGGTTCTATATCCTATTTCACTTCTGCTGTTGATGCTCCTTCGCCCACAGGGGTTGTTGGGGACAACGGAATGGGGTTTCCTCAAGGCTACTCTCCTGAAACCCAGGAAACCTGCCAATGAACCCCAATTAACCCCGGTAGAAAGCAAATAGGAGATAAAACAATAATGGCACAATCTTCCTCAAAACCTCCTGTTTTAGAAGTGAAAGGATTGACAAAGTTTTTTGGCGGTCTGCGCGCGGTCCATGATTTTAACCTGACCATTCGCCAGGGAGATCTGGCTGGATTAATTGGTCCGAACGGCGCCGGGAAAACCACTGTTTTTAACCTGATCACCGGTCTATATACTCCCAGCAACGGCGATATCATTTTCGAAAATAACAGTATCACCGGGTTTGAACCCTTCGAAATTACCTTGAAGGGCATCTCGCGCACTTTTCAAAATATTCGCTTGTTTCCGAGCCTTTCGGTGATCGACAATGTACGCATCGGTTTTGATCCCCGTTCAGGGTATTCATTAATCGATGCACTGGTTCGCAACAAGAAATATGACGAGAAGGAAAATGAACTGACCGAAAAGGCGCAGGATTTCCTTGAAATATTACATTTAAGTAATATTCGCGATGAGTTTGTAAAGAACCTCCCATACGGGGAGCAGCGCCGGGTAGAAATTGCGCGTGCGCTTGCCTGCCGCCCGCATTTGCTCTTGCTGGATGAGCCCGCTGCGGGTATGAACCCACGTGAAATTGTGCAGTTGATGGATTTGATCCATTTCGTGCATGACCGTTTCGAACTTTCGATATTATTAATCGAACACCAGATGCGGGTCGTGATGGGCGTTTGTGAACATATCACCGTGATGGATTTTGGCGAGATCATCGCGCGTGGTGACCCTAGCGAAATTCAGCAGAATGAAAAAGTAATTGAAGCCTATCTAGGTAAGGGAGCTATGGCCCATGCTGCTTGAAGTAGATGATCTAAACGTATATTACGGCGCGATCCATGCTCTCCAGGGCGTGTCATTCAACATTGAACAGGGCGAGATTGTTACCCTGATCGGCGCGAATGGCGCAGGAAAATCCACGACTTTACGCACGGTTTCGGGATTGCTGCGATCCAGGACGGGATCCATAAAATTCAAAGGCCAGCCAATTTCTTTGACCCCACCCGATCAAATTGTCAAATTGGGCATCAGCCATGTGCCAGAGGGACGCAAAATTTTTTCTCCCCTTACCGTTCGGGAAAACCTGGAAATGGGCGCCTATACGCGCAGCGATCCGGCGGAGATTCTGAGACTCGATGGAAAGAGTGTTTACGAGCTTTCCGCGCTTAAAAGAAAGGATAAGCCAATTGGGAGGAACGTTATCCGGTGGTGAACAGCAAATGTTGGCTACCGGGCGCGGTCTAATGTCCCGCCCTACTCTGCTCCTCCTGGATGAACCTTCGATGGGGTTAAGCCCATTATTGGTAGAGGAGATCTTCCGGATTATCAAGGATATAAACAAACAAGGTACAAGCATATTACTGGTGGAGCAAAATGCCTCCATGGCGCTATCCATTGCCAACCGGGCGTATGTATTGGAAACCGGCCGGATTGTCCTTTCCGGACCTGCCAATGAAGTGGCTAACAATCCGCAGGTTAAAGTAGCTTACCTGGGAATGTAAATTATTTCCTGTGAGTAAAAAGAAAGACCAGGCTAAGCAATCAAAGTTCAGCCTGGTCTTTTTTATGGTATCATACGCCATTATTTAATTGTTCAGACAAATAAAAGTTCTTCAGAGGAGTATATGAACGAAGAATTGTTCCAATCCCAAGATTCCCTGACATTTGATGATATCTTGATCGTGCCCGGATACAGCGAAGTATTACCAGCGGATGTGGATGTCTCGGCGCAGCTGACTCAGAATATTCGGCTGAAAATTCCCATCATGTCCGCCGCGATGGATACTGTCACCGATGCGAGTATGGCAATCGCCCTGGCGCGCGAGGGCGGGATTGGCATCATTCATCGCAACATGTCTCCGGAAGAACAATCTCAAGAAGTGGATAAAGTAAAAAGGTCTGAATCTGGCATGATCAGCAATCCGATCACTCTTCTGCCAGATGCCACTTTGCAGGACGCCGAGAATCTGATGTCACGTTTTCGCATCAGTGGCGTTCCGATCGTCGATGGTCCTCAGGGAAAGCTGGTTGGCATTTTGACCAACCGCGATACGCGCTTCGTCGAATCCTCGGATCTGGACCGTCCGGTGAGCCATTTTATGACCAGCGAAGGATTGATCACCGCTTCGGTAGGAACAACCCTTGAACAGGCCAAATCGATCCTGCAAAAACACCGCATCGAAAAACTGCCCTTGGTGGATGAAAACGGCATCCTAAAAGGTCTGATCACGGTTAAAGATATACAGAAGAAACATGATTATCCCAATGCGACGGTTGATACGCACGGTCGACTGATGTGCGGCGCGGCAGTAGGCGTGGGTCCCGACCTGGAAACCCGGGCAAACCTGTTGATTGGCAGAGGGATTGATGTGCTGGTCATTGATACCGCGCACGGTCATTCAGCCGGGGTGATCAAGGCTATCCAGCGCATAAAAGGTAATTGGCCAAACGTTTCAGTTATCGCGGGGAATATAGTCACCGCTGAAGGAACGGTTGCATTAATCAAAGCCGGGGCGGATAGCGTAAAGGTTGGGGTTGGCGCTGGCTCGATATGCACCACCCGGATCATTTCAGGCGCAGGCATGCCGCAGATGTCGGCGATTTTCAACTGCGCCAAGGCTGCCCTGCCTTATGATGTGCCAGTCATCGCGGACGGAGGTATTAAATATTCCGGGGATATTGTGAAAGCGATTGCCGCCGGGGCTGACGTGGTTATGTTGGGTAGCTTATTGGCCGCCCTGGATGAAGCCCCTGGTGAGGTAGTATTATACGAAGGCCGTCGTTTCAAAGAATATCGGGGTATGGGCAGCCTGGGAGCCATGCAGGGCTACGGCAAAGATCGCTACGGCTCCGGTCAGGGTAAATCCGGTAAATTGGTGCCAGAGGGTGTCGAGGGCATGGTCCCCTATATGGGACTGTTGGGGGATTTCATATACCAGTTGGTCGGTGGGCTGCGTTCAGGCATGGGATACGCCGGAGCAGGCTGCCTGAAAGATTTGAAGACATCTACGAAACTGACGCGCATCACCCATGCCGGTTTGTTGGAAAGCCACCCTCACAATATCACCATCACCCGCGAAGCGCCAAATTACCAACGCGGTGAATCCTAGCCACTTATTCCGCTGCCCGTTGGATTTGAGGTTGGGCAGCGGATTTTTTAAATTGCACCTGATATAAAGCCCAGAGACTGAGCAAGAAGGCGAAGGTAACCAACCCGATTACTAAGAATATCGTGTCATGCAAGCCTGCAATTTGGGCAGGAATAGGAGCCAGGGTAGCGTCAATATTGGCGCTGCTCGTGCCCATATATATGCCAACCCGAGAAGCCCAAACTGCTCCCAGAATCGCGATTCCGGTTGTCTGTCCCAAAGTGCGGGTGATCGCCAGCATCCCTGAAACGATCCCCAGGCGGTTTCTTGGGGCAGTTCCCATGATAGCGCTGTTATTCGGGGATTGAAACAACCCCAACCCCAGACCAACAGGCAAAAAGTGAAGTGCGTAACTCAGCGCAGTTGTGGATGCATCCAAGGAACTGACGCTGACAAAACCCAAGATTAATACAAACAATCCGATCGCGGTTAAAGGCCGCGAACCGATCCGGTCTGAAATATTACCGGCAACCGGCGCCACAAAACCGACCACTAACGGCACCACCCCTAACAGCAGCCCGGCATCCCGCGGTGAAAAACTGAGGATATTCTGTAAATAGAACGGCATAAGCAGCATTGTTCCGGACGTCCCGATAAAGCCTAAAAAACCGGTAACCAGGTTAATGGACAACAAAGCATTCTTAAATAGCCGCAGATCGATCATCGGCTGTGGTTGGCGCAGTTCTACCAGAATAAAGCTCACCAGCGCGATCACGGCGGCGAAAAGTAAACCGATCACCTGGAAGTTTTCAAAACCCAATCCCTGGCTGAGCGATAAACCCAACAGTAAAGAAAACAGGCAGATAAAGAGTAATCCGGCTCCCCAAAAATCAAACCGCTCGCTTTCGGTGGGTCGGATTGCGGGGACAAATTTTAATACCATAAAAACACCGACGATTCCTATCGGAACGTTCACGAAAAACAACCACTGCCAGGAGGCAGCTTCTAATATCAATCCCCCTATCGTGGGGCCGATAATCACTCCGATCGAAACCACGCTTCCCATGATTCCCAAGGCTTTTCCCCGTTCCACGGATGGAAAAGCCTCGGTAATGATCGCGGTGCCTAAGGCCATCATCATCGATGCCCCGATGGCTTGCAGTACCCGGAAACCGATTAATAATCCAATGTGGCTGACCGAACCGCAGAGTGCTGATCCCAGGGTGAAGATAACGAAACCTGATACGTAAATCTTCTTTTTACCGATCATGTCTGCCAGGCGTCCAATGCCCAGCATTAACGTAGTAATGGTCAGCAAATAGGCTAAAACCACCCACTCGATCACCGAAAAGTCTACCTGGAGATCCTTTGCCAGGACAGGCAGTGCGATGTTTACAATGCTTCCGTCGATTGTTGCCAGGAATACACCCATAGCTACGGCTGCCATGATGTACCACTTGGTGCGGTCCTGAGGTTGCGCGGTTTTCATAAACCAATCCTGAGTTTGATTGTAGAATTATAGCATCTAGATTGGAAATACTGGAAAATTTAATGACTATGCGCAATATTTGAAATCAGAATAGAATGATCACAACAGCTGCAATATCCTAATTCTATGCGACCCTCATAAGGTGAATATGTCCAAAGATAATTTTCAGCTTTCAGATCTTGCAATCAACGGCGGGCGCCCTTCTCGCACCACCCCGGATCCTGCAATTTATCCGGGTGGGATGCTGATTGGTGAGGAAGAGGAGCAGGCCGTGGTCGAGGTAATCCGATCCAAACGCCTGTTCCGCTATTATGGTCCAAACCCTGGGCCTTCCAGGGCCGAGCAGTTGGAACAGGAATTTGGCAAATATACCGGGGCTAAATTCACCCTGGCAGTGACGTCCTGTACCGCAGCATTGATTTGCGGGCTGCACGGTCTGCAAGTTGGCCCTGGGGACGAGGTAATTGTCCCGGCGTACACCTGGATCGCTACGGCAGAGGCGGTGTTAGCCGTTGGAGCGGTTCCGGTGGTTGCGGAAGTGGATGACACCCTTACCCTGGATCCCAAAGATATTGAGCGCCACATTTCAGCCCATACCAAGGCGATCATCGTGGTTCACATGCGGGGTGTGCCGGCTCAGATGGATGAAATTATGGCTGTCTCGCGAAAACACTCGATCCCAGTCCTGGAAGATGTCGCCCAGGCCAACGGGGCGACCTATCACGGCGTGAAATTGGGCGCGATTGGCGCCGTAGGCTGCTTCAGCTTGCAGTTCAACAAGGTGATTACTTCTGGTGAGGGCGGCCTGGTGATTACCAACAACCGTGAGATTTGGGAACGGGCAGTTATGTTCCATGATCCCGTCGCTGGCCGGCGTTATGAGATCCCGGACGATGAGACGATGTGGGGCGTTAATTTCCGCATGCCAGAATTGACTGCCGCCGTGGCGCTCGTGCAGCTGCGAAAATTAAATGGCCTGCTTGACCTGCTGCGCGCCAGAAAACAGATGTTAGTGGAAGGTCTCGCCCCCACCCTGCGCTCAGCAGGCATATCGTATCAACGCCAATCTGATCCTCAGGGAGATAATGCCGTTGCATTGATCCTGTTGGCGCGCGATCGTTCACAGGCATTGAGATTAACGCAAGCTCTATCCGCAGAAAATATCGGCGCGTCCGTGATTTTTCACCCGGATGTCACCGATTACCACATTTATACGCATTGGATCCCGATCGTCAATCATCGTCAATGGAGCGGCGATTCCGGTCCCTGGCAGTGGGCGCACAATATTCCCCAATACACGCCGGATATGTGCCCTAAAACGCTCGACCTTTTGGGGCGGACAATCCATCTGAATATCAATCCGCTCAGCACGAATCAGGATATCGAGGAAACGATTGAAGGATATTGCAAAGTCATTTCACTGTTAGCATAGTTACATCAATGGCTATGCGAATATTGATAGTATTTTTAAATGGTATTCATAACTAATGATGAATTCTTTACAGCTTACCTCCCTCAAAATGGATTGGAAGGCAGCCTCCACCCTTATCGTTACAACTTTATTGATTGTTATCGATCATTATCACGGTATTTTTCGCGAGAAATGGATGGATCATGCTTTCCTCTATATGGCAATCCCATTGGCGTTGGTGCTTTTAATCTACCGGCAGCCGCTGGCAGATTATGGTTTCCGCATCGGCAGTTGGCGAGCAGGGTTAGTGTTTACCCTTGGCGGGTGGATTTTGTTAACGATTGCCATGGTCTTTATCGCGAAAACCCCCGATTTCCAGGTGTATTATGGCCTCAACCGGGAAAATCCCGCTCAACTGGTATTCACAAATGCGATGGATCTATTTGGGTGGGAATTCGTATTCCGCGGTTTGCTTCTTTTTACTTTACTGCCCATCTGTGGCCCGTATGCGATTATTCTCCAGGCGATACCGTTTACCATCGCCCATTTTGGGAAACCGGAACTTGAGACGCTGAGCTGCATCTTTGGCGGGACGGTATATGGCTATATCGCCTGGCGGACACGATCATTCTTATATCCATTCCTCATCCACTGGTATTTAACCACTATTACTATCCTGTTCGCCAGATCATTTGCCTGAATTGTTCTTTAAAAGGTTTTATTTTCGCCCCGAGTTGCCGTACAATAAGCTTTAATACAAATTAAAAGGAGAATTTATGGACACCAGCTATCTGACGAATTTATTTAACATCTCGGGAAAAGTAGCCGTGGTTACCGGCGGCGGAGGTGTTTTATGCAGCGCGATCAGCAAGTCTTTGGCAAAATGTGGGGCAAAAGTAGCCGTTTTGGACTTATTTGTGGAAGCTGCTCAGAAAGTTGTGGATGAGATCAAAGCGGATGGCGGTGAGGCAATTGCGGTCAAGTGCGATGTGCTGGATAAAAAAAGCATTGAAGTCGCGGCTGATGTGGTCCTGAGCGCGTATCACCGTGTCGATATACTCATTAATGGCGCCGGAGGCAACAAAAAGCAGGCTACAACCAGTGCTGAAAGCTCCTTCTTTGACCTGCCCGCGGATGCGGTGCAATGGGTCTTTAACCTGAACTTTATCGGCACCCTTCTCCCCAGCCAGGTATTTGGGAAATTAATGGCCGCCCAAAAAGATGGCAACATTATTAATATCTCTTCGATGAATTCCTTCCGCCCATTAACCCGTGTCCCCGCATACTCCGCTGCCAAGGCTGCTATCAGCAACTTCACCCAGTGGTTGGCTGTCCATATCAATCAGGAATATTCCCCGAATATACGGGTGAATGCCCTGGCGCCCGGTTTCTTTTTAACAGAACAGAACCGCTTTTTAATGACCGATGAAAAAACCGGCGAACTTACCCCAAGAGGGAAGGCTGTGATCGGTCACACCCCCATGAACCGTTTTGGCGATCCAACTGACCTGGCAGGCACGGTTATCTGGCTGCTTTCGCCCGCTTCCAGTTTCGTCACCGGGGTTGTCGTTCCGATCGATGGCGGTTTCTCCGCGTTTAGCGGTGTTTAAAGGAGAAAATATTATGGCTATGGTGACTGCCAGTATTTCACAAAAGTCTTTTGGATTGAGTTACGAGGATCGGTTTCTAACCGATGAGGAAGTCCGCTCGGTGACGGATGCCTTCTTCCAGGAATTTGATCTCACCGGTCAGCGCGTGCTTGTGATCGTGCCAGATGGCACGCGTACCATGCCGCTGCCCCTCTTCTTCTCGCTATTTTTCGAGGCCATGCACGGGCGGGTCGCGAAATTGGATTACCTGATTGCCCTGGGCACCCACACCCCGATGAGTGAAGATGCTCTGAACCAGCGCCTGGGGATTACAGCCGATGATCGCCGCACCAAATACGCGGATATTGGGATCTATAACCACCGCTGGGATTTGCCCGAGACCTTTGTCACCGTGGGTACGATCAGCAAGGAAGAAACCAGCTCGCTCAGCAACGGTATGCTGTCCATGGAGCTGCCTGTACGGGTAAACAAAATGGTGCTGGATTACGATCTGGCTCTGGTTTGCGGTCCTGTTTTCCCACATGAGGTGGTAGGGTTCTCCGGCGGAAATAAATATTTCTTCCCCGGGATTAGCGGTCCTGAGGTGATCAACTTCACCCACTGGTTGGGGGCGCTGATCTCAAACTTTAAAATTATCGGCACAAAATCAACTCCCGTTCGGTCGGTCGTTAATAAAGCCGCGTCTTATATCAAGACGCCAAAATTGTTCGTTTGTCCGGTGGTCAAGAGCGAAGGCATTTGCGGTGTGTTTGCCGGCGAACCCGATGCCACCTGGTCAGCCGCAGCCGATTTGTCATCCCAGGTACACGTAAAATATGTCGATCACCCCTACAAGCAGGTGCTTTCGGTGATGCCTGAGCTTTATGATGATATTTGGACCGGCGCCAAGGGCATGTATAAAATGGAGCCGGTCATCGCGGATGGCGGCGAGGTGATCATTTATGCCCCTCATATTACCGAAATATCCTATACCCATGGGAAGGTCCTGGATGAAATCGGCTACCACACCCGAGATTTTTTTGTGAAGCAATGGGATAAATATAAAGACTTCCCGTGGGGGGTCATCGCCCATTCGACCCATTTAAAGGGCATGGGCAGTTATGAAAATGGGGTCGAAATACCCCGGGTCCGGGTTACCCTGGCAACAGGCATCTCGCCGGAGCGCTGTGCAAAAGTAAATCTGGGGTACCGCGACCCGGCGACCATTCATCCTGAGGAATGGGCCGGTCGTGAAGATGAAGGGATATTACTGGTACCGCACGCCGGTGAAACTCTTTATCGTCTAAAATCGTAAATTCGCGAGAATTTCGGCTATAATAGCTGGAATTTGCGACAAAAATATTCAAGGAGTGGAAGATGATTGTAACGACTAAGAAGTTATTCGAAGCCGCTTATGGCAAGTACGCCATTGGCGCATATAACATTAACAATCTCGAGCAAACGATGGGGCTTTTCCGTGGATGCTTGGACAGCCAGGCGCCTTTCATTATTCAAATCAGTAAAGGCGCCCGTTCATACACCCACAAGATCATGCTGGAAGGCTTGATCCGCAGCGCAGAAGAAGTCTTTCCGGATGCGATTTTTGCCGTGCACCTTGACCACGGAGACGAAGAAACCTGTTATGACTGCATTAAAAGCGGATTCTACAGCTCGGTGATGATCGATGCCAGCGGCTTGCCATTTGACCAAAACATCGAAACGACCCACCGGGTTGTCGAGGCTGCTCATGCCCGTGGGATCGTTGTTGAAGCCGAATTAGGCATGCTGGGCGGTGTGGAAGAGCACGTTGCCGTGAGCGAAGCCAATGCGCTGCTCACAGATCCGGCCCAGGCCAAGGAATTCGTGGATCGCAGTGGATGCGATTCCCTGGCAGTTGCCATCGGCACCAGCCATGGGGCGTATAAATTCTCTGGCAGTCAGGCCTTACGGCTCGATGTCCTGAAAGAAATCCAGAAACGATTGGTGGGCTTCCCCCTGGTGATGCATGGCTCCAGTTCCGTGCCCCAGGATGAAGTAGCGCGGATCAATGCCGCCGGCGGCCAGTTAAAGGGTGCGATGGGTGTCGATCCTACCCAATTCAAACAAGCCGCGCTCCTGGGCGTGACCAAGGTGAATATCGATACGGATGGCCGCCTGGTCTGGACTCGTGTTCATCGTGAATATTTCACCCAACACCCCGAAAATTTTGATCTCCGCCCCATTGGCAAGATTTTTATGGGGGAATATGCGAAATTTATCGCCGAAAAGAATAATTATCTTGGAAGCGCCGGTCAGCTGGCGGACGTTCGCAAAGTCGTGAGCTAATAAGATCGTCAAAAAAAGGACGGGGGAGGTTTCGAAGCCTCCCCCGTCCTTTTTTTTTATTCAAACCCCACTTGCGGTTTGGAAGACACGAACCTTTCCAATTCTTGAATTTCGATACTGCGGTCGGCAATCAACCATTTAATGACATCCCGAATGGAAATAACCCCGGTCAGTTTTCCATTTTCCATGACCGGAATGTGGCGAATGCGTTTTTCGGTCATCAATGCCATACACTCTTCCATGGATTGGTCGGGGTGAACGAAATATACCGGCGTGCTCATCACGTCTCGAACCGGCAGATTAAGATTAAAGCCTTCGATAGTCAGAGTTTTCCGGGCAAAATCCCTTTCCGAGAAAATACCTGAGATGATTTTGCCATTCATGACGACGACCGCACCGATTCCCTTTTCAGACATCAGTTTCAGTGCACTCTCTATGGAATCATCGAGGGAGACTGCATATACATTCTGGCCTTTTGACTTAAGAATATCCTGTACGTTTGCCATCGTCCTCACCCTCTCTAAATCATGTGGAGCCAAAGGTAATCTTCAAGATCTTTAATCCGGCTGTCCATTTCTGATAGGGTCGTTTTCACCACATCCCCAATGGATATCATCCCAACCAAAATACCTTCCTCCAATACCGGCAGGTGGCGAATGTTTTTCTGGGTCATCAACATCATACATTCATCTACCGTTTCTTCGGGAATACAGTATAAAACCCGGCGGGTCATTAATTGGTCGACCGTCATCTCGACTGAAAAATCAGGCACAGATATCGCTTTTCTGGCATAATCTCTTTCTGAGAATACCCCGACCACATACCCAACGTCGGTCACAATCAACGCCCCAATCTTCTTTTCTGCCATGAGACTCAACGCGTCCTTTATTGAGGTCTGACAGGAAATTGTCCAGATGGCATTGCCTTTTTGGGCTAATAAATCTCGGACCAACGTCATTTTTCCCTCCACCAACAACAGGTATCAAAACTAAGTTTACACTTCTCTATAATAAAAGGAAAGCGAAAACGTCCTTATTTTGTCTAATTCTTCTTATTCAATTGGCGTGATTAACAGAGTCAAACCAGCTTGACCTGACTTAAATCGGCAGCTATCCCATCGGGATCGCACTGAATAACTTGAACCAATCTGTATTAAACAGGACAGAAAATGCCAGGATTAAAAGGATGATCAGCAAAATAAAACCGCATCCGCACCCACCGCACCCTCCGCGTCCAAATCCCACATTGCGCTGCAGCCAGTTAAATAAGGTATCCAACAAGAATAATTTAAATAATCCGCCCAGGCAGCCTGACCTTCGATCCATCGAACAACCTCCCGTAAATCAAATCCTGAAAACTATTCTATCGCTGCAAATTATCCAGCCGAAACTGTGGTTACATTAATGGTCTACGCATGGGATCGTTGAAAGTTTCAATTGGAATATTGTATCTTCTTGCCAGGACCGGACTCTGCCCTAAACTGGTAAACTGGCAGAAGAGAAAATGCGATCTAATATCTCCCGAAATTGATTCGGATCAAGGCAAGTTAACAAGCTGCGCAGCTGCTCGTGTTCAACCTGGTAGGGTCTCAAATATCTTTTTGCAAATTTGCGAAAGGAGATAATCCCGGTTGGTCCCTGAAAGGTAAGCATGGAATCCAGTTGTTCGAGCATGGACTGGTAGACCAATTCTGGACTGACAGAATCCCGATCCAGCCCGCTGAAAATCCAGGGGTTTTCAATTGCCCCTCGCCCAATCATCACCCCATCACACCCGGTATGCAGGAACATACGCTCAATATCTGCCGGGCTGGTTACATCTCCATTCCCGAGGACCGGGATACTCAAGATTTGTTTTATTTCGGCAATCGCATCCCAATCGGCAGTACCAGTATAGTTTTGCATCCGCGTCCGACCGTGCACGGCGAGCAATGATGCCCCGCAGTCTTCGATGATCCTGGCAATTTCCAGGTAGTTGCGGCTTTTATCATCCCAACCCAGACGGATTTTGGCAGTTACGGGGACCTTCATATTGGCAACCAGTTTTGTTACGATTTCGGCAACTTTCTCTGGTTGGCGCAGCAAACCTGCCCCTGCCCCACGATGAGAAACGGTTTTTGCCGGGCAGCCCATATTGATATCGATGATGTCTGGATTCAATAACTCCAGCACCTGGCAGGCTTCCACCATCCGGTCGGCATTATCATCATAAATCTGAAAAACAACGGGGCGCTCTTCTTCAAGGAATTTTACCTGCCTGGGGAGCCTGGGGTGTCCATTGAGCACATCGATGGCATTGATGAACTCGGTATAGCTCATCGCCGATCCCAGGCGGCGGGTCATCACCCGAAAAGGTAGATCTGTCACCCCATCCATCGGAGCCAGTACCAACCTTCCCATGATGGGTATCGAACCCACCCAAAAGGCTGGGGAGAATTGTTCAGGCATTGGCATGCTCCTGTCGATATAAATCCAGGCTCTCGACGGCATGCCTCAAATGTGGGATCACAATGCTGCCGCCCACCACCAACGCGACATTGAAGGCATCATATAATTCCTCATCCTTCCAACCGGCATCTACACATTGGATGATATGGTAATCGATGCAATCATTACAACGCAGCACCATGGATGCAACCAGGCCTAATAATTCTTTTGTTTTTCCATCCAGATCTTTATCTTTATATGCATTTGTATCCAGATTAAAAAAGCGTTCGATCCCAAGATGGTCGATGCCCGCAATTCTCTCGTTCATCCGCAACCGGTAACTTTGAAATTCGTCAAGACGGCCTGACATAGACCTTCTCCTTCTTATCAAGTTGAAATGTGCCTAATGATACCCCATGTTGGAGCTTGTTGTACTGAGGATTAACATATTTACTCAGAAATTGTTCACCCCTGAAACAGATCCCAAAATTCCTTTGGGCTATAATCAATCAAGATATCAGCACACAAAAAATCCAATTTACGAAAGTTTGACAATGAACTACGAATTCCATCAAGGCGATTTCTCGATCAGCACCGATCCTGCAAAGCTGGATATTAACCGGATTCACCAGTTTCTCTCCGAAGAATCATATTGGGCAGCCGGGCGGAAGCTCGCGGTCGTCCAACAATCGGTCCGCAACTCGCTGTGTTTTGGGGTATACCATTTGGAAAAGCAGGCGGGATTTGCCAGGGTGGTTACTGATTATTGTACTTTTGCCTGGCTATGTGATGTGTTTTTTCTGACCGAATACCGCGGGTTGGGATTGGCCAAATGGCTGGTAAAAACGATCGTAGATTTTCCTGAATTTACCCATCTGCGCCGGTTCCTGTTAGCGACAAAAGATGCCGGCTCGCTGTACCACGATTACGGCTCGTTTATGCCGCTGAATAATCCAGAGCGCTGGATGGAACGATTCAACCCCGATGCCTGATCTCCAGTAACGGTTTCACCTGAAAATTGTATATCATCGCAGTTCACATCATGGAGGCCACATGCAAAAGACACCGCAAAAGAAATCCGGCAGAACACTTTTTGCCCTGGGATTGGGCTATCTGGTGGATCAAGGAGAAGGACAGTCGATGGGCGTCCTTTCGCCCATCATTCAAACGCTGTGGAATGTAAGTTTCAGCCAGATAGGCCTGATGGAAACCCTGCGAAACATCACCCAAACTGTCAGCTCCCCGTTATGGGGTTATCTGGCGGATCGTTATTCACGAAAAAAAGTGATGATCTTTGGCACAGGTATTTGGGGAATATGGACGCTGCTGGTGGGTTTGGTGCCGGATTTTTCCAGCATGATGATTATTCGAGCCATCTCTGGTCTCGGGTTAGGATGTTTGATGCCGGCAACCTTCTCTTTACTGGGAGATCATTTCCCGCAATCCAAACGCGGAAGAGCTTTAGGAGTTATCGGCCTGGTTGGTCTCTTAGGTACCGTAATTGGTGTTTTCCTATTAGGTTTCGTCGCGACTAAAGATTTATGGCGATGGGGATTCATAGGTCTGGGTATCGCCAGCATGCTCACCGGGGTAATCATCTGGCTGCTGGTCGAAGAGGTGCCCCGGGGCTCATCGGAACCTGAATTAGCTGGATTAATGACCCACGAAAACGAGAAGCAATTCCAAATTAATGTAAAGGATATGGTCAACACTTTGCGCATTCCAACCATTTGGGCCGCCATATTGCAGGGGATCACCGGCAGCATGCCCTGGGTGGTTATGGGAGTATATTTTATCAATTGGATGGTACGCGAACTGCATTATTCGAACGAAATTTCCTTCAGCGATCAAAACGGATCAGCGCCGCTCGTATTTGCAATTATCGTGATTGGGGCGGCTATCAGCAGTTTGTTGGGCGGCATCATCGGTGATTACGCGGAAAAACTGAATCCAAAATATGGCAGAACCATCATTGGGCAATTTTCTGTCTTTGCAGGCGTTCCATTGATGTATATTCTGCTCACGTATGGCAAAGAAATGACTTTCTGGCAGATGTTTGGGTTAGCGACTTTTACAGCCCTTTTAATCGGTTGGCCGGGTCGTGGTGCCAAGGAACCGATGATGCAGGCAGTGGTACCCCCTGAAATGCGTTCCAGTGCCTATTCGGTTGTCGCTCTCATTGAAGGTGGATTATCTTCTTTCGCAGGTTTGATCGCCGGCTCCCTGGCGGATTCAATCGGGCTGACCAATGCCCTGATCTGGACCATCCCCTTCCCCTGGATCATTTGCGGCCTGGTGTTCAGCCTGTTTTATTTTACCTATCCGGCAGATGCCCAGAAAGTGCGTAAGTTAATGGTCAAACGGCGTGAGGAGCTTTTAACCGCTGCCGAACTGTCGTGAGCTCCTTGCTGGATTTTTGATTGACTCCCAGAAACCGTTATGCTATATTGTTATCGTTCACGGTAATCACGAAAAGCCAATGTCGAAAAAAGCTACCTTAAAAGAAGTGGCTCTTGCAGCCAGTGTATCTGCGCAGACCGTATCACGAGTGGTGAATAAACGCCCGGATGTCGCCGAAGATACGCGCTTGCGCATCCAGCAAATCATCGATGAAATGGGCTACCAGCCCAATACGATTGCTCGTTCTTTAATAACCCGCCATTCCTATACCCTGGGGGTCGTCACCACCGGTATCGAGCTCTATGGCCCTTCCACAGTTTTGGTAGGGCTGCAGCAAGAAGCAGAAAAGCTGGGATATTCTTTGAACCTGATCCTGACCCACGAGCTTGATAAAGAAGATTTTCGTCAAATTCTTTACAGTTTCGGTGGTCGTCAGGTCGATGGGATTATCTGGGCAGTTCCGCCGGTGAGCGATAACCGCGAGCTCTATCTTGCTCCGATCTTGTCGGATATACCCCCTGTCATTTTTCTAAACCAACCCCAGCCCGGTTTGAGTGTGGTCTCAATCGATAATTATCATGGGGCAGCGTTAGCTACGCAGCATTTGATCCGGCAGGGTTATCAAAGAATTGGGATAATTACCGGTCCAACCGCCTGGTGGGAAGCATCCGAGCGATATCGGGGATGGAAAGAAGCGCTGACCACAGCTGGATTAACAATCAACCCATCTCTGGTAATAGAGGGAGATTGGACCGCAGCCGGCGGCGAAAAAGCCTTCCTGGAATTGGCTAAACACAATCCTGGGCTGGATGCGGTTTTTGTATCAAACGATCAGATGGCGTTGGGTGTTCTGCATGCGGCGCATCAGCTCGAAATAGGTATCCCCGAACAATTGGGGGTCGTTGGTTTCGATGATTATTCAGAATCAGCCTTTTTTATCCCCTCGCTGTCCACGATCCGCCAGCCATTACGAGAAATGGGAGCAGCTGCGGTCCGGGAAGTTGTCCAAATGATTCGTTCGCACCGGGAAAACCAGGAGGAATACGAACCAAAAACCATTTCCCTGCAGCCCCGCTTAATCGTCCGCGATAGTTCCAGACGTGATCCTGCAGTGAAATAACTGCTAATAAACCACAAAGAAATAAAACAGACCGGCATTAAAGGAAGTTGATGACCGCGACAAAATATGCGATTGGAGTAGATTTTGGCTCGGAATCCGGGCGAGTGGTATTGGTGGATGTGGGCACCGGCGAGGAAATCGCCACCGCGGTCCACGCCTACGCCAATGGCGTGATTGATGAAAAAATACCCGGGACAAATATCAAACTTGGGCCAGATTGGGCGCTGCAGGATCCAAACGACTATCTAGAAGTATTTAAACGCTCTATTCCAGCCGTTATGAAGGAGAGTGGCGTAAATGTCGAGGATGTCATCGGAATTGGCATCGATTTTACTGCCTGCACGATGCTCCCCACAAAAGCCGATGGAACGCCGTTATGCTTCTTGCCAGCCTGGCGCAACAATCCCCACTCGTGGGTCAAATTATGGAAACACCATGCCGCCCAACCCGAAGCGAACCGCTTAAATGAAATCGCCCGTGAAAAAGGGTTTGATTTTCTCGACCGGTATGGCGGGAAGATCAGTTCCGAATGGTTTGTCCCCAAGGCCTGGCAAATTTTGAATGAAGCTCCGGAGGTCTACGCGGCTGCCGACCGGTTTATTGAAGCTGCAGACTGGGTCATCTGGCAGCTAACCGGGGTGGAAACCAGGAACAGCTGTACCGCGGGATATAAAGCGATCTGGTCAAAGCGCGAGGATTTCCCCCCGGATGCTTTCTTCAAAGCCCTCGATCCTCGCATGGAGCATTTCGTCGATCAAAAAATGACCCGCGACATTACCCCGCTGGGCAGCAAAGCCGGAGAATTAACTGCAGATGCGGCGGATTGGACCGGTCTCAAACCAGGGATTGCGGTAGCAGTAGCCAATGTCGACGCGCATGTGTCTGTCCCGGCATCCACTGTCGTCGAAACCGGGCGCATGGTGATCATCATGGGCACCTCAAACTGCCATATGGTCCTCGGCGAGCAGGAAAAAGTTGTTCCGGGGATGTGTGGATACGTTGAAGACGGGATCATCCCCGGTTTCTTTGGTTATGAAGCCGGGCAATCCTGCGTGGGGGATCATTTTGCCTGGTTCGTAGAAAACTGTGTGCCTGCCAGTTATCAGGAAGAAGCCCAGAAGCATGGCATCGATATTCACACCCTGCTGGAACGCAAAGCCGCCCAACTTAAACCGGGAGAAAGCGGGCTCGTGGCGATGGATTGGTGGAATGGAAACCGCAGTGTATTAGTCGATGTAGATTTAACGGGCATGATGTTGGGCATGACATTATTGACCAAACCCGAAGAAATTTACCGGGCGCTGATCGAAGCCACCGCATACGGAACCCGTGTCATCGTGGATGATTTCAATAAGTATGGAGTCCCGGTCAAAGAAATTATCGGCACCGGCGGTTTGCCCGACAAGAACCAATTATTGATGCAAATTTACGCCGATGTTACAGGCATGGAGGTAAAGATTTCTGCTGCTAAACAAACCCCTGCCGTTGGCTCCGCGATGTTCGGCGCTGTGGCTGCGGGTAAAGCTGCCGGCGGCTATGATAGTATTTACGACGCTGCCCGGTATATGGCCCGTCTGCGCGATGAAGTGTACCACCCCGACCCGGCTGCCCATGCCATTTACGACCGCTTATTTGCGGAATATTTGCAGCTTCACGATTATTTTGGCCGTGGGGCGAATGACGTGATGAAACGACTGAAATCATTAAAACAGAAGTGATTCTCAGCCGGCAAAGCTAACCGGATCGCTGAGGCAGAATGGTCCATTACGATTACATCATCGCCGGTGGCGGTGCAGCAGGGTTAAGCCTGGCCCTGGAATTAATTGAGAGCGACCTTTCCGGTCGCACAATCTTAATTGTTGATCGTGAAACAAAAAGCCAGAATGACCATACCTGGTGCTTTTGGACCGACCAACCTACTGGCCTCGAAACCACACTATTCCGTTCCTGGAAGCAAATTCGTTTCGTCTCGTCTTCCTTTGACCAGATCATTCCTTTAGAGAATTACCGGTACCACATGCTGCGCGGCATCGATTATTATGATTATGCGCGAAATAAGATCGCCGCCTATCCCAATTGCCATTGGATCCAGGGCGCGGTTAATGCGATCACCGACACCCTACAAGGAGCCCAGGTCGATATCGATGGCGAATTATTTTCCGCCGACTTCGTTTTTGACAGCATTCTCAAACCAGCGGATATTAACCCCCAACCGTTAAAATATCACTACCTTAAACAACATTTTGTGGGCTGGGTCATCGAAACGCCTGAGCCCAGTTTTGACCCCCAGACTCCAATCTTGTTTGATTTCCGCACCCCACAAGATGGCGCCATGCGTTTTATGTATATCCTGCCGTTCAGCCCGAATTTGGCCCTGGTCGAATATACATTATTTTCCGCGGCGCTGCTTTCTCAGTCCGAATATCGCCATGGTTTGCAGGAATATCTGGAAAAGATTTTGGGGATTGAGAACTACGAAATCAAAGAGATTGAGCAAGGCGTAATTCCTATGACCGACCAAATATTCACGCGCAAGTCCGGCGCGCACATCCTTAATATAGGGACCAAAGGTGGAAGAGTAAAACCATCCTCCGGTTATGCTTTTTGGCGGATTCACGAGGATTCTAAGGCTATTGTCCACTCTCTCTCCACATATCACCACCCCTTCTTCATATCTGAATCCTCGTCACGTTACCGTTGGTTTGATACGATCTTGCTGCAAATTATGCTGCGTCACCCAAATGAATGTGCGGACCTGTTCACTATATTATTCAAAAAGAATTCCATTCAAAGCATTTTCCACTTTCTCAACGAAGATGGCAGCTGGCTAAACGACCTGAAAATCTTGAGTTCCCTTCCCCCGTATCGCTTCATAGAAGCATTATTAAAGGTAAAATTGCTCAAAAGGGTTTGAGTTATGGATGTGCAGCCAAAGAATCCCCGGCTTCCCCCGACCATTGGGAGCTGGATCATTCGAATATCCCGTTTGCTGGGCTGGACGAAGTTCAGTTATACCTTGTTCAGCCTGTTTGTCGTGGTCATCCTGCTAATCGTGATCGTTTGGTGGCCTCTGGTTGCAGATTATTTCTCGCAAATAAATCCGGCTTATCCAATCTGGACCCAGCTGGATTGGCTGCTCATCGGAATTTTTGGCATTATGTCTTTGGCGATTATGGCTGGCGCCAATTTAAAACACGATGCCTATCTAGTATTTATAGGGATTTGCGGCGGGTTGGCGATCGAGAGTTGGGGTACCCAGACCCATTTGTGGACCTATTTCACCCAGGAGAGACCCCCTTTATGGATTATCCCGGCCTGGCCCATCGCTAACCTGACGATCGACCGCATGGTCAGAGTAATCTTACGTTGGACTGCTTCATTAACTGAAAAAACCATCCGGTGGATCTATTATCCGGTTTTGATTGGATTTATGATCCTCATGGTATCCTTTGTCTGGCCAACAATTAATAAATCGCTGACCATTATGGCCCTGGTTACCTGCATGCTGTTAATCATCAGCCCCGGGAATTACCAGACCGCATTAGCGGCATTCATTGCCGGCTCAAGCCTGGGATTGTTCCTTGAAATATGGGGAACAACCCGGTTATGTTGGACCTATTATACATTCCAGACTCCGCCACTTTTTGCAGTTCTGGCGCACGGTCTGGCTGGCTTTGCCTTTTGGAGAGCGAGCATTCTGCTCAAACTTATCCTCAACAAAGCAACTACTCATAAAATTCTACGAACTGCCTTTAAGGAGTAATCAATGGCGAAAGTTGAAGTATTCGCGGGAATCTGTGGATTTAGAACATTAATCGAGGCAAAAAGTGCGGATGATACGGTCAAACTGGCCATTCAAAGTGATTGTGCCGCCATTACCCGCCTGGCAAGCCAGCTTTATGAGGTCGACCCCTTCCAGGAAATTACTTTTCGCCGCAGTGGACCATTAACATTTCAGATGTCCAACCAATACTGTTCCCATACTGCCTGCCCCGTTCCAGTGGGTATTATTAAGGCTGTGGAAGTAGAAGCTGGTCTGGCGCTGCCCATGGATGTGACCATTAAAGTAAGTAAAGGCGATTAAACCAACACCATCGACAGGTATCACCGTCATCTTTGATGGATTCTTGATGCTTTTTTCCGCCTTTTTGACATCCGAATCCGCAGATTGCCGTAAAATGATTAAGCCGGGATAAAATCCTGGTAATAATTCCTTTTAGAAATGATACCACCATGATCCATACAGAAAAGCTGACCAAGATTTTCAATATTGGGAAAAATCACCTGCCCGTGGTTGCCGTCGATAATTTGAGCCTGGATGTGAATGAAGGAGAGGTGTTTGGTTTCCTGGGACCGAACGGCGCCGGAAAAACCACCACCGTACGCATGCTCTGCAGTCTGATCGCACCCACCTCCGGTGAGGCAGTCATCAACGGCATGGTGATCGGTAAGCAGGATACAGAGATTCGGCGAAACGTAGGGATTCTCACCGAAACCCCGGGCATGTACGAACGATTAAGCGCCGAAAAGAATTTGAAGATATTTGCCCGCCTTTATGGGGTTAAAAATATCGACGGGCAGGTAGAAAAATTCTTACGCTTGTTAGGTTTATGGGATCGCCGCTTTGACGAGGTCGGCAGCTTCTCGAAAGGAATGCGCCAAAAACTTGCGATCGCTCGCTCCTTGATCCATGAACCCAAGATCCTTTTCCTGGACGAACCAACCAGCGGCCTCGACCCGGAAGCGTCACACCTGGTGCGTGATTTTATCGAAGAACTCAAAGCAGAAGGGACCACGATTTTTTTGTGCACCCATAATCTGGACGAAGCCGACCGCCTCTGCCAGAGGATAGCGATCTTCAAATCGCATTTAATCACGGTGGATACGCCTCAAAGCCTGCGCAACCGTCTGTTTGGCAGAAAGGTGGTGTTTCATCTCAGCAATCTGCAGACCGATTGGCTCCCGGCCCTTTCTTCCTTGCCTGGTGTTCATAGTGTAGAACCGGTGGATAATCGTCTGATCGTCAGCCTGGATAACCCGGAAGAGCAAAACCCGGCAATCATCCGGAAATTGGTGGAGATGAAGGCCGACATTCAATTTGTCGGTGAACTGCGCCACTCATTGGAAGATATCTACCTCGAAATGATCAATTCATAAAAACGCAAAAATAATTGGAAAAGATTATGATCGATCGAATTCTTACAATCATCGACAAAGAATGGTCAGAAGTGTTCAAACACCGCATGGTGTTATTCACCATCACCCTGATGCCGGCTATTTTTACCATTCTGCCCCTGGTAATGTTATTCATCACTCGTCCCTCCGGAGCGGTTGGAGGAGACCTGGCGGACATGCCGGCACAGTTTTCGCAAGTGTGCGGTGCTGTGAGCTCTCAGGACTGCATTCAAATCTATTTGATTAACCAATTTCTCTTGTTGTACATGATCCTGCCGCTTATGATCCCGATCACGATTGCCGCCTACAGCATTGTCGGTGAGAAAACCACACGCAGCCTCGAACCTCTTCTGGCAACACCGATCACGACGATCGAATTGCTGGTCGGGAAAATCGTCGCAGCGGTTATTCCCGCGGTTCTGGCTACCTGGGGCTGCTTTATCATATTTTTGGTGGCTATGCCGATCGCCGGAGCCAGTGCAGCCGTACAAAGCTATGTCCTCGGTCCGACCTGGATGTTAGCGGTAGGAATCATTGGGCCTTTAATGGCTGTCATGGCAGTGATCCTGGCAGTGATCGTTTCTTCGCGGGTGAATGACCCCAGAGTTGCAGAGCAAATATCCGCGATCTTGATCGTGCCAGTCATGGTGATCTTTTTTGGTCAGATCGCCGGGTTCATCCTTATCAATTTACAATTGATTTTAATTTCGATCGTTGTGTTGATCATCATAGATATCGCGGCGTTATTTTTGGGCTCACGCCTTTTTCAAAGGGAGAATATTCTCACCCGTTGGAAGTAAAGATCCTGGTGAATGAGGGCAACATGTCAAAAAAATTTTCGAAATCAATCTTCATTTCAATAATCATTCTATTCGCGTTATTCTTTACCGTTCAGGCCCAACAAGCTGACTATCGTTTGAATGTCAGCCGCACATTTGGCTACGGAAACGGCAGTGATATCCGGGGAACGTTTACTTTAAGTGTTGCCGGCCCTGGAAATATCCGCACTGTCAGTTATATGATCGACAATCAGTTAATTGCTGAAACAACCAGCGATCCATTTAAATTAACGTTCCAAACCACTCAATATCCAGATGGTTGGCACGAACTCAGCGCTATCATCGAAACCAATGATGGGACCAAGATAACCACACCGGTCAAACGGTTGAATTTCGTCACTGCGGAACAAGAATTGAGCAGTATGGCAGGTATCCTTATCCCGCTCTTCGGAGGAATTGCTTTGGTAATAGTGGGGGTGGTGGCTTTCCAGACGATCGTCTTACGAAAAAAGCCATTATCAACCCTGCCGTTGGGTGCATCCCGAAATTATGGCCTGCGGGGCGGCACCATCTGCCCCCATTGCCGGCGGCCTTATGGTATCCATTGGTGGGCATTGAATGTAGGCCTGCGTAATCGATTCGACCGCTGTGAGTTTTGTGGCAAATGGAGCATCATTCACCCGATGAGCCGGACAGAATTAGATGCGGCCGAATTGGCAGAATTGGAGCAGGCTCAAGCAGAACCGCAAATCACACCAAAGACCGAGCAAGATCGTCTCAAAGAAATGATCGACAATTCACGTTTCACCGACCAATAAGCTGATCCTTTTATAATCCTGGGATAAATTTTTTTCGGAATTCCAAAAACAACGGGCCAAATCCCGTATGTTATACTTGCCATGTCAAAACCATTTTCTGAAGGAATAAGCCATGAAAAAAGATTTCATCGCCATCTCAGATTATTCTGCTGCTGACTTGCAGGAGCTATTGAATCTGGCCATCGAACTAAAAACCAGGCATTTCAAGGGAGATAACCCTCCTCTCCTCAAAGGCAAAGTGCTGGGAATGATCTTCCAGAAACCCAGCCTGCGCACCCGGGTAAGCTTCGATATGGCTATGCGCCATGTTGGCGGTGACGCGTTATATATTTCCCCGAATGAAATTGGTTTGGGGCAGCGTGAATTGATCGCGGATGTCGCGCGTGTCTTATCCGGATACGTTGAAGGGATCATGGCTCGCGTTTTTGAGCATGCTCATGTCGTGGAGCTGGCAAAATGGGCCAGTATTCCAGTGATCAATGGGCTCAGCGATTACAACCATCCGTGCCAGGGAATGGCGGATGCGATGACCATCGTTGAAAAATTTGGGCAGATGAAGGGTTTAAATGTCGCCTACATTGGCGACGCCAATAATGTCGCGGTTTCATTGATGTACATCTGCACCAAATTAGGTGCAAATTTCACCATCGCCAGCCCGGCAGGATATGATCTAAATCCGGAAGCGGTTAAATTGGCGCAGCAATTTGCTGCGGTCAGCGGAAGCAAGATTCAGGAGCTCCGCGATCCGCATGAAGGGGTCAAAGAAGCAGACGTCATTTATACTGATACTTGGACCAGTATGGGCCAGGAAGCAGAAGCCAAAAACCGCGAGGCAGTATTTCCACCTTACCAGGTGAATGCTCGCCTGGTTTCTGAAGCCCGTTCACATGTGATTGTCATGCACTGCCTGCCGGCGCACCGCAATCATGAACTGACGGATGAAGTTGCGGATGGTCCGCATTCTGTCATTTTTCCCCAGGCTCATAACCGGCTCCATGCCCAGAAAGCCATTCTAGTAAAGTTGCTTGCAGACTAAATCGAGGACCCTATGAACAGCCGAGAATATATCGAACTTGAAGAACAGTACGGCGCCAATAATTACCTTCCTTTAGATGTTGTGATCGACCATGCAGAAGGTGTCTGGGTAACCGATGTAGATGGAAACCGCTATCTTGACTGTTTGAGCGCTTATTCGGCTTTAAATCAAGGTCACGTTCATCCTAAAATTTTGACTGCCCTTATTGAGCAAGCCTCTCAAGTAACGTTAACTTCTCGTGCTTTTCGCAGTACACAACTCGCCCTATTTTATAAAGAATTGTCAGGCCTCACCGGATACCAGAAATCTTTACCCATGAACAGCGGGGCCGAGGCGGTCGAAACCGCCATCAAACTGGCGCGTAAATGGGGCTATGTGGTAAAAGGCATTCCGCATTATAAGGCTGAGATCATCACGGTCGCCGGCAATTTCCACGGACGCACGATAACTCTGATCACAATATCCACGGAAGCCAAATACAGAGACGAATTTGGGCCTTTTACTCCTGGATTTGTCAGCGTACCGTACGGTGATGCACACGCCATAGAGATGGCGATTAATGAAAATACAGCTGCCATTCTGGTAGAACCCATTCAAGGCGAGGGCGGGGTGATCATCCCTCCTGCCGGCTACTTGAAACAAATCAAGGAAATGTGCCGGCGCAACAATATCTTAATGATCGCAGACGAGATCCAGACCGGTTTGGGCCGGACCGGGAAACTTTTTGCCTGTGACCATGAAGGCGTGCGCGCAGATATCGTGTGCATCGGAAAAGCTCTATCCGGGGGTTTTTATCCAGTTTCCGCCATTCTGGCGGACGCCGCGATCATGGATTGTTTTGTCCCTGGAGACCACGGCTCAACTTTCGGTGGAAATCCTCTGGCAGCCGCCGTAGCCAGAGCTTCCCTGAAGGTAATCGTCGAAGAAGGCCTGATTGAGAATGCCGCAAAAATGGGGGAATACTTCCAGGACCAACTGGCAGAAATCCCCAGCCCCCACGTGAAGGAAGTCAGAGGCAAAGGCTTGCTGATTGGGGTCGAACTAAAACCCGAGGCCGGCGGTGCGCGCCGGTTTTGCGAGGAACTCAAGGTACACGGAATATTGGCGAAAGAAACCCACGGCAATATTATCCGTTTTGCCCCACCCCTGATCATTGATCAACCCACGATTGATTGGGCGCTGCCGGCGATTCGTACAGTTCTGACCATGCAGTAATTTTCCGGAGGCTTTATGGATAGAAAAGCAAAGATCGTTGCCACTATCGGCCCCAGTTGTGGCGATGAGGCGAAGCTGCAAAAATTGGTCGAGGCAGGATTAAATGTCGCCCGGCTTAATTTCTCGCATGGGACGCATGAAGAACACGAGCAAAGAATTATCTCTATCCGTAAACTCTCCAAAGCGTTAAACCGCCCAATTACGATCCTGCAAGATTTGCAGGGTCCAAAATTACGGGTGGGCTGGCTGCCCGACGATGGAGTTATGCTGTCGGCAGGACAGATCGTTGAACTGACCAATAAACAAACCAGCCTGCCCGATGCGCCAAACACAGTCATCGCGGGCGGTGAAATTATCCAGCTGCCGATCGACATCCCCGATCTCACCCACAATTTATCTCCAGGAAAGCGCATTTTGCTAGATGATGGCCACCTCGAATTAGAGATCCAAGCGCTGAATCAAGGGAATATTATTGCCAAGGTGATCCTTGGGGGAAAGCTTACCTCCCATAAAGGGGTTAACTTCCCCGGAGTGCATCTGGATATCCCGGGTTTTACTGAAAAAGACCATGAAGATTTGATCTTTGGGCTCGAACAGGACGTGGACGCGATTGCCATTTCCTTCGTGCGTACCGCCCAGGATATAAAAAATATCCGCCAAAAGATTTTATCGATCAACCCGGACAGGATATCCATGCCGATCATTGCCAAGCTGGAATTGCCTGAGGCTATCGAGAATCTGCATGAAATTGTGGAAGAGGCGGATGGGGTTATGGTCGCCCGGGGCGACCTCGGGGTGGAAACAAACCCGGCCAAGGTGCCGATTCTTCAAAAAGAGATCATTCAGCTCGCCAACCGGCATGATAAAACCGTAATTACCGCTACCCAAATGCTGGATTCGATGATCCATAACCCACGCCCCACCCGGGCCGAGGCCTCAGATGTGGCCAATGCGGTCTTCGATGGTACGGATGCTGTTATGCTCTCGGGTGAAACTGCCTCCGGTGAATTTCCGCTGGAGAGTTTGATGATGATGGATGATATCGTGCGTGAAGCTGAAATGAATTTTTTGGCCTGGGGCAGCAAGAACGCCTTTCCGGAAGAACCGACCCGGGATGACGCCATATCTACCACGCGCGCGGCGCGCGAGCTGGCCCACGACCGCAACGTGGCTGCCATTGCTGTTTTTACGCAAAGTGGCAAAACTGCCCTGCTCATGTCAAAGGCCAGACCCCAGGTGCCGATCCTGGCCTTCACCCCCGAAGAAAAGACCTACCAACGGATGGGGCTGATGTGGGGCATCACACCTTTCCTGGTCCCGATCGCCAAAACCGTCGAAGAAATGATCGAGATCGTAGATAATGCGATTTTGGCGGAGGGTTCATTTGAAAATGGGCAGCAGGTGGTCATGGTTACCGGATTTCCGGTCGGAGCCTTGCGTCCGCCGAACTTTGCCCTGCTGCATACCATTGGTGAATAGCAAACCGGAAAGAACGATAGAAAACTCATCCTGGAGTAGCCATGGACGATTTACCGATTATCAGTACTCATGATCTGGCGAAATTAATCGAAAGCAAAGCCCCGCGGATTATTGACTGCCGTTTCAACCTGGGGGATCCAAATTGGGGATACGAGCAATATTTGCTCGGGCACATTCCTGGCGCCCTGTATGCCAATCTAAACCTCGATCTATCAGGGCCGGTCGGTCCCCAAACGGGCCGCCACCCTTTGCCTGAAGCCAGGGTTTTCCTTCAAAAATTAGCAGGCTGGGGGATCTCTCCCGAAATACAGGTCATTGTCTATGATACGGCCGGTGGAGCCTTTGCCAGCCGGTTGTGGTTCATACTGCGGGCCATCGGCCACCAAAAGGTGCAGGTTTTGGATGGCGGCTTCCCAAAATGGCAGGCGGATGGATACCCGGTCAATCAAGGTCTGGAAGTCATTTCACCTGCAAATCTATCTCCGGCCTATGCCGCCGATTTCAGCCTGCGGATGCTGGCAGCTACACCAGAGATTGCAGCCGCGTTGAAGGATCCTGCGCTGGTAATCATCGATGCCCGCGCTCCGGAGCGCTACCAGGGCATTCAGGAACCGATCGATCCTGTCGCCGGTCACATACCAGGTGCGGTTAACCGCTTTCATGGCGCTAACCTGACACCGGCAGGCGTATTTAAAACCAAAGAATTGCTTCGCGAAGAATTGTTTAAGCTTTTGGGAAATCATTCAGCCAGCCAGGCAGTGGTTTACTGTGGTTCCGGCGTGACTTCATGCCATCACCTGATTGCCCTGGAATTAGCAGGACTGGCAGGTGCGCGTCTGTATGCCGGGTCGTGGAGTGAATGGATCCGCGATCCATCCAGACCCGTTGCCCAGGGCCAGTATATTCCCTGAATCAAAAACGGCCGCACAACGCAAGTGCGGCCGTTTTTGATTCAGGCATAATGAGCTATTCGAACATATTGTTCAGGCTATCCAGACTGGCTTTGGAGGGTCTCAGCTGTTTTTCAACCATCCGGTTTAATGGGGTTTCCGGCAGGTTGTAGGTTTCAAAGATCGATGGAACTTTGGGATCGACGTAAATCAGGCCGGTGATCAGCCAGTTTTCGCGGTTGGCTTCTTCCAATGCGCGGAAAGCCTGCCAGCGAGAGGTGGGGTCGTAATCTTTCTCCAGTTTCTTTAACACCACCGTCGAGCCATCATGCAGTTCAACTTCCCGCGTTGTGCCCTCTTCATAATCCTCAATCGTGATTTCATCCCTGGCGGGCACAAAAGTGATGTCGTGCAGCGGCGATTTGTGGTCTTTACCAAAGGTATAGGAATGGATTGAGTCCTCGTGATTGTGGAATGTCACGCATGGGCTGATGATATCCAAAACCGCGATGCCATGGTGGCTGAATGCAGCTTTAATCAATTCTTTCACCTGCTTGGGATCACCCGCGAAAGTGCGCGCTACAAAAGTCGCGTTTGCTGCCAGGGCTTCCATGCAAATATCCACCGGTAAAAATGGATTGACCCCTTGCTTTTTTAATTCGAGGCCCTGCTCGGCCGTCGCAGAAAATTGCCCTTTGGTCAGTCCATAGACACCGTTGTTCTCAACAATATATACCATGGGCAGGTTCCGGCGCATGAGATGCTTAAATTGGCCCAAACCAATGCTGGCAGAATCACCATCGCCGCTGATCCCGATCGCCTTTAAATTATGGTCGCCAAACATGGCTCCGGATGCCAGGGACGGCATACGCCCGTGCAGACCGTTAAAACCAAAGGAACGGCTCAAGAAATAAGTCGGGCTCTTGCTACTGCACCCGATGCCGCTGAATTTAATCACCTGCTCCGGCACGAGGTCAATCTCGTAGCACGCGGCGACAATCTGAGCGGCGATAGAATTATGCCCGCACCCGGCGCATAACGTACTGGCTGCGCCGCGGTAATCAGCCCGCGTCAATCCTGCCAGGTTGACACCCGCTGGACGTTCAGGGAGAACCATTGATCTAGTTGCCATTATTCATTTACCTCCTGGGCGAGAATGGTTTCTCGAATCCATTTCGCGGATAAAGCCAATCCATCTACATGAGATGCCTTGCGCAGCCGGGTTGCATTTTCGGGGCTTTCCAATGTCAAGAGCTGCTTCAATTGTCCATCCCGGTTAATTTCAACCACATAATTTCGCTCGTGGTTCTTGATAAACTCAACGACTTCATCGGGGAACGGAATTGCTTTTACACGCAGGTAATCGGTGGGGATGCCCATCTCTTTGAGCTGGTCTCTGGCTTCCACAACTGCAGGATCGGTTGATCCCATGGAAATGATCCCAATTTCTGCCCCATCCATTAATTGGATGTCAGGCTTTGGCACCGCATAACGCGCCAGGCTGACTTTTTGACCCAACCGGTTCATTAAACGTTCCCAGTTTTCCGGCTCTTCCGAGTATTTTGCGTATTCATCGTGCCCAGTTCCACGCGTAAAATACGCGCTTTTGGGATGTTGGTTGCCCGGAACCGTGCGGTATGGAATTCCGTCGCCATCGATATCCAGGTACCGGCCCCAATCTCCATTCCGTTCCTGGAGCATTTTTTCCAGATCCTCTTCCCACAAAATCTTTCCCCGATCCATGGGCTTATCCGGATATTCAAATTTCTTGCTCATCCATTGATTCATGCCCAGATCGAGGTCGCTGAGTACCATCACCGGGGTCTGGTAGCGTTCAGCCAGATCGAAAGCCTTCCATCCGAATTCGAAGCATTCGGCGACAGAGCCGGGCAGCAGGATGATAAAATTCTTATCGCCCTGGCTGTGGAAATAGACTTGTGTCAGGTCGCCCTGGGCAATTCGGGTAGGCAATCCTGTGCTGGGGCCAACGCGCTGCACATCCCAAACCACCACAGGGATTTCGGCATAATAAGCCAGGCCCAGGTATTCAGACATGAGGCTGATCCCAGGACCAGACGTGGAGGTCATCGCACGCAATCCACTCCAACCGGCGCCGGTAGCCATGCCAATGGCAGCCAGCTCGTCTTCCGCCTGGACGACCACACAGGTATCTTTCCCGGTGTCAGGGTCTTTACGCAGATCCCCAATCGATTCGTGGAGCGATTCTGCCAGGCTGGAAGCCGGTGTGATCGGGTACCAGGCTACAAATTGCACCCCGCCGTAAATCGCACCCAACGCAGCCGCCGTGTTCCCATCCACCATAATATAACCATCGGTGGCCTTCATCGGCTTGACCTGGTAATTATCTTTCTTTTCTAAATTTTCTTTGGCCCAATCGGCTGCCGCCGTAATGATTCCAAAATTGGAGTCAATTGGCTTCTTCTTACCTTTAAAATGGTGAGTGAGAGCCTGGTAAATCTGATCAAGTTCAATGCCCAGCATTTGAGCCACCACACCCACATATACCATATTCGCCATGTAATCGCGCAGGGCCTGCGGGGGATTGGCTTCCTTGACCAATTTTTTTACGGGCATCGGATAAGTGGTGATATCTTCACGAGTAATACTGGCCTTGATATCATCCGAATAGAATAAGACTCCGCCAGGCAGGAGATACTCCTGTTCTCTTTGAAAAGTGCTGGGGTTCATCGCGACGACGATATCATCCTTTTCTTTTCTTGCCAGGTAACCGTCCTTATTCAAACGAATGGAATACCATGTGGGCAGTCCCTGAATGTTGGAAGGAAATATGTTCTTCCCGGAGACCGGTATTCCCATCTTGAATAAGGCACGTAAAATAGTGCTATTGGCAGTGGCACTACCAGATCCATTGATCGTGCTAAAAGTAATGACAAAGTCATTAATAATCGGCCCTTGTTGAGTGCCTTCTTCCATGGATTTGGTTGTTTCAGAAGGGTACATTAGAACTCCTTGACAGAAGTGGATCGGGGTTATTTCCCGGATTTATTCGAATAATTGAGTGGGGGTATTTCGCTCGCGCTGGTTGAGCAAATCCATATGTTCAGACAAAGCCTGAAATCCAGCTTCAAAATTTCCATCGCAAATCGCATCCACCATTTTTTGGTGATATGCCCAAACTTGTTGTAGATAATGTAATTCTGTATAGACGTCCAGTCCAACAGCTTCATAAAGGTTCCAATAAGCCTCCAATATACCCATAACAAAAGGATTATCCAGCTTGCAGTAAATCAAAAGATGAAGTTCTCGATGCTCCAGATGGGGAATTTGCACCGGGTAACGCTTTAATTTATCATAAGCGCGCGCCATCAACGACTGTAAGGTTTGAAAATCACTCTCACCCAGCAGGCTTGCGGCTTCATACCAGTATGCTGATTCAATATGTTTTCTAAAATCTGAAAACATTTTGAAATAATTCGAATCGACGGCGATGGCGTAAGCCAATCCCTGTTCAACTGCCGGACGAAAAGAAAAAGGCAGGCGGCGAATACCGGTCTTGGGTCTGACCTCTACCCAACCCAGGGCGCGCGCAACCTCAAGCTGCTCTCGCAGGCTGGCCACACTTACCCCCAATTCTCTCGAAAGAACGGTTAACGGTGGAATGCGTTCATCTTTTTGAGTATCGGCAGATAGATACCTCAAAAAATCAGAGAGTTGATCGGGCAGGTGTTTAATTTGCATATTTTATTGAATTGATTAATCCGATTATTAAGATAATTAGAGTGTAGCACTATCCATTCGATTTGTCAATTTTGTGAATTCTGGCGCTAGTTCAGAAATAGCCCTGGCGATACGCGTGCCGGGCCAGGTGATCAGAACTCCCTTCAAAAAGCAGAATGGGAAGGTCGATATTTGCTGAATCCTGGAATTCTGCGATCAATCTTTCGGCCTCTTTTTCTCCAAACGGAAAGGGCTCGTCTGGCAATAAGATCACATCTGGACGAGAATCGATAATTTCCTGCAGTCTGACTCTCGGATAGCGGACATCCCGATCACCGGATGGTTCAGAAGGCGCCAGGCCAAGATCCGCTGCGATTGGATAGCGCCTTTCACGTGCAGAAAACACATTTTCTCCGCCCATCACAGACAGCAGGTCATTGGTAAACGTGTGCTGGTTGAATGTCATCCACCAGGGATTGCCTTCCGGATCGATCTCATACCAGATTGGGCAAAAATAGCGCACAGCCGGCTGATCTTGCACTGCCATCCTGGCGTACTCCACAGACTTTTCAATCATGCGCAGCATCAATTGGGCAGTTTCGCTGCGAAACAAACGCGCCAGAACCCACAAATCTGCGATCGCTTCATCCACAGTTTTTGGGAAGGTCAGCCAGGTGGCAATTCCATTTTTATTTAATTCACTGACCGTTTGCTGGCTGTTTTCTTCCTGGTTAGCAATCACCAGATCTGGATTCAGCTTGAGAATATCTTCAACCCTCGGATTTTTCGGACCACCCACCCTGGGTAAATGGTCCACATCGGTTTTGGGGTGAATGCAGTAATCGGTGATCCCGACGACAAACTTTCCAAACCCAAGATTGAAAAGACTTTCGGTCATGGATGGCACCAATGACACAATCCTTTGCGGCGGGTATTCAATCAACATTTCGTCTCTCCGAGGATGATAAAAAAAGCAGGTTTGGGCTGTCCCAAACCTGCCTGCTTATTTAGAAGTCATCAATTCGCTGGCTGCCAGGGCCATCAAGGCTGAAGCCCAAACCAGGGCTCTTTCATCAAAATCAAATTTGGGGTGATGGTGAGGGTAATCCAGACTTTCAACCGGGTTGGCGCCGCCAACCAGCATAAATACCCCCGGTACCTGTTCCATCATATAAGCCATATCTTCAGAGATCATGGTTTGGTAGGATGTTCTTAATACCGCTTCAGGCAGTTCCTCGCGCACTCTCCGGGCTAATCGCTCAGCCAGAATGGGATCATTCACCACTGTGGGTGTCAGGCGATTGGTCTGAATCTCCGCGGTGCAGCCCATACCCTGGGCGATTCCGTTTACCACTTCGTGGAATCGTTTAAGAACCGTATCCCGCACCTGCGGATCAAACGTCCGGATCGTTCCACGCAGTTCGGCAGTTTGCGGAATCACATTAAAGGCTTCACCGGCATGGAACGTCGTCACGCTGACGACCGCTGATTGGAGCGGATTGATATTTCTCGAAACGATAGACTGCAGCGCACTCACAACCTGGGAGGCGGCGATGATCGGATCAACCGTTTCATTCGGCATCGCTCCATGTCCTCCGCGTCCGACCAATTTAATTTGAAAAATCTCCCCGCCAGCCATCAGAGGGCCAGGCACAATCGCGATCGTGCCTACAGGCAGGTCGTTCCAAATATGCAGGGCAAGAGTATGCTCGGGGGTCGGGCTTTCGAGCACACCAGCCTCGATCATCCGTTCTGCCCCTCTCAATCCTTCTTCTGCGGGTTGAAAGACCAGTTTGGCCCGCCCGTGCAATAATTTTTTACGGCTTTCTAAAATCTGGGCGACGGTCAACCCCACCGACACATGACCGTCGTGTCCGCAGGCGTGCATCACCCCTGGTCTGGTCGATGAATATTCTTTGGCGGTCTCTTCTTGCACCGGAAGCGCGTCCATATCGAAACGCAGCAGCACGGTGGGTCCTGGAGAATTACCTTCCAATACCGAGACGACCCCGGTTTCGGCGATCCCGGTGGTTACCTCCAGACCCAGAGAGCTCAATTCGTGGGCGACGATCCCCGCGGTGCGCACTTCTTGATAACCCAATTCCGGGTGCATATGAAAATCACGCCGCAATCGCTGGGTGTACGGGAACAGGTCCTGTGCGGTCTTGAAAAATTCTGACATTTATTTCCCGAAAACAAACCGCCGGAATTTTTCTTCGTAATGCGGCGCCTCATCGGTGCTGTCAGCGGTATGCCGGCTGCGCATCCGCTCTTCTAATTTCGCGGGGTCTCCAATCTGGCTGGCATGACACTTCAAAGCCCGGATTTTATCATCCCAGGTGGAGGAGACATCGATCACCACGTTCGGCTGACCGGTTACTGTTAACCAGACTTCCTTGATGGAGTGCGGCTCCAGCCCTTCGAGCAGCAGTTCAGGGAAATATAACGGGTTGCCGGTCGCCGGAAAGATCGCGTCCACCACAATCTGACCTGCCGCGCGATGATCCGGGTGATTGATCGAAGCCTCGTTGGGAAAAATATTTGTTGGATCGCACGATACGACAATATCCGGACGTTCTTCACGGATGATCCGTGTCACCCGCTTGCGCGTTTCAAGGCTTGGCACCAGGCATCCGTCTTCATAATCCAAAAAACGGACATTTTCAACGCCCAATTCTTTGGCGGCGGCGGCTTGTTCCACTTCACGTTTCATTGCCAGATCAAATGATCGCATACTGCGCTCATTCGAACCTTTGTCGCCGCGAGTGAGTAAACAATACCGCACCTGGTGGCCCATTTGAGTCCAGCGCCGGATCGTTGCTCCACAAAAAAATTCCGGGTCATCCGGATGTGCCAGGATGACCAGGATCTTTTTTTTATCGTCCCAGTTTTCAATGGATTCAGCCATGCTTTATTGACTCCCTATTAGTTGGTATGATTGCAATCCCCGGTACACCCATCGTGTTCGCATGGGGTCTGAGCCTTTTTGATAAAAGTCTCTAATTCGTCCGCAGGCTGGATATCTGCCTTGGGGAACTCGCGGTAACCCACGCCCGGCAGTTCGACCAGTACGCCTTCGCGTAAGGGAAACACATCGATCACTTTCCCTTCTCCCTGGGGGGTTTTTACCCGCTTATTTTTCTTTGGCAATTCCTTACGTGCCTGGACATATTGATCATATTCATAAATCAAGCAGCAGCGCAGCCGCCCACACATACCGGTAATTTCGGTCGGCGTGAGTGAAATGCCCTGCTCTTTGGCCATCTTTATCGAAATCGAATTAAAATCGGTCAAGAATTTCGAACAGCAGCGATTTTCCAGGCCGCAGGCGCCCATCCCGCCGATAATTTTAGCGACATCTCGCGGGCCAATTTGCCGCATTTCCACTTGAGAAGGGGCTAATTGTTTTTGCATATCCGCCCGCAGCGATTTGAGGTCCACCTTCTCCTCATTTTCGCTGCTGTACATGATCGCCAAGCGAGATCCGTCAAAGCTGTATTCTGCGGCGATAACTTTAATATAGGATAATCCGATTTCTCTGGCCCGTTGTTTGCAGATCGCCACTACTTCAAACTCTCGCTGCTGCCAGATCTGGCGCAAAAGCAAATCGCGCGGCGTTGCCCGCCGGTCTACTGGTTTCCAGCTTCCCTCAGGCGGCAGCTCCGGTTCTGCCACTTTTTGAGCGACCTGCCCTAACTGCCATCCCCGGCTCGTTTCAACAATAACAGAATCCCCGATTCGAATATCGATAATATTGGCATCAAAGTGATAAACTTTACCAATTTTAGAGAACCGAACCCCCACAATATTGGGTTGCGTCTCAGTCATGATCCCTATCCTATAATATTGATTGGAATACCTGCGCCGTTTTGAAATGAAGCGACGCTTAATTTCGCGGCAATTTGTTGAGCGATCCCAACTAAGGCCTTCGCTGCCGCCGATTCAGGGGCGCTCACCACGATGGGTATGCCGTTATCACCGCCAACCCGCACCGATGGATCCAGGGGGATCGTACCAATAAACGGAACACCGGTCTTTACTGCCATTTGTTCGCCACCGCCGCTCCCAAAAATGTCCATATGAGAACCATCCGGCATCGCCAGGTAACTCATATTTTCAACGATCCCCAGGATGGGCACATTCAGCTGCCGGAACATTTCTAAGCCCCGGGTGGCATCCTCAATGGATACCTGCTGCGGCAGTGTGACGATCACGCCTCCGCTCAACGGCACGGACTGCGCCAGGCTTAATTGAGCGTCTCCAGTACCCGGGGGAAGATCGATAACCAGGTAATCCAATTCGCCCCAAACCACATCTTCCAGGAACTGGCGAATGGCGCTGTGCAGCATCGGACCACGCCAGATCAATGGCTGTCCGGGCTTTACCAGGAAACCAATCGACATTAACTTCACCCCATGGGCATCCGCCGGGATTAGTTTGTTATTTTTCGGTTCGGGTAAACGATCGACTCCCATCATGGTCGGCACGTTGGGACCGTAGATATCTGCGTCCAACAAACCGACTTTTGCCCCGCTTTGCGCCAGAGCCACAGCCACGTTCACCGCCACCGTGCTTTTTCCTACGCCACCCTTGCCGGAGGCAATCGCCACCACATTTTGTACTGGCAAGGATAAAATCCCGCGAGACCGGCCATCCGAGCGGACATTGGAGTCCATTTTGATCGCCACATTTTCAACGCCGGGAATAGTGAGGACAGCTTCTCGGGCTTCTTTTTCAATCCTGCCGCGCAGTGGGCAGGCCGGGGTAGTTAATACAATGGTGAAACTTACCGATCCATCTTTGATCTCCAGATTCTGGATCATGTTTAGGGTCACAAGGTCTTTATGCAGTTCGGGTTCCTGAACCTTACTCAAAGCCTCCAGGACGCTGTCCTGGCTAATCGCTTGGTTTGCCATTAATCTTCCTTTCAAAGGCTAACATTAAGCAGCCTGATTTCTTTTATCTAGAAATACTTCAGCTTCTTTCTTGGCCTGTAGAAACAAGTCCGCCAATTCCTGATCGTTGCCCCGAAATCGGCGAATATTCTGCCTTGCGCACAAAGTACAACCTTTCATGGCACGAAAAGAATTGGCGTTACAACCTACACAGCCATCCATACGAACCATCATGATTACGAACCCCATCTGATCGGTCAGTTCGGCGTCCGGAGCGGAAACTCGTTCCACTAAATCCTGCCATTCTTTACCGCGCATCGAACTCAATGAGGCCGCGACCCGTAAAGGAAATAATAATTCTGTGTCCGAATTATACATCTTTATTCCGCCTGAGGCGCTGCGCTGCCCGCTGTTTTTCTGGCAGCCTTTACGGCCTCTTTTTCGGCTCGAATCTTTTCTTCACGGTCGAAATTAGTGGGTCGGATTTGAGCATAATAAGAAACCGGCCGGCTCAATTTTTCGAGATTGAAGATATTATCCGTTTTCCGATCATAACTGGCAATTTCAAAATCATGGTCCATCTTGATTGCATCAAACGGGCAATACTCTGCGCAAAAACCGCAGTTCATGCAAATATCAGTGTCAATATAAAATTCAGCCGGAGAGGGCACGGGCCTGCCCGTGTTTGGATCGGTGGAACGAAAGATCCAGATGCACTGCGGCGGGCACACTTTCGCGCAGATCCCACACGAGGTACAGCGTTGGTCTTGTTCTCCGTTGGGTCCTTCTTCATAGATCAGGAAAGGGATAAACCTGAACTCCTCGGGCATGGGAAGCCTTTCCTCAGGATATTGGACGGTAAAAACGCCGCGCACATCTCCCCCGGTGCGAAACTCAATCCCATCCTCGGTCTTGTATAACTTACCCCGCCAGAGCATATCTTCCCAATAGGTTAACAAAAAGTGTTTTAAGGTGACGCCCAGACCTTTGATGATCCCAAAACCATTCATGCCTGTTCTCCTTATTACCGGTCCACTTCGCCCAGAACGATGTCCACCGCTCCTAAAATCACCACAGAATCGGCAACTTTTCCGCCGCGGCAGCTTTCAGCCAGAGAAGTCAAATTTATAAACGATGGCGCGCGGACGTGATAGCGGACGGGATTGGGTTTCCCGTTGGAAATCAGATAAAATCCCAGCTCTCCCTTGGGGCCTTCTACCCGCCCATAGGATTCTCCAGCCGGGACGCGGACCTGGTAAGCCGGCTTGCCAGTTTGGATTGAACCTTCGGGGATTTCACGTACAACCTGCTGGAGGATTCTGAGGCTCTGGCGCATTTCTTCGATGCGCACCAGATAACGGTCATAGACATCACCTTTCGTTCCCGTAACCACGTCAAAATCCAGCCGGTCATAAATGCTGTATGGATCAGCCCTTCGCACATCGTAGGGCACGCCAGAGGCACGCAGCATCGGACCGGAGCAAGAAAACGCGATCGCCTGTTCTGCCGTCAATATGCCCACATCTTCACACCGGGCGCGCAAGATTTCGTTTTCAGTCAGATAGCTATCCAACTCTTCAATCTTCCGCGGGAGCCGATCAAATACCAGTTCCTCTGTTTTCTCGAGAATGCCCTCTGGCAAATCTCGCGCTACACCCCCAAAGCGGAAATAGTTGCACATCATCCGCGAACCTGAAACTGCCTCGAAAATATCCAGGATCAATTCCCGTTCTTCGAGCGCATATAATGCCGGGGTAAAGTAGGCGCCCAGATCGTTCAACAGAAATCCGGTTGACATAATATGGCTGCTGATTCGGGTCAGTTCGGCCATCATCACCCGGATATATTCGGCTCGTTCCGGCGGTTTGATATTCATCAGTTTTTCTACCGCCAGCACGTAACCAAAATTATTGCTCATCGAAGAAATGTAATCCAGGCGGTCGGTGAAAGGGATATTTTGCAGGTAGGTATTGCGCTCGCCAATTTTTTCATGGTTGCGGTGCAAATATCCCATCACCGGTTTTAATTCGACAACCGTCTCACCTTCCACAACCGCCACCATGCGAAAGACTCCGTGGGTCGAAGGATGCTGCGGACCAAGATTTACGATGATGCGGTCGGTTCTGAAACCATCTTCAGCAGCGCGGATCTTCTGCAGCATGTCGTACAACGACTTCTCTGGATCAGAAACCCAATTATCGGGGTCAAAATCACTGGGATATTCGACATTATCATCAAACGCATTCTGATCTTCCACTCGAATGATATGTCCATCCGGCCAGCGGCTCTTAAAAGGCTTGGTTTCCTCTTCGAAATACGCTTCCTTCCAATCCTTGCGCATAGGATGCCCGGCAAATCCTTCCCACATCAAGATCCGCCGTAAATCGGGATGGTTTTCAAAGCGGATGCCGAACAAATCCCAGGCTTCACGTTCCTGAAACTCTGCTCCGGGGTAAATCGAAACCAGGGATGGCACTACTGGTTCGGTGCGTCCAGTCTGGGTTTTTAATACCAGGGATGGACCCCCAGTGGTCTTGTAAAAATGATAAACCACTTCCATCAAATCTTCCGGGAAAAAATCTATGCCGGTAACGGAAGACAAATAATCGTAACCCAGGTCATCCCGAATAAATTGAGCCACTTCAGTCAGGTGATCGGGTTTTACCAGAAAGCCTTCAAAGTTTGGGCGTGTATCCGCGGTAATCCACTCTGGAAAATGTGTTATCAGGTCAGAAACGGCGGTAGGACTGGTAATTTCGGTCATGAAGCACCTCCATCGTTGAGTTCTCCACCCGCCGGGGCATTTTCTGCAACCACGGTTTTTGAGGCCTGCCTGATCTATCGCGTATTTGGCGGGATCCATAAGATCCGGGCCCAAAACCGGCACCGGAATATCCCCCACCGAATCTTTTTGATACCAACGCACGTCTTTAAGAACTCTTTATCAATCTTCTTTTGTAAAGCGATCAAACCAAAGAGCAAGGATTGAGGTGTCGGCGGGCATCCAGGAATATACACATCGACCGGCATATATTTATCCACCCCAGAAACCACATTGTAACCTTCTTTGAATGGCCCGCCCCCAGAAGCGCATGCTCCCATCGCAACCACGTATTTCGGCTCGGCCATCTGGTTATACAGGCGCACCAACTGGGGGATCATCTTTTTCGTAACTGTACCGGAGATGATCATCACGTCGGCCTGGCGCGGGCTGGGACGCATCACTTCCATGCCGAACCGTGCAAAATCATAACGGGCGGCTGCGGTACAAATCATTTCGATCGCGCAGCAGGCCAGACCAGACATCAACGGCCAGACAGAATTTCGCCGGCTCCAGTTATAAATCCGGTCTAAGGTGGTCAAGGTAACCTGCTGCCGCAGTTCAGGGGGAACATTCGATCCGGGAAGGTTTAACTCATCTTGCGTCACAATACACCGCCTTTCGTTGGTACAAGTGGGGTCAATGTATTCTAACACCCATCACCCAGGTGTCAAGGAGGTTTAATGCAAAAAAATATTTGCTAAATTATGCAATCTTTGTATAATTGAGGCATGAATACCCAGGAGGAGATCGTCAAATTCTTACAGCAGCACCCCTATTCTTGCGCGGAAGAATTGGGCTCAGTCCTGGGGAAAACCCGCGCTAATATCCAGCACCATTTAAAAATAATGGAGCAGGCTAATCTCATTTCAAAGGTTGCTATATCCCAAACAAAGCCTGTCCGTGGGCGGCCTCGGGCCTATTTTTCGCTGGCGCCGGTAAAACGATTCAATAATTTGATCTCCCTGGCTGATGCCTTATTGCAACTCCTTGTGAAAAAAGGGGATTCCACTCCTGGAATAACATATTTAGAAGAAATTGCTCAGCAAATAGTACCCCCGGGTGGGGCAGCCTCGACTTTAACCCAACGTTTGAATCGCCTGGTGAAAGAACTAAGCGGTTTGGGTTACCAGGCTCGTTGGGAAGCGCATGCTGACGGCCCGCAGGTAGTATTTCGCAACTGCCCTTACCATCCGCTGCCGGATAAATATCCTGAATTATGCCGGATGGATGCGCTCATTATCCAACAAAACCTGGGAGTGGCAGAACCAGTGCAAACCGCGAAAATTCACATTCCTATCAAACCATCCTGTCGATTCTTGGTAAAAGAAAATTAATTCCAAAGTTCGAGACCATTGTTTGATCGCACAATTATTGTTGAAAGGGTTCGTCCAGGGTCTATTTCATCCTGCCATTCTTCGACGAATTCACTATAATAAACACGGGAGGGAATAAGCTATGACACTTTTAAATATTGCCCACCGCGGCGCCCGTTCGCTTGCTCCTGAAAACACCCTCATCGCCGCGCAAAAAGGATTTGATATTGGCGCCGATGCGTGGGAGCTGGATGTTGCCATGACCGCTGATGGTGAAATGGTAGTCATCCACGACGATACCCTGACCAGAACGTCGGACGCCTCACAGGTTTTCCCCGACCGGGCCCCATGGGAAGTGCACACATTTACGCTATCAGAACTAAGAACTTTGGATTTTGGCTCCTGGTTTGTCAAAACCGATCCCTTCGGCCAGATTGCCGCCGAAAATGTGTCAAGCGCGGCTCAACAAACGTTCAAGGAAATTAGAATGCCTACCCTGCGTGAGGCCCTTGTATTTACCAAAGATCTCTATTGGCAGGTGAATGTAGAATTAAAGGATCTGACCGGGAAACCCGGGGATGCAGACATCGTAGAAAGGGCAGCCGCTTTAATAAAAGAAATGGGGATGGAAAAGAGCGTCCTGATTTCTTCTTTTAATCATCGTTATCTCGAAAGAGTAAAAAAGTCTGTGCCAATGATCGACACGGCTGCCCTGGTAGAACAGGCTGCCGCCGACCCGGTGGCATTGGTCGAAAGGCTGGATGCGAAAGCTTACAATCCGGGCATTAAAGCCTGCAAGGCAGAACCTTTTACAGCACTGCGGAAAGCCGGCAGGGATATTAATGTTTGGACGGTGAATGAAGAAGCCACAATGAAAAGGTTGATCGCGATGGGGGCAACCGGATTGATTACTGATTTCCCTCAGCGGTTAAAATCAGTCCTGGATTCTCACTAGGTGGTTATCCTATCCCTAACCGGTTTGTCTGCTAAAATTATTTTTATTTAAAATCATTGATCTGGGGATCAGGTTCATGAAGACGATTGGATTGATTGGCGGGATGAGTTGGGAATCAACGGGCGAGTATTACCGCTTACTGAATGAAGCAGTCCATGAACGTTTGGGCGGTTTCCATTCGGCAAAATGTGTGTTGGTATCAGTGGATTTTTCCGAAATCGAGCTGCTGCAAAGCGAAAATCGATGGGAAGAAGCCGCTCAGGCCATGGTTGCTGCCGCCAGGCAGCTGGAATTAGCCGGCGCAGATGTCATCGTGCTTTGCACCAATACCATGCATAAATGCGCCCCGGAGATCCAGAACGCGACCAGTATTCCATTTTTGCATATCGCGGATGCGACAGCCCTTCAGGTAAAAGCGCAGCATCTTACAAAAGTTGGCCTTTTGGGTACACGCTTTACTATGGAAGAAAGCTTTATCAAAGACCGCCTGGCTGACTCTTTCGGACTGACCGTTCTGGTGCCCAGCCCGGACGAAAGAAAAAAGATCCACCGCATCATTTATGACGAATTGGTCCATGGTGTCATCCTGGAGGAATCTCGCCAGGTTTATGTCCGAATTATTGATAACCTCATCCTGCGGGGAGCCCAGGGCATCATTCTTGGCTGCACAGAAATCGGCTTATTGATCCGCCAGGCGGACACCTCAGTGCCGGTCTTCGATACCACGCTCATCCACGCCCAGGCAGCGGTCGATTTTTCGCTGGGCAATCCTGAATAACATTATTATTCTGATAAATTATGGCCTTGATTGAAACTAAATTATTCCAATATAATCTTTATGGAGATTAATTTATGGCACATGAGGTCGTTAAATCCGGTTTCACGGCACTGGTTGATCGTTTAAATCGCTTCCCGCAAGGCGCTCCGCCATCAGAGACATTATATAAAATTCTCAATATTTTATTCAGTGAAAAAGAGGCCCGCCTGGTGGCCTTGCTGCCGATTAAACCCTTTACAGCGCGCCAGGCGGCTGAAATCTGGAAAGTAAGCCAGGCTGAGGCTCAAAATATCCTGGATGGATTGGCCGACCGGGCAATATTGGTCGATTCCCAATACGAAGGCGAGATCTCTTATACCTTGCCGCCGCCGATGGCCGGATTTTTTGAATTTTCGATGATGCGCCTGCGGGGAGATGTCGATCAAAAGGTGCTTGGAGAATTGTTTTACCAGTATATGAATGTGGAAGAAGACTTCATCAAGAGTCTTTTTCACTCACGGTGAAACTCAGCTGGGACGGACATTCGTCAATGAACCGGCGCTGCCTGCAGATTCCACCCTGCAGGTGCTGGATTACGAACGCGCCAGTGAGGTCATTCGGACGGCAACGCATCGCGGGATTGGCGTATGTTACTGCCGCCATAAGATGCAGCATATGGATCGCGCCTGCGATGCGCCCATGGACATCTGTATGACCTTTAATACCAGTGCCGATTCATTGATCCGCCATCACTATGCGCGAGAAGTCGACGTAAAGGAAGGTCTGGACCTGCTGCAGCAGGCCTATGAAAACAACCTGGTGCAATTTGGGGAAAATGTGCGCGAAGGTGTAAATTTCATCTGCAACTGCTGCGGCTGCTGCTGCGAAGCGCTGATCGCCCAGCGGCGATTCAGCGTGCTGCCACCCGATCCACACCACCAACTTTATGCCTCAGGTCGATCTTTCTGCCTGCAACGGCTGCGGCAAATGTGTAACAGCCTGCCCGGTCGAGGCAATGACCCTGGTTTCAGCCAATGACCCGCACCATCCCAACCATAAAAAAGCTAAACTGGATGAAGACCTCTGTCTGGGCTGTGGAGTATGCGTGCGCAGCTGCCCGAAGAGCAGCATTCAATTGAGCCCGCGGGCAGAACGAGTTCTCACGCCGATGAATTCGGTCCACCGGGTGGTGATCATGGCCGTAGAACGCGGAAATCTACAAAACCTTATTTTTGATAACCAGGCGATGTGGAACCATCGCGCCATGGCAGCCATCTTGAGCGCCATCTTGCGCCTGCCGCCTGTCCACCAGGTTATGGCCTCCCGCCAGATGAAATCGCGGTATTTAGAGGCTTTGATCCAAAGGATCAAGATATAATTCTATCAATGAAGACAATTGTGATTGCTTCGAAAAATCCCGTCAAAGTCGCATCCACTTTGAACGGCTTTCAACAAATGTTTCCAGCCGAAACGTTCAAAACGGTGTCGGTCCAGGTTCCATCGAACGTCTCAGACCAGCCATTTTCATCCCATGAAACTCTGTCAGGCGCCAGTAACCGGGCCGCCAATGCCAGAAAGGAAGTGCCTGAAGCGGATTATTGGGTCGGAATCGAAGGCGGCGTGGAGGAACAAGAGGATGAAATGGCCGTGTTTGCCTGGGTCGTCATCCAATCGCCGGATCAAATAGGTAAAGGCCGCACCGGAACCTTTTATCTGCCGCCTCAACTATCCAATCTGGTACGCGACGGAATTGAATTAGGAGATGCAGATGATATCGTCTTTAACCGCTCCAATTCAAAACAACAAAACGGCGCGATTGGAATTCTTTCCGGTGACCTGGTCGATCGCACTCAATTATATGAAATGGCAGTGATTTTCGCGCTTCTGCCTTTTCGCAACCAGGAATTATATCGAACTCCATGACGCATACTATAAAATCGATCTGTGTATACTGCGGTTCAGCAGACCATCTCCATCCTGAATACCTGGCAGGCGCCAGGGAGTTAGGTGCCGTCCTGGCCCAATCAGGCATCCGCCTGGTGTACGGCGCCGGAAAAACCGGTTTGATGGGCGCCGTTGCGGATGGCGCGCTGCAGGCCGGCGGGGAAGTCATCGGGGTCGTCTCGGAAAACCTCAATACACCGCAGCTCATCCACGCACACCTCAGCCAATTGGAAGTCGTTCCGGATATCCAGCTGCGTAAAGCCCGAATGTCTGCCCTGGCGGATGCCTTTATCGCTTTGCCGGGCGGATACGGCACCTTCGATGAACTGTTTGAAACGTTGACCTGGGCCCAGATTGGATTGCATCAAAAACCGGTCGGTCTCCTCAACATCCGCAGTTATTTCGACCCCCTGCTGGCGATGATTCAAAACGCCCACGATGAAGGCTTTATTTACGCCGAGCACAAAATGCTTTTCATTCATGACACCTCACCTGCTGCCTTATTATCTCGATTATGCGCCTTCACGACCCCCAAGAATCTTGTGCGCTGGGTAAACCGGCAGGATCCCGATTAAAACCAATCGGATAAAGGAACAACCGATGAACGAAACACAGAATTTAGGAACCACAACCGTGACCCAAATCGGGTTGGTTGTGGCCGATATCGACAAATCGATCGATGCCTATTGCGCAGTTTTAGGTCTTCCGCGGCCGAATGTGATCGTCACCGACGAATACACGAAGGCTCAGACCGCCTACCGCGGGCACCCGACGGCTGCCCGCGCAAAATTGGCTTTCTTTGATTTAGGCCAGGTTTCATTGGAATTAATCGAACCGATCGGAGAACCCAGCACCTGGAAAGAAGCCCTGGAGAAAAACGGGGAGGGGTTTCACCACATCGCATTTCAAATTAAGGACACCGCCCAGGTCGTTAAGAACCTGGAATCAAACGGCATTGACATGGTTCAGCAAGGTCAATATACGGGTGGAATGTACACCTATATGGACGCAACCCAAAAATTAGGCCTGGTGCTCGAACTGCTCGAGAATTTCGATTAAAATGCAGATCCTGAATGAACGGCAGGAAAACCTCATCCGCAATGAACGCAAAACGCTCAATGATTTGCGTTTAGCCATGGTCGAATTCGGTGGAAAAACCGAAGATAGCGATCTGCTGGGTAAATCTGTCGACCAATTGGATGAGTTGTTTCTGCTGGTGGTGGTGGGCGAGTTTAATTCAGGCAAAAGTGCCTTCATCAATGCCTTGCTGGGCCAAAGAATCCTGACTGAGGGCGTCACTCCTACCACCAGCCAGATTGATGTTCTTCAATATGGGCCAGAATACCAACGGATGGTGGTCAATAAAATTCAGAACCTGGTGACGTATCCCGCCGAACTGCTTAAAGTAGTGAGCATCGTAGATACGCCTGGCACCAATGCCATCGTCCGCGAACACGAACAAATCACCACTCATTTCATTCCGCGAGCCGACCTGGTTTTATTCATAACCTCAGCCGACCGGCCGTTTACGGAAAGTGAACGCCAGTTCATGATTCAAGTTCGAGATTGGGGGAAAAAGATCGTCCTGGTGATCAATAAAGCGGACATCATTCAGTCCGATGCTGACCGGCTTGAAGTGACGCGCTATGTCGCGGATAATGCCCGCCAGCTTTTGGGAATGCTGCCGGATGTGTTTCTGGTTAGCGCCAGGCTGGCATTACAAGCCAGATTAGAGCAGGGCGAGGTTGGAGCAGAAAGTGGCTTCGAGAAACTCGAGAGTTTTATCCAGGATAAACTGGATGAAACCGGCCGGCTAAAATTGAAGCTGCTCAACCCTTTAGGCACCGGCCTCAAAGTCATTAACCACGTTCAGGATATCATCACCAGCCGGCTGCTGCTGCTCGAAAAGGATTTCCAAATGCTGGCGGACGTCGATGCGCAGTTGGCTTCTTATGACCGGGATCATAAACGAGATTTTAAATTCCGGCTGGCAGATGTTGAAAACCCTTTATACGAATTGGAAGCGCGCGGTGATGATTTTTTTGACAATACCATGCGCCTGGCAAAAATTTTTGATTTACTCAATAAAGAACGCATCCGCCAGGAATTTGAGCAAGAGGTAGTCCGCGATGTTCCCCGGCACATCGATGAGCAGGTCAACCATGTGATCGATTGGATGATCGAAGCGCAGCTTCATCAGTGGGAATCCATCTCCAAACATATCTCCGACCGCCGGCAGGAGCACCAGGACCGCATCGTTGGGGATGTCGGCGGCAGTTTTGATTATGACCGCGCGCGCATGATGGATGCCCTGGGGCGGGATGCACGCAAAGTAATTGACTCATTCGATAAGAACCAGGAAGCCAAATTGATCGCCGAGGATGCTCTGACCATGGTGACCACGTCCCTGGCAGTAGAAGCAGGAGCTATCGGGTTAGGCGCCCTGGTTACCGTGCTCGCGACCACCGCTGCCGCGGACGTCACTGGGATCGTCTCAGCTGGCGTCATCGCAGCCCTTGGCCTGTTTATCATTCCAGCTCGGCGCAAGTCCGCTAAAAAGGATCTGCGTGAAAAAATCTCCAACCTGCGCACCCATCTGGTCGATTCGCTGACCAAAGCCTTTGACATTGAATTGAACCGCAGCCAGCAAAAAGTGCGGGAAGCCATTACCCCCTATGCCCGGTTTGTGCGTACCGAAAGCGAAAAATTACTGGGGGCCAGGGAGCAATTCTCGTCGATCAAGGCAGAATTGGAACGGCTAAAAAAAGAAATTGATACGCTGGATTCCTGATATCGAGTCCGATCCATGGACTAAAACCCGACTGATTCCAAAAACCAATATTGATGCAATGTTAATGATTAATCGTTATAATAACGGTACAAATTATCAATGATTACATAGGAATGAGAGTCAACGACCACCCGCTAAAGCAGGTGGCTTGTCCCTGGCGCCACACAAGGAAAACCTAGACAAAATGCATCCGAGACGTTTGGCCGGTCGACGACGGCCCACAAGCCCGAAGACTTGCGCGATTTACAAGCGAATGCTTGACGCTGAGTGTTTTACACGGAGACCGTTTCCTCTCCGCAACCTCATACTCTCAGTTATTAAGGTGCATAACCGTTTCTCCACGAGCGGAGTGCCTTATCAATATTATAGAACATATGTTCTAAATTCGAAAGGAGCAAGCGACTTCCTCCACCTGCTGAAGCTGGGTGGTTTCCGTCGCCAAAAATTATGAATACCCGTTTTCGAAAAATAAAACAAATTATCGAACCTCAATTTGTGATCGAAGGCGCCGGAGTGCTGCTCCAACGCTCGTTTGGTCCCAACCGCACCAACCTGTTCGATCCGTTTCTGCTTTTTGACCATTTTGCTTTCAACGATCCAAACGAAGGCCCTATCCGTGGTTTTCCAACTCACCCCCATCGTGGGATTGAGACCGTTACCTATATGCTGGAAGGGAATGTGCGCCACCGCGACAGCATCGGAAACCTGGGTGTGATAGGCCCTGGTGACATCCAGTGGATGACTTCCGGGAGAGGCATTTTGCATGAGGAAATGCCCAGCCGCAGTCCAGAAGGCCGGGTGGTCGGTTTCCAACTCTGGGTTAATTTACCGGCCGCCAATAAAATGGACCAACCTCGCTACCAGGAGGTGAACGCCCGGGATGTGACCGAACTGCAAAAAGACGGTGTGAAAGTACGCGTGGTGGCGGGAAAATACCAGGATGTGTCCGGTCCGGTACGAGACATCACCATCCAACCGCTTTACATGGATGTCACCCTCGACCCGAATACCGAATTTACTCTGCCGGTGCCAGAAGATCATTTCGCCCTGGCATACCTATTCGAAGGCGAAGGCTTGTTTGGCGGGACAGACGAAACGGATGGTGAATTTATCCAATCCGTGCGCATGCTCGTCTTTGATGAAGGCGACCAGCTGCGCATCCGCACCGGGAACAGTTCCCCATCGCGTTTTATGCTGATGACGGGTCTGCCGATTAAAGAACCCATTTTCCCCTACGGCCCATTCGTGATGAACACCCAGGCAGAAATCCAGCAGGCGCTTGCCGACCTGCGCAATGGCACATTTGTAAAGAACTGATTTGTTAACTATTTACGTTTACGGTTGAATTGGACCTGGTAGTCGTCTTTATACCAGAAAAAAACCACCCGGGCCGTAACAGTCCGGGTGGTTTTTTAACAAACTTAGAAATGTCTGGCTGTGTAGAAGTTATCCACCGGCGATCGCCCCAATGATCCGCAGAGGTTCTGCACCCGTCAGGATTGCTTCAGGCAGCAAAGTATCCATGGGTTCGTGCGTCCAATCCTCGCCGCAGGCAAAGAAACGGATAAAAGGACGGCATTTTTTCGTGCCATGGTCGCGGATGGTACCCTGCAGCACCGGATATTCAGCTTCAAGCGCATCTAAAATTGTACCTAATGTCTTGAGTGCCGAATCCTGAAGCTGGATTTCGTGATTGGTTTTCACCAGTGTTCGCAGATGCACAGGGAGGATGATCCGGATCATAGCAATGTTTGGACCTCAACTGATAATACGGCCGGTAAATTGCTGACAATCGGGGTCCAGTGATCGCCTGAGTCGGATGAGCCGTACACCTGGCCGCCGGTCGTGCCGAAGTAAATGCCGGATGAATTGAGCGAATCGAAGGCTAACGCGCTGCGCAGGATATTCACATAGCAGTCAGATTGCGGCAGGCCCTTGGTAAGCGCCTCCCACTCATTGCCGCCCGAGCGGCTGCGGTACACGCGCAGCTTTCCTTCCGGGGGATAATGCTCCGAGTCGCTTTTGATCGGGATAACGTAAATCGTTTCCGGCTGGTGGGGATGAACACCGATCGGGAAACCGAAATCGCTCGGCAGGTTGCCGCTGACTTCGTGCCACGAATCTCCACAGTCATCGCTGCGCATCACGTCCCAGTGCTTCTGCATAAAAAGCACATTGGGGCGCGAAGGGTGCATGGCCAGGTTGTGGACGCAATATCCTACCTCAGGCGTCGGGTCAGGGAGTTCGTTATTGGTTTGGAGACCCTTATTAATCGGAAGCCAGGTCTTCCCGGCATCCGTTGACCGGAAGGCGCCTGCCGCAGAGATTGCGGTGTAGAGCCGTTTTGGATCGCCTGGATCCTGGATAATGGTGTGCAAACACATGCCGCCGGCGCCGGGCTGCCACATGTGCCCTTTTGCGTCGCGCAGCCCGGGCAGCTCCTGCCAGGTCAGGCCACCATCCGCAGAATTGAATAATGCGGCATCTTCCACGCCGGCGTAAACCGATTCGGCATCCGAAAGGGATGGCTCGAGGTACCAGACTCGATTGAACTCCCAGGGATGCTGGGTGCCATCATACCATTGGTGGGTACCCGGGTCGCCAATATATCCGAACTTATTTCCGACCGGTTCCCAGGTTTTGCCGCCATCGTTTGACCGTTGAATTACCTGCCCAAACCAGCCGCTGGTTTGGGATGCATAGATCCGGTCCGGGTTGACCGACGATCCTTTGAGGTGGTAAATATCCCAACCTGCGAAATGAGGGCCGCTGATTTCCCACTTATCACGCTTGCCATCGGCAGTCAGGATAAAAGCGCCCTTGTGAGTACCCACCAAAACACGAACTCCACTCATATTTTCACTCCTTTTTGGCACACATGTTCTATGGATAATATATCTAAATTACTCAACATTGTCAAGTATTAAAATCCTTAAATTAGAAGCGTGCCATCGAAAAAGTTTTCGGTAACGTAATTTCTACGTAAGAATTGTGTAATTTTTACTTCCTATAATTGATTAAATTTTCCGGGAAATACCAATGGTTTTGAGAGCCGGATCCCTCTCAAGCCCCATTCTCATCTTTTACTTTAGGGAGGTCTACGATGGCTTACAATCTTTTTCAAAAACTCTGGCGAAGAATTCCAGGGCATAAAGCCCTGGCGTTTGTACTCCTGGTTGGTTTATTCAACCCATTTTCTTTCATCCCTGCGGTTCAGGCAGCCGTTCTGCCGCACAACTCACCCGCCATTATTAATGACCTGCGTGGAAATAACCCGGCAGCCTGGACGATGAACAGCCTGGCATTTTCTCCTCAGGCTGTGACAGCGCCTGGATTTGTCTACCAGACCATATATAACGGCGCTCAATACGATTCTGGGCACGCTATCATCGTTGACAGTGCCGGAAATGCCTACGTCCTGGCACGAGCTTATGACACCTCGAATGACGTCATGATTGTCAAGCTCTCACCCAGCGGGTCTGTCTCTTTCGTTACCTATCTGCGCGGCTCGCAGACGGATTGGGGCACAGGCCTGGCTCTCGATGCAAATGGCGGTTTGTGGATCAGCGGCTGGACAGACTCGGCTGATTTTCCTGTGGTCAATGCTGCCCAACCGGTAAAAGATAATACCCGCTCGGCTTTCCTGGCCCGGGTGTCCACAACCAACGGCTCCTTGCTCTACAGCAGTTTTTTTGGCGCCAACCGTGCAGATGAGTTCCATGACATTGCGATCGGCTCTAACGGAGAAATCTATCTGGTCGGCAAGACCAATTCCACGGATTTCCCGACGGTCAATCCGATCCAGTCTGGCCTGAACCTGACAAACTGCTTCTGCAACGACGCATTTATCCTGCGTCTTTCTTCAGATGGCCGCACGATCCTGTACAGCACCTACCTGGGCGGAGGTTTTGACGACCAGGCCGACAGCCTCGGGCTGGATGCAGCCGGTAATATCTACGTGGCAGGTATCACCAAATCAGACGACTTCCCCTCGGTTAACCCCATTCAAGCCACCCGGAGCGGCGACTTCGATGTGTGGGCGGCGCGCCTTTCAGCCGATGGCTCACACCTGGATTACAGCACATACCTTGGCGGTTCCAACCCCGAGACTTTGGCGCGCATCGCCGTGGATCCAGCCGGCTACGCCACTCTGGTGGGCACTACCAATTCGTCCAATTACCCGACGACACCCGGGTCTTACCAGCCGGTTTTTGGCGGCGGACTTTGCGGCGCGGCTGGTTTTGGACAGCGCAGCTGTTATGATGCCTTTGTGACCCGCCTGACGCCGGATGGCAGCAGCCTGGTATACAGCACTTACATGGGCGGCAGCAATGACGATGAAGCCCACGGCGTGGTAGTGGACAGTTCCGGAAACGCCTATGTGGTTGGTTACCACATATCCTCGGATGTTCCACCATCCCAATTTGATATCGTCGTTTACAGCCTGGACGCCAGTGGAAGCCAGCTGCGCTACAACGTGATGGTCTGGTCGGCGGTTGCCAACGATGGGCATGGCATCGCCCTCGGCCCGGATGGTGATGTTTATTTCACCGGCGCCCAAAACGCTCCATCTGACCTGTATGTCGCCCGCCTGTCCCAAAACAGCGGTTCGACCCCTACCCCAACACCGACCGCTATACCAATTACCCCCACCCCTACCCCGATTAGCAGCAGTATCCACGTGGGTGATCTGGACGGCAGCGCCAGCGGTTCTCGGTCCTGGCAGGCCAGCGTGCGCATTCTCGTACACGATGCATCACACAATCCATTGGCCAACGTTACTGTAAGCGGCATCTGGAGCAATGGAACCACCGGCAGCGCCCAATGTGTGACCGGCTCGGACGGGACCTGCTCAGTCACCAAAGGCAGTCTGCGCAAGACTGTGTCAGGCGTTACTTTCTCAATTAAAAATTTGGCCAGATCCGGTTACACGTATAGTTCATCATCGAACCACGATCCGGATAGTGACAGCAACGGTACCACGATCATCGTTTCCCGGCCTTGAGTCCTTCGTTCAACTCGCCCTTCCGAAATTGGAAGGGCGAGTTGATTATTAAAAAATAAAGTTCCTCCTGTCCAAATCTAAAACGAAATCGGATCTCAATCGTTAACCATCATAGAAGCAACAACTTCTCCAAATCATCCTATTGAGTTTCAAAATTTCGTTCACAGGAGGTGCTCGGATGCTGCAATTTCGTCCATCAGGTTCCAATAAATACATCATCAACATATTGATCGCGGCGATCGCCATCACCGGACTGTTATTGGCGCAAATCCGGCCCGTACCAGTTCAGGCTGCCAATCCCACCCCCGGGTCAGGCGAAGCAATGGTGGCAAAGAGCTTTAAGGCCGCTTCGAAGCCTTTGCTGACCCTGGGTGAAGTGATGACTTACACCATCCATCTGGAACTTGGCTGGTCCGCCAGCTTGAGCGGTGAAGTCATGGATCCGCTGCCTATTGGGTTGGATTACGTCCCCGGATCGGCCAACTATGGCGGCGTATATGATTCTGGCACACGCACCCTGAAATGGGTTCAGATACCTGTGGGATTTCCAACTCCGGTAGATCTGACGTTTGAGGTTAAGGACACAGCACAGGTGAATCTGCCTACGCCGGTGGTCAACACCGCCACAATTTCGTTAAACGGCTTTGTTTTTCAACGTCAGGCCTGGGTAACTTTAATGCCCGTGTCGCCAGCTACGAATCTGGCCGGATCCTACAAATCGGCCTGGCCGCGAATGCTGAGCGGCGGGGATACGGTGACTTACTCCATTACCCTTCTCAATACCGGATCGAGCCCCATCACCGTGCAGGTAAACGACCCTGTTCCGGGTATTTTAAATTACGTGCCGAATTCTGCTGACCACAATGGAACATACGATGCCACCACAAAGACCGTCACCTGGAAAGATGTGGTCGTACAACCCTACAACCAGCTCCTGCCGGTTGCGCCGCTGCGATTGAATTTTCAAGCCGCCGCGCCGGATGTCCTTCCGGCAAGCAGCATTCGCCCGCTGGTTATCACCAATACTGCCAACATCGCCGCCCCGACTTACGCCTTTAAACGTTCGGCAGATATTTTACTGGTGACTAACCCCATTTCTCCGCTGGCCGGATCTTATAAAACCGCCAGCCAGAAAGTCGTGCAGCCGGGCCAGGAGTTCAGTTATCAAATTTACCTGGAAAACAGCAGCACTGTGCCTCAAAAAGTATCGGTTAAAGATCCACTGCCGGGCCAGGTAAATTATGTCGATGGTTCAGCCAATGCCAACGGAGTTTACGACTCTGCCAGCCGCACCGTGAGTTGGGAAGGTCTCACCGTGTTGGAAGGTTCTACTTTGGTTTTGACTTTCAAAGTCACCGCGATATATCCTCCCGCAAACTCAATTTCAATCCGAATTCTTAATACAGCCTACATTTCAAATGGCAGCCAGACACTGCAGCGCAGCGTCGATGTCGTACTTCAATGGCAGCCCGGCGGTGACCACACTCCCCCAGTTGTGACCCAGTTCACCATCGATAATCAGGATGTGATTACCAACCCGGAAGTTACCCTGCACATCGCCGCCAGCGACAATGTGGGTGTAAAAACGATGTATCTGAAAGAATGGGCGCTTTCCACCGATTCTTTTCCCCACTGGCAGCTGGTCAATGAAAGCGGCTGGGTTCCTTATCAGACCTCAACCCTGTGGAAGCTCAGTCCACAGAGCGGAACGCATTACATGGCCGTTTGGGTGGCAGATGCCGCTCGCAATAAATCTGTTATGACCCGCGCCGCAGTCGATTTTGCCAGCCTGCTTCTGCCCGGCACCCAGGTACGCGCTGGCGGGATGGTGCCTTACCTGGTTTATTACCCGGCAGGCATCGGCGTCAAGGCCGAACTGAATACGTTGACGGGTGCAGCCCATTTATTCGTCTGGTACCCAGGCAGCCTGTTCCTCCCGGATGGAACCAGCCCCACCCCCGATTCCAATACCCAGATCATCACGTTCACCACACCTGCGGCCGGGATTTATCTGTTCCTTGTGTATGGCCTGCAGGCTTCAGAATATAACCTGCGCATTACTCCTGGTGGCGGACCGCGCCTGCCTATCCCCGTACCCTATAACGCGACAAGTGCCGGCGGCATCTGGCTGGATTCTCAAGCCGGCTCACCTTTGCTCCCAGTTTTGGACGGGTTTGACTATAACCCGATCCTGCCGGTGAGTGGGCTGGATCCCATGGATATCGCTCAGGATCCTGACGGTCCATTTGTAAAGACATACCTGCCGGCGGTTATTCGCTAACCTGCCAACTCCGGTTGAACTCCATTTAATTTCGGAGCTACAATAAATTGGCGCCTGTGTCCTATCAGATGGACCAGGCGCCAAACCAGGCCATTTCATTTTTATCTTCGAGGGAATGCTCCTCTCATGGGTAATACGCCGGAAAATGAAACCAGGTTCATCGAGCTTGCTATGGCTGGAGACTTCGATTCATTCGCCGTGTTGTATACCTGTCACCTGGACGTTATTTATCGATACACATTCTACCGCACGGGTGACGAACAGGATGCCGAGGATCTCACAGAGCAAGTATTTCTAAAAGCCTGGGAAGCCCTGCCAAATTTCCGCCCGGCGGGATGCACCTTTATCAATTGGCTGTATCGAATCGCCCATAACACGGTCGTGGATTATCACCGCCGGCAGAAACTCATCACCTTCGAGGCCCTGAGTGGTAATGATCTTCCTTCTGACCATGATCAGGAAACCGTTTTGGATACGGTCATCCTGTCTGAAGAAAAAACCTTATTGGCTACGGCCGTCCGCAGGCTTCCGGATGAGTTCCAGCAGGTGATCATCCTGCGATTTATCGAAGGCCTGGGACATGCTGAAATCGCCCGAATATTGGAAAAATCTGAAGTAGCCTGCCGGGGCATCCAATTCCGGGCGCTGGCCTCCCTCAATAAGCTTTTGAATGGTAGTCAGAAACGGGTTTGAAAATGAATATAGCAAAAAAGCGGATTGAAGACATTTTTGAGTTCTGTCTGGCAGCCATCCAGCAGGAAGGGCGCAGTATCGAAGACTGCCTGGCGCCCTATCCGGACCGGCGTGCGGAATTGGAGCCGATGCTGCGAACTGCTGTGCGGTTGGAGGCAGCCCGATCATTACGCGCCCCAATCCAATTCAAGGGCGAAGCTCTTCAGCGCTTACAGACTCTGGCCGCCTCAAAACCTCAAACCCGTAAAAACTTTTGGGGGCTAATTTTTCCCGGCTTTATCCATGGTAAAAAAAACGGCTCGTATAGTTCTACTCGCAGCCCGTCTTTCGCGTATTTATTTGCGGGATTGCTGGTTTTGATTGCGATCCTGGTGGGGGTTGGAGCAGTTGCCTCGTCTGCGCAGACCTTACCCGGCGATTTTCTCTATCCGGTCAAACTTGCCCAGGAAAACGTTCGCCTCAACCTCACGGCAAACGTCCTTGACCAGGCCGACCTGCATATGGAATATGCCAACCACCGCATGATTGAAGCCTCAGCTCTGGTTGCGCTGCAGCGCACAACTTCTCTTGATCAGGTCTTGTCAGATTACAACCAGCACATGCAAACCGAGCTGGCACTCATTTCACCCGGAAGCAGCCTGACACCCGGTCAACAGTCAGACCTGGCGGTTAAACTGCTCAATAATATTCCCCGTTCTCAAACCAATCTTTCCGCGATGATTTCTGCTGCGCCTTCTTCTTCTCAGAACAACCTTGAGACTGCATTGGCGACTTCACGCAAAGCTTATAGTCAGGCCGTAGAAGTGCTGAACAATCAACAAGGGAATACCCCACCCACGTCGACACTCCCACCGCCAACCGCCACAGCGAAACCCGCGGTAAAACCCCCATCGGCGACCAGTACAGTTCCCCGAACCACACCGGTCGCAACGATGACCTCCACCCGGCAGCCATCTGCGGGAAACGTTCCACCAGCGCAGCCGACACCAACCTCTCTCCCGCCATCCATCCGGCCAACTGTGACCCTATCCCCTACCAAGGGGGTCCCTTCCACAGTCCTCACCCGGACGCCTTCTTCCAATTCTTCAGGTGCGGCTACCGCCACTCGTCTCGTGGCTCCCAATGCCATCAGACCGACTGCCACTCCGTAAATCGGGTGAAATTATTAAAAAACTTCAGTTAAACTTATTTTTGTTTTTTTCCAGCTTTCAGCAGCTCGATCATCTCCTGGATACGGGCAGCGCGCAATTCAGGACGTCGCCTGGCGCCATCCAGCCACTTGAGATAACCTTTTCGGTAGAAAGTGGCAAGCGAATCAAAGAAGATCCTGGCCTGGGGTTCGGCATCCAATGCGCTGAGGATATCCGCATCCAACTGTTCAAATTGGGGACCTTCTGGGGATAAAGTTACCTCTACCACTGCACCAGCCTGCATGCTCATATCCCGGCACCATGCCGCACCCAGGTTAAGGTAAAACTGGTCTCCAGCCTCGGCGATCGGTCCGCGGAATTTATGACCACTGATAAAACCAGTGATGTGATGGCGCTGTTTAACTCCCCATACCTCATCTGGATTAAATGGGATCGGAAGTATAGTTTTTGCGCCTGATTTAGCAATGGTAGTAATAAAGTGCCGTTCGATCATAATTATTTCCTTTGCGTGAATACCAATATTTACGAAACGACCTGCCCGTATCCAGCTGCATTTGAATAAAACCAACCATCGAGATCTGGTGTCTCAACTCCCATAGAACCCAGGGCTGCCTTCACTTCTGTCCTGTGTTCGATGCTGTGCTCCAAGGCGTGGACCAGGAAAAATCTTTTCGGAAACCGGTAAAATTTCCCTTGATAAGCGAGATCAATTTCCGCCTCATCGTCAAGCTGCTCAGCAATGGTAATAAGTTCATTGCTCGTGGTTTCAGCAGTTTCGATAACCTGTTCAATCCCCGGCCAGGCGCTCCAACGGTTTAACTCGCCTTCGTTTTGACGGCCCTGTGTGCGCAGGATCTGAGTTTGCTGCCCACCGGCAATGTGCATCAGCAGTTCGCGTACCGTTCCCGATATCCCCGGCGCACGCGTATCGAGCTGCGCATCCATGAGGGTACGACAAGCCTTGAAAAGCTCACGGTTCGCCCAGGCATTGTACCGAAACATCTCTACCAAAGCCTTGTTCATAAAATCACTTCAAAATTGCATAAAAAAATTCAACAGCCCGCGTCATCGCAATGATCCATGAGTTGGGGATATAGGAAAGTGACTGGCAGGATTATGCATACTCATCCTTGCGTGATATGCGGATGATATAATTTTACATTCAAAGCCAACTGGAGGCGAATTAATGGAAATTCAAGGTAAAGTAGCCATTATTACCGGTGCATCGACCGGGATCGGACTGGCGGCCGCCAGGCTCTTTTCCCAGCATGGCGCGAAACTGGCGCTCGTGGCGCGTTCCGCGGATATCTTGCATGGTCTGGCCGCAGACCTGCCAGACACATTGGCCGTGCCCGCCGATTTAAGCAATATTGAGCTCATTCCGCAGATCATCGAAAAAATTGCCACCCATTTTGGAAAAGTGGATGTGTTAATCAACAATGCGGGGCGAGCCTTCCACTCACCCATCGAACACACCGACGCTCAACTTTATCGCCAATTATTAGATCTCAATGTGGTCAGTGTGCTGCGCTTGATGCAGTGCGTGATCCCCCTCATGCGCCAACAAGGGGCAGGGGTGATCGTCAACCTCAGTTCAGGTTTGACCAGACGTATGGTGCCCGGGACTGGCCCCTACAGCTCCACCAAGTATGCGCTGAATGCATTGACTCTGATCGCGCGAGCTGAATTAGCTGCCGATCATATTTCCGTGGGTGTGATCATCCCTGGGCGGACGATCAACACCAATTTTGGCCAGAATGCCATGGTGAATGTCATACGCCGCGAAAACACCCAGCAGGCGCCCAGTGCAGCCCCATTCCGCGTCGACACTCCGGAAGAAGTGGCGCAAAAAATCCTTGAGGCGGTCCAAACCGAAGCAGCAGAGACCTTTACTGCCAGCACGCAGGGGTAATTGAAGCAGCAGCTCAACACCTGATAACCATACAATTGAGTAGGAGGGCGGGGCTGCCGCCCTCCTCTCACACCACCGGACATGCGGGTCCGCATCCGGCGGTTCGGTAACCAGTTCTGCTTTCAAGGGGACCATGCCGGAAACTGCTCGACCTTTGCCGCCCGGTCTCGGAGGCTTCACCTCCTTCGCCTGGCGCAATTACCCCGACCTGGGGCAATCTGTCTTCTTGTGCTCGTTTCGCGAATAGTCCTCTTCTGATCTGTTTACCGTTCAGCCCTTCCCAGCGGATAAGCACCTAGCTTGGTACTATGGCCTCTGCTGACCCCTGCCACCTCAATCGGATCTCTCGATCCGGGTTACTTTGACAGCCCGATGACAGGTCTCCCCAGGTAAGAACGTTGACTTTCACTGCACCCTTGCCGGGTTTACCACTTTGGACCTTGATTGCATTGGGCTTCGCTGTCCGATGCCAACTCGCCCTTCCGCGTGGCCTCCTACCCGGTTCGTGTTCACTGGCTCTGCCCACCTTTGTCAAGTCGCAGGTTTGCCTCCGGCTTCCTCCAGACCCCACCTCGCGGTGACGCCCTTGCCCTTGGCTAACAGTTGCTGCAATCAACCTCTGTACGGGTCTTTCACCCGCTAGTCAACGCCCATGCTGGGCGCACATCGAGTAGGAGGGCGGGGCTGCCGCCCTCCTCTCACACCACCGGACATGCGGGTCCGCATCCGGCGGTTCGATGTTCAAGACCGCTTGCTAGAGTTCCATGCCGTAGGCCGCTCGACCCTTATCACCCGATCCCGACAGCTTCACCGTCTTCGCCTGGCATAAGTCCTTCGATCTGAAAGTTTCTGTCTTCTTCTGCTTGCCCATCGAATGGCTCCCTACTGGTCATCCCATCGTTCGGCCCTTCCCGGCGGATAATTGCCTAGCTCGGTACTATGGCCTCTGCTGACTCCTGCCATCTCAGCCAGATCTCACGATCTGGGTTACCTGACAGCCCGATGACAGGCCTCCCCAGGTAAGTTCGTTGACTTTCCCTGCATCCCTGCCGGGTTTACCGCTTTGGCCCTGGATTGCATTGGACTTCGTGGTCTCTGGCCCACTCGTCCGACCGCACGGCCTCCTACCCGGTTTGTGTTCACTGGCTCTGCCCACCTTTGGTGCAAGTCGCAGGTTTGCCTCTGGCTTCCTCCAGACCCCACCTCACGATGACGCCCTTGCCTTTGGCTAATGGTTGGTGCAATCAACCTCCATACGGATCTCTCATCCGCTAGTCAACGCCCATGCTGGGCGCACCAAAAAATCGGAGCCGGGTTTACCGGCTCCGATTATCGTTTATGTTAAGTGATGATCTTTTCTGGTCAAACCTCAACCAGATATCAAGGCAGCCGGGGCTCCGCAGGCAGATCCACCTGGATCGAAAGCTCTTTAAGCTGTTTAGGCGAGGCTGGCGAAGGAGCGTCAGCCATCAGGTCGCGAGCAGCCTGGTTCTTGGGGAAGGCGATCACCTCGCGAATGTTTGGTTCATCCGCCAGGAGCATAACCAGCCGGTCGATGCCTGGGGCGATCCCGCCGTGCGGCGGCGCGCCGTATTCAAAAGCTTCGAGCAGGTGGCCAAACTTTTGCTGGATGTCCTCATCTTTCAATCCTAAGAGTTGGAAAATCTTTAATTGAATGTCGCGGCGGTGGATCCGGATGGAGCCCGAAGCCATTTCGTAGCCGTTGCAAACCATATCATAGGCATCGGAAAGGATCGCCGCGGGATCGGTATCGAATTTGGCCAGGTCTTCAAGCTTGGGCATGGTGAAGGGATGGTGGGCCGCATCCCATTTCTTTTCTTCCTCGTTCCAATCAAACATAGGGAAGTCGACGATCCAGGCGAAGGCCATCACGTCTGTATCCACCAGCCCGAGGCGGTCGCGGAACAGCAGACGCAGGGCGCCCAGGGTCTTGTTGACCACGCTTTTCTGGTCGGCCACGAATAATAACAGGTCGCTCTCTTTCGCGCCGGTGAGGGCCTGTAATGCGGTTACTTCGTCCGGCCGGATGAATTTTTGGGCCGTACCCTTGACACCCTCGGCGGTGAGCGCGAGGGTCGCGAGCCCTAAGGCGCCCTGGGTTTTGGCAAAAGTGGTCAGTTCATCGACTTCCTTGCGCGAATATCCCGCGCAGCCAGGAACCACCAGGCACTTGATCAGGCCGCCCGCTTTCAATGTATTTTGGAAAACCTGGAAACCGGTGTTCGCAAAAATCTCGTTCAAGGCGTACGACTGCATGCCAAAACGCAGATCGGGTTTGTCGGTCCCATAGCGATCAACGGACTCGCTATAGGTCAGGCATGGCCAGGGAGAAGAAAGCAGCTTTTTCTGCGGGGCCACCACCGGCAGCATGGCGGTAAATAACGCTTCCATCAATCCCAATACGTCATCGCGGTGCACGAAGGACATTTCCAGGTCGAGTTGGGTGAATTCGGGTTGGCGATCGCCGCGCAAGTCTTCGTCGCGGAAACAGCGCGCGATCTGGAAGTAACGTTCCACACCCGCAACCATGAGCAGTTGTTTGAGCTGCTGAGGGGATTGGGGCAGGGCATAAAAACAGCCGGGGTGGACCCGGGAGGGTACCAGGTAATCCCGCGCGCCCTCTGGCGTGGTCTTGAACAGGATCGGCGTTTCGACCTCGATAAAGCCTTTCTCATCGAGATAATCGCGCATAAATTTAATCACCCTGTGACGCAGCAGCAGATTGCGCTGCATACGTTCGTGGCGCAGGTCCAGGTAACGGTACTTCAGCCGGACACTTTCCTCGGTATCCTCGTCTTTGCTGATCATAAACGGCAGCGGTTTGGCCGGGTTCAACACTTCACAGGTGAGTACCTCGACTTCGATCTGGCCGGTCGGCAAATTAGGATTCTCGGCGCCTTCGGGCCGGCTGCGGACGACGCCGGTCACCTGCAGGACCCATTCACTCCGCGCATCCTGGATCACGACCAGGCCGGATTTTTCCGGATTGGCCACGATTTGAACGAGGCCAGAACGATCGCGCAAATCGATAAATGTCACACCGCCGTGATCACGTTGGCGGTGCACCCAACCTGCCAGGGTGACGGTCTGGCCTATGTGAGCGGGGCGAAGTTCGCCGCAAGAATGGGTTTTATACACTTGTTAACTCCAATCGTACAAAAAAGAGGATGAGGTTTTATTTTTAACACGGAGTTACCAAACACGTGATTAGTCTCCACCTTGATGTCTATCAGCTTACTAACCGAATTCGGTCGTTAATCGTTCCGCGGCGATGCGCGCTCCATTAAGCTCCATCCGGCCGGCCAGCACCTGCGCTCGAGTGGATACGTCTGGGCGCAAACACTCACGCAGCGTTTGGACCAGGGCGTCTACGTTGAGGTCATCCCGTGAAGAGCCTGAACCCCCTACCCCCAATTGCTGCACGCGGTGCGCCCAGTAGAATTGATCGTAATTGTGCGGAACAATAACTTGAGCTCTACCCGCCCGTGCTGCCGCGCTCGTGGTCCCAGCACCACCGTGGTGGACGACCGCGGCAACTCGTGGAAACAGCTTTTCGTGATTAACGTCGCCAATTGAAAAGCAGTCCTTTTCGGTGTCGATCGGAGTGAGATTTGCCCATCCCTGCGAAAGGATCGAACGGAGACCCAGCGATCGAACCGCTTCGATCAGCATCCGCCCGGTCTGGTCGGATGCCCGCATACTGCCAAAACCCAGGTAAATAGGAGCTGTGCCGCTTACGAGAAAATTCTCAAGGTCATCCGGCAGCTCTGTCTGATCGGAGAGCATCCAGGCGCCGGTCTGCACGACCTTCATGCCGCCACGCGGGAAGACTGGCGCGATCGCCGCGTCCGCGGCAAGCCAAGGACGATCCGTGAACATGTAGTGCTGCACACTCGTAATTGCAACCAGCCCGACATTGGCTCGTTCCTCGTTCAGTGTCTCACCGAAGCGCCGGTTGAACTCCACCGCATCTTCATCCCAAAGCTTTAGATTATCTATCTCCGAAAGCGAATACGAATAATGACCGCCCATATTTGGCGGAGGATATTTTGATGAAGGCAAGACTGCCGGGCAGTAGGCTGCAAAGACATAGGGGATTTTCTGCATTTCCGCGATCGTCCGTGTCGCAATTTGCAGCGCGCCTGCTGCAACAATGAGATCACAGCCGCGTGCCGCTTCGGTGATGACCTGGAATTGCCCGCGCACCATTTGGACGGCCATTTGCTGCAGTAGTTCGTTGGATGGCATGACCTGCTTCCCTGGCACGGTTCCACCGGTCAGCTTTTTCAGGTCAGGCCCGATCGGAGCACATTCCAGCCCGTAGGAACTCGATCCACTCCTGGAAATTGGGAGCAACGCACAACCGTGCGCGGTGTCCCAGCGCTCGCAGTTCAAGCGCCAGCGCAACGAGGGGCTGCACATCACCCCGGGAGCCAATGGAAGAAAGCAGTACACGCATACGACCTCCTAGCATATAAAGATTTGTCATTCATACTCCTGGCAGCATTGCCCAAGGGTCAAGCCACCATTAACCCACGAGCATTCGCTTTATTGAAAGTCTCATCAAGGATGAGCCAATTCAGTTCAAAGGCGGCAGCCTGGCAGGACAACGATTTTGATTATAGCGAGGCGATTGGATAAAAAAAAGTTCTATCTTTGGCTTGACAGGCTTGCTATAATAAAAATGGAGAAAGATAAACTCAAGAATTTCTCTGCCCACAAAAATACCAGATTAATATTCATTGTGATAAATTAAGGGACATCCATCGATGTCCCTTTTTTCACGTCATATCTATATCTTGAAAAAAATAGACTCCTCCTCGATAATGCAGAGGATTTGTTGTTTAAAGCAATTCGATTTTGTACGGAAATATGATTGAGTTTTCAAGATGGAGTCAGGCAAGCTCCTGGCAGACCCAAGGAGGGTTTCAAATATTGCGGTTGGAGCGCTCCGTATTACGATGATGCACATGATAAGATCGCGTAAAAACAAAAGCAACCTGTGAAGATGCCCGGTGAGTTTAATGGCTGCAGCGATAGTGCAGCCATTAAACTCACATTAATGCGGGGCTGGAGGAAAAAGGCTTACTGAAGTGAATAGATGAAGAAAGACGCGATCGCCATTTCCGACGCTAAAGTTCTCAAGGACCCGGATCGCATTGATGTAATTCACCTGCAAATTTGAGCTGCTGTCCCAACCTGTTTATCACCGTTCGTATTCCCAGTTCCGGTGGTGTTCGACCCGGAGAAGCAGCCATAAGGGAAAAAGCCATCAACGATATAGGCATTGAGCAGATTAAGCAGCGCCTGCGGATCGTTTTGCAGTAAGTCGCGTTGATCTTTCGGCAGCGCATCGAAAGCCCCGTCAATAGGTGCGATCAGCAAGTAGGGGGCGCTATTGGCAAGTTTGTCACGCAGCCCGGCTTTGTCAATGGCTGCCAACAAGGTATCAAACTTGAGCAAATGACCACTATCGGTCACCTGATGCGCACTAAACCCGGCCAGAAAATCCACCACGTTCAATTCGCTGGTGCCCTGGGATACACCGCCGTCCCCAACGCCCGTTGGGGTGTCGTTGTTTGGTGGGAAGAAGAAGCTCACTCCAGGTTCACAAATAGTTGTGCTTTCCTGCAGGATTATTTCCGGATGGCCAGTCACAATCGTCAGGTCATCAATTTTGTCATCGTTGCACATTCCTGCTTTTACCCCGCCATACGGGATATTCGTTACCCCGGGCTTCCCATTCATCAATTCGTCAATCGCGGGGGCCCCTTTGATATTGTTGATCTCAACGACGGTATTATTGGTAGGGTTAGCGCCCACTTCAGATTCCAGCGCCGTTTCGTCAACAACCAGCGGCCGCACATCTTTATCGATCACCTGCCCAACCTCCGCCACGGTATAGCGATGCCCGGCTTCTGCTTTAACATTTACCGGCGCGAATATAGCATGTGCTAATGTTTCGCCATGCGGCACGAGCGCCACGTTATAGGTGCCAGGGGTGACATACAGCCACCCACTAAACCCGTTCAGCGGGATATCTTGCTGCGCAAAACCACCGTTGAAGGCGGGAAGGCCGTTGACGTACACATCCATATTGGGTTCACCCTTTACCGAGAGTACGGTACGGATGCGGGCCTGAGTGGCATTATTCAATCCGTTGGAAAGTCCCTCAAACGCAGTGCCTGGCGCCTGGGTGGGCAGGTTATTTACGGAATAAGGAACGGGCATAGCCACTGCTGAAGGCGCGGAGGCAGCTGTTGATGCAGGCATGGCGGTTGCAGATGCAATAGGCACCGAGGTGGCAGTTGCAGTAGACATAGCGGTAGCAGTTGCTGCAGGCATGGCGGTTGCAGTTGCAGTAGACATAGAGGTGGCAGCTGCTGCAGGTTTAGAGATGGCTGTTGGTGTACCTGCGACCTGGGGCGAACACGCAGTAACCATGAGGATCGCAACGATCATAAACAGATATAACAAACGCCTGGTAAACATTTTGATCTCCTTTTTCGAAAATTGATTGTTCCATCTCTCGCATCGTAGCATTTCATTTCAATAAATACCTGACATTACCTACCAATACGACAATTTAGAGCAAAATACATTGAATTTGCTATTCAAAAGACTTAGAATGAATTCGAAATGAAATCCAGGGGTAACGCATTTGAATGAATTTCTCTCACCCAACTCATTCCAAACTTTCGGTGATTTGCTGAAATACCTGCGGCGGCGCGAACACCTCACGCAGCTCGAACTCTCCATCGCCGTGGGTTACAGTGACGCGCAAATCACACGCCTGGAAAAAAACCAACGGCGGCCGGAAGTCACGGCGCTCAAGGCAGTGTTCATCCCGGCATTACATCTTGAGGGGGAGCCTGAATTGATCGCCCGCTTTTTGGAGCTGGCCCAATCTGCCCGGCAGGAGGACGTCCCCACACCTGGCTTAGCCCCGTATAAAGGATTATTGTTCTTCGATGAATCGGACGCTGACTTATTCTTTGGGCGTGAGGCGCTGAGTGCGCATCTCGCCCAACGCGTGGCTGACGCAGCCATTGATTCTGCGTCGCGCTTCCTGGCTGTGGTCGGCGCCTCGGGCAGCGGCAAGTCATCGCTGGTGCGCGCAGGGTTGGCGGTTGCTCTCAACCAGGCAGGCTGGCGCGTGGGTATCTTCACCCCCGGTGCAGATCCGATGGATGCCTTGGAAATACAGCTTGGATTGGATCCGCGCGGGTCTGGGCGGCGGCTGATCCTGGTGGATCAATTCGAAGAGACGTTTACGCTGTGCCGTGACGAATCCAAACGGGCTGCGTTTATTGACAAACTGCTGGGTCTGGCGCAGGACCCTTCCAGAAAGATATCCATCGTGATTGCGCTGCGCGCCGATTTTTATTCACACTGCGCCCAATACCCGGAACTGCGCCAGGCCGTGGCCGCGCAGCAGGAATATATCGGCCAGATGACCCAGGAAGAATTGAAACGCGCCATCGAAGAACCCGCCAGGCGCGGCGGTTGGGAATTTGAACCGGGATTGGTGAATGTCTTGCTGCAGGACATTGGTGCAGACGGATCGCAGGAACCTGAACCTGGCGCCCTGCCCTTGTTATCGCATGCCTTGCTGGCTACCTGGGAACACAGGCGCGGGCGCACCTTTACCCTGGATGGCTATCACACTTCCGGCGGCGTGCGCGGCGCAATTGCCGAGACCGCCGAGAGCGTCTTCACAGACCAATTAAATCAGGCCCAACAGGAAGTGGCACAGGGTGTCTTTTTGCGGCTCACGGCACTGGGCGAAGGGACCGAGGATAGCCGCCGCCGGGCGACGTTGAACGAACTGGCGCGGCAGTCTGGCGAAGCGCCTCAGTTGAGAGGGGTGCTGAATATCCTTTCAGAGGCGCGCCTGATTACATTAAACCAGGACAGCGCCGAAGTGGCCCACGAAGCCTTGATCCGTGAATGGCAGCGGCTGCACGCATGGCTGACGGAGGACCGCGAAGGCCTGGTTTTGCACCGCCATTTGACCGAGTCCGCCCAGGAATGGGAAGCGCGTGGGAACGATCCATCCGAGTTATACCGCGGCGCCCGATTGGCGCAGACTGGCGAGTGGGCGGCGCTTCATCCTACGATGTTGAATGCTGGGGAGATGGCCTTTCTGGATGCATCGAACGCGTTGGAGCAAAAAGAGAGCGCAGAACAATCGGCTCGCCAACAGCGCGAACTCGAAGCGGCACGAATACTGGCTGAGACCGAGCGAGCCCGCGCCGAAGATCAAACGCAATCTTCGAATCGTCTGCGCACGCGCAATCGGGTCATCACAGCTGTCGGAACCATCGCGCTCATTCTGGCAATCATTGCCGGGTTATTCGGCGCGCAGTCGAAACAAAACGCAGTCATTGCTCAAGCAGCCAGTACCCAGGCCGTCGCCGATTTTACACAATCTGAAGCCCAACGCCTTGCGGTAGAAGCGAATAATTTGATCCTCAGCAATGAAGATCCAAATTTGATCGCTCTGCTCGCTATCCGATCATTGAACCTGAAATATACGCCGGCTGGCGATAATGCCCTGACGAGCATCTCCAGCCTTCCGGCTCCGCCGCGTGAGTTCAAAGGTCATACAGGAGGAATATGGACTGTGGCTATCTCGCCAGATGGTAAGTACCTGGCTTCCGGCAGCCAGGATACGACGACACGGCTCTGGGATCTTGCCACAGGTGAGACCATCCGCATCTTTTCTGGTCACACAGCGGGAGTAGGCAGCATCGCCTTCTCACCAGATGGTAAATATCTCATCACCGGAAGCGATGACCGCACAATACGCTTATGGGATGTTGCCAGCGGTCAATCTATGCAGGTCTTCACTGGACAAACCGCAGAAACTTACTCCATCTCATTCTCGCCGGATGGCCGCAGTTTTCTCACCACCGGCCCTGGGGAGGCGCGTATTTGGGATATTGCCACTGGCAAGACAATACTTACCTTGTCCAGTGATCCCAATCTCGTGTTCTACCAATCGGCGTATTCGCCGGATGGCAAGTATGTCATCGCCGGCTGTAACGACTTTAATGCTTATCTGTGGGATGTTGCCACCGGGGCGCAAGTTCAAGTTTTCAATCACCCTGGTTCGGTTGGCGGAGTTGCCTTTTCTCCGGATGGTAAAACCATTGCCACTGGCGACGATGACTTTAAAGCCAGAATCTGGGACCTGGCTACCGGAAAAGTGCTGCGCGAATTCTCAGGGCACCAACAGGTGGTCGAGACCGTCAGGTTCTCTCCGGATGGTCAATTCTTGTTGACCGGCAGCGACGATCGAACCGCCATCCTCTGGGATGTTGCCACCGGCAATGCGCTCCGCATCTTTCGCGGAAGTAAAGACTTCATCAATGGCGTGGTATTCTCACCCGATGGAAAAATGATCGCTGCAGCCGCTTTTACCGATCCGATAGTTAGAGTCTGGAGTTTAAAAACATCCCCAGGCGGAATGGAACTCGATGAAAAAGGCGGATATCTCTGGCAGGCTTCGTTTTCAGCAGATGGCAGGCGGGTTGTAACCACCAGCGAAAGCGGCATTGCCCATATTTGGGATCCTTTGACCGGACAATTGTTGGTAACACTGGCCGGACACTCCAACATCATTCGCGGCGCAGTCTTCTCGCCAGACGGCAAGATGGTGCTTACGACGAGTGTAGATAAAACCGCCAGACTCTGGGATGCTGCCAGCGGCAAGGAAATCCGGCGATTCGAGGGGCATACAGACGCCGTAAATCGGGGAGTATTCTCCCCGGATGGCAAAACTATCGTCACTACTGGTTATGATGGTACCGCCCGCGTCTGGGACATTCAAACCGGGCAGACGATCCTGAACTACACTCAATCAGGGTCCAGGGCATTTGAATCGCATCGCCTTCTCACCAGATGGGAAGAGTGTGGTCACCAGCGGCGACGATGCTACCGCTCGCATTTGGGATCCGCTGACCGGCAAGGAACTGATGGTTTTCAAAGCGCCTGGTTCGGTGGGGGGTGTCGCCTTTTCTCCGGATGGCAAGTACCTGGTAGGAGGCTGCATCGATGGCAGTGTGCCTTTATGGGAGGTTGCCAGCGGCAAGGAGCTGCGCCGCTTCTCGGGTAACCCGGGCGGCGTGTATAGTGTCGCCTTCTCGCCGGATGGCAAATTCGTCCTGTCAGGCGGGGTGGATAAAACTGCGCGTTTATGGGATGTCCAAACCGGGCAGGAAGTGCGCCGTTTTACCGGACACACGGATGCTGTGCGAAATGTGACCTTTTCGCCGGATGGCAAATCCATCCTGACTGCCAGCCAGGATGGCACCGCGCGGCTGTGGCTGACGGATCTTAATTCCGCTATCGGTGCGGTTTGTGCGCTTCTGACCCGCGACCTGACGCCTGAGGAGCGGACGCAGTTTGGAATCACAGATCAGAAACCAACATGCCCGCCTCATTAAATTAAAAGTGTTTTTTTGGAAGGCAAAGCCTTCCAAAAAAACACTGAATACCCTTATTATGATTCCACTGGAACTCGAAGGGTGGCGATGATCGGCTCAGCAAGGCTGTGCAGCGGTCTATATTGACAGGGTCGTCAGACTTTTCTACCCATTCACCCAAGGTACCAACTTAGTTTCAAATTTCCACTATTGCTTATGTCTATTTTCGCTTCTTACTCCACCGTCACGCTTTTCGCCAAATTGCGCGGCTGATCGACGTCCAAACCTCTTTCAGAGGCGATATGGTAGGCCAGCAGCTGCAGCGGGATCACCGTCAGTACCGGACTGAGCATCCAGGGCGCATCCGGGATCCAGAAAACATGGTCCGCCAGCCCTTCTACCAGGCTGTCGCCTTCCGTGGCAACCACCGCCACCCGCCCGCCGCGCGCCTTGGCCTGTTCGATCTGGCTGATCATTTTCTCATGCCATGGGTCTTTCGGGGCAATGGCGATGACCGGCATATCCTTGTCGATCAGCGCAATGGGACCGTGCTTCATCTCGCCCGCCGGGTATGCCTCTGCATGGATATACGAAATTTCCTTAAGCTTTAAGGCCCCTTCGTAAGCAATTGGCATGTTGATCCCGCGTCCCAGGTATAAAGCATCGCGCACATCCTTTAATGCCCTGGCGATTCCGATCACCTGCGGCTCCTGGTCCAGGCAGCGCCCCACCAGGCCCGGCACCAAGCGCAGGTCAGAGACCAGCGCCTTACGCTTTTCCTCGCCGAGCTGGCCGCGCAGGTCGCCCAGCAGGATGGCCAGCATGTACAGGTCGATCAAGGGGGCGGTGAAGGCCTTGGTGGAGGCCACGCCGATCTCGGGTCCGGTCTGCATCGAAATATACCCATCGGCTATGCGCATCGCCTGCGAACCGATCGCGTTCACAATCGACCACAGCAGTGTCCCGCGCTTGCGCCCTTCCTCCATCGCCGCCAGCGTGTCCGCGGTTTCACCGCTCTGACTGATCGCCAGCACGACCGTGTTTTCATCCACGATCGGATCCCGGTAGCGGAATTCAGAGGCAATATCCACTTCCACGGGAATTCGGGCGATCTTTTCGATCAGCACTTTGCCAACCATCCCGGCATGCGCCGCCGTGCCGCAGGCGGTGATCACAATTTTGTTAATCCGTTTGGCCAGGGCTTCATTGAGATTCAACTGCGGCAGGCGGATGCGGCCTTCTTCGAAATCTACCCGTCCTGCCAGGGTATCGGTCAGGGAACGAACCTGTTCGTGGATCTCTTTTTGCATAAAATGACGGTACTCGCCTTTTTCCGCCGCGATCGGGTCCCAGGCGACGTTATGCACCTGATAATCGACCGGGTCGCCTTCCAGGGTTTGCACGCTCAGGCTGCACTGCTGGATCACTGCCATCTGGCGCGATTCGAGAAAAACCACCTTCCGCGTGTGGTCGAGGATCGCCGGGATATCTGAAGCCACAAACATCTCGTTCTCGCCCAGACCGATCACCACCCCACCCGCATTGCCAATCCGGGCCGCGACCATTTTATCCGGCTCGCGCGATGACATCACTACGATGCCGTGCGCACCTTTCAACAGCAGCAGGGCCTGGCGGACGGACTCCACCAGCGAAAAACCGGCTCCCAGGTAGCGTTCAATTAAATGCGGGATGGTTTCGGTATCCGTTTCCGATTTGAAAACCGCGCCTTCCGCGATCAATTCAGCGCGCAGCTCCAAAAAGTTTTCTACAATACCGTTATGGACAACGACCACTTCTTTGGTCATGCCAAAGTGTGGATGGGCATTGCGCGCACTTGGCTCACCATGTGTCGCCCAGCGCGTATGCCCCACACCCACTTTTCCTTTCAACGGCTGCTGAGCTACCAGACTGACCAGCGCATCCAGTTTCCCCAGCTCGCGGCGCAGTTCAATGTGTGAATTCTCCAGCACGGCGATCCCGGCGGAATCATACCCGCGGTATTCGAGCCGTTTTAATCCATTCAGAATGATCGGTGTCGCATTTTTCTCACCGATGTAACCCACGATCCCACACATAGCATATCCTCCTTCGGCAGCTATCTGCAATTGACAGCCCACCACCTCCCAATAAAGTGGATGGCAAGCTTTGACCCTATTCGGTTTTGCAATAAAGGGAAAGGGGCAGAACCGTCTGGTTCAGGAGGGCTTCCGCTGATCTGTCGATTTTCCCACCGTCCAGGACCAGCATCCTGTTCTCGGTGGTTAACTCCCGCTCGCGCGAGAGAACCCTCATCCTCGTCAATCTCACATAAAAAAATTATGCGAGAACCATGCGCTTATCTTTCCCAGAGACGTATGCTGCTGTTTACCTCCTTCCATACCAATGGTGATGATATTATAACTGAGAATTCCGGTATAATCTGCCCATACAAGTATTTTGATAGGAGAATGAAATGTTCTTAATTGCCAATTTAAAAACAGATAATAACCTGCCTGTGGCTGAAATGCACGTCCTGCCCAAGCAATTTAAGACCGGGTCGCGCGGATTCTACGCCAACCAGAAAATCGAAATTGACGGCAAACGCTACCAGATTCAGGTCCAAATTGTCGAAATAGGCAGCAAGAATCAGGATGCACCGGCTGCGGACAAATAAATCCATATGACCTTCGACGAACAGCTCGACACCTTTTTACGCGCCCGGTTTCCTTTAATCCTGGTTGTTTCTCACGAGGAAGAACGCTGCCTGCAAATTATCAAGAGTCTTTGTGATCGAACCCAGCGCACTTTACTTTCATGGGATTTTTCGGATGGGTTTAAAACGCTGGCCGGCAGCCGGGCCACCCCACCGGATGCCCGTGACCCGTTGACTGCGCTTGAGCAGATCGAAGCGCTGGCCCTGCCGAATTCAATATTTATCCTCAAGGATTTCCACGAGGCCTGGGATAACCCCCAGGTCAAGCGCAAGCTGCGCTCGGTTTCGCAGCGCGTACGGCTGGGAAATAAGTCCATCATTATTACTTCACCCTCCTCAAAAATACCGGATGAACTGCGCGACGAAATTGTGCTGCTGGAATTGGAATTACCCAAAGCAGCGGAAATGGAAGAAGTGCTGCTCAGCCAGATCAATAAGCCGGGGGTAAAAGTGAACCTGACCCCCCTGGGTCAGGAGAAGATGGTCCAGGCCGCCCTGGGGCTGACCGTCGCCCAGGCGCAGCGTGTTTTCGCGAAAGCCATCGTCAGCAACGGACGGATCGATGATCGTGATATCGACCTGGTAACCGACGAGAAAAAACAAATCATCCGTGAAAGCGAAGCGCTTGAATTTTACGCGGTCACCGAGACCCCGGATGACGTCGGTGGATTGGGGGTATTAAAAGAATGGCTGCGATTAAGAGAACGCGCCTTCAGCAAAGAAGCGCGGGACTACGGTTTGCCGGCGCCCAAAGGCATTGCCTTAATCGGCATCCCTGGTACAGGCAAGTCGCTCACCGCCAAGATGATCGGCGGCCTGTGGCGCTTGCCTTTGCTGCGCCTGGACGTGGGTGCGCTGTATGGCAGCCTGGTGGGTGAATCGGAAGAACGCACCCGACGCGCCTTGCGCCTGGCAGAAACCGTGGCGCCATGCATCCTGTGGATCGATGAATTGGAAAAATCGCTTTCGCACGGCGGCGCCGATTCTGGCACGTCTACCCGCGTTTTTGGTTCGGTATTGACCTGGATGCAGGAAAAGAAAGTGCCGGTCTTTGTGGTCGCTACCGCGAACGACATCTATGCCCTGCCTCCGGAGCTGCTCAGGAAAGGCCGCTTTGACGATATCTTCTTCCTGGATCTGCCTACCGCGGATGAACGGCGCGAAATATTTTCGGTCCATCTATTAAAACGGCGCCGGATCCCGGAAGATTATAATCTGGATCTGCTGGCAGCCGCCTCAGAAGGTTACGTCGGCTCGGAGCTCGAGCAGGCCATTATCGATGCCATGTATCTGGGTTTCGATGACGGTCAAAGAGAATTTACTACCGAAGACATTTTAAAGTCTCTTCAACGCCAGGTTCCGTTGAGCGTATCCCAGCGGGAAAATATCGCCGCTTTGCGCAGCTGGCTGACCGAAGGCCGCGCTCGTTCAGCATCATTTACCGAGACTGAAGACGCCGCTTCAAGCTTCGTCAGCGTCCGGTCGACATAACCAGCAGCGCACTGCCCGGGCATGACCGATCAATCTTCGCCGGACACCCCAGCCTCGATCTGGGAAACACTGCTTACTCACCCATTACCCCTGATCGGAAAATGGGGCCAGCGCATCGCATTCGAAAGGCTGTCGAATGCTGCCCGACGTGGCGATGAGCAAGCGGTGCACGCTCTGGTAAGCGGGTTGTCCACGCCCAGGGCCAGTGTCCTTCACCCAGAAATTCAAGACGTCTTTTTATCCGTGCTTCCATCTTCCAGCCAGGACCAACTCTGGCAGGAATGGGCCGCTCACCGCCTGCCGCCGCTTGAAGCCGTACTGCTAGAAAAGAATAAACAGGCCAGCTACCACGCTCCGGCCTGGGCCATCTCGCTGGCGAAATTAGAAAAAACCGATTCGTTACAGGCTGTCCAACCTGACCGACTGGCCGGTTTGTTAGCCTTGCGCTGGGATGCAGACTCGGTCGTGGTTTCTGCTGCGAACACCGCCATAACCCATCTTCAACGGCAGGAGAGCCGCGACGAACTTTTCCGGTTATGGGCCGCCAACCGCGCCGGCGACCTCTGGCAGCTTGCCACAACTTCGGGTTACGTACCCCAGGATCCGGTCGAAGTACGCGTGTTATTTTTGTTAAAGATCCCCGCTCCTGACGTATTAACCCACGCAAGTGCGGAAATGGTCCCCGGTCTGATCCAGGCCTTGGACGACCATGATCCAGCGATCGTGACACAAGCTCGCCGCTGCCTTCCACTCCTTCAGAAAGAATCCGCGATCAATGCCGTCTGCCAGCAGTGGCAGCTAACCCGCTCACCGCTTCTGGCGGACATCCTCCGCGATGGTCAAATGCTCGCAACCCGCCCGATTGAGCTGCGCTTGATAACCGCATTGCTCACCAGGCGCGTTCAATTAGCGTGCCAGACGACCGCCGAAGGCATCCCGCATTTGTTCAAGCTTACCCATGATCCGGATGTGCATCTCGCCCAATCTGCCCTGGATGCGCTGACCAGGCTGGAAAAACCTGCTGCCCAGGCCGCCCTGTGCATGCTTGGGGTCAATCAGGATCTCCCCCAGGCATTAGAAATAGCGCTTCGCGCCGGCTACCGTCCCACCAAACCAGAGCAGTTAGCCTTATTCTTATTTTTGGCCGGCCTTTGGTCCGAATATGACACGATGGATTTTGACAACCGGCTGCTGCAGGCGGCGTATGAAACCGGGCAGCCGGAACTGCGCCAGCGCATCGCCACCCAGGTGCAAAAGTCTGGAAAAAGCGCATATTTGACCATCCTGGCCGGGGTTGATTTTCGCTCCAACGCAGCCCACCTATCTGCGCAAGAGGTTCGCCTGCTGGTAGAAATGTTGATCGAAAATCGGGAATGGCCGCGTTTATGGTCGCTGGTTCATCTGGTGCCGCTCCCCTGGAGTATACGCATCCTCCAGACTTTGCCCGAAGCATCCTGGCGCCCCGAAAATCCGGCGGAAGGTGAGGAATTTGACCACCTGGCTCGACTGGCGCAGGGCCTGCCGCTGCCTGTCAGGAAGGATTGGGAAAAATCACTTCCTCAGGCGATTCCTGCCGCTCAGGTGCGGGTCAGCGGCCGGGTGAACGACGTTTGTTTTGCACCTCAAAAGCCCTTGATCGCGATTGGCACCGGCAGCCGGAAATTGGTGGAATGGGATTTTCAAAAAGCAGAAATCAAGCGCATCCGCCGTGGTTTTAGCCATTCCATTGCCAGGGTTGCCTACGTTGGCAGCGAATACCTGGTATGCGGGGTGCGGTCGAATGTAGACGCCGCCTGCTGGATCTATGGCTGGCAGGACGAGGATGCCTTTGTGCTCCCGGGACATCAAGGCGCAGTCACCGCCTTGCTGCCCGTCGGCGAAACCAACCTGGTCAGCGCCGGCAGAGATGGGATGGTGATCCATTGGAATCTCGCTCACCGTGCAGAGGTCGCCCGCCAGGGATTACCAGATTGGCCGCGTGCCGCATTTATTTCGCCAAATCAACAGAAAATTGTGCTGTTGCATTCGTCGCTTTCCATCCTGAAAATCCCCAATCTGGTAAACAGCGATCCGCAGTCGGTGCGCACAGCTGTCAATTCGGGTACCAGGCCATCCAAGGCGCTGTGCGGTGTTTTTCCGCCGAACAGCGATGATTTCCTGGTTGGGCAGCGCAATGGGCAAATCGTGCGCTATCTTTCAAAACCGGAAAATCGCGGGCTGGTCCGTGAAGTGGTGGGCAATGGAAAATTTGGGATCGTGGATCTTGCATTATTGCCCTCTCTGCCGGTGCTGGTGGCTGCCAGAATGGATGGAGATATCGAATTCCGCCGATGGCCCGATTGCGGCTTACTCGGGAAGATTGAAACCGGCACCGGCAGGCTGACTTCCCTGCATATCTCAGCGGATGGTGCATTCATGGCTTGCGGTACAGATGAATCGACCATGCAGCTGTGGGATTTGCGCATCCGCGACCTGCCGGACTTGATCGACCGCCCTTTATCCACCAGCCAGCCCACCCAATTGGCCGCGGTGACCGGCTTGCTGCGAAACCCGGCTGTCCCCGGTAGTTTGAAGCAGACTTTACAATTGGCCGAAGCGCTGCTGCAGCGCCGCTTCAGGTTTGATATCCAGGTGGACGACCTCTACCAGATCCAGCCTGGTGAATTTGACATTATTCTCGATTAAAGGGTAAAATCGGGGGATGGCTGGACGGCTGGCAGTGGATTTTGGCACCTCGAATACGGTTTTAGCAGTCTGGGATGATCAGCTCAAGGATGGCGTCCCCCTGTTTATTCCTGAATACAGCCACACCTACCATCAAGGGGATCAGGCAATCTCGGTCGTCCCATCTTTAATCCATTATGATACCGATAATCGCCGCTGGATTGGCGACCAGGTGCTGCAGCGCAACCTGTACCATTCACGTCACACCTTCCGCTGGATGAAGCGCTATATCAGCCAGCGCAGCCCGATCAAGGTAAAAATTGAAGGTCGTGAAATTACTCCCTTCATCGCCGGCCGAGATTTTCTCTCAACCCTGCTGCTTTTTGCCTCTCAGCAGTTGGACCTGCGCGGTGAGGAAATCGGGTTATCCGTTCCGGTGGAAGCCTTTGAACATTACGAAGACTGGCTTTCGAGTGTGACTGAATCGGCCGGGATCCCGCGTTACCGCTTGATCGATGAGCCATCCGCGGCAGCCTTAGGGTATGGCACGCACATCCAACCCGGTCACACCTATCTCATTTTTGATTTTGGCGGCGGGACGATGCACGCCTCGGTGGTCTTAATGGAGGCAGAACCATCCTCAACCACCGGCCGCCGCTGCCGGGTTTTGGGGAAAGCCGGTAAATATATCGGCGGATCGACCATTGACCAGTGGATTTTTCAAGACATCCTGCGCCAGAATAACTGCCAGGATTTTGACGAACCGGTCCGGCTGCTGAGCAACGAACTGCTGGTGGCCTGCGAACAGGCTAAAGAGAAGTTATCCTATACTGAACGCGCAGAAATTCAAGTGGTAGATCCGGCGTCAGCTGCGTCATTATCCGGCTCATTTTCCCGCGAACAATTTGAAGAAATGCTCGACCGGCACGAGCTGTATACCGAAATAAACCGCATCGTGCGTTCAGCTATTAACATGGCGCGCGAACGGGGCTATAACGAAGAAAATATCAATGCGGTGCTGATGGTGGGCGGCACCAGCGCCATCCCTTCCGTGCAGCGTACATTACGCCAGATTTTTGGCAAAGAACGGGTCAGCTTTAACCGTCCGCTGGACGCAGTGGCGCGCGGCGCAGCGGCATTCGTCGCCGGGGTGGATTTTTACGATCATATCCAGCACGATTATGCCATCCGCTTTGTGAATCCCACCACTCACCAATATGATTACCGCATCATCGTCCATAAAGGCACATCCTACCCTACCCCGGAACCCGTCGCGCGGTTGTCAGTCAAAGCCTCGTATGACAGCCAATCCCAATTAGGCCTGGCCATTTTTGAGATCGCCGAAACCAGTCCGATCAGCAGCAACGGCGTGGAGATCGTTTTCGACCCGGCCGGCGTCGCCAGGGTGATGCAAATCACGCCCAACGATGTGGAACAGCGCAGTATCTTCTGGATGAATGAAGCCCAGCCTACTTTTTTGCCGGCAAACCCGCCCGCTGCCCGCGGAGAACCGCGTTTTGAGGTCGAATTTTGTGTGGACGCGAATAAACGCCTGACTATGACCTCTCGGGATATAAAAACCGGCGACCTAACCCATAAAGATTATCCTGTGGTAAAGTTAACCTAATTATTGAGCGGAGTTGGTGATAATTCCAACCCCTGTTTGTTGTTTGTATTGGGAGGAGGGTTTTCTCTTGTCTCACATCACCCGCATAAAAACAAAAATCGTTGAAAAGCAATTTCTGCTCAAAGCAATAGAAGATTTGGGCTATCAATATGAAGAAGGGGATGTATCGATCAGCGGTTTCGGCGCGAATAAGACCAAAGCCGACATCAAAGTAAAACTGCGCCTGAGTAATGATATTGGTTTCCGCCAAACTCCGCAGGGCTATGAAATCGTGGCTGATTGGTGGGGAGTGCGCGGTGTGAACCAGAAAGATTTTACAGCTCGCATTCTGCAGCGCTATGCCTACCACACGACCCGCGCCCGGCTCGAGTTCGCAGGGCTTTTCTCTGATCGAGGAAACTGCCAAAGACGGGCAGATTCACCTGACCCTGCGCCGCGTGGCCTGAGGAGAACAGAATGGATGTCGAAGAGATCGAAATCACGATTGGCAAAAACGGGCAGGTCAAACTTCATGTCCGCGGGATGAAGGGCAAAAAATGCCTGGTATTGACCGAGGAATTGGAAAAGGCGCTGGGAAATGAGATCGTGGATCGCCAGTTTACCCCGGAAGCCCTGGAGAATACCTCAGGCAATAAAATCGACCAGTCCGTGGAAGTAAAATCCTGAATGGAACAGCCGCTTGCCTTGAAAGTCCATCATTTCGAGCCTGCCAGCCGGTCAAATGGACCAGGCTGGCGGACGGTGGTCTGGCTGCAAGGCTGTACCCTGAATTGTCCGGGATGCTTTAATCCTGAAACGCACTCAACCACAGCGGGTGAGGTCATCCCGGTATCTCTGCTCTCAACTAAGGTGCTGGCTTATCAATCTAAGGTGGAAGGAATCACCATCAGCGGCGGGGAACCGCTCCAGCAGCTCCCCGCATTGATTGCATTTTTGACGGAAATCCGCAGAAAATCCAATTTATCCGTGCTGATTTTTAGCGGGTACGATTGGCTAGAGATTCTAAGCATGCCCAAAGCCGCTTTATTGTTACCGCTGTTGGATGTGCTCATCGCCGGAAGATATGTATCCAGCCAGCGCCTCGCCCGGGGACTGGTGGGTTCCAGCAACAAATCTACACATTTTTTATCTGACCGGTATGCGCAGGCCGATCTGGCTGCCGTTCCACAAGCTGAGGTTATTCTCAATCAAAATGGTGAAATCGTCTTCAGCGGCATCGACCCCATCCATTGGGGATGAACCTGATCTAACACCGGAAAATCTGGCGGCGATATTTCGCAATCCGGTCCCCTCCGGCTTGAGCGAATCCCAGGTCACTTCCCTGCTCCTGCGCGGGGCTCTTTTTACATTGGAACAGGACGGTTCTCCTCAGGCGATAGATGTGCTGCTGGAAGGGGCATTTGCACCCTTACCGGATCCTATTCCATCGCTGGCAATGTCGACTCTGGGGCGCCTGGCATTAACCGGCAGCCGGCCTGCCTGGGATGCCATTCTTACTTTAGCCGTGATCCACGACAACCCAACCGCGCTCGAATTCATCCGGCAGCATCCCTTACAGGGTAACCGGTCCGATCTGCAGGCCATTTTTCTTTTGATGTCGGGGCGAATCGCCGAATTGCGCCAGCTCGACCCCAAATATCGGCTGGTCACCCACTTTTATTTATCTGATGCCCTTCTGGATTTACAGCACCGCATCCTTGAAGCGGCCAACGCTGGCGGTTTGAATGCCTGGAGTGTCATCGTAAGCGCTGCCCGACTGGTTTCAGCGGATTCATTTCAGCGGGTTCACGACCTGTTTCCTTCTTTTCAAGAATCAGAACGCCAACTGGCATTGGATTTACTCGCAGAACTGGCCATGGCAAACAACGTTCAGGCGCGAGATACGATTTGCCAGTTGTTTATCGATTATGAATTTGCCCCAGCCCGAACCCTGGCGCTGGCCAATGGATTTTCTCCATCCACATCGGTCCAGTCGGCTTTGTTTTATTTTTTGGCGGAACAATGGCAAATATACGAGTATCTCGATTTCAACCAATCCCTTCTCGCCGCCGCGTATGAATCGGCCGCTCCTAATATCCGCAAACGCATTTTGTTTTTGAGCCGTTACTCAGGCCGGATCGAATGGATGGAAGGCCTTTCCACGTCCTCCAGACAGCGCTGGCTGTGGGATCTGAATGACGCCGATTGGGAACTGGCGGTCAACAGCCTGCGGGCCTCAACCCATTTCGGCGATCTTTGGAAATTAGCCCAGGTAGCTCCCCCCGCCTGGAGCCGGAAAATTCTGACTGTCCTGGCAGCTTCAGATTGGCATCCTGAAACTGCCGAAGAAAATGAAGGTTATCAACACTTGATTGTCCTGGCGGGGGAAATAGAAACGAGTACGCCCCCTATCCCTCCCATTCAAACCTGGCCATCGCCCTCACCGGATATCACCTGCATGGCGCTCAACCAGGACGGTTCCCGGCTGGCAGTTGCCGGATCGAATTCCACAATCCACCTGTGGGGTATTTATAAAGCGGCGACACCCCTACCGCCAATCATCGGCCCTGCCCCCCAAACCAGGGCTCTGGCGTTCTGCCCGGATGGCGAATATCTGGCAGCCACCAACGGAGATTACGCCATCCGCGCCTATCGACTTTCCGACGGAAAACTGATCAAATCCTTCGAAGGCCACACGGCTCTGGTACGTTCATTGGCTTATTCACCGGATGGACGGACGTTATTTTCAGCCAGTTTCGACGGCACTTTACGCGCCTGGCGTTTTCCGCAAGGCCCCGAATTAAAACGGATCGATGTGGGAAAATCCGAGCTGTTTGGAGTTGCTACCAGCCCGGATGGGCAAATTCTGTTAACCGGTGGATCGGACCAGCACCTGCAGGTCTACCGCTGGCCTGACGGCGATAAACTCTGGGAGATTTCCGGTCATAAAAATACCATCACCAATCTGGTGAGTGTCCCCCGCGGGCAGCTGGCAGCCAGCTCCGGTCGGGATGGGAAGATCTTCTTATGGAATTACGTCGCGGGACGTTCCATCTCCCAGCTGTCGAGCGACGAATTGGTCACAGCGCTTGCATTTCATCCGAACGAACAATTCCTGATGGGCGGCACTGCCCAGGGCAATATGATGGTTTGGAACGTCTCTACCGGTAAAGAAATTGTTAGTATATCCTCCCACAGCGGTCTGGTAACCGGTCTGAGCATATCTCAAGATGGCCAGCAGGTCTTTACCTCGTGTGGAGATGGCACAGTCACGATTTGGGACCTTCAGCTCTTCACCTGGTCGCTGACCCCTATCGGCAATAACCGCTCCCAGACTCTGGCCCAGGTCGAACAGCGTCTTCGCCAGGCAGCACAAAAACCGGAAGAACGGAATTGGCTGCTATTGATTGCCGAACTTATTCGCTGGCGACAGCGGTTTGATGTCGAGATCGATGACACCCGCCAGGTGATCTCCGTGGGGGAATTTGATATCGAATTGTAATCCGTAGTAAAATTTATAATCACATTCCCGCGAGGATCATTTTGATCTCACGTCTGGTGGATTGGGTATCTAATCCTAAAAGTTCGCCAAACATCAATAAACAGAATTTTATAAATGTTCAGATTGACGGGATCGGCGTTGCCATGGCCAGCGCAGCCGCTCAGTTCCTGCCCATCTATCTGGCGCGTTTAAATGCCACCCCTTTCGAAATCAGCCTGCTGACCACCATGCCCGCCATCACCGGGATGCTGCTGGCGCTTCTGCTTGGCCGTTTTCTGCAGCAAAAACGAAGTGTGGTGCCCTGGTTTTCCGCCGCACGCCTGGTCGTGATCATGTGCTATGCACTGACCGGCCTGATTTCATTGATTGTCCCCCAACAATACGTAATCCCTGCCATCCTGGCTATCTGGGCCTTTGCCACCATCCCGCAAACGATCGTGGCCATCGCATTCTCGGTGGTGATGAATGCGGTCGCGGGTCCCGAAGGTCGTTTTGAATTGATGAGTCACCGCTGGTCTATTTTAGGCGCCACGACCTCCTTCACTGTGCTTTTGGTGGGTCAGGTTTTGGACCGGATTGCATTCCCTTCGAATTACCAGATTGTCTTTATGGTATTGTCGGTGGGAGGATTGATCAGCTACTATTACTCCAGCCATATCAAACTGCCTCCAGTTGAACCCCCAAAAGAAGCCCCGGTACACAGCATTCGCGATATATGGACCGGTTACACCAGCCATGTGATGAAGGAAAAGCAGTTTGTTTCTTTTATTACAAAACGTTTCGTGTACCTGACCGGTGCAGCCCTGGCTGCCCCATTATTTCCGCTTTTCCTTGTTCGCGTGATCCAGGCTTCCGACAGTTGGATTTCGATCATAAATACTTCGCAGACCACCGTTCTGATCCTGGGTTATTTCCTGTGGACCCGCCAATCTCGCCGGTATGGATCGCGCCGGGTATTATTAATCACCACTTTAGGTATGTCTCTTCAGCCTCTGCTGGTCGCGCTGACCTCGCAGTCCTGGCAGGTCGCCATCCTGATGGGCATGGCAGGCATCTTTCAAGCCGGCCTGGATCTGGTTTTCTTTGATGAATTAATGCGTACGGTCCCGCCAGAATATTCAGCCATCTTTATCGCATTCGCACAGAGCGTCCAATATTTATCCAGCGTTGCCTCCCCGGTCATCGGCGGCCTTCTGGCAAGCTGGCTGGGGATCCCAGTAGCCCTGGTGATTGCCGGCCTGATCCGGTTAAGCGGGTTTGGGATGTTTGCTTTTGGTAAAAAATAAAATCAGGGCATTTTTATAACACCCTGATTTTGGTATAAATGTATTAGTTGGTTGTCAGATTAATATTTACCACGCGTAGGCCTCGGGAGCCTGACCGCCAGGGCCCGGGAAGATCTCATCCAACTGTTTTAATTGGTCTTCACTCAATTTAATTTCCAGGCTGCGCAGACTGCCCTGCAGCTGATCCAGCGTACGCGGTCCAATAATCGGTGCGGTTACCACCGGATTATTAAGCAGCCAGGCTAAGGCTACATTAGCCGGTTCTTCACCCATTGAACTGCATAGATTCTCGTACTTTTCCAGTTTGACCTGATTTTCCTCGACATTTTTTTGCATTCTCTCGCCCGACCGGCGGCCAACTTCGGCTTTTTTAAGCGCGCCGCCCAACAGACCTCCCCCTAATGGGCTCCATGGGATTAATCCCAGGCCGTAATTTTTGCAGGCGGGGATGACTTCCAATTCAACCATGCGCGCATTCAGGTTGTAAAGGCTCTGCTCGCACACCAGGCCCATGAAATTTCTTGCTTTGGCAGTTTCCGATGCCTGGGCAATATTCCATCCGGCAAAATTACTGCTGCCTGTATAGAGCACTTTGCCCTGCTGCACCAAAACCTCCATCGCCTGCCAGACTTCTTCCCAGGGCGTATCGCGGTCGATGTGATGCATCTGATACAGATCGATATGATCGGTTTGCAGCCGGCGCAGGCTTTCTTCGCAAGCCCGGCGAATGTGGTAGGCAGATACCCGGCTCTCGTTTGGCCATTCCCCCATTTCACCAAACACTTTGGTCGCCATGACCACCTTTTCTCGCCTTCCTCCTCCCTGCGCAAACCAGCGGCCTACGATTTGTTCTGTAACTCCTTCCCCTTTCTTCCAACCATATACGTTGGCAGAATCGAAGAAATTGATACCATCTTCCAGGGCTTTATCCATCATGATAAAGCTGTCTGCTTCACTCGACAATGGGCCAAAATTCATTGTGCCCAGGCATAAGCGGCTGACCTTCAGTCCGGTCCTGCCAAGGTGTGTGTATTCCATAATTGCCTCCTAATACTGTATGTTTTTCAATAAAAATTATACACTATTCTGCCCGCCAAAATATTGCTCGCGAAACTGACAAAAAATTAGGATTTTTTGGAATATAATTCTCGACCATATTCTTCTTAAACCAGATCGTGAGGCACCATGATATCTTCTTACCAATTATTTGATGGAAAAATTGTCATTCGTCTGCGCAATACAATCTGTGATACCCCCGCGGAATTGCTTGCCAGCCCGATATTTTATGATGTACTCAAGAATTATGTCGCCTCGCTCACCCAACAGCATTCCCGACTGCTTAAAATTTTTCCTGATGAAAATACGATAAAAACAGGCGACCTCCGCTTGTTGGTCAAGGCATTCAGTTATATGATCAAACTGCCCGCGAACCTGGTCCCCAATGTTTTACCGGGATCGGAGGTATTCATGCGGGACAGGGTGCTGCTTAGCGATTTCGTGGAAAATCTTTACAATTACTGGCGCACCTTACACCGCCTGGTGATTTGTGATTCGATGGGCGACCGGTACGATCAACGGCCTTATCGGACTTTCAACGATACTGTCGAAGTATTGATGCATGTCGTGCGCACCACCTACCGCGATGTCCAGGAAAATATCACCGGCGACCACCCGCGGATTTACCGGCAGGTTACCGCTGGTGCGGAAATTGGCGCCATCGCCCGCAACATGAAAATTCCTTATCCGGCGCGGTATAAAAAGTTAAATAACATTTCGATCATCAGCCAGGTTTTGATCTACCCGCCGATGATCTTTAATACGCCGATCAATAAACGCAGTGGGATGTTTCAAAAGGTGGATTACGATCCGATCGAAAAGCTGGATCTAAATCCCAACCAGTGGGTATGCTACCCGGCCAAAGTGGGCAGCCTGATAATCATGATTTATTTCTCGATGTCGTTCTTCGAGCTGGGATTCTCTCTGTGTAACCTCTTCGAGCTTGCCGGTGAAAGTGAACTCACCCGCAAACCGGATGCAGTTTTTCTCTACGGGACGCCGCCAGATGGTGACGTTCCTTCCGGTGTGAATGAAACCATTTTCTTTGACGACCTGGAAAACGATATTCTGGTTGCCACCATCCCAGATCGCGATATTTTCGGTTACTTCGGTTACTTGAAAAAAATGGCATTAACCCTGCACAACATTATCATGCTGAAACGGGGGCGCATGCCCTATCACGGCGCGATGTTCCATTTATCTTTACGCAACTGCTGCGACACCACTTTTCTCATTGTTGGCGATACCGGGGCGGGAAAATCCGAAACTTTGGAAGCCATGCGCTCGATGTTCAAAGAAGACGTGGAGAACCTGGTCATCGTCGCGGATGATATGGGATCGCTTGATTTTGGTACGGACGGCTCAATTGTTGGGTACGGAACAGAAATGGGTGCGTTTGTGCGCCTGGATGACCTGCAATCGGGTTATGCCTTTGGCCAGATCGACCGCGCCATCATTATGAACCCGGACGAAGTCAACGCCCGGGTCATATTGCCGGTGACGAAATACGATAACGTGATCAAGGGCTTTCCGGTGGAGTTCATTTTATATGCCAATAATTACGAAGCTGTCGATGCGGACCATCCCGTTTTGCAGTCATTTCAATCGGCCGGTGAGGCCCTGGACGTGTTCAGGGCTGGGAATGTGATGAGCAAGGGCACCACGACGACCACCGGGCTAGTGCGCTCATTTTATGCCAATATTTTTGGGCCCCCCGCTTACCCTGAATTGCAAGAAGAAATCGCTCAAAAATTTTTTGATCAATATTTTGAAAAAGGGTTGTTCGTGGGCCAGCTGCGCACCCAGCTTGGAATCCACGGCATGGAACATAAAGGACCCGAACTGGCAGCCAAAGAATTAATCCATGCCATACGTGCCCGGCGCGGCATGAATGATTGAGGTGATTTCTTCACAAAAATAATAGAAAATTCGTTCTTGACATCTGCGGATCCGCGTGCTATATTAAACAAAACATTTGTTCTATATTCCGCGTTTCTTGAAAGGAAGGTACTTATGCCGCGGACGTCCAATCTCATGCCAGAACGTTTAGATAAGATTGAAGGCTTTATCGGGCACTACAAAAAGCAAAAAGGTTTCTCGCCGACCATTCGAGAAATCGGAGAATTTATTGGTATCAATTCTACATCCCATATCAAGCACTATTTGCTTGCGCTTCGCCGTCAGGAAAGGCTTTTTTGGACGGAACATGCTTCGCGCAGTTTTCGCCTGACTAATCCCGGTGCCGACCAATCCGTTCGGGTGCGCTGGTTGGGGTATATCGCGGGTGGCTTACCCATTGCCATCCCCAACCAGGCCGAATTTTCTGCTTATCCAGATCAATTTGTAACCGCCTTGATGAGCATGCTCGGTCCTAACGATCCGGATAACTTATTTTCTCTGACCGTCAAAGGCGACTCGATGGTCGATGCCAATATCAGCGATGGGGACACCGTTATATTTAAACCTTCTCAGGAAGCCAGAAATGGCGAAATGGTCGCCGTCTGGTTGGCCGATGAAAATACTACCACCCTCAAATTTTTTCACCGCGATTCCTCAGGGATCACTCTGAGACCTGCAAACCCGGCTTACCAGCCGATTAAGATCGACCGGCCTGAACAGGTACGCATCCAGGGGAAAGTTGTAGCGGTAATACGCAAAATGGATCAGATGTAATCTTTACGACATCAAAAGCCCCTTCCAAAATGGAAGGGGCTTTTGATTTTAATTTACGGAGTATTCAACCGGAATATCCAACCGCTGTTGAACGGTATATAATCGCCGGTATAATCCATCTCTGGCCAGCAGCTGCTCGTGGGTACCCTTTTCTTTTACTTGTTTCCCTTCCAGCACCACGATCATATCTGCATTGCGCACAGTCGAAAGCCTGTGGGCGATAATTAAAGTGGTTTTTCCTATCATCAGACGTTCCAGAGCTTCCTGGATGAGCACTTCGGTTTCTGTATCTACCGCAGAGGTCGCTTCATCCAGAATTAAAATGGGAGCATTCTTTAGCACGGCGCGGGCAATCGAAAGACGCTGTTTCTGTCCGCCTGATAATTTAACCCCGCGTTCACCGATAAGTGTGTCGTAAGTATTCGGCATTTGCATGATGAATTCATGCGCATTTGCGATTTTTGCGGCTTCGATGATCTCATTTTCGCTGGCATTCGGCCGGCCAAACAAGATATTTTCTTTTACGGTGCCGTGGAATAAAAACACGTCCTGTAAAACCATACTGATCTGGCTGCGCAGGCTTTCCAAAGTCAGGTCGCGGATATCGATCCCATCCAGTGATATTTTTCCAGAACCAACATCGTGGAAGCGCGGGATCAAACTCGCCAGGGTAGATTTCCCGACCCCGGTAGGGCCGACCAGGGCAACGATGCTCTTCGATGGGATATCCAAGGAGATATCCTCCAGAACATTGCCGCCTTGCTCATATTTAAAATCGACATGTTCCAGGATTAACGAGCCTTCTGCTCGTTTTGCAAATTCTAAGGCGCCTTTTCTTTCTAAAGGTTCTTTGTGCTCATCCAAAAGTTCAGCCACGCGGTCCGCTCCGGCCATCGCATTTTGAATTGCTTCCCAGGCATTGCTCAAATTTCGTACCGGCTGATATAACATCTCCAGGTATAAGAAAAAAGCTACCAAATCCGAAATGGGAAGCACCTGCTGGAAAGCCAGTTGACCGCCAAAATAAATCACGATTAATGTTCCCATCGAACTGGCAAAATCAATGAACGGCTGGACGGTTGCCATGAGGCGTAAGGCGCGCAGGTTCGAATTTAAGAAGCGATCGACGCCCACCCCAACCCGCTCCAATTGGTCGCTTTCTTGATTGAAGGCTTTAATTTCCCGGATACCGTGTAAATTGTCATTCAGGATTGCATTCAACTCGCCCAATTCAAACTGGCGCACCCGAAAGGCTGGTCTCACGTAGCGTGTAAAGACGCGTAATGCGATCGCTACGAATGGGATCGGGATCATACTGATCAATGCCAGCCGCCAATTTAACGTAAACAATACGGCGCTCACGCCGATCAATGTAATCACGTTGACAAAAACGTCCGGAACGGCATGCGCAATCATTTGTTCGAACAAATCAGTATCGTTAATCACCCGCGACATCAACTGCCCGGTCTGTTTATCTTCATAGAACCGCAGCGTAAGCCGCTGTAGATGATCATACAGAAATTTGCGCATATCGGCGACCACACCCCACCCGGCAACATGCGCCATATAACTGCGCAGGAACTGCAGTCCACCTTTGATCACATAAATTCCCAAAACCAGTAGTGTAAGCTGCAGGATAATATCCTGGACTTCCACGGGGTTTACCGCTGATGTAACCGTACTGATTAATGTTTTGATAATCCAGGGAATGACGAGTTGAGCGCCAACCAACAATAACATACTGATAATGGTCAGGGACAACGCTAATTTATACCGGCGCGCGAATCGAAAAACAAGTGGTATCGGTTTCAAAATTATTCCTCTATTTTTTGGGTAGTTTCAGGACTAAACGATTATACCTTTAACGGAGATTATTGCGGCTCTGCGATCACAACCCAGCGTTTATCCGCATCGGGCTTTATTAAAATAATCGCCATGGTCGGACGCACATCATAAAGAATACTGGTATCGCTAACCGGGACTTCACTCACTGTGAGCACTTTATATGGATAAGAATCACCGTTGCTCATCTTTAATTCGATCAAATCTCCCGGTTGAAAAGTCTGGACAACAGCCTGGAGTTGTTGATTCCAGGGGATCGCGATGTCTCGGCGAACTTCTGTGCCAACCAGCCATTCACTTTTTGTCGGGTTCCATACCCCATCCACCATAACTCCCGACCCCAGGTCAAAACTCCACCCGCCGGTCAGAACGATCCCGATGGGCACCGGAGGACTCGCGACAGGGCTGGGCGTGAACTCCGCAGCCAGATAATTATTTGAACCAAATCCAGGTTGGCGGCTCTCAATAAATAAATAGGCAATCAAACTGAGTAAACCAACTACAGCTACGACCAAAGTAATTAATAAGGTTTTTTCGATTTTCGAAAGTTCGTTAAACTGCTCCCTGGCGGTGCGTTTGGGATTGTACGAAATGTAGCGGCTGACTTGCGCTTGACGGTCAAAACCTGAGGGCAGTCTCTTCTTTTCGCCCTGTGTTTGGGCGACTTTTTCATCCAGAATGGACACTGGCAGTTTTTGTTCTGTCGAGCCCTCGCTAGAATAATTCTTCCACACTGCTTCTTGTTCATCCGGATCGACGGCTCTTACTTTAGATTCCTTAGGAGAAGAAGGCTCCTGATGCGCCTCAACATTACTATATTCATCCTGATCTTCGTTTGGATCCGGTTGTCGAGTTTTAGGCCAACCCTGGATGAATGGTTCGGCTTTCGGCGCACCCTGTAGAATAACTGTGTTTCGGGTCGAATCAGAATCTGCCTCTGGCCTTTCAGTCGACTCAAATGGCACACCTCCACCGGCTGTGCGGACCCCAAAACCCCGGTCGGATCGGTTATTCTCTCGAGGCGGCTGGGGGACTTTACGATTTGCCAGTGATTCTGTCATCCGCTTAAAAATATCATTCTTATTAGGATCCTGAGGCTGTTCTTCTGAAAACAGGTCTTGGCGAAGCTCCTGCAATGGATCAACATTTAAATCGCCAGATTCCCCAGCCGCCTCATCATTTTGCGGTGCAGGTTTTCGATCACCCAACGGATCGGTGTTTTTGGTATGGTTTTCGATTTGGTCATCATCTGAATAGTTTGTCATAGGTACTCTTTTCTTGAATTACGGAAGCGCCGTCGGTAAAACAGGCTGTTTTAAACGAAATGGTACCAGAATTTCACCTTGTTCGGTTAATCGAGTTGAAAAACTACGGTAAAGACTTGGCAGACTTACCGTGACTTCAGTGCCAACAATATGGTTTGACATATCAAATGTCGCCTGACCATCCACCAGGGTTTTTGTATAGACAGCGCCATCTTCCGTTCTGACTTGAACAGTCACCCCATTCACCCATTGAATATCATTCGGAAAGTCCTTCCCTTCGAGCCCAAAATATACAAAAACTCGAATCGTATTGTTGGAAAGCACAGGCGTCGGTGAGGGCACCGGTGTTTGGGTTGGGATAATCGTTGGCAGCCGCAATAAAGCCGGTGCCGAGGGTTGAGATTTGATATTCGAATCAAATGTGGTTAGATTCTGCCAGAAATCATCCACATATTCCTTGGCGCCAGGGCAATTGAGAAAAGAAGATACGTTTTCCCAATTAAATGGAACTCCGGCGCGAAAAGCTGCATCAGCCGCATCATATAAACATTGGTAACCGGAGTGGTACGAGACTAAAGTCAATTTCCACATATCTTCATAAGAAGCGGTAGATGCATTATCTTTGACAATATAGTTCGTCTGGCTGCAATTTGCTTTCAACACATGATCGATAATATTAATGCTCTGGTTGGTTGTCGTCAAATTCATACCATTCACACATCCAGGGCAATCTGAATTGATCAGGTTGGTCAGACTGCCGCGTAGCATTGCTTGCTGCCAGCTCGGTAATTGGGCAAAAGAAGTACCGCAGTCACCTAAAACACTCGCGCAAGTCTGGAGAAAGAGATCGTTATCCCATCTTAATGCAACATCCGCTCCAATTTCATTGATTTGTGCCAGCCCAAATTCATCCAGAAACGATCGCGAATTTCCTGGCCAAAACTGAGATTCTTTCTCGATGAGCGTCTTCACAATTTTCGGTGGGATGCCATTATCTCGGGATGTGGACCATATAACCGGATCATATTGGTTCTGCCAGGCGATCATCGTGTCTTTTGCCCGTTCAATTCCGCAGCCATTCGGAGAACCGGCGAAGAGAAACCCCTGACCCGGACAATCTTTGGCATCCACAATACCGGTGCTGATCAACCGCCCGGCCAGAAAATAATAGGTTTTGTTGGTATCGAGACCGTCTGGTAATTGTGGAAACTCTGCCCATTTGGGTGTGACATTGGTTGGCTTATCCCAGATTGTGGCGCAGGCATCTTGAAAAATCGTGAATGGGGTAATGGATGTCAAAGTAGGATAATATCCATCTTCGCGTTTGATCAACTGCACAGCAATCTGAACTTCGTAACTGCTGTCGCCGAAGCTGGAATATGCCTTGAAGGTTATATGAACAGCCTGGGTAAGCGGTACATCGCACCGGTCCCCATCGCAGTTGAAATCCTGGAGGTCGATCTTTCCTTGGATCGATGTGATCTTATATTCAGTTGCCGGTTCATACGCCAGCAAAGTAATATACGGTTTGTCCAATGGGCCAGGTGGAACCAGGACATTCAAAACGATATCGGGCAAAGGGACTTTCTCGATTTTTAGAAATTCGCGTTGAGTAACAAATCGCCAAAATGTATTTTGGAAAAATAATGTCAGATTAAATGGCGGCGGTGTAGGTTGAGGTGTGGACAAGGCATCAGACTTCACCACAGGTGTTGGCGTAGCCGGATAAATGTTATCTCTGCAAATATTCAAAGCATCTTGTACCGAAGGCTTTCCTTCACGTTCAATAACCACTTCACAGATCACTTTTCCACTGGGTATACTGACTAACTCCCACACAAATTGCGTAGTTTGTACTTCAACAGACTTGTACCGTCCATTTTTGATCTCTTGAGCCGAGACCCGGTTTCCATTTATGGAAAAGAAAACCACCGTGCCCAATGAAACGGTCAGGAAAATGAAGAAAAACAAACTTCGTGATTTTGCCATTGCAACTCAATAAGCTAAATTTTTCCGAGATGCAACCGATTATTAACCCTCCTCCATGCCGGCGTAGGCGCAACTGGAGGAATGTTTTTATGGATGTCATTGCTCAGCCAAAACGCCGCGTCTTCAAAAAGGCCTGTGATCGGGGAATCGGGATTTTTTAATATGAATGGTTCACCAAAGTTCAGGCTGCGTAAAAACTCATAGCTGACATAAGGGATCATCATGTCAACCGGCCTGCGGATAACTTTCTCGATTTGTGCCTGTTTAATTGGATTTTGATCAAAAATTTGGTTGACAAGAATAAAAATGCGGTCAGGTCGGAATCCCAAACGCTCGTAAATATCCAGGGCACAAACTGCCGATCGCAGGGATGCCATTTCAGGAGAAATGACTAGCACCACATACGAAGCTGATTCAAGCAAGTGAATGGTCATATTGCTGAAGTCATGCGCGGTATCCAACACGATGAAATCATTAAATTCATTTAACCGGTCGATAACCGCCGGCCAAAACTCATCATGGAAAGCATCTGGCGCAATTGGAGTGCCCGGGGATGCAATAAACTGCAAACCACTGCTGTGATTTTGCACCAGCTTGGTAACAACTTCTTCTTCGTCGATGTTTTCAACCTTCAATCCAGCAAAATCCGCCCAGGTGATTCTGGGAGAAGAATTTAACATTAAGGCTACCTGTCCAGCCACCAGCACGCCATCGATCAATAAAGTCGGTTTCAACCACAATTGTTGGAAAGCGAGGGCAAGATTGACCGATACAGTAGAGCATCCCACCCCACCTCGCAGGGAATGTACGGCTACCACAGTCGAAGTCTGTTTATAATCCGACTCGATTTTCGTAACAGCTTTTATCGCCTCGCTTCGGCGGACGAGAATCCCTAACCGGGCAACCAGTTCTTCGGGTTGAAAAGGCTTTACCAGATAATCATCGGCGCCTAATTCGAAGGCTCTCAGTTTATCCTTAAGATCCGACTGCGCCGTTACAAAAATGATCGGGATGCGGTTAAACCTCGGATCGCGCCTTAACCTTTCAACAATTTCATAACCCGATATATCTGGCATGCGCACATCGGTTATGATCACATCCGGTTGGTAAAGTGGAACCTCTGCCAATCCTTCAGCACCTGTTTTCACAAAACGGAGGTCGATCCCCTGCTCTTTAAAGGTCGGGGATATCATCCGGTAGTAAATAGGTTCATCATCAATAAACAATACTTTGGTCATTGATATCCTCAAAGAAAGTTTTATTTTTTACCATCGCCATCGATATTTTCCCTGGCAATGCGTAATTCATCGATCGAAAGCTCAATCTGGTTTATCATTTCTGGGATCGCCTGGGAATACTCATCCTGTGAATATGCATCGATCCTTCTTGCAAGGCCAGAAATTTTCATTACTCCAAAATTAGCCGCAACGCCTTTTAAATTATGTGATTGGTCGGCTAAAAGCTTTAAATTTCGCTCCTGGTATAACTTTCTTAATTCATCCACTCGATCCGGTAATGTATCAAGAAATTCGTCCAATAAACTTTTGAAGAACTCAAAATCATTGCTGAACCGGGGCAGGGCCGACTTGATATCCAGAATTTCATCCGCACTGCTGATGTGGATCGTTTCTACATTCGTGCTGGCAGGAATCAGATTTCCATGGTCCAGCGCCCATTTCCGCATCACCTGCACCAATCTTTTTGTGTCGAGCGGTTTGGATATATAATCATCCATTCCCGCTTCCAGGCAGCGTTGACTGTCACCTTGAAGAGCATAAGCAGTCATCGCGATGATGGGTGTGTGCTGATTTTTTCCCTCTTCATCTCGAATGATCCGGGTGGCCTCCAGGCCGTCCATAATTGGCATCTGGACATCCATAAAAATTAAATCAAATTCCTGACCTTTTGCGGTTTGGACTGCATCCGCTCCATTATTGCATATATCCACCTGGTGACCCTGGCGGGTTAAAACGTACGGATCATTTTTTGGTTGAGCAGGTTATCCTCGACAACCAGGATGTTGATCGGCGGCAGGGGCTGGTCGAAAAATACCACATCTTCTGTTTGTGAAGTTCGCCCGCGTTTCTCCGTCTTTTTGCGTAAACCAAGAGAGTATTCGAGAATATTTTTCAGGTTAGACTGTCGGACCGGTTTGAGCAAATACCCCGAACAACCCAATTCTTCCAGGTAATTAAGTTCGCTGCGGCGACCCATGGATGTCAGTACAATCACTTTGACGTCTTTGGTTAATTGTTCCTGGCGGATCATACGCAGGGTTTGTTCGCCATCCAATCCTGGCATTTGCATATCCAAAACGACCAGATGGTATGGATCGTGTGATAAGAGACCTCTGAATAATTCTGGGATTACATCTGCCCCGGCGGATATTGATTCTGTTCTGACACCCAGGCTTTCCAGCATTTTCGAAAAAATGGAACGGTTTGTTGTATTGTCATCGACAATTAAAACCCGTGTACCTTCCAATTTACTGACGATCTCCGATTCCTTGATCCCTACAGGAACCTGCTCGAAGAGAATGTCAAACCAGAAGGAGCTGCCTTTGCCTGGATCACTCACCACACCAATTCTTCCGCCCATCAATTCAGCAAGTTGTTTTGAAATCGTCAATCCCAGCCCGGTACCCCCAAACTTGCGCGTCGTCGAACCATCTGCCTGAACAAATCGTTCAAATATAGCTTTCTGCCGGTCTTTAGGAATGCCAATTCCAGTATCCTCTACATAAAAACGAACCACAAGCTGAGTATCAGAAGAATCTTTTAATTCGGTCCGAATTAAAATCTCTCCCCTTTCGGTAAATTTAATCGCATTTTCTGCCAAATTGACCAGAATCTGGCGCAGCCGGCCTGAATCACCTCGGACGAATTCAGGAATCCTCGGATCTTCGTACACTACCATCTCCAGGCCCTTGATTTCCGCCCGGCTTGCCATGGTCTGAGCCACGCCTTCAATTATTTCTGGAATTTCAAATTCTACGTTTTCAAGCTGGAGCTGACCCGACTCGATTTTGGAAACATCCAGAACGCTGTTTAAAAGGCTCATCAGCGCCTGGGCGCTGTCTTTCGCACCCGACAAAAATTCATACTGCTCATCTGTTAATTCGGTCCCAAGGGTCAATTCAACCATGCCGATAATGCCATTCATCGGGGTACGGATTTCATGGCTCATATTTGCCAAAAACTCCGATTTGGCATGGTCCGCCTGCTCTGCTGCTCGCCGCGCTTGCATCAGCTCCGTAATATCGTGATACAGCCATAAAGAATCTGTGGAGTTATTGTCCAGATTTAACGGCACCCCCAGGATTTCAACATCGACTAATGAATTGTCTTTGCGTTTCCTCTGGACAATGCTTTTGACCGGCTCCCCTCCAATGACTGTGGCTGTCAGCGCAATCGCTTCCGCATGTATCCGGTCATCGGACAGCAAGGTATCGAGGTTTCGCCCGATGACTTCACCGGGTGAATACCCAAACATACTTTCAAATGCCGGGTTGCAGGATTTGATCGTGTGGTCCTGTTTTAAAGTAATAATAGCGACCGGTGAATTTTTAATTAAGGCTTCCAGATAATCTTTTTGTTGGCGAATGATCCGGTCGAATTCTTTATTTTGGGTGGTATCCCGTAAAATATATATCTTACCGGCTTGATCATCCGCAAGGTAAAGCGTATATTGAGACAGGTCATACCAGCGGTCTCTTTCAGGAATATAAAATTCACGCGGATATTCGACTGGTTTTGCGAAAACGTTGCCGGCCCGGCCTAATTTAACCTGGTCGATGCGCGCTTTTACTAACTGGTCAAATGAAATTCCTAATTCCAGGGTCGCGGAACGATTGCAGCGGATTACATAACCTTCGCTGTCTGTTACGATTATCGCATCTTTAACAGCATCAAAAATACCTTCCCACTCACGTTTCCCCCGCTCCAGTACTTTTTCCAGGCGCAGGCGTTCGGCGTTTTCAACCTGCATATCTTTTTCCCGCTGTTCAAGCTGGTCATTGGTCACGATCAATTGGGAATTGACCGATTCAAGTTGGTCCTGCCTTCTGCCAATTAACCAACCGCTGCCGAATAATATGATCGGTAATGGACCACCTAACGCGATGATAATTGCAGTCAGATTAAATGATGGAATAAGATCCAATCCAATATATTCCATTGAAATGAACCAGATACCCAGACCGATAACCGAAAAAACCAGCCCTATAATAAAGCCGGTGATTCCATATTTTAGAGAATGGCCTGTGTATTTTCTTACGGTCACATAAAACCTGTTGGGGCAGCCATCACAATGGATAAAAATTTATGACATGGTGATCATTACTCTGGGGAGGGTTCTTGCCAATATTCTCCTCTTCCATGTCATAGAGGTTTCAGATTCCCCGCGTTAATTATTAATGAGTTTATCATTCAGGCTCAACGACCGTCAAGTCAAAAATATCATCAAATCTCCTTATTTTCGCATTAACTTTATCCTAATTCTAAAATTTCACCTTCGCTCTGAAAGCAGCCTGATTATAAAATACTTGCGAGGGAATAGCTCAACCATCCCCTCATACGTAGTTATACATCCAATTTTGGTTTTAGATATGTTTTTTAGGTTTCTCTGAGGCATTCCTTGCGTTATTGTTAATAAATTTATGATTACCTAAAATTCCACAAAAAAAACCGGATTTTATTTAAAAAGCTGGGGTAGAATAAATATGGTAATAAAATCCAATAATTTCACCGAAAGGGATTTTGCGGTGGTAATTTCGCAAATATCATGGAGCTTATTCAAAAGTCGTCCGTAAAACCATCACAACTTAGTATCCTATTTCGCTGTTTTCGTTATCTTCGCCCCCATTGGAAACTCACTGCGGGGGCGTATCTGACGATGTTGATCATTGATATATTCAACATGATCAACCCTCAGCTCATTCGCTGGACAATTGATAACAGCATCGGCGGCAAGAATACACCTATGTTAATGCTGGCTGTAGGGGCCTTATTGGTGCTGGTGTTGATCAAAGGCGTTTTCACCTATTTCCAGGGTGTTTGGACGGAAATCGCATCCCAAAATGTTGCCTATGATATCCGCAATGAACTCCAAAGGAAAATAACTTTTCTTTCTTTCTCATTTCACGATCATGCCGAAGCCGGTGACCTGCTCTCGCGCGCCATCCAGGACGTGGAGCGTATTCGTTTCCTGACGGGTCGGGCTACATTCCGGATTATCGAAGGCAGTGTATTGATGGTCATTACCGCTGGCGTAATGATCTGGATGAGCCCTCAATTGGGACTGCTCGCCATTCTGGGCATGCCTTTATTGGTTGTCCAATCCATCCGTTTCGGGCGCGTCTTCCGACCGCTCTCCAGTAAAATCCAGAAGCAATTGGCCGTTCTCACCACCCGGGTGGAGCAAAACCTGCGTGGGGCAAGAGTGATCAAGACTTTTGCCCAGGAAAACGAAGAAATTGAGCGCTTCGAAGTCGATAATAAGGATTGGTTTGACCTCTCTGCTACCTCTGCCAGGCTCCAGGCTACCAATATGCCGCTTTTGAACCTCATTGCCAATATCAGCAGTGTGGCAATTTTATGGTACGGCGGGACCCTGGTGATCAATCATGGTCTTACATTAGGCGAACTGGTTGCTTTCACTACTTATGTAGCCCAATTGGTCGCCCCGGTCCGCCAGCTTGGCATGATTTTGCCGGCAATCTCCATGGCGACAGCTTCAGCCGAAAGGGTTTTTGAGATCCTCGACGCCTTGCCTGAAGTCAATGACCTGCCTGATGCAGCCGGTTTAAAAATTCGCCAGGGCAAAGTACGTTTTGAAAATGTATCCTTTGCCTACGGTAAACACGCGGGCATCTTAAAAGAAATCAGTTTTGAAGCATCGCCCAACCAGGTGATTGCCCTCCTGGGGCCTACCGGTTCTGGTAAATCCACCATCATCAATCTGATCCCGCGTTTCTATGATCCCAGTTCAGGCTGTATCTCAATTGATGATTTTGACATCCGGTCAGTTTCGATCAATTCACTACGCAGTCAGATTGGCATGGTTTTGCAAGAAACCACGTTGTTTGCGGCATCGATCCGGGAAAATATCTGCTTTGGTAAACCGGAAGCGACCACAGAGGAAATTGTGCAAGCTGCGAAAGATGCCCAGGCCCATGAATTCATCCTGCAAATGCAGAATGGTTACGATACGCACGTCGGCGAACGGGGAGCTACCCTCTCGGGTGGACAAAAACAACGACTGGCGATTGCTCGTGCGTTACTGACCAACCCGCGGATCCTAATCCTGGACGATGCGACCTCGAGCGTAGATACAGAAACCGAGCATCTGATTCAATTAGCCCTGGATAGGGTAATGCGAAACCGGACCACATTTGTGATCGCGCACCGGTTGAGCACGGTGCAAATGGCCGATCAAATCTTGCTCCTCGATAAGGGCCGCATCGTTGCCCGGGGGAAACATGCCGATCTTCTGGAGCGTTCTCCTTTATATAACAATATCTACCACCAGCAATTAAAACCAAAGGCAGTCAGGTGATTTATGGGTTTTGGAATTGGTGTTTCTAATCCGGGAATGGGACCCAGAGGGGCGCTCGATCGTTTCTCAGGTGGAGAAGATGAACGCGGACAGGTCTTCAATCCCAAAGTCGTAAGCCGGCTGCTGCGTTATTTGAGCCCGTATAAAAAACAAATGGGACTGGCGTTTGTGGCGATGTTTTTCGTATCTGGCTTAACCCTGGCTACGCCTTACCTTTTAAAAATCGCGGTTGACCAATATATCACTCAGGGAGACAGCGCCGGACTGGTGCAAATATCGTTATTGACCCTGGCAGCTTTTGCCGGACTTTACATCGCCACATCTGCGCAGCAGTACATGCTTTCCTGGGTGGGACAACGTGTCCTGGCGAATATGCGCAGCGATCTTTTCAAACACCTGCAGCGTCTTTCCCTCAGTTATCATGACACCCATATTGTAGGCGTCACCGTATCCAGGGTGATGAATGATGTCGCCACGATAAACGAACTGCTTTCACAGGGGATCATCACCTTGCTGGGTGACACATTGATCCTGGTGGGGATCATCGTCATCATGCTCACCATGGATTTCAAATTGGCGCTGCTGACATTTATCGTCCTGCCGTTGATGGTTCTGGCGACCATCTGGTTCTCTTCCAGGGCCCGGGTGGCATTTCGTGAAACCCGGACCAGGGTGGCACGTGTGGTAGGTGATCTGGCAGAGGATATTGCCGGGGTGCGCGTAATTCAGGCCTTTGGCCAGGAGAACACCACCCAGGAGCGGTTCACGGTGGTCAATGAGGCCAACCGGGATGCCAATATCAATGCCATGTCTTTATCTTTTATTTTCCTACCGGTTATCGAATTCCTGGGGGTATTGTCGACTGCCATCGTGCTGTGGTTCGGCGGCCAGGCAGTTGGCGGTGGGGAAGTTACCGTCGGTGTATTGGTAGCTTTTCTATCGTATGTTACCCGTTTCTTCCAACCCATTCAAGAATTAAGCCGGATGTATACCACCATGCAAGCCGCAATGGCCGGTGGAGAACAGGTGCTGAATCTTTTGGATACCGTTCCGGACGTGGCGGATCTGCCGGATGCGGTCGAAATGCCGGCCATCCGCGGAAAAGTTGAAATGGACCAGGTTTCCTTTAAATACCGGCCTAATTTGCCCGAAGTTCTGCATCATGTCAGTTTGACGATTGAACCAGGCCAGACGATCGCCCTGGTTGGCCCTACGGGGGCCGGTAAAACTTCGATCAGCAATTTGATCGCTCGTTTTTATGACGTATCCGAAGGCTCGGTAAAAATCGATGGTATCGATGTCCGCAATGTGACCCAATCATCTCTTCACCGCCAGATCGGCCTGGTCCCACAAGATTCCTTTCTTTTCTCCGGTACCATTTCCGAAAATATCCGTTTTGGTTTACCAGATGCGTCAAACTCACAAATTGAGCAGGCGGCCCGGCTGGCCAACGCCCACGAATTTATCATCAACAAACCCGAAGGTTATCAAACCCGCGTCCTGGAAGGCGCAGCCAACCTTTCTGTGGGCCAACGCCAATTAATCTGCATCGCCAGGGCGATTTTAACCAGCCCCAGGATCCTGATGCTGGACGAAGCCACCTCAAACGTCGACAGCATGACCGAATCCTTAATCCAGGAAGCCCTCCGTAATTTATTAAAGGGTAGAACGGCAGTGGTCATCGCTCACCGTCTGAGCACTATTCGGAATGCAGACATTATTTGCGTTGTACAGGATGGCAAAATCGTGGAAAAGGGCAGGCACGAAGAGCTGCTGCAAGTGGATGGCGTTTATTCCGCATTATATAACCGCCAATTTGCCGAAGAAGGATAGGAGCAAAGCATGGCATATACACCAAATGAATCAAGATATAGCAGTATGCGCTACAACCGCAGCGGGCGCAGTGGGCTCAAATTACCCGCTGTATCATTAGGTCTTTGGCATAACTTCGGCAGCATTGATAATTTTGACAATGCTCGGGCCATGGTCCAAAAGGCATTCGATCTGGGGATCACCCATTTCGATCTGGCGAATAATTATGGGCCTGAACCGGGCTCCGCTGAGGAGACATTTGGCCGGATACTCAAAAAAGACCTGTCCGGTCATCGGGATGAAATCGTTATCTCTTCCAAAGCCGGCTACTACATGTGGCCCGGTCCATATGGCGAATGGGGTTCGCGCAAGTACCTTCTATCCAGCCTGGATCAATCGTTGAAACGCATGCAGCTGGAATATGTCGATATTTTTTATTCGCACCGGCCGGACTTGGAGACTCCATTGGAAGAAACCATGGGCGCATTGGATCAGGCCGTTAAATCCGGGAAAGCATTATATGCAGGTATATCTAACTACAAACCAGAGCAGACCCAGCGGGCAGCTCAAATCCTGGCTGAATTGGGTACGCCTTGCTTAATCCACCAACCGGTCTATAACATGTTCAATCGCTGGGTGGAACCGCAGCTGTTGGATGTCCTGGCAGATGAGGGAATTGGATGTATTGTTTTTTCACCTCTCGCCCAGGGGATGTTGACCAACCGCTATCTGGGCGGTCTCCCTGCCGATTCGCGCGCTGTCCGCTCTGGCGTATTCCTCAAGCCAGAACAACTTACCGATGAAAGGCTTGGAAAAATTCGCCGTCTGAACAAAATCGCTCTGGCGCGAGGACAGTCGCTGGCTCAAATGGCGATTGCCTGGGTACTGCGCCATCCAGGTATCACATCCGCATTAATTGGCGCCAGCCGTCCCCAACAGATTGAAGACAGCATCGGCGCATTAAATAACCTGGCTTTCTCAACCGAAGAGTTGACCGCGATCGATGCCATCCTGGCGTAATCATTATTTCTATCTCAAAAACCTCAAAATAACCTGAAAACTCTTATTTCTTCTCTGAATGATGAGTATAATCAAAGCATCTTAAGCACTCCCGGCGGCAAAGGAAAAGGAAAGAATTATGACCACAACTTATGATATTGCCATTATAGGCGGAGGAATTGTTGGTTTGGCAACAGCTATGGAATTAACCAAAAGAGGTAAGACCTCGTTGGTTGTCCTGGAAGCTGAAGATCAGCTGGCGGCCCACCAGACTGGGCATAACAGCGGCGTGATTCATTCAGGGATCTATTACAAACCCGGATCGTTGAAAGCTCGGAATTGCGTTTCTGGCCGGCTGGCGATGTACAAGTTTTGTGAAGAGCACAATATCGCTCATGATAACTGCGGAAAGCTGATTGTTGCCACCCAGGAAAGTGAAATTCCTGCTTTGGATCGCCTTGAGCAGCGCGGCAATGAGAATGGTCTGGAAGGTATGCGCCGTTTGAAAGCCGAAGAAATCAAGGAATATGAACCGCATACCTCTGGGATTGCAGCGCTGCATGTCCCCCAGACAGGCATTGTAGATTACATTGGAGTTTCTGAAACCTACGCCAAATTGGTGAAATTAGCCGGTGGGACGATCCAGACCAATTCCAGGGTCACTGCCTTTCATAACGGCAGTGACGAATTTGTCCTTGAAACGCCCAAAGGAGAAGTCCACTGCCATAATTTAATCAACTGTGCCGGTCTCCAATCTGACCGGGTTGCCCGAATGTGTGGTGTGGAGCCTGGCCTGCAAATCCTTCCCTTCCGTGGTGAATATTATGAAATTGTTCCTGACCGCCAGTTCCTGGTGAACAACCTGATTTATCCTGTTCCCGATCCAAACTTCCCCTTCCTGGGCGTGCATTTCACCCGCATGATCAAGGGCGGTGTTGAAGCCGGTCCGAATGCGGTCCTGGCTTTCAAGCGAGAAGGATACACCTGGGAATTTTCCCTGAAGGACATTTTTGAGTTCAGTACCTACAGCGGTTTCTGGCGCATGGCTGCCCAACACTGGCAGATGGAAATCGGTGAAATGTACCGTTCGCTTTCAAAGGCCGCCTTTGTCAAGGCGCTCCAGCGCCTGTTACCGGAACTGCGCATGGAAGATGTCCACCGCAGCGGGTCAGGCGTTCGCGCTCAGGCACTAGAACCAAATGGAAAACTTGTGGATGATTTCCGGATTAAGGAAAGCGCGCACATGGTCCATGTTTTGAACGCTCCCTCACCGGCTGCTACCGCCTCGATCAGCATCGGCCAATCGATCGCCGATATGGCGGAGAAAAATTTCAGCTAGAGACAGGCTCTTATAAATAAAACAATCCGGCCAGAAATATGTCCGGATTGTTTTTAATTCTTCCAAAAATATTTATACACCGGCTTTTTTAAGCGCATCCAGTACAATGGACTGAGCTTCGGCTTGAATAGTGTGTAAATGATCCTCGCCCTTAAAGCTCTCTGCGTATATTTTATAAATATTTTCCGTGCCAGAGGGCCGGGCAGCGAACCATCCGTTTTCCGTCACGACTTTCAAACCGCCAATCGGCGCCTGGTTGCTGGGCGCCCTGGTAAGCTTGGACGTAATTTTTTCTCCCGCCAACTCTTTGGCTTCTACCAGGTCGGGAGACATATTCTCCAAGACAGCTTTTTGCTCGGGCGTAGCGGGAACGTCGATCCTTTCGTAGACCGGCGCCCCAAATTTCAACGCCAGGTCGTGATAATGTTCGCCAGGATCGCGCCCGGTTACCGCGGTAATTTCTGCCGCGAGCAGGTCCATAATCATCCCATCTTTATCGGTCGTCCAAACACTGCCGTCTTTACGCAAAAATGATGCGCCGGCACTTTCTTCTCCCCCAAATCCAAATGATCCGTCCAGCAGACCATTTACAAACCACTTGAATCCTACCGGGACCTCTGCTAATCTGCGCCCAATTTGTCTGGCTACCCGGTCAATCATCGAGCTGGAAACCAGCGTCTTTCCAACCGCAGCATCTCGGCTCCAACCAGGACGATGCTGGAACAGGTACCAGATCGCGACCGATAGAAAATGATTGGGGTTCATCAGACCTGCACTGGGGGTAACAATCCCATGCCGGTCACAGTCAGGGTCATTTCCAAAAGCTATATCAAATTTGTCTTTTAGCTGGATTAAACTTGCCATGGCGTATGGCGAGGAACAGTCCATACGGATTTTTCCGTCATGATCGACGGTCATAAATCCAAAAGTTGCATCCACGTAGGGATTTACCACATCGATGTTTAATCCGTAAAGCTCATTGATCGGCCCCCAATAATTAATGCACGATCCACCTAATGGATCGGAACCTATCTTTAGCTTTGACGATGCGATCACATCCATATCAATGATATTTTTAAGGTCCGAAATATAGGGTTGGATGTAATCTATCGGGTGAGTAGTCTCCGCATGCAAAGCCTTTTGATAGACGATGCGTTTCACCGCCCTCATCTTATCCGCCATAATGGCGTTCGCCCGCTCCTGGATGGTGCGGGTCGTTCCGGTATCAGCCGGACCGGCGGAAGGTGGATTATATTTAAAGCCCCCATCTCCTGGCGGATTATGAGAGGGGGTGATGACGACCCCATCCGATAAGCCTGTGGTTTTCCCCTGGTTATAAACCAAAATTGCGCGCGAAATGACCGGGGTCGGCGTATAACCCAACCCTTCCTGGATAAATATATCCGTTTGGTTGGCCGCAAAGACCTCAACCGCGCTCGCAAAAGCCGGCTCTGAAAGGGCATGGGTATCCATTCCCAGGAACAACGGCCCGGTGATCCCTTTATTATTTCGAAACTCGCATATCGCCTGGCAAATTGCCAGGACGTGATCTTCATTAAATGAATTGGCCAGCGAAGTCCCGCGATGTCCGGAGGTCCCAAATGCAACCTGTTGTGTGGTGATCTCTGGATCCGGCTTATTGGTGTAATAAGTGGATATCAGACGGGGTATGTTGGCCAATAATTCGTGGGGGGCGGGTTTTCCGGCAAAATCTTTTGGGTTCATGGATTTAGATCTCCTTTGGAATAATCTTCTTTATTATAGAGAAATTGACCCTGGCTGACAAATTTACCAAATATATTTTGCCACAATAAAATAAAGAATAACCACCTCGTATTACGAAACGAGGTGGTTATCTGAGTAAAAATTTGCATTGATATTGAAACTGCTATCGCAGCCAGCCAGAAACCCGGTCGAGAAGGATTATGGGTTGATGGTTGTGGATGAAAGAATCGCATCCAACTGGTTCAAATCATCCTGAGTTGCATATTTCATTTCAAGCAGCATGAGATAAGCCTGAGGCGTGGCAATTGGCCGGGCAGCCAGGACCAAAGCTTCCGTTTTGGTTGGTCCGCAGCGCGTGTATAACTGTAACTGCCCTTCATAGGTGCCATCATTATATGGTTTCGATCCATTGGGGGTGCAATCAGTATAAAAACCAATTACACCTTCCATCAAATTTGCGTACCCACCGATGCTTCCCCAATCCCGGGAGGTGGCGACAAATATACCCTTCACCGTCCAACCATTGCCATAAGCCGTTACATCCGGCGATGCGGTCAAAGTCTGGGCAGTGAATGGATAGCTCTTATTACCAATCGTCCAGTTGCTCGTCCAGGAGCTGCCGTCATATTGCCAGCCTTCCGGGACATCCATGGTGATGACGTTCGAGTCATCGCTAACTGTGACCGGGCCGCTGCTTTGTGGAGTACTGCTTGAACTTTGACTGCCACCATTGAATGTGCCTGTTACGCTTAATTGGCGACCGTTGAGCTGGCCTTCCAGGATCTCCTGGGTGGACCACCGTAAAACATTCAGGCTCAACGTGTCGGTTGCTTTATGCGAGCGGAGAATCTGGCAGTAATCAGCTTTTGTGCCATCCGTGCCCAGCACCAATCCCTCTAATTGCACGATGATATCACCTGGTTTCAAACCGCTTTTATCCGCGGGCGATCCGCTTTTTACGGAAGACACCCAAACTCCTGAAAGGTTCAGATCCTTCGAGACAACCACCTGGCCGTTCACGCCGATGGAATTGACATCGTTTCCGGCTTCCAGATCGGTCAGTACACTATCCGCTTCGGCTTTGGCAATGGCGAAGTATTGGTTAGCATTATTCGACGCATAATTCACGCCGACGATCATGCCATTCTTGTCTACCAATGGACCACCAGAATTGCCCGGGTTAATTTGCGCATCATGTTGAAGTACGCTGCCCACCGATGCCCAATCCGTATTGCCATCCGCCTTGGCTTTTGAAATAATACCTTTTGTCAGGGTATATTCCGGATCTCCCAGCGGATACCCAGCGGCATATACATCCATCCCTACCTTCGGATCGCCGTTATACCACTGCATATATGGGAAATTTGCCCCATCAATTTTGATCACGGCCAGATCCGAGCATTCGGAGGCACCGATTACTCTGGCGCTGTAAACTTTACTAGTGTCTCCGCCAACCCAGACTTTTAATAAAGCCGCGCCTGTCACCACGTGATTGTTGGTGACCGCGATACCGGAAGGATCAATGATAAAGCCCGATCCACGCCCTGCACCGTTTACCACCAGCCCAACCTGCGGATCCTCAAATGTGCCTTCTGCTTGAATTTGAATGGTAGCAGATTTGACATCGTCCAAACTGGCTACCAAATTTTTGGGCAGATCAGTCGCCTTAGCCACGGTTGGCAGCGCTTCTTTCGTTGGTTCTGGTTTTGAAGTTTCAGTCGCTGCAGGTTTGACTGTCTCTGTAGCGGCTGGAACTGACGTTGGGGTGGCTGGCGGCGCACTGGGGGCGCAGGCCGACAAGACCAACAAGAAAATTACAAAAAGGATGATTACTTTTGATCCGGCTTTCTTCATGATTCTCTCCTCAGATTTTTAATATTTCCTATTAGAATTAGACATCGGTTTCTTCCACCGAGCTTTCACCAGCGATCCTTTGATCCAGAAAAAGTGTGAGCTGCTGCATATCTTCAAATTTATATGATTCTCCAGTCCGAGCATCGCGGATTGATATTTGCCACCTGGGAGGTTGGCTGTTGATCCGCCATAATCGCAGGAGATATGAATAGTACAATCCGCTGTTTGGTTCTAATCCCATCGATATGGACCTCCTGGTTGGAAACTCTTAATAAATGGATAATCATTAAAGCTTTAATATACTAAACATTAATCGTCAATAAATCGTCAAAAGAGGATAAAATAGCGTAAATTTATAGGAATAATTCAGGTAAATTAGGGGAGGGATTAATTAGCGTGGCTCGTTTAAATCTGCTTTTTTCAGGTCAATATCAAATTCTATTGAACGATCGTTCAGTCAATCTCGGCTATAACAAAGTTCGAGCATTGCTGGCGTACCTTATCATCGAAGGCGACCAAGCTCACTCACGGGATGAACTGTCCGGGCTGTTATGGCCGGACAGTCCTGAGATCACCAGTCACAAAAACCTGCGCCAGGCTTTAATGAACTTGCGCCTGGCACTGCAGGAAGATGAAACTCAACTCGCATGTTTTTTGGTCAAGCGCGAAACCATTCAATTTAATTCCGCAGCAGATATATTTTCGGATATCCTGTCCATCGCCAGCCTTTTAAAACAATCCAGAACACATAGTCACGCGGAGATCGAGACGTGTCCATCCTGCTACCAACAATTGGTCCAGGCAGCTGATCTTTATAAAGGCGATTTTTTGCCAGGCTTTTCCATCCCAGCCTCTCTTCCATTTGAAGAATGGCTGATGTTTACCAGGGAAAGAAGCCGGCTTCAGGCCATTGAAATTTTAGGAATTTTAGTTTCAGCCAGCGAAATCAAGCACGATTATCAAAGCGCCATACAATTTTCCAGAAGGCGTCTGGTTCTCGATCCATGGAATGAAGACGCTTACCGGGCGTTAATGCGCACTCTCTGGAATATGGGCCAAAGGACAGCAGCCCTGGCTGAATACGAACGTTGTAAACGTATTCTGGCGGATGATTTGGCCATCAGCCCTTCGAAAGAAACCAGCGACCTTGCCGAGCAAATCCGTCATGACACAGAATACCAGGTCCAATCTGAGAATCCGGATTCGCCCACGCCAAGACCATTTATTCCGGTTCCTTTATCGCCATTAATTGGCCGAGAAACCGAAACGCAGACATTGACGGCATTATTACAACAAAACGAAATTCGCCTGGTCACATTAATGGGCTCACCAGGGATTGGGAAGACAAGATTGGCCCTGCACCTTGCCGATATTTTAGCCGGTGAGTTTGACCAAAATGTTTATTTCATCCCTTTGATATCGATCTCCAACCCGGATGCGGTTATCGATACGATTGCACACATGTTGGGATCAGGTGAAGGTGTCCAGCTTTCGCCATTAAATTATCTCGAAAGACTGATTAACCGCCAGAAATTTCTGCTTATTCTCGACAACTTTGAACAGGTCCCATCGGCAGCCACACCTTTATTAAAAATCTTGCAGGTATGTCCTCAAGTAAAGTTATTGGTAATATCCCAGACCCCGACCAATGTTCGCGGGGAACAACGCTTTTACTTAGAGCCCCTTCAACTCCCAGGTTCGTCTGACGCACAAAAAACAGAGGAAATTTTATCCAGCCCTGCCGTCCAACTATTCTTTGAAACTGTAAAACGATATGTGCCGGGGGTTAAATTAAATCACCAAAACGTGCGCATTGCCGCGGAAATTTGTGCTCGCCTGGACGGTTTACCGCTGGCCATAGAATTGGCTGCAGCCAGTGTAAAAGTACTTTCTTTCCGTCAGTTAATTGAAATAATTCGCGAACCATCGACCCTGGCATTCAAAAATTTTAAAAATCAAAACCGGGATATGGACGTACGCCATCAAACATTATGGCATGCATTTCAATGGAGCTTTGATCTGCTGGATCCGGCAGCGCGAACCCTATTTTCCCGTTCAGGAATTTTTCATGATAGTTGGTCGCTTGAGGCCGCTGAAGCAGTGTGTAACATCGGAGATATCCAAACCGGGAGCATGGAAAGTATGCTTGCGCTCGTGGAAAACTGCCTGATCCAAAGAATTGAGACCCAGGCTGGGGATTATCGTTTTTCCATGCTCGCCACCATTCGCGATTTTGCATTGGAACAATTGAGATTAACGGATGAAAGCGAATATCTCCACCAACGCCACGCCGATTATTTTCTGACCTTTGCCAGACTGGCAGAACCAGAACTCAGCGGTCACGGCCAGATGGAATGGCTCGAAAGGGTCGAAACTGATCTGGATAATTTTCGCACCGCGATTGATTGGACTTTAGAAAACGCCCCCAATGAAGCTCTCCAGCTGTGCGTGGCTCTTTTTCCCTTCTGGCACACCCGATCGTACCTGCAGGAGGGCAGGCTTTATCTTGAACGTGCTTGCGGAAAAAATCCACTTCCTACACCCCTGCGCACCCGGGCTTTGGCTGCCGCCGGCCTTTTGGCACAAAGGCAGGGGAATTATCTCCATGCCAGAAATTTAATTGACGAAAGTATCGTTATTTGCCGTCAGCTCAACGACCGGTCAGGTCTGGCCTATGCACTAAACAACCTGGCAATTGTGATGATGTCGGCTGGGGACCAGGAAAATGCTTTTAAGTGGGCAAATGAAAGCTTGTCGTTAAGCCGGGAGTTGAACGACGAGTTGGGTGTCTCCCGGGCTCAAATGATATTGGGACAATTGGCGATTAACCAGGATGAACTGCCGTCTGCCTGGGAAGCACTTAATACAAGTCTTAAGTTCTGGCGCAAGAATGGGGATTTTAAGAATTTGGTTCTCTGCCTGATTAATCTCGGGCGGGTCCGAATTGCCCAGGGAAAATACTCGGAAGCCGAGAACCTTTTGAATGAAAGTCTGGCATTCAGCCGAAAAATCAAGGACCATCATTGGGAAATTATCGCGATGTGGAATCTGGGGAATATCCGCCTGAGTTGTGGAAATCTGACGGATGCTTTATCCATTTTCACCGAAGTCTATCAAGCTGCGATGAAACTTGGAGATCGCTTCTTTGAGGCGCTAACCCTTGACCGGTTGGGGATGATTGCCGTCACGAATAAAGATTTCCGCCTGGGGACGGAATACTTTGATCAAAGTAAAGAAATCGGCGGGATCATCGGCTCTGACTGGATTACAGCCAATGCAATCTCAGACCAGGGCTTCTCTGCTTTGCTGCAGGATGATCCCTCCGGCGCGTATCGCTTGTTAGTGCGAAGTACCCACATGTTCCTCAAGCAGAACGAGCAAGCAGATCTGGCTTTAAATCTCGAACGTCTGGCATTAGCCGGCATGCGCCTCGAACACTGGGAACAGGCGGTTTGGATACTCAGTACTGTCCAAATGTGGCGGCGTATGCGAGATGAACCAACTTTGCCTCTGCTTAATGAAGAAATAAGCACCGGATTGGCCGAATGTAAAACCCACTTGGGGGAGGATATTTTTTGGCATAGTTGGAAAAAAGGCCGGGACTTATCTCTTAAACAGCTTGTCTCCGAACTGGACCTACCCTAAAACCAGCATAATCCATTTTTTTATCCGGTATTACGCAAGCCGGCTGCAATCCCATTAATCGTCAATACGATAGCTTCCCTCAGCGCCTCAGCCTGGCTGCTGTCTTGATCTTTCAACTCCCTTAACCGCCGGAGCAGTTCCACCTGGAGATAATTTAAGGGATCGACATAAGGGTTGCGCATCTGCACCGACCGTTGGATCACCGGGTCAGAATCCATTAAATGAGCCTGGTTCTTTATCGCTAATACATTTGCGACTGTCAGATGATATTCCTTCAGGATATCATCGTAAAACCGTACAGCCATGGCTTGATCGGGCACCAGGTTGGAATAAAGTCTGGCGATTTGCATATCCGCTTTCATTAGCGAAAGCTCTGCCGTCTCCAGCAAGGTGCGGAAAAACGACCAGGAAGCGTGCAGTTCTTTCAAAAACTCCAGGCCTCCATCCTTATGCATAAAAACCGTTTGCAAACCTGAGCCCAAGCCGTACCAGCCCGGCAAATTAAAACGGGCCTGCATCCAGGAGAAGACCCAGGGAATGGCCCTGATTTGGGTCACTTGTTCTGAACCAGGCCTGCGCGAGGCAGGACGCGAGCCAATATGCAAATTCTTAATCTGATCGATGGGTGTGGCTCCATTCCAGTAATCCATGAAGCCCGGTGTTTCATAAACCAACTTGCGGTAGGTCGCCTGGGCGCCTGAAGCCATCTGGTTTGTGGCTATACGCCATTTTTCTGGGAGATCTACCGGTGAAGATAGCTTATAGTGCTGCGGAGGATTACCATCAACGGAAAACAGGGTTGGCATTTCTGGCATGCTCGGCGCAGAAGCGAGCAGAACGGCATTAACAATCTGCTCCAAATTCCTGAGAGCCAGGTCGAAATTTGAATAGCGCGATGAAAGGATTTCGCCTTGTTCGGTCAGACGGAACCTGCCATCAACCGTACCCCCCGGTTGGGCAAGGATCGATCGATTGACCGGACCACCGCCACGCGCCGCTGTACCCCCTCTACCGTGGAATAAGGTAATCTTGATCCCTTGCTGCTTGCAAACCCGGCTAACCTGCTCCTGGGCCTGATACAGGGCCCAATTTGACATCATAAACCCGCCGTCTTTATTCGAATCGGAATAACCGAACATCACCATCTGCCCATCCGGGCAATGCGTCACATGTCTGAGATACACTTCGATTGAGAACAATTCCGTCATCACATCGGGGGCGGCTTTTAGATCCTCGATCGTTTCAAACAGGGGGACGATTTGCAGGCCTTCGTCACATTCACACCATTTTGCGATCAGCAAAACTGCCAGCACGTCTGCCGGGCAGTGCGCCATCGAAATAATCACCGGCCCGATCAGTTCCGGTCCGTAAATCTGGCGTGCGCGTTTGATCAATTGAAAAACCGCCCAGGTTTCTGATGATTCCGGCGATACGCCTGGGGATTGTGCCAGGCGAGGAGCAGGTTTATTCAATAACTGGATTAGAAGATCGCGTCGCGACGAAGTATCCAGTCCAGCGTAATTTGAAACAATATTTAGCGCCCGTAATATTTCCCCTAATGCGGTGTTAATCCGGGCCGAATCTTCACGGATATCCAGGCGGGCGCCAAACAAGTCAAAGATTTCCACCTGACGGAGGGCATTTTTCAACAGGCCCGAAGAAACTGCCGGCGGGACTGCCTTGCTCACGGCCAGAAGGGGTAACAACAAATCTTGTTTATAGATAAGCGCCGAATGTGGCCCGCGAGAGAGCAGTCTGGATTTCATATCGTCCTGAGAGGCCTGTGCCAGATCGTCTGCCAATAGGGTCATGATCAATCGGTAGGGTTCCGCAGGATAGCGTTCATAGATCAAATTCGCATGCGGCGGGAAAGGTTTTCGCTGTTCTAACCAGCTGACCAGCTCATCCGGTAAAGGCACACGCCGGTCGCTTAAACTTATCCTCCGCGAAAGATCCTGCAGGGTACGCCGGTGGTTTTCCACAGCCAAACCGCGATGCAGATGCAGCGTCTCAGCGGTCACTTCTGAGGTCACATTCGGGTTTCCATCCCGATCGCCGCCAATCCAGGAAGCCAGCCTGAACCAGGAATGATCAATCGTCAAATCCGGATAATACTTTTTCAGGCCAATTTCCATACGATGATATATTTCAGGCAGTGCATTCCAAAAGATTTGGCCCACAAAAAAAAGCGTTGTTTTCACTTCATCCGTTGGGGTTGGCTGCGCCAATCGCATGCGGTCTGTCAACCAGAGGGTCGTAATTTCCTCCAGCAGGCCCTGGCAAATGATGTCTCGCTCCCGGGTAGAATTCTCAGGACTGCTGAATTCCAACAGCAGATCGTTAATCCGTTGGATTTTCGATAATACAGTCCTGCGTCTGGATTCGGTTGGATGGGCGGTGAGGACCAGCTCTATCTGCAGGTTGTGCATCAACTCCGCCATTTGAGCCTTGGTAACCCCGCTTTCCTTCATTTGGGCGATGGCTTCTTCGATCGAATCGTGCACCGGGGCGGAACCTTTCTCCAAAGCCTCTTTTCGCAGTGATTCTATTCTTGAGTGGTCTTCCGCGGTGTTGACCAGGTCAAAATATTGGGCAAAAGCGCTCGCGATCACCCGGGCATTGACCAGATCCAATCCGGCAATTTCTTCCGATAATGTTTTCTCGCCCTTGTGCTGCGTTGTCTTATTCGCAGCACGGCGCTGGATAGCCGCGTAACGAATCCGCTCCTCAACATCAAACAAAGCCTGTGACTCTTGTTCGATCAACACCTGTCCCAGTAAATCTCCAAGCAGGTGAATGGTTTCAGAAATATCCATAATTATTTATCTTCTTCTCCTGGTTCGTTGGTGATCGAATCAGGATCGTAATCGCCCCATTTCCCGCTGAAAGAACTGGCAAACAGGACGGCATTGGTGTGGTCAGATTGGTCAACGGCTTTTCGCAGTGCGGCTTGCCGTCGGTCTGCGATCTCTGTGGGAGGAGCTTTTTGCGAGGGAGCTACATGAATGAGACGGACTTCAATCCCGCCCTCAACCGGGTAAGGAATAATTTCACCCGCTTTTCTCCCAAGGATTGTGCGCGCAAGCGGCGTGCTGATCCCCAGGTAGCCAAGCGTAAAATCGGCATAATTATCCGGGACGATTTCCATTTCCAATCTCTCGCTGCCATCGATCGTCACCAGATCCATTTCGACCCGCATACCCAGATCCGCAGAATATTTTTTGGGTTCAACCGTTTGTGTATCCATAATTTCATTATAGATGAAAGCCATCCAATTGAAAATCAACCGGACGAAAATTCTCCGCCGGCGGCAATAGCATGGTACATCGCCGGCTATTCGTAAACCACAAAACCGGCAGCCGGGACGGTCAGGTGGATCACCCGCCGATTACCATTGGCCTGGACGGTGACCGGCTGACCGATTTGATCTGCCGCGGTAGCATACAGACAGGTTATCGTCTTCCCAGCCGGATAGACTTCAGGATCCAGGTCAACCCACGCCGTGGATGCCTGGTCAGGGTCGGTATTGATCGCCAATATCAGTTCTTGATCGTCAAAGCTGCGCGACCACGGCACAATTGTCTGCATTCGTTCCCCGAAAAATTGGGGGATTCCAAAATCGACCCCATTCCCGGAGATCGAACGCAGATACTGCCGCCCGCGGCGTAAGGCGATTTTCTGTTTTCTCAGGGCATTAATTTTGCCCAGCTCCTTGAAAACAAAACCGGTCTCATCAAAAAAATGAAGTCCACGGGTCCGAAAAGCCCCAAATTCACCCCCAAACATCGCCTCGCGGATGTAGCGATCGTTATCACCGCCCCCGTCGAAACCCTGTTCGGTTCCATAATAAATACATGGGATGCCCAGGGTGGTTAAGTTCAACGCCAGGACATTGATCAGCAATTTTTTGAAAGAAGAATCTCCTGCGCAAAAACGTCCTTTTTGCTGACCCTTGCGCACCTGGTCATGATCATCGAACAGCGTGACCACCTTATTGCGGAACCAGATATGCGAATCTTTATGAACGAGCATGGAATTGCGGAAAAGAGAAAAATAATCCTGCGGGTTGCGGTAACCTTTCACCAGGTATTCTAGACGATCCGGGATATCATCGATTCCCAGAGCCGCATCCAGACCGGTTGTTTCCAATCTTGAAAAGGCCAGCTCTCGTCCGCCGGTGATTTCACCGATCAGGTAAAAATTTTCCTTGCCAATTCGCTCGGTAAATTCGTGGATGACGGATGTAAAGAACCGGGCCGCCCCAGGATCCATGTGCTTGACGGTATCTACGCGGAAGCCGTCAATGTCGGCATAAGCGATCCAGAATTTATAGACTTCGCATAATGCATTCAGGGTGGGCGATTGGACGTAGTCATCTGTGGGACCGGAGCCAAGATGAATATCCTTCAGGTCGAAAAAATCCCCGTCCAGATATTCGGGTTCGTAATCCCAATTATTGATCCGTCCTTTGCGTGTGAATGAAGCAGGATCCTGAAATTCAGCCGGCCAGATTGCGCCCCCAGGCCAGGATCCCGGATCTTGCTGCATGTTTACCGGGCGAAAAGGCAGAACCGGCTGCCCGGTCTGGTCGTGAAATCCCGCGGTGGGATAGGTATTTCCGTCCCAGCGTGCATCCAGATACCATTGGTCGCTTTGCGGATCATTCGTCCAGTACCGGTCAGGCTGGTAGCTGAACACATTTCCGGAATGGTTTAAGATGATATCCAAAATGACATATATACCGTGGTCGTGCGCCACCTGCACCATTTCTTTTAGATCTTCGCGGGTGCCAAAATGAGGGTCAACATCCAAATAGTTCTGGATGCCGTAGCCATGATAAGTATCCTGGTAGGGCACCTGCCTGAAAATCGGGCTGACCCAAATCGCAGTAATCCCTAAACGCTGGAGATAACCGATCTTACTGGTCAGCCCTTGCAGCGTCCCCCCAACCCAACTTCCGCCGGCATCCCGCCAGCGAGCGGCGTCATCTCCCGTTTGAACGGCGTTTTCTGCTTCCTCAAGTTGAAATAAGGGTGTTTCACCCATGGAACCTACCTGACCGTTGTTATCCAGAAAATCCTTTTCGCGCCCGTTTGAAAAACGATCCAGCATTAAAAAATAAAGCACCTGGTCTTCCCAGGCTGCCGGAGAAGGTGTAAAAGAACGGCTCGTGAGCTGTTTCAAATCCAGTTCTTGCAGACTCTTTTCGACCATACCTGTACCTCGCAAGAAAATAATTGATATATTTTATCTTATTTATTTTCATTTTGTTTTCCTGTTGGACGAGATTTTATTTCCAAATTATTGACATCACTTCCCATTTGCCCTATACTGACATTAATAACTATTACCGAATCTATAGATGATTGTCTGTCTGCCTTTTTTGTTCGTTGTGAAACATATTTCATCTGTCATGTAGATCGACTTGAGAAAGGGGTAAAAGTTATGTCGCCGAAGTTTGTTTCAGAAGAAGTGAATAAGGCCGTAGCAAAACGCTGGAATGAAGAAGGGTTCAATAAGCATAACATCGAACTGATCGACGAATGTTTTCATCCTGACTATACGCAGCGCAGCGGGACAGACGGCCCATGGTCGATCAGCCTTCAGGGATTGTCCAATGCTAAGGTCGAATTCGAGAAAGGCTTTCGAGAAAACCCAACTTTTCGAGTTGCCATCGAAGATATGTTAGCGGAGGGCGACAAGGTCGCATTGCGGGTGACCGCTTTTAGCGAAGGAAAGCCCATGGCGAACGGCAATATCATCTATCGCTTCGCCGATGGCAAAATCATGGATGATTGGTTTTGCTGGACCATGTTTCAAACTTAGAATTGACATTTCCCTTGAGAGGAGAAAGAGAATAATAAAATTAAACGCAATCGAGACCGTTTCTACGGTCTCGATCGTGCGATGTACTGCCCAACATTAAGGTCTGCTCGTTCTAACCAGAACCTCAATCACCGAACAGCTTTACTTGCGCATCTCAAGGTATTTTCAAACCTTAACGAATATGCAAAATTTTCAAGGGGTGGCTGATGGGTCTCGAACCCACAACCCTCGCATCCACAGTGCGATGCTCTGCCATTGAGCTACAGCCACCGTAAGCGCCAAGATTTTACCACGCTGCGCCCGCGAACGCAAGCCTTTGACTCACCGTGGGGCGGTAATATAACTCAGCCCCATTGACTCAAGAATTCAAACAGGTCTGCCCGGTTGAGGGTCGTCTGGCTGCGCGCTGCCAGATCTTTGATTGTCACCTGCCCGGCAGATGCTTCATCCGGACCCACGATCAACGCCAGCTTGATCCCCATCCGGTCCGCATATTTGAGCTGCTTCATCAATTTAGCGGGTTCCGGGTAAACCGCCGCGCGAATGCCGGCCTGGCGTAATTCCGCGGCAAGGCGGTAAGCTTCAACGGTTGAGGTTTCGTCAAACAGGGTGACCAGCACCCGAGAAGGGGTCAACCCCTGCTCGGGGATTAACCCATATTTTTTCAGGATGATCGAGATCATCACATCACCCATCGCGAAACCGACCCCGGGCAGTGGATCGCCGCCCACGTCATTTACCAGGTTATCGTACCGCCCGCCGCCCAAAATCGCCCTACCGCCTTCCAGGTCGCGGGCTTCAAACACGGTGCCGGTGTAGTAATCCAGACCGCGAATGATCCGCGCATCGAATTTAACATAATCCCGCAAACCCACTGCATCCAGAATGGCAAAAACACGCTTGAGCTCATCCGATTTGAGCCATAAATCGGGATCGTCCAGTAAATTCTTCAACCCTCCGATCTGGTCTTTGGTCAGTCCTAACTCCAGGGCGTAGCGGTCCCATTCCTCTGAGTTTAATTTATCCTGGCGGTCGATCAGGCGGATCACCTGCGCCCGCATTTCTGTTTTTACACCCATTTCAGACAGGGAACTGTCCATCAAACGCCGGTTGTTCACCATTATCTTCACCTGGTCTGAGCGCAAACCCACTTTTTGCATGAATGCTGCAGCAATCGCGACCAGTTCACCATCCGATTCTGGGTTGCTGGTACCGATCAAATCGATATTCCACTGGAAGAATTCCCGCGTCCGTCCTTTTTGAGGACGTTCGTAGCGCCAGAAGGGCCCGAATGACCACCAGCGCAGTGGAAAAACTAATCCGCCCTGTTTTTGAGCCACCATGCGGGCCAGGGTTGGGGTCAGTTCGGGGCGCAGTGTAATCAAATCACCGCCCCGGTCGGGGAACACAAATGCCTGTTCTTTCACCAGTTCCTCGCCGGATTTGGCGGCATACAGCTCAATTTTTTCAAGGAAAGGGCCATCCCATTCCTGATAGCCAAAATCACTTGAGACCTCGCCAATTTTGGCATACAACCAAGAAAGCTCGGCTTTTTCTTCCGGATAAAAATCTCGGGTGCCTTTTAATGACTGGATAATCTGCTTCATTTTTTCCTCCAAACAATTTCTGTGGTTTTCATCATGTGGCAAAAAAATACCCCCGTCGACCGGGGGTAATGGAGTTCAACTGCAGACGCGCTCGCCTGACTTCCTCGGTCAACCGTGGAAGGAACTGGCATGATGGTGGGCGCAATTAATGACGAACATAGTCTTAATATATCAAATCACAGACTGCCTGTCAATACATTGTTTTGAGGCAAAATGTGTATACAATCTAATTATGATCAACCTAGATGGCATTTATTCTCTATTATCGGCCTGGGCCCGACAGTCCGAAAAGTGTTGGTTCGATATTCCCGGATCTCCGGGGCTCGGCTGCTACGGCAGCGGGTATAACGCCTGGGGGGTGCAGACCAACCAGAAGTATTTTTCCGCTCTGGCAGCCCTGGCCGTACGCGGAAACCAGCCGGGCCTGGTTTCTGCGGAATGGGCAAAAGAACGGGCAATCTCCTCCTTGCGTTTCAGCCTCTTTAGCCACTGCAGCGGTAGCGGCACTTGCACCGACGGTTCACAATGGGGTCACACCTGGATCTCCGCCCTGGGGATCGAGCGCATGATGCAGGGTGTTTACCGCCTCGAACCCTATCTGGCGGATCGTGACACGGACGCCATCCGGCGGGTGTTAGCCAGTGAAGCCGATTGGCTGCTGCTGGATTACCGCAAAGGGCAGATCGCCGGCCTAGCCGCGGATTTATGGGACAAGACCGGGCGCAACCAGCCCGAATCCAATATCTGGAATGGGGCGCTGCTGTGGCGCGCCGCGGTAACCATGCCAGAACATCCGCACGCGGCTGATTGGCAGGAGAGAGCCCATCAATTTTTGATCAACGGGGTCAGCGTCCCGCTGGATGCGATTGATGACACCCTGGTTGCTGGGAAATCCGTACGCTCCCGCCACGTCGGGGCTAATTTCTTTGCGGGCTATGCCCTTGACCACCACGGCTATCTGAATATTGGCTATATGGCCATCTGCGCCTCCAACGCCGCCATGCTCCATTTTGACCTGAAAATGAAAGGATTTCCCAGACCCGAATCCCTCGACCATCATCAAGTGGATCTCTGGCAGTTGATCCGGCGCTTGATTTTTCAAAATGGACGTCTGGTGCGCATCGGTGGGGATACCCGCGTGCGGTATGCCTACTGCCAGGATTACCTGCTTCCAGCCCTGCTGTATGCCGCGGACCATTTAGGAGATCCATTTGCTCTAACGCTGGCAGAGCAGCAGGTTGAATTTATCCGCCAGGAAGCGGATTGGAACGGAGATGGCAGTTTTTACTCCCGGCGTCTTGCGGAGCTGGCACAGGAAAGCGAATATTACTATACCCGTCTTGAATCGGACCGGGCCTGCGCTTTAGCCCAGGTTTGCGCTTACCTGCCGTTGTTAACCGAATGCCAGGAAAAAAGCGAACCTTTGAGCCCACAGGCGGACAATAAGCACCAAATTCACCAGTTTGAACTTTCTGTGGCTGGATCCTGGATTGACCAGGGTCATGGTGCGGTTCTGCACCGCTCACCCACCCGGCTGGCATCCTTTGCCTGGCGGGCCCAGGGGATCGCCCAGGGAATGTGCCAGCCGCCGGCTGACGGTCATTTTTCGGATTGGGAAGGTAATTTATCCGCGCAAATCGAATTTGTTCACCACCCTCATCCGCTCCACCCAACCGCCGCCCGGCAGCTTGGACTGATCGGTTATGAAATTAATCAGTTCGACGGCGGGTTCGTCACTTCCGGCAGCCTGGAAGTGGGAGCCGATATTGAGCTCGCCGAAGGCTGGCGCGGGCACGACATGGCGGTGCAGAATCTGGCATTCGCCGCCTTACCCGATGACCGGACGGTGCTGGCAATCGAATTCTGCCAGATGAAGGACAAACGGGGATTAATTCGCTTCGTAAAGGGCATGCACTTTAATCTGGCAAATGACCTTTACAATGGTTTTTCTCGTGATCTGCAAACAGAAAAAGGTTCGTTGAAATTGACCTCTCCCGCAGATCGAGATGAGATCATAGCTATACCTGGCAAATTTGTGTGCATCGATCAAAAACTAGGGCTGGTAGCAGTTTCCGGTGCAGATTCTTTAAAAACATCACGTTCAGCCCTTCGCGGTGCTGGAGCCTACCACTCACTTTACATCGATGAAATTTGCTGTGAATTGAAATTTGGACCGTTTTGGGCCGGACCCAATGAAATAATTTTGGATTGTTCCTGGGCGGTGCTTTCTTCGGCAGATTTCGTTCAATCCCAACAGGCCAGTACATCGGCGCATTCGGTACCATCCGATATTCCCGGCATTCGAATGGCTGCGATCAATGGCGCCGATCAGAAGCAGTATTTGCTGGTCGCAAATTTTTCATCCGATCCCCAACGTATTTCTTTACCTGCTGCACCTCAACCTGCTAGCTGGACCGATCTCACCACGAATATTAATGCATCCAGAATTGAACTTCTGCCGGGTCAGGCTCGATTGCTCTGCGTTTCAAATGTTGTTACAAATTTGTGATAATCCTGGAAGGATTTCACTTTTAATCAGAGGGCTCCTATTGTATGATCAGGTGTGTGTGACTTTTATCACAATCCTTGAAAATTGCCTTTAATTTTTTTCATTACAAAATCATCGCAGGTCGAAATGAACATTCAACAGCTAATTGACATCTCAAACGGAAAACTTTTAACCCCCAATGTGGATTTGACCCGGGACATAAAAGGCGGGTGCGGCGCAGATCTGATGAGCGACGTGCTGGCATCCATCCAACCAGAAGCAGTTCTTCTCACCGGTTTGTGCAACCCACAGGTCGTTCGTACGGCGATGATGGCGGATGTGGCGGCCATCGTCATCGTGCGCGGCAAAACGCCTCCATTAGAAACGATCAAGCTTGCCAATATAGAAAATGTACCGTTAATTTCTACGCCTTTTGGTATGTTTGAACTTTGTGGACGATTATTCCAATCCGGGTTGACTTCTCTGGAAAGCCCGGTATCGCCTGAAGATTGCCAGTGTGAATAAATACTGCATGAGGAATGATGGCTGAACCCCCTTCCTACTCTGAAAAAATAATCAGCGACCAATCCATTGGTTCGATCACCAGGGCGGAAGAGCTGGCCTACGAACTGCGCATTGAAGAAGTGATGACGCGCCAGGTGATTTCACTATCCACGACAATGAAAATGAGCGAAGTTGTGGAATCCTTTCGCAAAATGCGCATTTCCGGTGCTCCAGTCATCGATGCCGACTTTAACCTGGTCGGGATCATCTCTATGGAGGATTTGATCAACGCCCTGCTTCAAAATGACCTGGAGGCGCAGGTCGGCAACTATATGAGTTCCAGCTTGATCACCGTCAATGGCAGCGATCCCGTGGTAGAGGCCCTCAAACAATTCGTCAATACAAAAGTCGGCCGTCTGCCAGTGGTGGACAGCCAGGGCAAAATGATCGGGATTATCACCAAGGGCGATATCACCCGCGGCCTGTTAGGGGCATTAAAGAAAGATTACCAGGTCGAGGAAATCCGCCGCTACCGCGCCCGCCATCTTTTTGAAGATATTGAATCTGACCGCACCAGCCTGATCCTGCGCTACAGCATCAAAGCCCATGATTTCAATGCAGGGGGCGCCGCTTCCAGCAATATAAAACGCGCCTTGCTGCGGATGGGCGCCAACCCCCAGCTTGCCAGGCGAGTCGGCATTGCGGTGTATGAAGCCGAGATGAACCTTATTATTCATACCACCGATGGCGGCACGATACGCGTGGAAATTGAACCGCATCAAATTTCGATCGATGCTTACGATGATGGTCCCGGTATTCAGGATGTCAATCAAGCGCTCAAACCAGGGTTCTCAACTGCCAGTGAAAAAATTCGAGAATTAGGGTTCGGCGCGGGGATGGGCCTGGTGAACATTTCACGCTGTGTCGACACCATGAAACTGGAATCCGTATTTGGGAAAGGCACCCGGCTGCGATTAAAGATAAATTTACAGGAATTGGATACCGTTGGCGAAGGATATTCTGCGAATAAGGAGCATAACAAACCATGAATCTTCAGGAAATCATCGATGCGCTCAACCTTGAAGTATTGACCAAACCGCAGGATTTCAGCGCCGTAATTCCCCAGGGTGGTTACGCCTCTGACCTGTTAAGTTGTGTGATGGCGGGGTCTAGCCGGGCAGGGATTTGGGTCACCCTCCAGGCTCACGGAAATGTGGTGGCCGTAGCAGCCTTGCTGGATCTGGCGGCAGTTATCATCACCGAAAATGCCAGGCCCGATGAGGCTGCCATTCAACGGGCCAATACGGAAGAAATACCATTGCTGGCAACCGACCTACCGACCTTTACCGTCATCGGCCGCCTTTGGGACCTGGGCCTGCGGGCCGGGAGCCCGGCTGAAGGGGCCTGAATTTGAGGAAAGATTTCCGAGCCGATCTTCACGTTCACACCGTACTCTCCCCATGCGCTGAAATCGAGATGCTGCCGCCCTTGATCGTTCAGGAAGCCCTGGATAAGGGCATCCAGATCATTGCGGTCACAGATCACAATGCCACGGCCAATATTGAAGCCGTCCAGCTCGCAGCCAGGGGAACGGATCTGGTCGTGATTCCCGGCATGGAATTACAAACCCGTGAAGAAGTCCATATACTGTGTCTTTTTGACACGCTGGACCAGGTTAATGAATTGCAGCGTGCGGTTGACCGGCTGCTGCCGCCTATTGCCAATGACCCCGAACATTTCGGTGTACAATTAATTGTCGATGCGCAAGGCGAGCTGATAGCTACCGAAGATCGGCTGCTACTTACCTCGGTCGATATTTCTTTCTCTGAAGCTTTCAATCTGGTAAACAATCTCGAAGGAATGTTTATTCCGGCGCACGTCAACCGCAAGGTCTATGGGTTGATCGAGGTGCTTGGGTTTGTTCCCATCGACGTCAAGGTTGAAGCGCTGGAAATATCCAGGCACATCAAGCCTGGCGATGTTGCGCGTAAGTTCCCTCAAATTAAGGGATACCCCCTGGTCCAAAATGGCGACGTTCATCGTTTGGACGAATTTTTAGGGGTCAACCATTTTCACATTGCTGCTCCCACAATCCAGGAATTCCGGCTGGCCCTCCAGGGACGTGAAAACAGAAGCATGAGTATTCTGGCCTGATTGTCCATTATTTCACAAGCGGAGGTCTGACAGTCACATTATGTGACATTTGGTATTTGACCAGATACCGGTGGCATCGTAGACTCTATCATGATTAGCTGCCCGAATTATAACTAATATTATCTAAATCAGGATACATAAATGGCAACACTACAATTACAACCAGCGTCTGCACAATTGATGCCAGATCCGGAGCAAAAAGAGATCATTGACCGGATTCTGGTAGAAAATAAGGATAAGAAAGGCGCAGTCATGGTCGTGCTCAATGAATTACAGAGCGAGATCGGGTTCGTCTCTGAGGCCATGCAATGCTACGTAGCCCAGGAAATGCGTATCCCGGTCAGCATGATCCATGGGGTCGTCTCGTTCTACTCTTTCTTCACCACCACGCCTCGCGGGCGCCACACGATAAAATTTTGTATGGGCACGGCCTGTTACGTGGGCGGCACACCCCAATTATTAGACAAAGCCAAACAAATCCTGGGGATCGACCCCGGGCAAACCACGAAAGATGGCGCCATTACCCTGGAAATCTGCCGCTGTGTGGGCGCATGCAGCCAGGCGCCAGTCGTGGTCATTGATGAGGATGTTTCCGGACGCGTACGCCCCAATAAACTGCCCCAATTATTACGTCCGGTTCAACAGAAATAACTGGCATGCGCGAATTATCTCTCCATCTTCTGGATATCGCTGAAAATAGTGTCGCCGCCGGCGCCCGCAATATTACGATTCGGGTAAACGAAGACCTGACCGGCGACCGGATGATCTTATCTGTTGAGGATGATGGCAAGGGAATGGACGCTGAAACCGCAGCCCGAATTGTCGACCCGTTTGTCACCTCTCGTACCACGCGCAAAGTAGGCCTGGGTCTGCCCTTGCTCAAGGAAGCGGCCGAATTTTGCAATGGTTACCTACGCATCGATTCTGTTTTAGGCCAGGGCACCCTGGTGGAGGTTGCATTTCAAATCAGCCACATCGACCGCATGCCTTTGGGCGACCTGGCGAGCACAATCATCATCCTGTTGGTTTCCTCCTCCGAGATCCATTGGGTTTTTGAATATAGGGTGAACCAGGACAGCTTTATTCTGGATGATGCCCCCATCAAGCGTGAGTTAGAAGGGATCCCTTTAAGCGATCCGTTGGTGCTGGGGTATTTGCGGGAATTGATTAATCAAGGGGTTGCCAGGATGCAGCCCATATTGTCGTAACGATAAGAAATATTTTTACTATTCAGGAGAGATAAAATGCCTACCGTAAAAAGTTTAGATGATCTAAAGAAACTACGTGAAGAAGCCCTCGAAAAACGCCGGGTTAAAACTGCTTCAGGGCAGGCCCAGGTGATCGTTGGCATGGGTACCTGCGGGATTGCCGCTGGTGCTCGTGATACGATGAAAGCTATCCTTGAAACAATCGAGAAAGATAACCTGGACGGGATTATTGTCTCCCAGACAGGCTGCATCGGCATGTGCGAAAAAGAACCGATCGTCGAGGTCGTGATTGGCGATCAACCCAAAGTAACCTATGGCAAAGTTAACCCGGATACTGCCGTGCGTATTATGAAGGAACACGTCGTTAATGGGAATGTCGTCGCTGACCATGTACTCCCGGTGTAAATAGAGAGGCATTCTTTCTGGTCGCCTGAAAGCGGCAAAGAAAAAGGATGCGTTTTCCTCTCTATTCTTAATGAATAACAGGATTTTGCAATGAAGTATTTTCGCTCACACGTTCTGGTTTCTGTCGATCCGGACTGCGTCAAACGGGGTGCACTAGAAATCTTGGATGCCCTCCAGGATGAGTTGGTTGCCCAGGGTCTGATCGACGAAGTCCAGGTATTAGAAACATCGCGCATCGGTGACAGCAGCGAAGCCCCCGATCTGATGGTATATCCTGAAGCCACCCATTACATCGGCCTGACGCCGGATGACATCCCATTTATTGTTGAGGAACATTTTCTCAAGGGGCGGATAGCCACCAAATTTACTGCCCCTACCCGGGTCTTTACAGATGCGGAATTATCCGCGCCTACCGCAAAAGAAGTGCGGGTTGTGCTGCGCAACTGCGGGAAGATCGATCCCGAGAATATCGAAGATTACATCGCCGAAGACGGCTACATGGCATTGGCAAAAGCGCTCACCGAGATGACTCCCGAGCAGGTTATCGACCATGTCATGAATTCTGGGCTGCGCGGTAGAGGGGGGGCAGGCTTTTTGACGGCTCAGAAATGGAAGTTATGCCGGGCAACCCAAGATTGGCCCAAATACGTCTTATGCAACGCAGACGAAGGCGATCCGGGTGCTTTTATGAACCGCCGCGTGCTGGAAGGGGACCCTCATGCCGTGGTCGAAGGCATGATCATCGCCGCCTATGCCATTGGCTCAAGCCAGGGTTATATTTACTGCCGCGCCGAATATCCAATCGCCGTGCGCACCTTGAAAATCGCCATCCAACAGGCCCGCGACCTGGGTTTGCTGGGAGAAAACATCCTTGGGTCGGATTTTTCGTTCGACCTGGAAGTGCGCATGGGCGCCGGGGCCTTTGTTTGCGGTGAAGAAACCGCTCTGATGGCCTCGATCGAAGGAAAACGCGGCGAACCGCGCCCCAGACCTCCATTCCCGGCGGTAAAGGGTTTGTGGAACAAACCCAGCAACGTCAACAACGTTGAAACCTATGCCAATGTCCCCCAGATCATTTCGAAGGGCGCGGAATGGTTCTCCTCCATGGGAACCGAGAAAGCCCGCGGCACCAAGACTTTTGCCCTGGCAGGGGATGGCAAACATACCGGTTTGATCGAAGTGCCGCTGGGCATTACCCTGCGTGAAGTGATCTTCGATGTCGGTATGGGCATTAAGGACGACAAGGCATTTAAAGCCGTCCAGATCGGCGGCCCGGCAGGCGGGTTCTTATCCACTCAACATCTGGATTATCCGATTGATTATGAATCGCTGCGATCTGCCGGGGCAATGATGGGCTCAGGCGGTCTGGTCGTCATGGACGATGAGACCTGCATGGTGGACATGGCGCGCTTCTTCATGGAATTTACCCAGGATGAATTGTGCGGTAAATGCACGCCGTGCCGGGTGGGGACGCTGCGCATCCTGGAAATCCTGCAGCGCATTTGCAATGGCGAAGGCCAGCCGGGTGATATCGAAACGCTGGAATATCTCAGCTCAGAAATAAAAGCGACCAGCCTGTGCGGTTTAGGGCAAGGCGCTCCCAATCCGGTGATCACCTCGCTGATGTATTTCCGCGAAGAGTATGAAGCCCATATCAACGAAAAACGCTGTCCAGCCAAAGTATGCCGCGCGCTGATCAGTTATGAAATTCAAAAGGATTTTTGTACCGGCTGCACGGTTTGCGCGCGCAATTGCCCGACCAATGCCATCACCGGGGAACGCCGCCAGACGCACGTCATCGATCCCGATACCTGCGTGCGCTGCGGGATCTGTATGCAGGTTTGTAATTTTAACGCTATCGTGATCCGCTGAGCATTTGCTCGGCAAATGCTGACTTCAGGAGGGAAGGCATGACCGAAGATACAATCATCGAACAAACCATAGAGCGAGCGGTAAGCTATGCAGTTGAACGCAATGGTAACCGCCGCGAAGATTTGATCCCAATTCTTACCGATGTAAACCACACCCTAGGTTATTTACCGGCTGAGGCATTGGAAAAGATCAGTGCGCGATTACGCGTACCCAGGAGCCAGCTTTTCTCCGTCGCCAGTTTTTATCAAATGTTATCCACCAAGCAGAAGGGAACCCATGTGATTAAATTCTGCGAGAGTGCGCCGTGCCATGTCGTGGGTGGACAACAGGTATGGGAAGCTCTGCAGGAGTCTCTTCAACTCAAAGCCGGGGAAACGAGTCAGGATGGCAAATGGACCCTGGAAACCGTATCTTGCCTGGGCGTTTGCGCGGTAGGTCCGGTGATTGTCATCGATGATGACATTTACGGCAATGTCGATCCCAAGCAAGTCTCCGAGATCCTGGCGAGATACGAGTAAAGGAGAGAATCATGAAATCTGTCCGTTCAATGGTATTAGTCTCAAGCGATCCACAAAGCATCTCGCATGGTGCTGAAGAAGTTTATCTTGTTTTACAGCAGGAAATCAAAAAATTCGGCCTGGATTCGGAAATCTCTCTTTCGATGGTCGGGGATGTCGGCCGGCACGATGTGTCGCCTCTGGTGATCGTCTATCCAGACGCCGTGCTTTATGGCCCGGTAACTCCCCAGGATGTGCATCACCTCGTTGAAGAACATTTATACAAAGGCCGGGTGGCCACTGAATTGCAGGCCCCCGCCCGCGAACTGACCGGGAAGATAGCCTGGCTCAACGCGCGCAAGGGCACCATGCCGGCAGAACAGCGCATCGTTTTAGAGCGCGCCGGCGTAGTGGATCCCGAAAGCCTGGAAGACTTTGTCGTCCATGAAGGCTATGAAGCCTTAGGAAAAGTCCTGACTTCTATGACCCCGTCCAATGTCATCGACGAAATCGAAAAAGCCGGGCTGCGCGGGCGCGGTGGTGCAGGGTTCCCAACCGGTTTGAAATGGCGCTTTGTTCAAAAAGCCCTGGGCAGTCCAAAATATGTGATCTGTAATGCCGACGAATCCGAACCGGGCACCTTTAAAGACCGCCTGATCCTCGAAGGGGACCCGTTCAGTATTTTAGAGGCGATGACCATTGCCGCATACGCGGTCGGCGCAAGTGAAGGTTACATCTACATCCGCGGTGAATATGCCCTGGCCCAGGAGCGATTGAAGAACGCCATCCGCCAGGCCCGTGAGATGGGTTTCCTCGGTGAAAACATTTTCGACAGTGGATTTAATTTTGATATTCATATTCATGCCGGCGCCGGCGCCTATATTTGCGGCGAAGAGACGGCCTTGATTGAATCCATCGAAGGCAAACGAGGCGAACCTCGCGCGCGCCCACCTTATCCGCCGACAAACGGTTTATGGAATAAACCGACCCTGGTCAATAATGTGGAAACTTTAGCCAATATTGCGCCGATCATTCGCCAGGGTGCTGCCTGGTATCGCGGTTTTGGCACCCCTTCCAGCCCGGGCACCAAGGTTTATACCGTCCTGGGCAATGTCAATGTCACCGGCGTGATTGAAGTTCCCATGGGGATCACCCTGCGCGAAGTGATTGCGATTTATGCCCGGGGCATGAAAAATGGTTCGAACTTCAAGCTGGCGCAGACCGGCGGTTCAAGCGGATCGATTATCCCGGCGGCTCTCCAGGACACCCCGATGGATTTTGACTCTTTCGGTAAAGCCGGGGTATCTCTAGGTTCGGGCGCCCTGTTGATTTGCAATGAAGATACCTGTGTTGTCGATCTGGCGCGCGTTTTGCTGAATTTCTTCCGCAATGAAAGCTGCGGTAAGTGCAATCCCTGCCGGATCGGCTCGCAGCGTTCTTATGAAATTATGACCAATATCGCAGAAGGCACCGGGACACTCCAGGACCTGGATGATTTATCCTATCTTGCCGAGAATCTCTACCAGATGTCTAACTGTGGTTTGGGCCAGACAGCCGGTTCACCGCAAAGGGATGTACTCAAGTATTTCCGCGCTGAGGTAGAAGCACATATCCGGCTCAAGGTATGCCCCACAGGGATTTGCCCGATGAGCGGAAAACGCATCGGCATATCTTCGAATTGAGAATTTGAATTAACCCAAGCAATGTTCTGCTTGCAAAGCATAAAACGGAGAGAGTTGATAATGGTCAAGCTAACAATCGATGGAAATAACGTAGAAGTTCCCGAAGGAAAAACCGTCCTGGAAGCGGCTAAGCAAGCCGGTATTCCCATTCCCACCCTGTGCGCCCATCCGGAACTGACCCCTTACGGCGGATGCCGGCTGTGCCTGGTCGAGGTGGAAGGCGCGCGGACGCTGCAGCCTTCTTGCACGCTTCCCGCCAGCAACAACATGGTGGTGCGAACGGACACTCAGAAAGTGCACGATGCCCGAAAATTCGTGCTCACCTTGATCTTCAGCGAACGCAACCATTTCTGCCCATACTGCCAGGTATCGGGTGGAGATTGCGAACTGCAAAACGCTGCCCTGGGTGAAGGGATGTCCCACTGGCCGTTGGAGCCCAATTACCAGCCGTTCGCCATGGACGCTTCGCACCCATATTTTGTACTGGATAACAACCGCTGCATCCTCTGCCGGCGCTGTGTGCGCGCCTGCGGTGAGCTGGTGGGCAATTTTACCCTGGGGTTCGAAGAACGCGGCGCACGTTCCTTCCTGGTTGCAGATTTTGGCGTCCCACTGGACCAATCGACCTGCATTTCCTGTGGAACCTGCGTGCAGGTTTGCCCGACCGGGGCATTGATCGACCGGGTCAGCGCTTATCGCGGCAAAGAAATCCAGGTCGACCATCACCAGACTATTTGTGTAGGCTGTTCCGTGGGCTGCGGCATTGACGTGCTTACCCGCGACAACAACTTGGTGCGCATCGAAGGCAATTGGGATGATCCGATTTCGAATGGGGTCATCTGCAAAGTCGGGCGCTTTTTGCCCATGGATGATCGAGAGCAGCGGGTCTCAACCCCACTCGTGCGCAAGAACGGCAGCCTGAAAGCCGCCACCTGGGATGAAGCCCTCAACACCATCGTCGATCGGCTGCAGCCGGTTGCGGGTATCAAGGATAAGGGCATTGCCGCGCTGGCTTCGACCCGTCTGCCAGCAGAGACGCTTTCATTATTCCAACAAGTATTCGCCGACGGCTTTAAAAGCGATCTGGTGACCAGCATCGAAGAAGGCACGACCGCAACCGCTCCAAACGAAGTGGCTGCCGAATTGGGAAAAGCATTTGAAGGAACGTTAAGCAAAATCAATGATGCGGATGTCTTGATTGCCGTTGGAACAGACCTGGTCGATGACCATCAAGTCGCCGGTTTCTTTGTCAAACGCGCTATTCCCAATGGCACCAAACTGGTTGTGGTCGATACCGCTGACAACCCGCTGGATATTTTTGCTGAAAAAGCCATCAAGCCTGCCGGCTCCGCCTACAGCGACCTGCTGGAGGCCTTATGCGCCGCGGTGGTACAATTAGGGTTAGCCAAAAAGAACCTGGCGGTTGCTGGTTCAGTGGCAACTCTCGCCGCAAAAGCCGGCGTAACCACGGAAGTCGTCCTCGAAACTGCAAAATTAGCCGCGTCCGCGGCCAACCCGACCATCTTATATGGCAAGGGAATTACCTCCGGATCAAAGCAGGCATTGAAGTCCCTGTTAAAATTTGCTGAGATGATTGGGGCACTTTCCGATACCGGTTCGCGCATCATTGGACTGAAAGGCGAAGCCAACAGCCTGGCGGCCGCGCTTTACGACCTGGACAAACCCTTCCAATTAAACGGACATCAGGCCGTTTACCTGGCGCTGGGTGACGACAAACCCTCCAAACGCTTGATGCAAAAATTAGAGAAGGCGCCCTTCCTGGTGGTCGAAGCCGCATATACTTCGCAGCTTACCGCTCAGGCCGACGTCGTCCTTCCGGTCACAAAATGGACCGAACAAAACGGGCATTATCTGAACCTCGAAGGCCGCATGCAGCATGCCATCAAATCGCAAGACGCGCCTGCCGACGTTTGGACCAGTTACGCCGTGTTAAGCGCTTTAGCTGGACGCCTGGGCATGACATCTGATCCTGCCTGGGAAGAACAACTTCACCAGCACATTTCTCCCGTCGCCATCTCCGCATAATGCTGGAGCTTACTGATTAGGAGGTAATTATGGCAAAACCAAAAGTTTCAACTGATTGGATGTGCGGCTGCTCTGGCTGTCATATGTCCTTACTGGATATGGATGAACGCATCGTCCCGGTTCTAGACCTTGTCGACCTGCGATCCAGCCCGATCACCGATTTAAAGCGTCCGGATGCAGATAAAGGCGGCGTGGATGTAGGCATTCTAGAAGGCGGCATCAACAATACTTCGAATGAAGAAGTTGCCCACCGGATGCGCAAAAACTGCAAAATATTGGTTGCCCTGGGTGACTGCGCTGTTTTTGGCGGCGTCCCAGCGATGCGCAACTTTTTTACCATTGAAGAATCGCTGCGCCGGGCTTATATCGAGACGGAGAGCACCGATGGCGAGGGAAAAATCCCCGACGACCCGGAGCTTTGCCGCCCGACCCGGGTGCGCGCCATTCAGGACGTGGTTCCGGTGGATGTCTTTGTTCCTGGCTGTCCGCCAGATGCGGACACAATATTTTATGTTCTCAGCGAACTCGCCCAGGGCCGGAAACCTGACCTGACCGGTGATAAGCTTCACTGGCATTAGGAGGTAGAAATGGCTGCACAAAAAATAACGATAGAACCGGTCACCCGGATTGAAGGTCACGCGAAAGTTACCATTCACATGAATGATGCCGGCACGGTGGATCATGCCTACTTTCACGTGAATGAATTCCGCGGCTTTGAAAAATTTTGCGAAGGCCGCATGGTATTTGAAATGCCTGCCATCACCCCGCGCATCTGCGGAATTTGCCCGGTCAGCCATCATCTGGCTTCGGCTAAGGCAGCAGATGAGGTTATGGGCTGCCCACCTCCCAGGCCGGCCTCCCTGCTGCGCGAATTGATGCATATGGGGCAAATGATCCAGAGTCATGGAATGCACTTTTTTGAATTGGCCGGGCCTGACCTGATTCTTGGTTTTGATGCAGATCCAGCCATTCGCAATGTGATCGGTTTGATTCAAGCCGATCCGGGGCTGACCCTCAAGGCCGTCAACCTGCGCAAATTTGGGCAGGAAATTATTCACCTTTTAGGCGGTCGCCGGGTTCATCCCTCATTCGCCATTCCAGGCGGTGTCAATAAAGCCCTGCATGCCTCTGACCGCGATGCGATCCTGGCCGGGTTGGATGAATCCATCGCCACTATCCAGACGGGCATCCAGCTCATCAAGGGCTGGAATGAAGCCAATATGGAAGATGTTTTAAAGTTCGCCGTCTTCCCTTCCGGATATTTCGGGCAGGTGACGCCAGACAACGGGCTTGAATTGTATAACGGTAAAATCCGCCTGATCGGGAGCCAGGGCCAGCAGCTTGAGAAATTCGACGGGCGCACTTACCTGGATTACATCGCCGAACATGTTGAAAACTGGTCATACCTGAAATTCCCCTATTACAAGAAGCTGGGGTGGCCGGGTGGGGTCTACCGGGTTGGTCCCCTTGGACGCCTGAACGTCGCCGATAAGATCGACACCCCGCTCGCACAAGCAGAATTTTTGAAATTCAAGGCGCTGAGCGGCGGCAAACCGGTCGAGAATACATTGTATTATCACTATGCCCGCCTGATCGAAACCCTTTTTGCGGCCGAAAGAGTGCGCGTCTTGCTCGATGACCCCGATATTATGAGCACCGAGATCCAGAACACGCGCTACGAGATGAAAGGTGAGGGCGTGGGCGTGATCGAAGCCCCTCGCGGGACGCTAATCCACCATTATTGGACCAAAGATAATGGCCAACTCGAACGAGTGAACCTGATTGTGTCGACCGGGCATAACAACTGGGCGATGTCAGAAGCGGTCGATTCGGTCGCGAAGACCTATGTCATGGGCCCGGACGTTAAAGAAGGCATGCTCAACCGTGTTGAGGCTGCCATTCGGGCTTACGACCCCTGTTTATCCTGTTCTACCCACGCTGTCGGGCAGATGCCCATAGAAATCGATTTTATCGATCCCCAGGGGCAGTGCTTCAAGACGGTAAGCCGGTAACCACAATTCCTATTTAAATAAAGAGTGGGTATCCGTTATTAACAACGGATACCCACAAAATTTCTATGACCTCTTCACTTACATTTCCAGTATTATGTTTGGGCTACGGCAATCAGGACCGGGAAGATGACGGCGTTGCCTGGCATATTCTTGCCAGACTGGCTGGGCGGTTGAATATCCCTTTTCCTTCGAGTGTTGAAGAATTCGAATTTCACCCGGGGGGCCACCGGGTGGATTTGTTTTATTCCCTGCAACTGTACCCCGAACTGGCAGAAATGGCTTTGCAATACCCAAGGTTTTGCTTCATTGACGCTCACACCGGCGCAGTTCCGGAAGAAATTCACCTGGAAGTGCTGAAACCTGCTGCGCAGTCTTCTCCGTTCACCCACCACCTCACCCCGGCTGCCCTGCTCAACCTGGCGGCAACCGTATATCACCAGGAGCCATCTTCTATTTTGGTCTCAGTGCGCGGATATTCCTTCCAATTCACCCAACAACTCAGTCAAAAGACCGACCATCTGGCGGACCTCGCCGTTGACCAGATCCTGGCATGGATCGGATCGTCATAATTTTTTACCATTAATGTATTATTTGTGAGGGTTACTTATCACTAAACCTTAAGGAAAGAAAACACTTCTCCGGGATTTTCCACTGTGCTACAAATAAATTGATACTTAAAAAAAGGTAGTAAATGGAAGAAACCGCAAGTTTAGTTGAAGAGATCCAAAATATCCCCTGGTTTCATGAATTGACTCCGATCCAAATCGACCGGTTAGCAAAGATTTCCAGGTGCCAATATTTCCAACCCGACGAAGAATTATTTCATGAAGGAGATCGGGTTGAAAACCTGTATATCATCCTTTCTGGAGAAATCATTCTCGAAAATTACGTTCCCACCATGGGCAATCTTATAGTCGCACATGCAAATCCGTTGGATGTCATTGGCTGGTCATGCCTTACCCCGGTGGTCCGCCAACGCACGGCCACTGTGAAAGCCTTGAAGCTTGCCCATGTAATTTCAATTAAAGGTGAAGAATTAATCAAATTGTGTGAGGAAGATCCTGATCTCGGGTATATCGTTATGCGCCGTGTCGCCAATATTGTGGCTTCACAATTCCTATCCACCCGGCTGCACCTGTATGAAATTATCCGCAATACAACCACCCATTCCCTCATACAGCCAGAATCTTTTTAATTTATTATTGGTTTTTACTGTCCTTTTCATTCGGCCCGTGTTCCACCCTTACCGGCTAAATCAGACCAAAACAGGTATATAATTCCAACCATGCATGAACTTTCAATCACTGAAAGCATCTTAGAAATTGCCACCCGCCATGCCGAAGCCGCCGGGGCGCAAAAAGTTACCGGAATAAATATCATCGTCGGCCGTTTATCCAGCGTGGTCGATGATTCCGTGCAGTTTTATTGGGACATCATCAGCCAGGATACAATCTGCGCCGGAGCGATCCTGCAGTTCGAGCGGAATCCGGCGCGCATGAAATGCCTGGAATGTGCCACGGAATACACTTTTGATCACGACCTGATTCCATGTCCACAATGTGGGAGCTTTCTGGCCAAGATCATTTCAGGTGAAGAGTTCCGCATGGACAGCATTGAAGTCGAAGCCGCTCAGGAGAATCCATCGTGAATATGAAGCGCGTCACTGTCGTTGAAAAAATATTAAGTGCGAACGATCAAATTGCATCGATGAACCGCAAACTCATCGATGATGCTGGTGTATTTTCGCTAAACTTGATGGCATCGCCGGGGTCCGGAAAAACCAGTTTTATCCTTCAGACCATCAAAGCGCTCAGCAGCAAATTCCAAATCGGGGTGATCGAAGGCGATACTGCCCCGGTGACCATCGATGCCGATAAAGTTATCGCCGCCGGAATGCCAGCCGTGCAGATCAATACAGGGGGTGAATGCCACCTGGACGCGATCATGGTGCAGAACGGTTTAGAGCAGCTGCCTCTGAGCAAGATTGATCTATTAATCATCGAAAATGTGGGCAATTTGATTTGTCCGGCGACTTTTTCGCTGGGAACTCACGCGAATATATTAATTGCCAGTATCCCTGAAGGGGACGATAAGCCATATAAATATCCAAACATTTACCGCGGCCTGGATGTATTAATCATCAATAAAATTGATCTGCTGCCGTACGTGCCCTTCAAAATGGATTATTTCCGCCAGGGGGTCGAAATGCTCAACCAGGGCGTCGTGACCTTCCCCGTATCCTGCGCCACCGGCGAAGGGATTGCGGCCTGGACTAAATGGATTGAAAACCGGATTCGACAGCAGAAGAATGGGTGAAGGAAATTCAGGACTTAAACTATCGATACGGGGTGTCGTACAAGGTGTTGGCTTTCGACCATTTATTTATACCCTGGCAATTCGGCATGGCCTGACAGGCTGGGTTCGCAACACCTCCAGCGGGGTCGAAATTGAAGTCAATGGGCCGGAAACCGAAATCGTGGGTTTTGTCCAGGCTATTCGGGATAATCCTCCTCCCCTGGCCAGAATCGACCAGATGGATACGCACCCGCTTCCGGCGGATCATTACTCAAAATTTGAAATCCTGACCAGCCAGGCAGATCCAGACCAGTTCATCCCCATATCCCCGGATATCGGCACCTGCAAGGATTGCCTGAAAGAGCTGTTCGATCCCCAAGACCGGCGTTTCCGCTACCCGTTCACCAACTGCACCAACTGCGGCCCCCGCTTTACCATCATTAAGGATATCCCTTATGACCGGCCGAATACCACCATGGCCTCGTTTCAAATGTGTCCGGACTGCCAGGCTGAATACGACAATCCTCTGGACCGGCGTTTCCATGCCCAACCGACCGCCTGTCCGGTTTGCGGCCCGCAGTTGAGCTTTGCAGTCGGCACAGAAACGTTGGCGACCCGGGATGATGCCATGCAGATGGCCCGCCAGTGGCTTTCAGAAGGTAAAATCATCGCCATCAAAGGTCTGGGCGGTTATCTATTGGCCTGTGATGCGGCCAACACCGAAGCCGTCGAACTATTGCGCCAGCGTAAGCAGCGCAGCGATAAAGCCTTCGCCTTGATGGCGTATGATCTCACGACAGTAGAAAAGCATTGTCATGTTTCTCAGGTAGAAGCAACCCTGCTCCAATCCCATGCCAGCCCAATCGTGCTGTTGGACCGCAGACCTGTTTCCGATATCTCTCCAGCCGTGGCTCCGCAGCAGAATATCCTGGGTTTTATGCTTCCTTATACCCCTCTGCACTACCTGCTGCTCGAACCCGGGGATGGCGTGCCGGAAGTGCTGGTCATGACCAGCGGCAACCTGAGCGAAGAACCCATCGCGTATCGCGACGAGGATGCATTAGCCCGGTTGGCCGGAATTGCCGACGGTTTCCTTTTGAATAACCGTCCCATCCACATGCGTATGGATGACTCAGTCTATCGGGTCATTCAAGACCAGCCTTATCCAATCCGCCGATCTCGCGGTTATGCGCCGGACACCATCCGCATCCTGCAAAACAGCCCCTCTATTCTGGCAACCGGCGCCGAATTAAAAAACACTTTTTGCCTGACGCGCGAGCATTATGCCTTCCTCAGCCATCACATTGGCGATCTCGAGAATTACGAGACCCTGGTTTCTTTTGAAGAAGGGATCGAGCATTACCAGCGGCTGTTCAGGATCACCCCGCAGCGCATCGCCTGCGACCTGCATCCGGATTATCTGGCATCACGCTATGCCCGCGAAAGGGCCAACCGGGAATCGCTTCCACTGATCGAGGTCCAGCACCATCATGCTCACCTGGCGGCGTGCCTGGCTGAAAATGAATGGGCGGAAACCGACCCGGTCATCGGGTTATGTTATGATGGAACCGGCCTGGGAACCGACCGCGCAATTTGGGGTGGAGAGGTATTGGTCGGAAATTATGCCGGCTACCAGCGTTATTACCACCTGGCTTACACGCCCCAGCCCGGCGGTGACGCTGCGACGCACAAACCTGCCCGCATGGCTCTCTCACACCTCTGGACTTCCCGATTGGATTGGGACCCAGAAATACCTGCGGTGGCAGCCATGTGCGCCGAGGATCGCACGACCCTGCGCACACAGCTTGAAAAGAAGATCAATGCCCCCTTGACATCTTCGATGGGGCGCCTGTTTGATGCCGTTTCATCGATCCTGGGGGTCCGCCAACTGGCGACCTATGAAGGTCAGGCAGCGATTGAGTTGGAAGGCCTGTGCGATCCACAAGAAGATGGTTTTTATGAATTCGACCTGCAATCGGGTATTTTCGACCCTGCGCCCGTACTGGAAAAACTTATCGAAGATTGGCGCAAGGGAGTTCCGGTACAGGTCACTGCGGCCCGTTTTCACAACTCGGTCGTGGACCTGAACCTGCGTCTCTGCCAATCCATCCGCCAGTCCACCGGCATCAAAACGGTCGCTCTGAGCGGTGGTGTGTGGCAGAACCGGTATTTATTGGAACGATCGATTCATAAGCTGGAAAAATCCGGCTTTACAGTATTATGGCACCATAAAGTCCCCGCCAATGACGGCGGTATTGCGCTTGGCCAGGCGTTAATCGCCTGCTTTGCGTTACAATAGATCCCATACCAGGCATCGTGATCATTTTTGATCCTGGTCTTAATTGGAGGTTTTGATGTGTCTTGGAGTCCCTGGACAAATAAAAGAAATCATTAGCGGTGGTGCGCTGCGCATGGCAAGAGTTGATTTTGGCGGTGTCATCCGCGAAGTATGTATTGAAACCCTGCCTGAAGCCAAAGTTGGCGATTATACGATCGTACACGCCGGTTTTGCACTGAACCTGCTTTCTGAAGAAGAAGCCAAGGAAACTTTGGATCTTTTGGATCAGATCGCGCAGTTCGAAGATCCGATTGTAGACGATTTTTCCGCATCGACACCTGTCTGAGCCACAATGCAATTTACGGATGAATTTCGCGATAACCGGCTCGCGCAAGGTTTGCTTGCGGAGATCCGCCGCACAATAACCCGCCATTGGGTGCTGATGGAAATATGCGGCGGGCAAACGCACGCCATCCTGCAGTATGGCCTGGACCAGCTGCTCCCCACCGAGATCGAGCTGGTGCATGGGCCCGGCTGCCCGGTCTGCGTCACCTCCTTAGAGCTTATCGATAAGGCGTTAGCCATTGCCTCGCAGCCAGATGTGATTTTCACCTCGTTTGGGGATATGCTGCGCGTGCCAGGCAGCCAGGGCGACTTGTTTTCGATACGCGCTCATGGCGGGCAGGTGAAAGTGGTCTATTCTCCCCTGGATGCCGTACGCATTGCCCAACAAAACCCCGATAAACAAATTGTCTTTTTTGCCATTGGTTTTGAGACTACCGCTCCCGCTAATGTCGCCAGCGTGCTGCAGGCTGAGGCGCTGGGATTAAAGAATTATTCGATCCTGGTCTCGCAGGTCCGGGTGCCACCCGCCATGCACGCGATTTTGAGTTCTCCACACAACCGCGTCCAGGGTTTCCTGGCAGCCGGGCATGTATGCGCAATCATGGGTTATTGGGAATACCCGCCGATCGCCGAGAAATACAATTTGCCAATGACGGTTACCGGGTTTGAACCCGTGGATATCCTGCAGGGTATTCTGCTTACCGTCCAACAGCTTGAGGCTGGCACCCACAATGTCGAGAACGGCTATAAGCGGGTCGTATCCTATGAAGGCAACCAGGCGGCCCAGGCCATGATCAACAAAGTATTTGAGACCTGCGACCGGAACTGGCGGGGGATTGGGATGATCCCAGAGAGTGGATGGAAGCTGAACAAAGCCTATTCAGGTTTTGATGCCGAGCGGCGTTTCAATGTGGGGCAGATCCAGACCCAGGAATTGGGGATATGTATCGCCGGACAAATTTTGCAGGGATTTAAGAAACCGGCCGAATGCCCGGCTTTTGGAACACTGTGCACGCCGAACAACCCCTTAGGGGCGCCGATGGTCTCTTCTGAAGGCGCCTGTTCGGGATATTATCGCTACGCCCGGAGTTGATGGATGCAGGAAGATGTTTTGCCCGTGTTTGAAGGCCCGGTTTGCCCGGTGCCGCTGAACCACGCCGACCAGATCGTTATCGGGCACGGCAGCGGTGGGCGCATGACCCATGAATTAATCCAGCAGATTTTTGCCCCGGCCTTCACATCGGCGGATATCTTATCGAACAACGATTCGGCTGCGGTCGGGCTGCCCGAACTGGCCGGGCTGCGCGGCAAATTATCCATTTCAACCGATTCACACATTGTCTCGCCATTATTCTTCCCTGGCGGCGATATCGGCCGCCTGGCGGTCTGCGGTACGGTCAACGATGTCAGTATGTCCGGCGCGATCCCATTGTACTTAACTGCCGGATTTATCCTCGAAGAAGGATTCCCGGTCAGCAAGCTGCAAGAAGTGGTCGCATCCATGAAGGCAGCCGCGCAGGAAGCCGGTGTCCGCGTGATTGCCGGAGATACCAAGGTTGTCGAAAAAGGCAAAGCCGATGGGCTGTTCATCAATACTGCCGGTGTGGGTTGGATCCCGGAAGGCCGTGAGATCGGCGGGCAAATGGCTCGCCCGGGAGATATCGTCCTGGTATCCGGCCCCATGGGCGCCCATGGCATCGCCGTGCTGGCTGCGCGCGGTGAGTTAGGGTTCGAGACTGAAATTCAATCCGACGTTGCCCCTTTAAATAAAATGATCCAGGAACTGCTGCTGGCAGCGCCCCACACCCATGTCCTGCGTGACCCGACCCGCGGCGGGCTGGGGACCACCCTGAATGAAATCGCCGCTCAAAGCCAGGTAGGAATTTGGATCGAGGAAAGAACGGTCCCAGTGCTGCCGGCTGTGCGCGCTGCCAGTGAAATGCTCGGGTTTGATCCGCTGTACATCGCCAATGAAGGCAAATTGATTGTGATCGTCCCTCAGGATGAAGCTGAAGCGGCTCACATGGCTATGCGCAATAATATTTACGGCGTTCAGGCGGTTCAGATTGGACGGGTAGAAGCTTCGCCCGCCGGGCGCGTGCTGCTGCATACCCTGGTCGGCGGCACCCGCATCCTGGATATGCTCTCCGGGGAGATGCTCCCCCGCATTTGCTAGTTATAGTATACTAACCCAACATTTTTTATCTGAGGGAAATATGAAGATCAATTATCAGGAAACTACCAGCGACCTGCAAACCCGCATTGATATACATAATAAATTTGGCGGAAAAGATATCGACCAGTGGATGCTCGATACCCTTCGCCTGGAAAAAGGCTCGAAAATTCTGGATGTGGGCTGCGGCGCCGGCAAACAATGCTTTTCGTACCATACTTATCTGCAAGGCCAGGCCGATATTACCGGCGGAGACGTCAACCAGGATATGCTGGTCCAGGCTCGCCAGGAGGCCAAAAAACGGTCAGCACCGGTCCAGTTTATTGACCTGAATTTTAATCAGCGCTTCCCGCTCGAAAACGACACCTACGACCTGGTCTCCTGCTGCTTCGCGATTTATTACGCCGAAGACATCCCCTTCACCATTAAAGAAATGCACCGCGTCGTTAAACAGGGCGGACGGCTGTTCACCACGGGCCCGATGCCTGAGAATAAGCAGCTCTTTTACGACATTATCCGCGAGGCAACCCACAAACCGATCCCACCCATGCCTGGCAGTTCCCGTTACGGCAGCGCCATTCTGGCCGCCATTCGCGAGTTATTCTCATCCGTCGATGTTCAGAATTTTGAAAATCCATTGACCTTTGACAGTGTTGAGCCTTTTATCGCCTATACCCGCGCTTCGCTGGCTGAAGACCGTAAACTTTGGACTGGCTTGTTCAACGGCAAAGATGAATACGAGCATACCATCCAATTGATCACTGAAGCCGCAGAACGTCGTCTGGCGCGGGATGGCGCCCTGGTGATGACCAAAGTCGTCGGTGGGTTCATCGCAACGAAATAAACCGCCAATGATAAAAATGCGATCCAATTTCTGGCGGTTCTTTTCTAAAAGGCAATCATGACCAACCACGATATGACATTTTATGGTCGCCGGGTGCTTTTCCTGGGTGCGCATCCGGATGATATAGAGCTTGGCGCGGGAGCTTTAATCGCTCATATTGTCTCTTCAACAGAGATCATGTGCGTGACCCTCTCCGATAATAAAAAGAACCCGGATTTGCTTCACCTGGCGGATGAACACCGGCGCAGTATGAAAATATTGGGGGTGCCGGATCAAAATGTGATCATTGGCCAATTCGAAACCCGCCGCTTCCCCCATGATCGCCAGGAAATCCTGGAATATTTAATCCAGCTCAACCGGACATTTCATCCTGAGATCGTATTTACCCACACCAAGGCAGACATTCACCAGGACCACGGCACGGTGACCGAAGAGACCTTACGCGCCTTTCGTGGTACCACCGTCCTGGGGTTTGACGTGATCCGCAGCAGTTATGGATTTTTTCCTAATTTTTTGGTGGAAGTGACCGAAGCAGACCTGGAAAAGAAAATGGCCGCGCTCGCCGAATACAACACCTATTCTTCAAAATATTATTTTGATCCGGCGATCACTCGCTCCACGCTGGTGCGGCACGGCGCGCTGGCCGAACGACCTTTCGCGGAGGGCTTTGATATCCTGCGTATCGTCGGCGCCTTCGGCTGCATTCCTGAATAAGCGGCATTGATCCCCAAAAAAGCGGGCTTTCTCGATGATGAGAAAGCCCGCTTTTTTTGCTTATTCCTATTTTGGGATGCCCACTTCAATCGATCCATCCACTACCCGCACCGGATACCACGGGGCAGCGACCACCGCCGGCCTGGTAACGGCCTCACCATTGCGCAGGTCAAAATGTGCGCCGTGCCGGGGACAGATGATCTCATTGCCCTCAACTTCACCGTCGCCCAATGGCCCGTCATCATGCGTGCATACATCCCCAATGGCAAAGAATTGATTGCCTAAATTCAAAAGCACGATCGGTTTGTTGCCAATATCAAAAAAAATGCGCTCGCCATTCGGGATTTCATTCGTGTCGGCGACGCGATAAAAAGTATATTCTGCCAGATTTGTCTCGTTCCCCATGCTATTCACCATCCAGGTCTTCTACGGGCGCGCCCAGTCCGTAAACACTGGATTTCAGCACCTTTAATGAAAGTAACGCACATTTCAATCGGACTGGTCCTAAATCGATCCCAAGGTTATCCAGCACATCCTGCTTATTGAGCAGTTTAACTTCATCCAAAGATTTTCCTATTACCGATTCCAGCAATAAATCCGCGGAGGCTTGAGAAATTGCACAGCCATGCCCGCTGAATGCCGCCTCTTTGACCTTGCCCTCGCCGTCCAGACGCAGGTCCACGCGGATGTGGTCCCCGCACAAGGGGTTTTCATCCTCGAAGGAAAGATCGTGCGGGTCCAGCACTCCCTTAAATTGAGGGCTTTTATAGCGCTCGATAATAATTTCTCGATACAGGTCATCCATGATTTATCCAAAAACCTTCTTTACTTTTTCAATACCTTCCACCAGACAGTCGATTTCATTTTTGGTTGTATAAAGGTAAAAACTGGCGCGCGTGGTGGCCGCGATCTGGTATTTATCATGTAATGGCATGGCGCAGTGGTGACCGGCTCTTACTGCGATCCCATCACCATCCAGGATCTGAGCAATATCGTGCGGGTGGATTCCTTGTAAAGTGAAGGATGTCACCCCGCCGCGCTGCTCCGCCGAGGGACCTAATAACATTAATCCGCTGACCTCAGATAGCCGGTCCATCGCATAACGAACGAGTTCCTGCTCATGATCCGCGATGGCATCCATCCCGATCGCGCTCAAATAATCCACTGCCGTCCCTAATCCAATCGCTTCGGCGATCGCCGGGGTTCCTGCCTCAAACTTGTAGGGCAGGTCGTTGGGTGTAAAGGAACGCAAATATACCTTACGGATCATATCACCGCCGCCCATAAATGGCGGCATGGCTTCTAACAATGCCTGCTTTCCGTAAAGAATACCAATCCCGGTGGGACCGCACATTTTATGGCCCGAAAAGGCCAAAAAATCAACATCCAGATCCTGCACATCCACCGGAAAATGCGGCACAGACTGTGCGCCGTCGATTAAGACCAGTGCCCCGGCAGCATGTGCTTTTTGGACCATCTCACGGGCCGGCGAAATCGTCCCCAACACATTCGACATGTGCGAAAAAGCCACCAGCTTTGGCTCAAGCAGTAAAAGCCTGTCGTATTCATCCTGGTCCAGCATGCCATCCGGGGCAACAGGGATGAATTCTAATCGAAGCCCCCGCTCGGCTGCCAGCATCTGCCAGGGGACCAGGTTGGAGTGATGCTCCAATTCGGTCAGAATAACCGTGTCACCTGCTTTGAGATTGGCCCGGCCCCAGCTCAAAGCCACCAGGTTGATCGCCTCTGTGGCATTCCGTGTATAAATGATCTCACGCGTGCTGCGGGCATGGATGAAGGCACCAATGCGTTTGCGCGCTGATTCGTACTCGGCTGTGGCTTCTTCCGCCAGGGTATGCACCCCGCGGTGGATATTGGCATTCGTCGTACGATAATAGTGGTCCATGGCCTCAATCACAGCCGTTGGTTTTTGTGAGGTAGCGGTTGAATTGAGATAGACCAGCTTCACGCCAGAATGCACTTCCCGATCCAGGATCGGGAAGTCGCGACGGATTAATTCGGTATCGATTTCTTTGATTGTTTTTTGTTCGGTCATATCGCGTCTTAAAATCAGGCCTTTTCAGATTTTTTCTGAGGCGGCCGGAGATGTTGTGAATTCACTGGAAACCATAAAATATGATCCGGGACCATCCAGCCGTCCGTTAAGAAAACGTTGGAACGAAACTGAACGGCAACCATTTTGGCATCCACCTGGACGACAATACCTCTTAACCAGCCCCGAATGCGCTGACCCGCTTTCTCATGATCACAAAACACTTCCACCATATCCCCGACTTCGTAGGTGGATTCAGGCTCGGGTGCCTTCATGAAAGGTGTTGATGCCATGGCTGCTCCAATTAGTACAAATATGCTTAATTATATTCAGTCTCAAAATTAGATCAACCCCGCTCCTTTTGAGAGCGGGGTCGCGCTGCTAACCTTCGAAAGATTTCATCTTGGTTTGGATCGCTTCCTGGAACCTCTCGCGTACCCCTTCAAAAGGAATTCGCTGCATGATCGGGTCGAAGAAACCTTCCACCACCAGACGCTCCGCATCCGCTTTCGGGACGCCTCTTGAGCGCAGATAAAAAACCAAATCAGGATCGATTTTCCCCACGGTAGCGCCGTGTGTACAGCGCACATCATCCGCCAGAATCTCAAGCCCAGGGATTGAATCGGCGCGAGCTTTACTGCTCAACACGAGATTGCGGTTGGCCTGGTAGCCATCCGTCTTCATGGCGCCCGGAGCGACATAGATCATCCCCTGCCATACTGAACGGCTTTCACCCAAAAGGGCGCCTTTGAACAAAAGGTCACTGGTCGTATTTGGCGCCAGGTGGTTCTGCTGGGTATCGTGGTCCAGATGCTGGTCGTGATCGGTGAAGAAAAAGCCCGACATCTTGCCCACAGATCCCTGTCCAGCCAGATCCAGTTCAGAAAAATTCTTGGTCAGGTGGCTGCCGATTGCGCCAAAAATCCAATCCAGGTGGCCGTCCCGGTCGACATGTACCCGTTCGTGGCTGAAATTCCAGACGTGCTCGCCCCAGGACTGCAGTTCAACAAACCGCAGGGTAGCATTCGCGCCTACCCATAACTCGACAATCCCGGCATGCAGTGATTGCCCGTTGCTCTCAGTCGGAGATGCGGCCTCATGTACGTAGGTAACAGCCGAACCTTCTTCCAAATAAACCATAATGTGGGTCACATGAGCCAGACCGGATCCAGGACCCCAAAGCAGGCTGTGCAAAGGCTGTTCTAAAACCACATTCCTTGGGACATAAAGGAATACCCCATTTTGAGCCAGAGCCCCAGCCAAACCGGCAAACTTGCCTTCACTGGGATGAACAACCTGGCCCAACACTTTTTCAACAAGCTTGGGGTAATCGCGTTCAGCGGTGACCAGGTCGGTAAACACCACACCTTTTTCGGCCAGGGATGGGTCAAGTGTAATTTGACAACCGCCTGGCAGGAGCACCACCTGGCCACCATGCGTCTCTGAAGTCAGTGAACGCAGCAAGTTTTCAGGCGCCGGGGCTAAATGTTGATATTCGTCTTTTTCGGGTAAATGAAAGGAGTTTACCTGGAGGTTCCGCAAATCGGTCCGCCGCCAGGCTTCTTCTTTCACCGTCGGGATACTGCCTGTTTTGAAGCTTTCCCAGGCCGCTATGCGGTACTTTCTTAATGATTCACTCAATCCAGCCGTGCGGACCTGGTCCTGGGTGAAGGTAAAATCAACAGCATCTCCCGTCGTCCGCCGGCGGGTCCGAGTCACAATTTGAGGTGTTTCAGTCATCGTCGATGAGACCTTTTCTCTTAACCTACCGATCCAGCCATTTGCATCTGGATCAGGCGGTTCATTTCAACTGCGTATTCCATCGGCAGCTCTTTTACCAGCGGCTCGATAAAACCCGATACGACCATGGTTATCGCTTCCTCTTGAGAAAGACCACGGCTCATCAAATAAAAGAGCTGTTCCTCGCCAACTTTAGAAACAGAGGCTTCATGCCCGATGGTGACATCATCCTCATCAACTTCGATGGATGGGTAAGTATCTGACCGGGATTTAGGATCGAGGAGCAGGGCATCGCAGACCACGTTCGAGCGAACGTTTTTCGCGCCTTTGTATACCTTGAGCAGACCCCGGTAAGAGGTTCGCCCGCCACCTTTGCTGATGGATTTTGAAGTGATCTTGCTCGTCGTGTTTGGAGCGAAATGGACCACTTTTCCCCCGGCATCTTGATGCTGCCCGGGACCGGCGAAGGCCATGGATAAAATTTCACCGTGGGCGCCAGATTCCATCAAGTAGCAAGATGGATATTTCATGGTCAGTTTTGAACCGAGGTTCGAATCCACCCATTCCATGGTGCCATTTTCGTATACCATGGCCCGCTGGGTGACCAGGTTGTAGACGTTGGTCGACCAGTTCTGGATGGTGGAATAGCGTACCCGGGCGTTCTTCTTGACCACAATCTCGATCACACCGCTGTGGAATGAATTGGTCGTATACTGCGGCGCGGTGCAGCCTTCCACATAATGCACCTGTGCTCCCTCATCGGCAATGATCAGCGTGCGCTCAAACTGACCAATATTCGCGATGTTGAGGCGGAAATAAGCCTGCAGCGGAAGATCGACTTTTACACCCTTGGGCACATACACAAACGACCCACCCGACCAGACAGCGCTGTTCAAAGCGGCAAATTTATTGTCCTCAATCGGGATCACGGTGCCAAAATATTCACGGAATAATTCGGGATACTGGCGCAATCCATCCTCGATACTCAGGAAAACCACGCCCACCTTAGAAAGATGTTCCTGGATGCTGTGATAGACCATTTCGGATTCATATTGAGCGCCCAGTCCCGCCAGGAACTTCCTTTCCGCTTCCGGAACGCCTAATTTATCGAATGTCTTCTTAATATCATCCGGAACGTCATCCCAGCTTTTTCCTTCGCTTTCCGGGGGTTTGACATAATAGTAAATATCTTCAAAATCCAGTTTGGAAAGATCCGGTCCCCAGGTTGGCATGACCCGCTGCATAAAATGAGCATAGGCTTTCAGCCGGAATTCAAGCATCCATTCCGGTTCACCCTTTTTCTTCGATATTTGACGGACTACCTGCTCATCCAATCCCTTACGAGACTTAAACACAGAGCTATCTGGATCGCTAAAACCATACTGGTAATCGCCCAGGTCTTCCAAAAAATTTTCGTCAGTCTTTGTCTTAAGAACTTCCATGTTGTCCTCCGGTAAAAACTACCTTTAAACCTGACTCAAGAAGCGATGGCTTCGTTTTCCATCTTCTCACGTACCCATTCATAGCCATGTTCCTCGAGATGTAAGGCCAATTCTGGACCACCCAATTCAACGATCCGCCCATCCATCATCACATGGACGACATCCGGTTTGATATAGTTTAAGATACGTTGGTAATGGGTGATTAGAAGCACGCCCAGATCGGATCCGCGCAGGGTATTCACACCTTCAGAAACGACCCTTAGGGCATCGATGTCCAGCCCAAAATCGGTCTCATCCAGTATAGCAAATCTCGGCTTGAGAACTGCCATCTGTAAAATTTCGGCCCGCTTTTTTTCGCCGCCCGAAAAACCTTCGTTCAGGTAGCGAGCAGCAAAGCTGGGATCCATTTTCAACAGTTCCATCTTTTCTTTTAACATCCGGCGGAATTCCGGAATTGCGATCCCTTTATCTTCCGGATGCTCAGCCCTGCGGCGTGAATTCATCGCGGTTCTCAAGAAATTCGCTACCGTCACTCCAGGAATGGATATAGGATATTGGAACGCCAGGAACAAACCCAGACGCGAACGAGCATCCGGTTCCAGATCCAATACATTTACTTCATCGATAAGAATTTCACCACCCGTTACTTCATAGCTCGGGTGACCCATTATGGTATAAGCAAGAGTCGATTTGCCGGTGCCATTTGGGCCCATAATGGCGTGTACTTCACCTTGTGGCACGGTCAGGTTCAAACCTGTAATAATTTCTTTTCCATCAATGCTGACATGCAAATTGCGGATGATTAATTCAGACATCGAAATGATACTCCTTGGTAATTTTCTCTCGCCAAAGTCTAACACGGGCGATAATATTTGTCAATACTTTCATAAATATTATATATAAGCCTTATCCAGCTCGCTTTTTTCGTAAATCAGACCAGAAAAAGGGGGCATACAGCAGCAAACTCACCACGACCCCGATGATTTCTATAAAAATGATGTAAACCGGCCAGGCCGGCAGCGCATCCATCAAGCTGGCAGTTGCCGGTTTATGGGCAATAAACAGGTAATTGCTGCCAATCAGCAAATTTAAAACGAAGATAACCGCCATATAGATATTTCCCCCAATTAGAACTCTTTTCAAAGAGTCCCTGGTTGGGCGGTAGCCTTCCACCAGGGTCATAAATACAGAGGCAGTAATAATTGCACCATGTGAAATCATCACCTGAAAAGCGCGGAAATGCGGAAAACCATAGATGCCGGCATCCGGGGTTAATAAAGCCTGGGATGCACCGGCGATGCCCAAAAAGTAGGCATATTCATAGACGGAATAACTCTTGGTAACCAGCATGTATGCTGAAAGGAACACAAAGACACTGCACAGATGCAGCGGCAGCATGGTCTGTAAGGTCCACTGCCCGGTAGTGATATTCCATAAATGCCAGAGGAATTCATCCACAATTAACACACCAGCCAACGCCCAACGAAACCGTTTGCGGTTCTCATCCGAGGCCCTTCTCCCCCAAATGACAGCCAAAATATTGATGGCTACGATAATCCCCAGCGCCAACAGGTGTGCGGCGCCAAACAAAATAAAAGGATCGCCCGACCATTGCTTCCCAAAAATCCCGTTCATTTCCTCACCTCAGAATGGAGATTGTTTGATTCTATGTTAAATTCTGGAATTGAGCTCAGAATTATGTGTCTTCCGGGATAATTGAATATTTACCATAAAAATAATATATATTGACAAATTTATCCGGCATGTGATATATTAAGGTTTGAAATACCTGTCTTAGGATCAGGAAGAATGAAAAGTACCAGAGAAAAAATATTAACTTCCCTTGTCTCCCAACCCCGCTCTACCATTAACGAACTGGCAGATGCTGTCGGCATCAATGCGATATCCGTCCGCCACCATCTCAACAGCCTGGAAGCGGAAGGCCTGGTCGCCACAGATGAAGAGCGTCACGGCGTCGGGCGGCCTCGATTGGTATATTTCCTCACCGAAAAGGGATTGGAACGGTTCCCAACCCGCTACTTCCGCCTGACAAATATGCTGCTCGACCAGATGAAAGAGTCCTTGCCGCAATCGACTGTGACCCAGATATTTACGGATATGGCCAGTGATATGGCCGGCAACGCTGTGAACAGGGCGAAAACAATGAACACCGAAGCAAAACTTGACCTCGTCAAGGATTTGCTGGGCAAAGAAGGCTTCCTGGTTGAATGGGAAAAAACTGGGGATCATTACCAGATCAATGAAATCACCTGCCCATATTACCATGTGGGTCAGAGCCACCCGGAAGTCTGTTCAGTGGACCAGACGGTAATTTCTACAGTGCTTTCTATCCCGGCAGAAAAGATCAAATGTATCTTAAGCGGTGATGCGCACTGCACTTATATCATTCCGAATTTAGATCACACGGAGAATAAGTTATGAGCAACCAACCCGGAAGTAACCGTCCCATTTGGGATGCAGAAATAAACGATCCGGAATTAGCACAAAAAGTAAAAGAGGGTCTGGCAGAAGTGGTGGATCCGGAAATCGGATTGAACGTGATCCAGCTTGGCTTAATTCGCAATGTGCGCATCGAACCGGATAATGCGATGATTAAGATGATTCTGACCACCCCGTTTTGCCCCTATGGACCGGCAATGATCGAAGCTATCCGCCAAAAAGCCGAATCGGTGGTGAACCGCCCTACCAATATCGACCTGGGCATGGATATGTGGGATTTTTCCATGATGGAAGAAGGTCTGGGCGCAGATTGGGGCCTTTACTGATCTTTACCTGGTTAACAAAAAAAGCAGCGGTCCAAAAATTTTGGGGCCGCTGCTTTTTTTAGGGGCACCACTGGGACGAATACTTTAAAACGCCTTCTCCGGGCTCCACTCTTTCCACACTTTTCCTACCAGGTCCGGCCCAGGCTTTAATGCTGGCCGGCCAGACTGCCAACCCGATGGCGTCACCTCTCCTGTAGCCCGTACATGCTGGAATGCTTTTAATTGGCGAATTAATTCACTCACATTTCGTCCGACTTCAGGCGTTAGAACTTCCATCGCTCGGATTACGAAATCCGGGTCAATGATGAACCGGCCGCGAATATCTACGCCGGCATCTTCATCGTAGACCCCGTAAACCGTGCCAATCTTCCCGCCCCCATCTGAAAGCATCGGGTAAGGAATTCCGGTTGGCACCATTTTGCTTAATTCTTCTTCTGTCCAAATTTTATGGATAAAACGGCTGTCTGTGCTGACGGATAATACTTCGGCCCCCAGCGCCTTGAGTTCAGGGTATTTGACGGCAACTGCCGACAATTCTGTGGGTCAGACAAAGGTGAAATCACCCGGATAGAAGCATAGGATGATCCACTTGCCCTTATAGTCGGATAATTTTAAATTCTTAAAACCGCCCTCTACGAAAGCATTCGCTTCAAAATCGATGGCTGGTTTACCTACACGCGCAATCATTTTTGGGGCCTCCTTAATCGATGCATCAAATCCTGGTGGCGCTGCTGCGCCGGTATCAGATTGGATTGGGCCTTTGGCTGGGGAAACGCATTTATCTACTGCCATATGGTTCTCCTGTTTACCCGATAGTGCTCCCATGGTTCGCACAATATTTGTGACGATCCAACTATATTGTACATCGATTATGGATTGGCAGGGAAAAAGGTTAGAAATTAACTCTACGCTGCGGAGTCGCGGTCAACGATGATCCAGACGGATCCATTTTTATGAGAAATTATTACCTGGCAGGGTAAATTCTTGAAAAGGCTGGCTATTTTTTCAGCCGGCCAGAAATGGCTGCGCATCAACATCATTTTTTCGCCCAGGGCAATCAATTTTACTGAAAACTGGTGAATATCCGGTTCTTCAATCACCAGGCGGCCGCCAGGCCGCAAGATCCGCCATAATTCTTGACCGGATGCTGCCTGGTCCCCGAGATGATGGAAGGCGTCAACCATTAAAATGCGTTCGAAGGATTGGCTGGGAAAAGGCAGGCGTTCCGAAAAACCACAGGCAGACTGCAGGTAACCTTTTGCTTGAGCTTGTGCTAGCATTTGCAGCGAGGCATCCAGAACGAACACTTTGTGTCCATTTCCGAAAATGAGCTGGGCCACCCTGCCGGTACCACCGCCAACGTCCAGGATTGTTTGGCTATGCGATAAATTTAAAAGGGCAGGCCAATCTATATCCTGAGGTGGGTGAATAAAGCGCTCATAATAGGGCGCCAGCAGCCCAAAATGGTCAATAACAGGCATGTTTAACCCAGGAAAATGGTTGCTACCACGCGTGCAATCAACGCGGTAATGGTGGCGATGACGATCGTCATCCCGGCAATTGCCAGCATGACCCTACCGCCTAATTCTTTCTTTAGGACCATTAATGTCGCCAGGCAGGGCACGTAGAACACCACAAAAACCGAATAGGTGATCATTTGGGTGGAGGTCAGGACATTGACCAGATCCACACCGCCCAGCGCCTGGTGCAGCATCACCAACGATAGCTCCTTGCGCAGGATGCCAAAGATCAAGGGCATGCCCACTTGCTGGGGCAGCCCCAACAGCCAGGAAAATGGCAAAGACACATAATTCACATAGACGTCCCATTTAAGGAATGTGAACACTGACAGCACCACACTGCCCGCGATTAATAAGGGCCAGGCTTCGATGATAAATTCCTTGATCCGAAACCAGGCCTTGATGGTCACGGTTTTCACCGTGGGGATGCGGTAAACCGGCATTTCCAGGATCAACCCTGGGGAATCTTCGGGCATCATACTCGAAAGGATTTTCGCGGTGAAGGCGATGACCACAATATTAAATAAATAGATGAGTAATGCCAGGGTGGGCCCCAAATAAAAGGCTACCAGGCCAAAAACAACGGAAAGTCTGGCTGCGCAGGGCACCAGCGTAGCCAGGGCAGCTGCCAGGACCCGGTCACGTTTTTCCTCCATGATCCGGGTGGACATGATCGCCGGCACATTGCAGCCATAACCGAGGATAAATGGCACGATCGCCTTTCCATGCAGCCCGATCCGGTGCATTAATGAATCCATCAGGAAGGCTACTCTGGGTAAATAACCGATGTCTTCCAGCAATCCCAGTCCAAGTAGAAATGGCGCCAGATACGGCAAAACAATCGCCACGCCCCCGGAAATGCCTTGCAAAACACCGCCCACCAGGCTGGAAAATATGGTATCGGTTCCCAACAGTGCGTTTATTCCAGGGGTAAACTGATCAAAAAGTTTTAATAACGGTCCTTCTAAGACGCTGCCAAAGGCATAAACGAATTGAAAGAATATAAACAGAATCACAATTAATGCCACGTACCCACCCACCGGATGCAGCAGGACATCATCCATACGGTCGCGCCAGGTGATTCGCCGGTCGCCCTGGATGGTGACTTCCTGCGCGATTTGGGAGGCGCGCACATGCCGTTCACCGCTCAAGACCCAAACCGGCTCCTGTTTACGCATATCAGATAAATGGCTGCGCGCCTCAAAAATATATTCTTCCAGCCCCGGTAACAGGTTAATACTCTCCCCGACCTCAACATCGCCTTCGAGCAATTTGATCGCCGTCGTATCTTTAGGCAGTGACAGTTTATTTCCGTCCAGTTTTTGGGAAAGTGAGTTGATCACATTCTCAATTTCAAAACTGAAGAGTTGGCGAGGCGAGTTTTTTCTCTGCTCTGCCAGAGATAATGCCGTGGTAAATACCTCCCGGATACCCCGGCCGTGGCTGGCAACCATTGGTAGAACGGGGGTCTGCAGCAGCAACTGAAGTTTTGGGCCATCCACCTTGATCCCCACCCGTTTGGCTTCATCCATCATATTGACCGCAATCACTACTGGTTTTCGTAATTCAAGCAGTTCCAGGGTAAGCTCCAGGCCATGTGCCAGGTGGGTTGCATCCACGACATTGATAATTGCATCTACATCGTGCCTTGCCAGGTATAAAAAGACTTCTCGTTCCGCCGGATTCGTACCGGCAAAGGAATACGTACCGGGCAGGTCGACCAGTTCGACCACCTGCCCGGATACACGCACTTTGCTTTCTGTGAAGGTTACGGTCGTCCCGGAAAAATTCCCGGTTTCCGCTTTATACCCCGCCACTTGATTAAATAAGGTGCTTTTTCCACAATTTGGCTGTCCAATCAGGGCAAATCGCATTCCACAACCTCAACCTTTATTTTCGCCGCAATAGTCCTGCCTAAAGCAATTTCTCGTCCGTTAATTTCGAGTAAAATCGGTCCCTGAAAAGGCGCATGCCGGACTACCCTGGCAACATCCCCTGGCACCAATCCGAGCTGGCGTAATTTAGCGGCAAGCCCCTTACCGGTTTGAAAGCTCTCGATCCGGACCGACGCTCCACTTTGCGCCTCAATGAGTACCATTAATCCTCCATGCTCGCTGACCCTTAAGCTCATCCATTATATCTACGAATTGATCCCCTTGACAGGTCACTTGTTCAGACTAACAATACTATCAACCCTAAGCTGAGGTTCCCATATGATCCGTTCCATTTATTACCCGCCGAAAGGTTCACCTCAACATGATCTGACCCCGCCAGAACTCCTCGAATGTCTGAAACAGCCGGACGGTCTGGTATGGGTTTCACTTGAAAAGCCGGACAACGAAGAAAGCGATAAGATTTTGCGAGATGTATTCCACTTCCATCCTCTGGCGATCGAAGATACCTTTACGGTGGAATACCAACCGGCCAAAGTCGATGATTTTGTCAATTACCTTTTTCTGATTTTTCATGCGATCCACCCTTCGCAAGATTTTCACGACCTGCAAACCATGGAGATTGACTTTTTTTTGGGACCTAACTACCTGGTTACCAGTTATCACAGCACGTTAATGCCGCCTGTGGACTTCGTTTGGCATCGATTGGAACGGGATGAACGGGTGTATACCAATGGATCAGATTTTTTGTGCCACTCCATTCTGGATGCGTTGGTGGATGATTACATGCCGGTGATCGACCAGATGGATGAAGAAATCGAATGGCTGGAAGATCAAATCTTGGCCAAACCCAACCCGGAAATTCTTGAAAGAATCCTCAGTTTAAAACATGCGGTAATGCAAATGCGGCGGATTGTTGGCCCGCAGCGCGAGATGATTAACCGGCTCAGCCGGGATGATTTTCCCCAAATCGACCGCCAGAGCCGGATTTACTTCCGAGACATTTACGATCATCTGGTCCGCATTCAGGATCTGACCGAATCAGTCCGGGATATTGTCACCGGCGCGATGGATATCTATCTCAATTCCACCTCCTTGCGTTTGAACGAAGTAATGAAAGCTCTGACCATCGTCTCTACCATCTTCCTGCCGCTGACGTTTTTCACCGGTCTATACGGGATGAATTTCGTAAAGTTATTCCCTGATATCCAATGGCAGGGAGGTTTTTTATTTGTGATGGTGGTGTGTATTTTAATCGTTGCAGCCATGCTGTTTTACTTCAAGCGTAAAAACTGGTTTTAAGTACAGTAAACACAAGAGGGCTCATATTTTTTCTGCAAAAATTCCTGCTTGACAAAATAGAATTATTGTTCTATAAATATACAAAAGCATCACTTACATGTAGAAAGTGAGGTTATCATGTTCAATCAATTCAAGCTGAACACATCGGCCGGGTTTTCTGGTTTTATGCTGCAAAATGGGGGCATGCTCACCTATCTGATTCTGGCGGTTGCCCTGGCTGGATTTGAAATGTTTAATTTCTCCACTACCCAATATGCATTGGGTGATTTGCTTGGAAAGTTAACCTTTGCAGGCATCCAATGGTCAACAATTCTGGCGATCGCCTTTTGCGGAATTGATTTTGCCGGAATTGGACGTCTATTTCTCCCGGATAATAACGGCAATGCCGGGCAGGAGACCTGGTATTTATTTGGCGCGTGGATACTCGCAGCCACGATGAATGCCATTCTGACCTGGTGGGGAGTATCCATGGCCCTGGAAGGCCATCAACTGCAGAGCACTGCGATTATTGACCGCAAATTACTGATGCAAGCTGTTCCTGTGTTTGTCGCAGTCATGGTATGGGTCACCCGGGTGCTCCTGATCGGGAGTTTTGCAATGGCTGGCCGCCGCTCGCAGGTCCAGGGAAACCGCTATCTAGCGCAGCGGACCTCCTCACAATACCGTCCAGGCCAATCCACAACGCCTCAACCTTACCGGGCCACCAATGCGTCCAGCTCCCATTCGGCGAACTCGATGCCCAACCGGCGTCCTTCGCCCCTCCCCATGTCATCGCCTATGCCGGTTAGCCCATCCAGAACAACCATCCCCACACCACTTGAACCGGAATACATCCCGGATGGCGATGTCCCTGCACCCATAACGTCAACCATTCCCGCCCTGCGTCCCCTGGCGATGAGCGCTCGTCCTTCCTCTGGCATTGGAAATCAGGAAAGAAAATTTTAGAACTTGCTTCATCGTAAATAATCAAGTTCATTAAAATTCATCGGGGAAGCTGCCTGAATAACAGTTCCCCCGATTTTTTTAAGACGAAATGTGAAACTTTACTTAATTGCGCCGACTTCTTTACCTACTTTTTCAAAGATTTCCAGCACCTTATCCAGCTGTTCGTCAGTATGGGTTGCCATATAACTGGTCCGCAACAGCTGATTGCCTTGTGGAACCGCCGGGGAGATGATTGGGTTGACAAACACCCCATTGTCGAACAACATCTTCCAGAACATAAAGGTCATTTCATCTTCGCCTAAGATGATCGGGATAATCGGGCTGACTGACTCGCCGGCGTTCAGACCCATCGCGCGGAAACCTTTTCTCATCCGGTCGCCAATCTGATTAACGCGTGCTATCCGTTCAGGTTCTTCACGCATCACGTTTAAGGCTGCCAGGGCTGCCGCGGCATTGGCTGGCGGAATACTGGCGCTGAAAATCATCGACCGGGCAAAGTGTTTGATATAGTGCACGATATCTGCATCGCCGGCGATAAACCCGCCCAGGGACGCAAATGATTTGCTGAAAGTCGACATTACCAGGTCAATCTGGTCGTTCACCCCAAAATGAAATGCCGTCCCTCTCCCGCCGCCGATCACACCCATGGCGTGGGCATCATCCACCATAATCCGCGCCCCATATTTTTTAACGACCGGCAGGATTTCCGGGAGGGGCGCCAGGTCTCCACCCATGCTGAACAACCCGTCAACCACGACCAGCTTTCCACTTTCCGGGGACAAAGATTTTAATACAGCCTCTAGATGGCCAACATCATTGTGGCGGAAACGTTCCAGTTTGCCATAGCTTAATCGGGCCCCATCGTAAATACTGGCATGGTCGTCCTTGTCCAGGATCGCGTAATCCCCGCGGCACACAATCGCGCTGATTGCCCCTAAATTTGCCTGCATCCCGGTCGAAAAAACCAGAGCCTCTTCCTTCCCAACCCAATCTGCCAATTCATGCTCAAGCTGGTGATGCATTTCGAGCGTCCCATTCAAGAAGCGTGACCCGGTGCAGCTTGTGCCAAACCGTTTTACAGCCTCAATGGCGGCTTCTCTCACCTTGGGATGGGTGGTCAGACCCAAATAATTATTCGAGCCGCACATAATCATGCGATGGCCTTTATAAACCACCTCGGTACCCTCGTTCTCGCTTAAAGGAATAAAATAAGGATAAATACCGGTTTCCATGGCATCTTTAGCAAGGGTCCATTCGTAGCATTTTGCAAAAATATCTGGCATCGACTCCTCCGGGAGAATTACAAAAAATGATCTGACAAGATTAGAAATGTCTAAGAAGTATTCTAAAGATTATACTGTAAATATTTAACGAGCACATATACCATTCTTAATTTTTATCGATGACATAAGCAACCCATTTGTGAGATAATGTACAAAAAAAACGAGGTAGAAAATGGCAGCGTTATTTGGTGGCATAGAAGCTGGTGGGACGAAGTTTAATTGTATTATTGCCAGCAGCCCTGAAACCATCCTGGCCGAAACCAGGTTCCCTACCACGACCCCTGTGGAAACGATCGGCCGCGTGATCGATTTTTTTCATGGTTATCCAACTTTAGAATCCATCGGTATTGCCTGCTTCGGTCCCCTGGATCTTGATCCTGCTTCACCTAAATTTGGTTTTATTACATCTACCCCGAAAGCGAATTGGGCGGATACCGATATCACCGGCTGGATTAAACGTGAGTTGGGTGTACCGGTAAGGATTGATACCGATGTGAATGCCGCGGCCATGGCCGAAGGCATTTGGGGAGCCTGCCAGGGATTAGACTGTTTCGTATATTTCACCATCGGTACAGGTGTCGGCGGCGGTGCAGTGGTCAACGGCAAGCCGCTGCATGGGCTGGTCCATCCTGAAATGGGCCATATCGTCTTACCCCACGACCACCAACGTGATCCATTTCCCGGGAATTGTCCCTTCCACGGAGATTGTTTTGAAGGCGTGGCTTCCGGTCCGGCCATGAACAAACGCTGGGGGCAGTCCGCTGAGACCTTGCCCGCGGATCATCCCGCCTGGGACCTGGAAGCTGACTACATCTCCCTGGCGATGCAATCCATTATCTGTACGTTATCCCCCCAAAGAATCGTTTTAGGCGGCGGGGTCATGCAGCAGCCGCATTTATTTCCATTAATCCGTCAGAAGACTCGGGCGGTTTTAAATGGATATGTTCAGGCTCCCCAGATTGTGAACAATATCGAACAATTCATCGTTCCCCCCGGATTGGGCACTCATTCCGGTATGATGGGCGCTTTCGCCCTGGCCCAACAGGCAAAATAAAAAACGCCGCGGCTCTGAAAAAGAGCCGCGGCGTTTATCTTAAAACCGGTTACAAGTCGGGAAAATCCCCCTGGTTCATGTGGATTCGCAATGCTCGCTTGCCGCGTGCCAGAAGGGCTTCCAAATCCCCCAGTGCTTGCGCTCGTTCCATCACGCCAAACTTGATGTTCTCATCAGGAATTTCCATGTCCCGGGTGGGATCCATCGTGATTTGCAGGATAACACAGCTATCAGGCCCGCCCTTGTGCAGCTGTCCGGTGGAATGCTGGAAACGCGGTCCAAAACCTAAGGTTGTGGCAGTCCCAGTGAGTTTTTGGATGCTCTTGCGTAGTTTTTGCAGGCGGTTGAAGGTCCTTGTGTTTCGCGGCACATAAGCATTGATCGCCACATAATCCCCGGGCTTCACCTGACCCAAAAATTGTGTGATTAATTCACCGGTGGTTGTGGCCTGTTTCATGGCAGGGTTGATCTTGCCAAACGCTATTCCATCGGTCCCTTTCCAGGCTGGTTGGCCTTCCTCTAAACGACCGAGCTTGTGATAGGCATCCACTTTGGCGTGCGTCCGGTCTTTACTGTCCTGTACATCGGGCTGGTCAAACGCATTGACGCCGATAATGGAACAGGCTACTGCGGTTGCATATTCCCATAAGTAGATCTGCCCCGCCAGGTCATACTCAGTGGCCACATCCAGAGCTATCACTGGATGACCAGCTTTTCTCAACTGGGTGGCAAATTTATCCAGCGAGCCGTTTTGTCTTAAATAAACAAACAGCCGGTCTTTACTATATTGGCTGGCTCTGACAGGTGGTTCCAGATCTACCGGGATGATGCCTTTTCCGTTTTTTCCGCTGCTTTCTGCAATTAATTGCTCGATCCAGGATCCAACTGAAGCCAGGGCCGGGTCCGTCAGCAGCGTTAATTTATCCCGCCCGCTCAATGCGGACTCACCGAAGATCGCGCCCAGCACCAGACCCGGGTTTCGACCGGCAGGTATCTCCGGCTGGCATTGATTGGCCATCGCCTCGCTAACATTAAATATCCGTTCCAAATCCAAACCAAGCAGTGCGGCAGGCACCACGCCAAAAGCCGTCAAGGCTGAATAACGCCCGCCAACCTCAGGATCAGCCCTGAAAATCTGGCGGAAATTTCGCTCTTGAGCCAATTTATCCAGTGCAGTGCCGGGGTCGGTGATCGCGATAAAATGGCGACCCGCTTGCCGGCCGACGCGTGATTTTGCTCTGGCCCAAAAGAAATCAAAGTATGCATTGACTTCACTGGTGGTCCCGGATTTGCTGGCAACTATATACAACGTTTTCTCAACGGGTGAACGATTCGCGGCTGCCCGTACCTGGGCAGGATCCGTCGAATTGAGGATTGCCAGATCCAGACCGATTTGCCCGGTACGCTCTCGCACGCCAAACGTCTGAGCTATCACTTCAGGCGCAAGTGAGGAGCCGCCCATTCCCAGCAAAAGCGCATGCGTAAAACCGTCAACCTGACAGCCCTGTAAGAACGGCATGATCTGAGGCAATAATTCCCGGCTGATCTCTGGCGCATTCAGCCAACCCAATCTTTTGTGGACTTCGGCCTGACCGGCAGGATCTTTCGTCCAAAGGTCGGCATCCTTCGCCACGATACGGCTGGAAAATTGGATTTCTTCCAGGGTTTTGATCCGGTCCTGCACGGGTTTTTGCAGAGGTCCCAATTCAGCCAGGGCGGATTTCCGGCGGGTATCGATAGTTTTGAGCATATCTTTGAAGGCGTCGGCGAACGATTTCACCCCTTCATCCTCCAATTCCTTGGTGACAGTGCTCATCGCGATTCCCAACGATTCGATATCGGCGATCTCCTGGTGGGCTTGTTTGACACCTTGGGTAATGGTTACCGCCGATTCGCCATGATCCCGAAAAGCGACTAAAGTCTGCGGCGGCATTGTATTAACCGTGTGCGGGCCGATTAAATCTTCGACATAAATCACATCCCGGTAATCCGGGTTTTTGGTGCTGGTAGAAGCCCATAAGGGGCGCTGCTTTTGGCCGCCTTCGCGCTCAATTTTCTTAAAACGGTCGGAGTTTACCGTTTCCTGAAATAGTTCGTAAGCCAATTTGGCATTGGCAATCGCCGCTTTGCCGGTTAAGCGGGCGGCTTTGGCGGCATCGCTGCCTTCATTACGGATGATTGCCTCCAATTGTTTGTCAACCTTGGTATCCACGCGGGATACAAAGAAGGAAGCGACGGATGCAATTGAATTCACGGGTTGTCCCGCTGCCAGGCGGTCTTCAAGTCCGCTCATAAAGGCATCCAACACCGCCGCGTACCGCACCAGGGAAAATATTAAAGTTACATTGACGTTTACTCCGGCTGCGATTGATTTCCGGATCGCAGACAATCCTTCGACAGTCGCCGGTATTTTAACCATCAGATTGGGACGGTTCACCCAGTCCCACAAGCGTTTCGCTTCTGATGCGGTTTTTTTGGCGTTGTGCGCCAGGTTTGGGTTAACTTCAAGACTGACAAACCCATCTCCTCCTCGGGATTGCTCAAACAATGGCCTGAACAGGTCGGCTGCAGCCCGAATATCTTCCACTGCCAGCTGGTAAAAAATTTCTTCTGCAGACCAACCGGTATAGGCCATAGGTTTTAGCGCAGTGTTATAGTCATTGGTCTTCCCAATGGCATTATTGAAAATGCTCGGATTTGATGTTACCCCCCGAATATCTCCTCTTTCAATCAAATCCGCCATTTCACCATTTTCGAGCAGTTTACGTTCAATATTGTCATACCAGATGGATTGTCCAAGATCGTGCAAATTTTGAATCCGGTTCATAATCATTTGGCGCTGGAAACCACTCCGCTTCAACGGGTGGAGGAAAGCGCCGTCTCCTTTCCATGGTATAATAGAACAAATGGTCCAGATGCTTCGGTTAGCTCACTGTGAGGTGAGACGCTGGAGATGAGTTTTGACAACAGTAAGTAAGTTGCCAATTCGGAACGTAAGCGGAACTGTAGTGAGGTAGCCCCAGGCTTAGAAACCTGGCGGGGAATCGTTCTCCCCGTGTCAACCTGCCGAACAGCCCTAGGGTGTATCTGGACCCAACCCTTCCTAGGGGCTAATGTAGCGGAGACGAGAAAACGGTTTTGTAATTTAGGCACTTTATTCTCCAGTTACAAGCCAGCCGCTTCCCTTTTAGGGGCGCAGAGCGAGCAGGTGGTAGTTGACCAATGACCTCCATTTTGACCTGCATTTCGCACAGACAGGCGATTGCTCGCCTGTCTGTGGATTCTTGTTTTGTTAGCCTTTATTTCCGAGAAAGGATTTCGCTGTGGTGATTACGTTCTCAGTGGTAAATCCAAAATGTTCGAATAAAATCTTGTAAGGCGCCGATGCTCCATACTCGGTCATACCAATTAATTTACCGTGGTCTCCGACATAGCGCTCCCAACCTTGCATTACCCCTGCTTCAACCGCCAGCCGGTTTTTCACTTCCGGTAAGAGCACACTATCGCGGTAAGCCTGATCCTGTTTCTCAAATAATTCCCAGGATGGGAACGAAACCAGGCGGACAGCAATTCCTTCGTCGGCTAATTTATACCCGGCCTCTACAATTAATTGAATCTCGGAACCGGATGCCATCAAAATGATCTCAGGTTTGACTTCACCGAGATCTGCCAGAACATAAGCGCCGCGGTGCAGCCCTTCCGCCGGAGCCATCACACTGCGATCCTGCACTGTGACCACCTGACGGGTGAGCAGCAGTGTGGTTGGGCCATGCCGCCGCTGAACAGCATCGATCCAGGCCTCTCGCACCTCATTGGCGTCACCGGGACGGATCACGACCAGGTTGGGGATGGTCCTGAGAGAAGCCAGGTGCTCAACCGGTTGGTGAGTAGGTCCATCTTCACCTAAACCAATGCTGTCATGGGTGAAAACCCAGATCGACCCCAGTTCGGAGATCGCTGAGATGCGGATCGCCGGGCGCATATAATCGGAAAACACCAGGAAAGTTGCTCCGTAAGGGATCAACCCCTTATGATAAGACATCCCATTGACCACAGCACCCATTCCGTGTTCGCGCACACCGAAATGCATATTCCGTCCTTCGGGAGTCCCGGGTTGAAAATCGACGGTATTGGGCAGCAGTGTGTTGGTCGAGGGTAAAAGGTCGGCCGAACCGCCCATAAGAGCCTGAACGTGATCGCCAAGGGTTAATAAGACCTTTTGTGACGCAGAGCGAGTGGGGACCCCTTTTACATCCGGTGGAAATACCGGCAGGCCTTTTTCCCAACCCTCTGGCAATTTGCCAGAAATCCGGCCCACAAGAGTGCTGGCAAGTTCGGGAAATTCCTGTTGATATGCCGCGAAACGCTTTTTGTGCGCTTCTTCCCATTCCTGCCCGCAGCCAACCGACTGCCGGTAAAAAGCCAGGACATCCTCAGGTACAAAGAAACGGGGCTCTAACGGCCAACCCAAATTCACTTTGGCGCCGTTTAATTCTTCTTCACCCGGGGCTTCTCCATGGGCCTTTGATGTTCCTGCCCGCGTCGGAAGTCCAAAACCGATTTGGGTGCGCACCATGATGATGGAAGGGCGGGAATCTTGCTTGGCTAAGCGGATTGCTTTATCGATCGCCTCGACATCATTGCCATCCGTGACATATTGAACGTGCCAGCCATAGGCTTCGAAGCGTTTCCCGCGGTCCTCTGTGAATGCCAGCTCGGTGGAGCCTTCGATCGAGATGTGGTTGTCGTCGTAACAATAAATAATCTTGCCAAGGCTTAAATGGCCCGCCAGGGAAGCAGCTTCTGAGGCAACGCCTTCCATCAAGTCGCCATCAGTCACGATTCCAAAAACATAATGGTTGATGATTTCATGACCCGGGCGGTTGAATTCTGCTGCCAGGTGAGCCTCTGCGATCGCCATCCCCACCCCATTGGCAAATCCCTGTCCCAAAGGACCGGTGGTGGTTTCAACACCTGGGGTCAGTCCATATTCAGGATGCCCGGGAGTTTTGCTGCCCCACTGCCGGAATCTCTTCAATTCATCTAAAGGAAGGTCGAATCCTGTCAGGTATAAAAGGCTGTACAACAACATGGAACCGTGCCCACCTGAAAGGATAAAACGGTCGCGGTCCAGCCAATCCGGGTTTTTCGGATTGAATTTGAGGTGTCGAGTCCAAATGGTGTATGCCATTGCGGCTGCGCCCATCGGTAATCCGGGGTGACCGGATTTCGCCTGTTCAACGGCATCCGCAGAGAGAAAACGAACAGCATTAATCGCTCGATTTTGAAGATCAATTTGATCGGTCATAAACGTACCCCTTCGTGTACAGATTTAACTAATTTTACCATTACTGTTGATTGTCAATAATTCCAGCTGGAGAGTCTGATAAAAAATAAAAAAAGGCGCTGTCGAATGACAGCGCCCTGATATGAAAGGAGAATTATTTGGCCGGGGGGTAATCGATTTCAGTCAAAGTTTTTACCAGTTCTTCAGTGGTAACCGGTGCTTCAAAAGTTACTACCACTTGTTTCGTATCTACATCTCCCTGAACCGATTTCACACCCGGTAAATCGCCGAGTTCCATCGAGATGGTATGCACGCAGTGATGGCAGGAAATATTTGGAATTGTATAGGTCACAGTACTCATAGAATTGTCCTTTCACACATTTCACAACAAATTATTGGATTTAAAAGGTATTTTAGCACCATTTCCTGAAAAGCAAGTTAATTGCTCTACCGCATGATGCGAACCAGTTATCGGGCGAAATGATCCCAAACAGCCCGCCTTGACATTCATCCATTTCACCTTTAGGATTGAAGAAATAATAATGATCATCAGCTTTATTCAAACCCATTGGAAATCGTTTTCAACCCTGGTATTGGCTTGCGGGCTGGCCTGGATTGGTTTAACCTCTCTTTATTCAACGAATACTACTCAGGGGTTGGTCCCAGCTCCGCGCCAGGGCTTTCTGGCGCCGGACTTCACTTTGGAGGATATGGCCGGAAATCAAGTGTCGCTGCGGTCTTTGCGCGGGAAAGTCGTCGTCGTCAACATATGGACCACCTGGTGCGCATTCTGCAAAAGTGAAATGCCCGCATTTCAGAAAGTTTTTGATACTTTTCAACCCGACAGCGGTGCGGTGATTCTGGCAGTTAACAGCACGATCCAGGATGATCCCCTAAAAGTAGCCCAATTTGTGAAAGATTATGGGCTGCGCTATCCAATCTTGCTCGATTCCAGCGGTAGAACAACCGCCGCTTATCAGGTTCGCGCTCTGCCGACCACATTCTTTATCGGCCGGAATGGGATCATTCAAAATGTAACCATTGGCGGTCCATTAACTGAAACGATGATCCAGACGCAAATTACCTCGATACTGTCACAGGTGCCCTGATGTTTCCAATCTTGCAAATTGGTCCCCTGGCGCTGCAAACTCCCGGATTATTGATCCTGATTGGGATCTGGTTGGGGTTATCGGTATCTGAGCGGTTTGCTTCACGGTTAAATGCTGTATCAAACCAACTTTACAACCTGGTCCTGGTCTGCCTGATAACAGGAATTATTGGCGCGCGGCTGGCGTATGTCATTCTATACAGTGCAATCTTTATCGCCAGCCCTCTCAATATATTCAGTCTTACTCCAACCATGTTTAATGGACAGGCAGGGCTGTTGATTGGTTTGATGGCCGGGTTAATATACGCTCAAAGAAAATCCTTGCCATTATGGCCAACCTTGGACGCAATAACCCCCGGGTTAAGCGTCTTTATGATCTTTAATCATCTGGCAAACTTTGCCTCCGGCGATGCCTTTGGTTCTCCAGTAAACATGCCTTTGGCCATCAACTTATGGGGACAATCTCGCCACCCGGTTCAATTGTACGAAATGGCTGCCGCCATTTTAATCGCGCTGGCTTTGATTTTCCGCATTCAAAGGATAAATCAGGCGCATGAAAAACCGTCAACTACTAACCGCAGTGGCATATATTTTTGGGCATTCCTGGCGTTAACCTCACTGGCGCGCCTGTTTTTGGAATTTTTCCGCGGAGATTCCACCACCATTTTAGGAAGCGTCCATGTTGCCCAGGTAATCGCCTGGATTTTCCTGGCTGTTTCCTTATGGCGGCTCAATAAATATCAACAGGAAAACCAGGAAATGTCCGTTTCTCAGGCAAAGGACACGGATCATGCCTCTTGAAGGAAAAACCATTCTCATCACCGGAGCAGCCCGGCGGATTGGCAGGCACCTGGCCATTTCCTTGGCTAAAGCGGGAGCAGATATTGTGATCCATTTTGGCAATTCCTTGCCTGAAGCTCAGTCATTGGCGGATGAAATATCATCGCTTGGGAAGAATAGTTGGCTAATCCAGGCCGACCTGAATGACCCCGGACAGGTCCCCCAAATTATTTCCGAAGCCACAAAGCATTCCAGCCTATACGCAATCATTAATAATGCATCCATTTTTGAGCCTGTTTCTTTTGCGAATACAAGCCTTTCAGCCTGGCAGAATCACCTGAATGTTAATCTCACCGCCCCATTTCTGTTAAGCCAGGCTTTTGCCGCCTCGATTCCATCTGGTTCTCCCGGACGGATCGTCAATTTGCTCGATTGGCGCGCGCTGCGTCCGGGTGGCGATCACTTCCCTTATACAATTTCTAAAGTCGGCCTGGCAGGGCTGACTCGCTCAATGGCGGTTTCCCTGGCGCCCAATATAACCGTGAATGGCATTGCCTTAGGCGCCATTTCACCGCCATCTGATCGTTTGGATCTATCAGGAATTCTGGACTCGGTGCCGGCTGGGCGTTGGGCAGAACTGGATGAAGTTACCCAAACGGTATTGTTCTTTTTAGACGGCCCATCTTTCATCACAGGTGAAATAATTCATCTTGATGGTGGGCGCCACTTGATTTAAGGAGTTCATATGGACCAAATCTTCATCAAAGATTTATTATGCCGGGGTGTAATTGGAATATCTGACAATGAACGCTCCCAACCGCAGGATATTGTGATCAATATCGTCCTGTTTGCCGACATTACCAGAGCAGGCGCCAGCGATTCGATCCATGACTGCGTCAATTACCGCACTGTGGCGAAACAGGTCCTGGCCCACACCGAAAAGGTCCAACGATTTACGGTAGAAGCCCTGGCAACGGACATTTCAAAACTGTGTCTTGATAACCCGATGGTCCAAAAAGTCCGTGTCAGAGTCGAAAAACCCGGCGCAGTGCGCTTTGCAGCATCCGTCGGTGTAGAAATCGAGCGCAGCCAACAAGCTGCGGCATGAAGTCGCATGACGTTTACCTGCTACTGGGTTCAAATATCCAACCCGAACAAAATATTCGCGCTGCTTTGGCCGTGCTGCGAAATCAAGTTTCAATTCAGGCAATCTCCCCGGTATGGGAGACACCTGCGGTTGGCTCAGTTGGACCTGATTTTCTCAATCTTGTAGTTTTTATCACCGCCCAATTTTCTCAGGAAGACCTCAAATACCTGGTCCTGCGAAAACTTGAAACGCAGTTGGGCCGGGTGCGCTCCGCGGATAAGAATGCGCCCCGTCCTATCGACCTGGACATCCTGATTTACGACAATAATAACCTGGAGCCAAATATCTGGCTCCAGGCCCATATTGCCTGCCCACTTTCTGGGCTGCTGCCAGATCTGGTCGATCCCAACACAGGCAGCCGCTTGTCGGAATTAGCTCAAAATTTTCAGCTGAGCACTTCTGTCCTTCAACGCCCAGATCTTCATTTCGCAGAATTTTTACTTTGACAGCTCAATGTTCAAAGTTAATTATCACGATTCATTAGATTTTGGGCTATTTCGATCAAAGCTTGTTTACCAGGTTGTGATACCGCTGCCCGATCAAGAGCGGCTAAAGCTTCCCGGGTCAACCGGTCCGCGTTTTGATTGGTAAAATCTTTCGCCCCCTCCAGTTCCAATAATCGCACCACGTCATTGACATCCTTAGGTTCGATCGGACCACGCAACCATCGATCCGCAAAATCCTTCTCCTGTCTTAATGCATAGATTACCGGCAGCGTTTTCTTTCCGGTAATCAAGTCGCTGATATTGGATTTTCCAGTCTTTTCGGCATCGCCCCAAATGCCTAAATAATCATCCTGAACTTGAAATGCCAATCCAATACGATTACCAAATTCAAAAAAATTCTGGCGCTGGGTAGTCGTCGCCTGGGCGGTGATCGCTCCTAATTCACAACAACAAGAAATTAAAGAGGCAGTTTTCCCTTGAATCATCGGCCAATAAGCTTGCAAAGGAAGATTGCGTAAATTTTCATAAGATAGATCCAGATATTGGCCGCCCGTGAGTTGGATACAAGTCCTTTGCAGCACTGCAAAAGTTTCGAGGACAACCTCATCCGGAAGGACACCGCGCATTTCATTCAAAGCAGAAAATGCCAGGGTATACATTAAATCCCCGGCGTTGATCGCTTGAGCGATACCCCATTTAACCCAAACCGTCTCCCGACCCCGTCGCTTTGCGCTTTGATCCTGTATATCGTCATGAATTAAGGAAAAGTTATGGATTAATTCCACCGCGGCGGCAGCCGGCAGTGCTTTTTGCCATTCCCCGCCTGCCGCCAGCGCACACATCAAAACCAATATTGGACGGATGCGCTTTCCTTGCGCCTCCAATCCCGCCCCTTCACCTTCCCATCCCAGGTGATAGGTCAATAATGGGAGCATCCCCGCATATTCTGGCGGAATAAGATTGTGCACCAACGATTTTAATTCATCCTCGATGGCTTCTCGCAGCTGTTGTTGATTGATGATCGTTTCTTCCATAATTCCCGCCAGTTTTAATTTTTCAACAGAGGAGCTTTTTGAAGTTGGTCCAGATTTCCGGACCCCGTCGCAAACATACAGATTTGAATCTCTCTTCGGATTTCTTCAATGGCGGCCAATAATTCTTTAATATCGGCGGATGCCTTCAAAAAATAACCGGCCATTCCCCCTAACCTGGCGCCAAGGGCAATGCACTTGGCAATATCAATTCCATCTGCCAGACCACCTGAAGCAAAGGTCAATAATTCGGGAGCGCCCCGCCGCACCATCTGGATCGAATCGGCGGTTGGAATCCCCCAACCGCGAAAAGCGCCAGCGACCCGGGCAAGGTTTGTGTCTTGAATACGGTACATTTCTACCTGGGACCATGACGTTCCACCTGCACCAGCAACATCGATGCCGGCAACGCCGGCTTCAGCCAGACGGCGGGCGGTATTTTCAGAGATGCCCCACCCCACTTCTTTCGCGATTACCGGGACGCCAACATTCCGGCATACGTGTTCAATTTTTTTTATCAGGCCCTTAAATCGAGTATCTCCTTCGGGCTGTAAAGCTTCTTGTAATGGGTTGAGATGCAGAATTAACCCATCGGCTTCGATCATATCCACCGCCCGGCGGCAATGGTCGACTGAATATTTGTAATTTAATTGAACTGCCCCGATATTGGCAAACAGGAGAATATCTGGGGCAACTCGCCGCACTTGAAAAGTCCTGGACAACTCCGGGTGTTCGATGGCTGCTCTTTGCGAACCCAGCCCCATAGCTATTCCGGTTGCCTGGGCGGCTGTGGCAAGCACGAGATTAATTTTTTCTGCCTCCGGTGTACCCCCGGTCATCGAAGAAATTAAGATGGGAGCTGCCACAAATTTCCCAAAAATTCTTTGGGTTAGGTCAATTTCCTCTAAATTTAAATCCGGCAGCGCTTCGTGAGAAAAATGATAGGATTCCAAACCATTGGTCACAGCGGATTTAACATCCTGTTCAAGGTTAATCCTGATATGGTCTGCTTTTCTGGAAGATAAAAGGGGAGATCCGGTCATAATTCATCCTGTATTATCAGTATACCAAAAGACATCTGATTTCACTCATTGATAGAATATGCTGAATAATCCTGAAAAAAATACCGAATATCTTGACAAGATCTCCGGTCAGGCTACAATACAATAAATAAGGAAAACCTATCAGGAGGATTTTAATGAGCGATACAATTGAAGATGTGAAAGCAGTCATTGCAGACGTAATGAAGATTGACGTGGCGGGGATCAAGCCGGATACTAAATTTATTGAAGATTTGAAAGCCGATTCGATGGATCAATTCTTCCTGATTGATGGCTTCAGTGAAAAGTTTAAATTAACGATATCGGATGATGATGCTCGCAACATCAAATCTGTCAATGACGTTGTTTCTTACGTAGAAACCCATCATTAATCTTCTGAAGAGTTAATAAAAGCCGCCGGTCATGATCGACCGGCGGCTTTTTCGCATTCATTTCACTAAAAGGCTGGGAATCTCCTCAGGATAACGCGCCACATGTACGCCTGCGCGCTGCAGCGCGCGGATCTTATCCTCGGCAGTTCCGGAATTACCCTCAATGATCGCCCCGGCATGCCCCATCCGTTTTCCAGCAGGTGCGGTTTGCCCGGCAATAAAGGCTGTGACCGGTTTGGTCATGCGGCGCGCAATCATCTCAGCCGCTTTTTCTTCGTCGTTGCCACCAATTTCACCGATCAAAACGATTTGTTCGGTATGGGGATCAGCTTCGAACATTTCCAGCACATCCACAAATGACGTTCCATTTATCGGATCGCCACCGATGCCGACGCAGGTACTCGCTCCTTCACCGACCTGTTTCAATGCATACAAAACCTCATAAGTCAGCGTTCCAGAGCGTGAAACAACGCCAATATTCCCTGGGATTGCGATATTTCCGGGAATAATGCCGGCCTTTGCTTCGCCGGGTGTTAATAGCCCTGGACAGTTTGGCCCAATCAATCGGGTGCCTTTCTCGTCCAGGTACGCCCGAACCTTCATCATATCCTGGACAGGGATTCCCTCGGTTATGCAAATGACCAATGGTATCCCGGCATCAGCTGCCTCAAACATCGCATCCGGTGCAAACCTCGCGGGCACAAATATCACAGTGGCATTGGCTCCGGTTGTCTCTTTGGCCACCCGGACCGAATCAAAAATCGGGATTTTCCCATCCAGCACCCATTCGCCGCCTTTTCCAGGAGTTATCCCCGCCACAACATTGGTACCATATTGGACCATCTGTTGGGTATGAAATAATCCTTCGTGCCCGGTAATACCCTGGACTAATAATCGCGTATTTTTATTAATTAAAATACTCATCTCAACCTCCCTTTGCGACCGCCACAACTTTCTGGGCGGCATCTGCCAGGGTTATGGCAGTGATCATTTTGGCATCCGCAAGCAGCCTGGCGCCTTCTTCAGCGTTTGTCCCGACCAGGCGCGTTACCATTGGCACACTGGTTTTTATTTCTGCCAGCGCGGTTAGAATTCCGCGGGCGACTTCATCGCAGCGGGTAATACCCCCGAATATATTGATCAATACCGCCTTGACGTTCGGGTCTGAAAGGATAATTCGTAAGGCTGCGGCGACTTTATCTGAGGTTGCACCGCCGCCAATATCCAGAAAATTGGCCGGATCACCGCCAAATAACTTGATGATGTCCATACTGGCCATCGCCAATCCGGCGCCATTTACCATACACCCAATATTTCCGTCTAATTTAATAAAGGACAGGCCATATTTTCTGGCTTCGATTTCTGAGGGGGCTTCGTTATCCTGGTCGCGGATTTCACCCAGATCGGAATGGCGGAAAAGAGCATTATCATCGATCAGCATCTTTCCGTCCAAAGCCATCAATTTTCCATCTGAGGTGATCACCAGGGGATTAATTTCCGCCAGAGTCGCATCGCTGTCCAGAAATGTATGCCACAAATTTTTAGCAATTTCCATGAAAGAGCGCCAATGAATACGGGGAAGATCGATCCCCATGGCCACATCTCGCGCCTGGTAATCTCGCAAGCCCAATAAAGGGTCAACATGGACCTTGACAATTTTTTCCGGGCTGGTGGCAGCAATTTCTTCGATATCCACGCCGCCCGCGGCAGAAGCCATAATCACCGGGCGTCGGGCAGAACGATCATTGGTGATTCCCAAATATATTTCCTTGTTGATCCCTACTGCTTCATCCACCAATATCTTACTGACCGGCAGTCCTTTAATTTCCATTCCTAAAATTAATGTTGCTAATTCTTCAGCTTCTTTTGGATTACGAGCCAGCCGGATACCGCCTGCTTTGCCTCTGCCACCCACTAAAACCTGGGATTTGATAACAACTGTACCGCCTAATTCTTCTGCAATCTGTTTTGCCTCAGCTGCCGTGGTTGTCACCCGTCCGCGCGGAATAGGAACCCCATAACGCGCAAATATTTGCTTTGCCTGGTACTCGTGAAGTTTCATAATTTTTGGCGACGGAAACCACCCAGCTTCAGCGGGTGGAGGAAGTCGCTTGCTCCTTTCGAATTTCGAACATCTGTGCTATAATATTGATAAGGCACTCCGCTCGTGGAGAAACGGTTATGCACCTTAATAACTGAGCGTATGAGGTTGCGGAGAGGAAACGGTCTCCGTGTAAAACACTCAGCGTCAAGCATTCGCTTGTAAATCGCGCAAGTCTTCGGGCTTGTGGGCCGTCGTCGACCGGCCAAACGTCTCGGATGCATATTGTCTAGTTTTCCTTGTGTAGCGCCAGGGACAAGCCACCTGCTTTAGCGGGTGATCGTTGACATACATCCCCAATATAAAGGATTTTTTTAACCAAATTGAACTTGCCTGGTCCTATAACAAAATGGCAAAACCCATTATACATTCCAAAGAACAGCCCGGCAAGTTTTGCCGGGCTGTTGATGATAATTATAATGAGGTTATTAACCTTTCAGGAAATCATCCAACGCTTCCTTACTGATGCGGTAAGCGTTGCCGATTTTCTTGGCCTTCAAATCACCTGACGTGATGGCAGCGACCACATCTTCTTCAGAAACTCGAAGCACCTGGGCAGCCTCACTGGGGGTCATCACCGCAGGCATGCCGCCGGATGGAGCACCGCCTTGCGGAGCATTGCCTCCCTGCTGTTGGGCTCCGGGTCCGGTCATACCCGCCAAAGATTGAGAGAGGACGTTGCCAACACCCAGGCCAGCGCCGATTCCCGCGGTCAAACCTGCTCCACCGCTTGGATTTTGGGCTGCGTCTCGCATGGCGTCTGCGGCCTGTAACTGGGTATAGGTCTGCATATCCAGCATACCCATGGACCGCAGTTCTTCGGCCGATTTTTCGGAGGGTTTCAAGTTGCCAATATAGAACGATTTTAGCGTTAAACCAATAGCAGTAAAATCATCCTGAGCTTTGGCGCGTACGCCGGCGCTCAGTTCTTCGGTCAGGCCGATCAACTCTACAACGCTGTGTTTGGCGGCTGTTTCACCCAACAGGTCTTGCAGCTTGGAAAGCAGCATCATCCGTAAACGGTTCTCAATATCGGATGTGCTGTAGGTTCCGTAAGCGCCCACAATCTGGGTCACAAATTGCTGAGCATCTTCGACTTGAAAACTGTATGAACCAAAGGCCTGTAACAGGGCAACGCCCAGTCCCATTCCGGGGTTCTTAACGATAATTGGCTGCGGAGTGCCCCATTTCCGATCGGCAAACTCTCGCATAGAAACATAGTACACTTCGGCCGTAAATGGGGTCCGGTCATTGAAAGCCGCTCCAAGAATCCCGGTCAAAATAGGAACGTTTGCAGTGGTAATGGTATGGCGTCCGGGTCCAAAATTATCCAGGGCGTGTCCATCACGGAAAAAGACTGCTCGCTGCGTTTCTCGAACGATCACTTGCGATCCCATGCGAAGATCAGCGACGCCCGCTTCAGGAAAGCGATGGACAATCTCATCTACCATCTCTGTAGGATACTCAACAACATCAAAAATTCTGGCCATGATTATCTCCCTATATAAAGGAAACCGAAATTATTGCGTGGCGCCTTCTGTACCAGCCACACCACCGATCATTGTTTCTTGCCTCTGATTATAAGCATCCAGGCATTGCTGTGACAAAGTTTTCAAGTTGCGGATTGCTGCCGGCAGTCCATCCGTTTCCAGGGAAGATTCAATATTATCAACCGCCCGGCCAACGTCGTCCGCCATATTAAATAATGACAAATCATAAGTGTATACTTTTGAAAGCTCATCTTCATTAATTTTAACCGCATCAAAAAATCCGGCATAACCGTAGGAGGCTCGCCGGATGCGATCAATAAATTGGCGCAGTTTTAGCGCAGATCCTTCCAGTTCGGTTATATGTTCCAATCCACCGGCGCTGATTAAATCTCGTTGAACTGAGGAAATTCGCTTCCATTGTTCTTCAAATCGATTCGCCACGGTTTCTCGTAATATCTTATCTGCCTCACGCCGATTCTGCTTTTCGAAATATCCCTTGAACCCAGGAATTTTCGCGAGCAGCTTTTGTAAAGCATTTTGATCATCTGTTACTCGATTAAAAAGATCGCTCATTCTTCCTCCAATGTTTTTGTCTGACCAAACCATGACTTATTTTACTTAAGTTATTATAGCGTGATTATTTTTTCATCACAACATGTTTTTAAGTGCAATCATCGATCGATAATCACAATCAATATACGAACATCCGGAAGAAAACGTTGCAATGTCACCCCATCACCAAAAAAATGATCTTATCCTGGCCCGATTTGTGCAACCCAAAGATAAGCCTTACAGTTTTATTAGTGTGCATGGCAAAGTCTTTTCGTATAATTGCCGTATAATAAGAATAGCATTAATAATTGTAAGAGCTTGAGGAGGCAAGCATGGCTTCACGTGGCCGTCGTGTCGGAATAATTTTCATCGTAATGGCGCTTATCCTGGTAATCGTCTTAGGAGCCGCCGCATATTTCTTCAGGGATTTCTTTTTCCCTGCTGCCCCAACGGCAGCTCCATTGACTAATAACACGCCAGCAGCTCCGGCGGTTAAGACAGTGGATATCGTTGTTCTTACACAGAACATTACCTTTGGCCAATCTATACCTGAGGAAGCATTGGGATTTGCACCTGTCCCAGAAGATCGCTTTGTGGAAGGGTTATATTTCAGGACCAAAGAAGAAGTATTGGGTAAACGGGCCCGCTACCAACTTGCCTCCGGTACAATCCTGACCTCGGGAATGGTTTCGGAAAACGCGCTGGGTTCGTATGCTTCTGGCCAGATTCCACCAGGCTATGTTGCTATACCCATTCCCATTTCGGATATGACTTCCGTTTCTTATGCTCTGCAGCCTGGGGATCATGTAAGCGTTTTGGTCGCGCTGCAACTGGAAGAATTGGATCCGAATTTCCAGTCCAAACTACCTAATTTAACAGGTAGTGTTGAAAAGCCTGGAACTGGTCCGGATACAGCTGCGCAGAACCTGACCGTTACTATAACAGATGGTACCGGCAAGCAAGGCAGGACTGAACTCGATCCCATCTTGAACGAACCAGTGTACGTTCAGCCATCGGAAGGCCAGCGCCCGCGCATCGTTACCCAATTAATTATCTCTGATGCGATGGTTCTCGGTGTGGGTCTTTTCCCGGAAAATGGCGGTCCTGGCGGGGCAACCCCAACACCAGTACCTCAGGCGGCAGGCGCGCCAACCCCTACACCCAATACGACACCGGAAGGCGTAACCAGCAAACCCAACCAGGTTACTCTGGTTGTCACCCCGCAAGATGCAGTTACACTCAACTACATCATGCTCAATAAAAAAGGTGCATCACTAAACCTGGTGCTGCGCAGCGCAGGCGATTCCAAGACGGTGAGTGCCGAAGCTGTTACCCTGCAGTTCTTGATGGATCAATACAACATCCCCTTCCCGAGCAAACTTCCTTACGGCCTGCTTCTTGATGGGTTTGACAACATTACCCCCAATCTACAGCCGACCACTGCACCAGCGCAATAAAGAAAGAAGTGATTGGATAGCAATATAATGATCATTACGGAGAGAGCATGCCAGCCCAGGATAAGATAAAGGTCCTAATTGTTGATGATATTGCGGACACCCGAGAGAATTTAAAAAGATTGCTGCAGTTCGATCAAATGATTGAAGTTATTGGGTCAGCTCGATCTGGGCGAGAAGCAATCGAATTATCTCAACAATTAAAGCCTGACGTAGTGATCATGGACATTAACATGCCTGATATGGATGGGATCACCGCCACGGAAGCAATCCGGCGTAAGGTTCCTTACGCCCAGGTGGTGATCCTATCCGTTCAGAGCGATGCCAGTTATATGCGCCGGGCCATGTTGGCTGGTGCAAGAGATTTTCTAACCAAGCCGCCTTTGATTGATGATCTGACCGCGGCGATCCGGCGAGCAGGCGATATGGCTGCCGATGAACGCAATAAAGCGCCAGTTTTTCCAATGGGCCCTGCTGGAAGTGTTCCCAATGTGGGCATGGCTGGTTCGGTTCCCCAGTATGGTAAAGTAATTGTTGTTTACAGTCCAAAGGGTGGAACTGGAAAGACCACAATAGCCACAAATCTGGCATTAGCGCTCCACACAGACGAGACCAAAACCATTTTGATCGATACCAATGTTCAATTTGGGGATGTCGCGGTCTTTTTAAATGAGCAGGTAAAAAACAGCTTACTAGATCTCACACCCCGTGTCGATGAACTGGACCGGCAGTTTGTGGAGGAAATCGCTGTTAAACATAATGCATCCGGACTTCGGATTCTGGCGGCGCCGCCGAAACCCGAACTGGCCGAGGAACTGGCCAGCGGAGAATTTGCCAAACTTTTGGATTTTCTTCGCCAGATGTATTCTTACATCGTAATAGATACTGCTTCATATCTTTCGGTGTTTGTTCAATCCGCATTGGACTGCAGCGATTTAATTGTGCTTATTACAACTCAGGATATTCCATCGATAAAGAACGTGAATTTGTTTCTTATGTTAGCCGATAGCTCAGGTATAAAACGGGATCGGATTTTGTTTATCATGAATCAATTTGATAAACGCATCTCTATTTCACCTGAACGTGTTGGTGAAAGTCTTCGCCAGGAAATTGTGACCTCTATCCCGCTTGAAGAAAAAATAGTAGCCACCTCAATTAATCGCGGGATCCCGTTTATATTAGATAATAAAACGCAACCAATCGGAAAAAGCATTATGACCCTCGCCGATCTGGTGAAAGATAAACTAATAAAATTACAGGAAGGTCAGGCGGAAGCTGCTTCAAAGAAATAAATAGTGGTAAAGTATAGCTGAAAAAAGGAGAAGTCATTCATGTCGATTTTAAAAAGAATTCAAGGCTCAGACTCAAACTCCTCAATTTCTAATAATGGGGGTGTTGTTCCACCCGGCGTTCAAACCAGACGTGTCACAGCCCCTGTTTCTTCAGCTGCGCAGGACACTTACCAAGATCTGAAAACCCGTGTGCAAAATAAATTAATTGGGGGGCTTGACCCGAGTATCGATGTAACGCGCACCGGAGAAGTCCGGCGAACAATCCAGGAATTATTTGAACAAATATTGAATGAAGAGAATATCGTTCTATCTCGTCCCGAACGTGCGCGCATGTTTGAGCAAATCGCTGCAGAAATCCTGGGGTTCGGTCCTCTCGAACCGCTGTTGACAGATGAGAGCATCACTGAAGTTATGGTAAATGGCGCGAAGAGCATCTACGTCGAGCGCAAAGGCAAAATTATTCGAGTGCCTGTGGCTTTTGAAAGCAACGAACATGTGATGCGCATCGTAGACCGGATCGTATCACCATTAGGCCGCCGGATCGACGAATCTTCTCCTTATGTAGATGCTCGTTTACCGGATGGTTCCCGTGTTAATGTGGTTATTCCCCCTATTTCATTGGTCGGTCCAGTAATCACCATCCGTAAATTTTCCCGCACCCCGATCTCCATTGAACAATTAATTCAGTTTGGAACGTTAACCCCAGAATCTGTCGATTTCTTAAAAGCCTGTGTCGAATCACGCATCAATATTGTAATTTCTGGTGGTACTGGTTCAGGGAAAACAACCCTATTAAATATCCTATCGCAGTTTATTCCCAGTGATGAACGTATCCTTACCATCGAAAATGCGGCAGAGCTCCAACTTCGCCAGGAACATGTGGTTACGCTTGAATCGCGCCCGGAAAACATTGAAGGTAAAGGCGAGGTAACCATCCGCCAATTGGTGATTAATGCCCTCCGCATGCGTCCAGACCGAATTATCGTGGGAGAGATTCGCGATGAGGCAGCCCTGGACATGCTCCAGGCAATGAATACCGGTCATGATGGCTCAATGACCACACTCCACTCCAATGGACCGCGCGACACCCTGTCCCGTCTTGAGACGATGACCATGATGGCGGGGATGGAACTTCCCGTGCGCGCAATTCGCGAACAGGTCTCCTCAGCCATCGACTTGATCATCCACCAGGAACGTATGCGTGATGGCACCCGTAAAGTCGTAAACATCACCGAAGTAACCGGCATGGAAGGCGATGTCATCACCATGACCGACATTTACACATTTGAACAGGTCGGGTACGAAAATGGCAGAGTTGTTGGTCGTCTGCGTCCCACCGGTCTCCGACCAAAATTCATCGAAAAAATCGAAAACTCTGGAATTCATCTACCTTCCACGATTTTTGGCGTGGGAGATCGTCGCAGGTCCTAAAAGGCCTGTTTACTAAACGTAGGAAAGAGGTGCTATATGCCTCCATTTTCAATATTCAATCCAATGAGCATTATCATCGGCGGTGGTGTCATTTCGGCGGTCCTGCTTGTTATTGGCATTGTGGTTTCCATCACCACTGAGAAATCCCTTGTTGAAGAGCGGATGGGGCGTTATGTAGACAATGAACCGGCCCAGGTTCAATCAGGAACCAGGCATTCCCCGCTAACCGACTGGATGAACCGAAAAATGGAAAAATCTTCTTTGGGGGAAAGTATCTCCAAGGAGATTGCCCGAGCAGATTTGAAATTAAAGCCCGGCGAATACCTTGCGCTTTTGGTCATTTCTTCGGTAGCAGTAGGCGGGCTAGCATATTATATCGGAGGAAGTCCAATCGTAGGCGCAGTGGGTATGGTGATCGGTATTTTCATTCCCAGGATGTATGTCAAATCGCAACAAAGCAAACGTTTGCAAAAGTTTGACGAGCAGTTGGGCGATATGGCAAACCTGATGGTGAATGGTCTGCGTGCCGGTTACTCCACAATGCAAGCCATGGAAGCCGTCAGCAAGGAACTCCCGGCTCCTATCAGCGATGAGTTCAGGCGGGTTGTGCAAGAAATGCAATTGGGCGTTAACATGCAGACTGCTCTGGCTAATTTGCTGCGCCGCATCCCATCTGATGACCTGGATCTGGTCATAACCGCCATCAACGTTCAGCGAGAGGTCGGTGGTAACCTCGCAGAAATTTTGGATACAATCTCCTTTACAATCCGTGAGCGCGTCCGGATCAAAGGAGAAATTCGTGTGCTCACAACCCAGGTCATGTATTCTGGGCGTTTCTTGTCACTGCTTCCTGTGATCGTTCTGGGTGTTCTTTATTTGCTCAATAAAGATTACATGATGGAGTTTTTCAAACCAGAGAACAATCATGTTTTCGGTATGGTGCCATGTGGCTATCTTTCTTTAGGTGTTGGTGCTTTACTGATCATCCTTGGGTACTTCGTAATGAATAAACTTGGTGAGATCGAGGTCTAGCCAGGAGAAAGGAGAATTTCATGGTTCCCATAATTATTGTTGGAGTTGCGATTTTGATCGGTGCCGTCGTCCTGGTAATCATCGGTATGAAAAGTCCGATGAGAGACGATGAAAGCATTTTATCAACGCGCCTTGAGGAACTTAGCCAAAAAGGTGCGCCCATTAATCTTGAAGAAATTGAGCTTTCACAACCTTTCTCCGACCGGATTATCTTTCCTTTAGCACGCAAATTGGGCGAACTAGCTATCAAGTTCACACCGCAAAACGCGTTAAATTCCGTTTCACGGAAGCTCGAACTAGCTGGCAGCCCTTCCCAACTCGACCCGACTTTGTTTCTATCTTTACAATTTTTTGGCGCCATTGGCTTTGGAGGTTTAGTATTTGCTGTTTTCCGTATGAAAGAAACTCCAGCTCCATTTTCAGAGGCAATACTTTACGCTTTAGGGTTTGGTCTGCTTGGTTTCTATTTTCCTCAACTTTGGCTGGGTAGCAAGATTGCCAGGCGCCAAAAAGGGATCCGCAAGGCTATGCCAGACGCTTTGGATCTTCTCACAATCTGCGTAGAAGCAGGTCTTGGGTTTGATGGGGCTATGGCGAAAGTCAGTGAAAAGTGGCAAACCGAATTATCGATGGCGTTTGCGAGGGTAATCCAAGAAGTACAGTTGGGAAAGTTGCGGCGAGAAGCATTGAGAGACATGGCAGACCGCATCGGTATCCCTGAAATGACCAGTTTTGTCGCGGCGATCATTCAAACTGAGCAGCTCGGTGTTTCTATGTCAAAGGTCCTCCACATCCAGGCTGACCAAATGCGCATGAAACGGAGACAAATGGCTGAGGAAGAAGCGCACAAGGCGCCATTAAAGATGTTAATCCCCATGACGCTTTTGATCTTCCCCTCCTTGATGATCGTTCTCATGACCCCAGCGGCTTTACGTTTGATATCTTCAGGGCTTGGCTCAATGTTTGGTTTATAAGAAAGGACATCGCTAAGAGTTAGTCGGTGCGAGGGCAATGAATATGATCGCTCGCTACTGGCTTTATCATGCTTTTTGGGTCGGCGTCGATTGGTTATACCCCCCGGTATGCGGCGGGTGTGGAAAAAGTGGCATCCGCTGGTGCCAGTCTTGCCAGGACCAGGTTATAAAATTTCAAGATAAAATTTGCCCCCGGTGCGGCTCAATAGAGCCGCACGGTGTTTTATGTTCCGATTGCCAGCAAAATCCACTGCCGTACGAGGCCTGTCGAAGTTGGGGACAGTACGTAGGCCCGCTGCGAGAAGCTCTCCATCGATTGAAATGCAAAAATGATATTGGATTGGCCGAAGCTCTTTCGAGCCATCTGATAGAGCTTTTTTCCAGGACCGGCTGGAAAATTGATATGATAACTGCTGTCCCCTTGGGCTTGAAACGACGCGCCCAAAGAGGATATAATCAATCAAGCTTACTGGCTTTGCCACTAGCCCTGTCAATAAATGTACCTTTCAAACCGAAAATAATTGACCGCGCAAGGGAGACTGCTTCTCAGGTTGGGCTTTCTGCATCAATGCGCCAGGATAATGTTCGTGGAGCGTTTGTTGCCAGGCAGTCGCTGGCAAAGGATAAAGTTGTTTTGATTATTGACGATATCAAAACTACCGGTGCAACCCTAAATTCATGTGCTCAAGCTTTGCTAGACAGCGGAGCCAGGCAGGTGTACTGCCTGACGCTGGCTAAATCAATGTTGAAAGATGATATACAGAATGAGTCCCAGGCGATCCATTTATAGGATGGGCGCCTGAATCAACCAAATCCTAGATCGGAGGAAATATGGCGCTCAAAGTAGATATTTACACCCGAAGCATCGAAGCATCTGACCGTATCAACGATTATGTTACGAAAAAAGTCTCTAAACTTGATCGGTTCCTCCCAGATATTGAAGAAACCCGGGTTGACCTGGCCTTCAACAAGTCTGCACGAAATGCGGCCGACCGGAATGTGGCCCAAATTACTTTATATGGCAAAGGCTACACCCTCCGGGCAGAAGAAGGTGCCGACGATATGCTCACTGCTATCGATGCATCTCTCGTAAAAATTCAACGCCAGATTGAACGCTTTAAAGGAAAAAGACAACGTGGCCGCGGCGATGGGACTCCTGCATCCGAAGTGGTCTCAAGCCCAGAGTCTCCAGAGGATATTGAAACCACACCGGTTATAGGTCGTAGAAAACAATTCACCCTGACGCCAATGGATGAAATGGAGGCAGTTGAAGAAATGAACCTGCTGGGTCAGGAACACTTCTTTGTGTTTTACAATGCTAATTCCAACAAAATTAATGTACTTTATCGCCGCCGCGATGGCACATATGGGATTATAGAGCCCGAAATCGGGTAAGGATCTTCTGAATTTAAGGATTAACCGGCCAAAAGATATCTTTTGGCCGGTTTAATTTCGCGCGAAAAGCACACCTTGTCACTAATCGCTGCCTGCGCTATAATCAATCTGTTTAATTAATATACGAGTGAGGTTGGATTTATGATTGATGTTAACGAAATGCGAAAGGGTGTGACTTTCGAGTATGATGGAAGCTTATTCAAAGTATTAGATTATCACCACAATAAGCCTGGACGGGGCAATGCCACGATCCGGATTAAAGCCCGCGATTTGCGAACAGGTACTACGCTTGAAAAAACTTTTCAATCCGGTGACCGCGTTCAAGATGTTCGTTTGGATTATCACACCGTTCAATATATCTATAAAGATAATGACTTATATTATTTCATGGATACAGGGACTTTCGAACAGTCCGCGATTCGCCACGATCTCATTAGTGAGGTCGCGGGTTTCTTAAAAGAAGGCATGGAAGTCAAACTCACCCTTTATGATAACGAACCAATTGATTTGGAATTGCCGACCACTGTGGATTTGAAAGTCATTTACGCTGAAGCTGCCGTAAAAGGCGACACAGCAACCGGTGTGACCAAACGGGTTAAAGTCGAAACAGGCGCAGAAGTTGCCGTACCTTATTTTGTAGCTGAAGGCAATACAATCCGCGTCGATACCCGAGATGGGTCTTATGTGACCAGAGTAAACGATTAACCGATCACGGTCAGACCATGGATTTCATCTGTCCCCGATTTAGGGGATAAATTCTTAAAGGGAAAACTGTCTTTCATGCGAACACCAGCAGGTTTTGAGTGCAAATATTTTTACGGGAATTATTTCCGCGGGCGAAACGAAGAAGAATGCCGTTTAATTGGCAACGCCCTTGCTCCTCAAAACTGGAAACCTGAATTATGCAAAACCTGCCCCGTGCCAGGGATTTTATTAGCAAACGCCTGTCCACACCTCGTACTTCATGGTGAGGTTAAACGACAGTTGCTTGGAATTAAACGCCGGGTCAAAGTAAGCGCATATTGTGTAAAGAGCCAGGTCAATGTGTCTGAACCTGAAATTGGATGTGGGCAATGCCATCCTGAAATAGACCTATTCTTCGAGAAGAATAAATGAAACTTAGCTTACTGGTAGACCTCGATAATACTTTGCTCGGAAACGAGATGGCAGAATTTTTGCCTGTATATCTGAATTCTTTGAGCAAGAATTTTCCCCGTTGGTCCCGAGCAGAATTTGTAAACCATCTCATGTCTGCAACCCAGGTAATGGTTCGAAAAAATCTGCCTGAATATACCCTTGAACAGGTATTTGACCAGGCCTTCTATCCTTCCTTGGGAATAGAAAAAGGATCATTAGCGCCCGATCTATATCGTTTCTATATGAATGAATTTGGAGATTTGGGTTACCTGACCCAGCGCCGTCCATATGCGATTGAGCTAGTAAATCGAGCCTTTTCTAAGAATTGGGACGTTGTAGTAGCGACCAATCCCATTTTCCCCAAAATTGCGATTCAAAAACGATTAAGTTGGGCTGGATTTTCAGATTCAACCCCATTTAAATTAATTTCATCCTTTGAAGAATTCCACTTTGCGAAACCCAACCCGGCTTATTATGCTGAAATACTGGCTTTGCTGGGCTGTCCTGACCAACCCGCTGTGATGATCGGGGACAATCTTGAAGATGACATTTTGCCGGCTGCTAAAATGGGGATTTCAAGTTACCTGGTAACGAGCCATCCCGTATCCCTGCCCCAATCGCTGGATACGTTGGTAGGCCAAGGTCCTATAAAAAATGCGCTCTCCTGGTTGGAACAATCTATCGACCATCTTGCCAAACCCGCTCAGGATTTTACCGTCCAATCGGTGTTAGCATCCCTAAAAGCTACTCCAGCGGCACTGGATACAATTTGCAGGAATCTGACAGGTGAGCAATGGGTGTTTAAACCAAACGAAAAAGAATGGGCCGTGGTCGAAATTTTATGCCATTTGCGCGATGTAGATCGCGAGGTGAATTTACCGCGTTTGCAGAAAATTATTCATACCCAGTCCCCATTCTTACCGGGAGAAGTTACCGATCCCTGGGCGGATGAACGAAAATATATAAGCCAATCAGGTCCGGATGCTTTACACTCATTTATTGAAGTTCGTACGGAAATGTGCCAATTATTAAACCAGCTCTCTGACCAGGGTTGGAAAGATGCAGCTCAACATGCCATATTTGGACCGACTACATTATTTGAGTTAGCCGGATTTATGGCAACGCATGACACTGTGCATATTCGCCAGGTTTTTCAGAATATTCAAATGGCGAACAAGGTGTAAAGCAAGGCGATTTTCACAAATATTAGTGCTATAATTTTTCCCCACGAATATAATATTGGACCATATTGACTCAGCGAAATATAAGAGTTTTCTTAATATATTTCCGAGATTATTCAATAACTGGCTTCCCAATCATGAGATTGGTATAATCTCATTAAAAGTAGAACAACCGTCTTGCATATCGCCAGCATATTGGAGGTTGAGTGAGTTCTAGAAATCAATCCTATATCATTTACCTGCTCCTATTTATAGCAATCATCGCCATGGTTGTTTGGAACTTCAGTTCGCAGTCATCCGGCCAGGACGTGTTGACAATTAATGAAGTTTCTGCAGGTATTCAAAGTGGAACAATAGCCCAAATTATCGAGGATGATAACAACCTGCGCATCATCATGAATGACGGCAGTCAAAAATCCTCCACCAAAGATCCTACAACACCCCTGGTTGACCAGTTAATCCAATTTGGCGTTACGCCGGCACAATTAAAACCAGAACAAGTAAAAATAGAAATTAAACCACCCAGTCCCTGGATTGGGATCATCACCGCCTTGGGTTATATCCTACCCTTCTTGTTATTAGGCGGCGCCTTCTTCTTTATTTTCCGACAGGCTCAAGGCAGCAACAATGCGGCTTTATCTTTCGGGAAATCGCGAGCGCGCATGTTTACCGGTGACCAGCCTACGGTAACATTTGACGATGTGGCCGGTGTCGACGAATCCAAGGAAGAATTGCGTGAAGTGGTTGAATTCTTGCGTGAACCCCAAAAATTTATCGCCCTGGGAGCGCGTATCCCTAAAGGCGTTTTATTGGTCGGCCCCCCAGGGACAGGTAAAACTTTATTGGCAAAAGCAGTCTCCGGTGAAGCCGGGGTGCCTTTCTTTTCCATATCCGGGTCAGAGTTTGTTGAGATGTTCGTCGGTGTAGGTGCAAGCCGGGTGCGCGATCTGTTTGAACAGGCCAAACGCCATTCGCCCTGCATCATTTTTGTTGATGAAATTGATGCGGTAGGACGGCAGCGCGGCGCCGGCCTTGGCGGCAGTCATGATGAACGCGAGCAAACCCTTAACCAGATGCTGGTTGAAATGGACGGATTTGATACGGATACCAATATCATTATTATGGCAGCAACCAACCGTCCCGATATTCTCGATCCAGCCTTATTGCGCCCAGGCCGGTTTGACCGGCGGGTCGTATTAGACCGGCCGGACGTGAAAGGTCGCGAGGCCATCCTCAAAGTCCACATAAAAGGAAAACCGCTTGCGCCAGATATAAACCTCAGTACATTGGCAAGATCCTGCCCCGGGTTTGTAGGGGCTGATCTTGAAAACCTGGTGAACGAAGCAGCCATACTAGCGGCGCGCCGGGACAAGAAAGTGATCGGTCAATCTGAATTTGAAGAGGCGATCGAAAGAGTTATCGCTGGTCCAGAACGCAGAAGCCGGATCATCAATGCGGAAGAAAAACGGATTGTTGCCTATCATGAGGCCGGCCATGCCGTCGTTATGAATGTACTGCCCGAGGCAAACCCGGTTCAAAAAGTATCCATCATTGCCCGGGGTATGGCTGCCGGTTACACGCTGTCCTTACCCGAGGAAGACCAAACCCTGATGCCTCGCAAGAAGCTGCTGGCAGAAATGGTCAGTTTGTTGGGTGGTCGCGCGGCAGAAGAATTGGTTTTTGATGACATCACTTCAGGCGCCTCAAACGATATCGAACGGGTAACCCAGATGGCGCGGGCCATGGTTACTCGCCTGGGAATGAGCGAGGCGCTTGGCCCCATGGTGTATGGACAGAAGGAAGAAATGATCTTCCTTGGACGTGAAATTTCTGAACAGCGTGATTATTCGGAAGCAATTGCTGAGAAAATCGACCATGAAGTACGTTCTTTGGTTCAGGATGCCCATCAGAGCGCTCAAGACATCCTTAAAGAATACCGCGAGAAACTGGATGCAGTGGCACAACGCCTGTTAGAGGTTGAAACCATTTCCCGGGATGAATTTGAAAAAATCTTCCCCCCACCAGTTACGAAGCGCAGTGGAACACCCAGACCGTCTTTGAATTAATAAAAAAAGCCGCGAGTAAAAATCGCGGCTTTTTTATTTAAAATATTGCCGGATGTAATCTTCAATTTGCGGAACCCCTGTCTGAGTGAGATCAAACCAGCAAATGCTGGGATCGTTTGGTTTAAACCAATTGGCCTGCCTCCGTACAAATTGCCGGGTGTATCGTTTCATCAATAAGACGGCTTCTGCCTGGTCAATTTCATCCTTGATCACCTGGATCATTTCCCGGTATCCAATGGCCGAAAAGGCTGTGGAATCGGTTGGGTAACCCATGGCGACGAGGCTCTTCACCTCATCCAGCAGGCCATTCTCAATCATCTCCTCAATACGGTTATCGATTCGACTGTACAGTTCAGACCTGGGCCGCGTCAAACCAATTTTGCATACCTGGTAAGGTGATATTCCTTTTCGGCGTTGGGCAGAAAATTTTTGACCGGTCAGAAATAGTACTTCAAAAGCACGGACAGTCCGTCTCAAATTATTGGGTTCAATCAGCGCTGCCGCGTCCGGATCGATCAGGCTCAATCTGCGGTGAAATTCAACTGCGCCTAATCCGGTCCCAATCTTCGTTAATAGATTTCGCATGGCTTCATCTGGCGCGCGGGCTGGGATCTCCCAGGCTTCAATCACGGCCTGTATGTATTGTCCGGTCCCCCCTACCAGGAAAGGAAGCAGATTGCGTCGGTGGATATCTTGGATTGTTTCTTTGGCAACCTTTTGAAATAATGCGAGACTCCACGGTGCATCTGGAGTGGTACTATCGATCAAATGATGGGGGACAAGTGACCTGTCCTCCAACGAAGGTTTGGCTGTGCCGATATCCATGCCGCGATAAAATAAGCGTGAATCAGCGGAAATTATTTCGCCCTTTAACCGCAGGGCGAGTTGGAGCGCAATCTCAGATTTGCCAACTGCTGTCGGCCCTATAATCACCACCAGTGGCTTTTTCACATTATTCAACTGCATTTTCAAACCAGAGGATTTCCGGCGCCTCGTCGCCCGGACGACCGGATATGGCCAGCACATCAATCCGCCAGTTATCGCCCCAATCCGGATGCTGCTGCATCAAAAATTCCGCGGACAGCTTCATATGCAGCTGTTTTTGTCGAGTAACGCTCACTTCGGGCAAGCCAATTGTACGATTTGTACGTGTCTTGACCTCAACAAAAACAACCAGGCTGCCATCATTCATGACCAGGTCAATTTCTCCATAGCGTGTTCGGAGGTTAGCTGCGATGGGGCGAAAGCCTTTCTCAATCAGGAAGTTTTTGGCTAACCCTTCCCCCCACTGGCCAATTCGCTGTCTATACGCCATTTCAATCCTTACTTGCGCTGAATTGACTTCTGTTGAAATCATGCTAAACTAACTGAACAAGAGGCTGAGATGGCAAAATTTTCCGGTTTTCTAAAAGACACAGACTTGTTTTACAATCTTTCAGCATCCCAGCTTGAGATGGTGGAGAGCATCTGCGAGGAAAAACAATTTCGGGATGGTGAATTGATCTTTCCCGAAAACTCTCACGACAAAGAATTGTACCTTATCTTTCGCGGTCAGGTCGATATTTTTCTTAATCCAAGTCTGGTCTCACGTAACCCAACGGCAAATACCCGGTCGGAAGTAATCGCGCATCTGCTGCGCGGGCAGTCATTTGGCGAAGTTGCCCTGGTAGATGAGGGGGTCCGTTCTGCCGGCGCTAGAGCCGCTTCTTCCGATACCTTCTTACTGCAAATATCCAGGGAACGCCTGCTTTACTTATGCAATTCATACCCTGAATTAGGGTATCGGGTAATGTACAATCTGGCGCAAGATTTATCCCAGAAAATTAGAAACGCAGACTTAAAAATCCGAGAGGTGTTGTTGTACCAACCTCGCCGGTCAGAGCCGACCCAGTAAAATTTCTGATAAATGAAATGGTCAGCCGGTTTTCACTTTTCTTCTTTCTGATTCTCTTTGGCCTTTTAGCAATTTACGCTTTTTTATCCCGCCCTCCGGTATGTGTGGATCCAACCGGGTGTATTTGGATTGGCCCGGATGATCCGGTAGACCTTGGAGTCAGTGTTTTTACTGCCGGTTCGGACCGCCCCTTATCTTTGGAGATACAACAAAGCATGCTGCTGTTTTCTCAGAATCTTTCAGCATCTTCGCCTGACCATCCTTTACGAATTCAAACTTACTTTTCGTCCTGCCTTCCCAATGCTCCAGTTCAATCGACTGTAGATTTGTCTGCAGATCGTCACGTCCTGGCAGTCATCGGCCCGGTTTGTAAAGAGGATGCAGCGGATTTCTCACAGCGTATGGTCAGCGCCAATAAAATCACGATCTCCCCGGTTCCCTATCGTGGCAATCTTAGTGAAATTGGATTCTCATTTTCCCCCGATATAAACCAGTTTGCCAACCAGGCTGCAGTTTGGATCCAAAGTATGGGTTATTCTCGAATTATTATCACTCACGATATCGACGAACAATCTTCTTCATTTTCTTCAAAAATGTGCGAGTTTTTTCGATCGATCGGCGCCTGTTTGGATAATACTCCTGGTTCAACCGATCTTCCGCCAGGACCTTATGACGCGTCGGTTGAAGTTTTTCTCGATGAATCTAATCCTCCCACGCTGGATTCCTTCAATTCCGGCTCAACATTGCCCACGATTCTGGTCGCATTCTCCAGACCTGCGGTCAATTTGGAGCAGCCCCAAACCTTTTACTGGATTGGCCCCCGGTTCTGGAATGAAAACAAAGATTTTTCTGCGGCCTATTTTGCCAAATATAACAGTTACCCCTCATCATTTGCGGCCTGGGTGGTATATGATCGGTTACCGATGATCTATAATACGATAAGAGCAGTCGCTGTAACCGCCTGGGATGGATCGTTAATCATTCCATTGGATAAACTTAAACAGCTCCTGGACTCAAATTTTGCGAAAGATGAACTCTTCTGCCAGGTATCATCCAGTGATTGTCCTGAGTTTCCGTTTGATTTGTATCAGGTGTCCGGAAATGAATATACATTAATCAAACCTTGATACAATTGTATGACAATACAGTATAAAGGAATTTGAACATGCCTTCTGCAGAAATTATTGCGATCGGAACCGAACTACTACTGGGTGAAATTCAAGATACCAATACGCGTTATCTTGCACTCCGTTTGAGAGATGCCAATATCGATTTATTCCGGGCTACCATGGTGGGCGATAACGCTGTCCGCATTTCCAGGGTAATTGCCGAAGCTTTTAACCGTTCAGATATCGTGATCACAACCGGTGGGCTCGGCCCCACAGTGGATGACCCAACCCGGCTGGCAGTCGCCATGGCGGTCGGTGTAGAAACTGAATTTCGCCCTGAGTTATGGGAGCAAATCCAAAATCGTTTTCAGCGGTTTAACCGGACAGCCACTGAAAATAACAAGCGTCAGGCATATATCCCTCAGGGTTCAATCGCGGTTGAGAACCCGGTGGGCACGGCCCCGGCATTTATCGTCGAAAGTGGGCCGAAAGTGATCATTAGTTTGCCGGGTGTGCCGCGCGAGATGGAATATTTGATTGAAAACCGCGTTATTCCTTACTTGAAAGAGCATTATCAAATTCTGGGAACAATAAAAGCCAGTGTGCTCCACGCCGCAGGTGTTGGAGAATCTCAGGTTGATGAATGGATTGGCGATCTCGAAACTTTGATCAACCCAACGGTTGGCTTATTGGCTCATCCCGGACAGGTGGATATCCGTGTTACAGCGAAAGCTGGCTCGCAAGAAGAAGCCGATAGCATGATCGAACCGCTCATCTCCCAGATTATGGAACGTCTGGGAGATAATGTCTATGGACGGGATGCGGATACCATCGCCAGCGTTACCCAGTCCAAACTGGCCGCCAACGGATGGAATTTTTCTTTGCTGGAATTTGGCCTGGATGGCGAGCTATATAAACAATTAAAAATTATGCCCGGGTTTAAGGAACCACCAGAAATATTTGCCACCATATGCGCCCCCGAAGATTTAATTTTCCATGTAGAAAAATCAATGCAAGGTTCCCAAACTCATGTTGGTCTGGGAGCGTGCTACCAACCTGGGCCAGAAAAACAAGAAATATTTCTAACGATTATCACCCCCCTTGGCAAATTCGAGATGAATCGTACTTATGGCGGCCCCCCACAAAACGGAATATCATTTGCCATCAACACTGCTTTAGATTTTTTACGCCGAAGCCTGCCGACTTCAATTCCCCAAGGATAACCTATGCCTGAAGCTGATCTATTACTAACCAATGCGATTATCCTGACCATGAATGAACACCTCAACTGTTTTGAGCCTGGAGCAGTTGCCATCCTGGGAGATCATATCCTGGCAGTCGGCCCAGAAAATGAGCTGAAAATTACCATTTCAGCCAGAGAAGTTGTGGATTGCGGCGGTAAGGTATTAATGCCCGGCCTGGTCAATGCCCATACCCATGTCCCGATGACCTTGCTGCGCGGCCTGGCGGATGATTTGCGCCTGGATGTTTGGCTTATGGGATATATGATGCCAGTTGAACGAGAATTTGTATCACCAGATTTCGTTCGCCTGGGCACTCAATTGGGATGCGCAGAAATGATCCGTGGTGGTATCACCAGCTTTGCAGATATGTATTATTTTGAAGAGGATATCGCCAAAGCCACCGCAGAAGCCGGCATGCGAGCGGTTTGTTCACAAACAGTTTTAAAATTTCCCACCCCGGACGCCCGCTTTTTCGAAGAATCACTGGCAATGTCCAGAGATTTTATCCAACGCTGGAAAGGCCATCCATTAATTGTGCCTTCCGTTGCCCCTCATGCGCCTTACACCTGCACCGCCGAGATTTTACGATCCACAGCTGAACTGGCCATCGAATTTGATGTTCCCTTACACATCCATATTGCGGAAACTGCCCTGGAAGTTGAAAATATGCGCAAAGAACAGGGCATGCCGGTCGTCCCATATATCAAAAAACAGGGACTGTTGGAAGCCAAATTATTGGCCGCGCATTGTGTCCACGTCGATCAAGGTGAAATTCGCACCCTGCAGCATGCGGGGGCCGGGATCGCTCATAATCCCTCCTCCAACCTAAAACTGTCATCCGGTATGGCGCCTATTAAACGCATGTTGGATATTGGCTGTAACGTAGGGATCGGCACCGATGGACCAGCCTCAAATAACGATCTGGATATGTTCGAAGAGATGCGCCTGGCTGCTTTTCTGGCAAAAGGTGTTTCGGGCGACCCGACGACCCTGCCAGCCAGTACGACTTTACTGATGGCTACCCGTCTTGGCGCTCAGGCTCTGCACATTGGAGATATCACTGGGTCAATCGAACCGGGGAAACGGGCGGATCTGATTCTGGTTAATATCACCAATCTGCATAATTCACCTCGTTTTAACCGCGACTCGCAATCGTTGTATGCTCAAATTATTTATGCCAGTAAAGCATCGGATGTTTGCGATGTAATGATTAATGGCGCCTGGGTTATGCGTGACAAAAACTTATTGACCTTGAATGAGGCCGAATTAATAACCAACAGCCAGGAATATGCCCGCCAGATCGATCAATTCCTGATCCACCGCGAAGAATTGGTCCTTTCAAAACTTGTCGCCATCGGCGGCGCAAGTCAGGAAGAAAGTTTCGAGGTTCAGGCCAAAGTGCAAATATCGGATCGTGAACCGATTTTGAAGGCATTGCAAAAGCCAGAGATTGTAATTAGCCGCAGCAGGCATTATCATCAATATGATACTTATTTTATTTTTGACGACCCAAAACAGGGTTTATTACGATATCGCGAGGATGAATTTATTGATGAAAAGGATGAAGTGGTGAGTGTGCGCTCTCGCTTAACCTTGATTGGCCCGGCATTTGAACATCGCTTCCCGAAAGAGGTCTTATTATCGCGCAGCCGTTACCTGGCGCCCGCCTCTCATTCACTCCGTTTCTACCGTGAATATTTCCGGCCAAAAAGCGAATTCGAGATTCAGAAAGATCGCTTGCGGTATATGGTGAATTACAAAGGAACAGACTTTTATATCAATATCGATGCAGTCAATAAACCAGATATTGGGTTCTACCTTGAAATCAAAAGCCGCACCTGGAGCCGCCGGGATGCGATGGATAAATCCAACCTGGTTGTTGACCTGATTAATTATCTCGAGGCTTCACCCGAAAAAACCATTTCACAGGATTATTTTGAATTAGTCCGCCCAGGATTATCCTGAAATCGAAGATTTTTCATGAGGGAGGATTGGATTGACCACATTAAAAGTATTATTCCTCGCTTCTGAAGCCGACCCTCTGATAAAGGTTGGTGGTTTGGGGGATGTCGCAGGTTCATTACCCTATGCCCTGCAGGGGTTAAGTTCGGATTGGGTAGGGGGAATGAAAATCGATATCAGGCTGGTCATTCCTTTTCAGGCTGCTATCCGTCAAAAACTTGAGAAATTTGAAAAAATTGCTGCTTTTGATGTCCCAAATGAAGCCGGTGCCATCCCTGCCACGGTTTATAAAACGGAAATCAATCAATTAACCATTTATTTAATTGCTGGCCCTCCTTTTGGACAGGGAGAACCGGTTTACACCACGGACAGCTACCGGGACGGGAAAAAATATACATTTTTCACTCTGGCTGCCTTGGCTCTTCCCCAATATATCGACTGGATTCCGGATGTGATTCACGCCAACGACTGGCATACCGCTGTCGCACCCTACGCGGCAAAATTGCCCTCTTTCTCTTACCTGAATGCTGCTTCATCTGTTCTCACCATTCACAACTTGCCTTTTATGGGAGCAGGAGCAGAAACAGCACTTGAGGAATTTGACATTCCTCCCAGTCTGGATCCAGATCTTCCAGATTGGGCGAGATTAATTCCTTTACCGCTCGGCCTGGTCTCCGCGGACCGAATTGTTGCCGTTTCATCCAGTTATGCTGATGAAATCCTCACCCCCGAGTTTGGCTGTTCCCTGGAAACATTTCTTCAATCCAGGCAGGAAACGGTAACGGGTATCCTGAATGGACTGGATCAAACCAGCTGGGATCCATCTACCGATCGGAATATACCCCAAGCATTTGGACCACAATCACTTTTATTACGTCAGAAGAACAGGGATGCTTTGCTTCAGGAACTTAATTTAGAAAACAAACCAGACATCCCATTATTGATCATCATATCTCGCATGGACCAACAAAAGGGCATCGATCTGGCGATCGAAGCACTACAACAGGTGATCAATTTGCCCTGGCAGGCCGCCATTTTAGGAACCGGATCGCCTGTGCTGGAAGCCGCCTGCCAGCTTCTCCAGGAGAATTTTCCGGACCGAGTTCAGGGCAATATTAAAATTTGATGCAAATCTGGCCCGGCGCATGTATGCCGGTGGTGATATGATCTTAATGCCATCTCGCTACGAACCCTGCGGTTTGGCACAAATGATCTCCATGCGCTATGGCTGTATTCCAGTTGCGCGCGCGACGGGTGGTCTGAAAGATACCATTCATGACTTCCTATCCCCTGGTGCTACAGGGTTTTTATTCAAGGAGGCGTCCGCCACAGCACTGGCGGAAACCCTGGTAAGGGCTATCTCAGAATTTCATGACCGATCAGGGTGGCAAAAACTACAGCTTTGTGGAATGCGGACAGATTTTAGCTGGCAGCGTTCAGCCATTGCCTATGCGCATCTTTATCAGACTTTACAGGAGCAGGTATTATGAATACGCGTGCTGTGATCCTTGCAGGTGGTGAAGGTACCCGCCTGGGCGTGTTAACTGCCAAACGTACCAAACCTGCGGTTCCATTTGCCGGTAAGTACCGAATTATCGATTTTACTCTTTCCAATTGCGTCAATTCCCACATCTTTGACGTAATGATCATCGCCCAATACCGTCCCCAATCGCTTATCGAACATATCGGCGCAGGCGGCCCATGGGATCTAAACCGTGATTTCACCGGTGGAGTCCGGATTTTTACCCCTTATAAATCTCGTTCGATGAGCTGGTTTGTAGGCACGGCAGACGCCGTGCAGCAAAACTTTGCCTTTGTAAAACGTGGAAAACCGGATTACATTTTGATCCTCTCGGGGGACCATATTTATTCCATGGATTATGAGGCAATGATCCGCTACCATGTTGAAAAAGAAGCCGATGCGACGATTGCTACGATCCGCGTCCCTTTAGATGAGGCTCCGCGGTACGGCATCGTTGGCGTTGATCCGGATAACTGCATTAATTCTTTTGTAGAAAAACCAGATCAGCCCCCATCCAATTTGGCAAATATGGGTGTGTATCTTTTCAATACGGACCTTTTAGACAAAGCTTTATGGGAAGATCACCTGCGAACCGATTCTTCCCATGACTTTGGCAAGGATATCCTGCCAAGATTGGTAAAATCCGGCAATCGAGTTGTCGCGTATCCTTATGAAGGATATTGGGTGGATGTTGGCACCATTAATTCATATTGGCAGGCGCACATGGATCTGCTCGCCGATAATATCCCATTCAACCTATATGACCGGGATTGGGTGATCCACACACGGACCGAGGAGAGACCACCCAACCGCATCGAAAAAGGGGCGGTTGTGGAAAACAGCATGATCTGTGACGGATGCATCATTAAAAAAGGCGCCAGGGTTATTCACAGTGTGTTATCTCCAGGCGTTACCATCGAAGAAGGCGTAACGGTTGAAGAATCCATTGTTTTAACGGATGCATATCTCGAAGCGGGCAGCAAGGTGATGCGCGCCGTCCTGGATAAACGCGCCCGTATCGGAAAGAATGTGACCGTGGGCGGTCATACCGGGGTTGACCTGCAGGTGGCTATGGTAGGAAAGAATTCAATCGTTCCGGAAGGTATTTCGATCAAACCTGGCGGGATTGTCGGTACGGATGTTTTACCGGAAGATTATTCGGGGAATATCGTGGACTCGGGTGTGTATATTCAGACAAGGAGATTGCCCAATGAGGTTTGAGCGATCATCAGGGATCATTTTTCATCCCACCAGCCTGCCAGGCCCGGATGGCATCGGTGACTTGGGCCCTGAAGCCTATCGTTGGATAAATTATCTGGCGGATGCCGGGTGCAGCCATTGGCAGGTTCTTCCGTTAGGCCCGACCGGTTACGGCGACTCTCCTTACCAGTGTTTTTCGGCATTTGCCGGAAACCCGTTTCTGGTCAGCCCTGCTTTATTACTGGATGAGCAGCTGCTCGACCGCGAAGACCTTGCCGACCGGCCCGAATTTCCAATCGATAGGGTTTTATACGGCGAAGTAATCCAGTGGAAGTTAAAACTGCTTGACCGGTCGTATGCTCGTTTCAAGAAATTAACCGGTAAAGCATTAAAGAACGAATTCCAGGATTTTATCGCCGCTGAAAGCGCCTGGCTGGATGATTTTTCACTTTTCATGGCGATCAAAGAACAAAACGGAGGGGTTTCATGGAAAGATTGGCCCATCCCTCTTCGCCAGCGAGATCCTCAGGCTTTAGAAGAATTCAAGGCTGGAAATGCCGATTCGATCCTCCGGCATCAATACCGCCAGTTCCTTTTCTTTCGCCAGTGGGAAAAAATCCACCAGCACGCCAAAAGCAAAGCAATCACGATCATCGGCGACGTACCCATCTTTGTCGCCTATGACAGCGCAGATGCCTGGTCGCATGCTGAACTCTTTTATATCGACAAAAAAGGGCTTCCGACCGTTGTCGCGGGTGTCCCTCCAGATTACTTTTCCCCAACCGGACAGCTTTGGGGTAATCCACTTTATCGCTGGGATGTACACAAAAAAACCGGCTACGCATGGTGGATTTAACGCATGCAGGCCGCCTTGAAAATTTTCGATATCATCCGCCTGGATCATTTCCGTGGTTTTGCGGGTTATTGGGAGGTGCCATTTGGTAACCCTACCGCTGAAATTGGAAAATGGGTCAAGGGTCCAGGCGCCTCGCTCTTCGAAACGCTTAAAAACGCACTGGGGGATCTACCGATCATTGCCGAAGACCTTGGTGAAATAACGCCAGATGTCTTCGAACTGCGCGACCAATTCTCCTTGCCTGGGATGAAAATTTTGCAATTTGCTTTCAGCAGCGATGCCGATGATCCGTTCTTGCCCCATAATTACCCGGTAAATTGTGTCGCGTATTCCGGCACGCATGATAATGATACCTCAGTGGGTTGGTATAAACATGCCACGGAAAGTGAGCAAGATTTTTACCGCCGGTACCTGGCTCGATCTGGAGAAGATATTGCCTGGGATCTGATCCGAGGGGTCTGGTCATCCGTAGCCAGTATGGCACTGGCCCCTATGCAAGATTTTCTAAGCCTGGATTCGGATGCCCGCATGAATTATCCTGGCCGCCCCAGCGGTAACTGGTTCTGGCGGATAACACCCTCTGCACTAAATTCAAAACTGCAGGAACGCATAATTGAAACCAATCTGCTTTACAGCCGCCTTCCGGAATCAAAAAAACCAAAAAAGCCGGTGCCCGCTACCGAGAAGAAGTAGCCCGCGAAGCAATATAGATCCCAATTAAGGTCAGGATGCCCCCCACGATTTCCAGCAGCGTGGGGGCTTCTTTTAATAAAAAGAGCGCCAGAATTGAGGTGCCGATCGGTTCTCCTAAAAGGGCGATCGAGACATAAGCTGCGGGGAGATAACGCAGCGCCCAATTATAGGTCGAGTGTCCAATCAATTGAGGGATCAGCGCCAGCAGGATGAACCATACGTATATCACCGGCTGGTAGCCGATGACCTGAGTGTGGCTGACTATGACCAGGATCACCAAGCCGACAGCGGCAATTCCATAAACAAACGCTGTATAAGTTAACAGAGAAAGGGAGGGACGGACCCATCTGCCGACCAGCAGGTAACCGGCTCCACACCAGGCCCCCACCAGGGCCAAGAAATTGCCAAATAAAGCCCTGCCGTGCAAAAAATTCTGAAAACCAGAACAATCTATCCCGCCAGGACCAATCTGGCAGGCCTGACCTCCTCCAACAATCGTCCCCCCTACTAACGCCACCGTCAACCCGATCCACACGATGCCCGGTAATCGTTCACGCAATACAAGAGGTGAAAGAACCGCGACCCACAGCGGGCTGGTCGTGACCAGAACCACAGAACTGGGAACGCTGGTATATTCGAGAGATGTGATCCAGGAAGCAAAATGAAAGCACAGAAAAATACCCGATAATACTAAAAGGGCCAGTGAACTTCGCCGGAGATGGCTGATTTCATCCCGATTCCTTGCGATGGCGATAGGCACCAGCACCATGCTGGCCAGAACCAACCTCCAGGCCGCGATCGCCAGGGAGGAAGCTTCAGTTTGTGCAAAACGGATAAAAATCGAGGATGTTGACGCGGCCAAAACGGCAACAGACAGCCCAATAATCGGTGAGATGCGCGGCTGCGATGAGTTGTTCAAAACGCCAGTCTCCTATACCGGTCTGAGTATCAAAATAATTATATGTTTTTTATATTATATTTTTAGAAAATTCCACTTGAAAAATTTAAAATAAACCATTAAACTATAAGAGGTATTATAATCGTATGTACTACAACGCTATATTTAGGAGGACTGCATGACTCATATAATTACCAGCCTTTGTATTCGTGATGGTGGTTGTGTCACCGTCTGCCCTGTCGAATGCATCATACCTGGCAAACCACAGGATAAATGGCCCTGGTTCTATATTGATCCAGATACCTGCATTGACTGCGGCGCCTGTATTCCGGAATGCCCTTATGCCGCTATTTTCCCTCAGGATGAAGTACCGGCTGCTTATAAGGCCAAAGGCGGCGAATATATTTCAATGCCCGTCGGCACCGCAGGTTTTACCACAGTGTATGACGGCTCGGATCATGAAGGTGAAGCAGTACATCTCACCGCTACCCGGGTTCTAAAGGCTGGAGAAGTGATTGACCTCACTCCGGGGTATGATGATAATGTTGCCTTTTTCAAGGACGGCCCTGGTTACGACGCTGCGAAGTAATTAACCGCAGAGTGCATGTTTGGACGGCGTATTGCTGCGGAAATATACCGCAGCAATACGCTTTTTTTAAGGAGGGTTTCAATGCTCAATTCACCAAACGGATCACGGGTTGAAAAAGATTCGTTAGGAAATGTGCCCGTGCCCATAGAGGCTTTATACGGCGCACAGACGCAGCGCGCCATAGATAATTTCCCGATTTCGGGTCTCCACCCCTGGCGAGCGTTTATCTGGTCGATGGGCGTCATCAAGCGGGCAGCTGCAGAAACCAATATGCATTTAAATTTGCTCGATATCGATAAGGGTCAGGCGATCAGTCAGGCGGCTTCTGAAGTGATGGCCGGAAAATGGGATTCGCAATTTGTCGTTGACCCTTTTCAGGCCGGCGCAGGTACCAGCCACAACATGAATGCCAATGAGGTCATTGCCAACCGGGCGACGGTTCTCCTGGGTGGGCATCCTGGTGAATATCAGGTAAATCCGAACGATCACGTAAACATGTCGCAATCGACCAATGACACCATCCCCACGGCCATCCGGTTGGGCTGCCTCTGGCGTTTGGATGAACTGCTGACAGCCATCGATGGTCTGTCGGCTGCTTTAAAGTCTAAAGCGGTTGAATTTGATGATATTGTAAAATCCGGACGTACCCACCTGCAAGATGCCGTCCCGGTCCGCCTGGGACAGGAATTCGGTGCATATGCCCGAGCCGTTGAGCGGGATAAGGAACGAATTCAACGGGCCGCTGAGGGGCTGCGGCGGATGGGAATTGGCGGCACTGCCACTGGCACAGGTTTGAATGCTCACCCGGACTACGCCGGTGAGATGGTTCGACGCATGTCTGAAATCACCGGACTGGTCTTAACCCCTTCCGATAATTTATTTGAAAGCATGCAGTCCATGGCGGATCCGGTCGATTTTTCGGCCGTAATGCGAACGCTGGCTCTGACTTTGATCCGGATTGCCAATGATATCCGATTGCTGGCCTCCGGGCCTTCAACCGGTCTGGATGAAATCCGCCTGCCTGCTGTCCAGCCTGGATCAAGTATCATGCCCGGCAAAGTAAACCCTGTGCTGGCCGAAATGCTGGATATGTCCATGTTCCATGTGATCGGCTGTGATACCACGGTTTCCCTGGCGGCTCAGGCCGGTCAATTAGAGTTAAACGTGATGATGCCGGTGATCGCGCATAATCTATTCGAAGCGATGCAGGTTATGATCGGTTCGATCAACGCTTTCACCCAAAAATGTGTGGTTGGAATCTCAGCCAATCGAGAGAAAGCCGAGGGCTGGCTGGAGAAGAACGCGATTGTGATTACAGCATTGAACCCGTTAATTGGTTATTCCGCCGGCGCCGCACTGGTGAAAGAGGCTTTGGCGCATAATGAATCCATCCGCAAGGTGGCCGTAGAAAAAGCCAGAAAAGGCGATCTCAAGCATCTTGGTTCACAGGAATCAGTCTCTCCAGAGCAGGTCGAAGCGGCTTTGACCAATTTGCGCAAATTAACCGAAGGCGGAATCGCCGGCACAGGCGGCGGTGGTTAAATAGAAAAGCACCTCCAGGAAAAGATTTCTGGAGGTGCTTTTCTCTATGCTTGTGATTTCTGCCAGGCGTACATGGCTGCGCCGACAATTCCCGCCTGATTAAACAACTCGGCGGGAACAACTTTTGGACGTAATTTTAAGTAGGGGATAAATTTTTCCCATTCTTTGCTGATCCCACCCCCTAACACAAACATGTCGGGCCAAAATAAAGCATCCAGTTTGTTCAGCACTTCCTGAAGACGCGCCGCCCAATCCTCCCAATTCAATCCTTTTTTCTTACGGACAGCATCCGAAGCGCGCTTTTCGGCGTCTTTTCCGCGAACTTCGATATGCCCCAATTCGGTGTTTGGCACTAACCGCCTATCGATAAATAAGGCTGAGCCAATCCCTGTACCCAGGGTCAGGAATAAAACCACGCCTTCTTTAACTTCCTTGCCGATGCCGAAGGACATTTCTGCCACGCCGGCCGCGTCCGCATCGTTTACCACATAACAATCACAGCCTGTGGCCTTTTTAAAAAGGTCTTCGGTATTAATTCCGATCCAGCTTTCATCGATGTTGGCAGCTGTGTAGGCCACGCCGTGTAAAATTGCCGCAGGGATGCCAATTCCGATCGGACCTTTATAATCAAAATGTTTTACGATTTCATTGACCACATTTGCGACATCATCCGGCTTTCCTTTATCAGGTGTCGGTATCCGAAAACGATCCGAAATCATCTCGCCGGTTTCTTCATTAACCAACGCGCCCTTGATCCCGGACCCGCCAAAATCAATCCCTAAAATGGGCATGAATATCCTCCTATTGGTGTCCCAATCAAGGGCACCCGTTATTTAAGTGCTCTTCAAACGTTTCAGAAAAGTTATGCCTGCCTGAGCCATCACATTTCGCCCTGAAAAACAGGTACGGCGTTTGAGCCGGAAATGCTACAGCCCGTAATGCTGATAATCCAGGCATATCGATCGGACCAGGGGGCAACCCTGGATTCACATATGTATTATAGGGTGAATTTACTTTTAAATCATCCAGGCTGAGGGGATTTGTCCACCAGGTTTTTTGGGTGGAGTTATATCCTAACGCATATTGCACCGTCGGATCGGTCTCCAGGCGCATGTCTTTACTCAGCCGGTTAAAGAAGACTGAGGCGATGGTTGGTTGTTCATCCTCAACCATGGATTCGCGCTGAACAATCGAGGCCAGGGTTACTGCTTCGTATAAATTCAACCCCTGCCGGGCAAATCCCTGGCGCATTTCATCCGTCACCTGGCTGTCAAAGTTCTGTAATGCTTCTGCAATCACATCATCCACCCGGGTGGAGCTTTTAAAACGGTAGGTTCCAGGCAGTAAAAATCCTTCCAGTGAATTTAACTTCAACGATTCCAGGCTGGGCGGGACCACCCCGAAAACTGGATTGGCGGCAGCCGATAAAAACTCATCCGCGGTAACGGGCAGCCCGGATACTGCCAGCCCTGCAGCGACTTCCTCCAGGCGCCATCCGGCAAGGATGCGAAAGGTAATATCCTTGGCATTCGCATCTTGTAACAGCCTGGCTATTTCGACGGCATTTAATGACGGGAGGATGGAAAAATCACCGGATAACAAATTCGTATCGGAACCTGAATAAATCAGGTAGTAGCGGAAAGCGCCGGCATCCTTGATCAGTCCGGCATTCTCCAGATGTAATGCTATCAGGTTAACCGATTCTCCATCTTCAACTCGAAATGGAATGGGATTTTTTGCGTTGGGATCCATCGGGACTAATAAATCATTGATCTGAATTAATAACCTCGCAGAATATAACGCTCGTTCAAAAATATCCAATCCACGGTTTACCGGTCCAAAATCATTCGCCGCCAATCTGGGTAGAAGCTCAACGAGCGCAAAACCTCCTGCCAGGCCAATACATCCAAATAGCAGTAACGTAAACAAAAAAATCCGCAAACAGAAAGGGGTCCGCTTTTTAGCAGTCATCTCAGATAGGTTTCGAATCGAGATAAGATTGAAGGATGATCGCCGCGGCCAGATCGTCTAAATGGCCTGCTCGTTTTGAGCGTTTCACACCCATCGAGATTCTGGCAGCCCTGGCTTCCTGGGTACTGCCAAATTCATCCCAGAGGGTTACAGGCAGATCGGTTTGAGATCGGATTGCTTCAGCCATACGTTCAGATTTTCGAACCTGCGGTCCGGGTAAACCATCCAAATCATACGGACAGCCGACAACAATTGCTACAGCATCCTGGTCCGCCGCAATTTGTGCGATTTGGGCGGCATCCACAACCCTGGCCACATGTTTGATGACCATCAAAGGGTTTGCGATCGTCTGGGTAGGATCACTGATCGCAATTCCGATGCGTTTATCACCCGGGTCAACCGCTAGTATTTTACCATTCATCTGACTTCCACTTCGATCCTCGCCGGTAATAACGGCAGTACCGGCCACCAGGCAGGATTCAGGATGATCTGCGGGGGAGCAACCAACCCGGGGAAATTAGCCAGGTTATTTGCAGCGGCTGCCGCGGTTTGTCCGGCAATGACCCGGATGAGCTGGCTGCTGTCCCAGGCAGTTTGTACGAATTGGGATGCCTGAACTTTCCAGCGGACCTGGCTGTCCGCAAAATTTGGCGGTTGGATTTCCTTAACTATAAAGCTGCCCGGTAAGGGATTCTTTCCCGGATCAAGGGTAGCATTCAGTGCAGCACGGGCAATCGCCTCCAGGTCGCTTTCGCTAAACACCCAGATCTGAAATTCTACCTGAAGTGTCATTTGTATCTGGTCGGCCGGTAATCCAAAAGCTGGTTCAACCACTTCCTCCTGGATTTTTACCTGCTGCAGGGTCTGCTCGAGCAGCCGGCTGCCAGAAATTTGCGTTTTTTCAAATTCCTGCAAAGCGCTTGCCTGCAGATCCCGGATCATTTGTTCCCGGAGATGGTCCAGATCCGATTTCGAAGCGGACATACTGGAAATATCACTTCCTCCGGTGAGGTCTGCCGCGTTTACCACCGAGACCTTTGTTCCTAAAGATCCGATCACTGCCTGGATTTCGCCGGCAAAGACATTTCCCTGACTGCCTGCCTGGACAGCCTGAATATTCACCTCTACCTGTGCGCCGGGCTGTGGATCCAACGTCACTGCTCGCAGAGTCCGAAACTGGATGATGGGTTCTTTGGTGTTTTGAACCATCGTCCCTGAAGGGACTTCGACACTCTGATCGGTCAGGTTTGTAAAAATAACCCGCCCATTAGCTGATTGGTCAGGGATGATCATTGAACCAGTTGTTTTTACCGATTCTTTTCCTTCGACAATAGCGCTGATGGATTTGGCCGGTATCCCCCCGGAGAGGTTGACCGATTGCAGATCGGTGTTTGCCCAAACCTGCAGGTCTACGGATTGCTCATCGACGGCCAGGGCCAATTTTACAGTCGCTGCTGGAATTAAGAAAATCAACAATACCATCACAGCCAGAATCCCCACAGTGAAGGCCGGCCAGCGAACATACTTTTTCGCCAACCACGCCGGATGCCTGGAAGTAAACTCCGCTTTAAGTCTTTCAAAATAATTTGCCGGGTGGATTGAATGGGGCTCAAATATCTTTTTTTTACGAATCCTTCGCCAGGGAAGCTTTTCCGCCACCCTGGAAGAACGAAACACCGGGATACCCAATTCCTGGGCGTGGTCCAACACATCATCGTCATCCGCAACACAGGCTAACTCTGCGCCAATATTTTGACTGGCCCGTTGAATCAGCATCAAGTCCAGCATCCTCATCAAAACGCGGCCCCTTTTGGGCCAGACTAACAGGATCCGGCTGGCTTTGCTCCAGTGAATCTTATCAATGACGGAAGTTGTATCGTCATGCCTTTCTAGTTGAATGATGTGAGTTTTCATCAGGTCGTTAAGAATTATATTGCTAAATCCGGCTTTACCCTATAGAATACCTTTGGTTTTCTCATTTTTGGTTGGGGAGTTGGATTATGAAACTTTTTGTTCCCGGTCGTATTTGTTTGATGGGGGAACACTCAGATTGGGCAGGCGGCTACCGCCGGATTAACGCGGAGATTGAAAAAGGATATGCAATCATTTGCGGTACGAACCAGGGTATTTACGCTGAGGTCGAAACACATCCTCATTCCCTGGTTTTAAGTTCTGTTACCCCCGATGGAAAAATGCTTGGCCCATTTGAAGTGGCGATGGAAGCCCAAGCTTTATTAAAGGTTGCCGGCCAGGGTGGATTCTGGTCTTATGCTGCGGGTGTTGCTTACCAGGTACTAACAAATTACCACGTTCGCGGTTTAAAGATTCATAATTACAAAATGGATCTGCCCATGAAAAAGGGCTTATCTTCGTCTGCCGCGATCTGTGTCCTGACAGCGCGCGCTTTTAATCGTATGTATGATTTAAAGTTAACCGTACGCGGCGAAATGGAACTGGCGTATCAAGGAGAAATCACTACCCCTTCCCGCTGCGGTAGGATGGATCAGGGCTGCGCCTTTGGCAGCCGGCCGGTAATGATGACATTCGATGGTGACCGGTTGGATACGATTGAACTAAACGTGCAAAAGGAAATGCATTTTGTCATTGTTGATTTAAATTCACATAAAGATACCCTGGAAATATTGAACCGTCTTAACCGCTGTTATCCGATGGCAGATAACGAAATCGAAAAAAATGTACAAAATCTACTGGGCCCCATCAACAAACGCATCGTGACCAATGCCGTAAACGCTCTGCAGCGCTCTGACGATCAAGAATTAGGCACTTTGATGATTGAGGCACAATCCAATTTTGACCAATATGCCATGCCTGCCTGTCCGGAAGAATTGACCGCTCCGGTGCTGCACCGGGTTCTGGAATTTCCCAGTTTGCAGCCGCTGATCTACGGCGGCAAAGGGGTGGGTTCTCAAGGTGATGGAACGGCCCAATTTTTAGTAAAGTCCGTCGAAGATCAGTCAAAGGTGATTGAAATTATTGAAAATGAGCTCGATCTTTCGTGCCTGAAATTGACCATTCAAGCGGGGCCGAAAGTGCGCAAGGCGCTGATTCCTGCTGCTGGTTTTGGCACGCGGCTTTTCCCGGCTTCGAAAGCCACAAAAAAGGAGCTTTTCCCGGTCGTTGATCGCGATGGAATCGCCAAACCGGCAATTTTACTGATCGTTGAAGAAGCTCTGCAAGCCGGGATTGAAGAAATCATCATCATCGTTCAAAAGGACGATCTGCCTGATTTTCAGGATTTCTTCAATATCCAGATCTCGATCGAAAACTACAACAAACTGCCACCTCAATTTCAGGAGTATTCCCGGCGCATCCTGGATATTGGCCGGCGAATTCGATTCGTCGAGCAGCAGGCCCAGGAAGGTTTTGGGCACGCAGTTTATTGTGCTCGCGAGATGATCGGGGATGAACCTTTCCTGCTCATGCTCGGAGACCACCTCTACCGCTCAAATTCAGAAATATCCTGCGCCCAACAGCTGGTAGATGCATTCCAGATGCACGGTAAAAGTGTGGTCGGCCTGCGCGTCACGCCAGAAAATATGATCGCCAACTTCGGCACTACGGGTGGGGTATGGATCGAAGATAACCGGCTGCTCAATATCACCGAATTTGCCGAAAAACCGACCATGGAATATGCCCATACCAACCTGCGCATCCCTGCGCTGCCCGAAGATCAGTATCTGACCGTATTTGGCCAATACATTCTCAAACCAGAAGTATTCGACTTCCTTGAAATTAATATCAAGAACAACGTGCGTGAACGGGGTGAATTTCAGTTGACCAGCGCCCTCGACCGGTTGCGCCAGACAGACGGCTTTTTAGGTTTGATCATGGACGGCAAACGTTACGACATAGGCCTGCCGGATTATTATCTCGACACCCTGGCCCATTACCGGAGAGATTAATTTCTTTGTACCGGTTCTTGAGGATAATTTTCTCCAATTGGAATATCTTCAATTTCTAAATTTTGGGAACATTTTGGGAGAAAAAACAGTCTTCATCTACGAAGAAGATTGAATGTTTTTTGGGGAATTGACCTGCATAAAGAGAATTTTTCTTTTGATCAGGTGAATTTGTTATAATCGTCAGGAAGGGAATTCAGGAGTTAGCGGCTATGCGCAGTATTGTTTTACTCATCATGATCATCGTTGTATTCACCCTCAGCGGATGCAACTTTCCGCTTCAGTCCACTGCGGTTTCTCCAACAGTGGATGTGCTTGGCACCCAGGTTGCTCAACGTCTTACATCAACTGCGGCGATGATCCAACCGGTTACGACCTCTACAGTCTCTATTTCGACGTCCACCGCTTTGCCCACATTAATGGTGACCGCCACATCGGCAGCCACAGTCAGGCCTGCCCAAACTAAGGAAGCCTCTGCCACCCCCATCCTCGCGCAAACTCAGGGTGTGACCTCTACAGCTACAGCTACAGCTACATTTACCCCTACCGCCACCGGCATCCCTGGCGATCCATCGACCAGTCTGGGACAACCGGATTGGAAGGACAACTTTCAAAAACCATCTACCTGGGGTTTGCAGTCTCCTTACGATGACGGGCACACCCGGGTCAGCATCACATCTGGAATGCTTGTGGTGACCAGCTACGACGGTAATGGTTGGCGGGGCTGGCGCATGATGAATACCACGATCAAAAATTTTTACCTGGAAGCGACCATCCAAACCCAGACCTGTTCAGGATCTGATTTATATGGGATTGTTTTCCGCGCCCAGAATAATAGCAAGGGGTATTGGTTGACCATCACCTGCGACGGCCACTACAGCCTGGATGTTGGAGACGTCAACACCCTGGATCCGGTCATCGATTCGAAATCAAGTTCTTTAATTAAAGCGGGTTCAAATCAGACGAATAAATTCGGCATTATGGCTCAGGGCAACAAAATTTCGATCTATATAAACGGAAAATTGGTGGAGGATGCAACCAATGATGCTATGGTAAATGCAGGAACCTTTGGTTACTTCATCGAAGGTAATAAAACAGTTAATTTCACCATCCAATCGACCGAAATTGCTTATTGGGAACTCCCATAATGGCTGCCAACCAACTATCTCAACGTCAGAGCGCGATCATGGCTGCTCGCCAGGTGATTGGAAAAAACCCTGTTTATCTGGACACTGAAACCACAGGGTTGGAAAAGACGGATGAGATTGTTGAAATTTCCATCATTGATGAAACCGGAAATGTGCTCCTGGATTTTCTGGTTAAGCCATTACAACCGATCCCAGCCAGTGCAACTCGCATCCATGGCATTACCAATGAGATGGTGCAAAAAGCTCCGGCCTGGCCAATTCTCTGGCAGCAGGTTCGCCCACTGGTGCTTAGCAAAACCATCGTAGCCTATAACAGCGATTTCGACTACCGTTTAATCATGCAGTCGCATGCTCGCTACCGGCTTCCCTGGAAAGATAACCTGACTTTTTTTGATTTATTGAAGTTGTATTCCCAGTTTCGGGGTGATTGGGATTCCGTCCGTCGCTCCTGGCGCTATTTCAGTCTCGAACAGGCCGGAAGATCGGCCAATATTGCCCTCCCTAACGCGCATCGTTCGACCGCAGACACCCTGCTGACCCGCGAACTCCTGCATTATATCGCCAGCCAGACTTCTTAAATTTTTCCTTCAACTTTTTTTACGACCAGCCAAGGATCGGCTGGTCTTTTTTCGCTCCAAGATCTCAAGCTGGTTAGAAATGTGGTCCCCGAAAACTGATAACCTTTTCGTAATAAGTTATTCTTTATATTTTAATGAAATATCATTAGAATAATAAATGTAAAGTTAGTCAAGATTGAGAGGATAAGAATATGGAAAAGATACCTTCGTCAGAAATTACTCCGGAACGTCTTTATTTGTCCCGACGCACGTTGATGAAAGGAGCGGTATTTTCCGCCGCTGCGGCAGCTCTCGCCGCATGCGCTCCGGCGGCTCCCACCAACCCAACCGCGCCTGCGGCTTCAAACCCGACCCAGGCTTCAAGCTCAACCCAAGATACAACGACCAGCGGCCCACCATCCTCTGGTGAGAAAGACGAATTAGGCAGCCCGCTAACCTCCTTAGAAAGCGTGACTTCGTATAACAACTATTATGAGTTTGGCCAGGATAAAATGTCACCAGCGCTGATGGCGGGTGATCTGGTCACCTCGCCCTGGCAGGTGGAAATCGGCGGACTGGTAGATAATCCTATGACTGTGGATGTGGCAGACCTGCTTAAGAAATACGATCAAGAAGAACGGATCTACCGCTTGCGCTGCGTTGAAGCCTGGTCCATGGTGATTCCCTGGACGGGATTTTCCCTGGCGAAACTGCTGAAGGATGCCAGCCCCAAAGCCGAAGCGAAATATGTGCGTTTTGAGACCCTTAATGATCCAAACCAGCTTCCAGGTGAGAAGGATAACTATTTCCAATGGCCGTACGTAGAAGGTTTGCGCGTGGATGAGGCTATGAACGACCTCGCCATCCTGGCAACCGGGTTATATGGCAAACCGCTCCCCAATCAGGACGGCGCCCCCATCCGACTGGTCGTGCCCTGGAAATATGGTTTCAAAAGCATTAAAGCGATCGTCAAGATCGACCTGGTGACAGAAATGCCGAAATCCTTGTGGATGGCAGCCGCGCCTAATGAATATGGTTTTTATGCCAACGTCAACCCGGATGTGCCCCACCCCCGCTGGTCGCAATCGACAGAACGGCGCATTGAAGGCACGCGTATCGCCACGATAAAATTCAACGGTTACGAAAAAGAGGTCGCCGGTCTGTACCAGGGCATGGATTTGGCGAAGAATTTCTGATCATGTTTAAGTTCACCCGCTTCCAATGGTTTGTCCATATCGGCTCATGGATTCCGCTGATTGTCCTGGTCTATGATTATTTCCACGGCAATCTCACGGCCAATCCAATTCAGGCCGTCGAACAACGCACAGGGTTAATCGCCATCAACTGGCTGATGTTCTCGCTGTCCTGTACACCATTGAACATTTTGTTTGGCTTCAGACCGGCCATTAAAGTGCGGCGGGCGCTCGGTTTATACACCTTTATGTATGCAGTTCTGCATTTCCTGACGTTCTTTGCCTGGGACTACGGCGCAAATGTGACTTTTATCTGGATGGATGTCAATAACAAGCTGTATATATTCGTGGGTGCTTCGGCGCTCCTGATTTTAATCCCACTGGCGATCACTTCTACCAAAGGTTGGATGCGCCGGATGGGAAAAAGCTGGAAAAAGCTCCATAACCTGATATATGCCGCGGGCGTCCTGGTGGTTCTGCACTATATCTGGGCTGTCAAAGCCGATATCCGCCAACCCCTGGCGTATGGCGCAGCGCTGCTCATCTCTTTGCTGGTTCGTTGGCCTGCTTTTCGCAAGGTGATTGTTCGCAAGCGGTCAGACTTGTTCGCCTGGGTTCGTCAGATTTTCGCTTCCAATCCTCCTGCTCCTGAGATAAAATAGAATAAGAGAACTATTATTCTATGGCTGGCATTACTCATGAGCAGGAGGAAATAACCTGGCATCTTTATCACCCGAACAAAATTTAATTGCCACAGGCCCGGTAGACCAGAAGCTGTTTCTGTCTGGCCCGGCGGGAAGCGGTAAAACCACCGCCGGGGTCTTACGTTTGCTTAACCTTGTGCAGCACGGGGTGGCAGGCGAAAATATTCTGATTCTGGTTCCCCAGCGAACGCTGGCTCAACCTTATTACGATCTTCTGCGGTCCTCAGAATTCCCTGCCGGGGGCAACGTGGATGTAGTTACACTGGGTGGGCTCGCCCAAAGGATGATCGCGCTTTTCTGGCCGATGATCGCCGGCGAGGCAGGCTTTGGCAAACCAACTCAGCCACCTGCTTTTCTCACCCTCGAGACCGCCCAATATTTTATGGCCCGTCTGGTAAAACCGCTCCTGGACCAGGGCTATTTTGAAACCATTCATCTCGACAACAACCGCCTGTTCAGCCAGGTACTGGATAACTTGAATAAAGCGGCAGCGGTAGGCTTTGAGTTCGACCAGCATCGGTGAGCGGCTCTCCTCCGCCTGGATCGGAAAACCGGAACAAACCCGGGCTTATGCCGACGCTCAGGATTGCGCCAATCGTTTCCGCACTTTTTGCCTCGAAAATAACCTGCTGGATTTTTCATTGCAGTTGGAAATATTTTCACGATTTTTGTGGCCCTCAAATTTATGCCGCAAATATCTCACCGCTTCCTACCGCCACTTAATTTTCGACAATGTCGAAGAGGATGTGCCCATTGTCCATGATCTGATCGGCCAATGGCTGCCTGAATTTGACTCTGCATTGTTAATTTACGATACTGATGCCGGCTACCGTTCCTTCCTGGGTGCGGATCCTGAAAGCGGTTGGACATTGCAGGATGGCTGTGACCAGGTGTTAAATTTTTCCGGAAGTTGGGTGATCTCGCCGGATATCGATGCGCTGCTTAATTCCTTCCTCGCCGCCTTTCACCGCCAGCCGGATACCATTATTCCCAATAACATCGTAAATGCATACCAGATAACACACCATAAGCTGCATCCTGAACTCCTGGATTGGATAACGAATCAGGTTGCCCTGCTGATCCATGAAAAAAAGGTGCCCCCCGGGCAGATTGCCATTCTTTCACCGTTTCTATCAGATTCGCTGCGATTTTCACTGATGGAACGCTTTGCTCGGGCCGGCATTTCCGCCCGTTCACACCGCCCGTCGCGCAGCTTGCGTGAAGAACCGGCCACCCGCAGCCTGCTTACATTCGCCGGCCTGGCCCACCCCCACTGGGAACTCCCGGTCACCCATTTCGATGTGCGCATGGCATTCATGCAGGCCATTCAAGGCATGGACCTGACCCGCGCCGATATTTTGGCGCGGATTGTTTTCCGCCCTCGAAGCCAGGATGGCCTGGTATCGTTTTCCAAAATTCGTCCCGATACCCAGCAGCGGATCACATATCTCCTTGGACAGCGGTATGAAGACCTGTGCGCCTGGTTGGAAGAATATCGACAGGGTGAACCCGTCGAATTAGACATATTTCTAAGCCGGATCTTTGGCGAAATCCTGTCCCAGCCTGGCTTTGGATTTCATCAGAATTACGACAGCGCGGGTGTGTCTGCCCAATTGATTGAATCGGTGCAAAAATTTCGCTGGGCCACATCTGGCGTGATGGATAATATTGGTCAATCTATCGGGCAGGAGTATATTCAAATGGTCCTTGAGGGTGTGATCGCCGCCCAATATCTCCAGCCCTGGCAGACTCAATCTGAGGATGCGGTCTTTATCGCTCCGGCTTACACTTACCTGATGGCGAACCGGTCGGTGAGTTACCAGTTTTGGCTGGATATCGGCAGTATGGGTTGGTGGGAGCGTTTGAACCAACCACTGACCCATCCGGTGGTGCTCAACCGCCACTGGCCTGCCGGGCGGCAGTGGACGGATGCCGATGAATATGCAGCCAACCAGCAGTCTTTAGAACGCCTGATATCCGGATTGATCCGCCGCTGCGGCGAAAAAATATATTTATGTGCATCGGGAATGAATGAGCGCGGAGAGGAAGCCCGCGGTCCTTTATTACAGGCCATCCAGACCATCTTAAGACGGACTTTAAACCAGGGAGGTGGCGATGCTCGCCAGGCTTAATCCGCGCCCGGCCCAAATAGAAATTCTGGATTACACCCAGGGATGGATGGGGATCTCTGCGGTGCCCGGCAGTGGAAAAACCCACACGCTTTCGGCCCTGGCTGCCACCCTGCTGGTGGAAGAACGCCTCGAACCAGACCAGGAAGTGTTGGTGGTGACTCTGGTCAATTCCGCGGTAAATAATTTTTCTCAGCGTATCGACTGGTTTATCCAGGGGGAAGGATTGCTGCCCGATATCGGATACCGGGTGCGCACGCTGCATGGCCTGGCAAACGATATTTTGAGAGAACGGCCGGATTTAGCCGGCCTTTCCGACCGGTTTCAAATCCTGGATGAGCGCGATGTCAACCAGATTTTGAATGATGCCTCACTCAATTGGCTGAAATCTCACCCTCAGTTTTACGATGAATATTTAAACCCGGATATTTCCACTTCACAGATCAATCAAGCCAGGGGAAAGTTCCCTGAGTTAGTCGCATCGATCGCCGGGGCTTTTATCCGCATCGCCAAAGACCAACAAGCTACACCCATTGAATTAAACGATAAGCTCGCTGGGATGAAAAATCCGCCATTGCTGCTGCAAATGGGCTGTGAAATCTTTAGCGATTACCAGCGGGCCCTTTCATACAGAAGTGCGGTCGATTTTGATGACCTGATCCGGCTGGCGCTGGTCGCCCTGCAAACGGATGGAGACTTCCTAAATCGCTTGCGCTACCGCTGGCCTTATATCCTCGAAGATGAAGCCCAGGATTTAAGTCGTCTGCAGGAAGAAATACTCACCCTGCTGGCCGGCAGCCAGGGCAACTGGGTGCGGGTTGGCGATCCTAACCAGGCGATCTACGAAACATTCACCACCGCCGACCCTCATTATTTAATCGATTTCGTTCAAAATCCTGCGGTAAAGCGAACAGTACTGCCAAATTCGGGCCGTTCCACCCAGTCCATCATTAACCTGGCCAATTACCTGGTCGAATGGGTGCAAACGGAGCACCCGGCGGAAGAACTGCGGGAAGCTTTATTTCATTCAATCATCGAACCCTCCCCGCGGAATGATCCCCAGCCCAACCCACCCGATAACCCAAAAGGGATCTATCTCTCGCGTTTGAAACTTTCGCCAGATGATGAAGTGGCGGCGGTGGTTAAATCGATTAAAAACTGGCTTCCGGACCATCCCGATGAAACCCTGGCGGTTCTGACACCTCGCAATGAACGCGGCGCAGATGTGGTTGGCGCGTTAAAAAAGGCAGGGATAGAACCGGTTGAACTGCTGCGTTCATCCTTATCTACCCGGCAAACCGCCGATCTTTTTTCCGCGGTTTTGCGCTTCCTGGCTGATCCAGCATCCACTCCGAAGCTGATCGCGGTCTACCGGGCGCTGCGCCGGGAACAGTTGGCGGATAAACAGACTGCGCCTATTTTTCAGGAAGCTGCCAGCTTGCTTCACCGCTGCGGTCGTCTTGAAGATTACCTCTCGCCCACGCCAGAGCATGATTGGATGGCTGACCTATCCACAGAAGCCGTCCCCCAGGAAGTTCAACAGGAGTTGGAGTTTTTACGGAATCTGGTCATCCCCTGGCAGAAAGCAACTATTCTGCCAATCGACCAGCTCCTGCTCACCATCACCCAGGATATTTTCGACCAGCCCACAGATCTGGCCCTGGCCCATAAACTGGCTCTCGTTTTGGAAGGCCTGGCGCGCAGTCGTCCCGATTGGCGCCTGCCTGAGTTCAGCGAGGAGCTGGCTGCCGTGGCCCGCAACGAGCGCAAATTTTTGGGTTTTACCGAAGAGGATACCGGTTTCGATCCGGAGCAGCACAAGGGGAAAGTGGTTGTTGCCACTATCCATAAAGCCAAAGGCCTGGAATGGGACCGGGTATACCTGATGTCGGTCAATAATTACGACTTCCCATCCCTGGAACCTTATGACACCTACTTTTCCGAAAAATGGTTCGTGCGCGGCCATCTCAATCTGGAAGCTGAAGCCTTATCCCAGCTGCGCGGATTGATTGCCGGCAATCCGGCGCTGATTGGATTGGAAGAAGGCCTCGCTACCCGGGAGGCCCGGGTGGATTATGCCGCCGAACGTTTACGGGTCTTATATGTGGGCATCACCCGCGCCCGGCGTGAATTAACCGTAACCTGGAATACGGGTCGGCGTGGAGATTGTATCGCAGCCATCCCGCTGCTCGAGTTGGCGCGTTATTGGGAAGAACAACTATGAACGATTTTCCTCGTGATTTTCAATTCAACCAGCACAATTTACAGGATTACGTGGACTGCCCGCGCCGCTTTGAACTGCGTTATTTGCAGAAGCTAAAATGGCCGGCCCTGCAAAGCGAACCAGTTCTGGAGATGGAACACCGGGCAGAATTGGGACGCCGTTTCCATGAAATGGTCCACCAATCGCACCTGGGCCTGCCCGAGGAACAGATTTCAAACCAGGCTCAGGACATAGAATTGGCATCATGGTGGTCAGAATACCAGGCGTCGCCAATTCTTAACGACCTGCCCGCCAACCGTAAGTCGGAATTTATGCTGACTGCACCGTTTTCCGGATGCCGTCTCGTGGCGAAGTACGACCTGATCGCGGTTGACCCCGGGCAGAGAGCGGTAATCGTCGATTGGAAGACATCCGCCCGGCCCATACCCAGGAAATACCTGGTAGAGCGGCTGCAAACCCGTGTATACCTGTATCTGCTGGTCTCTGCCGGAAAGTCGATCAACGCTGGCAAAGCGCTCACCCCGGAGCAGGTGGAATTAATTTATTGGTTCACCAGCCAGCCAGACCAACCGGTGCATATTCAGTATTCTGAAAAGCTGTTCCGCTCGGATGAGGAATATCTGCAAAATTTGGTAAACGATATTACTACCCGTCCTGCCGGAGAGTTCCCTCTTACCCTGGATGAAAAGAAATGCACTTACTGTGTTTACCGTTCCCTTTGTGACCGGGGAAAAAGCGCCGGAAATTGGCAGGAGGATCCGGAAGAGGACGAAGCCTCGCCTGATATTGATTTTCCATTCGACCAGATTGGAGAAATAGAATTTTGAACGAGGGTGGCAGTCTCTGGATCGATCCTCCTGCCGTGGATGTGCCCCAATCCATTCGCGACCAGATAGGTGCCCCCCTGTTTCTGGCCGAAGCGTTGGTCCGCAGGGGATTTACCGACAGCCAGCGCCTGCAAAAATTCCTTGATCCGGACCTTTACACCCCCGCCTCACCTGGCGACCTGCCGGATTTAGCGAAAGCCGCCGACCGCATCGAAAAAGCGATCGATAAAGGCCAGTCGATCGGGATTTGGGGCGATTTCGATGTCGATGGGCAAACAGCCACCACTTTGTTGGTGCAGACCCTGCAAACTTTGGGGGCAAATGTTCGCTATTTCATTCCGAACCGTGAGCGCGACTCGCACGGTGTGGCGCTGCCTGCCCTGGCGACATTCCTGGATACGGGGATTGATCTGGTACTGACCTGCGATACCGGGATCTCCGCCCACGAGGCAGTGAACTTCGCCACGAAACGCAGGGTTGATTTTATTATCACCGACCACCATACCCTGCCAGAAGCCCTGCCGGCAGCTCTGGCCGTGGTGAATCCACAGCGCTTACCGCCCGGTGAGGCATTATCCCCGTTATGTGGCGTGGGATGCGCTTTTAAACTGGCAGAAGAACTGCTGATCCGTGCGCACCGGACCGATCAGGTCGACGAACTGTTGGATCTGGTGGCGCTGGGCACGGTTGCCGATCTGGCGATATTAACTGACGATAACCGCTTCCTGGTGCAGCGTGGACTGGAACGCCTGCGCAAGTCTCCCCGTCCGGCGATCGAGTTGATCCTCGAATTATCAGACAGCCCTCCTTCGCAAATCACAGAAGAGCTCATCTCTTTCATCATCGCTCCGCGTTTGAATGCCCTCGGCCGGCTGGATGACTCCAATCCGGCGGTACCCTTTTTCCTGGCGAAGTCTCTGCCCGAAGCTCGCCCGATGGCGGCTCGTCTCGAAGCGCTAAATGCTCGCCGAAAACTGCTGTGCGACCAGGTTTTTCAAGCCGCCCAGGCACAGATCCAGCGCGACCGGTCGCTGCTTGAGCATCCAGTGCTCATGCTCGGACACCCTGCCTGGCCGGGAGGTGTGTTAGGAATTGTTGCCAGCCGGTTAACCGAGCTTTATCTCAAACCGGTGATCTTGCTCACCAACCCACCGGGAGAGCCTGCCCGGGGTTCGGCGCGGTCGATCGAAGGCGTCAATATTACCCAGGCGATAACCAATGCGCAGTCCCTCCTTAACTCCTTTGGTGGGCATCCGATGGCTGCCGGCTTATCGCTGGATTCAGCAAAAATATCTGAAGTTCACCATCTGATCGACAATGCGGTTCGCCAGCAGCAGACGCAGGAACGATCAACTGCCGTAAGCCTGGTGATCGATGCTTTCGTACCTTTGGATCAATTAAACCTGGACCTGGTCAAATCGTTGGACCGCATGGCGCCTTTTGGTCCTGGCAATCGTGCACTAACCCTGGTTTCGCGCAATCTCGCGCTGCAAAGCCAGGTCGTATTTGGAAAAAACGGTGAACATCTCCAGCTGCTCGTCGAGGATGCCAGCGGCGCCGTGCAAAAAGTAGTCTGGTGGCAGGGCGCCGGCTCACCGCTGCCGGAAAGTCGTTTTGACATGGCCTATACGGTGCGCGCCAGCAATTACCGCGGTCAGACCGCGGTTCAGGTGGAATGGGTAGGTTTCCGGATTATTCCGGAAAGCATCCCGCTGCACCAATTGCGCCCGGTAAAACAAATCCTGGACCACCGCAATGAACTGGACCCAAATGACGCGCTCAAGCCCTGGTTAGGTGCACCTGACACACTGATCTTTGCCGAGGCCGGAAATACCTGCCCACAGACCTCCGTGGACCGCGCCCATCTTGGTGCCGCTGCGAACCTGGTGATTTGGTCGGTTCCTCCCGGGCGGGATGAACTGCAGGCGCTCCTGGATACTGTTGCCCCTCACCAGGTGATCTGGTTTGGGGTGACTTCCGGGGATGACCAGTTCACCCCTTTTCTGACCCGTCTGACGGGATTGGTGCGTTTCGCGATAAAGTCACGCCAGGGACAGGCGACGATCCTCGAACTGGCTGCCGCGACTGCCCAGCGTGAAAAGACGGTTAAATCCGGCCTTGCCTGGCTGGCGGCGCGCGGCTTTATTAGCGCCGAAATAGATGAACTTCAGGTGCTGCTTTCCAGCGGGGGGACTGCCGATGCGGATCAGGCCAGCCAGATGGAAAGAGATATTACCTATCTGTTGGGGGAAACAACCGCATTTCGAAACTACTGCCAGAAAACAGATCTGAAATTACTGCTTCTTTGACCGTCCAATTCAGGAGACAGGTATATGAAAAAACTAAGATGGGGAATATTAGGCACTGCACGCATCAATCGCCTGGTCATTCCGGCTTTAAAAGCTTCTCCGCGGAATGAATTAATCGCCGTCGCCAGCCGGGATCTCGCCCGCTGCCAGGAATATGCTCGCCAATGGGAGATTCCTCAGGCGCTTGGCTCTTACGAAGCCCTGCTGAATTCCTCCGAAATCGATGTAGTTTATATCCCTTTGCCCAACCATATGCACGCCGAGTGGGCGATTAAAGCAGCCCAGGCAGGAAAGCACGTTTTGTGTGAAAAACCCCTGGCGCTCAGCGTGAGCGAGGTCGATGCCATCCGTACGGCAGCCGAAAAGTCAGGGGTGAAGATCGTCGAAGCTTTCATGTATCGGCACCATCCCCAAACGCTCAAAGTACGCGAGTTGATCGAAAGCGGTTCGCTGGGTGAGATTGGCTATGTTAGGGGAACATTCTCCTTTGTTCTAGACCGTCCTGGAAATATCCGCTGGTTTCCAGAGACAGGCGGCGGGAGCCTGTGGGATATTGGTTGTTACCCGGTCAGTTACGCCCATATGGTGATGGGCTGTCCCCCCCTTGAGATGTACGCCGACCAAACGAACGGTCCAAGCGGGGTTGATCTGAGTTTCACTGGCCAGATGCGTTATCCGAATGGTGGGTTTGCACAAATTGAATCCAGTTTTTCGCTGCCGTATTTCACCTCGATTGAAATTCGCGGGACAGAAGGCACGGTGCTGGTGCCCAATCCGTACAACCCGAAAGACGCGGGAACGCGCATCATCATCGTCCGCGGTGATGACCGTGAAGAGATCACATTTCAGTACCCACACCTTTACCTGGGTGAAATTGAAGACCTGGCAGATGTCATCCTGGGTCAAAAGCAGCCGCGTTTCCCCCTTTCTGAAAGCAGAGAAATCATCGCCACCCTGACCGGTTTATACCGGTCCGCCCGTGAACACCGGGTTTTGCCGTTTGATCCGGCTGGATACCCGTTTTGATTGTCTGGGATTATTTGTGGATATGTGATAAAATTATCGCTTGATTGTTGGGCATCAAATATTGTGATGCCTTTCCGCTCCTGGCTGCGCAAGCAATGACCAGGGGCAATCCCATGGAAAGGAGGTTACCTGTATGCGCACGTATGAAGCAGTTTTGATTGTCAACCCTGATCTCGATGAAGAAGCGTTGAACGGTGTGGTGGATCGAGTTAAAAACTGGATGACAGAATCCGGTGGAACCATTACCAAAGTCGATATGTGGGGCAAACGACGGATGGCTTATATCATTCACAAGCAGCGCGAAGCACATTACGTACTGATCGTCGCCGAATTAGATCCATCGTCTACCGCCGAACTCGAACGAAATCTACGCTTCCTCGAACCAGTGATGCGTTACATGCTCACTGTAACGGAACATGATTAGTTTGCTTATTTGCTAGTGTAATGGTTTGTTATTGTCAGGCAAGGAGAAAGATATGAGCCGGGGATTAAATAAAGTGATGATCATCGGTCATTTGGGGCGAGATCCGGAGATGCGCTATACCCCATCTGGACGTCCTGTGACAACCTATACCGTTGCCACAAGCCGGACATGGAATACGGCAGACGGTGAACGTCACACAGAGACAGAATGGTTCAATATTGTAGCCTGGGGAAACCTCGCCGAGATTTGCAAGCAGTACTTGACCAAGGGCCAGCAAGTTTACATTGAAGGCCGGTTGCAGACTTGTCGATGGGAAGATACCGAAGGTGTCAAACATTCCTCTGTGGAAATTGTAGCCAATGAAATGATGATGCTCGGAGACCGGCGTGACAATAACCACGCACAAACGGGTGAACCCGTTGATGCTGATCAAATTGAAGATGAATTTCCCTTTTAATCGGAGAAAAACGCATGACCGATGATATGAACATGGAATCCGATGCACCAGTTGGTCGCCGCTATGTTTCCCGTCCCAAGATTTGCCAGTTTTGTGTGGACAAGAACATCCTGATCGACTACAAGGCCACTGACCTGCTGCGTCGCTATGTAACCGAAGAAGGCAAGATCCGCCCGCGGCGTCAAACGGGTACTTGCGCTCGCCACCAACGCGAGCTGGCTCACGCGATCAAACGTGCCCGCCATCTGGCTTTGCTGCCATATGTGGCAGAACCCAGAGAAGAATTGTACCGCTAACTCGATTCAACCATTCATGGGCATAGGGTGAAAACCACTATGCCCTTTTTTGAACAAGGGCGCAAGTATGCCTCAAAAACCACTAAAGTCGCGTAAAACAACCATTCCAACCAAGAAACATCTCGCCCGGATGGAGCGTGAACGTATCCAGCGCCGAAACCTCTTGATTGGAGTGGGGATCATTCTTTTGCTTGTCGTAGGTGTGGTCGGGTATGGCTTGCTGGATAACCTCGTGTTGGTCTATAACCAGCCTGTGGCTCAAGTCGGCAATCAGTCGATTACGGTTAAACAATACGAGACCGAGGCGAAGTTCCAGCGCACTCAGTTGATCCAACAATTCAACCAGTATTACCAATTCTTAAACCAGTTCCAGGGCGATCCTTTTGGTTTGACACCCCAGCTGCAGACGATCAGTTCCAAACTGAGCGATCCTGCTGTGTTAGGAAAAGACGTGGTTGACCAGATGGTCGCTGATTTGGTGATACAAAGAGAAGCAATAAAACGCGGCATCACCGTTTCCGATACAGAAATCGATGAATATATACAGAAGTTATTTGGATATTTTCCGAACGGTACGCCGACGCCTACCATCACTCCATCCTTGATTGCCACATCAACTTATTCAGCGACCCAACTGGCACTGATCACACTGACGCCAACCTTTACACCCGGGCCGAGCCCGACCCCAACCGACACGCCTACGGATACCCCGACATCGACGCCGGGAGCCGGAACCCCCACGGCTATCCCACCGACGGCAACCCTGGTCCCATCGGACACACCGACAATCACCGTGACACCCAGCGAACCCTCTGCGACACCGACCATCACAGAGACGCCGACGATCACCGAAACCCCGACCCCATACACGGAAGATCTCTTCAAGGGTCAGGAACAGACCAGTCTTGATAACTGGGCCAAGATCGGGTTCACCATGGCCGATTTCCGGCAGTTGATTAAATATCAGATCTACCGGGAAAAGCTCATTGAGGATTTCGTCAAAGCCGTGCCTTCCAGCGAAGAAAAGGTCTGGGCCCGCCACATCCTCGTCGCGGATGAGGCCACTGCCACGAAGGTCGAAGACCTCTTGAAGCAGGGCGGTGATTTTGGCCAGCTTGCGGCTGAATATTCTACCGATACTTCGACCAAAGATAAAGGCGGAGATTTGGGTTGGTTCGCCAAAGGCGCCATGGTTCAGCCTTTCGAAGATGCCGCATTTAGTATGAACGTTGGCGATATCAGCCAGCCTGTCAAATCTGACTTTGGTTATCACGTCATCCAGGTTCTTGGAAAAGAAAATGTGCCTTTGGCCGATTCAGATATTCAAACCAAGGGCCAATCAGATTTCCAAACCTGGCTGACTACTGCCACGACAGCCAGCGATGTGAAAATCTATGATACCTGGTCTTCTCATCCGGTTACCGATCCTACTTTTGTCGCCCCGGTCCTGCCCAGCACGGACACAACCCAGCCGACATCGGTACCCTAATAAATCATTGCTACAACAAAAAATGCCCGCTTTATCGCGGGCATTTTTTGTTGTAGCAATCAGGTTGGCTCAGCGAACCATCTCTTCGCTGACTTCATCCAGGCGCAGGCTGATCACCTGGCTGGCAGAATCTCGTCCCATGGTGACCCCATAAATTACATCCGCCGCCTGGACGGTGTTGCGGTTATGCGTGATCACGATAAATTGGGTCTTGAGACTTAATTCTTTTAATAACTCACAGAACCGGCCCACGTTGGATTCATCCAGCATGGCGTCCACCTCATCCATGACACAAAATGGGGTCGGCGAGATTTTTAGCAAGGAGAATATCAATGCCACCGCGGTCAGGCTGCGTTCACCGCCAGAAAGCAGGGAAAGGCCCTGTTCTCGCCTGCCTGGAAGACGGGCTTCGATATCAATGCCGGTCTCTGTAGGATTATCATCATCCACGAGGACCAATTTTGCGGTGCCGCCGCCAAACAGGCGGGTGAACATGATCTTGAATTCAGCCGCAACCGCATTAAATGTTTTGCGGAACTCTGTGCGCATCAGATCGTCTAACTCGGCGATCACTTCGCGTAGATCGGCGTCGGCTTTACGCAAATCTTCCACCTGCTGCGTCATAAATTCGAATCGTTCTTTTACTTCCAGAAACTCCTTGTGCGCTTCCGGATTGATCGCACCCATGCGGCGCATCTGGGCCCGCTGGCGATTGATCTGGTCTTCGATATCCGAAGAAATTTCGGTCAGCATTGGCAGTTGTTCCACCATCCCATCCAGCGGCAGAGGCGTCTGGCCGGTGACATCCGCGTTGTATTCAAAAGCCACCAGGCCAAAATCGTCCTCGATCCGCCGGCGCAGAGAGTTCATCGAATCTTGTACCCGCCCCATTTCGAGTTGGGATTGGGTCACATAGCGATCGGCGACCAATGCGGCCTGCTGCGCCGCAGTCTGCTCAGATTGGGAAACCGTATACTGATCTTCCAACTTTAACAGATCGGCTTCTACAGGGTCGATTTCTCGCTGGAGCAGCTCAATCTTTTGCTGGATTTCACTTTCACTGGCTTGAAGGGTGGTGATCAATCCATCCAATTCGACAAAGGTGGTCTGGAGGCCAGCCAGGCGTTCTTGATACGTGACGAGGCGCTGCTGGTTGGTCGAGATCACCCGCTGGTGTTCATCAAAACGGCGTTGAGCCTCTTTTACTGCTCGATCTGCCACGGCAGCTCCGGTGGACCAATGCGCCATTTGCGCCTGCAGTTCATCCACCGGCAGACCAGAGAGGACTCGATTTTGAGCGCGAATCTCTTCGTTAAGACGCTTAACCTTTTCGTCCAGGTTTGTGATTTCCTGCTGTAATTCCGATATTTCTCCCTCAGTCTTTTTGAGCTGGGTCTCGTTATTGTCAATCTGGCTGCGCTGCCATTCATGCCGCTGACGGCTTTGCTCAACGGTCAGGTTAGCCTGTTGAACCTGCTGGTTGGCAGCGCCTAAATCCTGGCTGACCTGGCGCAGGTGTTTCTCAAACTGCTGACCTGTTTCGCGGTTCTTCTCCAGCAGCCCTTCAATGGCAGCGATGGATTTCAAGGCCTCGGCGATCTTGAGAGCCAATTCTGCCAGGCGTTCATTCAATTCTTTCTTCTGCCGAGGCCGCCCGATAATCCCAGCTTTACCATCCTGGCCGGCCAAAACCACCCCGCCGGGATAAAATACCTCACCTTTAAGAGTTACCAGGCGCGTATTCTCCGGAAGGCCAATGACCAGGCGCTGGGCGGCAGCTCGAGTGCGCACTACCCAGGTTTTTCCTAATAATTTTTGGGCTAAAGACTGGAGTTCTTCGGGTACTTCCAACAGATCGGCTGCCACTCCCACGAAATCTTCATCCTTAAGAATACCGGATTCAGCTTCAGGTTCAGGATTGGGGTTGGAAAAGAGCACGGCCCGGCCTTTTTCACCCTGTTCCAGGAGTTTGAGAACCTCCTCAACCTGCTGTGGGTTCTCCAAAATAATGCCATCCAGGTATTCGCCGAGCACAGCCGCGATGGCTGTTTCATATTGTGCGGGGACATGCATAAAACCGCTGAGGGCTTGAATTTTGCCACCCAGCTTTCCCTGGTTTGAGGCCTGCAGCAGGTACCGGGCACCCTGGTTCAAGCCGCTGAAAGAACGGTCTGCCTGTTCCAACACATCCAGTTGTGCCTTGAAACGCGTTCGTTCTGCATCCAACCCGGCGCGCGCATCCAGCGCCTGCCGGCGTTGGGTTTCGCCGGCCTGGATAGATTGGCGGTGTTCGGTTATTTTTGTTTCAAGGGCGCGGCGTTCCTGTTCATGCTGCACTCGCCGCCCGGTCGCTTCTTCCAGCCGGGTGCGGGCATCAGCCAGCGCCTGGACTTCACGCATCAGCCCGGAATGCAAGTTTTGAATGGTGGTCTCGAGGGTTTGTGCACGGCCGGTCAGTTCGGTCAGGTGAGCGCGCAGTTGAACCTGGCGGGTTTCGATATTGAGTAAATTGCGCCGGTTATCGCGTAATGCCCCTTCGATTTTCTCGCGTTCCTGCATTCGCGCCCGGAAAGCCGCCTGCGCTGTGGCAGACTGCTCCTGTGAATCGGCCAATTCCTGCTTGAGGTGGGCCAGTTCGGCCTGTAAGGATTGAGACTTTTCGTCCAGGCCCTTGCGTTCTTCCTCCAAACGCCCCAGATCACCACGCAAGCTGACCATAAGATCCTGGTTGGCGCGCTGGCGTTCATCCATTACCGCTAATTCGCGGTTCACCTTTTCGCGCTGGCTGTGCAGTTCGGCGGATTGGGTGTGAAGTTCGTTTAACCGGCTGCGGTTGGTGAGCACCGCCTGGCGCTGGATATCCAGCTTGCCTTCCACTTCATCCAGGCGCTGGCGGGTTTGCGCCTGGCGCTCTTCCTGGGCATGGTTGACCTCGCGGGCATGCGCCAGGTCGATCTGGATCTTATGCCAGTGATACCCATACCAATCCCGCAGGAGTACCCTTAAATCCGCCTTAATGCGTTCATATTCGATTGCCCGCCGGGCCTGTTTTTCCAGGCTTTGCAGGCGTGGTTCCAACTCTGCCAGAATATCCTGCACCCTGTCCAGGTTGCGGCGGGTCGTTTCCAGCCGGTTTATACTTTCCTCTCGCCGGCTGCGGTACAGGCCGATCCCGGCTGCTTCTTCAAAGAAACGCCGTCTTTCTTCAGGTTTCAGCGAAAGGGCCGCGTCGACCAGACCTTGCCCGATGATCGTGTACGTGCGTTCGGCCAGACCGGACTGGGCAAGAAGCTCAGAAATTTCCTTCAGCCGCACGCGCTGGCCGTTGAGCAAATATTCGTTCTGACCATCGCGGTAGGCCCGCCGGGTAACAGCCACTTCACTGAAATCGATTGGCAACCAGCCATCGGTATTATCAAACATGATGGTGGCGGAAGCCATACCGGCCCGCGGGCGCTGTTCAGAACCGCCAAAGATCATGTCCTCAGTTTTTCGGCCGCGCAAGAGAGAATAGGACTGCTCGCCCAATACCCAGCGCAAAGAATCGGCAATATTCGATTTTCCCGAGCCGTTCGGGCCAACAATCGCCGTAATTATCCCGGGAAATTCAAAAGGCGTTTTGCTGGCAAAGGTTTTATAGCCATGAAGCTCCAGCGACTTCAAGCGTGGGATGTAAGGTGGCACTGTTTCCGTCATTCGATCAATCCCAGGCGGTTCAAGGCGTCTCGGGCGGCGGACTTGGTCGCCTGTTGTTTGCTGTGCCCGGAACCCGTGCCGTATACGATTTCGTTGACGATCACATCGACTTCAAAATTCTTGGAATGATCCGGACCGGAAATATTGCGGGTGATATAATACGGCGCGGGAAAGCCCTGGGATTGGATCCATTCCTGGAACATACTCTTGGGATCATCCACCCGGTGGGTGTAGAGCACCTCATCCGCGGCTTCTTCAAGCAGCGGTGAGATGAACTTGATCACCATGTCCAGACCCTGGTCGAGGTATATGGCGCCGATGAAGGCCTCAAATGTGTCGCATAAAATGGGAGAGCGATCACGTCCCCCGCCGTGGCTTTCACCCCGCCCCAAACGCATGGCATTCCCCAGGTTGATCTGCCGGCTGAAATTCGCCAGCTGGTCGGTATAGACCAGGGCAGAACGCATGCGGGTCAGATCGCCCTCGGGCATTTCAGGATAGCGGTTATACAACCAGGCCCCGACGGTAAAATCAAGGACGGCATCGCCTAAAAATTCCAGGCGTTCATTATCTTCAAGCGCTTCGGGGTGCTCGTTTAAATAGGAACGGTGGGTTAACGCCCGGCTGAGTAATAACCAGTCGTTAAATCCCAGACCCAGCCGTTTCGCCAACGCATGCGGCGACTCCAACTCGGGTAGTATATTTTGTTGCTCCATCCAAACCTCCCGAGAACCAAGGGAGGGCGAGCCACCCTCCCCAATGATACCGGGCAAGGTAGCTGGCGCTCCTTTTATTCTCATTTATATTCGTATGTTAATCCCCTGGATGAGGGTGGTAATCGCCTTCCACCCAAACTTCACCATGCGTGCCAATTTCTTTCTTCCAGATTGGGACTATTTCTTTCAACCGGTCGATACCGTAGCGGGCCGCTTCGAAAACGCCCGTATCGCGGTGCGCGGCCCCACAAGCGATCAGGACAGTGGGCGTCCGGGCGACCAGGCGGCCAATCCGTTGGACAATCACGATCCCTTCCACCATGGGCCACCGCTCGCGGATTTCTTCAGCCACCTGGGCCATTTTGGCTTCTGCCATCGGAACATAAGCTTCGTACTCCAGGGCTATCGTTTCGTGCGCTTCACCGCGGGTGGTGATCCCGCGGACCATGCCGCTGAAAACACACACTGCCCCGGTCGAATCCAGGGTGATCTGCTCGACCAGGTCATCCAGATCCAGCGGGTCATTGGTCACATGCAAGATCGTGGGCAGGTCCCCGCCCCCGCTGACCGGTGGGAAAAATGCGACCTCGGCGCCTGGCGGGATCCCTTCCGTTTCAGCAGCATACTGCTGGTTCACCGAAATTAATGCGTTCGGCAGTAATGGTGCTACCGCCGGAAATTTTTGAACCACCTCTGCCTTCAGATCTGCTACCGTGGCGCCTTCTGGCAGGTCCAACTCGGTTCGATGGGTCTGTGCGCGATCGCGGAGGCCCGCAAAAAATAAAATAGAAATCAGCATATCAATATTCACTCACCGGGAGGTTTTCTCGTTGACCACATCGCCGCTCACCCCGCCATGTTTTTCGACCAGGCGGATATTCTGGATGCGGCCCGTCTTTTCCACTGCTTTTACCATGTCATATACCGTTAAGGCTGCCACCGAGACCGCGGTAAGCGCCTCCATCTCGACCCCTGTTTTGCCGCTGGTGCGCACTTCGGCTCTGATTTGAACCCCGGGTAAATCGTCATCCAGTTCAAGCTGAACATCAACCTGATTGATGGGCAGTGGGTGGCATAATGGGATCAGCTCGGAAGTCTTTTTGGCCGCGATAATCCCTGCGATTTGGGCTACGGTCAGCACGTCCCCTTTTTTCATTAAACCCTGGCGGACCAGGGCCACCGTTTCGGGTCGCAGGTGGACTTCGCCCCGAGCGACCGCCCAACGATCGCTGACCGGTTTGGCGCCAACATCCACCATATGGGCGCTGCCGCTTTCATCCAGATGAGATAACCGGTCGGGTGACATGCCTGAATTATAATATAATAACCCCGTGAGCTTATATACCCGACCCCCAAATTCCCAAGTTGCCAGCCACCAAACCGAAGGCTATACCATCCAGACTGACCTGTATGCCGGTCCACTGGATCTGCTGCTGGATTTGATCGAACGCGCCGAGTTGGATATCACCAAACTGGCCCTGGCGCAGGTGACAGACCAGTACCTGGCCTATATGCGCGGGCTGGCGAACCGGGAAGCGGCGGAAGTATCCGCGTTTTTGGTGATCGCCGCCCGCCTGGTGCAAATTAAATCGGCGGCGCTGCTCCCACGCCCGCCGGTGGTCGAAGCCGGGGTCGACGAACAGGACCCCGCCGAAGCGCTGGCGCGCCAGCTCATTATTTACCGCCGTTTCAAGCAGCTGGCAGCCACCCTGGAGGACCGCCAGCACAAAGGACTGCGCACCTACCTGCGCATATATGTGCCTGAAATCAAGGTGGATGCAAAACTGGATCTGACCGGGGTGACGTTACAGGACCTGGTCAGAGCCGCCTGGGCGGTGTTTGCCACCAAGAATGCCCTACCCGCCCTGAGCGAGGTGGTCAGCATGCCGCGGATCACGATCAGCGACCGCATCCGCACCATCCTGGCGGCGCTGCGCAGCGGGGAGTCGCCTACTTTTCGCCGGTTGCTGCAAGGCCGCTCGCGGCTGGAAGTGGTGGTGACGTTTCTGGCAATGCTGGAACTGGTCAAACGCCACATCATTTCCGCCAACCAGGAGGGTTTGTTCGACGATATCCAGATTCAAACCTCGGGAAATCTCGACGACCAGCCAGAAATCGAAGTTGAATTTTCAGAATAAAAAAAGGATATTGTTGGCGAACTATCACGCATCCTTCACCCACCCCCCGGCCCCCGCCCTCCTTTTTGCGCGCCTTCGGTGGGGCGGGAAAGACTTGCTTTAGTGTTTTTTTGGCGCTGAACAGCGCCAAAAAAACACAGAAAAGATTTCTCCACTCCTTCCGGGAGGGGCTGGGGGTGGGATGCGGTGTTCGCCAACAATATCTAAAAAAAGGGCTTTAAATGGCAAGTGCGCCATTTACAGCCCTTTTTTTGATTGGAAAACCGGATCTATTTTTCCTCTTCCTCTTCTTCGTCCATGTCATAAGGCAGCCGCCCGCTCATCCAGACGATCATCAGGCGCACGTCATATTCATGGGCCTGGCTCTCCGGGAATTTTTCCTTATAAGCAGCGTCCAATACATCGTAAGTTTCTTCTTTGGGCCAGGCGGCGATGAAACCCGGCAGCTTGGTGCGGTCGGCGTCCGGCGAGAGCAGTTCCCACTTGCGCTCCACCAGGAGATCGTAAATCTGCTGGCGCAGTTCAGGGTGCAGCTCCGACCAGGCCATCAAGACCTGGGCCACAAAATCGGGGCGCTTCTCAAAGGCCGCCTCGCACCCTTTGACTTTAATCGCCAACGGCGCCAGCATGCTGTTGCGAAACCCGGGCAGGCGGACATAGCGTTTGATCTGGTTCTGGATTTTGCCTCTTCGGTCGGGGGTAAGTTCATCCAGATGGCCAACCACCTTTAACAGCACCTCATGGCGGTATTCGGGCAGCATAAACTGGTCGATGCCGTGAAATAATACAAATTGGACTTCATTCTTATCGCTCATAGGTTCGATTATACCAAAGCGTTCACAAATCTACTGCGGCATTTCAGCCGTTCAGAAATGAACCTTTCGTCGGGGTATTTCGCGGCGGTCAGCCCGCAGGTGATCAGTTTGAGGCGCGATCCCCTGCTGGGCGCGCGGAATTTAAAACCAAATCGCTGGTCTCATCCAACTGGGCAACGTCTGCCGGGGTCAGGCGCCAGCCTGATGCGCCAGCGTTTTGCTGCACCTGGCGGGCATTTTTGGCGCCGGGGATGGGCAGCGTTCCTTTGCAGATGGTCCAATTTAAGGCAACCTGCGCGATCGTCTTGCCATCATGGTCCAGGCCGATCTTCTTCATCAGCTGGATCAAGGGTTTGACCTGCTCCAGGTATTTGCGGTTGTATTTACTCCCGCGAAAACCACGCATGGGATTTTCCGCCGTATATTTACCAGTCAATACCCCCTGGGCCAAGGGGCTGTAGGCAATCACTTTGACGCCCATCTCCTGACACTGCTTTAACAGGCCATTTTTTTCGATCTTTCGATTGAGCAGGTGGTACTCGATCTGGTTGGAGGCGAGGCGCAGTCCTTCATGCTGTAAGGCTTCAAATGCCCGCCGGGTCTGAGCATGGTCATAATTGGATACGCCAATGGCACCAATCGTACCTGCCTGGCTGGCTTCGGCCATGGCTGCCATCCAGGTTTCAATTTTCACCGGCGGCAGCGGCATGTGGATCTGGTATAAATCCACCCTGGGCAGGTCCAGGCGCTGCAGGCTGCTCTTTAATGCTTTGAGCAGGGCTCGGCCGGTCAAACGCCAGGGAAACGGCATAAATTTGGTGGCAACCACCGTACGCACATCGGTCGTCTTGAGGAACTCTCCCAGGAACTTCTCGGACTGCCCCTGACCGTAAATTTCGGCCGTGTCGAAAAATACCATTCCGGTTTCAATACTGGCCCGAAATGCGCCAAAGATATCCTCTTCGGCGTAATCCTGCCGGAAACCCCAAAAGATTCGATCCCCCCACGCCCAGGCCCCCACCCCAATCTCCACCCCATCAAAAACATCGTGTTCTTTTGACTCTATTTCTTCCATTCCATCTCCAGTGATTGGCAGCTTCAAATTATTATACGCTTCCCGTCAAGCAATAACCCGTTATCCCTTGCCGAAAATTTATCCTGCTCTTAGAATGAGAGCATGCCAGACGAAGTTACCCCCATCCGCCAGCAGTATCTCGAGGTTAAACGCCAGCACCCAGATTCGATTGTCTTTTTTCGCCTGGGTGATTTTTATGAAACTTTTGACCAGGACGCCGAAATCGCCTCCCGCGAGCTGGATATCGTGCTCACTTCCCGCCCCGTGGCCAAAGGGATGCGCATCCCCATGGCCGGGATTCCCTACCACGCCGTCGAAAACTACCTGGCGCGGTTGATCGACAAAGGCTACCACGTGGCGATCTGCGAGCAGGTGGGCGAGCAGCCCGCCAAGAATGGGTTGTTTACGCGCGAAGTGGTGCGCGTGGTCACCCCGGGCACAATTGTCGAACCAGGACTGCTGCACGGCGACCGCAACAACTACCTGATCAGCCTGGTGCTTCACGACGAACGGGCCGGCCTGGCGGTGGTGGACATCACCACCGGGGAATTCACGACCACCGAGATTGAAGGCACGGATTGGGCCAGCGCGCTGCGCGGGGAGGTGCTGCGCCTGCACCCGGCCGAAATTTTGCTGGCGGAGACAGCGCAGCTTCCGGAAGGCATCCCCGGGCACCTCACACGCTGGACACCCTGGCGCTTCGAATTCAACCGCTGCCAGGACCGCCTGCAGGACCACTTTGGGGTGGCCTCGCTGGACGGCTTTGGCCTGCGCAGCATGCCCGGCGCGGTGCAGGCGGCGGGCGCCCTGCTGCAGTACCTGGAGGAAACCCAACCGGCAGCGCTGAAGCTGCTGACCGGGCTCGCGACCTACAGCCTGAGCGAATTCATGACCCTGGACGCCTCAACCCGGCGCAACCTTGAACTGACCGAGACCATCCGCCAGAACACGGTGGAGGGCTCGCTGCTGAACGTGCTCGACCAGACCGTGACCCCGATGGGGAAGCGCCTGATGCGCCAATGGGTCAGCAAACCGCTGCTCGACCCGGCGGCAATCAACGCCCGCCAGGACGGTGTGGCTTTCTTAATCGAAGAAGGGGTGCTGCGGGCCGAACTGCGCGCCTCGCTGCGCGTGCTGTCGGACCTGGAACGGCTGGTAAACCGCACCATCACCGGTCACGCCCAACCTAACGACCTGACCGCGATCCGCGCCACGCTGCGCTGCCTGCCCAAAATTTACGGCCTGTTTGACGAAAAGGCCGCGCCGCTCAAACCGGTGCTGGATTCCTTTCACCTGTGCAGCGGCGAGCTGTCGCTGCTTGAAATGGCAATCAGCGACGAACCACCCGCCACGCTGCAGAACACGGGTGTGATCCGGGCAGGATACTCGGCCGAACTGGACGGGGTGATCGAGGCTTCGCGCCACGCGCGCGAGTGGATGGCCAACCTGGAAGGCGTGGAACGGGAGCGGACCGGGATCAAGACTCTAAAGGTGGGCTATAACAAGGTCTTTGGTTATTACATCGAGATCAGCCGCGGGGCTGCCGGCGGCGCGCCGCCGGAATACATCCGCAAACAGACCCTGGTCAACGCGGAACGCTTCATTACCCCGGAGATGAAAGAATACGAGACCCTGGTGTTGAATGCCGAGGATCGCATCCACGAGATCGAAACCCGCATTTTCCGCCAGGTATGCGCACAGATCGCGGATGCGAACAAGGTGCTGCTGGAGACGGCCCGCGCCCTGGCGGAACTGGACGTGCTGGCTTCACTGGCCGAGACGGCAGCGCTGCACGGCTACACCCGGCCTGAAATCACCACGGATACCATCCTGGAAATCGTGGACGGGCGCCACCCGGTGGTTGAACGCAGCCTGCGCAGCGAGCGCTTCGTGCCTAACGACGCGATCTTCGAAGACGGCGAGATCGTGCGCCTGATCACCGGGCCCAACATGTCGGGCAAGAGCACCTTCCTGCGCCAGGTGGCGCTGATCGCATTGATGGCGCAGATGGGCAGTTTCGTGCCTGCCTCCTGGGCCAGGATCGGGCTGGTGGACCGCATCTTCACGCGCATCGGCGCCCAGGACGAAATCCACGCCGGGCAGTCGACCTTCATGGTGGAGATGATCGAAGCCGCCAATATCCTTAACCATGCCACCACGCGTTCGCTGCTGGTATTGGACGAAATCGGGCGCGGGACGAGCACCTACGACGGGCTGTCGATCGCCTGGGCAGTGGTCGAATACATCCACAACCACCCGCGCCTGCGGGCGCGGACCCTGTTCGCCACGCACTACCACGAGCTGACCCAGCTGAGCGACCTGCTGCCGGGGGTGCGCAATTACAACGTGGCGGTGAGCGAAACCGAAGACGGGGTGGTGTTCCTGCACAAGATCGTGCCAGGGGGCACCGACCGCTCGTACGGGATCCATGTGGCGCAGCTGGCGGGCCTGCCGCACCCGGTGATCGTGCGCGCCAGCGAGATCCTGCACCAGCTCGAAGCTTCCTCAGGCAAGGCGGTGAGGATCAACCCGAACCTGGTGGAACAACTGACGCTTTTCCCGGAGACCAATCCGCTGCTGGCAGAGTTAAAGGAGTTGGACGTGAACGCCCTTTCGCCGATCGAGGCGCTGAACCGGCTTTACGAGTGGCAGCGAAAATTCCTGAATTCGTGAAAGTTTGATTCTATTTTCTCACGATAAGAAATAGACTTAACACAGAGACACAAAGACACAGAGAATAACTATTTATTTGAACATCAAAATATCGTGTGATTCCAACAAAAAATGGATTTATGGATTTATGGTGCTTAAGATAAATCAATTTTCATAAATCATTTTAGGGCTGACGAATTTTTAAGGTTTCCAAAAATATTTTTTTACCACAAAGAACACGAAGATCACGAAGAGAAACCCTGAGGTTCTCTGAATTTCTTGGTGGCACTTTGCAGCCTTCCGGGTGATTTTTTCTTGGGCAGGCTGGATACTGCTCATTTATTACAATTTCTTGACAAATATTATTTATAATATTATCATTCTGCGATCTGCAATCAAAGATGGCCAGGTATAAAAAGGCCTATCCAATCGGCCGCCTGGCCGTTTAATTTAATGAATATCCTTTGATTTTACGGTCGATGAGGTATGGGTATGTCAAACGTTGTCACCAATCCTGAACCTGCCCGGAAATGGCAGCTTGAGGCAAAATGGAAAGTTTTAATTTCGGTAATCTTCGGTATTTTCATGGTCATTCTGGATACCACGGTAGTCAACGTGGCCTTCCAGACTTTACGAACGGAGTTTGGCGCAACCCTGAATGATTCACAGTGGATCATCAGCGTGTATGTCCTATCGCTGGGCATCAGCACCCCCCTGGCGGGTTACCTGGGCGACCGGTTTGGATTGAAACGAGTGTACCTGACGGGGTTAAGCATTTTTGTGCTGGGTTCTTTCCTGTGCGGGATCTCCCCCAGCCTGGGTTTCCTGATCTTCGCGCGCGCCTTGCAGGGATTTGGCGGCGGAATTGCCCTGCCGTTAGGCCCGGCTTTTTTATTCCGCACCTTTCCAGCCAAGGAGCAAGGAGCCGCCCTGGGTATTTTTGGGATTGCACTGGTGATCGCGCCGGCCCTGGGCCCGATCCTTGGCGGTTTGCTGGTAGACCAACAGCTGTGGCGGGCAATCTTCTTCATCAATCCCCCGATCGGGATTCTGGGCATCTTCCTGGGCTCGCGATTTTTACCGGCCTTTATCAGCGAAACCAAACCGTCTTTCGATTGGCCGGGGCTGATCACGGAAATCATCGGTTTTGGCTCAATCCTGTATGCCACCTCGCTGGCTGCCAACAATGGCTGGAACACGCCACAAGTCATGTTGTGGACAGGGATCGGGGTCGCGGGATTGATCGCATTCGGCGTGGTTGAACTGTTTGTGGCGAAACGCCCGCTGCTCGACCTGCGGTTGTTCACCAAGCGCATCTTTCTCAACGCCACTGTGCTGGGTTACGTCAGCGTGATCGCCCTGTTCGGCGCTGAATTCATGATGCCGATTTTCCTACAGGCCATGCTCGGCAAGACCGCGCTGCAAACCGGGCTGATCCTTCTGCCAATGGCCATCACAAGCGGGGCCACCACGATCATCGCCGGGCGGTTATACGACCGTTTTGGCCCACGGCCGCTGGTCACATTTGGATTCTTGATGCTGATCATCAATACCTGGCAGCTCTCGCAGATCACGGCCGATACGACCATCACCACGATCATGATCCTGCTGGCGCTGCGCGGGCTGGCGGTGGGTTCGACGGTGCAGACCACCTTCATTACCGGCTTGTCGGTCGTGCCTTTGAAAGACATCGCGCGGGGTTCATCCCTGACCAACGCCACCCGCAACGTGGTGCAGTCGATCGGCGTGGCCATCCTGGCGACGGTTTTGGTGAGCGGCTTATCGCCGCAGATTTCGGCCTTCCAGCAGAAGTTCCAGGAAACCCCGGTAAAAGCTGGATCCACTCCGGTGGCGGTCTGCGTGCCCCAACCCAACCCGCAGGTAGCCAGCGCGACCGGAGGTGTCAGCGCCGATCCGCTTCCGCCCTCCGCCAATATGGCTCAGTTGATGAAAGAGGCCTGCCAGGAGAATATCACCGGGTTTGAACGCGCTTACACGATCACTTTTTACGCGGCGATCGTGGCCCTGTTATTGGGCGTGCTGCTGCCGGGCTGGCCATTCCAGTTCGCCGGGCGGCGCGCGGCGGATGCTCCGCCGGTCGCCGGGCATTAAGCCGTGGAAAATCTTCCGGCGAGGGTTGCCAAAAGCAACAAACCCGGCTATAATATCGCCTGTTGATCGGGGCGTGGCGCAGTCCGGCTAGCGCGCTTGCATGGGGTGCAAGAGGTCGGAGGTTCAAATCCTCTCGCCCCGACTACAAAAAAACCGCTGTAAGGCGGTTTTTGTTTTACAGGTCTCCGCTCCCCATCGAGGGATAATATCAAATCTTCTCGCCCCGACTACAAAAAAACCGCTGTAAGGTGGTTTTTGTTTTATAGGTCTCCGCTCCCCATCGAGGGGTGACATCAATTCCTCTCGCCCCGACTACACAAAAAAACCGCTGAAAGGCGGTTTTTACATTTAAGGTCGGGGGTTCCAATCGAGGGATAATATCAAATCCTCTCGCCCCGACTACACGAGTAACTGCTTTTCAGCGGTTCATTTTTATTAGGTCCATGCGACACGCAATTGCAGAAGATAATTCTCGGAAAAAGTTACGTACGCCAATCGATTTCACACTCCATAGGATACAATGTTTTTGCCTGCTTGCTTGGAAAGATAAAGTGCCTGATCGGCTTTTTGTAACAATTCTTCGAATTCAAACATCTCATGGCTATTAACCACTATCCCCATACTGATTGTTACGTGGAAAAAATCATCTCCAGACGAAAAACGTGATTGTTCGACGCATTCGCGTAAAAAATTCCCCTTCTTGTAGGCATCTTCCAGATCACAGCCAGGCATCAATATAACGAATTCATCGCCACCATACCGTCCCAAGATATCGGTCTCGCGGATGTTCTGCTGACAGAGCTTGACTACGGCACATAAAACTTCATCGCCTACTCCGTGACCATAGGTATCATTTATCTTTTTGAAGTTATCCACATCAAACATCAAGACGCCGACTTGATAATTTAACCGGTGTGCAAGCATCAATTCGTGCCGGCTTCTTTCCATCAGTCCACGCCGGTTAAATGCTGAGGTAAGTTCGTCCTGGACGGATGTTTCCATTAACTCACCGTATAGACGAGCGTTTTCAGTCGAAAGCAGTTCAGCTTGCTCGCGCGCACGCAGCGCATCCTGGTAGAGATCGGCATTCTGCATGGCAATTCCGACCTGAGTAGCCAGCATTTTTAGTCCGGTTATTTCGAAGGACGGCTGCAAAATTGGCTGCGCAGCTTGTAAATCGATCAGGCCGATCACCTGTTCACCCAATTGAATGGGAAGGATGGCACGCGAGCGAATTTGGCTCCACTCTGCCCCCGTGTGCCAGCGGAAGGACCTTTGCGTGTCTGGAATGATGATTGGCGCATTGTTCGCTAATGCAAGGAAAAGCAGTCGATCCTGGGAGATAGGAATCTGACGTGATGCCGGCGAAAGCTCTCCACCATAGGTGGTTAATTCGTTGTCCGATTCTGTGTAGCGCAAGATACGTACCCAATTGTATCCAAAGCTCTTATGTACCGCCGCGCTGATCTCTGCGCTAAGCTGCTCACTGTTCAGCAAAAATCCAATCCGGTGGCTGATTTCCAGCGCCCCCTCAAACTGAATCAACCGGTCGTGTTCTCGCTGACGATCAAATCCCACTAAATGATTGAATAAATCTGCCAGAGTAGATAACTTACGTGCTGCAATCGTGGCAACATTTTCATGTGTGACTATTTGGTAAGTAAAAGGAATTCGATCAGGTATCTTTTTACCATAAGCCGCCTGATGAGCAAATTCGATGGCTTTTCCGCCAACCAGTTCCGTTCCAACGTCAACCGTTGCCTGAAATGTGCCCTCAGCCACGGCTACCAATGCCTGCGGATCTCCATTCAGGCCAACAAGAATCGTATTAGGCAGTAGTTTGCCGGTCTTTATACCAGCATCCTGAACGGCGAACATGATCGAATCTGAAATGCCAAAGACTGCGTCGATGGGCTTCTGGTAATTTTCAAACACCTCCATCATCTCATCAAAGGTCTCACGATAATCCCAGGAACATGGAATATGGTCAACTTGAATTTGGGGAAAGCGTTCCATTACAGCCATGAATCCACGCAAACGACTTTGTCCAACTGAAGATATTTTTAATTTTGCCGCGGTGACGACCATAATACTGCCCTTGCCATTAAGCCTTGCCCCAAGGTATTCCGCAGCGATGGCACCACCTTCATCCATTTCAGAGAAAAGGGTTAGCCGGCGATGGTCTATATGGATCACCTCAGCCAGACAGAGCACAGGCAGGTCATGTTCAAGCAAACCAGATAAAATTTCGTCAGGGATTTGGGTAGTGATCAATGCATCCAGGTTATAGGCCATAACCTGGTCAACAATTGTTTCTGGCGCAAACTGGTCGATTTGGTTCATATTGCCGGCCAGATGCAAGGTAATTAGATCATCACCGATATCTTCGTTTGCTCTGACGATTGAGTGATATATCTGAATCCAGAATGGGTCAGAGGGAATAATCATCAATCCAATGCGAGGCACAGATGGTGATTTCATCGCCAATTTGTCATATCGAATCGCCTCATGATCAAAAATTGAAAAAGATACCAAAATATTAAGCGCTGACCTAATCGCAAGGTCAGAACTGCCTTGTTTACCTTAGCATCTATGCAAGTTTTGTTTTGAGACTTGTTTAGATCAGTCTTAAAGGCTTTGTATTATTATACGCAATTTTGTAAGCTAAAATCGGGCATCAACGTGGTGTTAAGTAACAGTAAGCAGGGTATGAACCAAATAAGTGAGTCAAAAAGAATAAACCAGCATCAGTTCAACACCACCTGGTTCAATTAGTCATCAGTTCATTTTTCAGGTTGATCAAGCTTAAGGAAAAGTATCGATCGATAAGCAAAGCCATTTTTTATCAAAAAAAAGCAACCTTAACAAACAACGAAATAAGGTCTTTACTTTATTTAGCAGGCTGATACCGCTGAAACACAACTCCCGTGGGAAGTGACTGCGATTCGATCAGATCCAGTTTGAAATACTTTCCTTCAGGAAATAATCGTTTTCCGCCGCCCAAGACGAGAGGGTAGACATGTAAGTTGTATTCATCCACTAAATCATTTTCTGCCAGGGCGTGAATCAATACGCTGCTGCCGTCGATGAGGATGTTTTTACCCGGTTGTGCTTTCAATTTGCGCACTTCTTCCACGACATCGCTGCGAATGAGAGTCGAATTCCGCCAGGCCGCGGCAGATTTCAATGTAGTTGACACAACTATCTTTTGAATGCCGTTCATCACATCCCCAAATGGATCACCAACCGGCATCGGATCGAATGCACCGCCGTGAATTTGCCAGGTCTTTCGGCCTAACAAAAAGGTGTCGGTTTGGGTAACCGCGTCGAAGAAGTGTTTTCCGATGGCATCATGCCAATAGGGCATCGTCCAGCCGCCATGTTTAAAACCGTTATCGGTATCTTCATCTGCGCCTCCTGGCGCCTGAATGACACCATCCAATGAAATAAACTCATGAACGATAATTTTTCTCATACATTTCCTTGTTCGTCTGTAAGACATTTGTCTTTTTGAGGTTTAATTTTGGCAATTATCACCTTATTAACTTTAAATTGTCAACATTTTCATATTAATTTAGGATTTAACGAGTATAATCTTGAAAATTCGCTTAAATGGGCAGGTTGAAAAATAAAATCTAAATCGCAGCGCATGGAGGATCGATGGTTCGATACATTCTAGGACGCCTGGCGGGCCTGCTCTTTACTTTTTTGATGGTTTCGATCATCACCTTTACCCTCATGCACGCAGTTCCCGGCGGTCCATTCGATGAAGAAAAACAGCCATTACCAGCAGCAGCGAAAGCCAACATCCTGCGCAAGTATGGCCTTGATAAACCTGTTTGGCAGCAATACTTGCTGTATATGTGGTCAGCGGTGCATTTCGATTTTGGCATTCCATTCCAGAGCCCCACTGAAACCGTTACTCAATTAATCGCGCGTGTCTGGCCGCCAACTTTGGAACTTGCAGGTGTGGTCATCTTTTTTTCTTACAGTTTAGGCTTGCTATTCGGCATTCTGGCTGCTACTCATCAGAACAGCTGGATTGATCAGGCTGTTACTTTTATTGCGACGCTGGGTTTCACCGTCCCTAACTTCGTGATTGGTTTTTGGCTAATCATCATCTTCTCGGTAAAGCTGCACTGGCTTCCTACCGGGGGATGGGGCACGCCGGCCCAATTTATCATGCCGGCATTTGTCTACGCATTGGCCCCAATGGCCCTGGTAGCGCGTTATACACGGGTCAACATGTTGGAGGCACTGCGGGCTGATTACGTCCGCACCGCCCGTTCTAAAGGTCTGAAAGGCAGTGTCATCACCTTCCGCCACATTTTAAGAAATGCGCTTATCCCACTGATCACGGTGCTTGGCCCGCAGATCCCAAATATTGCCACCGGCTCAATTTTTATCGAGGCCACTTTCCGTATCCCTGGCCTGGGGCGCTACTTTGTTACCAGCGTTTTTAACCGCGATTACCCGATGATCATGGCGACCATCCTTCTGGTTGCCATGCTATGGGGTATCACTTATTTGCTGAGTGATATTCTTTACACAATTGTTGACCCGCGCGTACGCCTGGGTGGGGAGAATAGTCTATGAGTGACGTACCAACTTTATCACTTACTCAGGCACATCCTGAATCGCAGCGCTCGCTGTGGCTGGATGCATTCCGCAGCTTTTCTCGAAACCGTCTGGCTATCACCGGATTAGTGATAGTCGCCATTCTGGTCATGTGCGCGGTTTTTGCCAATTTTTTGGCTCCTCAACCCTATTATCAGTCGAATCTGGCGGAAAACTCTCAATTCCCCAGCTGGAAACATTTGTTGGGAACCGATCCTATCGGGCGGGATATCCTCAGCCGCTTAATTTATGGCGCACGCACCTCGCTGACCGTTGGTTTTTCGGTACAGTTTATTGCGTTTGCCATTGGCATTCCTTTGGGTGCGCTGGCGGGATTGCGCGGCGGTTGGATAGACTTTGTCGTGACGCGGATGCTCGAAATTATGACAGCATTCCCCGGTTTTCTTTTTGCCATCTTCTTAATGAGTATTTTGGGGACGGGAATGTTCAACATAATCCTGGCAATCGGCATCACCAGTTGGATCGATGTCTGCCGCCTGACGCGTAGTGAACTCCTGGCGCTGCGTGAGCGTGAATTTATTGTCGCAGCGCGCTCCTACGGATCTGACGATTGGCGGTTGATTGTCCGTCATCTGCTGCCCCACGCCCTGCCGCCGCTGGTGATCATGCTGGCTTTGGGCATTCCCAGCGCGATCTTTGCTGAAGCGGGTCTCAGTTATCTGGGCGTTGGTATCAATGACCCGAATTCCAAGCTGGGGCAAAATGGTGAGCGACAGCCTTGGGTATATCAGCGTGTACTGGTATATGGGGTTGTTTCCCACCCTGACCATTGCCCTGGCAATGCTTGGGTTCAACTTTGTCGGTGACGGACTGCGTGATGCGCTGGACCCGACTATGTACAACGAATAAGATATAAGGTATTTAAGGAGGTGGTTTGATCCAATCTAATCTATCTTTTCTAGATACAACCTAAATTGTAAAGGATGATTAGTGGCAAAAAAATCATCCTAAGCAAAGGGAAGCCTTTGCCGAATTCGGATTAATGTCAATTTGAACACACTTTACCGGTTCGTGATGATTAAAAGTGCAATAGATATAAGGAGAGAAAAATGGAAAAGAGTAAGTTATCCCGCCGAACGTTTTTGAAACTCAGCTCGATGGCTGCCGCAGGCTCTGTTCTTGCCGCGTGCGCCCCATCCGCAGCAACGCCCACCACCGCTCCGAGCACATCAACGCCACTTCCGCCCCCGGCTACTTATACACCAGCGCCGACATCAGCCCCGGCGACCAGTATGCCTGCAACTGCGGCTGCCACCGCGATGCCCGCGGCAACCGCGACCACCGCCGCGCCCGCAGGCGGTGCCAAAAATGCCTGGGGAGTGTCCTTGCCCGCGGATGCCGCCCCCCTTGCGCAGCAGTTTATCCGCATCCTGGCCATTGAAGGTACCGCGCTTGACTTTCCCGTTACTGTTTATAAACGCACCGGCCCGGCTTACTGTGATATCCTCGCCACAACCCTGGTGCGCATCAATAAAAACTTTGAGATCGTTCCAAATGGCGCGACCAGTTACGAAGTATCACCGGACGGAATGACGTGGACCTTCCACCTCGACCCGGCGATCAAATGGAGCGATGGTAACCCGCTTACTGCGGATGATTACGTCTTCACTTTCCAATATCAGGCTGACCCAAAGCACGCCTGGGATTTCTCCTGGTTCTGGAGCGATATCGTCAACTTTAGCGATGCCGTCGCAGGGAAAGTCGCCACCACCGAAGTTGGAGTTAAGGCGGTCGACGCCACAACCCTGCAGTTTATGACGAATGTCCCCTCGCCCTACTTCCCTTCCAAGGCATTGTATGCCCGCCCCTTGAGCAAAGTTGCCTTCCAAAAGAGCGGCGAACTGTACAATACCAGCCCGGACACTTCAGTTTCCTCGAGCCCCTGGAAGTTGAAAGAATGGACGAAGGGCAAGCAAATGGTGTTAGAGCCTAACAAGGCTTACACTGGCAAGCTGCAGCCCTACCTGGAAAACCTGGTTCTCATCTTTGGCGATACGTCAACAGAGTTTAACGCATTCCAGAACAACGAAATCGACGAGGCAGATACCTTCTCACCCGCCGATGTCGCCACAATCTCGGGCGATGCGACGCTAGACAGCCAGTATCACCCCAGCTTCGGCGACTTCCGCACCTATTACCTGGGGTTTGAGAACTCAGCCAAGCCCTTCAACGATATCAAGGTGCGCCAGGCTTTTGCCAAGGCGATCGACCGCAGCTCAATCATCACGAACATCGTGGGTCGTCAGGGTATCCCTGCATACTCTTTCCTCATGCCCGGTTTCCCGGACTCTACCTCGGATGTGTTGAAGAACGAGGACGTAAACAAATTCGATGTGCCAGCGGCACAAAAGCTGCTATCAGATGCGGGTTACCCAAATGGGAAGGGCTTTCCGGACCAGGAGATGTGGCTGCGCCAGGAATCACAATTCAACCAGTCGATTGCTGAGGCCATCGCGGCCATGCTCAGCCAGAACCTGAATATCAAGGTCTCGGTGTCCAACAAGGAGACAAAACTCTTTACGGATACTTTGAACTCGCATAAGCTTCCGTTCTATTACCTCTCTTACGGCTTCGATTATCTGGATCCATCCAACATGCTTGGCATTTGGGTGACCGGCGGTCGCCATGACTGGACCAACCCACAGTTCGACAAGCTCGTCAAAGAAGCGACTTCGTTGATCGGCGATACAACCAAGCGCGATCAAGAGTTCAAGGACGCTGAAAAAATCCTGGTGGATGATGTCGGCGGCGTCTTTCTTTATCACGTGACACCCGGTAATATCTACCGGCCTTACCTGGTAGGTGAGGAACTCGCACCCGATAAGACTGGCGTGGCTGCCTGGCACTGGCCCGGCCTGGAAGACATTGGCGTATTGATGTCCACAGTATACATCTCGAAGGATGCACCCTCCGACCGGCATATGTAATCCCTTATCCTGCTGTCTGGCGTCTCCCCTGACGGGGAGACGCCAGGAAATCTTACAAAATTACACGGAACACTGACAAGGGGCGGCTCTGATCGTTGCCTTTAATTCATTATAGTGAGGGAAAAAGCAGACTTGACATGCAAGAGACACTCCTGGATGTGAATGAGTTGGAAACACAATTTAAAACGCCGGAAGGGATGATTCATGCGGTTAACGGGATTTCATTTAGTTTGAAGAATGGTGAAACCGTTGGCCTGGTTGGTGAAAGCGGCAGCGGGAAGACTGTAACCATGCTCAGCGTGCTGCGGTTGATTCCATCACCTCCGGGAAAGATCACTGCCGGCTCTGCCATGTTCCAGGGCAAAGATTTGCTCCACATAAGCGAAGAAGAAATCCGACATGTGCGCGGCGCGCAGATCAGCATCGTTTTTCAAGATCCGATGACCTCCTTTAATGGAGTTTTGACTATTGGACGACAGATCACCGAAGGGATGGTAGAGCATTTGGGAATGACAGAAGCCCAGGCTCGGGTACGCGCCGTAGAACTGCTTGATCTGGTTGGCATTTCTAATCCCGAAAATCGTCTGAATGACTATCCCCATCAATTTTCAGGTGGGATGCGCCAGCGCGCGATGATTGCCATGGCGTTGGCGTGTCGTCCAAAGATACTCATCGCGGATGAGCCGACCACTTCACTGGATGTGACCATTCAGGCCCAAATCGTCGAGCTGGTCAAACGACTGCGCGATGAATTTGGCATGGCAATCATCTGGATCACGCACGACCTGGGGATTATTGCCGGTCTGGCGCAGCGCGTTTTTGTCATGTATGGCGGCTTTTTCATCGAGGAGGCCCCGGTATTTGAACTGTATGAAAATCCACGCCATCCCTATACAATTGGACTGCTGGGCAGCCTTCCCCGGGTGGACATGGACCAGCGCAAGGAGCTTTCAGCAATCGATGGCATGCCGCCAGTGTTGTTTGCGAAACCCAACTATTGCCCGTTTGCGCCACGCTGTAATTACGCGATCGACCGCTGCCGTCAAGAAAACCCGCCATTGGAAACGCTCGAGGGGGGGCATAGGGTCGCTTGTTGGGTGAAGCCGCAGGTAGGGAAGGATGTCTATGGAAACAGATAATTCCATCTTCCTGCGGGTTGAAAACCTGGTAAAGTACTTCCCGGTATCGAGTGGCAGCCTTTTTCACCGAAAGCACGAAGTGGTCCATGCAGTGGATCATGTCTCTTTTAATCTGCATCGGGGCGAAACGCTTGGCCTGGTTGGAGAATCGGGCTGTGGAAAATCGACCACCGGTCGCACCATTTTGCAGCTTTACCGGCCTGACACCGGCGCCGTTTACCTGGAAGGTGTAGACCTGGTAAAGCTGGACCCCCAAGCCCTGCGCCAGATGCGCCGAAAAATGCAAATGATCTTCCAGGACCCCTATGCCAGCCTCAATCCACGCCTGACGGTTGGCGAAATCGTGGGTGACCCGCTGCTGGTATACAATCCAAAACAGGACCGAAAAGCACTGGAAGAAGATGTTCGCGAACTGCTGGACATGGTCAAGCTGAACCCATCCTACACAAACCGCTACCCACACGAGTTTTCGGGTGGTCAGCGCCAGCGTATTGGAGTGGCGCGCGCATTGGCGCTCCGTCCAGAACTCGTGGTCTGCGATGAGCCCATTTCTGCGCTGGATGTTTCGATCCAGGCTCAGGTAATCAATCTGCTGGTGGAACTGCAAAAGCGGTTAAATCTGACTTACTTGTTCATCGCCCACGACCTATCAATGGTACGGTATATGTGCGATCGGGTGGCGGTGATGTACCTGGGAGTTATTATGGAACTTGCCCCAAGTTCCGGACTGTATAACAACCCGTTACACCCTTATACGCAGGCGCTCCTGTCTTCGGTGCCCATCCCTGACCCGCGGGTTGAGGAAAAAAGAAGGCGGATAATTCTCGAAGGCGAGGTTCCCTCCCCCATCCATCCACCTTCGGGCTGTCGCTTTCGAACCCGCTGCCCGATTGCCAAGGAGATATGCAGCGAAGTTGTCCCAGAATGGCGCGAATTGAACCCCGGGCATTTCGTAGCCTGTCATTTTGCTTGACCCATGTGATATTAAAACTTTCGCCCCAACCGACCAAGTGAACCGCATTTTTACGGTTCTTTTTTCGCCTGCCTCAATCTCACCACTGCGCAAGAACCGGGTGGAATCTCCCACGGCATCTTACTATAATTGATATAAATTGTAGAAAATATGTTTTGGAGGTTCTATCATGACTGCTCAAACCCACATCCAATGGCGCCATCCCCACAGCCAGGCGCTTGAAGACGCACCCTGTTTGGAGACTGTTGTTACAGGTACAGAGACTCTTTATCCCTTAAGGGTTAACGACCCATCTCAAGTGGTGGAAAAATGTCTCCCGCGGAAATCCCTGTTAAAGCTGGTGGGAAATCACAGCGGGGAGCGGATTTCTTGTTTGAAGGGGGTGCTCTGGATCACCCAGAGCGGAATCCCGGAGGATATTTTCGTCCTCGTGGGCGAATCATTCACGATCACCCAACCGGGCATCCTGCTGATCGAAGGGCTGGCTGAATCGATCATTAAAATAAACAGCCTCTCCGCAAGAAGCGGGTGGCGCTTTCTGACGAAGCTCCTATAATTGGAAGAAATATTGGTAAAGGGAACGACCATGGACATTCAATTGAACAGCTACAGCCAGCTGGCCGAAGATTACCGCCGAATCGAACAGGCGATCCGCTACCTGGAAGAGCATTTCCTGGAGCAGCCAGATCTTACCGCCACGGCGAGCAGCATCGGGCTGAGCGAATACCACTTCCAGCGTTTATTCACGCGTTGGGTGGGGATCAGCCCCAAGCGCTTTCTCCAGTTTCTCACCAAAGAACACGCCAAGGACCTGCTGCGCCAGCCGGTCGACCTGCTGGAAGTGACCTATGCCAGCGGGCTCTCCAGCCCGGGCCGGCTGCACGACCTGTTCGTCGCCTGTGAAGCGGTCACGCCCGGCGAATATAAGACCCACGGCGCAGGACTGACCATCCAATACGGTTTTCACCAGACCCCCTTTGGCGAATGCCTGCTGGCGCGCACGCCCCGCGGGGTGTGTGCCCTGGCGTTCGTCGAGCCGGCTGGACGCGAACAGGTGCTCAAGGACCTGCGGGTGAAATGGCGCAGCGCCCGCTTGGAAGAAAACCCGTCCGCCACCGCGCCCCTGGTAGCGCAGATCTTCCAACCGCCAGACGCGCGCGCGGGGACATTGAGCCTGCTCTTGAACGGCACCAATTTCCAGATCAAGGTCTGGGAAGCCCTGCTGCGCATCCCGAGCGGTGCGGTGGTGACCTATGAAGCCATCGCGCTGTCGATTGGCATGCCCAGTGCCGCCCGCGCGGTGAGCAACGCCGTAGCCAGCAACCCGGTAGCGGTGCTCATCCCCTGCCACCGCGTGATCCGCAAGGACGGAGAATTCGGCGGCTACCATTATGGGACGGCGCGCAAAAAGGCACTGCTCGGCTGGGAGATGGCCCAGGCGGAACTGCGCTGACGAAAATCAACTTTATATTAATCTCTCGCAATACGCAAGGTACGCCCTACGGGCGAGCCGCAAAGGGCGCTAAGAAATTCTTTTTGTAAAGAAAACTTAGCGTTCTCGCCGTAGGCGCCCTTCGGGTGCGGCTTTGCGAGAGATAAAATTTTTTATCAGTCTTATTCCAAACCGACTTGATATTATTAACAGGAGGAGAACCATGGAAAACATCCTGAATTGGGCGCGCGCCGTGTTCATCACCACGCCTCTGCGTTGGGAGAGCATGGCTCATACTTTGCCTGTGGAGTTGCTCAGCCGCCCACCCGCGGCTGGCGAGTGGTCTGCGCTGGATTGCCTGCAGCATCTCCTGGATACAGAGGTGATCTTTAACACCCGGGTAAAATGTTTTCTCGCCGGTCAGGATTTTCCGGCCTTTGATCCGGATAAAGAAGGCACCCGGCTCGGCTCCACACCCTCGCCCCTGGAGATGACCGCTCGTTTTACACGATTACGCCAGTACAGCCTGGACTCCCTGGAGACGATCACCGCGGACGATCTCAAAAGGCGCGCTCGCCACGCCGAATTAGGCATGGTCGCTCTGGATGAAATGGTTCATGAATGGGCTGCCCATGACCTCAACCACACCGTACAGGCCGAGCGGGCAGTCATGCAGCCTTTCATCCTCGGCAGCGGCCCATGGCAAATCTATTTCCAGGATCACACGGTGAAATAAAGATATTTAGAGCCTGCATTTCAGCAGGCTCTTTTTATTTTGGGAATGAACCCCAGCAGTCTGCCTGACTGCCATCACACCTGCGCGGCAAGGCGCAGGATGGCGGCGAGACTGCGTTCGACATCCTCCGGGGTGGTCGCCCAGGAGGAAACGCTGATGCGCATGGCGGTATGACCCTGCCAGACGGTGCCGCCGCACCAGCAGGTGCCATCCTGCTGTACGGCCTGGATCACGCGCTTTGTTTTTTCCGGAGTGCCAAACGAGACCAGAACCTGGTTGAGATGGACCTCGTTGAGCACCTGGTAACCGGCGGCGGACAATCCCTGCGCGAAATGGGCGGCGTGCCGGCAGCACTGCTCAACCATCCCCGCCAGGCCGCTGCGGCCCAGTGAACGCAGGGCAGCCCAGACTTCAACCCCTCGCGCGCGGCGCGACATCTCAGGCGTATATTCCATGGGCTCCACCTGACTGCCAGAGACCAGATAAGCTGCCGGGCTGTGGGTGAAAGCGGCCCGCAGCGCGCCTTTATCCCGGCAGAAGACAATCCCGCAGTCGTAGGGCACGTTGAGCCATTTATGGGCGTCTGTTGCCCACGAGTTAGCGCCGGACACGCCACGGGCCAGGGCAGCCTGGGCAGGAGAGGACGCAGCCCACAGGCCAAAGGCGCCGTCTACATGCACCCAGGCGCCGGCCTGATGCGCAATCTGGCAGATCTCCGCGGCCGGGTCAAAGGAGCCGGTATTGACATTGCCGGCCTGGATGCAGAGGATGGTCGGGCCCGAAATCTCAGGGATGGCCTGGACGCGCATGCGTCCCTGATCATCCACCGGAACGCGCACCACGCGCTCGCGGCCCAGGCCTAACATACTGAGCGCCTTCAGCAGGCTGACGTGGACCTCCTCGCCGACCACCACGGTAATGGGCGGAGCGCCAAACAGACCTTGCGCTTCGACGTCCCAACCTACCTTTTGTAAAACTGCGTGACGGGCGGCGGCCAACCCGCTGAAATTAGCCATCGTCGCCCCGGTGACAAAACTACCCCCGGCATCCGCTGGCAGACCCAACACATCCAACAGCCAGGTTAACGCCACCTGTTCGATTCTGGCCGCGGCTGGCGCAGACACATGCAGGCCGGCATTTTGGTCCCAGGCGCCGGCCAACCAGTTGGCCGCCAATGCCGCCGGTTGCGATCCGCCGATGACAAAGCCAAAATAACGCCCTCCGGCAGAGCCAACCGCCGCCGGTGAACCGGCATCATCCAGGAGGGCAAGCGTCTGGAGCGCATTCTGGGGCCTCTCTGGCAGCGGCTCGTCAAAGGCTGCCCGCCCATCCAGCTCAGCGGGCGAAGGAAAGACCGGGCGTGCATCCAAACCATCCAGATAGCTGCCCGCCCGCCGGGCTGCTTCCATAAGGACTTCCAGGCGATCTCTTTTAAAACATCTTTACCTGATGAGGAGGCTGTGGCAGGGGTTTGTTCCATTGATTTTTTCTCCATAAATGCGTCGGATGACGAACTTGAGCCTTATTTAGGGGTTATATTTTGGTGAAGATTTCATATTTGCCGATAAAATTTTACTGATTATATCCAATATATGAAATTTTCAATGCGAATGACATACTATATCCGAGAAAATTCGCGATGAAAAAAGCAGGACAACAGGCCATTAATGGTATAAATTATGGTATGCGAATGATCCAGGAGATTCCCTGATGAGAAAATTGACCCCGACCCAACTAAAAATTGCCATATGGGCAGGCATCATCGGCCCGGCGCTTTTTGTGGCTGTTTTCTTAATTGAGGGCCTGCTGCGCCCGGATTACAATATGCTGAGCACATATGTCAGTGCGCTGTCGTTGGGGCCGCGCGGGTGGATCCAGATCGTCAATTTCATGGTTTTCGGGCTGCTCTTATTCGGTTTCACCCAGGGGGTGGGCAGTGAATTCCGCACCGGAAAGGCGTCGCGCGGCGGCGTCCGGCTGCTCACCATTATCGCCGGATGCTACTTTTTCTCAGGTCCGTTTGTGATGGACCCGGACGGCACGCCATTGAACCTGGCAACCGTCCACGGCACGCTCCACGGCATCCTGGGCGCGATTGCCTTCCTGCTCATGCCGGTCGCCTGTTTTGTGTATTTGCGCAGGTTTAACGCCGACCCCGAATGGAGCGCAATGCGCGGGTGGACGATTATCCTGGGAACGGTCGCCGCCGCAGCGTTAATTATTTTGACCGTGGTGACCAAGTTACCGCAGTTCCAAAAAATTTTCGCGGACTGGGACGGGCTGATCCAAAGAGAGCTGATCATCCCCTTCATGGCGTGGGTGTTCATTTTTGGGCTGGCGCTGCGCAAAAAAACAAAAACGGGCGAATAAAGAATACGTTGTTCCCGTTTATCTTATTTATAGCTGGTAGATCATAAGGAGCCGATATGGAAAGCGACAAAGCAGGTGTTGGTTCGATCGACGAATATATCGCGGCATTTCCAGAAGAAACACAAAAAATCCTGCAAGAAATCCGCGCAACCATCAAAGCCGCCGCCCCCGAGGCAGTGGAAAAAATCAGCTACCAGATGCCTACTTTCTTTCTCAATGGTAATTTAATTCATTTCGCGGCATTTAAAAACCACATTGGATTGTATCCGACACCCAGCGGGACAGAAGCATTCAAGGCTGAATTATCCGTTTACGAAAGCGGGAAAGGCTCGATCCGCTTTCCTATCGACCAACCTATGCCGTTGAAATTGATTCGCGAAATTGTGCAGTTTCGGGTGGCCGAGAACCAAAAAAAGGCGACAGAAAAGGCCAGGAAGAAGTGAATACAATCATGGATATCGAGACCTTCCGTAAATCCCCCGGCAGTACAAAATTCGCATCCGAGCATTTACATGCCCTATGGCTCGATCTCAACAGAGATTGGGACGGCGCGCACCGCATCGTCCAGCAAATGGCCGATACCAATGCGATGTGGATCCACGCCTACCTGCACCGCAAGGAGCCGGACGAGACCAACGCCAAATACTGGTATCACAACGCGGGCAAGCCTTTCCCGGAAGGGATGAGCTTCGACGAAGAAGCGCAAACGATCCTGAGCGAATTGTCAGGATAATAATCTGGAGATTTGACCTTGGAAGAACAAGCTGCGGTATGCCGGCGGGCAGAGTCTCTGCTGGCAGGTATTTATGGTACTCCAATCCATCTGGAAGTTCTGGAACAGTTCGAAAGCAGCCATACCGTGCTGCGGTGTGCTGTGCAGCACGCAGTGATGGAAGGAGCACTGCCAACAACGTTGATCGTGAAGCAGCGCGCCCTGGACCAGCCACGCAAACCAGGCGACTTCGACCAGGATGTGCTCTTCCGAAATGAATGGGCCAGCCTTGAATTCCTGGCTACGCTCTCGGCGAAGCACGGGCCTGGGCCGCGTAGATACGCCAGTGATCTTCCATCGGGGATGGTGGTGATGGAAGATCTGGGAACCGCACAGAGCGTCCAGGACGTGCTGTATGGCAAAGATCCCCAGGCAGCCCTCGTTGCGCTGACGGGACTGGGAAAGACATTAGGACAGATCCAGGGAATGACATACGGGCGGGAGAAGAAGTTTGCGGCCTTGCAGAAGGAACTGGGGGCTGCCGCAACCCTGTGCGATGCCAACCGGGACTGCCGCCAGAACATGGGAGAAATAAAGAACTGCATGCAGGGGCTGGATCTGGAATTCGATAAAAGCTTTGAACGGGCCATTCTAGAACTGGAAAGTGAAATCCATGGTCTGGGCGGATGGCGCACTTTTGTGCATCAAGATGCCGGACCGCATAATTTTGTAGTCGCTCAAACCGGCGTTCAGCTGCTGGATTTTGAATTCGCCGGATATGGACAAGGAATGCTGGACATTGTTTGTGCAAGATTAGGGTTTCCACCCGCATTTCGAGGCAGGGTCCTCCCAAAGGCTGTAGTGCGGCAGATTGAAGCGAGTTTTGAGGGTGAATTTTTTAAATTAGCTCCCAAGATGGCCGGCGACCTGGATTATCCTCAGGCGCTGGCGAAGGCCAGCGCGCATTGGGCACTGAGCAAGCTGATCGGTTTTTATGACTATTTAGAAGAGCGCTTATTGAAAGGCGCTGCCTACGACGCCCGCGATGGCAGGGATCCGCAGCGCAGCGCTTTCTTCCGCCAGCAGGTATTTACCTACCTGCGCCTGGCGCTGGAAGGTCTCGAAGAAGGTGACTTTCTGCCAGAATTTCACCAGGGTCTATCCCAGATTGTGGGAAGGCTGCTGAAAATCTGGCCGGAAACTCCGCTGTTAGGAACCTACCCAGCCTTTGGGGGTGAAGCCTGGCGTTATCCGTGAGTAAATGCATTCCGAGACATGCCATTCTGGTGGTATGGGCCGGGCTGCTGCTCTGGCCACTGGTTGCTCACCCAGAAAATGGACCTATGCTGCTGGTTGACCAGCCGACCGATTCCACCTCCACGCATCTGGCTCTAGCGCGTACCGTCCACTCTTCCATTAAGCAATACGGCAGGCTGCCTTTGAGGAATGCAAGTTTGATATCAGGACAGCCCCTGGCAGCCGACCCTCTCGCGGATTACTGGTATTTGCCCAACTGGTTACCTTTCTGGCAGCCAGAACCCTGGATGTTCACCCTGCTCTTTTTGTTGCACCTGTGGTGGACAGGTCTGGGGATGATCGTGCTACTGGAATCAGAAGGGGTATCACGGGCCGGAGGACTGCTGGCAGCCACAGCCTGGATGGGCACCCCACGCCTGATCGGTTACATCGGCTGCTGGCAGGTTTCATTTGTCTAAGCGCTGGCCTGGACGCCCTGGCTGCTGCTGGCTTTCCGTTGGCCTGCCCAAGACCCCGGCCTGCGCCGGGGCGCCATGGCGGCAACCTGCCTGGCCATCACGTTTCTGGCCGACGTGCGCTGGGGCTTTTTCGGCGGCATTTTTGCCGCGGCCTACGGCCTGGCGCATTTTCCTTTCATTAAAGAAAACCTCCGCCAGGCTATCCTGCCAGGATTGGGCGCCGGGCTGCTGGCTGTGAATCTCACGGCCGGCCTGACGCTCCCGATGGCGGAATTTATGAGCCTGTCGCGGCGGGCCGCCTTGACCAGCAGCGACAGCGGGGCCTACAGCATATAGCCCTTCAACCTGCTGGGGCTGGATTTTCCGCCTTACGGCATGATCTTCGAACTGGTCGTATATCCGAGATGGCTGCCACTGCTGCTGGGGGTGATGGGCGCCTTGCGGCGCAAATGGTTCTGGCTGGCCGCGGCTTTGGTGGCAGGGCTGTACGCCCTGGGAAACGAAGCCTTCCTCTTTCCTCTGCTGCTAAAAGCCCTGCCAGGGGTCAGCTGGCTGTGCGGGCGCCTGCCAGAGTGTGGTTCGCCGTAGCCCTGAGCGTAGCCGCACTAGCCGGCTGGGGGGCCGATGGGCTGCTTTCCAGTCTGAAAGCCGCCCCCGGGTCCAGGGAGGGCCGATCACCCTGGTGACAGGGCTGCTGCAGGCTTTGACGGAGGTTAATCTGCTGTGGTATAACAACTCACAATTAAAAAGTGTTCCTATTTCGGGTTCCGCGGCGGCGGATTGGCTGGCCGCCCAACCTGGGCTATTCCGAGTCCATTCGCCGGATGGCAGCATTCTGGCGCATGCCCCCTTTCAACAGGCAAACGAAATCGACTCACTGCATCTGGGGAGCTACGCGTCCTTTCTGGGCAAGGCAGCTGGCATGGTTTTACCGGGTTACAGCGTGAGTGTGCCCAACTGATACTTTGATTTGCAGGACCAGCCTGAAATAATCAAATCCGCTTCCCAACCCGATACCGCCCTTCTGGGACTGTTGAATGTGAAGTATCTGGTGGCCGGCTTCCCACTGCATTCAGCCGGCTTGAGGCTCGTCCAACAGTTTGGGAAGGTGCAGGTTTACGAAAACCTGGATTTCCAAAGCGAGCCTGGCTGGAGAGCGGGCTACTGGTGATGAGTGAAATCAATTATCCGGTTTGGCAGGCCAAAGTGGATGGAGCAGCGGTCGCGATTAAATCAAAGGATAGCTTGCTGCGCAGAGTTGCTCTGCCAGCCGGAAAACACACCATAATCTTTGAGTTTCAATCATTGACGGTTACCCTGGGGGCGGCGATCAGAGTGACCGGTTGGCTTGCCTTAGTTGGACTGCTTTGCCGCTCGCGAAGATTTTCTGCATTGAATTTCAGGTGAGATTATAGGGAATAGAGTAGCAGCGCCAGGTTCGTCTGGCTTTCCTGTGGCCAGCCGGCGAGGACTTGCTCGAAGTGCAGGTCGTTATACGCCAAAACAGACCGCCGGTACAGCGCAATGAACGCCCCCGGTTCGACTGGGGTGATCTGCTGACCTGTCCAGGGCTGGCGGTCGGCAGCATACGGCAGCAGCCATTCTAACGCCCAGCGGATCGAGCGCCCATCCGGTCCCTCATAATTCAGGAGATCTACCCCCACTTGCTTGCCCAACACAGCCAGGTTTAAAAATGCAGTCAGGTTCATGGTGGTGTAACTCAAGGACCGGGTACGGACCAGTTCATGGGGTTGGCTGCCGTCCGGTTGAATCTGAGTTTGGATGCGCCTTTCCCGCGCAGAGTCACAAACCCGGGCCGCCAGGTCAGGCTGGTGGTTAAACAATGCCAGGGCGGCAAGCTGCACGTCATACCAGGTGCCATGGTTGTTGTGCTGCACGGCCTCTTCCCGGCCGTTGGCGCTGTTTATACTCCAATCCAGGTAGGCGGCCATCCAGGTGTGGATGGCGCTTTCTTCAGGAGGGTTCAGGGCGCCTGAGGCAATCAGCACCTGCACGGCATCCAGAAGGGTGGGAAAGACGGTGGAAGTATCGATGATGCCGATCCCGCGCCCATTACACACGCCGGGGATGAACTGTCCATAATCCAGGTGCGGATTCATGCGGGTTGCCTCATCCAGGAACCAGGCGCGTACCAACAGAGCAGCATGCCGGAGAAAGGCACCCTTGCCGGTGAAAAAACCGCCCCAGGATAGGGAATTTACGGCGGCGACCAACTGCTTGAGGCGTGGCGAATTGTACTGCTCCGTTTCGGGGTTGCGCTCGCCGTCCCGGCGAATATAGGGCAGGCCGTCCAGCGCCGCGGGGTCGGGCCACCAATACGGTCCCATGCTGAGATAGTCGTGAGGGTCACCGGATGGTGCTAGACGCTGTTTGAAGGTGACGGAAAGAACCGGTGTAGCCAGGGCCTGACTGGCGGCAAGACGCAGGGCAGCCAGGGCCGGCGCAAGGGCGGGGTCTCCCTTTGCCAGGCGATCTTGAGTCAGAATAAGCTTCGCAGGATCGACGAGGAGCAGTTCAGTTGGGGGATGGATTGTCATTTTATTTTTCCGCCAGAACTTCGAACAGATTGCGGTACAGTACCCGCAGCCAGACGCGCAGGCCAGGACGGGCGGCAAGGACGCTTAAAATCCGGTAGAGCCTGCCGCGCGGGCGTGGAGCCGGCGCAGACTGGTTTGCCGGCAGGTCCGTTTCAAGGGCATATTGGACCGCCAGAGACTGGACTTGCGCATCGATATGGTTGCCAATATGGTAGACGTAAGAGGTCTCGGTGGCCAGATGAGCATAGCCCTGCTCGTCCATCGCGGCGTCCAATAGGCGGGTCTCGCTCTTTTCCAGGGCATGGGCGGCTTTCAGCGGCAGGATGGCTTTCAGGGCCGCCTGGGGGGCTATAAACTGCATGTGGGAGGCCCCTACCAGGGCGCAGGTCCCGCTGGACAGCTCTTCGAGACGGGTAAAATCCCGCTGGTGGTATTCGGCAGTTTGTTCCGCGGAAACCCCCACACTCTGGCTGTATTCATCCACGACCCATCCCTTTGGACGAGCCGTCGAAGCGCGGTAACCGGGCCGATCCTGATATTGCCTATGCGCAGTACCCGAGCCTTGAAGGACGTCGAAAAAGGCGGGCACCCCGCCGATCATGCCGGCTGCGGGAAAAGCGCTGGCGATCGCCATCCCCGCTTCGTACCAGCCGGGCTTGAAGAGCACATCCGAGTTGCTGTAGCACAGCCAGGGGTTGGACATGGCGCCGAAGATCCAATTCAGCGCGCCCAGCTTGCCCAGGTTATGGCGGGAAAGAACCAGTAGATCGATCCAACCCTGCTCGGCCAGTTGCGCCAGGATGCGCTGCGCTTCAGGGCAGCTGCCGTTGTCGAAAATGAGCAGATCGTATTTCTGGGGGGTATGTTTGCGCAGGCTGGCGAGCATCAGGCGCAGCACCGCGGGCAGTTCGGCAAAATAACCTTCCAGGTTGGGCATATAGGTCATTGTGGCGATTCCCAACTTTTGGGGTTGGTATGCTTCCAGGTTCATCTTGGCGGGGTTTTGACCGATACGCATGGTTTACTCGTAATACAGGCGGAAAATCGCGTCGTATAAACTCAACAACCCGCCGCGGATCCCGGGCAGCTGCGCCAGGCGCCGGGCAAAACCGGCCTTGCGCCGGGTGGTATTTCCCCCGGCGGTTCTCACGGCCATTTCCTTGGGAAGGGTGTTGCTCATATTTTGCACCAACGGGTCGGTAACCATCAGGCGCAGGTAGCCGGCGTCGTTCATGCGCTGGTCGAGCTGTTTGACCTGCCCCATCGGGCGGTCCATTTGAAACGGCAGGAATGACTGCAGCACGCTTTTATACCCGCAGAACTGCCAGTGGCTCGATCCGACGATCGCGGGCACATCGTGATAAGTCAATTTGATTTCGTGCGAGTTGGCGTACCAATCTTTGGTCTGCTCTTCTGAATAACCGAGGCTCATCGAAAAGCTGCTGAAGTCTTCCCAATTCAGAAAACGGCCTTCTTCCAGGGTAGCCCCGGTGGTGGATTGGGCCCATTCCACTGTTTTGGTGAAGTATTCCGGTTTGCTGTGGTAGGGACGGGCGGTAACCATGCCCACATTGGGATAGGTCTGCAAAAGCTGGATCGAGCGCGAGAGCCAGCCGGGATAAAACAGGGCGTCGTTATCGGTATAAACCAGGATTTCACCCGGAGCGGCGCCAAAAAGAATGTTCCAGGCCCCACCCTTGCCCATATTTTTTTCGGAGAGGACCAGGTAACGAATATTCCCGGCCTGGTTTTCGTCGACCAGGTACTGGATAACTTCGTCGCAGCTGCCGTTGTCGAAGATCATCAGGTCGAAGGGCAGATCGGCCGTTTCGCGGATGCTGTTCAAGCAGGCTTTGAGCACATTCAGCAGATCGGCGTAATACCCGCTGAGCATGGGAATGTAATTGAGCACCGCGACGGTAATCTGTTCGGGTTTGGCGACATCATTGATGGTTTTGACGGGGTTTTGACCAACACGCATAACGTTTCCTTCCTATGACCCGACCGGCGGTTCAGCCTGGTTTGCGAAAAATGATGTGATAGCCCAACGGTGCCGGACTGGCTTCGTTTTCAGGCGGAGAGGTAAAACCGGCGCCTACCAACCCGTTTAGGGCCGCATTCAGGCCATCGACGGCATCCAGCGTCAGCCGGGCGAGAGCTCGTCTGGCGCGGGGCAGGCGCTGGAGGACAGTGTAACGGATATTGCGGGTGCCTTCGCCAATCAAGGATGAGGGGTCGTAAAAACCCTCTAATAATGCCGTTTCCAACCCCGCACCTTCACCCAGGCGGCGCAAGGCGAAATGGGTGTAGCGGGCAAAATCAACCGGGGCCTGATGGACCTTGAGCAGAAAAGGCACCGCCACGATCAACTCCCCACCGGGTTCGAGCAGGCGGGCAAGCGCTGACAGCAAACCCGCCCCATCATAAACGTGTTCGAGCACGTTCATCAAAAGGATCCTCGCGAGACTGCCCTCGCGAAAAGGGACGATTTGGGTCAGATCGCAAACTACATCCACTTCCGGATAAGGGTAAACGTCCAGCGCCAGATAGGCATGCCCTGCAAAGAGCGCGGCGAAATCACCCCGTCCTGCCCCGACATCCAGCACGATCCCACCCGCGGGCAGCCGCGCGGCCCGCGCCTGGAGAAACTTCCAGTTGGCCTGGCGCCAGGTGGAACCCAACTGCGGGCCGCGCTCGCGCTTATCGAAAGGCACCAGCTCACCCGGAGGCGGGGTAAATAGGGGAATTCCTTGATAAAAAGACAGTTGATGCCCGCACTGCGCACAGGTCCAGCTTTCAAATTGGGGCTGGCCGAGGGGTGAGGCACAGATCGGACACAGCGCCAGATCGATCAAGGCTGGCTTCATCGATGAGTCCCTGGTTCACTATGCCAGGCATGCCAGACTGTACCAGGCCTGCCCGAGAGCGACATTTGTGCAGGAACATTCATTTGCATATCACCACGAAGGGTACGAGAACCGGCAGAATTGAAATTCATTAGCTGAATTATACCAACGGATTAATTAGAAATCATCCCATTGGCGGATCACAATCGCCCAACGATACCCGGGTAGAAGTTGTATTATTGATTAAGGGAGAAAGAAGAAATGTCGAAATGGCCCGTGATCATTGGTATTTTTTGCGCCGGACTACTCGGCGCCTGCAACTTGAATGCCGCGTCCAAAACGAGCACCCCATTCGCGGTGATAACCGCTACCCCAATAGTCAGCGCAGTTACCGCCACGCCGCCACAGGCAATGGACACGTCAGAGGCACCTACGCCCACAGCAACAACCGTACTGCCCGCAGCCACAGACACCCCCACCCTTCCACCGGCTACACCCACTCCTACGCGTACCCCAACCGCCGTAACCGGCGTCAAAATATTGGATCTCAAAATGATGGATCAAAAAGCCGGTTGGGCGATTGGACAGTACATCTCGCTCAATACGGATGACATCTTGAAAACGGCAGAAGGCGGCCTGAGCTGGAAGGCGGTCACACCCCCTGAACCCAACCGCAGCGGTAAAATAGCGACTGCTTTTTTCCTGGACATGCAGCACGCCTGGGTCAGCTTTGGCGCGCCGGCTGGAGGAGCCCTGGCTGAAAAATTCACCATCTGGTACACCACGGATGGCGGCGCCCACTGGTTGGGCAGCCCATTTTCCATAACCAGGGTAAATCCATTAAAGTTTAATATCAACCAGATTTTTTTCCTGGATACCAAACACGGCTGGGTGAAAGGCGATGCCGGCAGCAGAAACAGCGCCGGGGCTGTCGTCATCCTCAATACCGTGGATGGTGGGTCCTCCTGGGAATCCGTTTCCGACCCGCAGCGGAAAAACCTCGACCAGGCCTGTCTCAAGAATGGGTTGTGGTTCCGCGACGTCATGCACGGTTTGATCGGAAATCAATGCGGCGGCGGCCTGGCAGGTCTTTACCTGTTCCGGACGGACGATGGCGGTAACACCTGGTCTAACCTGGAGCTGCCAGACCCCAGCGGGGCGGCGGACTTGTTTAACCATCGGGAGTATTTCTGCGACCTGGAAACGCCAAAATTCTTCGATGCCCAACATGGGACCGTCGTGGTAAGCTGCAGTGACAGCAACAATAGCAAAACGGTGAGGTGGGTATACCGCACACAGAATGGTGGCGGGAGCTGGACCTCTAACCCAATCCCGCGCCCCTTTGGCGGTTATTTCTTCCTGGATTTCGATCATGGTTGGTACCTGGGCCAGACCAGCCCCAAAAATTTCAGCGGGGTCACAGTCTACCAGACCAGTGACGGCGGCAAAACCTGGAAAGAAGCCAGCAGCACCCAATGGGGTGGGAACATGGACTACGTGGATGCCAGGAACGGATGGGTGGTGATCCAATCTGGCGGAGGGTCTGCCCTGGTTCGCACCTACGACGGAGGCCTTTCCTACCAGCTGCTGAATCCATCCCTGGCGCCGTAGAATACGCCCGAAAGCTGGCCATTTAACTTATCCTATTTTCATGTAATGTTGACTATTACGACTATAATACTAAAGTATTTGGCAGTCAAATTTCTGTGATTCCTGAAAAAGGTGGATATTTTTTATGGGAAATCGTTCAGAATGCCAAGATAATTTCGGAAGCCAAAAAGTGTTCGTTTTTCCAGGATCGGCAGGTTGGCCCTAGATAAGGCTTCCCCATTATCACAATCTGATTCATTAAAAACTCCATACTGATTAATTAGCGATAAAATAGATGAATAAAGTGATATTTTCAAGAAACGGACACATATTGAGGTGTTATTAAACGCCGCGGCGATTGCCCAGAATATGACTGTTTTTTTATTGGTTTCTCTATTGTAGCTCGACGAGGGAGCTTTTCATGAAAAGCTCTCATCGGGCGAATTGCTAGAGGCAGTTGGCTGTTTTCACATGTTCCAACTTGAAGACTTTCAACCGATGACCAGGAAGGAGGGAAAAGAAAAGACCACTGTTTACACAATTCGTTATTTACATAATTACCTAAAGCGATCGTCTTTTACTCAACCTATGGAGGAAAACAGTAATGAAATTCAAAAATATTTTTGCCTTGTTCGTTGTAATGACGGTATTTGCCACCTCACTCGGCGGCGTTAACGTTGCACCAAAGAGCGTTACTCCGATGCTGCAGAAAGGCCCGCAGGCACAGCTGGCTTCAGTCACTGGTACGGATTATAGCCTCTATACCTGCCAGGTAGGTTTGAGTACGCATGTTTGCTATGATCCATACCAGATCAGGCACGCTTATGGAATTGATACTCTGATTAATGCTGGCTACACCGGAAAGGGCCGCACGATCGTGATCGTCGATGCTTTCCAGTCTCCAAACATCGCTTCACAGTTGAATTACTACGATACATTTTATAATCTGCCGGGCCTGAATGGGCTGGGTAATCCAAACGATGCTAGTCTGGGCGCCTTTTCCCAGGTTGCGCCTGATGGCCTAACGCCGTTCGATGCTAATGATGGTAACATGGTCGGTTGGGCTGAGGAAATTTCTCTGGATGTTTTATGGGCGCACGCCATCGCCCCTGGCGCGAACATTTCACTGGTCCTGGCAAAAAGCAACGATGACGCAGACATCCTGAGCGCCACCGCTTACGCAGTGGATCACAACCTCGGCGATATCATTTCGCAGAGCTTTGGCGAAGATGAAAGCTGCGTCGCCTCAAATATCCTTACCGCCGAACACAAGCTGTTTGCCAAGGCAACATTGAAGGGCATTACCCTATTTGCCTCCTCCGGTGATGACGGCGCAGCCCAACCTACCTGCGACGGCAGTTCTTATAGCAAGGCCGCCTCCTCTCCCGCCAGCGATCCGCTGGTCACTGGGGTTGGCGGAACCGAGCTACATGCAGCGGATTACTGTTTGACCGCCCTGGGATGCGACCCGACCGCCAATCCGGACCCCGGAACGTACCAGGATGAGATCGCCTGGAACGAATTTGACAACTCCATTGGAACGGGCGGCGGCTTCAGCGTTTTATATAAAGCACCGCTCTACCAGAGGTTATTGTCTCGCAGCAAGCAGCGTGGCGTTCCCGATGTGGCTTACAACGCGGCAGTTTACCACGGCGTGCTGACCTACCTGGATATCCCCGGAATTCCGGTGGGGATGTATCTGTTCGGCGGCACGAGCGCTGGCTCTCCCCAGTGGGCAGCCATCGCCGCCATTGCTGATCAAAAAGCGGGCAAACGTCTGGGCTTTATCAATGGCGCGCTCTACCTGTATAGCTTGCTTCCGAAGCTCTACAATACGCTCTTCCACGACGTAACCAGTGGGGACAACACCTTCGTTGCGTATGACGATAATGGCAACCCGTTATTTACGATACAGGGCTTCGCTGCCGGCAAGGGCTGGGATGCCACCACCGGCCTCGGTTCGCCAAAGGTCGACAACCTGGTTTCGTTCCTGACCCGCTTCACGACCCCTAAAGACGGAGAGAACGCGATCAAGAACTCTGATCCTGCCTTGTCAGACCGTTCGGGCACCCATCGCATGGGTCACTAATCCAGCCAGTCTTGCCAGCCTGAATAGCGCCTGGGCCGGTAAGCAATTGGATTTCATTAAAACTGACATCGGCGATATGCCGATGTCAGTTATTTGGATCACCGGGTTACGGGGCAGGTCGCAAGGTGTCGAACATTTGGAAGAACACCGTTGGCCGCTCCTGACTGACCGTTGATAAAGTGAGCCAGTTCGTGGAGTCACCAGCCGATTTCTTGAATGCGGCGCTGTAGCTGAATGCCGCAGTATCGAGACAAATCTCGCCATTCTGGCCATACGAGTTGGTCAGTCTTGTGCAATCCACTCCGGTTGGAGAAGGTGCGGTGTTTCCCGCCTGTAAAAAGATGGTGCTGCCTTGAGGCGAGGTAAACATTACCCGCTCGCCGCTTGTCGCCACCGACCAATCTGCCGGATAATCCACAACCACACCCAGCACAGAGCTGGTATAAGCCCGCCACCCTGCCGCAGGCGGAGCAGAGGTGCCTTGTTCGGGTCCAATGGGGACATTCGGCGGTCTCACCTTGATTTTGAGTGGCTCAGAAAGCGATGCGTCACCTTGCAGGGTGGCGGTTTGCGTTGGACGAGCAGCAGATGGCATCAGCGTCTCCCATTCCTCACCTGGTGAAGCCATCTGGGTGGCGCTCTCAACCCCAGGTGTGAGCGAACAAGCCACCAAAAGGGTTGTGCACAAAAGGGTCGAAAACAGAATTTTCGTGTTCACTTTGATAACGATCCTCCTGAGTTACGACGTCCACGCCAGGTGGAAAGTTCCAGTTTTCCGGAGTCATTCGATCCGAATATACTATGTGGCGTAAAAGGTTCTTACTTCCATAGAAGTAATCTAATTTCACAAAATGGTCGCGTCTTACTGCGTTATAGTGTTAATGAACAACGGGCAGCCGGTTATGACTTCAGTTATCCTGCGATCGGTGTGACGAAGAGCAGACCGGGCGTGATGGCATTTACCGCCAGCGGTGATATGCTGAACCCAAGCGCGGGTTACGCCTCCATTGATGCAGTTGTCGGCGCCGGAACCTGGAATATCGTCCCAGGCCGACTAGGCCACGCTCAGGATGACGGCTTTACCATTTATAAGGCGTAGGTTGGTAACCCACCCCGCACCCGCTGGGGTGACTATGGTTACGCGTCTGTAGACGGCAACTCGGTTTGGGTAGCCAGCGAGTACATCGCCCACAGCTGCGATTATTCTTCCTGGGGTGGACCTTACTTCTCGGGTGGAAGTGGCGACAACCTGTTGGGTTCGTGCGGCGGCACGCGCACTGCCCTGGGCACCTGGAGCGCGCGGATCAGCCAGTTTAAACCATAATAATCTTTTTGCCGATGAGTGAACAACATTTATCAAAGATAGTATCAATCAAGACACCAGAGCTTCATGTTTACAGGATAAATCCTGAAGGATGCACTGCACAAGCATCCACTATCCCATTGTCTTGGAAGGCGTTTGGGTATACCTTT
>CAVUNY010000015.1:0-91674 GCA_963743005.1 uncultured Chloroflexia bacterium | reverse complement strand
CTGCCCCTGGCAGCATGCAGCGAAGCCGGAGTTCTATCAAATTACCTGCATTCCGTCAAGGAGATTGATTGCGGAATCAGCGCCGGGCTTTCAAAACCAGGCGGATGGGCGTCCCACTGAATGGATATTCCTTGCGCAGCGAATTTTCAAGGTAGCGCATGTAAGAAAAATGAGCCAGCTTGGGGTCGTTGCAGTAAAGCATAAACGTCGGCGGATCGGAACGCACCTGGGTGCCATAATAAATCTTTAACGCTCGCCCGGATGAATTGGAAGGAGAGTGCCTGTCCTGGGCTTCATGCACGATTTTATTGAGCTGCGACGTGCTCATGCGCGCCAGGCGTTCTTCCTGGATGCGCAGCGCCTCAGGCAGAACCTGTTCGACGCGCTGGCCCGTCTTGGCGGAAATGAACAAAACCGGCACGTATGCCATGAAATTGAGCTGCTCGCGGACGTGGCGGGTGAAATTTTCCATCGAATCGCTGTCTTTTTCGACCGCGTCCCATTTGTTGACCACCACCACCGTGCTCTTCCAGGCTTCGAGGATATATCCGGCGATATGCGTATCCTGCTCGGTGACCCCGGTCGTGGCATCAATCACCAGCAGGGCCACTTCGCAGCGGTCGATGGAGCGCATCGACCGGATGACGCTGTATTTCTCGACCCCCGGCTCCACTTTCCCCCGCTTACGAATGCCCGCGGTGTCGATCAGGGTTACCGGCAGGTCATTGAACACGATCTTGGTATCCACGGAATCGCGGGTTGTGCCGGCGATCGGGCTGACAATCGCCCGTTCTTCCCCCACCAGGCGGTTGAGCAGGCTGGATTTTCCGACGTTCGGTTTGCCCACGATGGCGATTTTGGCCGATTTATCTTCCACTTCCTCTTCGCCCTTGGGGAAACTGTTGACCAGATCGTCCAGTAAATCTCCCGTACCGGTGCCGTGGATGGCTGAAATCGGGTATGGATCGCCCATGCCCAGTTCGTAAAACTCAGCCGCATCCAGGCGGCTGGCAGCACTGTCCGCTTTGTTCACCACCAGTAAGACCGGTGGAATCTCTTTTCCATCCCGAATGGTCCGGCTGCGGCGCAGAATTTGGGCAACTTCCAGGTCGGCCGGCGTGATCCCGCTGATCGCATCGACCAGAAACAGGACCACATCCGCTTCCCGGATCGCCATTTCAGCCTGGCTGCGGATTTGTTTTATATAATCAGCCGAATCAATCGAGAGCGGGGTTTTCCCGCCTGTACTTGGATCGATACCCCCGGTATCGACGATGGTAAAGTCGATGCCGCTCCATTCTGCTTCTGAAAACAGGCGATCGCGTGTCGTTCCAGGTTTATTATCGACAATCGCCAGCGGCTCGCCGGCCAGGCGGTTAAAAAGGGTTGATTTGCCGACATTCGGCCGGCCAACCATTACAACAATCGGTTTGGACATGCTAACTCCTCGGTGTTGGGCTAAGGGGTCGGACTCGGTGATGGACTCGGCATGGCGGTCGGCAACTGGGTAATTGTGACCTCCACCGTGCCGGGTAATATCGAATTGACCCGTACCTCACCGACTGCTAATTCTACCTTAGGAGTGCGTTGATAGGTACCCACTTTTGCATCTGTCATATCTACGGATACGCGCAAATTATCGGCGCGCAGTGTATCCAGGATCGGCAGCGGACCTGAAAGGATCACATCCACCGTCTCGGGTGAGATTTTTCCTTCCAAACCTTCCGCCAGACCGGTCACCTCAACCTTATTGAGCGAAATGGTGATGCTCCCTTCAATCGTCGCCACGCCCACCTGCACCAGAACGGTGGAGTTGCCCACCACAGAAATCCCACTCGGCAGGTTCAAGGTCAGGTTGACATCGAAATCTTCCTTTACCCCTCCCAAATTTAGCGGGGCGGTCTCGATATAACCTGGCAGATCAATCACCAATTGGGGGTTCGCCGAGAAAACGGTTACCGCCGGCGGTGAAACAATAATATTGGTCAGCCGGTATCCATTGGCAATCGTTCCCACCGGCATCACTTTGACGACCACATTGCGATAACCACCGCGTTGGGTAATCACCTGGGAAACGTTTACTCGATCCGGGGTCAGAGTGACCCCATTCACCGGCTGGTCGTTGATGTCCACCGCCTGCAGGGTTAAAACGCGGGTGATCGTCTCCTGTGCCTGGCTGATATCCAAAACCGCCCGCCCTGCCACCACCTGGTTGACCTCCGATTCCGGACCCGTGACGGTCACTTCGGTTTGCACCGTTACCGGAGGATCGGATTGAAAACCGATCGATAATTCACCCCGAGAGATAATCTTCACCGGTACGGTCCGGCTGGCTAATTTCTCCAGGGTGATCGTGATGGTTTGCGGAGTTTGGGCAATTTTTTGCACCGGGCGAATGCCGACATCCACCTGGATGGGGATGGTATGCATACCAGCCGTCAGCCCGGAGAGATCCGCGGTAGCATTCACCAGGATTTGCTCGTTGGTCAGCCGGTCCCAGATGGAGCGCGGGGCAGAGAGCGTCAGGGTCACGGGCGAGATATCGCTGTTGGTGATCACCAGGCTCGAATCCTGTCCAATTAATTCCACCTTCAGCGTATGCGGGTAAATTCTTTCCTCATTGGGGTCCGCCGCGGTCACCGCCGAAATCCAAACTGCCACCGCCAGGGCGAATGCCAGAATAAAGGATGGTAAATATTTAACAATCACGCGCACCGGTGTCAGCATTATTTCTCCTGATCTTTCTTTCCCCGGTTGAAAAGGCGGGACAAAATGGCAAACGGCGATCCACCCCCCGGCGGGGGTTGGTAAAACGCGTTCAAAATGTTTTCCAGCCGTTCGCTATCCAGGCGGCGGATCATGCGCCCGTTGTGCGCAATCGAAATCGACCCCGTTTCCTCCGACACCACCACCGCGATCGCATCGCTGGCTTCGGAAATACCCAGGGCGGCCCGGTGGCGCAAACCCATCTGCCTTTCGGGCGAACGGTTTAATATGCCGCTGGCCGAAAGCGGCATGACACACGCCGCAGCCGTCAGCCGGTTATCCGAAATGATCGCCGCCCCATCGTGGAGGGGCGTATTGGGATAAAACACCTGCAGCAGCAGTTCTGGGGTGACGCTCGCATTCATGCGCACCCCGGTCTGGACATATTCCTGCAGGCCGTCTTTGCGCTGCATGATGATCAAGGCCCCATGCTGGCGGGCCGAAAGGCGCGCCGCGGCGGTGACGATGGATTTGATGGTCTGCTGTATCGCCAGGGCATCTTCCGGACGGGTGGGCAGAATAATCGTCCCGGCGCCGGCCCGCCCCAATCGTTCCAGGCCGCGCCTGATCTCCTGGGCAAAGATCACCGGTATGGCTAAAAGCAGGGTGGGCAGGGTGGTTCGCACCAGCCAGGAAAAAGCGGGCAGGTTCACCAGGCTGGTCAGCAGGGTCAGCAGGATCGCTACCAGGATCATCCCACGCAGCAGGACCATGGCCTGGGTATCGCGGACCAGCAGCAAGATTCCAAAAAAAACCAGCGTTACTAACAGCAGGTCGAGAGCGCTCAAAATATTGAGGCGCTGAAAAAGAAAAGAAAGTTCGCTCAGTAAGTCGGGCACAGAAAAATTCTAAATCGGGCGTAAAATCCGATCCACACGCAGTTGCTTAAAAAATAATGTCGTTTTTGGCAGCGCAGATTCCAGCGCCGCTTCCATCCAGGCTAAGACGCCCAATGATTCGGCGGTCCGGTGGTCGTACCCCAGGCTGCGCCATAAGTCGACCTGTTTCGCCAGTTCCGGCGGAACAAATACCAGGGAAGCTTCACACTGCAAATCTTTAGAAGCCTTTTCCATTTCCGTGATCAACGCTGGCAGCACCCGGTTGATCGGCACGGCGGGGTCGATGACGATATCCGTCGTTCTGGCGACCAGGTTCTCCACCTGCCAGCCAATCACCCCCACATTCACCTGGCCGACCTGGAGCAAAAGGAACGCTTTTTCACCAAATGCGGCCATCACATCATCTTTCTTGAGCGGAATCTCCGGCTTTCTCAGGCGGTTGATCAAATCGGCAATTTCATTGGAATGACGGGGTCGCCCGCGCACCACGCTGATTTCGCCTTGCGGCGCCGCCACGCGGGCAACCGGCTGGGCGGGTCCTGCGCTCTCGATGGCAACGGGTACGTTTTTCTGCCAGGCCGCGACCACCTGCTTCCAGGTATCTTCAAATGTGGCGGTGTTTTTAATCACCACGTTGGCTCTTTTGGCCTTGATCTCCTGCGAAGGTTGCGCGGCAATCCGCTGGCGAGCTTCCACTTCATTCATCTTGCGCAGCTGCACCAGGCGGGTAAGCTGCAGTTCCGGCGGGGTGTACGTAACCCACACGCCGTCACAGTAGCGATGTAAATTCGCCTCCAGCAGTTTAATGGCTTCAACCACGATCACCGCTTGAGACGCGCGCTGGACCATCAAGTCGACTGCCTGCTCGACATAAGGATGGATGATATTTTCCAGCAGCTGCATGGCGTCCGGGTCGTTAAACACAATTTTTCCCAGGCGCGCCCGGTTAATTTCACCTTCCGGAGAGAGCACATACCGCCCAAAGGTCGTCAGCACAGGCTGGTATCCCGGCGCGCCTTTGGCAATTACCCGGTGACCAAGCGCATCGGCGTCAATACCATAAGCGCCGAGATGCTCAAGCATCCGGCGCACCACACTTTTTCCTGTCCCGATATTACCGGTCAGGCCGATTACATATTTACCTGGCCATTTGCTCACGATCGCTCCTTGGACGCCGCTTGCCGCGGAGGGATACACCCGGGTGGTCCCTGGCTTAAAATGATTGTAGTCTCAGGCTGGCAGATTGTCAAACGAGGCGCCAGCCAAACAGCGTCAGTCACTGTCAAAATCGGTGTCGCTTTTTTCCTGGTGAGCGACCACTGCTTTCTTAATTTGATTATTCAGGCTTTCCCACACATCCGGACGGGTCTGCTGGCACCAACCGAGCAGCTGTTGGAGGGGCTGGATCGACTGGTCCAGCGCCAGCCGGCACGTCGCTTCTGGCAGGACAAATACCGTGCGGGTGAAAATCTTTAACGTTCGCTCCTCGCGCGCTTCCACCAGGCCGCGCGCCGCCAGACCGTGCTTGACGCGCAGCAGCACTTCCTCAAATGGGGCAGCATAATCCTGGCCCAACCAGGCGTAAACCAAGGAATACACCTCGTTCTGGCCTTTATTGGCTGCCAATTGGGTTGCCAGGCCCGGCAGGGCAGCTTCAATCGTCTGGGCCGGCCAGGCAGCCATCGGTCCAACCGCATCGGCGTACAGGCCTTTGGTTGAAGCCAGGCCGAACAACACTTTCTTCGGACGGATCTCCAGCCGCAGGGTTCCCTGTTGTTCGAGGGTGAGGAAAGCCGCGGCGAAAACCGCCTGGACAAGCTGGATGACGTTTGCGTCGAATTCGACATGCATCAGGCGCGTCTTACCAAAAATTCCAGCTTTAGGCGCGAATTTTTCACCGTTCAGATAGACATGTTCACTGGGGGTCAGATAAGCAGGTATGGCATCCATTTTTTAATTCTACATGAATTTCATCAAATTTTAACCTTCCAATCCCCAAACACTCTCACCGCCAATTGACCTTTCATTATGGATAAGCTATAATCGAGTTCACAAGCCCACCCGGGATCAAGTAACCTCGCGGCCTTTCAGAAAGCCAGCGGTTGTGCGAGCTGGCAGGTACAGCGGTGAAATCCCCCCCGGCGCTCAGTTTGAGCAGGCTGTCCGTGCAGGGATGAATAAAACCCATTAACAGGTTTTTTCGTCGTAAGCGGACCGGAGGATCCGATATCCCGTGAATGAGGCTGCTGTCCGGCAGCAAAAGCAGGTGGTACCACGAGCGCCCCCTCGTCCTGCAACGCGGAGGGGGCGTTTTCTATTCTGGTAACTCTGTGCCTGCTCAAAGTTAGCCTGCCGGTTGGGATGCCAGATTCATTTTTCTTGTGGAGGTTGACCATGCTAGATATCAATTTAATCCGAGAACATCCCGAACAGGTGCGTGACGCGCTGCAAAGACGCTTCAAGGATACGGCCGTTGTGGATGAAATCCTGGAAGTGGATGAAGAACGTCGGGCGTTAATCGGCCAGGTCGAAAGCCTGAAAGCGCAGCGCAACGCGGTATCCAAAGAAATCGGCCGCATGAAAAACCAGGAAGAACGCCAGGCCAAAATCGACGCCATGCGCCAGGTTGGCGATGAAATTGCCGGTCAGGATGAAAAAGTGCGCCAGATCGAAGCCCGCCAGCTGCAGTTGGTCTCGACGATACCCAACATTCCGCAGGAGGATGTGCCCGCGGGCCGTGACGAGCACGAAAATGTGGTGGTGAGAACCAGTGGGGTGATCCCCCTCCGTTCGTTTACCCCCCTGCCCCATTGGGAACTCGGCCCCAAACTGGGTATCATCGATTTCGACCGCGGCGTGAAAATCACCGGCTCAAGGTTTTATATACTGAGCGGCCCCGGCGCGCGCCTGCAGCGTGCCTTGATCGCCTGGATGCTTGACCTGCATATCAACCAGGGCTACCTGGAAAAATACACACCCTTCATGGTAAAAGCCGAAACCCTGTTTGCCGCCGGTCAGCTCCCCAAATTTGCGGAAAACCTGTACCATGATGCCGAAGAAGACTTCTGGATGGTCCCCACGGCCGAGGTTCCTTTGACCGGTCTGCATATGGGCGAAGTGCTGGCGGAAAGCGATCTGCCGCTGCGCTATACGGCTTACACTCCCTGCTTCCGGCGCGAGAAGATGAGCGCCGGGCGCGATGTGCGCGGCATAAAACGCGGTCACCAGTTTGACAAAGTCGAAATGTATATCTATGCGAAGCCAGAAGAATCGGACCAGGAACTGCAGAAAATGCTGGCCGATGCCGAAGAGACCTGCCGTTTATTGGGCCTGACTTACCGCGTACTGAAGCTGTGCACCGGCGACCTGGGGTTCAACGCCAGGGTGACCTACGATCTGGAAGTCTGGGCGCCAGGCTGTGAAGAATGGCTGGAAGTCTCCTCGGTCAGCAACGTGGGCGATTTTCAAGCCCGCCGGGCCAATATCAAATACCGCACGGAAGAGGGCAAAACCCGCCTGGCCCACACTTTGAACGGTTCCGGACTGGGCATGCCCCGCACCTTGATCGCCGTCCTCGAAAACTACCAGCAGCCCGACGGCTCGATTATCGTGCCCGAAGTGCTGCGGCCCTGGATGGGCGGGATTGAGGTCATCCAATAGTGGAAATTCTGACCCAGGTTGGACTGCCCCTGGTCGTGCTTACCCTGATGATCTTTGGGTTATTCAGTCTGGTCTTCGTCCCGATCTTGCCCAGCCTGGTCATTATTTGGGCCGGCGCCTTAATTTTTGGATTGGTTGATGGCATTCAGTCCATCGCCGCCTGGATCTTTTTTGCTGCCATCACCTTGTTGATGATAGCCGGCAGCCTGATCGACAACATCTTGATGGGCGCCAGCGCGCGCCGTACCGGGGCAAGCTGGACTTCCGTCACAATCGCCCTCGTGGCGGGCATGATCGGCAGTATCTTCCTGCCGTTATTCGGCGGCATCTTACTCTCGCTGGCAGCCTTGTTTGCCATCGAGTACATCCGCCAGCGTAACTGGCGCAGTGCCTTTGTCTCGACCAAGAGCATGGCCCTGGGCTGTGGCTGGGCGGTAGTGGCCCGTTTTGCCATGGGCCTGTTCATGATCGGCCTCTACCTGGGCTGGTTGTTTTTCGCCCGCTGAGCTTTTTATAACAAAACCGGCCCGTCGAATCTGGTTCGACGGGCCGGTTGGATTCACCGCGACAGGTCAGTCCGCGTGTGAAAAATAGGCTTCCAGCATGATCAGGTTTTTTGGGCCTGATTGGCGCACGATCTTGAGCAGGTTATCCATGGTGGAAATCTCTTCCACCTGTTCGGTCACAAACCAGCGCAGGAAATCCTGGCCGGCGTAATCTTTCTGTTCGATGGCCAGCGCCATCAAAGCGTTGATCCGCCGGGTAACTTCCCACTCCCAATCCAGCGAAAGTTTTACCGCTTCTTCCACCGATTCAAACGCCGCTTTAGTCGCCACCACCGCCGGCACGGTTACCGTACCTCCGGTCGCCATGATGTAAGCGATAAATTTCATCGCGTGGGCGTGTTCTTCTTCGGCCTGTTTCACAAACATTTTCCCCAGTTTCTTCAAGCCCAATCCATCAAAATAGCAGGCAATATTGACATATTGGTGAGATGCCTGAAATTCGTGGCCGATCTGTTCATTGATGGCTGCGTTAAGTTCTTTACTGATAAGCATGTGTTTCCTCCTGGTGATAATTTGCTGATTATCCATTATCTGGATCAATTACTATTATTATAGCATGCCGCCATAGTCATTTTTTATCATATAAGAGGTTCGGGGACACAGGGCGTCCCCGAACCTCTTATCACAGGTGAAAGTGTCGTATGTTTTCTCCCCTTTTCCGCGAGGAAACACACAGGGCGCGCCCTCAGGCCGCGGGCTTAAGTTTAAACCTATTTCATTCTGGCCTGGCGGGCCAGGTACAGGGCAATCGAACCGGCGACCGCGGCATTGAGCGATTCAACCTGCCCGACCATATTCAGGCTCACCAGCATATCGCAGGATTTGCGCACCAGCAGGCGCATTCCCGCTCCCTCACTGCCCACCACCAGCGCCAGGGGGCCGTCCAGGCGCGCTTTTTCAATCGGCGTGGCTTCCTCGGAACCTTCCAGCCCAATGACCCAGGCGCCGGCTTCCTTCAAAGTGACGATCGCCTGGGCGAGGTTCATCTGGGCGATTAGCAGATGCTCGCTGGCCCCGGAACTGGCGTTCACCACCGCCGGCGTGACCCCGGCGGCGCGCCGGAAGGGCAGCAGCACTCCCTGCACCCCCAGCGCCTCGGCTGTACGCAGCAGGGTGCCCAGGTTCTGCGGGTTTTGGATCACATCCAGGATTAAAATAAATGGAGGTTCCTGACGGCTTTGCGCCAGATCGAGGATGTCCACCAGGTTGCTATAAGAATATGCGCTGGTCTCCAGGCCAACCCCCTGGTGGGATTCATCCAGCGTATCCAGCTGTCCGCGCGCCACCCATTCCACCAGGCATTTGCGCGCCCGCGCCAGCTGAATAACTTCGGCCAGGCGGCCCTTTTCTTCGGCGCCTTTGGCAACCCACAGCCGAAAAATCTGGCGGCGTTTGGCTCGCAGCACCTCATAAACCGGGTTACGCCCGGTAATCCATTCTTTCATTTTTGCATCCAGTGAATTCTTGTTGGCGTCCCGGGCTGTTCCAGGACAGCCTCAAAACGAAAGGAAAAACAGCGCTCAAGCACTTTTTGCCCAGTGCCAGGTCGTGCCTTCTTTACTATCTTCAAGCAGAACATTTAGCGCCGTTAAATTTTGGCGCACCTGGTCGGCCAGGGCATAATTCTTTTGGACGCGGAGTTCGCGCCGCAGATCGATGAGCAGTTCGATAAATGGGTCGGCGGCCTGCGATTCTTGCTCAGCTTCTTCCAGCTTCAAACCCATGACCGCGGTAAGCTCGATCAGGCAGTCCTGGGCCGGCTGCAGCTGTTCGTTTGTGCCGCCGTCCGCCCGGGTCTGATTGGTCACCCGCACAAGCTCGAAAAGCTGTGCCAGCGCGCCGGAAGTGTTGAAATCGTCATCCATTGATTCGACAAAGCCCGAACGGGCGGCATCAATTTGTTTGGTAAGCGTGTCCATCGAGCCTTCAGGAGCCCCTTTGGCTCCCGGCAGAGCAGGGCGTAAAGCCGAACGCAGGCGGTCTAACGCCCGCTCGGATTGGCCAACCACCTCATCCGTATAGGTCAACGGTCCGCGGTAACCCGAGTTGAGCAGGGTCATCCGCAGGGCATTGGCCGGATGCTGCGCCAGGAAATCTTCGATCAGCACCAGGTTGCCCAGGGATTTCGACATTTTTTCCCCGCCCAACTGCAGCATCCCGTTATGGATCCAGAAGTGAGCGAAAGGCTTTCCGGTCAGGCTTTCCGTTTGGGCAATCTCATTTTCATGGTGCGGGAAAATCAGGTCGTTGCCCCCGCCGTGGATATCGATCTGTTCGCCCAGGTGGTGCAGGTTCATGGCAGAGCATTCGATGTGCCATCCGGGGCGGCCTTTCCCCCAGGGGCTGTTCCAGGCGGGCTCGCCCGGCTTGGCGCCCTTCCACAGGGCAAAATCCATGGAGGTCTCTTTGCGGTCGTCAACATCGATCCGGTACCCGGCCTGCTGTTCATCATTCTTTCGCCCGGAAAGCTTGCCGTAATCCTCGTCCTGGCTGACCCGAAAATAGACGTCACCACCCATCGGGTAGGCCGTTTTCTTTTCGACCAATGCCTGCACCATCTGAATGATCTGGTCAATTTCCTGGGTGGCCCGCGGCTGGATGGTCGCCGGCAGGATATTCAAATCAGACAGGTTCTGGCGAAAATCTTTTATGTAGCCCTCGGCCAGTTCGAAGGGATCCATGTTCATCTGGTTGGCGCGGTTGATGATCTTATCGTCGACATCGGTAAAATTCATGGCATGAATCACTTCATACCCGCTGAATTCCAGGTAGCGGCGGATGATGTCGAAGACCATCGCCGACATGGCGTGGCCGATATGCGCTTTGTTATAAACCGTCGGTCCGCACACGTACATGCGGACTTTTCCGGGTTCTAATGTGGCAAAATCTTCCTTCTTACGCGTCAACGTATTATAAATTTTTAATGCCATACCCTCTCCAAACGTTTAACGATCGCCTCGCTCCTCGGGGCGACCAAAAATCATCCTGCCCGCGGCGGTCTGCAAAACCTTGGTTACCGTAACATCGGTCTCGCGGCCCACGTATTCCCGTCCGTTTTCCACCACCACCATCGTGCCGTCGTCCATGTAACCGACGCCCTGGTTTATTTCCTTACCTTCCTGGATCACCCGGATTCTTAAAATCTCACCGGGCAGCATCACCGACTTGACCGCATTTGCCAGTTCATTGACATTCAAGACCGTGACCCCCTGAAATTCGGCAATCTTATTCAGGTTGTAGTCATTGGTCAGGATCGGACAGCGCATTTGCCGGGCCAGAATCACCAGCTTATCATCCACTTCCCGCGTTCCCTCGACATCGATATCGCTGATCCGTACGACGACATTGGTATCTTTCTGCAGTTGGGACAACACTTCCATCCCCCTCCGTCCCCGCTGGCGGCGCAGGCTGTCTGACGAGTCGGCGATGTACTGCAGCTCAGCCAGTACAAAATGGGGGATTAACAATGCGCCGGGTACGAAACCGGTGCGGGCGATATCGGCAATCCGCCCATCGATGATCACGCTGGTATCCAGCAGGATCGTCCGACTTTCGGCGGAGGTTGGCGCCAATTCTGGACTGCCTGCCCCCGTGGTGCGCGAATTAAACGAAGAAAATAAAGCCGCCAGATCATTTTGGCGCATCACAAACACGGCCGCGCCGGTATAACCAAAAAGTATAACTCCAATAAAAGGCAAAAAAGAACCTAAAGGCGCCGGCAGCAGTGACAGGGGATATGCCAATAACGCAGCGATAATTAAACCCACCACCAGACCGATGAGCGCAAAAATCAACAAGTTGGCAGAAATGCGCGCGATCACTTTGCGGACAGCGCGGATCGGACGGGTGGTCAGGAAAGGTGTCAGCACCAATCCCGCCAGCGCCCCCACCAAACCGATCGTGAACGCGTACCATTCCACCGAAAATGTCGACGGACTCGGGTTAAGATTTGCCAGTTTTCCAAGTGAAATTCCCCAGATAACTCCTATGATGGCGAAAACTATCATTCCAATTAATCGGACAATGAAATCAGTACTCATGAAAGAGAAACTCCTTCCTATCCAGTTGTTAAAGTACAAAAAATTCTCGAAAAAAATGTATATGGATGATAGCATACGGAATAAGGAAAGTCAATTAAAGTGGTAAAAGATCGCCAATCTGGCGCCAGGAAACGATCATTGACACTATGTTCTTGCCATGATAAAATCTCGCACGCATGCCGGGCCCCCATTGTCTAGTGGCCCAGGACGTGGCCCTCTCAAGGCCAAAACACGAGTTCGAATCTCGTTGGGGGCACCTAAAGAAAGCCAACTCACAAAGTTGGTTTTTTGATTCAAAACCGGGGTCCCCTCAGGGGGGATGCTATTCGAATCTCGTTGGGGGCACCTAAAGAAAGCCAACTCGAAACAGTTGGTTTTTTGATTCAAAACCGGGGTCCCCTCAAGGGGGATGTTATTCGAATCTCGTTGGGGGCACCTAAAGAAAGCCAACTCGTAACAGTTGGTTTTTGGATTCAAAACCGGGGTCCCCACAGGGGGGATGCTATTCGAATCTCGTTGGGGGCACCTAAAGAAAGCCAACTCGAAACAGTTGGTTTTTTGATTCAAAACCGGGGTCCCCTCAGGGGGGATGCTATTCGAATCTCGTTGGGGACACCTGAAGAAAGCCAACTCGAAACAGTTGGTTTTTTGATTCAAAACCGGGGTCCCCTCAGGGGGGATGCTATTCAAATCTCGTTGGTGGCACCTCTTTAAGGAAAGCTTTCCCAAAAATGAGGAGCTTTTTTTATTTTAGCTCTCACAACCATTGACGTTTACTTCTTTTCCGCCAGAGCCTGTTCGATATCATTCACCCGGTGGTAGGTGAGGTGACCACCGAGGTCGTTGGGCCATTCAGGGCGGCGGTCTTTACCGGCAAACCAGTCATCGGGGGCGGCGCGCAGGGCGGTGAGCACATCCGCGTGTACCTGGCGATGCCAGGCGAGGACTTCCTGGGGAGTGCGGTCGCGCCAGCGCAGGTAGACGAGGCGGTTGCCATCGGTCCAATTGAGACCGCGCTCTTCGGGCGGGCGCCGCCGGCCGCGGATGGAGCGGATCACATCGGCTTTCCAGTGGGTGATGTGGGCCAGGGCGTCCTTCACCGTCCAGGGGTCTTTGGTCTCCGGGCGGGGGAGAGGACGCTGCCAGTCAGCCTCGTTGAGGTTGGCGACGAGCTGGTCCAGCAGGTCGAACTCCTGGATGGTACGCTGGATAACTTCTTCACGGGTGTGGCGCATGGGATGGGTTGCCTCCTGAACGGTTCATAAATTATACATAGGTTATTTAGCAGTTTAGCGATCATTTCTTTTCAAACTCGCCAATTTTATATATACTATTATTATTGTTTTAGTCGTTAATGGTTCACCATTTTAAAGATTATGTCAACCATCATAAAACCTTCCTTTCCCAATAACCTGATCACTCCCCTGAGTAGTTTCATCGGGCGCGAAAAGGATATCGCCGGGGTGAAGCAATGGTTTATGGAATACCGGCTGGTCACGCTCACTGGTCCAGGGGGTTGTGGAAAAACACGGCTCGCACTTCGGGTCGCCAGTGAGTTAACTACGGCTTATGAACACGGCGTATGGCTGGTTGAATTTGCCTCTTTGAGCGACCCGGCATTGATCACTCAGGCTGTGGCTTCGGTGCTGGGTGTCCGCGAATACCCTGGTGCAGAGTTATCTCAGATCCTGGTGGACTTTCTTTCTTCGCGCCGCTCCCTGCTGCTGTTCGACAACTGTGAACATCTGATCGCGGATATCGCCAATCTGGCGGATAACCTCTTACGGTTTTGCCCAAATCTTTCCATTCTGGCCACAAGTCGAGAAGAATTGGGCATACCCGGCGAAGCAATCTGGGGTGTACCGCCCCTTTCGCTGCCAATCCAACAACCGTGGACGGATCCTGCGGGCGCAGCACAGACGGTGACCTCCTATTTGAAATCCGAATCGGTCCAGTTGTTCCTGGCTCGGGTGGCTGCGGTCTCCCCCGGATTTACCCTGACGATTGAGAATGGACCCTGGGTGGCGGAGATTTGCCGGCATTTGGATGGCATGCCCCTGGCGATTGAACTGGCGGCAGCCCGCGTGCGCTCGCTGTCCGTTCAGCAAATCTCGGAACGGCTCGATGACCGTTTTAATTTACTGACCGCCGGCAGCCGCACCGCCCCCCTCCGCCAGCAGACATTGGCAGCTACCCTAGATTGGAGCTATGCCCTGCTGACGGAAGCGGAGCGCAGGGTTCTGCAGCGGCTTTCTGTTTTTGCCGGCGGGGCAGCCCTGGAAGCCGCCGAAGCGGTGTGCAATTGTGATTGTGTCAGACCCGATGAAATTATGAATGTGCTTTCACATTTGGTTGATAAATCTCTGGTCGTGGTGAACCAAAACTCTGCTGAGACACGATATCGTTTGTTGGAAACCATTCGGCAATATGCTCGTGAAAAATTAAGCGAACAGGGAGATGAAGAAAATTGCAGGGACTGCCATCTGGATTATTTTGTCCCTTGGGCTGAAAAGGCAGAACCAATCTTAGCGGGGCCAGATCAAATCCAGGCCTTGGAACGATTTGAAAACGAGCACGACAACCTGCGAGCAGCTTTGGAATGGAGCAGTGCAAACGAAAATAGGGCCAGAGCCGGGCTCCGTCTGGCAGCTGGCTGTGGCTTATTCTGGAGATTCCATTGTTATATCAGTGAAGGGCGCCGGCGTTTTTCCATGGCGCTTGCGCCAAAGTGCGTCCAGGATCGCAGCAAGGTCCATGCGCATGCGCTGTTGGAATCCGCGAACCTGGCTTACCTGCAGGCAGACTATCCGGCAGAGCAGGCGCTGCTTGAAGAAGCACTTCCGATCTGGCGTGAATTAGGGCAGGAAGGCCGGTCAGGACTGGCGAATACGCTGGAATTATTTGGTGAAATTAAAACCGCGGAAGGCTACAATGACAGTGCGCTGCCCTTATTTCAGGAAGCTCTGAATATTTTCAGCCAATTGAATGAGAAAGGCGGGATCAGCTTAATTAATATGCAGTTGGGCTGGGTCGCGATCCGCACCGGAAATTTTCCGCTGGCGGAGACCCACTTACAGAAATTCCTGGCCCTGGCCCAGGAATTAGGCGACAAAACAGGGTTGACCTATGCCCATTCAGGCCTGGGTGAGGTCGCCGTGCGTCAGAAACAGTACAGCCGCGCCAGAAACCTGCTTGAGAAAGCTCTATCCTTCAGCCGCGAACGGGGCGATAAATGGGGAGAAGCCACCATCCTGGGTTCACTCGGCTGGCTGGCTTTGCGCCAGCAAAATTTCGAGCGCATGCGTGATTATTTACAGGAGAGTGTGTCTATACGCTTGGATCTCGGCGACAAAGGTGGAGTGGCCTGGTGCCTGGAAAAACTGGCAGATGCGGCTGTTCAGGAAGGGGAACCCCACAAAGCGGTCAAGATTTTCAGTTGTGCGGCCGTGCTGCGCATCCCTGTACATGCGGCGATCGACCCGGTCGACCGGCCCGTCTATAACCACCTGCTTTCAGATCTGCGTGCCAGATTAGGTCAAAGCACCTATGCAGCCTGTCAGGATGAGGGCCAGGGCATGCGTATAAAGGACATGGTCGCCTATGCATTATCGGAACCGGTCAGGCAATCTAACCGCGCACCTGTTTCTGTAAAAGAAAAATATCAAGGGTTGTCAAAACGCGAACGTGAAACCGCTGCCTGGATCGCTCAGGGGAAATCCAACCGCGAAATTGCGCAGGCAATGACCGTCCGCGAAAAAACGGTTGAAACCTATGTCACCCGCATCCTCAATAAACTGGGATACAACTCACGGGTCCAGATTGCCACCTGGGTGGTAGAGCAAGGTCTGATTTCCACGTTAAAGCAGTAAAACCAGGACCGATCATGCCAGGACGACGGCCGGATGCCCCAACATGCGGCTGTTTTTGTTAAAAATGTGGGGGTAAGGGTTGCGGATTGTAGTGTTTTCCCGGTCAAAATAAAACTATAAAATCGATAAGGTAAATACACAATCGATTGTCGTTCAGTTTGGATAAACCCTTAGTTGACCTGAAAGGAGCGAAAATGAAACGCATCACCATTTTGACCGTCATTCTGGCGCTGGCGCTGTCAGTCATCGCGGTACAGCCGGCTCAGGCCCATGATAATGGAAAAATCAACCTCGATCGAGTGCGGGAGGTCACCGAAAGATACCATCGGGTGAGTGCTGCCCAGGCCGCCGGATACGATCTGGTCCCCGGCCTCGATTATTGCTTTGATAACCCGGGGGTTGGCGGGATGGGATATCACTACATCAACGTGTCTCTGCTGGATACCACCATCGACCCGTTAAAACCAGAAGCTATGGTCTATGCCCCTGGGAAAAACGGTAAGCTCGAATTGGGCGCTGTCGAATACATCGTGCCGATCGCTGCCTGGGATGCTGCATACTCGCAGCCGCCTCAATTGTTTGGGCAGGTCTTCCAGCGTGATGTGCCTTTGGGAGTTTACACGCTGCACGCCTGGATCTGGAAGCACAATCCTTCCGGGTTGTTCAGTGAATGGAATCCAAAAGTTTCCTGTCCGTAGGTCGCCAGGACCATCCTTAATTCAACCATTATCATTGAGAAATATCCAAAACAGGAGATAAATAATGCCTCGCTATGTTGTCGAACGATCTTTTCCAGATGGGCTCTCAATCCCCATGACCGACCAGGGAGCAGAAGTTTGCCTGACCGTCGTCGGAAACAATATGCAAGATAATGTGACCTGGGTGCATTCTTATGTAACCACGGACAAAAAAAAGACCTTCTGCATCTATGATGCCCCTTCGCCAGAGGCTGTTCGCAATGCAGCCAAACGGAGCAACCTTCCGGTGGATAAGATCACTCAGGTAGACGTGCTGGATCCGTATTTTTATCGGTGACCTGAGGGAGGCTGAACAGTCAAAATCTTTTCGGGTAAATGACCGACAAACGCGGCAGAACTGCCGCGTTTGCTGGTTTAAAGCCTTTCTGTATTTTGCCGCCGTCAGGCGCCACTGGTCATGTGATCCAATGTGCCCAACAATACCAGTCTTTCTTTCTCGACTTCAGTCAACCCCCTGATGACCTTTATGTCGAGACGCTCGTACAGCCGGTCACGCCTCAGTGTTTGGAGATGCTCGCTGGGGGCATCTGAGGAAACCCACACCGTTACAGTCATTCGATCTGGAGGAGTTCCTTACCATGCAGTGATTTGAGCCGCAATATAAATTGGCAGAACAAAACGAACGCTCGAGCATCTGTTACACTCAGAAAACAAACCCTCCCAATGTCAGTAATGTCATAAGCACAAACAGGACTACGCCCCCCGTAGTCACAAGCAGGTAGTAGCTGTGAGTGGGCGAATGGATGACCCGGTGGACCAGGACCATTTGCCAGATGGCCAACGGAGCTGTCCATCCCATCCACTGCACAGGATATTTTAAAAACAATGTTAAAAAGGCCAGAAACAGGTATGCGAATGCGATTAATGCAGTAACCAACCAGGCTGCACCCCGCAGTCCCAGGCGAACAGCCAGTGTTTTTTTGCCAACGGACAGATCTGCTGTCCTGTCGGAAAATTCAAAAGAGATCAACATTGCAGCATGAACCAGAACCAAAGGTATACAAACCAGCCATAATTCGCCAGGCGGAAAACCGCCCTGCATACAATCACCCGCCAGGGGTACCAGCAAGGCTACAATAAGTGAGGTGCTCAGTTCGCCCCAGCCGGATGACATCAGGGAAATCGGGGGAGTTGAATAAAACCAGGAACCTGGCAAGCTCAATAGCACAATCGGGATCATCCAGGGGGATTGTATAGAGGCAAGGATGCCGCTCAGGACCGCAGATAAAGCACAAATGCGGGCCGCAGCCAGAACAGTCTCAGGTGAAATCCCACCCGTGGAGAGAACTCCGGACCCACCCGAAAACCAGGTGCGGTTGGTTGCCGTCAGGCGGTCTACCTCCTGATCGTAATATTCATTCAGGTATTGCGCCATTAATTGGATGGACGTTACCACCACCTGTCCAGCCAGGTAAGCGACCCAGTTTATCGCAATCCCCATTCTGGCTGCCGCTGCTGCCCCGAGAGCGTACAGCAAAAATCCACCCAGCAAGAAAACGACGCGAGTGAGCTTAATAAAGTTCCAGACCTGGCTTCGAAAGTTTCGTATTTTAACCTGCCTTTTCCCAAGTATAGGCCATTTTCACCCCTTCCCTATATAAAGGCCAGGCATGTGGATTAGGAAGATGAGGGTCCAGACTTGCTCTGTGAAAGATACTCGCACAGCAAATGATTAGAAAATGAAATGTAAGAATGTATAAATTTTATAGGTTTTATTTAGGACGTATATAGCTCCATTCGAATAGGATGGTAATGGTACTCGAACCCTACCGTTAATGGTTTATTGTTATCCCAAACTGATGTTTTATAAATTTTGACGATTTATATGAGCTTGCGCCCGAGGAAGAAAAATTCTATGCGCAGGGGGATAGCAGGTCGTGAAATTGGCTAATTGATAGGAAAAAAATGATACTGTACAACTCCGAAACCCAAACGACTGAAGAATTTTCCTTGCACGATCCTGAAGTATCTTTGTATGTTTGCGGCATTACCCCTTATGACACTACTCATGTTGGGCATGCTTTTACTTATACTGCCTATGACCAGCTCATCCGATACCTGGAGTTGAAAGGCATCCATGTCCGCTATGCTCAAAATGTGACAGACATTGACGATGATATTTTGAAGAAAGCGAAGGAAACCGGTGAGGACTGGCTCGAGTTGGGCAACCGCTGGACTGATCATTTTATCGATGACATGATCGCTCTCAATGTCCGCCCGCCCGATTATTTTCCGCATGCAACTGACGTTATTTCGGAAATTATCCAATCTGTCGAAGGTTTAATCGGCGCGGGTGTTGCCTACGTGAAGAACGGGAGTGTTTATTATGAAGTTAGCCAGTATCCAGATTTCGGACAGCTCAGCCATCTTCCGCACAGCGAGATGCTGCCAGTTGCCAATGAACGCGGCAACCACCCTGATGATCCGAACAAGCGCGATCCTTTAGATTTCGTGTTGTGGCAGGCCCAGGCGTCTGGAGAGCCAGCCTGGGAAAGCTCCTGGGGGCCAGGCCGGCCAGGCTGGCATATCGAGTGCTCTACTATGGCAACCAAATACCTGGGAAAAACGGTGGACATCCATGGAGGCGGGCTGGATCTTTGTTTCCCCCACCACGAGTGCGAGATCGCCCAGGCAAAACCGACCTTGGGTCATAATCCGTACGTGCGTTACTGGATGCATACTGCCATGGTAGGCTACCAGGGGGAGAAAATGAGTAAATCCCTGGGGAACCTGGTAATGGTCAACAAGCTCATGGAATCCTATTCGCCCGATGCACTGCGCCTGTATCTGGGTTCTCATCATTACCGTGAGGCCTGGTCCTACAGCGAGAAAGATTTGAAGAAATTCCAGGAGCTGGCAGACAGTCTCAGCGTGGCTGTGGGGGTGAAAAGTGGGAAGGATGTGCCTTTTAACCCGACTAAATATGTAAGTGAATTCAGCGAGTTGATGGAAAATGACCTGGGAACCCCGGGAGCGGTGCACGCTTTACAGGAGTTGGCCCGGGGTATCCTGAAGGCAGGCCAGGGCCAGCATGACGTGAAGCAGGCTCAAGAAATGCTGCGAAAATACAGCATGGTTTTCGGTCTCACCCTCGGATCTGATACTCCTGAGGATCGGGTGGTAAAAGGTTGGAATGCGAAAAAGAGATAGGATTGGGGGCATGCATGGCCAAAAATGAATATGACTTAATTGTAATCGGCGCAGGCGGGGCGGGCAGCACTGCAGCCACGACCGCGGCAGATATGGGCAAGCATGTAGCGTTGATTGAGCGCGATAAACTTGGTGGTACGTGTCTTAATTATGGCTGCGATCCAACCAAAACACTATTGCACACCGCACACCTTTTATACCATGCCCAACACGCCTCCGCGCTGGGATTGCGCATCCCCCATGCCGCGGTAAATTGGGCAGCTGTACTGGCGCATGTGCGCCAGGTACAGAAAACCATTCGCGGCGGCACCACCGAACAAGCTCGGGCGGGCATCGCAGCTCAAGGAATTGATCTTTTCATGGGCGAAGCGATGTTCACCGCACCGCATGAGATCCGTGTCAACGGCGAGATATTGCGCGGGAAACGATTCATCATCGCCACCGGTACAGTTGCCTTTATTCCGGACATTGAGGGGCTATCAGAAACTGGCTATATCACCAACGTGGAAGCCGTATTATTACCCGACCTGCCCAAACGGCTGGTGGTGATCGGCGGTGGTCCAATCGGGCTTGAGTTCGCGCAGATGTTCAGTCGCTTCGGTGTGCAGGTGGTTGTTCTCGAGCGTGAAAAACAGCCCTTGCCGCGTGAGGATCCCGAACTGGCGATGGCGCTGTGTTCACAGCTTATCGCTGAAGGCATCCGGCTGGAATTTGGCGCTGAGATGCGCTGCGGCGAAATCGATAAGCGTGGCAAACATATTCACGTCCACAGCCAGGATGGCAAGGACGAGGAACTGGTGGCAGATCAGCTATTAGTGGCAGTTGGGCGGCGACCCGCATTGGACGCGCTCAACCTTGAAGCGGCAGGGGTTCAATATACCCAAGCAGGCATACCAACCAACGAAACTTTGCGCACGAATGTACCCCACATCTGGGCCGCTGGTGATATCACCAGCAGCTATCAGTTCACCAATGTCGCGTCCGATCAAGGCAAACTAATCTCGCACAACGTGTTTGCCAGAAAACCGCTAGCGTTTGATGAGAGTGTCATCCCCTGGGTGACATTTACTGATCCCGAACTCGCCAGCGTTGGATTGTCCGAATCAAACTTAAAAGAAGAAAAAATTGCTTATCGAGTGGGGCGCGCATATTTCAACAAACTCGACCGTGCAATTGCCAACGATCAGACCTTCGGCAGCGTAAAACTGCTGGCGGGTGCGGATGGCAAAATCCTTGGCGGGCATATCCTCGGCGCAAACGCGGGCGATCTGATTGCCCCTATCGTTTATGCAATGCGTTTTGGCCTTACGGTTAAGATGATGGCGAAAGCGATGTTGCCCTATCCGACGATGGCTGAAGCCGTGCGCTGGGCTGCCGATATGACCGAAATATAGGATCCTATATATTTTGAACATAAAACTTATGGACCGCTCAAAATTGACACGATTTGCATGGTTATCGATCGCTGTCGCGATTTTAACCATCAGTCTAAAGTCAATCGCCTATCTGATCACTAACTCAGTTGGTTTATTATCCGATGCCCTTGAATCAATTGTTAATCTAATAGGTGCTTTAATGGCATTAGGTATGCTGACAATTGCTGCCCGCCCGGCTGACGAAAATCATGCCTATGGGCACAGTAAAGCCGAATATTTTTCGAGTGGAGTAGAGGGAACATTAATTTTGGTTGCTGCGATCAGTATTGCATTTGCTGCAATACAACGATTGATCACTCCCAAACCCCTGGAACAGGTGGGGATTGGATTGATTATTTCCGTCGTTGCCTCGGTAGCGAATCTTGGCGTCGCTTTAATCCTGAGACGTGCCGGAAAACAATACAATTCCATTTCATTGACCGCAAATTCAAATCATCTGATGACAGATGTTTGGACATCTGGAGGAGTTCTGATTGGTGTGGGTGCAGTCGTTATCACGGGGTGGCAAATTTTAGATCCGATCATTGCAATCCTCGTAGCCGTGAATATTGTATGGACCGGGGTCGCTATTATCCGAAAAACAATTTCCGGCTTGATGGACAGTACTCTATCGAAAGAGGATTTAGAAATCATCCAAAAAGTTTTGGATGGTCATACAGAGACCGATGTGAAATTTCATGCCTTGCGTACACGCCAATCTGGATCATTGAAAATTATATCTATGCATGTAATTGTTCCAGGGATTTGGACGGTTGAGCGAGGTCATCAATTCGTGACAAATATTGAAAATGAGTTAAACAACGCCATTAAAGACAGCGTAATATTCACCCATTTAGAGTCATTAACGGATCCAGCTTCATTCGATGATGGAAAATTTGGGAGTAAAGGAAACCCTCCGGTTTTATCCTGAAATAAATCCATTGTCTATCGCGGTACCGCGCCCTATGGCGAATACCTCTTATGCCTGTTTTCTCTGAGCGATGATCCGGATGTGTTCTTCCGGAAAACCTACCCCCCCGCGATTCGATCTGCACCTGGCGGCTCCATTTTTCCTCATCCACCGTGAGCATACGCTGTTCGGCGACTGCCAGCCCCACCCCGTCGATCGCCGCCAGAAATTCATCCTGGTTGAAGTACTGGTAGCTCTCCAGGCGTTCGGTCCGCCACAGCCCTTTCCCCAAAAAGATCGATTTCGTGATGTAGCGAGTAAAATCGCGCTGCGAAAGCTCGGTCCGGTATGGGCTTTCCAGTTCACGGTAAGTGATATTAATGGGGTGGTATTCGCGCACAAAGGTCAAAAAATGCTCGCGGGCTGCGGAGCTGATCATGCCAGGACGACGGCCGGATGCCCCAACATGCGGCTGTTTTTGTTAAAAATGTGGGGGTAAGGGTTGCGGATTGTAGTGTTTTCCCGGTCAAAATAAAAGCATAAATTCGATAAAGTAAATACACAATCGATTGTCCATCCAATTGGATAAACCCTTAGTTGACCTGAAAGGAGCGAAAATGAAACGCATCACCATTTTGACCGTTATTCTGGCGCTGGCGCTGTCTGTATTCGCGGTACAGCCGGCTCAGGCCCATGATAATGGAAAAATAAACCTCGATCGAGTGCGGGAGGTCACCGAAAGATACCATCGGGTGAGTGCTGCCCAGGCTGCCGGATATGATCTGGTCCCCGGCCTCGATTATTGCTTTGATAACCCCGGAGTTGGCGGGATGGGATATCACTACATCAACGTGTCTCTGCTCGATACCACCATCGACCCGTTAAAACCAGAAGCTATGGTCTATGCCCCTGGGAAAAACGGTAAGCTCGAATTGGGCGCCGTCGAATACATCGTGCCGATCGCTGCCTGGGATGCTGCATACTCGCAGCCGCCCCAATTGTTTGGGCAGGTCTTCCAGCGTGATGTGCCTTTGGGAGTTTACACGCTGCACGCCTGGATCTGGAAGCACAATCCTTCCGGGTTGTTCAGTGAATGGAATCCAAAAGTTTCCTGCCCGTAGGTCGGAAGGACCAACCTTAATTCAACAATTATCATCAAGAAATATCCAAAACAGGAGATAAATATATGCCTCGCTATGTTGTCGAACGATCTTTTCCAGATGGGCTCTCAATCCCCATGACCGACCAGGGAGCAGAAGTTTGCCTGACCGTCGTCGGTAACAATATGCAAGATAATGTGACCTGGGTGCATTCTTATGTAACCACGGACAAAAAAAAGACCTTCTGCATCTATGATGCCCCTTCGCCAGAGGCTGTGCGCGATGCAGCCAAACGAAGTAACCTTCCGGTGGATAAGATCACTCAGGTGGACGTGCTGGATCCGTATTTCTACCGGTGACCTGAGGGACTCCGGGAAGTCCAGTAAATCGAACCAGGTAATCCAGAAAGCGCACCAGAAATGGTGCGTTTTCTGGATAATAAACCATTGCTTGCAGACCGCTTTAATTTACAAATCATAAAGGGGGAAAAAGCTGAAAATTGAAATATCACCCGTCACAGGTTGACTGGAAATATTACGATAATTATAATCGTTATAATCAACATTTTCTCAACGTATCAACGTGGAAAGGAGTCACACGATGTCAAACAATTCCTCAAGAGAACCCGTCAATCGTTCTAATGGCAAAGAGCCCGGCCCGCGCCCCAAAGTGGTGGTTTTAGGCGCCGGGTTCGCCGGTCTTTGGGCCGCGAAAAATCTGGCAAAAGCGGAGGTGGATGTTTGGATTATCGACCGCAATAACTACCACACCTTCTTCCCGCTGTTATATCAGATCGCTGCGGCCGAGCTCACCCCGGGTGAAATCGCTCAACCGGTGCGCGGCGTTCTTTGGAACAGGCCTAACGTTCACTTTATCATGGCCCATGTTGATCACATTGACCTGGCAAACCACCAGGTAAGTTTCGGTGAACACCGATTGGATTACGATTACCTGGTCATCGGCCTGGGCAGCGAACCAAACTTTTATAATATCCCCGGCGCAGCCGACAGTGCTTTCACCTTGAAATCGCTCGAACAGGCGCTGACCCTACGCAATCACATCCTTGAATGCATGGAATTGGCGTCAATCACCACCAACGCAGATTTACGCCAGCGCCTGCTGACCTTCGCCATTACTGGCGGCGGCCAAACCGGTGTGGAATTTGCCGGGGCGTTCAGCGAACTGATCCACGGCTCGCTGATGAAGGACTATCATGGGTTGGTTTCCCAGGCCCAAATCCTCCTCTTCGAAGCCGGCAGCCAGCTGCTGGCTGGCCAGCCAAAATCCCTGGCGAATTACACACTCAAACGCCTTGAAAAGATGCATGTGCGCGTTTTACTGAATACGATGGTAAAGAAAGTAACTTCTGAGTCCATCCAGTACGGCGACAACCAGGTGCTGCCCACTGAGACTGTGATCTGGACGGCCGGCGTGAAAGGCACTGCCGAGAATAACACCTGGGGACTGCCTTTCAACCGCCATGGGCGGATTTCTGTGCTGCCGACCCTCCAGGTGCCTGAACACTCTGAAGTGTATGCTGCCGGAGACCTGGCCGATCTGACCGAAAATGGCAAACCGGTGCCCATGGTCGCGCAAGGCGGCCTTCAGGAAGGCACCTGGGCGGCCAAAAACATAATCCGCCAGATCCGCGGTCTCGATCCGCTGCCGTTTCATTATCATGACAAAGGCTCGCTTTCGGTGATCGGGCGCAACGCCGCGGTGGCAAATATCAGCGGGATTTTACTGACCGGTTTTCCTGCGTGGTTCATCTGGCTGGTGGTTCACATCCTGAACCTGATGGACTTTCGCGAAAGATTTTCCGCACTTGTCGATTGGGCGTTTGATTACTTCTTTGGGGAACGCGGCATTCGATTAATCTTACCCTTCGAGCAAACTATAAAATTGACCGGAGCGAAAATGCCGGAAAAAGCCGACAGTGACAAGATACCTTTCACCAATAAATAAAGAATAAGCAGTAGATTCGAACGCTATCCGGAAATATTTGGTTTCGCCGGCTTTCTTTGGGCAATGATCAGGATGTGTTCTTCCGGAAAACCTACCCCCCGCGACTCGATCTGCACCTGGCGGTTCCATTTTTCCTCATCCACCGTCAGCGTGCGCTGTTCCACGACTGCCAGCCCCACCCCGTCAATCGCCGCCATAAATTCATCCTGGTTGAAGTACTGGTAGCTCTCCAGACGTTCCGTCCGCCACAGCCCTTTCCCCAAAAAGATCGATTTCGTGATGTAGCGGGTAAAATCGCGCTGCGAAAGCTCGATCCGGTATGGGCTTCCCAGTTCGCGGTAAGTAATATTAAAGGGGTGGTATTCGCGCACAAAGGTCAAGAAATGCTCGCGGGCCTGCGGATTGCGGAATTTTATCCGCACCTTGCGGTGGATATCGCCCATCATTTCCAGCCCATCAAACAGCAGCAAAAAACCGCCTTCCGCCAGCTTTGCCGCCGCGCCAGACAGGGCCCTCAGCACATTTTGCTTGGCTGCTGGCACGTCGACTTCCTTCAGGTCCTGCGAATAGCTGTCGGAGAAAACCTCGTGCAGGGCGTTGACCATCATCACCAGCTCAAACTTGCCGAGCGGGTCCATGATTTCCGCCAGGGTGAAATCGCCATCCACAAAACGCATCATCGGGAAACGCCGCCGGCAGGTTTCGATCGACCGTAGGTTGTAATCGATGCCTACCGATTCATTTATCGATTTGACCTGGGCGTGGCCTTCCACCAGCGTGCCAATGATTTGTCCTTCACCGCAGCCCAACTCCAACAGCCGCACAGGGCGGTCGGAATCGGCTGCCAGCTTGCGGATCAGCCTGGAAGATGCCAGCACCGCTTCTTTTTTCCCCAGGTTTTGCAGTTCCTGCAGGCGGACTTCCCAGTAGAAATTCCAAAAATTTTCGTTTTCAGGCATAAACAGCAGCTTTTAGCAAACCAGATCGGCAGCCAGCGTCCACTTTACTGGATGGTGATATCCAGCAGGTATTGGCTGGAGCTGCCGGAAGAAACGACAATGATCATAAAATATTGGCTTCTGGATAATATTCCGCTCCATTCCGTCGCGCCAGAGGCCGAGCGCACCAGCGGCTGCCCGTCATCGATGCCGTATAAGGTCAGCAGGACGTCGCTGTTGGGCGAGTGGACTTTCACGGTCATCGTCTGCCCCGCCAGCGCGTACAGCATGTAATGCACGTTTTGCTGCGCGGCGACGGTGCCCTGGATGGCATCCGATATCGCCCCCGGCGAAAACAGGATCACCGCCGGAATAGTGACGCCCAGGTCGTAATTGCTGTCCTCCCCGCCCGCGGTCAGGGTAATTTCGTAATCCTGCGTGGAGGGCAGGAACCCCTGCCAGGTGGTCAGTTGGGCAGAATTATTCACCAAAACCGTGCCGTCAAAGGCGCCTTTCACCCCCAGGGTTACATCCAGATTGCGCGAGCCCACATCCACCATCAATAATTGATCTTTCTCAGCGGAGACTACAAAACTTAATGTGCCCCCTTTTGGGATATCGCCCATTTTTTCGCGATAGGTCGTCCCAGCCGAAAAATCGAGGCGAGTGGGGCTGCCGGGTTGGAGGGTGGCAGCCTGGATGGGAGTAGGCGTGACCGGCGCAGTCATCGTTGGCATCGGGGTTACCACCGGCGGGGTATATTGGATCGGCGCCGGGGATAAGGTCGGCGGAAAGACCGGGGTTAGGATCGGGCTTTTTAATGTACAGCCGTATATCAGGCTCAAGAAGCAGATAATTGCGGCAAACCGCAAGAATATTTTCATCCTAATCTCACTCCGTAATACATATCACTATTGTAAAACTTTCCGCGCGCCTGAGAAAGGATCCCGCTTCCAGAAATAAAAAATGCAGGCACTCGAGTGAGGGGGGCACCCGAGCACCTGCAACAATATTGTAGCATAAAACATTAATTTAAAATGTTAATGAATTGTAAATTAAAATGATCATCTTTCGAATTGGTTTTTTATATATTTTGCCAGGGCTTTTCCCAATTTGGCGTGTTCGGATTTTTCCCAATGAATGCCATCGATCGGGCTGGATGCCACCACATCTCCGCCGTTGAAAAAACCACACCCAAGTAATTTCGCGGTTTCCTGATAGCAGCGGCCCAACTGGAAGGATTTCTCCGTCCCATTTTGAAACATTTCCGTGAACCCGGTCAGGGGGGCAAAGGGAGGCGGGGCAATTAATAAGACCCTGGGCGCTTTGCCATCCGGCCCACAATTGCTACGCTGAACCAGTTCCACCAACACGCCCGCTCCGCCCGCCACATCCTGCGCCGGCACATTAAAACGCATTTTCAGATCGTTGGTACCCAATAAGATCGCCACCAGATCGATCGGTTTGTGACTTTCCAGGCTGACAACCAGATGCACCTTGCCGTTTTTATGTTCACCTTCAACCGGGTCCGGAAAGACCGTCGTCCTCCCGCCCAGCCCTTCTTCAACGACCCAATAATCCTGCCCCAGTTCATCCCGCAAAACCCCGGCCCAGCGCTCATGCGGCCCGTACCTGCCGCCCGAAGGGTTTGACCCGTGGGTATTCGAATCTCCATAACACAGAATGGTTTTCATTCCGCCTCCATCGATGGTTTTAGTTTCTGCCCGGCATGCTGATCAATTCTTGCCTGAGATCGGTCAGTTCCGCGAAAGCCTGCTTATACTCGGTGTGGATCGCCTTTACCTGTTCCACAAACGATTCGTACACATTGTGGATCAAATCAGACTGCAGCGCGCCGCTGGCAGAACGTTCCAGGGTTTCCAATAAGGATGACAGGCGGATCGCGCCCATCGTTGCACTGCTGGATTTCATCGTATGGGCATTTTCTCGCAGCGTTCCCCAATCTTTCTCATTCAGCGCCTGATCGATCCCTTCCAACAGGTGCGGGCTGTCGGTCAGGTATACCTCAATCACATTCGCTACGCTGGGACCATCGCCGATCAGTTCGATCCATTCGTTGACCACCGAACGCTGAATGGCGGCCTTGGTCTTCTCAGGCGGCTTGCTTTCTTCATGCGCTTCGGTCGGGTAAACCAGGGCAGGTTTGCTCTTCGCCAGGGCCTGGGTCAATTCTTCGATCTTGACCGGTTTCGAGATATAGCCATCCATTCCAACCGCAAAATAACGCTCCCGGCTGGATTGGATCACATCCGCGGTCATGGCGATGATATAAGGCTGGTACTCAGGGGCAATTTCCGCGCGGATGCGGCGGGTCGCTTCAACCCCATCCATTTCTGGCATATGGGCATCCATCAGCACCACGTCATACGCCCGGCCCAATGTCGAAAGTTCGCGCACCAAACGCACCGCATCCACCCCATTCCCGGCAATTTCAGCCTGGTATCCTAATTTACCCAGCATCATCTGCGCCACGCGCTGGTTGACCGGGTTATCTTCTGCCATCAAGATGCGCAGCGGAAGCTTGCGGCCCATCTCGGCATCCACCTGCAGCGGCCTGGATTCGGTCGGGTTGATCGCCTGGGAGATTTGCCGGGTTAAAACATTCCAAATTGCCTCCAGCAGCAAATCTTGTTTGATCGGCTTGTTGATCGATGCCGCATACAGATGGGTATCGACCATGCCTTTGCGCTGGCCTAACGGCACCAGGCTGATCAACGGTAATATTTTTCCATTAGGCACCAGCCTGATGCGGTTGGCGAATTCTTCGCTTTCCACTGCTGCCAGTTGGGTATCGACCAGAGCCAGATCGAATGAATATTCGCGCAGTGTCGCCAGGGCTTTGCTGGCCGATTCGACACATACCGTCTTCATTTTCCAGCGCCGGGCATAATGCGCTAAAACCTCGCGGCTGGCAGCATTATCATCCACCACCAGCATATTCTTGCCAGACAGCGCCGGTAAGGCAGATTTAAGCGTTTCGTTCAAGGGCGTGATCACCTCTTCGGCCTGGATGGTGAAATGAAACGTGGATCCATCGCCAGGAATCCCTGAACTCACCACCCACAACTCTCCACCCATTAACTCGGTGAGCTGTTTGGATATGGTTAATCCCAGGCCGCTGCCGCCATACTTGCGCGCTGTAGAGGCGTCTAATTGGCTGAATGAACGGAATAATTGCCCTACCTTCTCCTCTGGGATGCCAATCCCCGTATCACTCACCGTAAAATGCAGTTTTTTGTGGGCGTCATCCGCGCCGTGATCTTTCCCTGGGACTTCTCCCTCATCCACAACGACCCGGACGATGACTTCACCCTGTTCCGTAAATTTGACCGCATTATTCAACAGGTTAATTAATATTTGCCGCAGCCGGTTTTCATCCCCCATGATCGTTTCGGGGACATCGCCGTCCACAAAGTACACCAATTCGATTTGTTTTTCCATCGCCCGGTGAGAAACCATATCGATCGCGGTTTCAACACTGGTCCTGGGGTGGTAGGCGGTGCGTTCCAATTCGAGTTTACCGGCTTCGATCTTCGAGAAATCCAGGATGTCATCGATAATGCTCAGCAGCGCCTCTCCGCTTTTACGAATGACATCGATATAGGAGCGCTGTTCCGGGGTGAGAGCTGTATCCATGATTAAAGTGGTCATGCCAATCACGCCATTCATCGGGGTGCGGATTTCATGGCTCATTGTTGCCAGGAAGCTGGATTTTGCCTCCGTCGCATTTTCGGCCTCGTCCCGCGCCTGTCTGGCCTCTTGAATCAAGCGGGCGGTTTCCATCACAGCCCCGGCCCGGTGGGCAAATTCTCCGATATGCTCGATATGCTCGTCGGTAAATGCATTGGGTTCGAATTTGTCCAGCGAAATGAAGCCAATCAGTTCCCCCAACACGAAAAGCGGCGCGCACAGAGAGGATCGGAATAATGTGCTCCCCTGTCCCTGATCCCAGGTGGGCTCATTCCATGTATCCAGAACGCGCACCGGACGGTGAGTCTCGACCATTTGTGCAAAGCGAGGATTTTTGCGCACATCCAGCTGCACATTTCGAATTTTTTCGATTTCGAGCGGGTCAACCCCTACGTACCCATAGATGCGGGTCGGTGTGGCGATCCCGTTTTCGATTAACAGGATGTTTGTGCCGTCGTACGGGGCAAAATGGCTGATATGCACCAGAATCTGGTCTAATACCTGGTCAAAATCGAGCTGTTCGCGCAGTGCAATTTCGGCAGCGCTTAATGACTCGGCATAAACCCGCGCATTTTCTTCGGCAGCCTCTACCTGTTTGCGCTGGGTGAGATCGACGACCGAAATGATGATTTGTTCCAGGTTGTCTTCATACGTCGGCAAAACCGTCCACCGCAGGAGGATATCCACCAATTCACCCTGCAAGTTAATGTTTTGACCTTCTAATTCCAGTTCAAGTTTTCCATCCCAAATGGCCAGCAGTTCCTGGCGAAAACCGGATCGCATGCCAGCTGGAGAGAAAATTTTATCCAGGTTTGCCAGCAGACCTTCCTTGACATCCACTTTGTATAATTTCAAGGTCGCCTGGTTAACGTCCAAAACTTTAATCAGGCTTATACATTGCTCAATAAATTCAGGATGCGCATCCAGGTAAGCGGCAAGATCAGCCACCCCGGATTGGCGCAAGCCATCGAGCAGCTGTTTAACCGCGGAGAAGTCTTCTTCCCAAATCGAGATCGGCGAATTATCGAATAATGCCCGGTAACGTTTGGCATTCTGCTCGCGTTCCTGCGCTACCACCAGCATTTCGGTGATGTCGCGCAGAAAATAGACTTTTCCTTGAGGCGCACCCCGCGCATCGGCTACCGGTAAACAGCGAATTTCATAATTGCCCTGCTTCCCGTTCACCAATATAGGCAGATTATTTACTTCCGCCTGAAAATCAAAATCCTTCGCGGCAGGGATCACCTGGGCAACCGTCTTGCCAATCACATTTTCACGCGGCTGCCCGATGATCTCAATCGCCGACCGGTTGGTATCGATGATCCGCTCCAATAAATCCACCACAACCATGCCATCCATGAGCCGTTCGACCAGGGCGCTGCGCGACAACGGCATCAGATCGATCAGGCCAAAACGGAACAATGTCCAGACAAATGCCGCGCTTGAAATTGTTAACGTAAAAACAGAAGGCTCATATACAAACCGGATGATCTGCAGCGTTTGCACAAAATTGATCAGCCAGGGCAGCAGTAGGCCCCCCACCAGGACCAGCGTCTGGCTCATAATCTGGCGAGGAGAACGCAGGATGTGCCGGATCATCAGCACCGTACCCACCATCATCATCAGGTAGGTATAGATGGTGTGAAGGTACCAGGCCGGACCGCGGGTAAAAACCAGGATATTTAAACCATCTGCCGCCCGTAAAACCGGGTTGATCCGAAAGAGCGACAACCGGGGGTCGCTGACCAGGGCAATGAGTATGATCATGGGTTCGACGAAGAATAACCAGCGTTTCCACCCGGTCAACGGGTTTCTGACCGCGGTAAATGCCAGGGTAAAAAACAGAAAAGCCGGCGCCATCACCGCCAGCAAGATAAACTGCAAATCGGACCAAAAAAGGTTACCGGAGATTTCTACCGAGAGTTTTTCCAGGCCGTAGGCAAATTGCCATGCGGCGACACTGGAGACAAAAACACCTAACGGAAATACAGCCGAGGAGGTAGAGTTTCGCCGGAACGCATAGATTGCCAGCGCAGTGGTAACTGCGACCGATGCAAAAATTGGGAGAACAGGTGAAATCCACAACCAATTCATAAAAAAAATTACCCCAAACTATTATAGCAAAATCCAGAACTATCATCAGCCAGATCTGGATGGCAATAAATCGCGCATTACCGATAAACCCCTGTCAAGTTAACTGTCGCAAGGATTGTGCCAGAACACAGCTATGATCGATATTAAAAAATTCTAACCGGATTCCAATAGACTTTATACAAAAAACACTATACACGCAGGTCTTTTTCTGCTATCCTTCTCTTGTAGCACAGTCAATTATGCCGTTTGCACTTTATCAAGCGCGGATAATGAAAGAAGGTCAGGATGGCAACCATTATTGAATTTTCAGATGAACCAAAATACACGATAAAAGCAGTCTGTACACAAACCGGCATTCGGGCAGTCACCTTGCGGGCCTGGGAACGCCGCTATGAAGTATTGAATCCCTACCGCTCGGAAAATCGCTACCGGCTGTATTCGGAACGGGACATTGCCGTGCTGCGCTGGATCAAAAATCGCGTGGATGGCGGGCTATCGATCAGCAGCGCGGTTAACGAATTAAAAACGATGAACCGCAGTGGGCTGTGGCCCGAATCGATCCCCAGCGCGCCTTCCGCGTTCCCCACCTCACCTACTGTACCGCCTGAACAATATGCCGGCAAATTGTTGCAGGCCCTGCTCCGTCACAATGAATCCCTGGCGGGTGATTTGCTGCGAGAAGCAAACTCACTCTTCGACCTGGCAACGATTTGTACCGCGATCATCACCCCGGCTTTAACCGAAATCGGTGAAGCCTGGTACCGGGGCGAAGTCCGCGTGACCACCGAACATTTTGCCTCATCTTTCATTCGCGGCAAACTGCTCTCGCTGCTCCAGACCTATCCCACCCGCCGCTCCTCACCTTATATCATGCTGGGCGCCGGACCAACCGAACAGCACGAAATTGGCAGCCTGATGATGGCGGTCTTACTCCGCTCACATGGCTTTCGCGTCGAATACCTGGGACCGGATATACCCCTGGAAGACCTGGCAGATTACGCCAGCTATGAACATCCCGACATGATCATCCTCACGGCTTCGCTCGAAGCCGCCGCCATGGAACTGGCCCATTTCAAGGAAAAGCTGAACCGCCTGCGGTCTGCGCCCGTCTTTGCGTACGCCGGTCGAGTTTTTGACCAGAAACCGGACCTGCGCAAAATAATCCCCGGCTTGTATTTAGGCAAACACATGGATGAGGCGGTATCCACCATCCGCTCTTTCCTGAATAAAGGAAAAAGCGTCTCCAACTGAACGACCTGGAACGGCTGACTTTACGAGGGCGATTTTCCCCAAATCGGGAAAATCGCCCTCTTTTTATACCCTTCACGTTTGTATAACCAGGGTTATACAAACCATAGACGAAAGTTTTCCGGCGCGGTAGACTGAACTCAGATAAATTTGGATTAATTTAGAAAGCGGGATTAATGGAAAACGAAACCCAAAACCAGCACCGCCCTGTTTACAACATTAAAGCCGTCGCCAACCTGGTGGGTCTGCTGCCGGTTACATTACGTGCCTGGGAGCGAAGGTATGGATTGCCCCTCCCCCACCGCGGTGACCAGGGCTACCGTATGTATTCTGAATATGACCTGCACCTGCTGAATTGGATCAAAGCCCAATTGGAAAGCGGTTTGAGTATCAGCCGGGCCGTGGAGTATCTCAATGAACTGCGCGCCGCCGGTAAAGACCCGATCCTCGAGCAGCCGCTCATCCTCTCCCAACCCTCGGTATCCACCGTACATCTCGCCACCAGCTTTCAGCAGGCTCTGGAGCATTTTAACGACCAGGGTGCAGCGGAAATCTTGCGGCGGGCTTTCGCCGTATATTCTGTGGATTCTGTCTTATTGGACATCATCCAGCCCACTCTGGTCCTATTGGGCGAAGCCTGGCACCGCGGTGAACTGCCGATCACCACGGAACATTTTGCCACTCAATTCTGCATGCAGCATCTCAACTCCCTGCTTTCTTCCTCTGCCCAACCCAGCCGCCCAGGCGTGATCGTTGCGGCCTGCGCCCCGGGTGAAACGCATGAAATTGGTCTGCTCTCACTGGTGGTCATGCTGCGCTGGCGCGGCTGGGATGTGAAATACCTGGGGCCTAACCTGAAACTCGACCGCATTGCCGAAGCTTTAACCCCGCTGCGGCCTAAAATTCTATTATTTACTGCCACCCTGCCAGAAAATGCCACAAACCTACATCCATTGGAAACGCTGCTCAAACACTTTCCCTTACCACACCCCCTGGTCATCTTAGGTGGACAGGCTTTTGAGCATACCCGTTTGCCTGACAACATTCCGGCAGTTTATTTAAATGTTGCACCCTCGGCCACTGTGGAAGCGATCGAAAAATTCATGCACCAAATGCGCGCGTAAGCACAGCTTACAATTTCACCCAACTGGTTATTTGCTGGAGATTTTATGAAGAACCGTCCTTTAGTTGCAATTTTTTTGGTAGTCTTTATCGATTTGCTGGGGTTCAGTTTCATCCTGCCCCTGCTTCCTTATTACGCCGCTACCTTTGGCGCTTCGCCCTTCGTGGTCGGTTTGCTCACCGCATCTTACGCCGCCGCCCAATTTTTTGGCGCTCCCGTTTTAGGACGCTTATCCGATCGTTTCGGGCGCAAACCGATCTTAATCATTTCTATCGCGGGGACCTTCCTCGGGTTTATGTTGTTAGGCGTGGCAAACACCTTGTGGGTGCTCTTCGTATCCCGCGTCCTGGACGGCCTGACCGGCGGCAATATTAGCGTGGCCCAGGCCTACATCAGCGATGTAACCGATGCCAGCAACCGGGCGAAAGGGTTGGGGATGATCGGCGCGGCATTCGGCCTGGGATTTATCTTTGGGCCGGCTTTAGGCGGTTTCTTGAGTCAGTGGGGCTATACGCTGCCGGCTTTTGTGGCCGCCGGTTTATCCCTGATCAATCTGGCGTTGATAGCCCTGTGGCTGCCCGAATCGCTTACCCCCCAAAAACGCATCGAATTGGCCGCCGGTCCTACCCGTCCGCCGTTTACCATTCAAGCCATGCTTCGATCGCTGCGCCGGCCAATTATTGGCCCGCTGCTGCATACCCGCTTCTTCTTTGGGCTGGCGTTTTCCATGTTTCAGACCATTTTCGCGCTGTATGCCCAATACCGCTTCAATTTGACCGTCGAACATACCGCGTATATTCTGACCTACGTCGGCGTGCTCTCGGTTTTGACCCAGGGTGTGCTGATCGGCCGCCTGACAAAACGCTTCCCGGAGAATACCCTCATCCTCTTTTCAACCGCCGTTATGGCTCTTTCCCTGCTTGGCTGGGCATTTTCCCCCAGCGTGCTTACCCTTTTGATTATTTTGCTCCCCACGGCTGTTTCCGGCGGCGTGCTCAACACGGTGATTAACAGCGCGGCAACCAAGGCTGTGGCCCCGAGCGAAATCGGTGGGATTTTAGGGATTTCATCTTCGCTGGAAAGCATCACCCGGGTCATCGCGCCTTCGTTGGGCGGCTTGATGCTCGGCCGGTTAGGCACATCCGCCCCGGGCGTTTTTGGATTTGCCATCCTGGCCCTGCTCGTTTCATACATCTGGCACACCATTTATTCCAACGAACCGAGTGCCGCGAAGCGTGCATCCTTGCCAGGTATACCCGAAATGTCTGAGTCTGATCAATAAAGATCCAACCCAATGGCCATTTTTGATACAACCTTTTCGGTCAACGCACCCCTTTCTGCCGTCGCCGCCTTCCACCGCGGAAGCAGCGCCTTGAAATTACTAACCCCGCCGCCCATCTTTGTCCAGCTGCACAAGGTGGAACCGCTGGCAGAAGGTTCCCGGTCTGAGTTCACCCTGTGGTTTGGCCCCATCCCGGTGCGCTGGGTTGCCATCCATTCCCAGGTGGACGGGCTGCATGGCTTTACTGACACTCAGCTAAGCGGTCCGATGGCCGCCTGGCAGCACACGCACCATTTTGAGGAAGTGAAGGATGGGTCCACCCGCATTTCTGAACATATCGTCTATGCCTATCCATCCGGCTTGCAAGGAATAGGGGTGCGCCTGTTATTCAATCCATTGGGTTTACGCCTGATGTTTGCCTACCGGGCCTGGATTACCCGCCGCCTGGTACATAGCCTGCATTAAACCGCAGGTAGGGTCGGAGTTCGCGGGCTGCTTCAAAGGTCAAAGCCGGGAATGGGATTGCATCACGATCCTTATACAATCAATTGCAAATGTTATACAAATCTGCTACAAATAAATGGAAGAGCAGCACCTTCAGCGGAGGAAGCAGGAAATGAAGAAAAAAGTTATTATCATCGGCAGCGGTTTCGGCGGCCTGGCCAGCGCGGTGCGCCTGGCCAACCGCGGCCTGGATGTAGAAATATTTGAGAAGCGAGACAAACTTGGCGGACGGGGGTACGTTTACGATATTAACGGCTTCAAATTCGACGGCGGGCCGACCGTTTTGACCGCGCCTTTCATGTTTGACGAGATCTTTGAAGAAGCAGGGCGCAGCCGCGAAGATTACTTTAAGATGGTTCCGGTCGATCCCTTTTACCGGATTTTCAATTCGGAAGGCCGCAAATTCGAATATAACAACGATCCCAAGGCCATCTTAAGCGAAATCGAAAAATGGGAACCCAACGATGTGGCCGGTTACCAGAAGTTTGTCGCCTCTACCCAGGCCATTTTCAAGAAAGGCTTCGTGGAATTAGCCGACAAGCCCTTCCTGCACGTGAGCGACATGCTCAAGATCGCCCCAGATTTGATCCGCCTACAATCGTATAAATCGGTTTACCAGTATGTATCGCAGTTCGTAAAAAATGATTTCCTGCGGCAGGTATTTACCTTTCATCCCCTGCTGGTCGGGGGCAACCCCTTCGATACCACCAGCATTTATACGCTGATCCATTACCTGGAGCGCGAGTGGGGTGTCCATTATGCCCTGGGCGGCACCGGCGCGATCGTAGAAAGCCTGGGGAAGCTTTTTACAGAGCTGGGTGGCAAGACCAACCTGAACGCCGAGGTATCCGAAATTCTGGTGGAAGGGCGCAAGGTGAGCGGCATTCGTCTTTCAGACGGCAGCATCCACCGCGCGGACCTGATCGTATCCAACGCCGATGTAGCCTGGACTTATCGCTACCTGATTCCATCCCAATACCGGCGGGTGATGACCAACAGCCGCATCGAGCACACAAAATACAGCATGTCCTTGTTTGTCATATACTTTGGCACCCAGCGCCGCTACGTGGATTCGGGCCTGGCTCACCACAATATCATCCTGGGGCCGCGCTACCACGACCTGCTGAAGGATATCTTCGACCGGAAAACCCTGGCGGAGGACTTTTCCCTCTATCTGCACATGCCCACTATCACCGACCCCAGCATGGCGCCGGAGGGCTGCGAAGCCTTTTACGTGCTTTCACCCGTCCCCCATCTCGGATCCGGCACCGATTGGACGAAAATGGCTCGCCCTTACCGCGACCGGATCATGCAGTTTCTCGAGGATCACTACCTGCCCGATTTGCAAGCCAATATCATCGCCGAGCATTATATCGACCCGCTGCATTTCCAGAATACGCTCAACAGCTATAAAGGGGCGGCATTCTCCGTGGCGCCGATCCTTACCCAATCGGCCTGGTTCCGCCCGCACAACCTTTCTGAAGATTTTGACAACCTGTATTTTGCCGGCGCGGGGACCCACCCCGGTGCAGGATTGCCCGGGGTGCTTTCTTCAGCCAAAATCGTTGAGAAACTTATCTTAGAAAGAGTTACTTAAACACCCAAAGGTTCACGACCAGCATATATTAGAAAAGGTTTGACAAGCCCTTTTTCCTGTGCCTTCTCATCTATATACTGAAATTGGAGTTAAGCAGTATGGCCTCGTATGCAGAAACCAGCTTCGCGCAGCCTATATTATCCCTATCCCACGCCCAGCAGCAGGCCGAGCAGGTCATTCGAGCCCATTCGAAGACCTTTTTCTTCGCCACAAGCCTGCTGCCGCATGGTCCGCGCCAGGCAATCCGCGCCTTGTATGGCTTCTGCCGCGCCACCGATGACCTCGTAGATACCGCGCAACCAGGCAGCACAGGGTTGGAGGAAGTGGAAAAATGGCGCGCTATGACCGCGCTGCCGGCGGAGAAACAAACCAACCCGATTTCCTATACCTGGGCCTGGGTCCGCCAGTCTTACGCCGTAAACCGCCTGTACGAACAGGAATTGATCGACGGCGTGGCCCGAGATATCCAATTTACGCCGTACCGCACCTGGACCGAGTTGGAAAATTACTGCTATGCCGTGGCCTCCACCGTCGGTTTACTTTCTATGCCGATCATCGGCCTGGCGCCCGGGGTCAGCTTTGTTCAGGCCGCACCCTTTGCCATTCAATTAGGGATCGCCCTGCAGTTGACCAACATCCTGCGCGATGTCGGCGAGGACGCCCGGCGCGGGCGGGTCTATATTCCCCAGGAAGACCTGGCGCGCTTCGGCCTGACCCTCCAGGATATTTACGACCAGGTGTATGATCAGCGCTTCATCGCCTTAATGCGCTTTGAAATCGAGCGTGCTCGCCAGATTTACCGTCAGGCCCTGCCGGGGATCAAGCTGCTCAGCCCGTCGGCACGTCCGGCGGTGGGCGCGGCGGCGCTGCTCTATCGGGCAATTCTGGACGAAATCGAGCGGAATACTTACCAGGTCCATCTGAAACGCGCCAGCACCTCAGGCTGGAAGAAGCTAGCCATGCTGCCGATGATCTTCACCACCATCTGGCGGTTGAAACAACCGCGGGAATAAAGAAGACTTTTCCAACTTTATCACTCAGAAACGGAACAAAAACGAGGATTATTCTTGTTTAAGGGAAAAAATTTCCTTAATCGGCACTTCTGCAGTTTTTTCAATTCTTTCGCCTGGCAACGAACATCGCTCTCCCGAAAACAGAAATATTCCGTACCATTTGCATATGGATGGAGCTTACTTTACAATCTGTCCTGAATGGGGAGTAAAACGACCGTCAACAACCACCCGTTAAAGCAGGTGGCTTGTCCCTGGCGCTACACAAGGAAAACTAGACAATGTGCATCCGAGACGTTTGGCCGGTCGACGACGGCCCACAAGCCCGAAGGCTTGCGCGAGTTACAAGCGAATGCTTGACGCTGAGTGTTTTACACGGAGACCGTTTCCTCTCCGTAACCTCACACGCTCAGTTTTTAATGTCCATAACCGTTTCTCCGCGAGCGGAGTGCCTTACCAATATTATAGCACAGATGTTCGAAATTCAAAAGGAGCGAGCGACTTCCTCCACCCGCTGAAGCTGGGTGGTTTCCGTCGCCAAAAATTATGAAAATTCACCAAACTATCCCCGTCCTTCCATCCTCCGATCTCAACCGAACAGCCCAATTTTATGAGTTGATCGGGTTCCACGGCCCGCGCAACTACCCCGATTACCTGATCTTGCAGTGCGATGGGCAGGAGATCCACTTCTTTCTTGAGGAAGGGGATCATACCTACGGTCATGGGCACAGCCATTTTTCATCCTATATCCGAGCAGGGGGGTTGGATGAACTTTACACACGGCTGACTGACGCCGGGATAACAGTTGATCCTCCGGCAGTTCGACCGTGGGGCTTGAAGGAACTGGTGGTCCTTGATCCCGATGGGTCCATGCTGCGTTTTGGAGAATCATTGGAATCCTAATTCCATCTTCACTTGTTAAAAGTGCAACTCTGCTGCTTTGATGGAACTGTTTGCATTTTGAAGATCCGCGAATAGGTTTTCTCCGTGTCCCTGAGTCTCTGGGGTGAAATCATAACTGGCTGGATCAAACGAGGTAAATAGTAAGAAGTTGGCCTCAATCCATTAAAAAGTGGCTACGATTAATCCATGAACCTGATCATGACCCACGAACAGGCGGATTTCGACGCCATGGCGGCCCTGCTGGCGGCCTGGCTGCTGGATGAGAAAGCTGTGCCGGTCCTGCCGCGCCGTACGAACCGCAACGTACGCGCCTTTCTCAACCTGTATGGCGCCGAACTGCCGTTTGTGGACCCGCGCGACCTGTCCGGAGAATTCGTGGACCAGGTAACGCTGGTCGATACTCAGTCGCTGGTGACATTAAAAGGCATCACCCCCCGCACCAAAATTCATGTGGTCGACCACCACCAGCTGCGCATCGACCTGCCGCCGGAATGGACGGTGAGCGGCGAGCGCATGGGCGCCTGTACCACGCTGCTGGTAGAGGTGCTGCACGAGCATGACGGCGCTATGGAAATGATCCATGCCACCCTGCTCCTGCTGGGTATTTATGAAGACACCGGTTCCCTGACCTACGTCTCCACCACCCCGCGCGATGTGCGCGCCGCGGCCCAACTGCTGGAACTGGGGGCAAGCCTGCGCATCGCGGCTGAATTCCTTAACCCGCCCCTTTCGGAAGACCAGCGCGAAGTCTACGAGCGCCTGATCCGTTCGGGCGAAACCCACAATATCCACGGGCAGCATGTTCTGGTGGCCTGCACGGACGCCCACGAACTGAACGAGGAGATATCCAGCGTGGCGCACAAGCTGCGCGAATTGATCGACCCGGATGCGCTCTTCCTGTTCATCCGCACCGTGGAAGGGCTGCGCATGGTCGCACGTTCTTCGACCGACCAGATCAACGTGGCCGAGGTCGCCGCCCATTTTGGCGGCGGTGGGCACGAACGGGCAGCCGCGGCGCTGGTCAAAGAGCCTTACCCTTTCACCCAGAACGAAGGCGAATCGCTGTTAGCCGCCGCCTGCCGCGAACTGCTGCGCGTCCTGCCTGAGTTCGTGCGGCCTTCGATCAGTGTCGGGCAGATCATGTCCAGCGATCCTCTGCTGCTGGAACCCGGAACCCCTGTTCAGCAGGCATTGGCGTTGATGCAGCGCTATGGCTACGAGGGCTTCCCGGTGGTTGACCGCGGCCGGGTGATCGGCCTGTTGACTCGGCGCGCCGTCGACCGGGCTATCGCCCACAAACTGAACCTGCCGGCAGCCAAATTGATGGAAGTGGGCGAGGTCAGCATCGGCCCGGACGAATTGCTCGAACACCTGCAGCGCCTGATGACCACCACCGGCTGGGGCCAGGTGCCGGTCGTTGCCCCTTCGAGCAAGAAGATTATCGGCATCGCCACCCGTACCGACCTGCTGAAAACCCTGGCCGGGGGTGAAGAGAAAGTGCCGGGGCGCCTCAACCTGGCCAACCGTTTAGATACTGCCCTGCCGCCCGCCAAACTGGCGCTGCTGAAGGCCGTGGCCGCACAGGCCAATGAGCTGCACCAGGCGGTATATATCGTTGGCGGGGTTGTGCGTGACCTGATCCTCGAACGGCCCAGCCAGGATTTCGATATGGTCGTCGAAGGGGACGCGATCGTCCTGGGGAAAGCCCTGGCGGCGCAGTTCGGCGGGCGGGTCGTGGCGCATTCCCGCTTCGGCACCGCCAAATGGTTCATCTCCGGTCAGCAGTCCCGGCTGGCAGAAGCCTTGAAAATGGATCAGCCGTTGAACCCGGCCCAGCTGCCGGACAGCCTGGACTTGATCAGCGCCCGCACCGAATTCTACGAATACCCCACGGCGCTGCCGACCGTCGAGCGCTCAAGCATCAAGCTCGACCTGCACCGGCGGGATTTCACCATCAATACCATGGCGATCCGCCTGGATGGGCGCCATTACGGTGACCTGTACGATTACTGGGGCGGTCTGGCCGATCTGCGGAAAGGGATCGTGCGCGTGCTCCATTCGCTGTCTTTTGTGGATGATCCCACCCGCATGCTGCGCGCCGTGCGTTTTGAACAGCGTTTCAATTTCCAAATCGAAGAGCGCACCCTGGAACTGCTGGGAGATGCCAATTCAATGGTGCCCCAGGTCTCGGGGGAACGCCTGCGCCACGAACTATACCTGATCCTGGCGGAACCTAAAGCGCTGGCGATGTTCGCTCGCCTGGCTGGGCTGGGCCTGCTCAGTGCGATCCACCCCGGGCTGCGGTGGGACTCAGAAATCGCCTCCCGGGTGGAAACCTGCCTGAACAGCCGCCCCACCGCGGAATGGGAACTGCCGGAATTGATCAATCACACCCCGCTGGTCCGGTCGCTGGCGCTGATCGCCTGGTTCGCGGCCCTGCCCTCGCAGGATGCCATGGAAGCGGCCGCCCTGTTGAGGCTTTCGACGGTGATGATATCGGCGATCGAGGCCGTGCAGCGCCTGCAGCCGGAACTCAGCCGTCTCGCCGATGCCAGCCCATCCGTGATCACGGCTCGCCTGGAGGCTGAACCGCGCCTGGCGTTATACGTGCTTTATCGGATCAGCCTGGATGCCGGCGAGCGGCGCATGCTGGAGCGTTTCATCAACGAGTGGTGCAAGATTGCGCCGACGATCAACGGCGACGACCTGCGAGCCATGGGGGTAACCCCCGGTCCGGCATACCGCGAAATTCTGGAAAACCTGCGCCAGGGCTGGCTGGATGGGGAGATCACTAGCCCCGAGCAGGAAGGCGTCCGGCTGCGTGGATTGCTGGATGAGATCGAAGCCAGCCGTCAATAATTTCGCGTGCCGTGTGGTGGGTAAATAACCACTGCTGCCAGGTTACTGAATCTTCAGTTTGCATTAGCCATGGGAAAATAGACTACCCACCAACTCTTACGTGGACGGGTTGCCGGACGACTATTTACCCGGCAGCCCGCTCATATCGGGCACGCCGGCCAATTGTTGAAAACCCAAGCTGAGAATAAGCAAGTTCGGCACCTGGATTGTTAACATTAACCGTCAGCAGGGCCGTGAGTGCGCCTTCCGCCTGCATCCGCCGCATCATCTCAACCAGGAGCGCAGAGCTTATCCCACGCCTGCGCTGCGCGGGAACCACTCCAACCTGCCATATATGCCCACCTGGGGGATCAATGGTTAGTTCTATGTTCCCAATCACAAAACCCACCGGCACACCATCCACGCGTGCCAGGAGTGACCATTCTGGTTTGAGGTCATTTTCGGTCACCCGGTTGATCCACTCTTTCGCACTGTATCCTGGAAAGCCTGGTCGCTCGCGGAATGAGGCATGGTAGGCCTGAAAAAACTGATCCGCCAGATCCGGCTGCCATTCGGTGATGGTTACATCAGAGGGCAGGGGACGAAATGGGAGCGGCTGATGAAGGTCGCGTGCCATCACAAGTTCTTCAAACACGCGCTCAAAACCACATTTCAGGTAAAGATGGTGGGCTGGTTCTGTGAGCGATTCTGTCGCCACCTGCATCACAGCGGGGACTGCGGCACTGCCAGCCAGCAAATTCTGAGCCTGCACCTGGCTCCAGCGCATCAGATAGGTGCCGATACCTTTTTTGCGCAGGTCGGAGCGGACTTGACCGATGATCCTGGCTCGCTGGTTGCCTGGATCGCCAATTACATTGACCGTAGTACATGCAGCAGCACGCCCATCCGGCATAAATGCACCAAACCCTTTCCCTGCCTCGCCTGGGAAATATCGACTCTGGATGGCATCCGGCTCAAATAAAAAGCTGAGGCCGCCATCAACTTGATAGCATGCCCTGGCGAGCTCCACGACTGCATCAAGGTCATTCCGATCGATCGGGCGCCATTCCAGGTGTTCGAAATTTGGCTGCGTTGGGTGAATGGTGCTATTTTCCATTTGGTTTTCCAATTATTTTCTGGTTTACTTCCTGCGAATCATCCCGAAAAAGAATAGTTCCAGCAGCTGTTCGCGCGCCTGTGGATCGGCGAGAACCCCATTCAACTCATTGGCCATCGCCATAAAACCGGCCTGAAAAACCCCCGAATATAAAGACAGCATTTCAAAAGATTGGCTTTGATTGATAAAGCCTTCCTTCTTCCCATCTTCATAGTAACGGTACATGATGGCGTTGATCCGTTTGACGAGTGTCCCCTGGTGATCTGCTCCCAGAAGATCGGCAAGAGCCTGGTAATCGGCCACCTTGGGTGAATTCACCTGGGCCATGATCGCGATCTTTAATTTTGAGATGAAATCCAGATCGCTATCTAGTATTTTTTCGATCTCCGACAGGGTTTCATTCGCATAAAGAAAAATGACCTCTTTGCGCAGTTCTTCTTTGCTGTGAAAATATTTATAGATCGTTACTTTGGATACGTTCGCCCGGGCCGCGATCTCATCCATGCTGACCCGACCGGTCTTGTCGTTGGTGAACAGCTCCAGGGCTGATTTTTCGATGCGGTCGATAATTTGTAGTCTGCGCTTTTCGTAACCGTTCATAAAACCCCGTCCTGTGGTATTTGAGAAAGAATATGAACTCTAGTCCACATTATAGTTCATAATGATTGACGGAACAGGCCTTATGAATTAAAATGTACTCAATTTGATATATTAGTACACATCATTCATAAGGATAGTACAAATGGCAAATCAAGGTGTTGGCAATACGGCCTTAGGTGCGGCAGTCTGCCGCATGATCGAACAGTACCAGCCGGCAGCTACCCGGCTGTTTGCAGATCCGGTCGTCAAGAATTTGGTTGGGGCGCCTCTGCGGGTGATGATGCAAATCCCGGCAATGCGCAATTTCACCGTCCAGCAAACCGATGCCATTTCGGCAGGGATTTTCGGCGCCCAAATTTGCCGAACGCGCTATATCGATGACGTGGTGACAGCTACCATTAAGAAAGGCTTTCGGCAGCTGGTGATCCTCGGCGCGGGATTGGATACCCGTCCCTACCGCCTGCCCGGATTGGAAGGCGTCGAAGTGTTCGAAGTCGATTTGCCGTCCGTCCAGGAAGACAAAAAGAACAAGCTGCTCCGCCACCTGGGGCACATGCCAGAGCATGTCACCTTCATTCCCATCGATTTCGATACGCAGACCCTGGATGCCGTTTTCTCCGGTTCAGCTTTCGATCCTGCCAGGCCGGCTGTAATAATCTGGGAAGGGGTAACCCAGTATATCTCGGAACAAGCCGTCCAGCAGACGCTGGCGTTTGTTGGAAAATTGGCGCCGGGCAGCATCATCGTCTTTACCTACGTCCTTAAAAGCATCATCGAAGGCCGTTCAACTATTCCGGGGATCGATCGCATGGTGGAGCGCGTGAAAAAAAATAACGCTCCATGGATTTTTGGCCTGGAGCCTGCCAGTCTCCATGCCTACCTGGGACCATTTCACCTGGCTTTGGTCGAGGATGTGGGCAATACGGAATACCAGGCGAGATATCTCAAGCCGTTGGGCAGAGAACTGGTTGTCTCCGAAGCAGAACGCATCGCTCAGGCGGTGGTCGTCCGTTCCTGAAACCAGTACGACCTTCAACGGACCAACTCCATAATTCTTGCAATCCATGGAATAACCGTGCACCCTTCAAAATATCACGGAGAGTACAAGCACCTTTGTGGACGAATAGCTTAATTTTCAAAATATTGTTGACCTTTGCAATAAATTCGATATAATCTACCTTATAGAACAATAATTCTGCAACAGGAGATTTTCATGGCAGACACGATCCCCGCGAAACTATTTACCGAGGAATTGGTTGCATTGTTGACCGAAACTTTCGAATCCGTCCAGGGCATTTACCTCGACGGCGGCACTTCCCTGCTGGAGACGCTGGCCGGCATCACCGCCGAAGAAGCCTCGATCCCGGTCGGCAATAAGTGCGCGACCATCGCCGCCCAGGTGGCGCACGTCAGTTTTTACCTGGATGTGCTGGACCGCTATATCAAAACCGGGCAGAATGAACGCCTTGATTGGGGTGAAATCTGGCGCACCGTGCGTGGGGTGACCCCCGCGGAATGGGATGCCTCGCGCGAGCGCTTGCGGCAGGCGTACCTGCGCACGATGGAAATGGTGAAGAACTACGACTTCTGGGAAACGGAAAACAGCGTGGGCGGGGCGCTCGGCATTCTCGCCCACACCGCCTATCACCTTGGCGAAATCCGCCAGGCCACCTGCACGGTAGTTCAGCACATGTGAACCAATCAAAAAGCTACTACGTCGTAATGGCACAAGGTTCTAAACTCATCGTAAGCCAGCTTGACGAAGTGTATCAAAAATGATACGCTTGAATTGTGATTACCGAACCGCGCTTGAAGGTTGTCTTTTACAAATCTCGACTGGTAAAGAGCCGGTTCGGGATTGGTTTAAAGACTTATATTTTCAGGATAAAAAGCCATCGGCGAAGATATCAAGACGGTTCAATTCGGTTGACCGTTGGGTATGCCGCTGGTTCGAAAGCTAGAGCCTGATTTACGGGAAGTGCGTTCGAGTATCAGCAGTGGAATTGCCCGGGTCTTATTTACCATCCAGGCCAAATCTCATGGTTTTACTGCACGGCTTTATCAAAAAATCTACCCAAACTCCATCCGATGATTTATTGTTGGCGCGAATAAAGTTAGCACAAGTGAGAGGTGAAAATGAACGATAAATATGTTGGAAGTAATTTCGATGACTTTCTGTCCGAAGAAAAGCTGTTGGAAGAAGCAGAAGCAGTCGCAGTCAAGCGCGTCCTGGCATTCCAAATCAAAGAAATGATGGAAGCTCAGAATTTGACCAAAGCCGAGATGGCACGCCGGATGCAGACGAGCCGTGCCGCTCTTGAACGATTGCTCGATCCTGAAAATCGATCAGTTACGCTCAATACAATGGATAAAGCGGCTCGTTCCTTGGGTAAGCGCCTTCTACTCGTACTGTCGTAAACGGTGAGTACGATCCATCTGTAAATAGTGAAAAAATGGAGATCAAGCCTATCCGTAGTGAAGCTGACCATGAAACTGCGTTAAAAGAATTCGAAAAACTGGTAAATTCTCAACCAGGCACCCCAAAGGGCGACCAGATGGACGTGATGGTCACGCTGGTCAAAGCCTATGAAGTTAATCACTTTCCGATTCTTGAACCAGACGACCCGGAAGGGGTGTTGGAATAAATAATACATGGAAAGCCGAGGGTTGTCGCGCTCTGATTTACTGCCCTGCCTGGGCAGCAGGGAATGGGTTTCGGAAATCCTCAACCACAAACGCAGCCCGTCGTTGGAAATGATCAGCCGGCTGCATGCCAGTCTGGGGATTCCGGCGAATTTGCTGGTGGGGAAACAAAATCGACATAGCGACCGGAAAACTTCACCACCTCCACCAATATTGAATATCAGCGCATAAGTGGCTCGCTTCAGAAATGATTACGTGAATGGCGCTTTGGAATGGAAGACTTAATGGGGATGATATCAATTTTTACAGTTTTGCAACTTTTCTTGGTGATCACCTGTATTAAACTCAAGATATGAATGTGCTGCCCGATCGCGACCTGATCCTGCGCGCTCGTCGCGGTGAGGCTGAGGCGTTTGGGGAATTGGTCCACCGCACGCAAACCGCGGTATTCAACGTCTGCTACCGCCTGCTTGGTGAGCGGCGTGAAGCCGAGGACCTGACCCAGGAAACTTATCTGCACGCCTGGGAGCGCCTGCGCACGTTTGATCTGGAGCGGCCATTTTTACCCTGGATTCGAAGAGTGGCGGCAAATATGTGTCTGAATCATTTGTCCACGCACCCCCCTGACTTCTCAGAACTGGACGAGGAGCGCGACCAAGCGGGCGCTCCCTCCAGCCCTGCGCAGCTCGTGGAACAGCGCCTGCAGGCCGAAAAGGTCCGCGCAGCCCTGACCAGGCTCCCGCCCCGTTACCGCATTGCGCTCGAACTGCGCCATTTTCAGGATCTAAGCTATGATGAAATTGCCCAGACGCTCAACCGCCCGCTTTCCGATGTCAAATCCGACCTGTTCCGCGCCCGCAAACTGCTGGCAGAAAAGCTAAAGGAAACACAGGACTCAAAAGCTTAAGGGCGATTGAATTCGCCGAAACTGAGAAATGATCATGCAGCATCTTTCTGAAGAAACTCTCAACGAATACCTCGACCAGGCCCTTTCGCCCAACCTCCATGCCGAGACCGAAGCCCATCTTGCCGCCTGTCCAGACTGTACCTTACGCCTCGCCAATCTGCGTGCCCTGTTCGCCGATTTAGACGCCCTGCCCGACCTACCCCTTGAAGTAAATTTCACACCCGCCATCCTTACCCGGCTCGAGCAAATTACTCCGCTCCCGCACCCCTTCCGCTGGTTGACCATCGTCCAGGCTCTCAGCGTACTGTTCGCCGTGGTCCTCTCCTGGCCGCTGGCTGAGGCGTTTATCCAGGGCATAAACCTGCCTTTATCCAGCGCCATTTTCGTCGACCAAACCACGTCCTGGCTGCAAACTTTCGCTAACTGGCATATCCCACCAATTGTTATTGAACTACCCAGCCTCAACCTTTCCTCCACCACCCTCATCCTCGCCATCCTCAGCGTCTCGCTGCTCTGGCTGAGTGCCAACGGCTTGCTTCTCATCCCTCGCTCTCGGAGAAACTCATGAACGAACTCTTAAATGTCACCGGCGTCATTCTGGTCCTGACCCTCAACCTGATCCCGTTTTTCATTGTGATCAGCACCTTGTTTCCGGCGCGGACCGCCATTACCGTCGAAATTGCGTCTCGTTCATCCGGGCGCACCTTCGTCATCGGCATGGTCAATTTCCTCTTTTTCCTGGTGATTGCCATGGCGCTTTTCTCTCTCGCCGGAAAAGCGGAAGGCCTACTTAAGGCAATCCTCCTCTTGCCGGCCATCCTCATTGCAGTCATCCTATCCATTGCCCTGTGCATCGGCCTGGTAAGCATGTCCAATCTGATTGGCGAACGTCTTGCTCCAACTCAATCCGCTTGGAAACGCACTTTCTGGGGTACGCTGCTTCTCGGCCTGGGCAGCTCCGTTCCGCTCTTGGGTTGGTTCCTGCTCGTGCCTTATGCCGCCTGGGTCGGCCTGGGCGCCTTCCTCCTCGGCTTTTTTCAAAAAACAAAGGCCTGAAATTCGGTTGTATTCATTATGACGCGCCCAAAAGGCGCGTTTTTTAATGTCTCTGATCCTTTACCTTGAATTTGGGGGTTGTAATCCGGGTACCGCGGAGCGGTAATTTCTTTGGGGTTGCAACATTTTTAGCTACTTTCCTGTATTCATTACATAAAACAGCTCCTGAAAGGAATTCCCTATGGCCGATATTTCCGCGATCTTTGGTTCTCTGCTAATCTTCGGCATCACCTTCCCCGGCATGCTTACCGCCTGGTGGCTTTTGTTTCCCGCTTCCGTCGAGCGCGCCCAGATGCGCTTCGACCAGAATCCCTGGCGGTGTTTCTGGTTCGGCGGGATCCTGGCTGCTGTAGGGATCATCCTTACCATGATCCTGCTCAACCTGCCGTCTGGCCTGGCCAAATTCCTCGGCTGGACGCTGATCGTGGTCGTCCTGACCATTTCCAGCCTCGGTTCAGCGGGTATCGCCGCCAAAATGGGCGCGCGCCTGGCCGAAAAATCCGGCGGCAGCCCGGCGGCTTCCTTCATCCGCGGTGCCATCGCCCTCGACCTGGCCGTTTTCTTCCCGGTGCTCGGCTGGCTGCTGGTCTTTCCTCTGACTGTCGTCGTCGCTCTCGGCGCCGCGGGCTTTGCCCTTCTTCGCCGGGTCCCGAATCCAGTTCCGGCCCCAGGGATCACCGAAACCACGGCCAATCTGGTCCAGTAAACACCACCCTCGGTTTCTTCGTTAACGTTGGGCTCCGGGAAAAAGACGGCACGCCGAAACCTGCGCTTAAAATATGGGACTCCTTCCGCACTCCCTGACCCATTCACGCAAGCTTTTTAATGGATTACCGATTAAGATGCCACTCACCCGTCGTGACTTCCTCAAACTCACCAGTCTTGTCTCTGCCAGCGCTGCCCTGGCGGCTTGCAGCTCGTTCTACGAACTGGCTGGCGGCCCGCCGCTGACCGGTTGGCCGCTGCTTAGCTCCGCGGATTTCCGCGCCCTAAACCGGCTGACCTTCGGCGCGCGCCCTGCCGAACGCACGCGCGTCGCTGAAATTGGGCTGCAGGCCTGGGTCGAAGAGCAGCTCGCGCCTGATGGCATCGACGACTTCGCCTGCACCCTGCGCCTGCGCAACCTCGAAACGCTGGGTATGACCGCACAACAGCTTTATGATCTCTCCGGCAAACTTTTCGATAATTTCGATCTGCAAACTGTCCCGGCACAGCTGCGCCAGGCTGCACTGCTCCGTCAGGTGTACAGTAAGCGCCAGCTCTACGAAGTCATGGCTGAGTTTTGGAACGATCATTTCAACATCGCCACCGACAAGGGTGACTGCTACTACCTCAAAACCGTCGACGACCGCCAGGTGGCCCGCGCTCACGCCCTGGGCTCCTTCCGCGACCTGCTGTGGGCTTCAACGCATTCCCCGGCCATGCTGACTTACCTCGACAACCAGGCCAACCACAAAGGAGCGCCTAACGAAAACTATGCCCGCGAACTGCTCGAACTCCACACGCTCAGCGTCAACGGTGGCTACAGCCAGGCCGACGTGATGGAACTGGCGCGCTGTCTTACCGGCTGGGGTGTCAAGGAGCATTTCTGGCACGGCGAGTTCATTTTTGATGCCAGCCAGCACGATCAGGGTGCGAAAATCGTACTCGGGGTGCACATCCCGCCCGCCGGGCAGGCCGAAGCCGAGAGCGTCATCGAGCGGCTCGCACAGCACCCCGCCACTGCCCAATTCATCGTCCAAAAACTCGCCCGGCGTTTCCTCGCGGATGACCCGCCCGCCCACATTGTCCAAAATGCGGTTGCTGCTTTTGAAAACACAACCGGGGACATTCGCGCCACCCTGAGAGTGCTCTTGCTGGACGGCCTGCCCCTGGCGAAGGAAAAATACCGGCGCCCGATTAACTTTGTCAACGCCGCATTGAGAATGCTCAACGCGGAAAGCGACTGCGGTCCTGACGTGCAGGACTACCTGCGGCGCATGGGCCAGGTCCCATTCAATTGGCCTACGCCGGATGGCTACCCGGATCGCGACGCGGCCTGGCAGGACAATCTGATGCCGCGCTGGCAGTTTGCCTTTGCCCTGGCGCGCAACGAACTGGCCAACACTGTAGTGGATTTGCCCGCTCTGGCAGCCGCTGCCGGAGCCAGTACGGTGACCGGTTCAGTAGAAGCCATCTCCAGTCTGCTGCTCGGTTCCCCGCTCCCGGCGGTTGAACGCGATACCTTGCTCGCCGACCTGCGCCTCGCCGGAGCCGGTGAGGATGAACTGCTCCCGATCATCGCTGGCGGCCTGCTCGCTTCCCCGGCCTTCCAATGGAAATAAATAGTATGAACCTTATCCATCCCCTCTGGCTTCCCCGTCTCGCCTTTGCCCCCGCCCAAACTGCCGTGCGCGGTGACGTCCTGGTGGTCATCTTCCTGCGCGGCGCGGCCGATGCGCTCAACATGGTCGTGCCTCACGGCGAAACAGCCTATTACAACCTGCGTCCCAGCCTCGGTATCCCCCGCCCCGACGACAACCGCGCGAAAAAAGACACGCGGACCATCGATCTGGACGGTTTTTTCGGCATGCACCCCGCGCTGCGCCCGCTGCTGGAGTTGTGGCAAGAAAAACATCTCGCCATCGTCCATGCCTGCGGCGCGCCGGATGAATCGCGCAGCCATTTCAAAGCCATGGAACTGATGGAGCGCGGTGTTGACGATGAACGCGGCCCGGCTTCTGGCTGGATCGGCCGCCATCTCGCGGCTCTGGATACAGGCAACAGCTCATCCCTGCGCGCCATCGGGCTGGGAGGCCTGCCGCAGCGCTCATTAAGCGGTTCGGTGCCGGTCTCCGCCCTGCGTTCGATTGCCGATTTTCACCTCAGCAGCGATCCGCGGGCTGTGACGCAGATGCGCGCCGCCCTCAAGACACTCTATGCCGGCGATGTTTCCGGCCAGGAAACCCTGAATACCCTTGACCTGCTTCAAAAAATCGACCCAACCCAATCCCTTCCAACCCAATTTCCGAATACTGACTTCGGCCTGGCACTCAAGCAAACTGCATTACTGATCAAAGCCGAAGTCGGGCTGGAAGTTGCGGCTATCGATTTAGGCGGATGGGATACGCATTTTGCCCAGAGCGGCATCCAAGCCAATCTGCTCAAAGAATTATCTGAGGGTTTGGCCGCCTTTCACGCGGAGATGAGCGCTCAATTGGGCAAGCTGACCGTGGTCACCATGTCTGAGTTCGGGCGGCGCGCCGTTGAAAACGGCTCCTTGGGAACGGATCATGGCCACGGCGGCCTGATGATGGTGATGGGAGGGCATGTTAACGGCGGCAAGATCCACGGGCAGTGGCCGGGCCTCAAGACAGATCAGCTGGTTGGGCCGGGGGATTTAGCGGTAACCACCGATTATCGCGATGTACTCGGCGAAATTCTCCAAAAACGGTTGAACAACGCGGCAACCAGTGTGATTTTTCCAGGTCATGACTATGTTCCGCAGAAAATTGTCGATTAGGGCTAACGCGTTCATATGATGGCACAAGCCTGAATGGGCGCAGATGACCATGACGACAAAGTTGATAGGGAACACACCTCCAGCAGTCAGTCACAGCATGTTAGTCATTGACTTAGCTAACATAAAGAATTAAAAATAAAAACATGACAATCACTGTTAATATTCACGAAGCAAAAACACAACTATCCAGGCTTATTCAGAGAGCTTTGAATGGAGAGGAAATCGTTATTGCCAAAGATGGGACTCCGGTCGTCAAACTAACACTAATCCAGCCAGAAGGGTGGGCACGACCTGCACCCGGGCTATATGAGGGTCAAATCATTATCATGCCTAATTTTGATGACCCGCTGGAAGAATTTGACGAATGAAAGCATTACTTGATACCCACACTTTTCTTTGGTGGATAGGAGCTTCTTCTTCTCTTTCACCAACAGTACGCGAATTGATTATTAGTGGCGATCATGAAATATATTTTAAGTGCGGCGACTATTTGGGAAATTGCGATCAAGGCCCACAAAGGTCGCATCACCTTACCGGACGCGCTTGAAAATATGGTTGCGAAAGCACAATCGTATTATCATTTTTCTGTCTTACCCATCCAAATAAGTCATGCTTGTCGCGTTATTTCTTTGCCTGACCATCATAGCGACCCGTTTGATAGGCTGTTGGTTGCTCAATGCCAGGTTGAAAACATGTCTTTGTTGAGCGCCGATAGAATCATTCCTAAATATGATTTGAATGTGATTTGGGATTAGTACGAGATCATCGTGTCATCGGCACAGACCACAGGCTGACCTGGCGCTCTACGCTTTTCGCGAAGTAAAAACTTCGATAAATTAATACTCTTCGCTTGGTTTAAAGGAACCTGATCCGGACTAAGGATTTGTATAAGTATTACTCCGCAGTTTGCAATGCGCGAAGTAATTCTTAGACGGCCTCCTGAGTATTGGTTCGCCATCAACTAGCGGCGATGGTAATCATGCTCCCAGTTCCGGAGACTTCGAGGTCGTAGCGCCGGGCCGCACCTTCATAGTTGGGACTTTGCAGCCGCGCGTGGCCACTGGCCGTTGGATCATCGAAGACAACGCCAGAACCCCAGCCTTTCAGGTGGACTTCGAGCTGCCACACCCGGCGGGTGCTGGACGGTGAATTCGGTCCCACTACCACCCAACCGGATAGGAATCACGCGCCTAGGCTCGGGGAGCTCGACGCGAAACATGCTTCACGCCCTGCTGGCATCCAGTTCGAGATGATCCAGACAGCCCAGCCCGATCGTGACCTCCAACCCGCTACTCCTGATCGCGATCTCACAGGGGATGGCGGTACTGAGCTCTATTTTTGCCATACGCTGACACCGGTCAAGCAGCCAGAGGCGCTGCGGATAACTGATGGTGATTTTCCCTTCCTCCATTTTCGCATTGGGCATCGATCCGGTGAAGTGCGCCCGGTAGAAATTCATTATCAGAGCAAAAGATATTGACAAACGATCTACTGCGTGATACTATATAGCAGTAGTAAGTAATACTGAATATAAGTCATACAGAATAGTAGGAGGCGATTGTGCTGGAAAACCTGACGGAAATGCTCAAAGGCGTGCTTGAGGGCTGTGTCCTTGAAATTATAAACCGCGGAGAAACCTACGGCTACGAAATCACGCGGCGGCTGAATGCTCTCGGCTTCACAGATGTTGTGGATGGAACTGTCTACACCATCTTGGTGCGGCTTGAGAGAAATAAGCTTGTGGACATAGAAAAAAAACCATCCGATATGGGACCTCCGCGAAAGTTTTTCGCGCTCAACGACGCGGGGCGCGAGGAACTGCGGAAGTTCTGGGAAAAATGGGAGTTCGTATCCTCAAAAATTAACGAGTTAAAGGAGAAAATATAATGAATTTTTGGGACAAAATCACCGGCAACGACATGACGAAGAGAATTGAAAAATTTTGAATTGCGAGTCAAAAAGCTGCCGGCTGATTATCAAGCGGCATGGGAAGAAATTAATGCCAATCTTTGGTCGCACGCAGATTTCACCGGTCGCAACCTCATGCCAATTCTTGACGGTGTGCTTGGCCTGCTCGAAGAAACGGCGGCGGACGGTCAGAGTGTCCAAGAGGTTTTGGGTGACGATATCAAAGGCTTCTGTTCAGCGCTGGCCGGCGAAGAAGGGGCAAAGTCTTTTCGCGACAAGTGGCGCGAGCAACTCAACAATAATATCGCTAAAAAATTAGGTAAATAGGAGGATATCATGAGAATAGGAGAGATCATCGTGAAAATACAAGATATCATCGAAGGCAAAAAAAAGTGGCAAAAAAGTGGCGAGCGCACATGGCGCGTGTCAAAGCGCTCCCGCAAGATTATCAGATTGTTTATAAAGAGATTCAAAATTATCTCTTTAAGGTCGGCCCTGTTGAGCTAACCGAAGGGACGGGTTTGCTCTCGGGGATTATCGATCTTTTTGAAGAGGGCGCGGCCTTGGGGAAAGGCGTGCTCGAAGTAACGGGCAGTGACGTAGCGGCTTTCTGCGACGATCTAATCAAAGATTCAAAAACTTACGCTGACATCTATCAAGAATCTGTTAACCAAGAAGTTAACAAGGCCATGAAAAAGGTTACGGATAAAACAAAGTAAAAGGAGAATATCGAGATGGAAAAAGCAATTCAAGTGAAAGGACTGCAAAAGTCCTACAAGAAACTTCATGTTCTGAAAGGCGTAGATTTTGAGGTGGAAAAGGGCAGTATTTTCGCCCTGCTCGGCTCCAACGGCGCGGGCAAGACAACGATTGTCAAAATCCTCACCACTCTGCTCAAACAGGATGGCGGAACCGCCGCCGTCAACGGCTTCGACGTCGCGGCAAAGCCCGACGATGTGCGCCAGTCGATCAGTCTGACCGGGCAATTTGCCGCCGTGGACGAGATCTTGACCGGGCGAGAAAATCTGATCATGATCGCCAAGCTGCGGCACCTCAAAAATCCGCGCCAGGTGGCGGACGATCTGCTGAAACGCTTCGGCCTGACCGAAGCCGCCGACCGCAGGGTTTCCACCTATTCGGGCGGGATGCGCCGCAGGCTCGACATCGCCATGAGCCTTATGGGCAAACCGCAGGTCATTTTCCTCGACGAGCCGACCAACGGGCTTGACCCAGAGGCGCGCCTCGAGGTTTGGAAAATCGTTAAGGAGCTTGCCCAAGGCGGCACGACGGTATTCTTGACCACGCAGTATTTGGACGAGGCTGAACAACTTGCCGATCGCATTGCCATTCTGCATGAGGGCAGGATCATCGCCAACGGCACACTCGCGGATCTGAAAAAGCTGTTCCCGCCCGCCAAGGTGGAGTACGTGGAAAAACAGCCGACCTTGGAGGAGATATTCCTCGCCATCATCGGCAAAAAGGAGGAAAAGGTACTATGAACGCACACTTTTTCAGCGATATGAGCGTTATGCTGGGACGTTCCATGCGCCATATTTTGCGCAGCATGGACACCATCATCACGGTCACCATCACGCCGATCGCGATGATGCTGATGTTCGTCTACGTGTTCGGCGGCGCGATTCAAACCGGCACGGATAACTATGTGAATTACCTGCTGCCCGGCATCCTGCTGATTGCGATCGCCAGCGGCATCGCCTATACGGCTTACCGCCTGTTCATGGATATGCAAAGCGGCATCTTCGAACGGTTCCACTCCATGCCGATTGCGCGTTCCACTGTGCTGTGGGGGCATGTGCTGACCTCGCTGGTATCCAACGCGATTTCGGTGGTCGTCATCATTCTGGTTGCCTTGATCATGGGCTTCCGCTCGCCGGCGGGAGTGCTGTCCTGGCTGGCCGTGGCCGGTATCCTGGCGCTGTTCACGCTGGCTTTGACCTGGATCGCGGCGATTGCCGGGCTGTCGGCAACATCGGTGGACGGTGCAGGCGCCTTTTCCTACCCGCTTATCTTCCTGCCGTTTATCAGCTCGGCGTTTGTGCCAACCGCATCGATGCCGCCAGTCGTGCGCGCCTTTGCCGAAAACCAGCCGGTGACCTCGATCGTGGACGCTATCCGGGCGTTATTGTCCAATCAGCCGGTGGGCAATGATATCTGGGTTGCTCTGGCGTGGTGCATTGGGATTATGCTCGTGGCTTATGTCTTTGCGATGCGGGCGTATAAAAAGCGGGTGTGAAAAATACGCGTATCGTTCTACATTCATACTGAATCTTGTCCATCATTCGGTATGCACGAAGTGGAACTATACGATCCGTCCTGGCTCCATTAGCACCGTACACATTTGATGCCGACGGAAAAGTGCGGACTTATACCTTTACAAGTCCTAAGGCTGCGAAAGACTCATGATGGTTGGCTTATGCAGGAAACTCTGGTCGTCGCCGATGATAATCGATCCCGGAAAAGCGCCGTGCGAAATGACCAGCCCGGGCTGGGTGACGCCTGGCGGCAGGTCGAAAACGGCGATATGGGTGAATGCAGCCCCCGCATCGAGCCAGCTGTTCAGCGGCTGCCCGGCCTGCCCGGCGGCTTCCAGTGCCTGCTGACCGGATGGAGAGGGGTCGTAACGGACGCCGCGTTCGTCCACAAGGAAAACAGCCGTGTCTAATTCCCGCTGGCGGATGCGTTTCGCCTGACTGGAAACCTGCAGTGTGACCAGGTAAAAGCCGCCCTGGGCCTGCGCGCTGCCAATCGCAGGGCGCTGTTCGACCTGTTCGACCGCCATGCACCAGTCGTCAAAACAGCGCACTTCATGCATCGCCAGCACGCGTTGTGGGCTGAGCAGGGAAACGCTAACCAACAACAGCACATACACACCGGCATAAATCACCAGTCCGATAGCCAGGCGCAGCGCCAGCCTCCGCCGGCGCAGGAAGAGTGCGACCAGAAGGCCCACAATTCCCGCTGCGATCAATAAGAATGAAAATAAAAATAACAGGTCAAAGATGCTCATTTTGGCACTCTGTCAATTCAAATAGGTGAGTCTCAATAGCGGGCCGCGCGGTTCTGGCCCTTTGCCACCAGCCAGCGCAGGCCGGCTCCGCTGTAAGCCGCCAGGAAGGACGGCACCAGCGCCAGCAGGGATGCGATCACATAGTCGTGGTAAGGCGGTTGAAGATTGAAGGCATGCCCAATGACATGCGTCACGGGGATCGCCAGGGCAAGGACCAGCGCCCAACGCCAGGCGCGCCGGGGTGCAAGCAGGCCAAAACAAAAAGCGACCGGCAGTAAGACAAGCAGCGTCGCCTGGACTTCGGTCGCCGTGTAGTCGACATAACCGATGGCCAGTCCAAGACAGACCGCCAAAGGCCACAACCATCCCCGCGATCTGCGCAATTCCTCAATCCTTTCGAGCAGGGCGGAATGCATCAAGTCAGCCAGGCTCTCCATCCAGAAGCGCCTCATCGCCGCCGGGCTTGATTCCCGGAGCGCCAGGCGGTAGCAGTCCATAAAGTGACGGGTCATCAACTCGCCGTAATTTCGCCGGAAAGAGCCTGGAAAGGCATGCAGCAGCAACCGGTAAATCTTGATCAGGCGGGGTGTCTGTAAAGGCGGCATATTTATCCGGCTCCCCGGGGGGAGGATCCACCCTCCTCTGACCGCAGGCCCAGGCGCGCATTCGCCAGAGTCACTAAATCAGCCAGTCGGGCTGCCTCCGCCGCGGCTGCCCGGTGGCCGAGAGCCGTCAGACGATAATAACGCCGCCGCTCATCACTCAGAGACGGGTCAGGGCGTTCGCCCCGCTCTTCGATCAGGCCGTTGGCCAGCAGGTTCTTAATGGAGCGATATAATGTCCCTGGACCCAGATGCAGGTTGCCCCGGGTCGAAAATGCTGCGTCCTGCATAATGGCATAACCATGGCGCTCTCCGCCAGCCAGTGAAAGCAGAATTTGGAATTCGGCCGCGGTGAGCGGCAGCATCGCAGAAGGATCTGGATTTACGCAATAATCCTGTGAAACAAGATTATATATCCAATATGGATATATCCATAAAGAGTATAGTCAGGGCGAGTTAAATTGTCAATAGGGAGATTGGAAATTATTCAGCTTCGCCGGATTTGGCGCTCGTTAACCCAGGATCGACCTCCCACCCATTTAAATACGGGAAGGCTACCAGCCAGTTGACGTGGTAACAGTTCATGCAAACCAGGGCCAGGTAATCCTGGGCGATAAAATGTTCAGTGAGGATCGAGGTCAGCTGGTCATCCAGGCGCAGTTCTCCGCCGCACAGCGGGCAGTCTTTTCGCACCCCAATCGAGGTCATTTGCTGTTGGATATACGCCGCTAACCCTGTCGTGATTTTTTTGGTCATTGTAGCTCCGGAAATTTTTATCTTCAATATGCTAAGGCTGTTTCACCCAACAAGCTGAAAGTCCCAATTTAGGACCCATTTTAACATAATTTTAAAGGCCGAAAATCCCGCCAATATCCTTAAACGGTTCTATATCTACTAACTTTGACAGAAATGGAAAACAGGGTATTATCACCGCAGAACTTAAATGGGCAGGTTTGCACCAGTCACATGGCGATTTTATTTGTACTTTATTGCTGACGGAGAAAAAAAATGAAAAGTGAAGAACTGCGGTCGATCCAGGCACCGCTCAAAGAACAATACAAGACTCAACCTGAAGCCGCGTTGGTCATGCTGCGCGCCAGGGGCCGCCTGGGCGAAGGCGTGACCTGCCGGGTCGAGACCGGCAGAGCGCTGATGGAAGCCGGGCTGCACCCCGCAACCGGAGGGAACGGCTTAAGCGCCTGCTCGGGCGACATGCTACTGGAGGCGCTGGCAGCTTGCGCCGGGGTGACCATGAATGCCGTGGCGACTTCGATTGGGATAGATATCCGCGAAGGTGTGGTACAGGCCGAAGGCGACCTGGATTTTCGCGGAACGTTGGGCGTGGATAAAACCGTACCGGTTGGCTTTCAGCGCATCCGCCTTCATTTCGAACTGGATACAGACGCCGACCCCGAAAAACTTGCCACGCTCATCCGCCTGACCGAGCGTTACTGCGTGGTCTTCCAGACCCTGCGCCAGCCGCCAGAGATGAGCATTTCGACCAGTATTATGGGGTGAAATTTCGATCATTCTGCGTGTAAGTGATTATCACGGACTGTTCGATCTATTCAAAAAACCATATAATAGGCCCATGGACAAAACCGCGCTCGCGGTTGAGACACCCAGTTGGATGTCTCACGTGAGGATCCGCCAGCTGCAAGAAAACGATCTGCCGGCCCTGGAATGGGATGGGGAATATGCCCACTTCCGCCGGTTATATGCGGATGCCTACCTGCGCATGCAGAAAAAGCTGGCGGTGCATTGGGTAGCTGATTTACCGCGGGTGGGGATCATCGGACAGGTATTCGTCCAATTAACCTGCGACCGGCCTGAACTGGCCGATGGTCACAACCGGGCTTACTTATACTCTTTCCGCATTCGCCCGTCGTACCGCGGCCAGGGTCTGGGTACCCTGATCATGCAGACCGTGGAAAATGACCTGCGGCGCAGGCGCTATCGCGCAATCACCCTGAACGTCGCCAAAGACAATTACGCCGCCGCGCGCCTTTACCAGCGCCTGGGATATATCATTGTCGCCCACGAACCAGGGATCTGGTCGTACCCGGATGATGACGGGATATGGCATCATATGCAAGAACCCGCCTGGCGCATGGAAAAACGATTATATTAGGAGAAGCTGGGCGCTTTTCGATACAGTTTTGGAAATTAAACTCCTGTTATAAAAAAAACAGGAGTTTTCCTATTCTTAGCCCAACTTAAAAAATTCTACAAAGCTATTCGCACCCCGGACCCAGGCACGCTGTGCAGGCAAAGACGCTTTTGACCGCACCCACTCTGCAGCTACCAGTACCAAATGGTTATTCTCCGTGTCCTCAGTGACTTCGTGGTTAGATTTTAACAGGACAATTATTTCAGGCCAGGTCTCCCAGGATCGTTGCCAGGTTGCCGCGCAGATAATCCAAAGCCTCAGCCCGGGTGGTAATCTCCCCAGCTGCCTGGAGCTCGCGCAGCGCCTCCAGCAGGCGGCCAATCGCCGGGCCAGGTTTCAGGCCGAGTTCCGCGATCAGTTCGGAGCCGGTGAGCAGGCGCACCGGGCTGACCGCCTGGGCCGGCTGCTCGAACCAGGCCTCCAGCAGGATTCGCGCTGTATCCAGCTCGGCCTGCCAGACGGCCTGGGTAAGCGAAGGCCCGTAGGTTGCCAGGGTATCGGCCAGTGAGAGCAGGGCAACATCCACGCCGGCGGGGCCGGCATCTCGGAAGTAACGGTAAATAGCGCGCCGCGTGGGAGGGTTTGGCTCGCCGGAGAGTAGGTGGATGCGCATATGCTGGCGAACCATCGATTGTACTCGCTGCACTTCGACCTGGCTGAGCGCCAGGCGGCGCGCGCGCGCCGCGACCAGCTCAGACCCCAGATCTTCGTGGCCCAGGAAGCGCACCCGTCCATTGGGTTCCACGCTACGGGTCCGCGGTTTGGCGGTATCGTGATACAGGGCGCCAAAGAAAAGCAGCCCGCGCAGCGAACGATTGGGGTTCAATGCCTCCCCAAAATGCTTAAAAAGCGCCGGGCGAAAACGACCGAGGGTCGCCAGGGCCATACCCATCCACAGGTTGCCGCAGCAGTCTTCCACCGGTGGATCCACCAGGACCGCCCACAGGCGCTCGAGCTCTGAAAGCAGCGCCAGGGTATGCTCCCAGACATCCAGGGTGTGGGGCGGAGACTGCTCGACCCCCGCCATATCCACCAGGTCCGGAAGGAGCACCGGCAGGACGCCCACCGCATCCAACAGGCGCATCGTTGAAGCGACTTGAGGCGCTTCCAACATGCGAAAAAGTTCGTCCCGCTGGCGCTCATTGGAAACCTGAGGCAGCAAGGGGGCGGCAGCCCGCATCCAACCCAGGGTTTCGCTCGAAATATGAAAACCCAGGCTGAGGGCCAGGCGCACTCCGCGCAGCACCCGCACCGGATCGCTTTCAATAGATTGCGGGCTGCAGGCCCGCAGCAGCCCGGCGCGCAGGTCCGCCACCCCGCCGGTGGGATCGATCAAATGGCGCGGGGCATGCAGATCTACCGCGATGGCATTAATCGTGAAATCACGCTCGCGCAAATCGGTTTCGAGGTCAGGCGCGCGCAGCTTGCAGAAATCCAAATAAATCGAAGCTTCATCCCCGGCGCGGTCAATGACGCGCACGGTGTCGCGTTCTTCATCCAGCACGTAAAAAGCGCCGTCGATCAAATTGGCCACCCGGCGCGCCAGCGGGCGAACCTCGCCGCTGAGCACCAGGTCCAGGTCATGCACCGGCTTAGCGCGCAGCAGGTCACGCACCGCACCGCCCACCAAGTAAGTCGGGGTCTTGCCAGGTGTTTCCCGCTGGAGGATCGCCCACAGTTCCTGGACACGCTGGCTGGTAAAGTGCAGTTCGTCAGGCATAGGCACAGATTGTCAGATTTCGTTTACATCAGGCGGTACTTATCGAGATCGACCGAACCAATAAACGGCAGGTTGCGGAAGAATTCGTCGATATCCAGGCCGTAACCAAACACAAATTCATTGGGAATTTTAAAGCCGGTGTAAGCCACCGGGACATCTACCTCGCGCCGTTCGAATTTATCCAGCAGGGTGCAAATTTGCAGGGATTTGGGGCGGCGCGTATCCAGCAGCTCGACCACCGATTTCAGGGTGTGCCCGCTGTCGATAATATCCTCCACCACCAGCACGTGCTTGCTGCCGATATCCGTCGCCAGGTCCAGGGTGACGCGCACATTGCCGTCTGAAGCACGGGTGCCGACGCGGTATGAAGAAATCGCCATGAACTCCATCATCACCGGGATGGTGATCTCGCGAATCAGGTCGGTCAGGAACATCACCCCGCCGCGTAAAATGCACACCAATAACAGGTCTTTTCCCTGGTAATCGCGGCTGATTTCCGCCCCCAGCTCGGCAATCCGGCGGTGGAGATCTTCTTCAGTGATCAAAATTTCTTTGAGGAACTCATGATAATCCTGCGGCATCCTAACCTCTCTTGAACCTGTTAATAATTTATTCAGCCATTAATCCCGGGGAACCTCATGGTGCTCCCGGCAGCGGGCTTCATACATTTCCGCCGCGCCGACGATCACCACCGGGTCGTGGTAATGGGCGGGGCTGCCGTTGACCAGGCGCTGCGTGCGCGTGGCGGGCTGCCCGCAAACCATGCAAATCGCGGACAATTTATCCACATTTTCCGCCAGGGCCATCAGCACGGGAATCATGCCAAAAGGCTCACCGCGGAAATCCTGGTCGAGACCGGCTACAATCACGCGCAGCCCGCGGTTGGCCAGGGATTGGACCACCTCCACAATTTCGGGGCCGAAGAACTGCGCTTCGTCCAGCCCGACCACCCGCGTATCGGGTAAAAGATGCTTAAAAATATCCGCCGCGTTTTGCACGGGGACCGCATCAAAATTCATGCCGGCATGGGAGGTAACTTTTTCCACCGCGTAGCGAATATCGATGGACGGTTTAAAGACCTGCACCTTTTCGCGGGCAATGGTCGCCCGGCGCAATCTGCGGATTAATTCTTCCGTCTTGCCGCTAAACATCGAACCGCAAACGACTTCTAACGAGCCTACCGCATCGTTCATAAATGTCCCTGCCCCGAAAATGGTTTTGGTGTGAGGATTTTACCTCAAAAACGGGCCTTCAGGCCAACGTTTTAAGGCGGTAACCCACCCCGGGTTCGGTGATCACGTAGCGCGGCTGGTTGGGATCGGGCTCAATTTTGCGGCGCAGGTTGCTGACGTTGACCCGCAGCAGGTGGGTTTCAGTCTCGTAGGGTACGCCCCACACCTCGCGCAGGATCTGGCGGTGGGTGAGCACGCGCCCGGCATGCTGCACGAGCACGCGCATGATGTCATATTCGGTCGGAGTCAGATCTACCTCCTGCCCGCGCAGAAAAACCAGACGGCGCGGCAGGTCGACCTTGAGGTCGTCCATTTCAAAGACCGGCTCGTCCACGGGACGGGCGGAGCGGCGCAGGATAACCCGGATGCGGGCCATCAATTCGCCGACCCCAAAGGGTTTGGTCAGGTAATCGTCGGCGCCGGCGTCCAATGCAGCGATTTTGTCATTCTCCTGGTCGCGCACAGAAAGGATGACGATCGGACCCTGGTACCATTCACGCAGCTGGCGGGTGACCTGCACCCCGTCCATATCCGGCAGGCCCAGATCGAGAATGACCACATCCGGCGGGTTTTCAGAAGCGGCTGTCAGGGCGGATTGGCCGTTATCGGCTTCAACTACCAGGTAACCATGCGCCGTCAGGGCGGCCCGCAAAAAACGCCGGATGGCTTTTTCATCATCAACAATCAGGATGCGCAAATTCGTATCGCTCATTAAAGCTCCATAAAAGCATTTCAGCCTGTCAGCACTTCAGCTTTCTGGTTCTCGGCTAACTGGCTGACCAGCTGACTAGCTGACAGGCAGCACGATTTTAATAACCGTCCCGCCTTCAGCCCGGTTCTCAGCCCAGATGCGGCCGTCGTGGGCCTCGACGATCCCTTTACAGATCGAAAGCCCCAGACCCGTCCCGCTGACTCCGTCCGGGCGCTGGACGCGATAAAACTTATTAAATACCCGTTCCAGATCTTCGGGGGGAATGCCGATGCCTTCATCGGCGATTGACAGCCAGATGCCGTCCACTTGAAGGCTGGCAGCGACCGTGATCGGCGTGCCCGGCGGGGAGTATTTCACCGCGTTGTCTAACACATTGACCAGCACCTGGTTCATCATCACAAAATCCAGATTAACCATGGGCAGATCTTCAGCCATATTCACCTGCACCACGCGCTTACCCAGGCGCTCTCCCAAATGGGAAAGCGCCGCCCCCACCACATCCGCCAGATCGCACGGCTCGCGTTTCAAGCGCAGCGCGCCCGCTTCCAGGCGGCTCATATCCAGCAGGTTGGCCACCAGCCGGTTAAGCCGCCCGGCTTCTTCGAGCGCGGTCTCCACCAACTCTACCTGCGTGGCGGGATCCATGGTGAAACCTTCTTCACCCTGCGTTCCAGCTTCTTTAAGGCTGCTCAATACCCCGGTGATCGATGCCAAAGGGGTGCGCAGGTCGTGCGAGATCGAATTTAACAGGGCGGTCTGCAGCCGGTCCGCCGCCTGCAGCACCTGGGTCTGCCCGGCCTGGTCGGCCAGGATGGACCGTTCCAGTGCCAGGGCGCACAGGTTGGCAAACGAGGTCAGCAGGCGGCGTTGATCGGGGTCCAGGTAGCTGGCGGGGTCAGGCGGGATCACCCCCAGCACGCCCACGATCCCCCGCGAGGTCACCAGCGGGATGGCGCGCAGGCGGGTTTGCGGCAGGGTGCCGGTGGAACGCCCGGCGGTTTCGCCGCGCTGGTAAGCCCAATGGATCACGCTTAACTCCTCGGCGTCAAGTTGAAAGTTAGCCGTCGAGGCCTTGAGCTGCAGGGTGTCGTTTTCCGGCAGAAAAATGACCACCTCGCGGCCAAAAGTCTGGCTGATGCGCTGCATCATCACCCGCAGCACGCCGTCCAGGTTGAGGGCCTCGGTCAACTCGCGGCTGAGCAGGCTGATCGCGGCGGTATGCGCCTCGCGGCGCTGCGAAGCGCTGACCTGGTCGCGGGCGATGGCTGCCAGGTTGCTGAGCATCCAACCCACCAGCAGCAGCCCGCTGAAGGTGAGCAGGTGCTGGAAATCCCGCAGGGCGACCCCAAAATGCGGATAAATATAGAACACCTCGTAAGCCAGCAGGCTTAACAGCGAAGCCAATATGGACGGGCCGCGCCCCAGGTAAATGGCGGCCGCCACCACCGCCAGCAGGTAAAAGAACACCAGGCTGGTGGGGTCGAGATAATTCAAAGCCCACACCCCAACCAGCGTGCTCGCGACCACCAGCAGCAGCGCCACAAGGTAACGCCAGAACGGGCGGTGGGGCCAAAACCCCTCCCCTAACCCGGATGGTCCGGGTTGGGTCTCACCCGAGATCATATATACATCCACCATGCCGCTCTGGCGAATAATCTGATCGATCATCGCCCCGCGCAAAAAATCCACCCAGCGCGGGCGCAGCGGTTTGCCAACGATGACTTTGGTAATGTTGTTTTTACGGGCAAACTCGACCACTGCCGGGGCCACCGCCCGCCCGGCGAGCATCACCGCCTGCCCACCCAGCGATTCGGCCAGCTGCAGGGTGTTGAAAATCCGTTCACGGCTTGGCGGACGGCGGTCGGGGCCGGGTGTCTCGACATGCACCGCATACCAGGGGGCATTCAGGTCATCCGCCAGGCGGCGCGCGGCCCGCACCAGGCGCTCCCCCAGGGGGTTGGCGCTGACACACACCAGCAGCCGCTCTCCGGCCGGCCAGGGGCCAGGGATCGACTTGGTCTGCATGTAAGCGCGCATCTGGTCGTCGGCGCGTTCCGCGGCGCGGCGCAGGGCCAGCTCGCGCAGCGCGGTCAGGTTGCCGATCCGGTACAGGTTCTGGCTGGTCGGGCGCAAACGCTCCGGGATATAAACTTTGCCTTCGCGAAAAAGCTGGAACAGTTCAGTGGGCGGCAGGTCGACAATTTGAATTTCGTTCGCCTGGTCCAGCAGCGAGTTGGGGACGGTATCGGTCACTTCAATGCCGGTGATCTGGCGCACGACGTCCACCAGGCTGGAGATGTTCTGGATGCACAGCGTGGCGTAGACATCCATGCCGCTTTCCAGCAGTTCTTCCACATCCTGGTAGCGGCGCGCATGGCGGCCCCCCGGCGGGTTCAACAGGGCAATGTCATCCACCAGCGCCAGCGCCGGCCGCCGCACCAGGACAGCCTCCACATCGATCGCCTTCCAATCCCCTTCCGGACCTGGTTGGTTGCGGACCGGTGCGCGTTCGAAGCACAGCAGTAGTTCTTCGCTCTCCTGAAACCCGTGGGTATCGACCAGCACGGCAGCCACATCCACGCCCTGTGCCCGGCGGCGGCAGGCGGCTTTCAACATGGCGTTGGTTGTCCCCACCCCGCCCGCATATCCGAGAAATATATTGAGCTGCCCGCGCGTCATGAGTTAATTATAAACATGAATCCCGGCAGCACTGTGCACGGTCAGGATTTATGTCTTTTAAAGTAACAAAGCGAGTAGAAAATTTTAAATAAAAAGAGGATGTTTTTCCTGCCTTCGGCGGGAAAAACATCCTCATATTGTCTCCCCTTGAGAAAGGGGAAACTCACAAAATTATATTAGACGACGATCTCATCCGCCGCGGCGGGCAGATCATAGCCCAACGAGCGCAGCTTCTTTTTGAGATCGATCAGGGATTTGCGGCCGAAACCCTCGACATCCAGCAGGGACTGTTCGCCCACAGCCAGTTTATCGATAATCTGGCCCACGGTGGTAATCCCCGCTTTGGCGAGGGCGTCGGTGGGGCGGTTCCCCAAACCGAGCTCTGCAATCGTGCGGTCGGGGGAAACCCGGGATTCTTCGCGCGCTTTCGCCTGATCAACGTAACTCTGGCGAGCCTGCAGCTTGCGATAGAAGCGATCGACCTGTCCTTCGATATCAATAATGCGTGCCTGCTGGCCCGTAAAGAACGGGTGGCACTTCGAGCACACTTCGGTGCGGATCATTTTTCGGGTCGAGCCGGTTGTCCAGGTATTGCCGCAGGCACAAACCACCTGAGCATCCGGGTAATACGTGGGGTGAATATCTTTTTTCATGGAAACGTTCCATCCTTTCTTGAGATGCACCTGCACCCGTCAGCCGCTTATTTGAGCGGACGCTGCAGGAAGCATTCGATTATGCCGCGGCGGTTTCTACCACACTGGTTTCAACCACGGGCGGGACAACACTGACGCGCTTGCGGCCGTCAGGCATTGTTTCGTAAACGACCTTACCATCGGCAACAGCAAACAGGGTATCGTCTTTGCCAACTTTGACGTTCACACCGGGTTTGATGCGCGTGCCGCGCTGGCGAACAAGAATGTTGCCAGAAATGACCACTTCACCGGCGTATTTCTTTACGCCCAGGCGCTGCCCATTGCTGTCGCGGCCATTGCGTACGGAACCACCACCTTTTTTATGTGCCATCGTTCTACTCCATCACAATCTTATCAATCTTCAAGCGGGTGTACTGCTGGCGATGCCCAATCTTTGAGCGAATGCGTTTCTTCGGCTTGTAGCGGAAGACATCGATCTTCGGACCTTTGAAGTGATCGACCACCGTGGCGCTGACCGCAGCGGCCTTCACATTGGGCGTGCCGACATGGATTGAATCGCCTTCAACCAACAGCAGAACCTGATCCAGGGAAACCGCTTCACCGGCTTCAACTGCCAGACGGTCGACCTCAATCGTCCCGCCTTCGACGGCCTTAAACTGCTTGCCGCCGCTCACAACAATTGCGTACTTCATAGATTTCTCCAATCTTCACTTCACCGGGGTCCGCGCGTTTTCACACGCTCGGCCGCGGGGAAGTTGGGGATAATAGGCCCTTTTACAAGGCAAGGACGGATTATAACACAATCACCGCCGGTTTTGTCCATCAATTTTGGGCTAAAGTATAGACGCCGCGCGCCGAAAATTAATTACCCCGGTTCAATGTGGTTTGCGCAGCACGCGCATATCGCCGCTGCGCTGGGTCACCCCCACCCCATCCAGATGCTCCAGAAAAGCCTGGGCATACTTGCGGCTGGTGTTGAAGCGGTCGCGGAACTGAGCCAGGGTCAGCGTGCCTTCGCGTTCCAGATGGCTGGTCACCGCGGCAGCCATTTCCTGATAATCCTCGGCGCGGAAGACCACCTCGGGCGAAACCTGCACCAGGCGCTCCATCTCCACCAGCGCCGTGTAGGCTTCCTCCCCCACCTCGGCCTGGCATTCCTTGACCGATGGCGTGGCGTAGGGCGCGGCGGCAAATTTCTCCAGCAGACGAGCAGTCTGAGCGCTTTGCGCCGGATTAAACTCAACCCGGTGCGCCGGACGAGCCAGCAGTTTCCCATTTTCCACCAGGCTGCCGCCCGCGATCCACAGGCGCAGGGCGGCATTGAAGGGGCGCGGGGTATATTTCAGGCGGCTCTTCAACTCTTCGCGCGGCATCCCCCGGCGCAGGGGAAAGGCCAGGTGATACTGTTCCAGTTCATTCTCAGCCCGCCGCGTTTCAACCTCCCACAGGGAACGCGGAATGACCAGCAGGTCGGCGTTGGGCTGTAAGCTGCCCGTTTCCAATTGGATCAGTAGGCCTTCTCCCAGCAGTTCCTGGAGGGCCTGCCCGGCGGCATCGACTGCCAGGCGCGAGCGCACCACCAGGTCGCGCAGGGGGGCCGCTCCCAGCGCCAGGCCGGCCTGGAGCAGGACATCCGCCGGCGAACCCTGCCGCAGGGATTCCAGACGCGCCAGCAGGGCCGGGTCGAAACGTTTATGGCGCCGCGCGGGCTGGGGGTCCACTACCGCCCCACCTCCCAGGGTTTCCCCCGGTGAAGGCCGGCGCAGGATATACCGGTCGCCGCGCACCACGACCACCGGCGCCGCCAGCTCAAGCTGCAGCCAGCCCTCCTCCCCCGGTTTCAGCTCCTCGACGCCCAACAGGCGCGCCCGGGCGACGACTTCGGCCGCACCCACAAAAAACTTTACCTCGCTGCTGTGGCGCAGCGGGGTGCTGGCATCCGGCAGCAGGCGAAAATGGACGTCCAGTCGCTGGCTGACATGGTAGCGCCCCGGCAGGGTAAGCACCTCCCCGCGCTGCACCTGGTCGAGTTCAACCCCGCTGATATTGACCGCGGTGCGGCTGCCGGGAACGGCGGTATTTTCCTTTTTCTTGTGGGTCTGCAAATTGCGCACCCGGCCGCGCAGGCCGCCGGGCAAAATTTCTACTTCATCCCCCAGGCTTAAATGGCCGTCCAGCAGGGTGCCGGTGACCACCGTGCCAAAACCGGCGATGGTGAACACGCGATCGATGGGCAGGCGCGGCCGGCCCAGGTCGGGACGCGCCGGGCTGTCCGCCAGCAGCTGCGCCAGGCGCTGCTTGAGTTCATCCAGCCCGAGGCCGGTGCGCGCCGATACCCGCACCAGAGGTGCGGACTTCGAGCACCGTCCCGATCACCGCCTCACGCACGTCCGCCTCCACCAGGTCGAACCAATCCGGGTCGTCTACCAGATCGGCCTTGGTCAGGACGATGATCCCATTGGGGATCTGCAGCAGGTCGAGGATGTGCAAATGCTCTCGGGTCTGGGGCATCACCCCTTCGTCGGCGGCCACCACGAACAGCACGGCGTCGATCCCACCCACCCCTGCCAGCATATTTTCGATAAAGTCGCGGTGCCCGGGCACATCGACCACCCCCACCTGTTCGCCATCTGGCAGGTTGAACCAGGCGAAACCCAGTTCGATGGTCATCTCGCGCGCCTGCTCTTCTTTGAGCCGGTCGGGGTTGATCCCGGTCAGGGCGTTCACCAGGGTCGATTTGCCGTGGTCTACGTGGCCGGCTGTGCCGATTACCCGCATTTTATTACCCCTTAAGACCGGCCAAAGATGCGCTCGTAATCTTCCATCCACTGGTGCGCCACTGTGACCAGCGATTGCAGGCGCTGCTGAGTTTCTTCAACCAGCTGCTGCAGGCGGTCGCGCGTTTCCATGACCGCGTCTTCCAGCGGCACCAGGCGCACGTCGTATTTTTCAAAATTGCGTGAAAGCTCGCGCTGCTGCTCTTCAGCTGCCAGGGTATAGTTCGTCCAGCGCTTTTGATCGTCGGCTTTATAAGCCACCCACTCCTGGCGGAAGCGGTCCTCCACCAGGCGCTGCATCTCGGTAATCTCGTTCACCCGGCGTTCGAACCGGGTGGTAATTTCGTCAAAGGCTTCCTGCGAACGCTTCACCGCGCGGTGCGTGGCATCCAGGGCCTGCAGCTGGGTATCCAGGAAAACCGCCTGGGAAGTGATGTCGTTAAACTGCGACTGCATGTCCTTCCATTCACGTTCCCGTTCCAACTGCCACAGGGTTTGCTTCTCCAGAAAGCCGGATTGGGTCTGGCGGCGTTCGCTTTCCGCCGCGGTGAACTCGCCGATGCGCATTTCCATCTTGCGCACGCTCTCCCCGGAAAGATCCACCCTCCCGCGCTGTTCGTCCTGGCGCTTGCGCAGGGCCGCCACCTCACCCTGGATGTCGGTCACACGCTTCGAGTCCGATTTATGGGCCTCGTCGATCATGCGCAGCGAGCGCCGGTACTCTTCATCCGAGCGCCGGTATTCGACGATCTTGGCTTCCAGTTCTTCGATCAGGCGACCCAGGCGGAAATCTTCTTCCACCCGCCCCTGGATGCTCTTCTTCAGTTCAGGGATCGGATCCAACCCCTTGCGGATCTCGCCTACCGACCGGTTGACGATTTCATTTTCGGCGCGGCGCGTCTTCTCGGCCTCGCGCTCGCGTTCGGCGCGCGTCTTTTCCATGGCTTCGATCGAGCGGCTGGTTTCCACGCGCAGCTGCAGCACGTTGGTTTCGATCTGGTCAAACCGGCTGAGCTGGGCGCTCAGGCGCGCCAGATCGGTATTGATCTCTTTAATTTGCTGGCTGAGCGGTGGAATATTCGCCTCCAGGCTCGCCAGCCGTTCTTCCAGGGTGGATATCGTCAGCTTATCCTTGCGGCGCTCATCATCCAGCCAATCTACACGCTTGTTAAGTTGTTCCAGATCCATCCATTGTTCCTTTATCGAGAAATTTCGTACGTTCGCGCTCGCATCCCGCGCAAAAGGGGAAATTTACAGGTTACGGGATAATTATACCAGTCCCAAAAATTATCCCGCGTCTGCCTGGCGTAAATTTGATTATTATTTTCGCCCTGCCTTTGGAAGCTGGGAGTGGGCACTTAAATGCAGCGAATATCGTTTCAAGAAATATCGTGGTTATATAATTGATAGCTGACCAATATATTCTATCCGTGCTTATCACCTTCAAAGGAAACGCACCATGAGTTCTCAACTATGCGAATTATGAAACGCGCAAGGGCGTTCAGCCTATTTCCTGGGAGAATTTCCATGCCATCTGCCGCGGGCTGGCGCTGGCGGCGGCGAAATTCGACCCGCAGGTGATTCTGGGCGTGGCCCGCGGCGGGCTGTACGCCGGCACTTTAATCTCCCACCTGCTGCGCAAAGATTTCTATGCCATTTATCTCACCCGCCGCCATCTGGATCAAAAGGTGAGGGAACAGCCCCAATGGCAGGTGCGCCCTCCGGACCTGGTGCGGGGACAGCGCGTGCTGGTCGTGGATGAGATTTCAAGTTCCGGGGAAACTCTGCGCCTGGTTTTGGATGAACTCGCCCGCTTAGGTGCAGGTGAGGCGCGCTGCGCAGTGATGTATGCCCACAGTTGGAGCGCCCTATCGCCGGATTACATCGGCCTGGTCAGCGACGCCCTGCTGATCAACCCGTGGGATCGGGAAATCGTAGAAGATGGGCGCATTTTATTCCACCCGGAATATGTTTTCGCCTTAACACAACAGAAAATTCTGTCTGAAAGCGTTCTCCCCATGTCAGACGAGTCAATCCATACACCTGAAAAACAAAGATAATCAGTCCGTCCAAGGCTCTCATGGAAATGCTGAAAAGGTTTTAAAATCCTACTAAGAATAAAAATGCAGTTAAAACACTATTGAGCAGGCACTCAACTTTGAATTCCGTGATTTTGAAGACGCGGTCCAGATGGTCTCCGCTGTGCAAAATAAGATGGATTTCCTCGTCACGCGAAATGTGAAGGATTACCAACCAGCACATCTTCCAGTTATCCAGCCGGTCGATTTTCTAGGGACTTAATAAATTCAGCACCTGAACACCCTGGGGTATATGCCTTCAGTTTGGACAAGCGAGTGATTGGAAACACTCGTTACAATTTCCCGGCGATAAAAATGGTCTGCAAATCAAGCCGATTCGAAAATTCATTGATAAAGGCTCGATCTAATATGGGCCAATTCCAAAAAGTGAAACCTAAATTACTGAAACCCCATGGGGGAACGAAATCCCACTCAATAATGGATTGACTATTGCCGCAATGAGAACAAACGATTAAACCCACCCCTTTATTTTCATACCATTTTTCTACCGCCACACCCCAATCGCCAGAATAGTGAGTTTGGCATTTAGTACAACGAATTACTATTCCACCTTGGCCAGGATAAAAAATCATTCTTTTGGTGATGGCTCTTAATCGATTTCAAGGAGATGTTGTAAAAAGTATCGCGAGCGGCGCCGCTAAATGGTTTACTGGAAAACGGTAATATGATCCATACACCAGGCTTCAAAACGATGGGGCGCAACACGTCCGAACTCGTTCCACGACATCCGTAACATATCCATACTCGTTTTTGCGTAGTGTGTTAAGCGTTTCCATCAGTGCCTTGACTAAATGCTCTGGTAATCCGAACCGGCGCATCCCAAAAGCAGCCACAAAGACGGGTATATCCACATATCGAATTCGACGGCCCAAAACACGACTGAGGGTTTGGACCATCTCGCCAATCGTGACCGCTTCTGGCCCGGTCAGTTCATAGATCTGGTTCCTGTATTCCGGGAAAATCAAAACTGAGCAAGCGACCGCAGCAATATCCCTCGAATCCACCGGCGAGACTTTTCCTTTCCCCCCTGGAAAAAAGACAGCGTGTTGTGATTTGATCGTAGCACTCCACCAATCGATCGTGTTGTCCATAAACATGGTAGGACGGAGGAAAGTCCAGGCTAAGCCGGACGACTTTATTAGTTCTTCCTGCTGACGGTGCCATTTCCCAGGTCCCAACCCCCGATTCGCTTCAATCGTAGACTGCTTAACCACATGTTTTACACCAGAGAGTCGGGCGGCCTCCAGTACATTTGTGACCTGTTGAGTAATCGCACTGACAAAATACAGCTGATCCACTCCCTGCATTGCAGTGACGAGTGTTTCAGGTTTATCCAGGTCTCCGACAGCCCGCTCCACCTGGTTCGGTAAATCAGCGACTTTTTTTTCATCTCGAACCAGAACTCGAATGGCCACTCCTTTATCCAGTAATTGCCTGACCAGATGTTGGCCCACATGACCGGATGCTCCGCTGATGAGAATCATACTTACTCCTCTTCTTTATTTAAACATGATATAATTCTTAAGGACAAGTATCTTATTGAATAATTATCTTACCAATTAATATCTTTCTAATAAGATACTTACATGGTAAACGGAAATGTCAAATAAGTCAAACCTCAATTTAAACAGACCAGAACTCATGCAGCAGATTGATTGGTCCTTACGCGAATTAAGTACATCGACCGTTCTGGCTGCAACGAGCATTGCCCAGAAAGTTAATATGGGCCCGAACGATTTTAAATGCGCAGAATTATTGGTCCGCAATGGCGCAATGACAGCCGGACAGCTGGCAAAAGCTGCCGGGCTTACCACAGGCGCAATCACCGGAATTGTCGATAGATTGGAGAAGGCAGGTTGGGCCCGCCGCGAGGATGATCCGCAGGATCGGCGGAGGGTGATGATCTACCCAGGACCACAGAACAATCAAAAGACGGCAAATGATCTTTACAAATCTCATCAGGAAATGATAGATAGGCTCTTCTCGGAATATAGCGACGATCAACTTCTCTTCATTCTCCAATTCGTCCGCCGCCTGACGACGATCAACTATGAGGGGGCAAATAAACCGTCTGAATTCCCAGGGCAGAGAAGTTGAGCTACAAAGCATAGAGTAACTACCAGGACTCAAGTTACTTTAAAGCTCCTTGAAATCATATAAGAGCCTTGGTGATAATATCCAATCCATTGACTGCTAATCCTTGTGGGTTATGTGCATATTGTGATTTGTCAATAATTTTTGCATAATGCAGTCCAGGTGGATATCCCAATCCCGTTTCGCTTAACACACAATTCGTTAAGGTAGCTTCGATAATTTCTTCCTTAACCAGCCAGTTGTGAATTTTCAATGCGAAAAAATCAGGATTCTCAACCTGGCTCTCTTTCGCTACAATGCATTGGAACCAATCTCCCATTACTATTTTCCCATTATTATTATTCCAAAGATACCTGGAATGGCGCGGTCTAGAAAGCCCCTGCACCCAATAAAGGAAAACTGTCAATCAGCACAGCTGCTCATAATATTTACCCCAACTAATCACCTTCCGGCATTTTCCGAAGAAGCCATCAGAGCTACCGACAGGCTCGCCAGGTCGCCAACCGCCTCTCCCAGCCCGGCAGGCACCACCTGGCACACCGCCAGGGCGCCGAGCAGTGCCTCCTGGCGCAGGCTCTCCAGCATCTTGTCGCGCAGCAGGTCCATCTGCCTGGCGTAAATGCTGCCGATCACGATCCGTTCCGGGTTGAGCACGTCCACCAAAATCGCCAGGCCGCGCCCCAGCTCGCGGGCCGCGATCTCGAAGACCTGGTTGGCCAGCAGGTCCCCGCGGTGGGCCGCCTCCGCCACCTTTTCGGCAGTCACCGCCGCCAGATCTGCCAGGTTCGGGCAGAAAGCCGGGGGGCGGCCCGCGCCAATCTCAGCCGCGGCCAGCTGCGCCGCCAGGCGGGCGATCCCTCCGCCGCTGCAAAAGCCTTCGAACGAACCGGCCTTACCGTACCCCAATGGGCCGTCCGCTTCCAGGCGGATGTGGCCGACTTCACCGGCGAGATCGTTCGTCCCGGAATACAGCCGCCCATCCAGGATCAAACCGGCGCCCATCCCCGTGCCAAAGGTCAAAAAAATCATGTTGCGGCAGCCGCGCCCGGCGCCCCAGCGCCATTCGGCCAGGGCCGCGGCATTGGCGTCGTTCTGCAAAGCCGCCGGTACGCCGTAGCGCTCCCGGAAAGGAGTGACCACATCGATCCCATCCCACCCCGGCAGGTTGGGCGGGGACAGCACCAACCCGAGCCGGCTGTCGAGCGGCCCGCCGCAGCTGACCCCGATCGCGTCTGGTTTGATTCCGGTCTCGCGCAAGAGTTCATCCAGGCTTTCCGCGATCTGTGCCAGGGCCATTTCCGGCGCAGGGGGCGTGGCAAGGCGGCGCTTGCCCTGGACGCGGATTTCCTCCCCGGCTGCCGCGCCCAGCACGACCGCGCATTTGGTCCCACCGATGTCGATCCCCGCCAGGTAGGTCATGATGAAAAAAAGGTTTCCTCTAACGCGGCGCACAGGGCGTGATAGATCGGAAAATGGGCCTCCTGGATATCCGAGGTGTACTCGTACGGCACGCGGATGGTCAGCTCGCACACCGCGGGCATGGCCCCGCCCCCCTTTCCGGTCAGGCCGATAGTGTGCAAACCCAGCGTGCGCGCCACGCGCATCGCGTTGAGCACGTTGGCCGAATTGCCCGAGGTGCTCAACCCCAACAGCACGTCCCCTGCCCGGCCGTAGCCGTATACCTGCTGGGCAAAAATCATCCCCGGATCGACGTCGTTCATGAAGGCGGTCATCAAGGCCGTCTGGCTGACCAGTGAAACTGCCGGCAGGGCGCCTTGCAGGTGGTCCGCCAGGTTTTTCCCCTCGCCGGGCCAATCCGCCTCCAGTTTGCGGCGGGTTTCATCCGGCAGTGGGCGTAGGCGGCGGTAGCCTTTCATCAGCTCGCCCACGATGTGCTCGCTGTCGGCGGCGCTGCCCCCGTTGCCGCAAACCAGCAGCTTGCCGCCCTGTCGAAAACAGGCGGCCAGCACTTCGCCGGCCCGGCGCACGTCCGCCAGGCAGCTGGTCAAATCCGGCCGGCGCTGGGCCAGTTCATCATATGCGTCCATCGTTTGCTCCCTTTATAGATGTAAGCTGCGGGTCAATCTCCAGAAAATTGATCTCAATCGCCGGCAAGGCCGCGTCCTGCGGCAAACGAAAAGTCTTGACCTCAAACGCTCCCCAGGCGCCCTCCACCGTCCTACCCAGTAGGGGGATATCCACCCTGACCCTCCTCCACCGCCCGGCCCGCACTTTCATAGGCCCGCACGATCCATCCCTGGCCGTCCTCGGCCTGCTTGAAGGCGCTGACCACGAGATTCTCGGGTTGGACCGCCAGAAAAGAAGCCTGCAGCGGCAATTTTCCGAAGTGGCTGGCTCGCCGCCTGCAGCCAGGCGGGTTGGTTCAGCTCCAACGCCCGGCGTACCGTGCCCGCCTCCTGCCAGCCGTTGCTGTGCGGCAGCAGGCTGTAATGGAAATACTGGATGCCCTGGTCGATATAGTTGTAGACGCCCTCCGGGTCGGGTTGGGCAGGCAGGTGATAGGCGTAAATCGGGCTGCGCAGCACGGTCAGGCCGATCTCGCTGCCCTGTGTATCGTAGCTGTATTTGCCATCATTGAGCAGGCTCAGCCCGTACGGCTGGCCGGATCCGGTCGAACCGCTGACGTCCACCCAGCTCTGGCAGGGTTCTTCGTCGCCGTTGGCCTCCCGGACCGCTACCCCGTAAGGCACCTCCGCGGTGGTCGCGGCCTGGTCCACGTTGATCGGGAAGCGCAGCTTGACCAGCCGCCAGTGCTCGCGCCAGTCGACCGTGACTTTCACCTCCACCCGCGCCTGGTCCGCGTACAGGCTGAACTCCTGGGTGAAGGTGGATGCCTCGTAGCGGCTGACCACCCGGATCACCCCTTTGACCGACCCGTGTTCGCTCAGGCGAACCGAAACGGGCTGAAAACCACCGATCACCTGGTCGAAACGGAAGACGTTGTGGCTCCAGGTGTCGCTGTCATCCGCGATCACTTCCGCCCGCGCTCCTTCCCCCTTGAATACTTCTATCCCCTGGCGCTTGTCGCGCAGCGAGGCGATCGCCCCGCTCTTGTGGGTTGATCTCCAGACGCAGGTATTCGTTTTCCAGCACCGTGGCGCTGGCCCGCAGGTCCGGGAACTGCGCCGGACGGTCATTTTCCACCAACCGGAAAACCGCGTACCCCAGGGGAGGCAGGTCGGCCGTGAAAACGATCCGGCTGCTGCCGCGGGTCGTCGCCTGGGGTTGTACCCACTGCAGCGGCACCGCCCGGTCCTGGGGATCCAGCAGGCTGGCCGAATGGGAGACCCCACGCACTTCCAGTTCCAGGTTGGCGCGCACGGTCCAGGCATGGGGGTTGAAAGCGATCAAAGGATGGCCGGCGGGTTGGGCGGGGATATTGACCTGCCAGCCCACCGCCTGGGCGGCCTGGTTCAGCGCCCGCCCGGCCAGGCTCTGCGCCTCGCCCAACTGGCTGCGCGCATCCTCGTAAGCCGCTTCCAGGCTGGTGCCCGCCAGGATGTCGTGGAACTGGTTGAACAGCACGTTTTTCCAGGCTCGCCGTAAATCCTCGCCCGGGTAAGCCAGCCCAACCGCGGCCTGGCCCACCGCCGCCCATTTTTCCGCTGCCAGGAGCAGGTTTTCGCACTGCCGGTTCCAGCGCTTGATCCCGGAATGGGCGGCATAGCAGCCGCTGGCATGGTGCTGCAGTTCGCCCTCAACCACCGGCAGGTCCCAGCCCTGCTCCGTGACCGCCGCGAAATACTCATCCGGCGAGCTGAAAACCAGCTCCGGCAGGTCGCTCCGCTCCTGCAGGCGGTGCAGGCTGTCAATATTGATCCGGGTCGGGCCGCCGCCGTGGTTGCCAACCCCATAAAAGCACATCAATTCCTCCACCGGCGCCTTGAGCTCCGCGGCGCAGCGTTCGATGTGCAGTTCCAGATCCTCGCCCCAGGAAGTGTATTCAAACAGAATGCGGTGGGTCAGTACTCTTGACCCGTCCGGCCCCTGCCACCAGAACAAGCGCCCCGGCAGAGATTTTTCGTGCGGTCCGGGGCGCATGAAGACGTAGCTGTCCATACCGCTGAGCTTCAAGATTTGAGGCAGGCCGGCGTTGTGCCCGAAGCTGTCCGGAGCATATCCGGCGCGGGCCATCCGGCCAAATTTTTGATAGAAGTACGACTGCGCCAGCAGTGCCTGCCGGGCAAACGACTTCCCGCAGGGGATGTTGCAGTCGGGCTCGATCCACCACCCGCCCGCCAGGCTCCAGCGGCCTTCCGCCACCCGCTGCTGGATCTCGGCAAACATCTGCGGATCGCTGTGTTCCACCCATTCATAAAACGCCGCCGAGCTGGCGCTGAAGGTAAAATCCGGAAACTCGTTCATCCGGTCGAGGGCCGAACGGAAGGTGGCTTTCACCTCGTGAAAGCCCTCGGTCCACTGCCACAGCCATACCGGGTCAATGTGGGCGTTGCCGATCAGGTGCAGTTTGGGTGACATAACTTGTCTCTCCAATCCAAAGGACTGCCTCAATTTTCTCACAAAATCCATTCCCGGAATCGTTTATAATTCGCTTTCGTGCCCATCAAAAATGGCCAGCTTGCCAGCAGCCTTTTTATCCGCGCCTTCCAGTTTGCTTTCTGGGGGGCAGCCGGTTTGTATTTCCCCTTCGCCAATGTATATTACCGCACCATCGGCCTGAGCGGCACGCAGATTGGGCTGATCGGTACCCTGGCCGCGCTCCTGGCAGCCTTGGGAGCCCTCATCTGGGGCCTGCTGCACGACCGCTTAGGCAAAAGCCGCCTGATTTTTACCGGGATCTGCTGGGGGGCGATCTTCCTGTCGGGCTTGCTGGGCCAGCTGCATGACTACCGCCTGATCCTGCCGGTAGCCGCCCTGCTGAGCTTCTTTACCGGTCCGGCTGTTTCGCAAATGGACAGCATGACCCTCAAGCTATTGGGGCCTAACCACGCCGCCTACGGTTCGTACAGGGTGTGGGGCACGATCGGCTTCGTGATTACCTCGGCCCTGGCCGGTTTTATCCTCCAGGCTACCAGCATCCATTCCATCTTTACCGCCTTTCCATTGGGTCTGTTCGTGTTCTGGCTGGTGAGCATGCGCCTGCCGGACCAGACGATTTACCAGGGCCCTTCGCTCCTGGGCGGATTGCGCCAGATGGCCCGCCAGCCGCAGTGGGTGTGGCTGATGGTCAGCGTGCTCGTGCTGTGGACGGGAGTGATCAGCGGCAATACCTTTCTGGGGGTCGCCATGAAAGATATGGGCAGCAGCGAGGCCACCGTCGGCCTGGCTTCCACCATCGCCGCTCTGGCGGAGATCCCCCTGCTTCAGGGCGGACCATTCATCCTGCGCCGTTTTGGCGCGTATCGCCTGATCCAGGTCGCCATGGTGGCATATATCCTGCGCATGATCCTGTATGCTTTCATGGTTTCGCCCAACGTAGCCCTCGCGATCAGCCTGATGCAGAGCATCACCTACTGTCCTTTTCTGGTGGGGGTGATCGCCCTGGCCAATAACCTGGCCCCGGAGGGCATGAAATCCACCAGCCAGGGTTTGTTGGGGATGGTGATGAGCCTGTCCAACGTGGTCGGCGGTCTGAGCGGCGGCTGGCTGTATGACACCACCGGCCAAACCGGGCTTTACTTGGCCTGGGCGGGCACCACTTCCCTTGCCCTGCTGATCTTCGCCGTGAGCATCTCGCGCCAGCGCAGCCGGGTGGCCGCGGTTCCCAAAGGTGGGTGAAGATTGGCCGATTACCCTGCTCACGAAGTACGTGTCGCCGGCGTGGAAGACGCCTCCTCGATTGCCCGCCTGAACCTGGTGTTCAACGGCTGTGACGAAGCGGCCGAACGCTATGCCGCCCGCCTGGCCGACCCGCACCGGGTGGATACCCCCATCCTGGCGCTCATCGCCGGGCGCGCAGCAGGTATCGCTAACCTGCGCCTGCTGGTGCCCGTCTTTTACCCCGAGCCCTACGCCGAACTCACCGAATTATATGTAGAAGAGTCTGGCCGCCGGCAGGGTATCGGCCAGGCCCTGGTGCGTTTTGCCGAACAGCTTGCCCGGCAAGGCGGCGCAGTCGAGTTATTCATCCTCACCGGCGCCGGCAATCTTCCCGCCCAGGACTTTTATCGCGCCATCGGCTACCGGGCAGATGAAGTTGCGTTTAGCAAATCGCTGAAATCCGCCCTCTTCCCCCCCCCCCCCCCCCCCCCCCCCCCCGCCCCCCCCCCTCCCTCCCCCTCTCTCTTCCCCTTCTCCCCCCCTCCCTTTTCTCTTTCCCTCTCTTTCCGTTCCCCCTCTCTCTCTCTTTCTCTTTCTCTTTTTCTCCCTCCTTCTTCTTTTCTTCTCTCCCTTCCCCTCTCTCTTTCTCTCTCTTTCTTTTCCTTCCTCTCTCTTCTTCCTTTCTTCTCTTTCCTCTCTCTCTTTCTCCTCACCAGTTTGATTGACGCCTGCGCGCGGGCGTGATAAAATCACGCCGATGTTTGGGCGCGTAGCTCAATGGTAGAGCAGTGGCCTTTTAAGCCATTGGTTAAGGGTTCGAGCCCCTTCGCGCTCACTCAACCCCCACTTTAATCCTTTTTTAGGGCTTAAAATGAGGTTCACGCCCCACTTGACCCGCCTTTTTGGCGGGTTTTTGTATTTCACCCCCCACTTTAATCTATTTCTCATTTTACAAAAAATAAGGGTATTTAATTGGAATTCCAATGTACTCGAATCAATCGGTTTGGTAACAGTCAACGCCTGTCAAAGCCAGTCAACCAAATTATACAAACGGAGGTGTAATATGACAAGCAAACAGATGCAGGAGTTAATGATGGTCTCGATCGAAAAATGCATAGAAATGTATCTTTCCACCCTGGAAACCGAAGGTAAAAGCCCGCGCTATATCGACTGGTTGAAAGACCGGCTGCGTTATTTTTGTGATTTTATGGTTCGCCATCACGGCGAGTTGATCAAGGTTCAGGACCTGACCGTCCAGGATGGGCGAGATTATTTACACGACCTGATGCAGCGTGATGTGAAATTTCGCGATCACCCCATGAAAAAACAGATCCCCGGTAAGCTTAAAATCCAGTACATCCACGGCTGCGGCCGGGCGGTGCGCTCTTTCTCCACCTGGGCGCATGAAGAGGGTTATCTGGAAGAGAATATTATGCGCAAGCTCACCCTGCCCAAACTGCCTAAAACCTTCCCGGAACCGCTCAGTGAGGCGGAAATGCAGCGCGTGCTGGCGGCCAGCCTGGACAACACCCAGGAACGACTGCGCAACTTTGCGATGATGATGCTCTTCCTGGACACCGGCATCCGCTTGAGCGAGTTGGTCAATTTGCAGGTCTCCAAGATCGATTTTGCCATTGGCGAGATGACCATTTTTGGCAAGGGCAGCAAGGATCGCCGGGTGCCCCTCGGTACTCAGGCCAAAAAGGCCCTGGTCGATTATATAACCCGCGAACGGGGCGAGGCCGCCAACCCGAAGGATGAAGATCGCCTGTTTCTCAACGCAGATCGCAACCCGGTCACGCCTAATGTGGTGGAAAAGGTGCTTCAGCGCATCAAAAAAGCGGCTAACGTTCCCAAACTGCACCCCCACATCTGCCGGCACACCTTCAGCGTGCGTTACCTGGTCAACGGAGGCGACGTCTTCAGCCTGCAGAAGATCCTCGGGCATACCTCGCTGGAAATGACCCGTAAATACGTCAATCTGGCTTCCGGCGACGTAAAAGAAATGCACCGCCGCTTCAGCCCGATGGACAACCTGGGCTTTCGTGCCAGGCGGCGCGGCCGGCCGAGTCTGATGCCGTAGAGGATAAGTTACACGGCAAGATTTTAACTGGGCTATGATATAGTTCGTAATCGGGATGATTGCTGCCAGGCTCTATCAACAACCAGGAATCATAGATCTCTTTCCATTTCGAGCAGGTGCTTATTGCCTGGATCGCCGCACTACTTGCGCTATTGCAGAGGCGCACCGATTTACGTTCGTGGATCCTCGCGGCCACCTTTGTCAATTCGTCTCCCTCACGTCGGGGATTCTAGATAGATCATGGCGCTAATCCGGAGGCCTTTGCCGTGGACGGGGTCAACTTTGCCGGGGATCCATATCACGAAAACCTCACAACGCCATCGACATATTCCAAAAGCTGGAGATAAGGACAAATACCAATCGTGGATTCTGTTATACTAATATAAATTTCGTAAAACGTCACTAAATGTCAAATAGTGACGTTTTACGACTGCCTTTGGAAAGGAACAGAGCCATGAAAGATGATATCCATCTGTTAGATATCCACGAGTTGAAAACTATGTTCGAGAGCTTGAAGTCTGTCCGCAAGACAGACCTGCGGCGATTCTATCTCCAACGCCATCCGGATCTGACTGAACAAACTTTTCGTAGGCTTTTATATTCACTGGAAAAACAGAGAGTCATTACATCCATTGGTGTTGGGGTGTATGTGCTGGAAGACATTCCTTCATCATCTGGTAAGAGTAAATTCGCCCCTACCCTATCTCCAGAAATAGAAAGGGTAAACTCCATCATTCAAAAATCATTCCCGTATATCACTTTTCTACTCTGGGATACAAAAATTCTGCATGAGTTCATGACCCATCAACCAGGACAAAGCCAGATTATTCTTGAAGTCGAGAAAGATGTGTGCGAATCCGTTTTCAATCAACTTAAAGAGCAGTTTTTGGGAAAAATTTTCTTGGACCCGGATCGACAATCGTTTGAGCGATATATTTTGGATAATCCCGAGAGCATCATCCTCTATCGGTTGATCACTCAATCGCCCAAGATAATATCAAACGGTGTTCCTTCGGCCAGATTGGAAAAGATCCTGGTGGACATCTTTGCTGATGAGGATCGTTTTTTTATTTTCCAAGGTCAAGAGCTGGCAACCATCTTTGAAAATGCCTTCGCTACCTATTGGATTAATGAAAAAACATTATTTCGATACGCTGGCCGGCGAAAGGTGGCTAAAGAACTGCGGACATTTATCATTACACAAACTAAGAGCGAATTAATCCAATCACTGGAGCCCATTGAATGATATCTAACCAATCTCGCACAATAGAGTGGATTATGGGGATCCGAGAACTATCCCCCAGGAGGGATCCAATCTTAATCGAAAAGATGATCATGGCGCTAATCCTGGTCGAAAACTTGAGGTTGTCTGGTTTGGAATTTATTTTTAAAGGCGGAACGTCGTTGATTTTATTGCTGGGAATTCCACAGCGCTTCTCGATTGATATCGACATCGTTTTACCTGAAAGCCAAAACCTGGAGAAGTGTCCCCAGGCTGTCTTAAACCAGGGCGTATTTCATCGTGTTGAGGAAAGCAAACGTGCCGGTGATTTGCCAAAGCAGCATTATAAGTTCTACTTCAACAGTGTTATTCAAGAGAAGGAAAGCCACATCCTGCTCGATATCTTGTTTGAAGAAAATCCATACCCGCGTCTTCAGGAAATTGATCTCAGTTCGTCCCTTATTTCTGTGGAAGGAGAAATGACCAGGGTATATTGTCCGGTTCTAGAATGCTTACTGGGAGATAAGCTGACTGCCTTCGCTCCGCATACCACTGGAATTAAGTTCGGGGTGAATAAAGAGCTCGAGATGGCGAAGCAGTTGTTTGATGTTGCTATTCTTTTTGATGCAACCACAGACGTAGAAATGGTTGCATCTGCGTTTGATAATATTGCATCCCAGGAACTTGCCTACCGGGGCCTGAATGAACTAACCCCTGCGGATGTTCTTTTGGATGCTTTTTCCACCGCGGTTCTCATTGGAATGCGCGGACGATCATCCAATACTAAATATTCTGAATTACTTGAAGGGTTCAAAAAACTGGCCGCATTTACCTATTCGGGCTTTTTTTCGCTCAACTCTGCTATTTTATGTGCTTCGAAGTCTGCTTATCTTTCTGCCCTGATCATGAAACGGGTAAATACCATCACTCGTTTTGAAAATGATCTGGATATATCCACGTGGAGCATCGTGAACCCAGATTACAATAAATTAAACAAGCTCAAGAAAACCAGTCCTGAAGCATTTTTTTATTTTTATGAGTCACTTGATCTGATGGAATTATGCTGAAATTGGAATTGTTCTAAAAGCATGACAAGTCCATGAATTAGTCATTGATCTTTAGCAAATATAAATAGAGCCCCGAGGTGATGGACCGCGCGGTTACAGAATGTCTGATTCAGAAAACGGAAGAAACTGGGCCTGCCACAGTCAGTTGGCGGATTTATTGGATTTGCGCGTGGTGGTTGGACTTAGGACGCTAAGTTGTTTTGCGGCGACGTTTGGAAAATAAAAAGTACAGTATGTGGTTGAAAAAATGGTACAACGGGTAAAGGAGGCCGCCGCCAACATGCACAAAAACTGCACCCGCACGCCTGCCGGCATACCTTCAGCGTGCGTTACCTGGTCAACGGCGGCGACGTATTCAGTTTGCAGAAGGTTCTTGGGCATACCTCGCTTGATATGACCCGCAAATAAGTCAATCTGGCTTCCGGTGACGTCAAGGAAATGCATCGCCGCTTCAGCCCGATGGACAACCTGGGCTTTCCGCGCCAGGCGGTGCGAACGGCCAAGTCTGATGCCGTAGAAGATAAGCATCACACCGAATATTTTGTACTTATCTGCAATTGTATTGCGTATTTGTACAAGACGTGGTATCATATCTCTCCCCTACATCAGACCGTCTTTTGAATTAAGGACCATTTTCATGATAGAACGAACTTTGGCGACCAAAATGATTTCCCTGGCACAGAAATTCCAGGTGATCACACTTACCGGACCGCGCCAGTCCGGCAAAACTACTCTCGTCAGGGCTTCATTTTCAACTTTACCCTACGTCTCTCTAGAAGAGCCAGATATCCGCCAGATTGCAATGACCGACCCCCGTGGATTTCTCTCTAATTATCCTAATGGCGCGATCTTGGATGAAATCCAAAACGTCCCGGAACTGTTTTCTTATATTCAAAGGCTTGTTGACGAAAACCGCCAGATGCATTTTATCCTGACAGGCTCCTCGAACTTCTTATTAATGGAAAAAATCAACCAAACCCTGGCAGGTCGTACAGCTGTCCTCCATTTACTGCCCTTTTCGTTTACTGAACTTGAGCCACTGGCAGAGCAGTTTGAAAGCCTGATTTTCAAAGGTCAATACCCGCGTATTTACGACCGTGACATTGCTCCCACCGACTTTTATCCATCCTACATCCAGACCTACGTTGAACGAGATGTACGCCAGATGAAAAATATTGGAGACCTTAACTCCTTTATCCAGTTCACTCAGTTGTGTGCCGGACGGATTGGGCAGATGATCAATTATGCGAGTCTGGCGAGTGACGCTGGCATTAGCCCCAACACTGCGAAATCATGGCTATCGATTCTGGAGAGTTCCTACATCCTATATCGTCTTCAACCCTACCATCGTAATTTCAATAAGCGGTTGGTGAAATCGCCCAAGCTCTATTTCTACGATACGGGTGTTGCGTGTTCACTACTTGGTATACGTGATGAAAATCAGATCCAATTTCATTATATGAAAGGTTCCCTTTTTGAAAATTTAATCTTAAATGAATTCATCAAACGCAATTTCAACCGCGGTGAGAATCGCCAGCCTTATTTTTGGCAGGATAATCACGGTAAAGAAATAGACTGCCTGTTGGTCAATGGCGACCTGGTAACGCCAGTTGAGATTAAATCAGGTAAAACGGTAACCACCAGTTACTTCGATAACCTCAAATACTGGCGAAATCTGGCATCAATGCCTGAAATTCAAGGGTATGTAGTCTTTGGCGGAGATCAATCGATGCAAACAAGCGCAGGAGCTTTAATCAGTTGGCGAAATTTGGATCGCATTCGGGATTATCAATAATATCGCAAGATGCTTCCAAAAATCGTATCCCCACCCATCAGTGCAAAATCCTGACAACGAACCAGCGCTTTTTAATATTGGGTAGACTGATCTTCAGTGATTCCAGCCAGAACATAGTACTGGTAATCATCGCATTCTGCTCCAATCAACTCAAGATAGTTTTATAGTACGAACACTGATTTCTTCTGGACTGGTTAGTACCTTTTGCCAAAATGCATCAGCAACCAGGTAAAGTGGGCCCTGCTCGATTAAATAACCCTCCAAAAGGTCAAGGTTGCCAATAAATCCAACCTTTAATCTCACATCTGCCGGCACACTTTCAGTGTGCGTTACCTGGTTAACGGCGGCGATGTGTTCAGCCTGCAGAAGATCCTCGGGCATACCTCGCTGGATATGACCCGTAAATACGTCAACCTGGCTTCAGGCGACGCAAAAGAAATGCACCGCCGCTTCAACCCGATGGACGACCTGGGCTTCCGCGCCAGGCGGCGCGGCCGGCCGAGTCTGATGCCGTAGAGGATAGGTGTCACAGAGCTATTTTTATTACAACCTATGCTAAAATGATTATCGAGAAAGTAGGTGAAAATGGATACGCCCATTTTAAATGAAATCACAAAAAAGATTATGGCACTACCTGACAATTTGCAGCGACAAGTGCTGATTTTTGTTGACACCTTACAGGTTTCGTCGATGCATGGTACACCGGGAAAGTTGTTATTAGAATTTGCAGACACAATTTCTCCAGATGACCTCTCCTTAATGAGACAAGCGATCGAATCAGGATGCGAACAGGTAGATGGTAGTGAGTGGTAAATATATCCTGGATACCAATATTGTGATTGCTTTGTTCGCTGGAGACCATCCGTTTTGGATCAATTAAAGGATGCCGCCGAGATTTATATTCCGAGTGTGGTTATTGGTGAGATGTATTACGGGGCACATAAATCCAGTCAGACGAATAAAAATCTGCGGCGTATTGAAGCTTTTTTTTCTAGCAATATTGTTTTAGCCTGTGATGCAGTAACGGCGTTTCACTATGGCAACATCAAGGAGCAATTGCGACAAATAGGTAAGCCCATCCCTGAAAATGATGTTTGGATCGCAGCTATTACTAAACAGTACGAAATTATTCTAGTCAGCAGAGATGAACATTTTTCATTTGTGGAAGATCTGACTATTGAGTCTTGGTAATTCATAGTACGAGTGAATGAACGCCCGAAATGTTCATGTAAGATAGACTTAGGATTCCAAGAGAGGTCATCTTATTTTCCTGGCTTGCGCCGTTCTTCAATCTCATTCACAATTTCATCCAGAGATTTATTGGCAAAAAGGGCATCTCGCTCCTGGGTGTAATTGCCGTACCTTTGAGAAAATTGACTCAGGAATCGAACAGCATCAACCACGCCTAATTCTTTATATAGTAAGCGGATTGCCTGCAAATTAATTTCAACTAATGGTCTAGTTTCAGTAATCATTTTTCCATCTCCGAATTAAATCAACAGGATTTACCACTTGTACCAGTAAATCTTTCACTTCTCCGGCATCTCGCAGCAATCGGTCGTCGCAGGTGCAGAAATAATCCGCTCTTCCGGTTTCAGCCAGCGCAAGGTGAAGTGCGTCCATAGGTTTTATGCCATAGGTCATCAGATTGGCTGCTCGCTTTTTTTCTTTTTCCATCACCATCATGACAGACTTCGCTTCGGATAACACAGCAAATGTGTGTTCTCTGCGGATTGGTAATGGATTTTGTTCCCCTTCATAAAAAAGAACCTCTGAAGAAAGTAATTCTATCTGTCCTTTATGGCATAGCGCGATAATCCCGAGGACCGCTTCCGACTCTAAAACAATCCGAACTTGGTTAGGGGTATCCAGGGCCTTAGAATGACATATAAATCCAGGTAAATTCTCACATGGAAATTTTAACACTTTTTAATTTGAGGATAACAACACAATCAATCTATCAATCTATACCTGTCCTGGCTGCTGGTCTCATCCATTAGATATTTTGGGATTTTCGATGTGAATTTTGTCAGAAGTAGGCTGTGTCTATTGACAGTGATGACTGCGGCGATTGTCGCAATACTATACTTCCGAGGGAACTACCGGATTGTTTTTTAACTTTATATTTTAAAGTTAAAAAACACCTGAAATTCGTCATCCAGAATAAGATTGATATGTAAACCCATGTTAATTCGGAAGTGGAAAACCAATTTCCATCTAGAAAAACTAAGGACGGAGTTTTTACATCCTGCGAGGTACTTAACTGACCGGTGATCACACTGGCGCTGGCCGCGCGACATCATGGCTGGAGGTTCTTGAAGATTGCTTCTCAATTTTCATGAACCTCCATAAAATAAATAAAAATACCTGTGGCCTGCCATTTTCCCCCGGCAGGCCACAGGTTATTGAAGATAGAGCTTCCCCTGGAGCCAGAAACCCCTGACTTATCCCTGTAGCCCTATCGCTGTCTGATGAGGAAACTACCCTTCAGGTTTTTTAGATTTTCAAAGAACTGCTGCCAATCCGGTTTTTCCTGACCAGATGGGCGCAGGGTCCAGAATCTTTTACCGGCGATCAGGTTGTCTGTGCCGTAATTCGCCACATTGGCCACGGGTTCGCCGGTCACGATGTACTTTTTCGTCCCCCATTCGAGCACAATCTTATATGGGCTTCCATCCACGGCACTGAACCCGGTCAGATCGTTGGCCAGGATCATGCCGCGCTGGCTGGGGCCCCATGATCCGGTATAGATAGCCGCCGTGCCGGCGCCAGAAATTTTGTTATTGACCACCAGCGCACCATCCATGCCTTCCAACCAGACACCCACGGTTTGGTTATATTCTGTTGGATTGAGCGGGGTCATCGTAATGTTATTATTGCGCGCGATTACGACAGCGGTTTTGCCGGTGGAGGGGAAATAGGCGTTTCCCAAATTATCGGTATCCCAGGCAACAATTCCGGAAGTCCACCAGTCTGTGGTCTCATGCAACTCGATATCGTTGTTGTGAATATCGTATACTGCCGGGGTATCGATGGACGGCACTTGCGCCATATCCCCATGCCACACATAAACTCCGCTCCAACGACCTGCTTTGAGATGGTTGTTGCTGACCTCGATCCGACTGCCTGAACTGTGCTCCAAGATCATCCCGCTCGTCCCCAAATCATACGAATTGCCGCGGATGAGCACCGGCGAGTTGTAGGTATACTCAACCACCATACCAATCGATGTATTCTGATGGGTGGTTTCCGTGATATTGAACGACCCCTGCGCGTATTTGAAGAAGAAATTACAATCCTTGTCTCCCAACAGGGCTGTCGTATCGAATGACCCACCTATAAGCATGGATTCCCCGATATTCGAGTAAACCGGGTACGTATCGCCATCCAGGGGTACGCCTTGTTCGCCGCGGAAGGTGACGCGCGTGACCGATGCGCTGACCCGTTCTTTCTGGACAGCCATACAGTCGTTTTCGGGGGTGAAGGGCGATGTCATGATCGTCAGGACATTAATCCAGGATCCTTTATAACCCGATTGGAAACCATTATAAAGAAAGGGCGCACAGGGTGTAGCCGGGGTGATATGGAAACTGAGATCGGAGACGCGCACATTGCCGCGGAAGAAGTTGAACAGCGAAGGCGTGCGCTGATGATCGATCAGCGCCTGGCAGTCCTGGTCCGCGAAGGTATCAATCACCGTCTTATTTTGCCCCGCGCCGGTGAAATAGCCATCAAAATCCCACACCTCGATAAAGCGCGTGGTGAAGTTGCCCGCTGCCAGTTTGACGGTACTGCCCGGTCCGGCAGCCACGGCCTGGTCGAAGGCCTGCTGGATATTGGCGGTATCGTCACCCCCGCTGGGGGTAACGGTAAACACCTTCGCGGAGGGTTTGCCAGCTTCCGGGCTGGCCGCCACGCTGGTTAAATTAACCATCAGCATCAGCACGATCAAACCGTACAAAACCAATTTTTGAACTGATTTTTTGTTCATCATTCTCTCCCTTCTTGAGTTTCGTTCTTATTCTCGCTTTGCAGACCGGCCTGCTGATGCAGGTAGTCACACAGCGCCTTCAGGCTGGCAAAGCCGATACGTATGCCGGTGTGCGTATTTTCCAGCGAAGCGCGCCAGTGTGGCTGGTTTCCGTCCCCCGCCAGCCACACCCGCAAGAGGTAAGAATAGTAGCACGGCGCATTATCCATGCAAGGTTCCCGGCCTTAAGCAGCATGAGGTGCCTTATCTCTCTCCGTCGGCCTGCTTCGCAGGCTACTCCAGCGCCGCGCAGAATGCTGTCACATCACCCGGGTTGCCCTTGTCGGAAGACAGGATGAATGATTGGCCATTATGATTTACTAAATAATCCGTCCATCCGGCACTGATAAACAGGCTGCCATCCGGAAGCCGGATCTTCTCGTTTATCCCGTGAAGTTCGGAGCGAGTAGTCGTAATGATCCAGTTGAACGTGTACGGGAGACCCACGAGTGTCTTCCCATTCTCGGAAGTGAATGTGTCCTGCGCGTCAAAATGGTAGTTGGACCTGGTCCATGCGCCGCTTTGGTCATAGAAGTCCTTCCAGGTCATATCGTAAGTCGAATCAACCGTGAATGTAAACGAACATATATCGCTGACCACAGTACTCTGGGTGAACGTGACCTCGCCCTGATCTGGCTTAGCGGCCAGCGCGGCCGAGGTGGAAACCCCGAGGACACCCAGCGCGAGCGACAGAATAAAAATGAAACGTGCGATTTTGGTGATCATGTTACCCTTTTTCTCCTTGCTAAGAAATTCGAGTTTTGTTTCGTTCTTGGATAGCCATGAACTGCTCCATTGGTGTCTGGATTAAACGCAGTATCTGGCAGGGATACTATTTTTCAAGCAATCGTTACCCTCCTTTGTGATCAAAATTTTTCGCTGCACATGCCTGCCGGTCCAGGTATTCATACCGCATCCCAGGGTTAAATCAATTTACCGGGTTCGCTGGCATGCATTTTTTTCGGCGAGGCGCGCCAATTTGGCTGGTCACCTTCCCCCCGCTAGCCACACCCGCAAGAGGTAAGAATAGTAGCGTGGTCCATCATCCATCAGAATATTATTTCTGGCAGGCACACGTACGCCGGATCTGAACCACGCTGGTCGTGGCCTGAGATGTGGTTAGATCCTTATCCCAATAGAGGTCATTGAGACCCACCGCTTTTACGTGGATACTGCATCCAACCCCACCTAAATTAACAGGTAAATCAAATACATTCGTATCAAATTTAACGAAACCGGTGGTCAGGTCTAAAGGTATTTCCAGTTTTGCGGCTACATCTCGACAGTGATATTCCGTGCCGCCAGACCCGGCGTAATTTTTTGTCGCCTCATCATAACCGCCATGAGCAGAACATACGGTTTCACAGGATTGATTGACATCCCCAATGTATCAGCAAAAGCCTCCCGACTGCTTCCCAGCGCAGTTAGATGCCGCCAGTAAGAACGCTGGTGCTGGGGGTGACCGCGGCTTTCGGTGTGAGAGTAATTGCCAAAGTAGCGTATCCTGTTGCTGTGGTCTCGAGTGGGGTATCGGAGGAAAATGTCTGGTAGCTTTCCAAAGAGGCGATCACCTTATAGCGACCTGCAGGCAGGTCGACTTGGTAAGCACCACTGCGTCTGTGAAGTGTCCTAATTATCGTACCGTCCTGGCCTTTAAAATTAAGATCCACACCCCGTAGCTCCTGACCGGTCTGACCATCTTTAACTTTGCCCTGGACGCCGCTGCTGGCTGGACGAGACGCTGTTTTTTGAACTTGCGGGTCAGCCGTCGTGGGTTGAGCGGATAATGGTACTACGCCCAAGGAAGACCACGCGCAAGCTGCCAGCGAGTTCATCACAGCCACGATGATCAACAATTGGATTAATAAGGAACGGCGTGATTTCATAACATCATCTCCCTTGAGTACAAAATGGATCAGTAATTTTTTGGATATTCATAACGTACTCCAC
>CAVUNY010000014.1:0-150279 GCA_963743005.1 uncultured Chloroflexia bacterium | reverse complement strand
CCTCCAATATTTTCAGGTTGTGGCCAAGAATTCATGATGTATAATGATAGAAAGTTACTTTCTCCCAAAATAAGGGTCGTATGAATTAAAGGAGTTAACTTTCAGCACAAATATTCAATATATCGGCAACCCCCGTGGCTCGGAGTGGAACAAGTGGGATCTTCATGTACATACGCCAGCTTCCATTGTTCAACACTATGGTGACACAAATCAAGAAGGAACTTGGGAAACATATATACAAGCTCTTGAGTTATTGCCTCCAGAAATAAAGGCAATCGGGGTTAACGATTACTTCTTCTTAGATGGATATACTCGATTAAAACAGGCTAAGTCAGAGGGGCGACTTCAAAATATCCCACTTCTCCTTCCTATTGTCGAGTTACGTATACCGTATCTTGTTGGGCATAAAGCTTTCAAGAAGGTCAATTATCACGTCATATTTTCAAACGAACTTGATCCTGAGCTTATTACCCTTTTTTTTCTGCAAGAGTTAAAAATTGAATACGAACTTGAAAAAGGGAATGTGTGGCGAGGAACTGTCAATCATCCTCAAAAACTCATCGAATTGGGGAAGGCAATTCGAGAGTCTTCGCCATCCTCTAGACAAAGTAATGAGACGGATTTAGAACTTGGTTTTAGTAATGCTGCTTTTGATTTAGATAATATACGTGATATCCTGCGGCAATCAATGTTTGACGGGATGGTTCTTACCGCAATTGGTTTAGGAGAATGGGATCAGATGCGATGGGATGGGGGAGCCGCAGCTGTAAAGAAGGATATTATTAACGGAGTTGATTTCGTTCTTACCGCATCAATATCACCAACTAAATATCAAGAACATCGAAACAAATTAATTGAACAACAAGTTAATAGTAAATTGCTTGACGCTAGTGATGCCCATTACTATTCAAAATCATCAGAATTGACTAGGCTTGGTAATGTGAATAGTTGGCTCAAGGCCGATCTTACTTTCCAAGGATTGCAGAGAGTAATTCAAAGATTTGATGATCGTGTGTTTGTTGGGGATCTACCGCCAAAACTAACTCATATTGGAAAAAGGAAAACGAAATATATTCGATCACTTGAAATTAGAAAAAAACAAAAATCCGATTTAGTGGAAAATCTGGTTTGATAATCAAATTCCATTGAATCCCGAGCTTATAGCGATCATAGGTAATCAGGGAAATGGAAAAAGCGCATTAACAGATATTATCGGCCTATGTGGAAACAGCAAGACTACAGATTGTAGTTTTCTAAACCAGGACAAATTTTGCGACAGACACAATAGAGCTAAAGAATTCGAGGCCACAATAACGTGGGAAGATGGAACTCAAGTTACCAAATCATTAGATGCTGGTGTCAAAGAAACCGATGTAGAACGTATTCGTTATGTTCCTCAAGGTTTTTTTGATGCAATAACTAACGAAAAAGTTGTGAGTGAAGGCGGTCGCTTCTATGGGGAAATAAAAAAAGCTATCTTTTCTCATATACCAGAGAGTGACCGCCTTGAATGTTCAGACATGGATGAGTTACTGAATTTACGAACAAAAGAGTATTCTCGGAAGTTAAACATGCTCCAGCAGGAACTCCACGAGATTAATTTGGAAATAGTAGATCTAGAAGCTGAGTGCACATCAGAAAAAATTCAGAGTCTAAATGAAGAAATTAAGGCCAAAGAAGCCGAAATTGAAGCACACGAATTTGTCAAACCACTTGCAGTAGAACAACCCCCAGAAGAAAATGAAGATATAAACAATAATATTATTGAGTTGCGGGATGAGGAAGGCGGATTATCAAGCCAGGAGAAAAAGCAAACACAGCTATTCGTAGTTTCAAGAAACAACGTGAGCTGCTTAGCCAAACACTTGCTGCAATTCAAAACGAATTGCACCAATTTAATCGCTTCATTGAGCAACGTAAACAAATTTTAGCAGATGCAGGGGTCGATGAATTTGATCTTGATCAATACGTCACGGTACAAGTTGACACCTCTCCAATTACCTTTGCAATTGAGAAATTGGACAGTGAAATATCCGAATTAGAGAAACAATTGAACCCAAATGTTGAAGATAGTTTAGTCAAAAAAAAGGAAAAATTACGCTTACGGCGAAGGGATTTAGAAACAGAATTAAAAAATGCTGGACAGAAATATCAAAAATATCTTGCTGAGATTGCCGATTGGCAATCTCAGCAAGATACACTTGTAGGAAATACCGATGTTGTTTTCTCATTAGGTTGGTTAAAAAATAAACTTCAATTAGTTAGAGTGGATAAGCCGTTAGCGATAACCCGATTAAAAAATATCGACAGTTAAAATGTAAAGATATTCATAAACAATTGGCTTCATTTGCAATGATTTTGCAAGATTTGACCAAGTCAGTCCAAGCGCATATCAAATCTCACGATTTGAACTCGAGACAAATACAGAATTGAATTTGATACTGATTTAGTGGTATCTGATATTTCAGAAAAATTATTTGGAATGATAAAGCAGGGAACAGGAACATTTGCTGGTGTAGAAGAAGGTAAAGAACTTCTTGATCAAATTGTAAAGCGGTATGATTTCCATAAGTCAGACAGTGTTGTAGACTTTGCAGAGGATGTTCTTGGCAAACTTATACGAAACATTAGGTATGATCCTCCGATATCAATAGATCTCTCGAAATTATTAAAAAGCGGATCTAAAATCGAAGATGTCTACGATCTTCTATTTGGGTTACATTACATACATCCCCAGTATTCTCTTTCCCTTAATGGGAAATCACTAAAGCAATTATCTCCTGGTGATCGAGGCATCCTTTTACTTGTGTTCTATTTAATAGTTGATCAAAGTGAAGAGCCTCTGATCATTGATCAACCTGAAGGTAATTTAAACAATCAATCAATATATGAAAATCTAGTTCCTGTATTCAACGAGGCAAAAAAGCAGCGACAGATCATCATTGTTACTCACAACCCCAATCTTGCTGTCGTTTGTGATGCAGAACAAATAATTCATGCTACAATCGACTTCGAGAATGGCAATCGTGTCTGTTATGAAAGCGGTGCCCTTGAGAATCCAAGATTTAATCGGTTATCCATTGATGTGCTTGAGGGAACTCCACCAGCGTTTGATGCAAGGAGAATTACATATAAGGGGAAATAAACTATTCAAAAATATGACTCCCCTGCAAAAAGGAGTGGACAAAACAGGTAAAAGTTTAATATAATAGGTCAAGCCATTCTACACCATATCCATCCAGGTCGTGAAACATGTTCCGAAAAAACACCCGCCATTTACAGCCGGTATTGATCAGCAACGTCAACGATTTACCAGAAAAACACCGCAAACGCCTGGAAAATTCATGGGCGGGGGTCTTCTACCGGGAGACCTTCAGTCGGTTGGATGAGCGGCCCTTTGAAGTGCTGTATGCGGATTGTCCATCGCGGCCGAATGTACCGGTGAATGTGCTGGTCGGGCTGGAAAGTCTGAAAGCCGATTTTGGCTGGAACGACGAAGAAATGTATGATGCCTTTACCTATGACATGCAAGTACGCTACGCGCTGGGGTATCAGCAGTTAGGCGAGGGAGATTTTGATCTACGCAGCCTGTACTACTTTCGCGAGCGGGTCAGCCGATATAGGCAGGAGAAAGGGGGCAATCTGATCGAAAAAGCTTTTGAGCAAGTGACCGACGAGCAGATCCAGGCCTACCAGCTCAAGACGGGCAAACAGCGCATGGACAGCACCCAAATCGCCAGCAACATCCGCGAAATGAGCCGGTTGCAGTTATTGGTGGAGGTGCTCCAGCGCGCACATCGGATGTTGAAGGAAGAAGACCAGACAGCGTATGCGGACGCCTTTGCGCCGTTTATCCTGGGGCATTCCGGACAATACGTTTATCATCTCAAAGGGCAGGACACGAGCGAGCATCTCCAAAAGATCGGGGAGTTGATGCAGCGCTTGCTGGGCGAACTGCACAGCGCGTATGGCCAGGAGCCGGTGTACCGCATGCTGGAACGGGTGTTTGGTGAGCATTATCGGGTGGAAGAGCAGGTCGTGAAGACCAAAGTGGACAAAGAATTGAGCGCCAGCAGCCTGCAATCGCCCGACGATCTGGAAGCGACCTACCGGGAGAAAGGTCACAAGGCCTACAAGGGTTACGTGGCCAATCTGACCGAGACGTGTGACCCGGAAAATAAGCTGCAATTGATCACCAAAACCGCGGTGGCGCCCAATAGTGTCGATGATGCCAAACTGATGGAAGAGGATGTAGCTAACTTGAAAGAGCGCACCGACCTGAAAACGCTCTATACAGATGGCGGCTACGGCAGTCCCGACGCGGACCAGACCTTGCGGGATCACAAAGTGGAACAAATCCAAACCGCGATCCGTGGTCGGGTGCCCAGCAGCGAGAAACTCAACCTGGCGGATTTTGACATCCAGCAGGCCGAGAGTGGCAAGCCGACCCAGATCACCTGCCCGCAGGGACAGAAGGTGGCGGTTCATCCCAGCAGCCAGAAAAAGGGCTATGTGGCTCATTTTGACCTGTCCCTCTGTCAGGCCTGCCCGTTCTACCAGAAAAGTTGTCCGGCCCAACCCGGAAAACGCGACCCAAGGTTACACTTGAACTTTAGTGAAGCTCAGGCAAATGTGTCGCAGCGCAGACGACGTAGTCTGGCCTGTCTGCAAGAGGGGCGCAACTTACGGGCGGCCGTTGAAGCGACAGTGCGGGAGGTCAAACACCCCTTCCCGGCCGGCAAGTTGCTCGTGAGAGGTCGATTTCGGATAGCCTGCATGGTCGCCGGTTCGGCCCTGGTCACCAATGCGCACCGCATCCAACGCTACCTGGTCGCCAAAATAAAGTTGGAAAATAAGCAAAAGAAGGTCCAAACAGAGCAGGAATGCGCCCAAGATGGGCATGCGGTTGTGTTTTTTGCTTCGCTGAAAGCGGTTTTTGAGGCCGGGCTAGCCCTTTTGGGTTGGCGGAAGCAAATTTTCAGTTATTAATGTGCAAGTTTTTGCAGTGGAGTCAAAATATTCAATAGTGGAAATTTTTTAGCCACCTGGCACTATAACAAAAGATTAGTTGATCGGCAACGAAATTGCGGTATTAGTTGGCTTCACACATCCATTCACCTTAGGCTACCTGACACCGATTGAGTTCGAAGTGGCCTTTTAGGCTCACCCAACTGTGGTGCCAGATACCTCCTAAGAAAAGCTAAAATTGTGTTAAGCTCTATGTGTCCACCCTAAGGGCACCGATTGCTGTGACTATTGTTTGTGTTGATGAACCTTCCAACATTAATCCCAAATCCATATCAATAACTACAAAAATATTCGGGGTGTGTGTGATAAGTATAATTTGCCATTTTTTCCCTCCTTGGTTTTTTCTTACAATTTCTGTATGTATAAATATTGGGACATTTGCCCCGGTCATATTGGGACATCTGCACCCCCTCCCGCGGGACACCTGTCCCTCGCCTTTCTTTCCATTTCGGCCTATACTCTGCATACATTTACCCACATGGAGCGAGAACATGGCGCGCAACAATCTGATCTGGATCAAAGGCGACATCACTGGCGACATTTATTACGACCTCTTCAAACTGGATAGCCAAGGACATCCAGTATCTGCGCCTATATTTAATGGTCAAGGGGGTCTTTGGGGCGGCCGGCGTGATATGGACTGCGGGTATGTGTGTATGGGCGGGCCGTTGGCCCAACTGGTTTATGGCCATTTGCGCATAGGCAGCCGCCTGGGGGTGATCGGCCACCTCCAGCAGCGCAAAACGCACAAAGGCGACCTGGTCTTCGAGGTGGTGGCCCAAAAGAAGGTGAAGATATATAACCAATCATCCCATAACAACTAATGCGGTACAGATGTACCGGTTTTCACGGTACATCTGTACATACCCGAGCGGTACCCTTGTCCATCGCCTTTTCTTCCCGTTCGCCCTATACTTTTTATATCTCAACCACACGGAGCGGATCTATGGCACGCAACAATCTGACCTGGATCAAAGGCGATATCACCGGCGACATTTACTTCGACCACGTTCACCTGGAAGGCAAAGAAGTCCAGTTTCTGCGCCTGATCCTGATGATCAAAGGGGTGATCGGAGCGGCCAGGGGTGTGCACGCACGGAGGGACGTTTGCATATCTTTGCTGAAGAAATTTGTTGTCCTAAATTTGTCTTCGCAAGGATAACCATTGAAAAGGAGGTATTGTGCAGGCAAAAACCAGAAGGAATAAACTACCGCATTTGGTGATCGTTCGATCCCCTGGTTTATTGCCAATGCTCTACTCCCTACGTGAGCTGTGTGAAGAACTAGGCATCGCCGAAAGCACCCTGCGGGATTGGCTTCAGGCTGGCGCACCTTTCCAGCGGGATAGTCGCAATCGGATTTGGATCCAGGGTGAAATATTTGCATCTTGGGTCAAAGAACAAAGAAAGCCAAAACCGACTCGCAAGCTGAACAATGAAGAAGCTTACTGCCTGCATTGCAACCAGGTAACCAGGCTGATCTCACCACAGGTACTTCACATCAAAGGCAATCTCGTTCATATCAAAGGAACTTGTCCGAACTGTGGACATACCATCAATCGTGGAGGTAGATATGATCGACAGGCTGAATTATCTTAGAGTTAATCAACACCTCAAGTATCTTGAGGAAGTAAGGCAGGTCACTCCGAAGTCAGTAGAAAGTTACCGGTTTTATCTGCGGCATCTCCTCCTTTGGACGGGCGACAAAGTTTTCAAGAATGTCGAAAAGCTGCGCCCAACCTTCCCAATCTACCTGACCTCCTTGTCCGGCAAAGATCCAAAATGTCGGTTGGCTGGCCAGACTCAAAAGAAAATCCTGGAATTAACCCGACGTTTTTTCCTCTGGGGAAAATCGGCTTATCCACGCGAATTTGGCGGCCTGTCTATGAGCTATATTGAAACTTTGCGCTTACCTCACCAGCCCCAAGCAGACGTTGAAAATGTGTTTGTTTCCATAGAAGAAGTCAGACAGTTGATCTCTGTTCCAGCCGATAGCAATAACCTGGCCCGGCTGCGGGACCAGGCGGCTGCCGCCCTCCTCTTTTTATCTGGAATGCGTGCCGGCGCCTTAGTCACTCTGCCAATTGCCGCCCTGGATTTAGAAAACTTAACCGTTCGTCAATGGCCCGAGCTCGGCGTTCAAACCAAAAACAGCAAGCATGCCACAACATTCTTGCTTAATATCCCTGACCTCTTGGCCGTCGTTCGGCATTGGGACGCCACTATTCGCCCTGTTCTTGATCCTTCTGGGCCGTGGTATGACCCGATTGATCACAACTGGGGTGAGCAGCATCTTTCAAGGAAGGAGCCAGGTAAAAACCGGGTTCATGCCCTGGAAAAACGGCTGAAGCTCTTATTTTCGCTCGCCAGACTGCCCCATAAATCTCCTCATAAGTTCCGGCATGGACACGCCGTTTTTGGCTTGCTGCATGCCCAGACGATGGCGGATTACAAAGCTGTGTCCATGAACCTGATGCACGAGAGCATTGAAGTCACCGACAGCATCTATGCGCCGATTTTGCACTCGGACGTTCAAGAACGGATTGCCAATCTTGCTGAAAAGGTAGAGTCCATGCCGGATAATGAGTTGGAGTCCTTTCTCAATAGTTTAGACCGAGAAAGCCAGAAACATGCTTTGATCTATATCGCTGAGAGGTTAGCAAAATGAACTTCTCCAGGTTAGAGTCGCATGTTGTCGGCTGGACTGGCTTTGCGGTGTGCCTGTTCCACATCCACATCCGCAATCTGGGCATAGTGGCGCACCATATCCAACGAACCATGTCCCAACAGCGATTGCAAGGTGAATACGTCACCCCCGGAACGGAGATAGGTGATCGCGAAGGTGTGCCTGAATTTGTGCGGGTACGTTTTTTTCACCTCAGCCCTGGCTCCCAACCGGTTGATCAAGACCCGCAGGCTGTCCTTGTTGAACGGCCGGTCGGCCTGGCTGATGAAGAGGGGCGCGCTAGCATCTTCCCCGTCTTCACGGCCTGCCAGATAGCGCCAGACAGCTTTTCGAGCAACTTTGCCCAGGTAGACTGTGCGCCCTTTACCACCTTTGGCCCCCCCGACGACACCATGTCGGATATTGACCTTTCCAGTCTTGAGGTCAACATCATTGATCGTCAGCGAACAGAGTTCGGTTGCACGCAGCCCGGTGTCCAAAAGGTCAGGATGATCGCCTGATCGCGATTGGCGCTTGGCCGGTGCATGACGAACTTTTTTCTCTGTTCAGTTTGCGATTCCCGAGAATAGACACAGGCTTTCATAATCTTTTCGACGTCTTCTTTGGTAAAAGTTTCAACGGGATGTGTCTGAAATTTCGGTGCAGTGATTTCTATGGCTGGATTAGGGTACTTGAACTCCACATGCAGCCAACCGAAAAAGGAACGGAAAGTGATCCACACGTTGCGAATAGACTTGGCGGACAACGGCTCGGTGCTGCCGTTGAAGCGCACTGGCTTGTACTCGGTGCGCAGCCAGGCCATGTAACCGGTGAGGTCGGATGCCTGAATTTTGGAAACGCTCTGATCACCGATGTAGTTCAACCAATGGTTGAGCGTATATTCGTAGGAGGAGATTGTGCGTAGACTTAACCCCTCTGCTGTTTTGAATTTTAGGAAGCCGTCGATGGATTTTGAAATTAGCAAGCCCGGCGAACTGCGGTTCATGAGAAATTCCTCCATTTATGGAAAAATGTCTACCGCAGTGCGCCGGGTTAACGAAAAACCAGAGCCCGACAGTACTCTGGTTCTCTCTCAGTAGCGGGGAGTTGGATTCGAACCACTGACCTCCGGGTTATGAGCCCGACGAGCTACCGCTGCTCTACCCCGCATCAAGTTCCAGTATTCTACCTCAATCTACCTGATGCGTCAAGGCTCAGCAATTCTCAGTATGGGAAAAGGGGAAAAAGGGCCTATGCAACCAGCGGGAAGGATGGTAAGGTGGTGAGAAAATCTTTACCTGCCTAATAACAGACAGGGACCCTCGGAGTGGGACATGTTCGAAGAATTACGTCTAGAGCAACTGGTCAGCCGGATCAAACAAAGTTTCAGCCAATTTTGCGATGTCCGTCAGGGAAAAAACATCCAGTACGATATGGTAGATGCTGGGATGGGGGCTTTTTCGGTATTTTTTACCCAAAGTCCCTCCTTTCTATCCGCCCAACAAGACATGAAACGGCGCAAGGGGCAATGCAACGCCGAAAGCCTGTTTGGCATGGAACAGGTGCCCAGTGATAACCAGATCCGTGCGCTGTTGGATCCGGTGGAGCCATCAAGTGTAGCGCCCGTGTTCCGTGAGGTGTATCATCGATTGGAGCGGGCCGGGGTGTTGAAAGGGTATCGTAGCTTTAGGCACAACTTGTTAGTGGTGATCGATGGGACGCAGTATTTTTCCTCGCAGAAGATCCATTGTGAGCAGTGTAACACCCGGGAGTTGAGTAACGGGAAAACCAACTATTTTCACAGCGTCTTGACCCCGGTGATAGCGCAACCGGGGAATGCGCACGTGATTGCGCTGGAACCGGAGTATATCCTGCCGCAAGATGGGAAAGAGAAACAGGATTGTGAAATCGAAGCCGCCAAGCGTTGGGTCGAGCAAAATGGGGATTTCTATGCCAAACAAGGCGTGACGATGATGGGAGATGACCTGTTCAGCCGCCAACCCTTTATCCAGGCGGTGAAAGACAAAAAGCTGAACTTCATCCTGGTATGTAAACCCGATTCGCATGAGGCTTTATACGGCATGGTGGATTTTCTGGCGGCCAGTGGCGTCTTAGCCAGCTACCAGAAGCGCGTTTGGAACGGAAACTACGCTGAAATCTATACCTATCGTTATGCCAACCAGCTGCCTTTGCGGGGAGACCCAGAGACGATCCAAGTAAACTGGTGTGAACTGACCATCACGCGCGAAGACACAAGCGAACAACTCTACAAGAATGCTTTCTGCACGGATTTTAGGGTAGAAGAAACGACCGTCGAAGCCATTGTGCGGGATGGGCGCACCCGCTGGAAGGTCGAAAACGAGAATAATAATGTCCTCAAAACCAAGGGCTACCACCTGGAACACAATTTCGGCCACGGCAGTGAGCATTTGGCCTCCCTCTTGCTCAGCCTGAACCTGTTGGCGTTCCTTTTCCACACCGTGCTGGACCTGGTGGATGAAAAGTATCGTCTGATCCGCCAGGCTCTGCGCACGCGCCGAAAATTCTTCCAGCATATCGAAACCCTGCTGTGCTACATCCAGTTTTCCAGTTGGGAGGAACTCTTCACCTTTATGTGTAAAGGCCTTGAACTGAATACCGAATGAACTGAGGCACTTGACGTACTCGGTTGTTCCTCACGACTCCAGCCCCCTCCAGGAAGCCGGTATTTCCTCTTTCCTACTCGGATAAATTGGCGCTGAACGCCCAGAACCAGGTTACGGATTATCTCCTCGCCCTTGTCTCCCGCACACTCGACTGTCTATATTTAGACAATCTACGTCTTATTCAAAATTAGAACTGCTGGTCAAGGCTAATTTTGTGGGGGTGAATGGGGCAATATTCATGATCCTCGCATGGACAAAAGCGGTATGAGGGAAAACCGGCGTAACTGGTATTGGCGGCAACCGCAAGAACAGCCAGAGTCGAAAATTGCACCAGATAATACACCGGTCCGGTGCCGAGTAACCGGCGAGCCAGGGCAGATAGAATCGTTTCATCGGGTCCCGCCACCACGCCAAAGAACTGGGTCAGGCCAATGCTGCCTGCGAAAATAAACGCCATCAAGACTGCCATAATGACCAGTGTCTTGCGGGCATTCACCCACTCTGGCGGTTTAAAAGCTGTAATCCCATTACTGATGGCTTCAATGCCGGTGAGAGCCGTGCAGCCGGCCGAGAAGGCGTGCATAATCAATAATATCCCAGAAAGCAACTGCTTTCTGGGGTAGTTAAAAAGAGATTATGTAGTTATCGGATCAGTTTAATAATTCGGCCAGACACGGTTGAGGCTGTTCTTTTCCGCCAATGACTTCGTTGCAAGTCAGGTCATTGTCAGAATTGTACGGAACTGCATCTTGCCAAAACGGTTCGATAAATCTGGCCTGCTCGGCCTCACATTCAAAAACATCGAATTTTGCGGAGGTGGCGGCAGCGCATGCGTCAAATTCATCTTCAGCCATGATATAGAGGACTACATCTACACGGTACAGTTTTTTCCCCATTGTGCTGCTCCTTTTCTGCAGTTTGCCTTATTCCTCTTTTCTTGCTTACGACTGGTTATTACAAAGCCAGCGCTTTTGGATTGAACAGAACTCGTATCGGGCATAAATTCCAATCGAGCTGCTTATTATTCCTCACCTTTAAATAACTTGCTTGAGATTTCATTATCAATCCGCCTGCGGATTGACAGCCAACTGATACGCCAACCTTTAACGTAATTCACCCTGAAAGGTTACCACCCGGACATTAGATTCGTCTTAATTTACGTTGGTGAGTTTATAAAAGTTAATTAATTATTCCCAATTATTAGAGGATAGGGATGAGATTTTCGACACAAAATGTCGAAAATCTCATCCCTATCCTCTATTAACCATTGCCTTCAAAACAAGAGAAGCAATCGATTAAGGATGGCGATGATACTACAATGCTTAGGATTTCAGGGAATCCAACACCACCTTGTTAAACTCGCCGGACTTCTCCATGTTGGCCATGTGGGCCGCACCGCAGATGACCGCTTTTCGTGCTCCCACAATCTGATCGCTCAGCAGGTCGCCAATCATCCCAATGCTGGGATCGTCTAAATCGCCCACAATCACCAGGGTAGGGGCTGCCAGTTCATTCAAGCGTTCAATCGCGGGTGGCATCAGCGGCTCTTCCACCACACTTAGGTTGGTGAGAGCGGTCTTGCTCATTTCGTGAGCCTGCTCTCGGACGCGGGCATCCACTTGATCCGGTGTGCGCCGGGGGCCATCGACCCAAATCTGTACGGCAATTTCCGCCGCCTGGTCGAGATCATTTTTTTGGAGGGCCGCGATCATTTCCTGCAGCGGTTTGGGCATTTCCCCGGAGAATTGATAGCCACTTAAAGCAGAAGATGCCACCACCAGCGAAGCCGCCATTTCAGGATGCTCTAATACGAAGTCGATCAGTATGCCGCCGCCCATCGAACAACCCACCAGGTGGGCGCGTGCGATGCCCAGGAATCTCAGCAGGTTAGCCAGGTCGCGCCGGTGGGAGAAGGGCCCAGGGGTGAGCGGGGACCTTCCGAAACCACGTCGGTCATAGCGCAAAACACGAAACTGCTGAGCGAACGCCTGGAACTGCTCGTCCCACATCCGGCAATCGACAAAGCCGGCATGGGCCAGGACGAGATTGGGACCATCCCCAGCGATTTCATAGTACAACCTGGCGCCCTCAATATCCGCAAAACCAGTTATTCCAGCCATGGGAACCCTCCTTATGTAATACCCAAAATCAATAGCATTCTTACTCTTAGCGTCATCATAATATTCACGAACAGCATCTGATGATACCTTTGCAATTTGGACTCTTTCAGTAGTGCCATACCGAAGGACCATGAGAAGTAACACGCCGCCGGGGTGCTGGGTGATATGTTAACACATTAATTGTAATTTTCTGGCTGCTGGACAGTTTTAGGAACAGGCATAATTAAGCATACTAAAGAAGCATTGGTCGTAAGAGGTCAAGAGAAGTTGCGTAGCCGCTGCCAGATTTGTGGGATTGGGGCTTTGAGCTGGCAGAATGTGACTGGCGCGCCTTGCTCCAGGCCTTGGACCTCGTACGGCACGGTGAGGTGTGCGATGACCTTTGATGACGTGCACATCCACGCCACATCTGACGGTTGGTAGTCCACCATAAGGGCAGAGGTTGCTGTGAGATTGTTCGGTAGCCAATAGAAGCCACTCAGCTGCGGACTTATAGCAATGGGAAGGTCGTTTGAATTGTCATAGATCTGGAGTGCCCCCGGAACACCATAGTAGGCCGAAATGATGACAGTGTTTCTGCGCTCAGAGGCGGGGAGGTCGCCGTAGATCCTGGTCACCTGCCTCGCTATGTCGTCCCACCCGACGCTGTCAGCAAACACCTCGTTGACGGTATCAAGGCGAAGGGCATGAATTCGATCTGGAGGAGTGATTGGTACAACGAGGAGGAAGAACAGAACGAATTCGAGCACGCTCGAAACAACCACCGCAATCTGGAGGACAGAGCGAATTCTTGGACGTTTGATCCTGGAGATCGCCGTCAACCCTTGAGCCAGAGCGATCGGAATCGTCCCGGCGGCATAGTAGGATTTACCAAAAAAGAGGAAAATGAGCAGCGGAACGGCGCAGGCAATTCCAATCGGACGCAGCAGTCGATTGCGAAACAAGGAAATCATCCCGGCCAGCCACAGGGGAATGAGGAAGAAGAAATAGACACCGAACTCTATAAGGTAGAGAACAGGCCCGCCGGTGCTTCCCCGATGGTTCAAGATGTAGATGAGTGAGGGGTAGCCATTGACGATCTGCCAGATGAGATTCGGCGACCAAATCAACAAGGCGATCGCGGCCGCGATCCAGGGATATTTCGTCCGCAGCTCCATCCGCAGCGAAGGGGTAAGAAGGACGGCGAGACCTATCCCAGCGATTAAACCGGCGATCGTATACTTTACCTCGAGCCCGATCCCGAGCATGATTCCCAGGTAGATCCAGTAGCGTGGCCGGCGGTCGATGATAAGGCAGAGAAACCAGTACAGGGAGACCATCCAGGTCACTTGATCGAAGGTCACGGTCTGGAAGACCCAGTTCGAGCCGAGAAGGAATGGCGCCGCGACGGCTGAGAGCAACGCAATTCCCTGGAGCCAGAGCGAGCCGCCCAGCCGACGAACATAGAGGCCGGAGAGGGCAACCATGAAACCGCCAAGGAGCGATGGAAGCAGGCGAAGTGTCCAGGGGGTTACCCCAAGAAGGCCCGTCTCCAACCGTGCGAGAAGAGGAACGAGCGGCGGGAAATCGACATACCCGAGAGCAGGGTGGCGTCCACAGGCAAGGTAGTAGAGCTCATCGGTATGGAATCCGAGGATTCCGTTCGTTGCCAGATGGAGCAAAACAACCCCTAATGCGGCACATCCATACATTCCATACAGAAGTGCCTTTGTAGAATGGTTATTGTTCTTTTCGGGTGGAGCATTCAAGCCAATAGACTTCATCAACATTTTCGCTTTCAAAGAAATTTATTACTGCCGGAGTCGGCAAAGTAGGGCAGCGGCAGGCTGTTGATCTGCGCCATTTTAACAGGTCGAATACGGCCAGCTTGGTGTTCCGGTTGGCTCCTTCCGTCAGGAAAGCAACTTATTGACCGTCAGGCGATACAACCGTCCGCGGAGGAAGAGAACTGTTATCGCCGCTCCAACCTGCAGCGATTTTGGCGCTGGCGCCGTCCAAAATTGATACTTTCCTTTTGCTGTTATTGATAAAAACCGAAATTCCACGTCTGATGATTTTTGTCACCATTTTCACCCTGGAGGGGTGATGGTTTTGGTTGAACGCACTTAAATTTAGCATGGTTTCCTTTATTTTACTGCATTTTTTGGGATCCTTTTTATAAATTTGGTCATTGGAAATGGTTATTTCAAGTCCAACTTAAATGGAAATAACGGTTTGAGATAAGAAAACGGGAGTTTTTTCAGGGAAGGCTTTGTGCATAGATCTCTTGATAAGGATAATTTTTTGAGAGTTTCAACACGACACTTCTTGCCATTCTGATGATCTTCCCAGCCAGAAATATGTACTTCAAGCGGAACGTCTTTATTTGCTGCCGGTATTCCGTTCCATTTACAAAGTGCATCTTGAACAACAAAAACAAATTGTAGGCCAGCATCATCCACTGAAAAATGGCTTCGTTGGCCCAAAAGGATTGGAGCAGAAGGTGTCCAACAGCCATATCATACTTGGCTTCTTTGATGTAATTTTCAGAATTGCCACGTTTTTCGTAAGCAATGACCACTTTTTCTGAAGGCAGTTCGGTATTGGTCACAAAGTAAAAGTATTGGTATTCGTCACCTTCCAGAAGAGATAATTGTGCCCTTTCTTTTTCCGGTTTCAATACTCGAGAAATGACAAATCTTCTGTCTTTTTTCCACGTGTTTAGTCTTGTTAAAAGCTCAGCCGTTTCCCTGCCTTCTTCACCTTTAATGAATGAAATGGATGGAGCCGTGACTTGAGAGGCGAGCGTTGGATATTCTTTTCCCTTGATCAAATACTTGCAACCAGTAGATTCGATCGCTTCAATAATATCGTCATCAAAATATCCGCTGTCCATACGAAACAGGATTTCCAAATCATCGGTTTTAATATGGGCAACGATTTCTTTAATCATTTCGGCTGCGCCATTGGCAGTGTATGTGTCGCCGCTTCTTACAATTCCGGTGATATAGGCTTTTAATTCATCACAAAAAGCAAACTGGATGTTGTAACAGTTGTTTCCAATCTTCTTGGGATTGTATCCTTTGACAGCACCTTCCTGGTGCCCTTCCACGTTGACCACGCTGCTGTCGATATCAATGGTAATAGATTTTAGTTTTTTCTTTCTCAACAGCTTTTTGAAGACTTTGAAATTGATTTCTCGCAGCATGTGGGTGGTTTTGTAGCTAAAATTCCCTAAAAATCTTGATACCGTCTCCGGCTCTTTGATCGAGATGGCAAATTCATTGATCAGCGGATCGCTTTGCAGCAATTTCAATCGTTCCAGCTTATCAATCCCAATGAAATTACCACAGAGCATGGTCTTGATGTGGTTCATTTTGATTTTGTTGGTGGATGCATTCTCAAAAACAAGATCGTGATCAATCAGGTCAAAAACCCCATTTTTATTGGCATGTTCGAGCAGTAAAAATAACCCTGCATTGGAAGTAAGATTTTTGGCAGAGAATTCAATTTTATTGATCACGGTAGTATCCTCAAGGCAGGTTTTCTTTCACTCAAAATTTTAACACGGTATTTCTACCAAAAATATCCGTTTCACTTTTTTAGTGAAAAATAAATTCTGGCCTCAAATCCAAAAATTCATCCAAAGTGGTTGATGACTTGTAATCTTGAAAGAATTTTGATGCAATATTGGCTAAAAAACGCCATATTCGCACAAAAAGTGGGGATTTTCTTCAATCCTTTCTTTTTCATTGATTTGGCGGCGTGGAATCCGGGTATGAAATAAATAACACCTCCCGGGTATTCCCGGGAGGTGTCGTGTTTCAGTGTGGCTTTATAAAAGCTTTAGTGAAACTACTTTGCCAGGTTCGTAAGCGCCAGATCAAGCAGGCCTTTGGCATAAACGGGGTTGTGGACGCCATCACTCTTGTCTTCTTCGACGAGCAGATAGTTCCACAGAGCGCCAGCGTAATCGGTTGGGTAATCGCCAACGACGATGACGCCGTCTTTATCCAGAAGACCCTTAGCGGTCAGGGCTTTCTTGACTGCGTCGAGCTCAGTCTTGATTTCGGTCTGTTTGCCATTAATGTCGAGAGATGTGGCATCGGCGTGGCATTTCACGCAATTTCCAACCACCGGCATGAAGGAATGGTTGGCATCCGCACTGGCGCCGCCCATGTGGCAGCCCACGCAGGTGTTCTCAATCGAATAATGCGGGCCTGGTTTCCCAGCGAGGCCAGCGCCGCCAACTCCGAGGAGTAAAGCGGTTTCGGGGCCATGATGACCGCCCCAGTGGGTGCTGTCAACGGAGACCTTGCCATCTTTAGCATCGGGGAAAGCCGTGCGCTGCTGGTGGCAGTTCGCGCAGAGATTGCCCATACCGCCATCATAGGTTGCATCGGAGGCAATCATCTTAACCGGGGCAACGACCTCTAAGGCCCAGTCCTTCGCGGTGTAGGTGTCGTGAACCTGGTGGCAGGCGCGGCAGTCGATCCGGCTCGGGTTCGACAACGCGGTTTTCTGAGCTGATCCAGGGGCAACCTTCGCGGCAATCGCGGCGCTGAATCCACTACCAGAGTGGCAGCCCGTGCAAGCCGGATTTGTGGCGGCGTGACCAAAAGCTGCGCCAGAACCATGGACGGACGCTGCCCAGGCTTCTACCTTACCCGTCAAAACGCTGCCATTGTTATGGCAATCCTGGCAGGCTATTGTTGCGGCTGTACCAGCAGGACCAGTGGTGCCGGCAGGACCAGCAGGGCCGGCAGGGCCAGCAGGACCGGCAGGGCCAGCAGGGCCGGCAACACCGGCAGGACCGGCGGCGCCGGAAGGGCCGGTGGCGCCGGCGCAAGCTGTTAGCACAATGGCTAATAAGACTAACAACCCGGCAAGTAATAACATTTTCTTCTTTGTCATAATCTGCATTCTCCTTTTTTTGCGTTTTATGGAAATTGTGAATTTCAAACCAGTATGATTATGTATAGGCTCCTCCTATGCTTTGTGAGCATATTCTAATGTATGTTTAATCATACCGTATTTACCACAATTTGTCCCCTATGACAATATACATTGATCGTTTGTGACATTTGTAATAAGTTGGTATCGTTTCAATCCGCGTCCGGGCTTTCCTGTGGTTTCTAATCGGGCTTTATTCACCACGGAGCGAATGATGGCGTCGTAAATTGTTTTCTGAGAGACGATTTGGGTCGATTTTTTTTGATCTTTTAGACAGCTTCTGAACGATTTTGTAAATCAGAACGGATCGAATGATAAGTTAATATTTACTATTTAGGACAAATACCGTTTTCCTCATGTTAACGGGTTTTCATTTCATGCGGCCGGTCACGATCTGTAAGGTTATTTTTAAACTCCGTCCTCACAAAGAATGCGTGAAATAAAAAAACTGGCCGCTGAAAATACGGCCAGTTTTCTAATCTTGGTTATATGCTAATATTAATCCTATTTATGAGATTTGTATTATAATTCACTAAGTTTGGTCTGAATTCCAACTTTGAAAGGAAAACCTATGAAGAGAATTTGGAATGCGGTCAAGCGCTTTTTTGCGCCGCCGCCCGATAGCTCAACATTGACTCGAATAATCCCATATGTTGCTGTAGCATTTTTAATGATCGTTTTGTTTGTGTTCAGCACTTCGGCCTGGGAGTATACCAACCAAACCACTTTCTGTGGCTTGACCTGCCATACGATGCCGCCACAATTCCAGACGCACGAATTATCTGCCCATGCGAATGTATCCTGCGAGGACTGCCACATGGGCCGCGATACCATGAATGTAATGATCCCCCGGAAAATTGCCTATTCCTGGCAGACCGGTTCGGCGATGATCACTGGCAACTTCCATTACCCGATCATTGCCAGAAATATGAGCCCGGCCCGGCAGGCCTGCGAGAACTGCCATAATCCAGATAAGTTTTCGAGCGACAAAATGGTCGAAATTAAGCGGTTTGCGGATGATAAAGCTAATACCCTTTCAACGCTTTATTTGCTGCTGAACACCGGTGGTGGCTCGCAGCGGGAGGGTTTGGGATTAGGCATTCACTGGCATATTGAAAACCCGGTGTATTATTACGCTACCGACCAACAACAGCAGGATATTCCTTATATTAAGGTGACGAAGGCGGATGGCACCACTGAGGAATATGTGGATATCTCAACTAACTTCAACCCGAACTCGATCAAGCAATCGGATATGAAGGTGATGGATTGCATAACCTGTCACAACCGCACGGCTCACGATATTCTCAGCCCGAGCGATGAAATGGACAGCCTGTTGGGGCGGGGGGTTGTTTCTCCGACGATCCCCGAGATCCACGCAAAAGGCAAAGAAATATTATCCTCGAAATATACCTCTGAAGATCAGGCATTCGCGGTCATCAACTCGCTAACAGCCTACTATCAGGAATATTACCCCGAATTCGCGAAAGCCAACCAGCCTCTTATTGATAATGCGATTGCGGCTTTGAAAGATAGTTACCATAATTCGGTTTTTCTCGATCAAAGCATGGATTGGACCACCCATCCGGACAATATGCAGCATAAAGATTTTCCAGGCTGCTTCCGCTGCCATGACGGCAAGCATATCTCGCTTAACTTCAAAGACACAGTACGCCTGGAATGCAACCTGTGCCACTCGATCCCGACGGTATCGAACACGGCCCAACTGGTATCCGAAATCCCGGTTTCCAAGGGGTTTGAACCAGAAAACCACTTGAGCCCGAACTGGATCAACCTGCACCGCTCCGCATTTGATAATTCTTGTCAGGGCTGCCACACCGTGGGCGACCCGGGCGGCACCAGCAATACTTCTTTCTGCTCGAACAGCATCTGCCACGGCGCAGATTGGAAGTTTGCCGGGTTTGATGCGCCGAAGGTACGGGAGCTTATGCAAACTTTGCAGCCCACGGCTACACCGACCCTGCCGCCTACGCCCACGCTGCCACCCACACCTACTCCACCGGCGGGTTCGCCCACAAAACAGGCCACCCCAACCCCAGGCGCTGGGGGTGCGGTTACTTTTGTGCAGATTGGACCGCTTTTCGAGGCTAAATGCTTACCCTGCCATGGTGATACCGGGATCAAAGGTCTTTCTCTGATCTCTTATGCCCAGGTCATGAAAGGCAGCGTCGATGGGCCAGTTGTCAACCCTGGAAATGCGGATGGGAGTTTGCTGGTTACCGTGCAATCTGCCGGCGGCCATCCCGGGCAGCTGTCTCCCGATGAGCTCAATCTGGTCAAGCAGTGGATCAGCGGGGGAGCGCTCGAAAAGTAGAAATTCGTATCCTATATAGTCGATCCCGTCCGGTGAAACCGGGCGGGATTTTTTAATCGATCAATATCGCTCTTTATTGCAGGATTTGTGCAATTTATAACCATAATGCAATGACGATATGCACTGAACCTGAATTCTTTCTCATGTATAATTAATCAAGTCTTGATCCATAATTCACAAAGTCTATTTGTTCTGGAGATTATCTTCCGAATAAATAATGAAGGAGAAAGAGATGAAGGAAATTAGCCTTCACAACCGGTTTCGGTGGGTTGTGATCTTTGCCCTCGCGCTGCTGGCTACAGGATTGATCGCATTGACAGGGTGGGTCCTGCCGGTGAAAGCAGCGCCTTCTGTGGCGCCAGATGCACAAAAACCGGATAATTCTGCCTGTCTGGCCTGTCACGGTCAGCCTGGGCAGACCTGGAAACTGCCCAGCGGCGAGGAGATTGGAATATCGGTTGATTCAACCGTTTACGACATGGCTGTGCATCAGAATTTTAGCTGCACGACCTGCCACGTGAATATATCTGGTTATCCTCATCCCCAAAACACGGCTCAAACGCTCCAGGATTTCCGCCTGCAGTTTAAAGATACCTGCAGCCAGTGCCACCAGGCTCTGGCAACTGAATTAAAGGACAGCGCTCATACCATGCTGGCCCAACAGGGTAACCCGAATACCCCGATCTGTATCGACTGCCACAATGCCCATACCCAGGCGCCAGTGAAGAAAGATGCGGACGGCAAGCCAACTTTTGAGGAGAAGGCAACGATTGCCAAGATCTGCTCTAAGTGCCATAACGGTATTTACGAACAATATATCAACAGCGTGCACGGCGCCGGCGTTCTGGATAAAAACCCGGATGTTCCGGCGTGCGATGATTGCCACGGTATCCATACCATCAGTGATGCGCGGTCGGTCCAATTCCGGCTTAATTCTCCTACCCTGTGCGCGTCCTGCCATACCGACAAAACGATCATGGATAAGTACGGCATTTCTACCGATGTGCTTTCCACTTACGTGGCAGATTTTCATGGGACGACGGTAACACTATTTGAAAAGCTGTCACCCGATCAGCAAACCAACAAACCGGTTTGTTATGACTGTCACGGCGTGCACAATATCAGCAAGGTTGATGACCCGAAGAATGGCTTGCAAATCAAGCAGAATATGCTTCTGGCCTGTCAGAAATGTCATCCGGATGCCACGATCAATTTCCCGGATTCCTGGCTCAGCCATTACATACCGAGCCCGCAAAAAGCACCGCTCGTGTATTATGTGAACCTGTTTTATATGATTTTGATCCCCGGTGTGCTGGCTGGAATGGCGGTCATCATTGCTACGGATATTTATAAACGGATCCGAACTCGTGGAAAATCGGGTCATTCCGAAGCAAAGGAGGCCTGAGCGATGGCTGAAGAAAAACGTTACTTACGCTTTGATGTCGCTCGCCGGATCGAGCACCTGGTACTGATCATTTCCTTTACCACATTGGGTGTGACTGGACTGATCCAAAAATTCGCCACCAATGGCGTCGCGGATTTTCTCATCCAACTTTTGGGTGGGATAGAACCCACACGCATCATCCACCGCACCGCGGCGACGATATTCCTGCTCGAATCGGTTTATCACCTGGTTGTTTTGGGTTATAAACTGTATATAAAGCGCGTACAGGCTTCGATGATGCCTGGTGTCAAAGACCTGCGCGATGTGATCCAGTTTGTGGGTTTCAACCTGGGGTTTACCAAAGATCATCCCAAGATGGGCCGCTACAATTTCTCCGAAAAAGTGGAATATTGGGCGATGTTGTGGGGTCTGATCTTAATGGGACTGACGGGTTTGATGTTGTGGAACCCCATCGCAACCACGAACTTGCTGCCAGGGCAGTTTATCCCTGCTGCTAAATCCGCTCACGGCAATGAAGCTGTTTTGGCCGTGCTGGCGATCATCCTGTGGCATTTCTATAACGTGCATATTAAGAAATGGAACTGGGCGATGATCAAAGGCACCCTCAGCAAACAAGAAATGGAGGAAGAGCACGGTTTGGAATTGGCCGAGATTGAAGCCGAAGAGACCCCTCAACCGCTAACTGGCGAAGAGCGAACCAAGCGGATGCGGATTTACATTCCGGTTGCGACGGTTGTCACGCTGGTCGTAGTACTTGTGATTTTCCAATTCCTGACCTTTGAGAAAACAGCCATCCTCACGGTGCCACCGGTGAATAATGGCATACCAGCCTACCAACGCCAGACATCAACCCCGCTGCCTACCAAGGCGCCAACGGCGACCGTGGCTCCGACGGCAACCGCCGTCCCAGGCCAACCCACCAGCCAGCCCAGTACGAACACCGCCACCTGGAACAGCAGTATTGGTGCGTTATTCTCCGATACCTGCAGCGCCTGCCACGGAGCGGGAGCGTTGGGTGGGTTGAATGTGACTACTTATGCCGACATTATGAAAGGCGGAACTGACGGGGCTGTGATTTCCCCGGGCGATGCGGAAGGAAGTTTGCTGGTGAAGAAAATGGAGGGTGGTCACTCGAAAGTATTCAGCGACACCGATCTGGCAATGATCAAAGATTGGATCAATGCCGGCGCCCCTGAAAAGTAACCGAAATCAGTGATAAAAAAAAGAGATGGCTGAATGGTCATCTCTTTTTTTTATTATTCAGTAGTGCGCAGCCTGGCACCGCATGACCGGCAAAATGCATCTTGAGAATTTGCTCTTTTCCCGCATTGATGACAATAGATATTGTCACTGGTGGTGACCGGGTCGCCATTTTGTGGTTTGGGTGGATTGATGTGCCGGCGGCGGTTGCTGGCCATGGCCATCGAAGATACCAGGCGCCGCTGGTTGAGATACCAGACCAAACCCACCAGAATTAAGATCGCCCCGGCCGCCAGACCAATGACCAGGATATTATTGGTGGGTGTCAGGCCAGAAGTCAGGGAGGTATTGCCGGTGGACGTCTGGACAGCCTTCACCGGGGCCTGGCTGGAACTTAAGGTGGCATCTGGTTTGGTGTAAGTGAATGGTACATCAAATGTGCTGCCTGCTTCAATGGAACCATCGATTGGCAGCATGTAATAAGTAAGGCCGTCATCACCCAGTGTAGTGCCTGATACTTTCAATGCCGCATTGGTTACCTGCAAACCACTGGCATTAAACGGCTGCTGAATGCGTAAACTCATATTGTTCACCCGATAATCTCCGGGCCATTGATAATCAAAATTACGGGTAGTATTGGCGATCGTCAAACGCGGGTCGTAGTATTCGATTTGCAGCTCGGCAGAAGCCGCGGTAAAGGAAATTTTAAGCCAGTTACCCTCGATGGCCTGGTCATATTTCAAGTTGTATAACATACCATCCACGTCTTTCATGGCGACGTTATAAGGAGCAGCAACCTCCTTGGGTATGCGTAAAGTGACCTGGGCGGGCAGCGTAGAAGTTGGAGAAATAATAATATGGTAAATGACCAAAACTTCCGGCCGGTCAAATTCAGGCCAGATATCGATCTGTAGTTGGTCGATTTCGAGTGCTGTTTGTGCCCTGACGCTGGCCCAGGGAAAAATTAAACTAATTATAAATATTAAGGCAAAAAACCATCGCTTCATCTTTTCCTCGTCGTTCAGGGACTTTCAATACCTATAAGAATAACCGAGTAATATTAGTGTAAGTTTAGAAGAAATGGGTTTTTACAAAATCAATCCTATTTTGCTGTTTTTTGTCGAGCCAATTGCGTAAATAAAATTTCCGAAAAGTCTCATCCTTCAATGGATGGGTTGGTGAATTTCATTTTGAGATTTGCTTTGAATGGGCGTATCACCAGGCTGCAGCTCACAAGTTTCGGATTCAAACTGGAGCGTGGTATGTTCGATGCCAAACCCGGTGAGCAAGGCGGCATTAATCTGGGTGCGCAGGCTGGTATGGCTCGATTGGAAATCATCCAGAGTGACGTGCGCGCTCAATGCGACGTGCCCGGAACAGATATTCCAGACGTGCAGGTCGTGGACGTCCTTGACCCCGTTAATGGCATGCATTGAACTTTCGACCTGCGCCAGGGATACGCCTTCTGGCACGCCTTCAATTAAGATATGCAGAGATTTGCGGGTTACCCGGTAAGCGCTGAAGGCGATCAAAATCCCGATGAAAATACTGACCAGGGGGTCGGCCCATTCCCATTGGGTTACAGCGATGACAATCGCTGCCAGGATGACGCCTAACGATGAAACCGCGTCACCCACCACGTGCAGGAATGCACTGTGGACATTGAGGTCTTCAACGGAGTGATTGTGTTCGCCATCCACATGGGTATGGCTGCCGAGGATAAATGCCACTGCCAGATTTGCCAGCAAACCGATGACAGCGATCACCAGCATTTCGGTCGTGCGGATCGTGCCAGGTTCGCTGAAGCGCTGCACCGCTTCCCACCAGATGCCCACGGAAATCACTGCCAGCGAGATACCATTCACCAGGGCGGCGAGAGGCTCCAGCCGGTGGTATCCATAAGTGTGACGGTTGTCTGGAGGCAGGGAGGATAAGCGCAGGGCAACAAAGCTGAGAGCCAGCGCAAATATATCCATAAAAACATGGGCCGAATCGGAGAGCAAGGCCAGGCTCCCGGTCCAAATCCCCCCGATTACTTCAGCCAATAAGATTACGGTCGTAATGGCAATCGATAAAATGAAGCGCTTTTCGACGCCAGGGTTTGGATGAGGATACATGGCAGTCATTATACATTAAAAAAACAGGCTGTGTCCAATTGTGGACCAGCCCGAATTAATGTGTTGAGTGCCGGGGACGCCGACCCCGGCACTCATTTAAGGAGGAGAAGAAGAGAAGTCGCCCTTGCAAATATAATACATCATTACCGATATCATTACTTGACCCTTACCCTACGCTTACCCTACGGTTTTACAGGAAAAGGGTTAAAATCAAGCATTGTGATATATTTTTAGCATTATTTCAACGGAGTATGCCTTGTCTGGAAAGGACTGGATTAAATTTACCGCCTTAGGATTGATCTGGGGTTCATCTTTCTTGTGGATCAAGATCGCCGTACAGGAAATTGGCCCATTTACCCTGGTCACTTTCAGGGTCTTATTTGCTTTACTGGGCATACTGCTGGTCGTAGCTTACCGCCGGTCGGGATTACCCTCGCGTGAAAAGTGGTGGATTTTTCTTTTGTTGGGGTTATTCAATGTCGCAGTGCCGTTTGTTTTAATTTCCTGGGCCGAGACGCGCATTCCCTCCGGAGTGGCCTCGATCTTAAACAGCACCATCCCTTTGTTTACGATCCTCATCGCGCCCCTTTTCATTAAGGAAGAAAGGATCACAATGGGGCGCCTCCTGGGGTTAGGTGTAGGCTTCCTCGGGGTGATCGTGCTGATGTCAAACCAAATGGAAGGTGGCATCGGGGGGTATCAATTGGGATTGGGCGCGATGCTGGCAGCAACTTTTTTCTACGCCAGCAGCGCTGTTTTTGCCCGCACCAAAACCGGTGGGATGACGCCGGAGGTGCAATCCCTGGGGCAAATGATGGCTGCCTGGTTTTTCATCACTCCGGTTTCAGCGATTGTGGAATCGCCTTTAACTCCCCCTGCGCTCACCTATACCTGGATCGCCGTGGCCTGGCTGGGGATTCTGGGTTCGTGCGTAGCCACCCTGTTATATTATTCATTGTTGAATTCTGTCGGGCCGACGCGCACCGTGCTGGTGAGTTATGTGTTCCCGCTGGTCGGCGTGCTGTTAGGAATTTTTGTCCTGCACGAACAACCTGATTGGCGCCTGATTCTGGGCGGCGGATTAATTATCGGTGGGATTGTTGTAGTTAACCGGAGGAAGACAAATGCAAGTTGAAGGAAATGGATTTCGAGCGGGGTATATCGCTGTGGTGGGCCGGCCAAACGTCGGCAAGTCGACCTTAATGAATGCACTGTTGGGTCAAAAAGTTGCGGCGGTCTCTCCCCGGCCCCAAACGACCCGCCGGCGCCAATTGGGAATTCTGACTTTGGAACAGGCGCAGTTGGTATTCGTGGATACGCCGGGCCTGCATACTCCCCACCACAAGTTGGGCGAGTTTATGAATAAATCGGCTGTCCAGGCGTTGGAGGACGCAGACCTGATTCTGTGGCTGATCGATGCCAGCGAGCCTTTAAGCGAAGAGGATTTCCAGATCGCTCACCGTTTGGCCGATTTGAATCGTATTTCATCGATCCTGATCGGGTTGAATAAGATTGACCGGGTATCCGCCGAGGATCTCGAAACCAGGCTCGGCACCGCCGCCGATTTGCTGCCAGGGGCCAAGATGCTGAAAGTATCGGCAGTTCTCAGGACCGGGTTGGACGACCTGCTTGAGGTGGTTGTGCAGCGTCTGCCGCAGGGAGCGCTCTTCTTCACCGAGGACCAGGTCACCGATCTTTATGAACGAGAGATCGCGGTCGACTTGATCCGCGAGGCCGCCCTGCTGCATTTAGAAGAAGAGGTGCCGCACTGCATCGCGGTGCGCATGGATGAATTCAGCGAGCGGCGGGCAGACCTTTCCTACATCGCGGCGACCTTATTTGTGGAGCGCGAGTCGCAGAAAGGGATCGTGATCGGTAAGGGGGGGGAGATGATCAAAAAAATCAGCAGCAGCGCCCGCCAGAGCATCGAGACCATGACCGGCCGCCAGATATTCCTTGAACTGCGCGTCAAAGTCAGTTCCAACTGGCGCAACAATCCCAGCGCGCTGCGCTGGCTGGGATACGTCAAAGAACGGGAATAAGCTCGCTAACTGGATAATGGGCGGAATCCCTCGCCCAGGGCTTCGTGGGCGGTGCCAATCACCATAAAGGCCTGTGGGTCGGCCTCGCTGACTAACACTTTCAACTGGTGTACTTCGGCCCGAGTCACCACGCAGTACAGTACAGGACGGCTGCTGCCGGTGTATCCGCCGGTGCCGGGCAGGATGGTGATGCCGCGTTCCATGTCGTGCATCACTTTCGCGGAGACTTCATCCGGCCGGGTGGTAATGATTATGGCAGTGCGGAAAATAGCCGAACCTTCGGAGACAGCCTCGGCTGCTAATCCGCTGACATAGATCACCAGCACGGCGTACAGGGCCAGCTTCCAGCTCCCAAAGGCAAATCCGCTCGCCAAAACGACCAACGAATCGGTCAGCAGGTAGGATTGGGCAATCGGGATGCCCATGCGGAAGTTGAGGATGCGCCCGAGGATATCGCTGCCGCCGCTGGTGCCCTGGCCGCGGTAAACCAATCCACAGCCAATTCCCAGCGCGATTGCCCCATACAGGCAGTTAAGTACCAGGTCGTCGGTGATCCCCGGGCCGGGTATTAACCAGAAGAGCAGGTCGGTGAGAAAAGAAAACGTCAGCACGGCGAAAGCCGTACGCAGGGCGAATCGCGGGCCGCCCAAGAAACGCCAGCCCAGGAAAAACAGGGGAATATTTCCGATCAGGGTCATCAGACCGATCGGCCATCCGCTGAAGAAATTGATGATCTGGGCTGCTCCACTGATCCCGCCGCTGACCAGTTGGGCCGGCACCAGGAACAAGCGCATGGCCAGTGCCTGGACCAACGAGCCGATTAAAATAAAACCATAATCGCGGACTGTTTTCCAGGAAAAGTTTTTATTTCTGAAATAAGCGCGGATTTCCTGCAAGGGACGTGAGCGGGGTGGGGTTGGCAGCTTCATACAATCCTCCTGAAAGAGCGCTTGAATTATACAGCCCTCCGTTCCCCGCCGGAATGGGATGAAAAGCACCCATCAGGAGAGATTACATCATCCTTCTTGCGGGGTGCAGGAATTTACCTTGATAAAATAAGCAGGGCTGGGTATAATATCCTTCGGGTAAAGGAATACCCCTTACCAGCGGGCATAGCACAGTGGTAGTGCGGTAGCCTTCCAAGCTATTTAGACGGGTTCGATTCCCGTTGCCCGCTCTTTTTATTTTAATTTAGACAGGCACCCATTGAGGGTGTGACATTCGATTCCCGTTGCCCGCTCTTTTTATTTAACACGTAGATTTATCCTGGCACCCACACCCTTCAGTGCGTGTGAAGGGGCCGAGGGTGCGGCACTCGACTATTTATGCCTGAGAAAGGTCATTGAGGCAATCCAGCAGTGTTCTGGCAAGTACCCTGGCACGGATATCTTTGCGGTGGTTCTGCTCTTCTGGAAGCCGCCCGGCGTAAAGAGTCTTTTAATTACCGGGACATCTGACACAGATAATAAGGCCGCAGCCTGAATACCAACCAGGCGCGCCGCCTTGAATACTGCAGCGGTCTCCATTTCAATCCCAATACTGCCCAATGAATCAGAAAAATAATCCAGTATCCGGAATTGGGCAAGAATGCTGTCGATGCTGAAAACCGGGCCGATATGGATAACTACCCCGGCTTCCTCGGCTAAAGGTGAAGCTGAGCGTGATAGGGCCAAAGATAGCGATTCGTCCGGATAAATCCGTTCAAGGAAGCAGTCTTTCAGCGGCGCTTCTGGACCGAGGTATCGGCAGAAACCATCTCCTGAATAGGAAAATTCAAGGGTAATCAAATCACCAATGTGGATATCGGACCGCAGGCCACCCACCGAACCCGCAAAGATGATCCGTTCGCAAGGTGTGCAGCCCAGCGCCAGGACCGTATCGCCGGACTGCGGCGCGCCGATTCCCGAGCGAATGACGCTGATCATTTTCCCTTTGAATTCCAATTCATATAAAATATGGTCGGTAATGGTTGTGATCCGGTTGGCCCATAAGCCGAACACATCCGGCTGCCACCAGGGCATCAAAATCACATCCGGATGAATGCATTCTGGATCACAGCGAAAGACCCAGCTGATGACATCGGCCGCTGAAATATTGAATCGATCCAGATGGAGGAAATCTGGCGGCATCTTCAAGTATTACCTTTCTTCCGGCGGGCGGTGGGCCTGGAAACTGCGATAAAGGATCAGATCATAGATAATTTTCAAACTCCCGCTGATCAAAAAAGGGAGGCTGAGCAGAGCCGGGTTGCTGAACAAGATCCCGGTAAAAATTGGGGCGAGTGAAGCGCCTGTTGTGCGGGCCACACCGGTCACCCCGGAGGCAGCCGAGCGTTCTTCGGGTTCCACCATGGCCATCGTATAGGATTGGCGGGTGGGCACATCCATCTGCGAGATGCTGAAGCGCAATAAGAAGACGGCGATCGCCAGCGGCAGGTTAGGCATCAAGGGCACGAGCATCAGCAGCACATTGGACGGCAGGTGGGTAAAGACCATAGTACGGATCAAACCGATGCGCCGCGCCACCCAGGCTGCGCTCAAAGCGGAGAACCCCGCCAGGATATTGGCGCCAAAAAAGATCGCCCCCAGCACGCCCGGCTCCGCCCCAAACCGCACGTGGAACCAGTAGGCTACCAGGCTGGAAATGACAAAGCCTCCGGCGAATGCATCCAGTGAAAATAGGGCCGCCAGGCGGAAAACGATAGCGCGCGAACGGCCTAATCCGAGGAATGTGTTGGGCTTGTCCTGGGATGATGCTTCAGGTTTGATCCTGGATAGGGTCTCAACCGCCGGGCTGAGCCCCAGGAACATGATCACCAGCATCAGTCCGATCAACGCATAACCCACGACGACGAAACGGTAGGCTTCTAATGCAGGTATGCCCGAGGTGCGCAGGAGTTGAGATAACCCACCCCCGCTCAATGCGCCGAGCGCGGTGGCGAACGAACCCACCAGGTTGTACCAGGCAAAAACGCCGGTGCGCCGGTTATCCGGCAGCAGGTGGCTGAGCGCGGCTTGCTCGATCGAAAGAAACGGACCAACTTCGTTGCCACTGGGGCTGATCACGCCGATGGTGGCAGCCAGCACCAGCAAGAAATAATTGCTGGTCGCCACAAACAACAGCCCCGCCAGGATCATCAACCCCGCGCCGGCGATCAACATGCGTTTGCGTCCAATGCGGTCGGCATGGGTGGTAATCCACAATGAAATGGCCGTATCGCCAATCAGGGTCAGGGTCAGCAGCAGGCCGACCTGGCCTTCGGTCAAACCGAGCTCAGTCAGGTACAGAACCAGGACGACTGAGAGGAAGCCGTAACCAAATAAACGGGCGGTGCGTGTAGCAAACAACAGCCGGCTGTCACGAGTCAATTCTTTCATGATCGGGCAGGTCCTTCGCTGGCGACCTGCAGTTTACACCAGGCGTATAACGCGTCGTAGACTTCGAACTGCAGCGAGAGGTTGGTCTCATCCTTCGGGTAGCGCAGGCCAAAACCAGTAGCGATGGCTTCCAAACCGCGGGAAATAGGGTCGCTGTCGATATCCCCGGACACATCCGCGCCGTGGACGATGCGCGCCAGGCGAAGCAGGGCCGGGTCAGTCAACTGATATTCCTGAATGATGGTCTCAAACGAACAGCGGCCCTCGTGATGGCCAAGTTCGACATCCGGAGCATCAAAGGGGATTGCCCCGGTTTTTTCCACAACCACATTCACCTGGCTTTTCGGCACAAACAAAAATTCTGCCCGATTATCGATGAAACGGGTGATCAGCCAGGGACAGGCGACACGATCGACGTGTACATGAGAGCGGGTTACCCAAAGCATAGCAATGCCTCCTAAGACAAACGTTTTAACCAGGCCAGCAAGCGGTCTTGCGGCCAGGTATTGATGACGGTTTCCGGGCTGATCCAGGCCCGGCGAGCCACAGAAACACCATACTCCATCAGTTCCAGTTGGTCGAGGGCATGAGCATCGGTGTCAATGGCGATCGGGATGCCCATTTCGGCTGCCCGCCGCGCATAGACTTCGTCCAGGTCGAGACGCGAAGGGTGGGCGTCAATCTCGAGAGCGATGCCCATCTCTTTGGCCACCTGGAGGATCACATCCCAGTCCAGGTCTGCGCCTTCACGGTTGGGCAGCAGGCGTCCGCTGGGGTGGCCGACGATGTTCACCTGAGGGTGGCGCATGGCGCGCACCAGGCGGTCGGTGATTTGTTGGCGCGGCTGGCGCAGGCTGGAGTGAAGGGAGGCGATCACCACGTCCAGCTCTGCCAGAACCTCTTCGGTATAGTCCAGGCTGCCATCGGCGTGAATCTCTACTTCGGAGCCCTGGAGCAGCAGGAGACGATCCCCCAGCTTTTGCTGTACTTCTTGAATCTCTTTGCGCTGTTGATGCAGGCGTTCAACGGACAAACCGGAGGCCACACCCAGGCCGGCGGAATGGTCGGTGATTGCCAGCACCTTACGCCCGCAGCGGATAGCAGCTTCAGCCATGGCCAGGATGGATTCGGAGCCGTCTGACCAGGTGGAGTGTGTGTGCAGGTCGGCCAATACATCTTTGACAGTCAGCAGGTGCGGCAGTTTCCCAGCCAGAGCGGCCTGGATCTCCCCGCGGTCCTCGCGCAGTTCTGGGGGAACCCACTGCAGGCCGAGGTCGGCATATATCTTTTCCTCGTTTGCGTATAGATTTTCAGTTCCATCGGCAAGGGTGATCGCCTGATCTGAGAGTGACCAGCCCTTTTTCTGAGCCAATTCGCGCAGGCGAACGTTGTGGTCTTTGGACCCGGTGACGAACTGCAGCAGGGTGCCAAATCGTTCAGGCGGCTGGATCCAGAGCTGGATACGGAGACTATCTTTTAATTCGACGCTCGATTTATTTTCACCTTGTCCCAATATCCTGAGCACATCGGGATGAGTAGTAAAAGCCGTCATCACCGGCACCGGGTCGGCGCAGGCTGCGACCAGATCCAGGTCGCCGATCGTCGCTCGCCAGCGGCGCAGACTGCCGGCGGCCTCCACCCGGGTGACCCCTGGCAGTTTTCCCAACCAGGCCACCCAATCCAGGGCGACAGGGCGGACGTTTCCCAAAAGCCGGCGGGTGCTGCGCCGCTTTAAGGCATCGATCCCATCCAGGATGCGGGTTTCAGATTTTTCACCCATCCCGGGCAGCTGGCGCAGTTTTCCTTCACGGGCGGCTGTTTCCAACTCAGCCAGGGTGGTGATGTTGGCCTGTTTCCAAAACATCGCCACTTTTTTCGGCCCCAAATCTGGGACTTCAAGCAGGTCCACCAGGCTGGGCGGAACTTCATTTTCGAGGCGGACGAGGAATTCCAGTTTTCCGGTAGTCAGGATCTCATGGATTTTTTCGGCGATGGCTTTACCCACGCCAGGGATCTCTTGCAGCCGGTCCTGCGTGTCCAGTGTGGAGGCTTCAGCCGCGTTAGCGCGGAGACTGTCAGCGGCTCGACGGTAAGCGAGGGTTTTATAAATCACCTCGCCTTTGATTTCAAGCAGGTTTCCAATTTTGTCAAAAATATCGGCAAGTTCCTGGTTAGTTATATTTGACATTTTTACCTCAAGTACTACATATTTTAGCCTTATTTTGGTTTTATTTACATTTTTGAGAGGCTTATACTACCGAGCATAAAAAATCCCTTCTGAACCCGGTCAGAAGGGATTTTTCGAATTCATTTAGCTGGTTATCTCATTATGGTTGGTATATACACCCTTTTACATAATCCAATTATTCCAGGATATGGCCCAAACGAGACGCCGCCTGGCATCACGCAGTTATTGGTCACCCTTCCAACAACAGCCGGGTCAAACCAGTCGGCCGGGTTACCGGTCATATAGAAGTCACGGAAAAAACCGTAAGGACCGGTGATCGTGGTGGCTTCATAAGGTGGAATCCAATCGGTAACAGGCACTACTATCATGAATGGCAGCACTGTACCAACCGGTATGATCCGCGATGAGGGTGTGTTTCTCTGCGAAGTTGAGGATTCTATGGCGTGAGTATCCTTCAGGTGCCATCGGGATGTAAACAGCGTGCCCTCTTCCCAGAAATCGTACTGAGACATGATAGGATCGAGGTCATGGAAGGTCGTCGAACCGACAGTGTAACTTCTGATGTAAGTTCCTGTGATGCGGGGGTTCAACGTGGGGTCGTCAATCTTAAAATCGACCACAACGGGTTCATTCATCAGCTTTTGAGGATGGGAATACTTTGCTGTGTTGTACAGCGTGACATCGATATTGCCCGTGGCAGAAACGTAATCGCCAGCAGGCGTTTCATGCCCGGACGTACCGTCGAACAGGACCAAATCATTTGGATCTGCCGGAATGGTGCGGACGACGGAAAAATGGACGCCTCCTGTAAAAATGCGGTGCAGGTGGATCAGGTGATCCATCCCAGAAGTCATAAATCTTGGCGGTTGTGGTAATTTTGATCTCGCTCAGGTAAGGACCACAGGTGGCTGGGGTAGGGCATTCCCATATGTTTGTTTCTTCAATGCGGAAGTAAAAACCGAAGTCGTTGTAGTCGTAATCGCCGTTGACCCAGTCCTCGACCCCAATGTAACCATTCTCGCCAAAATATGGGTAGTGGAGCGGGTTGCAGTAGCTGGAGTTGGCGCTGGCGCTATCTCCAGGAACCGTCACCGTGCCGGTATTCACATAAGCCGGACTATATGGCAAATTATTGTTTAATGAACACGCGTTATGAACAATATTCTCGCCCTGGGGAGGGAGAGTAGTATCGATTGCGATACCTGCGGCTTTATAAAGCCAGACCTCACCCGGATTGAACGTATTATCTCCATTGCCGGTGATTTCCGAATCATATACTGGTGTTACCCCAGGCTGGTTATCGGTAACCACGACGGCTGCCTTGGGAAATGAAACGTCACCCGTGTTGGTCACTTTATAGGTCCAGGTCACGGTGTCTCCAGGACTAAGAATTGGAACATCTGTCCCATTGGGATTACTGGCAACCTGATTATTGGTATATTTGATAATGTCGATCCCAGGATGTATTGATGGGTTGCAGTAATTGGAAGAATCTGAAGCCGTTACCTCTGGGATGGTTACCGTACCAATGTTGGTATATGCAGTGCTTGGTGGTTTGGTACCATTATAGGTGCAGACGCCTGGGGTTACGATCACACCCTGTGGAGGGCTAACCAAATTAACCGCCATGCCGGTGGCAATATACTGCCAAACCTCGTCTTTTTCCAGGATGTCATCGCCATTACCGATGATTTCTTTGTCGAAAACAGGGGTCACTCCAGTTTGATTGTCGGTCACGGCGATAAATGCTTTGGCAATCGGCCAGTCACCGATGTTGGTTACCCGATAGGTCCAGGTGACCTGGTCGCCAGGGAGAATACTGGGAACATCGATCCCGTTAGGATCATTGGCATCGATCCCATTGGTATATTTGACGATTGTGATTTCGGGCTTGGGAGTAATATTTCTACAATATAAATCCCAGATCTGACCGGGTCCAAGGGTACCCGGAGCATGTGCTATATCACCACCGACCCAGGTGACGATCTCGTTGTTTTGATCGCGCAGCACAATCGACATGTCCACATGAATTTCACGGATACTGGCCAAGGTGTTAATTTGCCACGTCCAGGCCGCCGGATAAGAAAGATTCTTATCCAAATTTCCGGTCTGATTTACCAAAATATGATTAAATGAAACTTTTGATCCGTCAGACTGGATATAACTGAGGTCGATATATCCCTGAAGTGACCAATTCGCCGGGATGCCGGTAGTGAAAATATGGTCGCCGGTGCTGGTACAGGATCCATAAGTCTGTACCGTTGTAAACGTAATTATAAAGTTGGGGTTATTTGGATCGGTCCAACTGTGAGTATTTGGATCTGAATTCGTGGCGTTTGACGCAGCTGCCATGACCGGTATCGCTCTCACGAATGCCTGGGCCAGAACCAATACGATTATCAGGGCCATCATGAGTAAAATATTGCCGGTATGAGACTTGATGTATTTTTGTGGTTTCTGAAGCACGGTTATCCTCCAATATGATTTATTGCTCGATGATTTGATTTGCTTGACATCAAAAAACCGACCGCCAGGGCCAGTTTTGCTTTGGTTCCTCAAGGACTTTCGCTCAATAACATAATAAAATCGATAAGAAAAATTCAGCTAAAAAATAACCAGTAGACCAGAACTTCCATACCCTTGATAAAATCTTCTCTCCCACTACTAATCTCGAGTGCCTGTTTTGCCAAAACAATAAGACATTGTTGATCTATTTGATTAAAATTATAATAACAAATTATTAAATAGAAATCAAGAAGGAAATGCTACCAATTTGACGCCAAGGGATCACCAATTTCGGGAAGCGGTAGGTTAAATAAATAACCTGGCCTTAGAGGTCAAGAAAAGGTTCATTTCTGGGTAAAAATTGGCTGTGATTTGATTGATTAAGGGGATAGACCGAGTCTTTATCCGTTCTCAATCATATTGAGAAAAATGTTGACCACAGCGGGGTCGAATTTTGTGCCGGCATGTTCGCGAATATAGGCGATGACCCGCTGTTTGGGCCAATCGGCATGGTCCGCAGGATTGCTGGTCAATGCGTCCCATACCTCTGCGATTGCCACAATTCTGGCCCCTGGGGGGATCATACTTCCGGTTAATCCTTGTGGATATCCAGAGCCGTCCCAGGATTCATGGTGGCAAAGCACAATACCGGCTGAGAGTTTCATCGTCTGGACAGGATGCAGCATCTCATAGCCAAAGACCGGGTGTCTTTTCACGATGATCCAATCCTGGTCAGACAAAGGCCCTGGATTTAATAATATGGTCGGGGGAATGCAGACTTTTCCAACATCGTGCAGGAGCGCTCCCCATTCTAACTCGGCCAGGTCATTATCGCGCCAGCCAAGGTAACGCGCCAGATTTACGGACACACTGGCCACCCTCCGGCCGTGTTCTACCGCATTCTTATCCCAATATTCAAGCAGGGTTACCCAGCCTTCAATAAACTGCCTGGTCAAACTCAGCTCGTGGGTGGCGGATGGGGACTTATTTTCCATATTAATCCTATGATTTTATTGTAATGGCAATCCGGTTGGAAGCCAATGGGTAGGCTATAATTAGAGCCCAGCCAGGCGGTTGAGAAAATAGGTGAGGTGATTTTTGGCGAGAGCGCAGGTGCAGGACCATTCTGAAAAACTACAAGCGAATTATCCAAACGCGCTGGAATTGCCATCGGGCCGGTTAGATCTGCCCGTTTACCTGCCGGATGCCACCTATGGGATGGTACGCGCCGTGGATGCCGCCGACCTGGAAGATTGCCAGGTGCAGGCTTTGGTGATGAATACGTTTCACCTCATGCAAAAACCGGGTTCGAGTACGATTGCGTCCCTGGGAGGGCTGCACCGGATGAGTGGGTGGCCGCGCCCGATTGTCACTGATTCGGGAGGCTTTCAGGCTTATTCTTTGATCCGCCAGAACCCGAAATTTGGGCGGTTGGATGAACGTGGCCTGACCTTTCAGCCGGAGGGCAGCGACCGGAAATTCCAACTCACCCCGGAGAAATCCGTCCAACTGCAGGTGGGGTATGGGACAGATGTGGTCGTCTGCCTGGACGACTGCACCCATGTGGATGCCTCGCGCGCCGAGCAGGAACGTTCCGTCGAACGCACGGTGGATTGGGCGCAGCGCTGCAAGAAGGAATACGAACGCCTGGTGGGGCAGAAGCGGCTTACCGAGAGCAGCCGGCCGAAATTATTTGGCGTGATCCAGGGTGGGCGTGAATTGGATTTGCGCCGCGAGTGCGCCGCGGCCCTGCTGCCGTTGGGCTTTGACGGCTTTGGTTACGGCGGTTGGCCGCTGGATGGCGAAGGCGGCTTGCTGACCGAGGTGCTGCGCTATACGCGCGAGCTGGTGCCTGCGAAAGTCCCGATGCATGCCCTGGGGGTGGGGCACCCTCAAAATGTGCTGGCGTGCTACCAACTGGGTTATGGGATGTTTGATTCAGCCATGCCCACCCGCGATGCGCGCCATGGAAGACTTTATACATTTAAGCACTCGCCGAGGGAGTCTTTAGCCGGTCTGGACGGCAACTGGTTAGGTTACGTGTATATCAACGATGAACGCCATGTGAAGTCGAGCCGGCCTGTATCGCCAGATTGCGACTGCTTGCTCTGCAGGCGGTTCTCGCTGGGCTACCTGCATCACCTGTTCAAAATGGGGGATCACTTATTTTTTCGTCTGGCGACCATGCATAATTTGCGTTTCATGACGCAATTGTGCGCCAGAATGAGCAAGGGAAATGAGCCGGGGCAGGATGGATGAGCTACGGCTCGCGGAATTGGTGGATCTGGTGCAAAGCGGGGCGCGTTACCGGCAGATACACCCGGGCCTGGTGCGTAAAATTGCCATGCAGGAACTTGCTAAAGGTCGTTCATTAAAAGAAGCCGTCAAGGAAACGCGGAATAAACTGCACCAGGTCGGCGGCGCTTACCAGAAGACACCTCCCGACTATTCCCGGCTTTCAGCCGAGTTACACGAATTGCCGCACGAGCTTGAAAAACTGCGTCCATTCTGCCTGAACGCCATGCAGGCCCATACTTCGACCCGCGAGCGGCTGCCTTATCTGGATGAATATTATGCGCCCCTGCGCGAGATACTTGGCGAAGTTCACTCGATTCTGGATCTGGCGTGTGGTTTGAACCCTCTGGCGCTGCCCTGGATGCCCCTGGCAGCGGGTGGTGAATATTTGGCATGCGATATTTATTCCGATATGGTGGCATTCCTCAATGGGTTTTTCCACCATGCCGGAATCCGGGGAGAGGTCCGTTTGTGCGACCTGACGGCAGAAACTCCCTCCCAGACGGTAGAGCTGGTTCTGCTGCTGAAAACCCTGCCCTGTCTCGAGCAGCTGGATAAATCGATCGGACCCCGCCTATTGGATGGCCTGCTTGCCGACCATATCCTGGTAAGCTATCCTGCGCGCAGCCTGAGCGGCCGTGGAAAAGGCATGCCGCAAAACTATACGGATCAATTGGAACGCCTGACCGCCGGAAAGCCCTTCCGGGTAGAACGCTGGCAGGTGAAAACGGAAATCCTGTTCCTGATTTCCCGGAAATAAGTCGATTATGCGGCGCAAAGTAAAAACCCAGCCCCAAGGATCACCCAAAGAATTGGCTCTGGAGCGATTTAAGACCCTACTTTCTGCCCGAGAGCTGGAACTGCTTCTGGCGGAACTGCAAAGGCCTCTCGATCCGGCTTTCCGGGTGAACCCACTCAAGGCGCAGGCTGGCGCAGTGTCAATGTGGGCAGAACGCTACGGCTGGGATCTTTATCCGGTGCCATACTGCGCCGAAGGGTGGCGAGTGGGGAGCGCCAAAACAAGCCTGAGCCAGACAATCGAACACCGCCTGGGGTTTTATTACATGCAAGACGCGGCATCGATGCTGCCGGTCGAGCTTTTTGATTGGGAAGGGTTAGACGAACCCCTGGTGCTGGATATGGCAGCCTCACCCGGAGGAAAAACCACTCACCTTGTTGCCAAAACCGGCGACCTCGGATTGGTGCTGGCCAATGATTCGAGCGGCGACCGGATTACCCCTTTGCGCCTGGTCCTGCAAAACTGGGGGGCGCTGCACAGCGCGGTATTGAATTTCCACGGTGAAAAATACGGCGGCTGGTTCCCCAATACCTTCGACCGGGTGCTGCTGGATGCACCCTGCAGCATGCAGGGACTGCGTTCGAGTGAGGCGCACCCCATGCGGGGGATTTCGGAGCGCGAACGCACCGGGCTGGCTGTGCGCCAGCTGCGCCTGTTGGAGAGCGCGTTCCGAGCGGCGCGCCCGGGTGGGCAGATCGTGTATTCGACCTGTACCCTGGAACCGGAGGAAGACGAAGGCGTGCTGGATGCGCTGCTGCGCGCCCATCCCGGCGAAATACAAGTGGATGACCTGACCGGCCGTTTACCCAGACCGGCGCCAGGATTGGCGGCTGATGGCAGCCAGGTATATACGCCGGAAGTGGTGCAGGCCGCACGTTTGTGGCCGCATATTTATAATACGGCGGGCTTTTTTGCGGCGCGCCTTACCAAACTGGCGGCGAGCGATGAAGAGATGATCCCCTACCCCGGGCGTCCGATATCCCAGGCGGGATGGCAGCCGCTGGAGCGTAAGAGCACAGCCTGGGTGAATGGGATCTTCCAGGACCACTACGGGCTCGATCTGCCCGCATTACTGCAATCGCATGGCCTTGAATTGTGGCGGCGGGAGAAGCGTATTTATGCCTTTCCGGAAATATTTTTCCTGCGTTTCGGCGACCTGCCGGTGCAGGGGTTGGGGCTGCAGTTAGGCGAAGATACCGGCGATGGATTTACCCCTTCGCACGAGTGGGTGGCGCGTTTTGGAAGCCAGTTTCAGGCCGGACGGTTTGTGCTCTCATCCGCCGAGGCGGAGGCCTGGGAACGGGGAGAAGATCTCGGTCTGACCTCGGATCAGGGCAACCCGGCAGGCCGGGTGGTGGTGGTTTTTGATGAACAGGGACGTTTATTTGGACGGGGAATGGTCCAGACGAACAGGTTTAGAAACCTGCTGCCGCGCAGATTGTTTTGAGCGGCGATCGTTAAAGAAAAATCGGCCCGTAGCGCAGGCCGATTTTTTCTTTGTTGGAAACTATTAAAGGCCGGCGGCAGCACGCAAGATGCCGGCTTTATCGGTGTGCTCCCAGGTCAGATCCAGGTCGTCGCGGCCGAAGTGACCGTAAGAAGCAGTCTGCTGGAAAATGGGCCGGCGCAGGTTCAAATCGCGAATGATCGCGCCCGGGCGCAGGTCAAAAGTCTGCTGAACGAGGGCAGCGATGCGCTCGTCATCGATCACGCCGGTCCCGAAGGTTTCGATATTAATGCTCAACGGGTGCGACATGCCAATGGCATACGCCACCTGCACCTCGCAGCGATCGGCCAGCCCGGCCGCAACTATATTTTTTGCCACCCAGCGGCAGGCATATGCGCCTGAACGGTCAACTTTTGTGGGATCCTTGCCAGAAAAGGCGCCGCCGCCGTGGCGGCCCATGCCGCCGTATGTGTCCACAATAATTTTACGTCCAGTCACGCCCGCGTCACCCATTGGACCACCGATCACAAAACGTCCGGTAGGATTAACATAAATCTTCATGTTTTTATCCACCAGTTCGGGAGGCAGGGTGGGCATGATCACATGTTCGATGATCCCTTCGGTGATTTCGGCATGTGAGACATCGGGAGAATGCTGGGTGCTGACCAGGACGGTGTCGATCCGGGCGGGTTTTCCGTGGTGGTATTCCACCGTAACCTGGGTCTTGCCATCCGGGCGCAGCCAGGGCAGGGTATCGTTTTTGCGGATGGCGGCCATCTGGCGGGCCAGGCGGTGGGCCTGGTAGATAGGCATAGGCATCAAGGTGGGGGTTTCGTTGCAGGCATAACCAAACATCATGCCCTGATCGCCGGCGCCGATGGTCTCGATTTCGGCCTCGGTCACTTCGCCGGCTTTTGCTTCCAATGACTTATCGACGCCCATGGCAATATCGCCGGATTGGTTGCAAATCGCCACCTGCACGGCGCAAGTATTGCCGTCAAAGCCTTTATCGGTGTTGTCGTAACCGATATCCTTAACCACTTTGCGGACGAGGTCATCAAAGTTAACGAAAGCATTGGTGGTGATTTCACCCAACACCATGACAAAGCCGGTCTTGGTCGCGGTCTCACAGGCGACGCGCGAGCGTGGGTCCTGGCGCAGGCATTCATCCAAAACTGCATCGCTGACCTGGTCGCACAGTTTGTCCGGATGCCCTTCCGTTACCGATTCTGAAGTGAAGAGATATCGGGCGGAATTCAAAAAAGTGGTATTCATGCGTGTCCTCCAAAAATATAAAATGCCCCTTCCGGACGAGAGAGGGGCATGCATCAAACTGCGCCCTCTTATCTACCAGAACTTTTCTTCTGCCGGAGTTGGCACCTTGGTCGATTTGCATCGCTCAGGTTGCCGAGGTTTCATCGGGCCGGTCCCTACACCTCTCTGGATAAGAGTGCCGCAAAGGGCTGTTAAATTATGTTCTAGTTTATATCATAAAGGGGCGAAAACGTCAAACAATTTATTCGGTCCAGGTGCTATAATCTGTCATATCTGAATTATTTCGGGAGGATAAATGACGGACACTTATCAAAAGGACCCTTATCTGAACAGCCTGTTAGGCGACAACGAGAAAATCTTGCTCGAATGCCGCCAGCATTGGTTTGTGTTTGTGCGCAATATATTTGTCGAAGGGATCACCATCGTTGGTATCGTGGCGCTGATCACCTTAATTTATTTCGTCCTGGCCCTGGGGGCAACCTATCCCTGGGTGGCGTATGGATATGCGTTGGTCATCTTCCCCTTCATCAGCCTGGTCTTTGATTTTTTCCAGTGGTGGAACCGCAAATATATCATCACCGATTTCCGCGTCATTCAGATCTCTGGTCTTATTAATAAGGACGTGATCGACTCGGCGTTGGAAAAGATCAATGATGTTAAACTGACCCAATCTTTTTTTGGGCGCATCTTCAATTTTGGCACGATCGAGATTTTGACTGCCAGCGAGATCGGGATAAATATGATCCGCACTCTTGGCTCACCGATCCGCTTCAAGACGACGATGATTAATGCTAAAGAGGCGATGGATCATGATAACGACAATGGACGACGTGGGGGAGCAGTTCCAAAGGTCGCCACTGATATTCCATCGATGATTGCCCAACTGGATAACCTGCGGCTGCAGGGCATCCTTTCACCCGAAGAGTTCCAGGTCAAGAAAGAAGAACTGCTCAAACGATTGTAAGTTATTATGCTGTATAAGATGCACCTCGAAGCCAATCGAGGTGCATTTTCTTTTAATGGATCAACAGAGGAACGTAGGATCTGAAACTCAGGCTGTTCAAGAAAAGCAAATAATCATAAGCCGATTTCACATTCAGAATTCCCCAGCCGCTGGTATTATTGGGCACGCTGCCCGCCGGGGTGCTGCCGCAGGCCTCGGTAACTGGGAAAGGCACAGCAGAAGCACGCAGCAACGATTTGGTCGAAAAAACGTCCTTTTTAAGTCCTGGAAAAGCTGACCAGAGTAAGGTTACCGCTCCGGCGACGTGCGGGGCTGCCATTGAGGTGCCAGACATAGACCCATAACCCCCGTTATAAGTGCTCGAGCGCACGCTGACCCCGGGCGCGACCAGGTCGGGTTTCAGAAAAACGGCAGTACCGATTGTCACCGGGCCGCGGCTGGAAAAAGCGGCCATACTGCCGGTACCATCCACTGCCCCCACAGTAAACACTCCGGCTTCAAGCCCCGGTGGGTCATTAATCGAGGCGCAGCCGGGCCCGCTGTTCCCGGCGGAGACCGACATAAAGATACCGGCGGCGCGAACCTGCAGGACGGCTTCATGCAGGCTGAGGTTGGTGCATAGCTCGGAAGGGGGACAGCTGTACGAATTATCGATCACATCCGGGCGTTTGCTCGGATCGGGGTTATTCCCGGTGAGATCGGTCGGGGCGATAAAAAACTGCAGACATTCGATGTAGGTGCTTGGACGGCCGACACCGTCATCCATGTTGCGGCAGGCGATCCATTTGGCTTCCGGCGCCATCCCCACCTGGTTGCCCAGCCCGTCATCGCCGACCATCGTGCCGGTAGTATGCGTGCCGTGCCCAAAATCGTCACAGGGAGCCTGCAGGTTGAAACCGCAGTTATTCAAGTTTGGATTAATTTGAGTATGGATGGCGTCCCACCAGTTGTAGTTATGGTCTGCCTGGATGCCGTTCCAACCCCTGTATTGGTTTATAAGCGCAGGGTGAGTCCAGAATACGCCGGTGTCTGCGCTGGCAACAACTATGCCCTGGCCCTTAAAACCCAGGGCCCATAAATCCGGGGCATGGGTAAAAGTCAGGCCGGGTTCGATGGCCGTCACCGCAGCCGGCTGAAGCGGGTCGCTGACCGCGGTTTCCAATGGGACCTGGAAAGCGTGGTCGCTTTCGATATACAGCACATCGGAGCGGGCTGCCAGAAGCTCGACATCAGCCTGGCTGGCCTGCAGAGCGATCAGATTTACGATCCAATAGGTGCGGAATGATTTTCCACTGGCGGCGAGCTCGGCGCGCAGGCTGCGCTGGCTGGTTTCGGCAGATTGGATGCGCTGCTCCACCTGGCGAAGCTCGCTGGTTTTCAACAGGTCCGTGGGGGAAAACGGCGCGGGGGCTGGGGGCAGATCGCGCACGCGAACGAGGATCGGTATGGAGTTCGCCGCAGCAAAGTCCTGCCAAACGCGGGGGTCGATTTCAGCATGCAGCGGCGTGGAGGCTGCCAGGGCAGGAGGAACAAACCAAAAAAGACAAACCAGCAGGACCAGGAGCGGTAGTCGTCGGGTCATATTACACCTCGCGCTTTACCTGAAACGTGTCAAAATCTCGGGCAACGACCGCTTCCGGGAAGATCGCCTGGGCTTCGGCTAAAACGTCGCGTTCGCGGTAGCGCCGGGAGATGTGTGTCAGGATCAATTGCTTGACCCCCGCCTTCACAGCCAGTTCGGCGGCCATGCGCGCTGTGAGGTGCGAAAACTGGCGGGCCATATCGGCTTCACTATCCAGATAGGTTGATTCGATCACCAGGGCATCCGCGCCGTGCGCCACATCCACCAGGTCCCGGGTGTCACCGACATCCCCAACGTGCACCAGACGGGTTCCGGGACGGAAGTCACCCAGGACCATATCCGGCGAAATCGTGCGGCCATCCGGCAGGGTCACTGCCTGGCCCTCTACCAGATCGCGCCGCCATGGACCGGAAGGAATGTGCAGTTCCTCGGCCTTTTCGGGGAGAAAAGGCCGCCGGCCTTTTTCCTCGAAGAGGAATCCCAGACAGTCTGGGCCACGGTGCTGCACTGGAAAAGCGCTCACACTGAAATCCTCGCCTTCGATAAAGTTTCCACTGGAGATAGGGCGCAAATGGATCGGCATGGGTGGTTTAATCCCACGCAGGACGACGCCGTACAACAGGTCGTGAATCCGTTCCAACGCATTGCGCCCGGCAAAGATTTCAAGTTCTTCGATCGTTTCCCAACGCATGAAGGTCGAAAGTAAACCTGCCAGGCCGAGGATATGGTCAAGGTGGCTGTGGGTGATTAAAATGCGGTTCAGGCGTTTAAACCCGATGCCAGATTGCAAAATCTGGCGCTGGGTGCCCTCGCCACAATCGATCAAAAAGCGATATTCATCGTGCTTGACCACCTGAGCCGGCAGGCTGCGCTTGGCCGAAGGTGCGGAAGCCGATGTGCCTAGAAATACAATTTCATACAAAGGAGATATGCCCTTTCACAAAGAGTTTCTTATTTTACCCTATCGCACTAACTCCACGCTGTTTGAATCTTTTTGGCTGCTTCGACAATGTTTTCCATATCTTCGTACGTACCCAGGAAAATATGCTGATTGAGCCATAAACTTTCTCGACCGACCTGTTCAGCAACCGGCAGCGATTGATAGGTAATGTTTGATTCTTCCATGGCGCGCCGGATGGCAGGAGATTGGTGCAGGGGAACATAGCCATTGGAGATGGGGGTGATGCCCTCAGCCGACATCGTATCCACGAATTCGTCACGGCTGTGACCGCCAAAGGCTGCCGGTTGGTAATTGAGGATGAGCAGGTGGTGGGAATGGGCCGTGATGCGCAGGTCCTCGGCGGGCGGGATCAGACCGGGAACCTCAGCCTGGATCAGGCGGGTCAAATAACTGACATTTTCTTCGCGCCGCTGCATATGCCCGGGCAGCCTGGCCAACTGCACCTGTAAAATGGCCCCTTCCCATTCCGGGAGGCGCAGATTCCATCCAAGGACCTCATGCTGGTACCAGGCGCCGGTGCGAATCCGGCCTACGTTATGAATTGACCAACAGCGTTCAGACAGCGCCTCATCGTTGGTAATGACAATTCCGCCCTCGCCGGCGGTAATATTCTTGCTGGCCTGAAAGCTGAAGGCGCCTGCGTTGCCGATAGCGCCCACCTTTTTCCCGCGCCATTCGGACCCCCAGGCCTGGCAGGCATCTTCAATGACCAATAAATTGTATTTTTGGGCTAATGCCAGGATGGCATCCATGTCTGCCGGACGCCCGGCTAGATGTACGGGCATTATGGCCCGGGTGCGCGGGGTGATCGCGCCTTCGATGAGCTCAGGGTCAATATTGTGGGTTCCCGGCTGGATGTCTACAAAGACGGGCGTCGCTCCGACCTGGATGATCGAACTGGCGGTTGCGATAAACGTATAAGGGGTGGTAATGACTTCGTCGCCCGGGCCGACTTCCAGGGCAATCAACGCCAACTGTAGGGCTAGCGTGCCGTTTGGAACGCAAATGCCAAACTGCGCATTTTGAAAATTGGCGAATTGTTTTTCGAATTCGGTCACCCGGGTCCCATCCAGCACGCCCCACCTGCCGGAATGGAGAACCTCAAGCAGAGCTTGCTCTTCCAGGTGGTCGTACACCGGCCAGGTATGAAAAGGCTGCTGGCGAACCGGTTTTCCGCCTTCGATTGCGAGCTTTTGTGTCATGCCTCACTCCGTTTATGCGTTCTTTTCCTTAAAATAATCGCGGTCTTTTCCCCGATGATTTATTCTAAATGAAAATCAGTGGATTCAAGTATAATAAATTTGACCTATCTATTATGCGTCAGATTCCGCAGGGCGGAACCAAGGAGAAAGATGGAACTGCAAAGTGTCGTCATTGAAAAACCAGAAGAAATCAATTTTATTCTAGGCCAATCGCATTTTATTAAAACGATTGAAGATATTCATGAAACGCTGGTTGCCAGCGTGCCGGGAATCCAATTTGGACTGGCTTTTTGTGAAGCTTCCGGATTGTGCCTGGTGCGGTGGAGCGGCACGGATGAAAAAATGATCGAACTTGCCAGGAAAAATGCACTGGCCATTGGCGCCGGGCATTGTTTTATCGTCTTTTTAAATGAAGGTTTTTACCCGATAAATGTTTTGAATGCGATCAAAAATGTGCCAGAGGTATGCGGAATTTTCTGCGCGACTGCCAATCCGACCGAAGTGATCGTGGCGGATAACGGCACCGGGCGTGGAATTATGGGAATCATCGAAGGTGAAAAGCCCAAGGGGATCGAGGAAGATGTGGATATCGCCTGGCGTAAGGGTTTTTTACGCAAGATTGGCTACAAAGCCTCCTGACCGCGCCTGCCAGCCTGGCTGTGAACAGTGATTGAAACTTTTTGCACGAATAAAACGTCTATGATCAGTAATTTTGCATTTATGTTGAGATGAGGAGAACTACAATGAAGAAGGTCGTGATTTTGATGGTTCTGGCGGTGCTTGTGCTGTCGTCCTGCTCGCAGCAAGCGACCCCTACCCAGACAGATTCTGAGATGGCTACCAAAGTGGCCCAGATTTTAACCAATATGCCGACGGCGACCAGCCAGGGGCCGAAGGATGTGACCACCACCCCCGGATTGCCAACAATTGCCGTAACCGCTACGAAACCGCCCGCGAACGCCACGCCGGCCCCTACCGCAACCGTCGCCCCACCTGAGCCAACGGCTACCCAGGCGCCCAGTGCCACGCAAGTACCGCCCAGTCCGACAGCCACCCAACCCGCGGCAACCAAAACCCCAAGCGGACCGACTGCCACGCCGGTCACCGGCGATCCGCGCAATGGTCTGGGCAACCCAACCTGGACGGATACCATGGATAACGGCGATAACTGGCCGACGGGTGAAGATCCGGCTGGTTATACCTCAATTGATTTCAGCAATGGGTTTATGGAACTGACCGGGCTGCAGTCGATCGATGGTTGGCGGCTGACCCACAAATCGTTTGGGAACGCTTACCTCGAAATGACCGTCAACACCGGGACATGCCTGCCCCAAGACCGGTACGGTTTGATTGCCCGGGTTCCCAACGCGGCTCAAGCGGATCGGGGATATATGTTTGTTTTCACCTGCGGCGGCCAATTTGCCATTCGTAAATGGGATGGACCAGCCAATGTGATGACCAACCTGGTCAATTGGAAGGCCAATGCGGCGATAAAAAGCGGCGCAAACCAAACAAACCGCATGGGTGTGATACTTGCAGGCAGCAAGCTGTCACTGTATGCCAACGGGGTTTTGGTAGGCGAGGCTCAGGATTTCCAGCTGGAGCGAGGGTGTTTTCGGTATTTTCGCAGGTGCGCACGAATCCAGCCAATACACAGTGAAAGTTGAACTCGGTAAGTTATTGGGAACAACCCTAAACGGCGATTAGAAAATCGTTCGGTTTGTCCTTACTTTATTTTCACTCCTGCGCCGGAACACCCGGTGCAGGAGTGAATTTTATTATTGGGCGGGGGAGTAAAGATTCCCGGCGGCGACCTCATGCCGTAAAGTAAGATCCGGATTGAGTACCAGCAAATCTGCATCCGCCCCGAGGCAAATTTCACCCTTGCGCCCAGCCAGACCAATCAAATGAGCTGGATTGCGCGTGGCCAGGGTAACTGCCTGCTCGATAGACAGGCCGCCTGATTGGACGGAACAGCGCACGGCATCCAGCAACGAGATGATGCTGCCAGCCAGCCAACCCCCGCCGAGGGTGCTCGTGGCAAAACCTTCCGGGTGGATTTCGGCGCCTAAACCGCCGCTGGTATAGATTCCGGGGGGCAGGCCGGTGACGGTAGATGCGTCCGAAACCAGGACCAGCCTGGAAGGCTTCAACGATGCCAGCGGGCGGATCAAAGCCGGATGAAAATGAAAACCGTCGGCGATGATGCTGCCGCCCAGTTCAGGAATTGCCAGAAAAGAGCCGACGAAGCCTGGTTCGCTGCCCAAAAAGCCGCGCTGATCCATGGCGCGCTGCGGCCAATCGGAGGCATTGCCCATGTGGGTCATAAAGGTTAACCCGGCAGACATGGCAGCTTGGATCTGGCGATACGTGGCGGCGCTGTGACCGGCTGATACGACCACCCCGCGGTCAGCAAGCATGCGGATCAAATCCAATGCGCCAGGCAGCTCCGGGGCCAGGGTCACAATTTTTAGAGAACCCTGGGCGGCATCATAGAAGCGCTGCATGAGATCCACATTGGGTGCCTGGAGGGCCGCCGGATCGTGGGCGCCGCTGCGTTTGGGCGATAAAAATGGACCTTCCAGGTGGATCCCGGGGAGAGTGACCGGTTGTTCAGTTTTGATAAAAGCGGCCAAAGCGGTCAGGCTGGGGATCAGGATTTCGGGGAGGGCAGTTACCAGGGTCGGCAGCAGGGTGGTGGTGCCATGCGCCAGGGCGTAAGCGGTGATTTCAGCGAAATGATCCCTGTCTTCGGATTGAAAACTCCATCCAAAACCGCCGTTCACCTGAATATCCACCAGACCCGGGATGACCAGTCCATCGCGGGCATCCAGTACTCCAGGACCGCTGTCCGTCCAACCCGGTGAAATGGATGCAATCCGCCCGCCTGCGAGATGGATGGTTTGGGGAACGCCTGAAGGTTGCGGCAGGTATGCTTGATTGACGATCACACTGTGCAAGGCAGGAGCCATTGCGCTTAGAACTCCAGACTGCTGATCAGATTGAGCTTGCTCAACTGGTGGGTCGCGGTGATCCGCCGGATGGTACCGGTTAATCCCCGCATGACCAGGCTGTCGGTGGTAGCAACGTCCGCGAAATAATTCACGCCGCGCAGCAGATCGCCATTGGTAATCCCGGTGGCGGCAAAAAAGACATCCTCTGAAGAGACCAGATCTTCCAGATGAAGAACTTTATTGAAATCGATACCCTGCCCTGCGCCATGGCCCAATTCTTGCGGATCGGGCGGAACCAGTTTTACCTGCATGTTTCCGCCAATACAGCGCAGGGCGCAGGCAGCCAGCACGCCTTCGGCTGAGCCGCCGGTGCCCATCAAGAGGTCAATCCCCGATTCAGGCAGGCAGGTCATTAATGCCCCGGCGATATCGCCGTCCGGGACGAGGCGGATGCGTGACCCACACCGGCGGACTTCGGTGATCAGGCCTTTATGGCGGGCCCGGTCGAGAATGACCACCGCCAAATCTTTGACGTCTTTCCCTTTGGCGCGGGCCACATTATTCAAATTTTCGGCGATCGAGGCGTTGATGTTAATGGCATCGCGAGCCTGGGGACCGACTGCGATCTTTTCCATGTAAATGTATGGACCAGGATCAAACATCGCGCCGCGAGGGGTCATGGCTACGGCTGTGATGGAATTCCCCATACCTAACGCCATGGGGCGGGTGCCGTCGATAGCTTCGATGGCAATATCTACATTCGGTGGTTCGCCAGTGCCGAGCCTTTCACCGTTATATAAAATGGGGGCGATGTCTTTTCCGCCCTCACCTATCACTATCACGCCGTCCATCTGGATGGAATTTAATAACAGGTGAATGCCTTCAGCGGTAGCGCTGTCCGCAGCATTTTTATCCCCGCGGCCCATGAAACGCCCGGCGCTGAGCGCCGCGGCTTCGGTGACGCGGACCAGATCGAGGGCTAAATTGCGGGTTGGCCTGGCAATGGTTGCTGGCACAGACGCCTCCATTACAACAAGAATAAAGTAATTACAAAATAACTCACCACGCCAGTCCATATTGTAGAGTCGATGCGATCCATTACGCCGCCATGACCAAGCAGGATATGGCTGGTATCTTTAATGCCAAACTGGCGTTTGAGCAGGCTTTCGAAGAGATCGCCGAGGGGAGCGGTTAAACCGATCATCAATCCCAGGATTGCCCCTTTGGAAGGGGTGATGATCGGCACATGGCTTTGAGCCAGGACGGATAGACCGGTGCTCCAGGCGATGGCAAAAGGCAGGCCTCCGAAATAGCCTTCCCAACTCTTGCGAGGCGATACGCGCGGAGCGAGACGGTGCTTGCCAATCCATGAGCCAATAAAAAAGGAACCGATATCTCCCGCCCAGGCAGCCGGCAGGGTGATCGCGACCCACCATAGTCCGTTTGGCAGGCTGCGCAGTGGAATCAGATAACTGCCAATCCAACCCAGGTAAATTAAACCCACCAGGTTGAAAGCGAAATTGGAGGCAGGTTGATCCTGTCCGAGCTCGTAATGGTAAACCGAAGCCCCCATCATGACCAGGATGAGGAAATTTAAGGTGAAATTGAAACCAGGGGCTGGAAAAATATGGCGCACCAGGGAAAGGAGGACGATCCCACCGACTAAGAGAATCAATGATGGCGTGTAGCCGCCATTCCGCACCATGCGCCAATATTCCCAGCCGGCGACGCCTAAAACCAGGGCTATCCCCAGGGCATAAATCCAACCGCCGAGGAAAATGGCAGCCCCGGCTAATGGGATTATAACAATCCCAACGAGGATGCGTTCAGTAAGCATTTTGGGATCGAGAGACCTGGTCAGATATCTTTCCAAAGCGCCTCTCTCGCTGGCTGTATGCCAGCAGTGCCTTGTAATACTCATCGTGGTTAAAATCTGGCCAAAGCGTGGGGGTGAAGAACCATTCCGAATAAGCCGCCTGCCAGATCATAAAATTGCTGATGCGCATTTCGCCCGAGGTACGAATTACCAGATCGGGATCTGGAATGCCGCTGGTGAAAAGGTATTTATTGACCAACTCTGGCGAGACATCTTCCGCTTTCACCCCGTCTGCGATCATTTTGCTGATCGCACACACAATTTCATCCCGCCCGCCGTAATTCCAGGCCAGTTGCAGAAACAGACGATCATTGTTGCGGGTGAGTTCCATGGCGTCGAGCACTTTTTTCTGCAGATTACCCTGTAGGCGTTCAATGCGGCCGATATGGAACAGGCGGACACCTTCTTTATGCAGCTCATTCAACTCACGGTCAATGACATCGGCCAAGATCGACATCAGACCATCCACCTCTTCTTGTGGACGGCTCCAATTTTCGGTGGAGAAGGCATAAATCGTTAAATGTTTAACCCCGAATTCAACCGAAGAAGAGATGATCTGGCGCAGGTTTTCCGTCCCGGCGTGGTGCCCGGCGATGCGGGGTAAGCCTCGATGGTGGGCCCAGCGACCGTTGCCATCCATGATGATCGCAACGTGATTGGGTGGGTTGGTCAGCTTGACAGCAGTACGTTGGTTCATTATGAATGAGGTGATTAGACCTCCATGATCTCCTTTTCTTTCTTGCTGCCGGTGGAGTTGATTTGTTCGATGAACCTGTCGGTCAGCTTTTGCAGTTCTTCCTCGGCAGTTGCCAGATCATCTTCAGAGATCAGCTTTTCTTTCTCATATTCGCGCAGGTCCTTGATCAAATCCCGGCGAACATTCCGTACGGCAATTCTGGCTTCCTCGAGGCGGCTGTGAACCACTTTAACCAGGTCTCGCCGGCGATCCTCGGTCAGGATGGGCAGGTTCAGGCGGATCACTTTACCATCATTGTTGGGGGTCAATCCCAAATCGGAAGCCAGAATGGCGCGTTCGATGTGTTTGATGGAGGAACCATCAAAGGGGCGGATTAACAACTGGCGGGGTTCCGGGACAGAGATCGTAGAAAGCTGCATCAGGGGAGTTGGCATGCCATAATATTCCACCGATAACCGCTCAATCAACGCGGGGTTGGCTCGTCCGGTACGGATTGAGTCGAGATCATTTTCCAAGGCCTGAATAGCCCCCTTCATACGGGTCTCGCCTTCATTCGTGGAATCTTTGATCACCTCGTTGGTCACTGTGACCTCCTTGATTGGCTGGAAATTGGAAGGAATGGTTAAAGGATACCTTAAATTGCCAAAAAAAGCTATCCAAAGCGATCAACTCAGGCGGCGTCAGGTTGTGGTATACAGAATTTTTTTGGTGAAAACTGATGGAAAATGGTGATATTAATCGTGCTTAGTCCAAACATAAACTTATATTTATCTTCACAATATCTAAACATTTAATTGTTATCCTCATCCTGTAGTTCTAGAATATCTTGGCATTCGAATGAAAGAAATAATCAATTTTGGAGAAGAAATCTATGTTTCGTAAACCTGTTTTTTGGATACTTCTGGTTGTGATCCTCGGCCTGGCTGGGGGCGGCTATTACTATTACACCACTACTTTGGCAAAACCGGTAGCAGCCGCTTCAACCCCAACTTTGCAAACTGCGACAGTGCGTAATGGAAATATCATTATTTCAGCTCTTGGTTCCGGTACATTGACCCCGGCGTCGAGCGTGAATGTGGCGTTTGCCAAGAGTGGTACGCTGGCCGAAGTGGATATTAAGGTTGGCGACAATGTAAAAGCAGGCCAGGTGATCGCCAAGCAAGGCAACCTGGAATCACTGGATGCCACGATCGCTACCGATAAATTGAATGTGTTGACAGCCCAGCAGGCACTGGATGCGCTTTACCAAAACCTTGAGACTGATCGAGCAAACGCCCAGGCAGCCCTGGTAACCGCGGAAAAGAATTTGACCACCGCCAATTACACCCGCGATATTTATAATACCCAGCGCTGCAGCACGGCTTCCGTGACCCTTTATTACGGCGACCTGGTTACCGCCCAAAACAATTACGATAAAATCAATAATGATTTTCTGACCAATTACGTGCGATACCCTGAAAATGATGCCCGGCGGATCAATGCATACTCCAAATTATATAATGCACAGGTGGCATTGAATAATGCGCTGGCCACGTACAACTACTGCACCGGTAATTCAGATTCCTGGACCACCCAGGATAATGCGGCGCAGGCCGCTGCCGCGCAGGCTGCCTACAATGTCGCCCAGGCCAATATGAACGCCTTAAAAGATGGCCCGGATCCGGTTGCATTGGCGCAAGCCCAGGCCAAGCTTGACTCTGCGAAATATCAGTTGAGTGTGGATACAACCAGTCTGAGCGAAACGACGCTGCTCGCCCCGATCAGTGGGGTGGTGACCGCGGTCAATAATGCAGTTGGCGAGACAACTTCAGGTACCTTCACAACCATCGCCGATAATTTGCACCCCAAGATCCTGACTTATATGGATCAAACCGATTTGAACAGTTTTCAATTGAATTATGCGGTGACGGTCACCTTTGATGCCTTGCCCTCACAAACCTTTACCGGAAAAGTAACCCAGATCGCGCCGGCTTTGGTGAATCAATCAGGTAATTCATACGTGCAAGGCACAGTCACGATTGATGACAACTTTATCCCCACGGTTTCAAAGCTGCCCAGCGGAATGACCGCTTCGGTGGAAGTGATCAGCGGGCAGGCAAACAACACCCTGCTTGTGCCGGTTGCCGCCCTGCGCGAATTATCTGCGGGTAACTACGCGGTCTTCGTGGTTGGGCCGAACGAGCAGCTCACCCTTACCCCAATCAAGGTGGGGTTGATGGATCTGACCAACGCCCAGGTGCTCAGCGGATTAAAAGGCAGGAGATGTAGTCTCGACCGGAACGACAACCGTGAAGTCCACAACAGGCACTGGGACAACGACGGGAACAGGGCAATAATGAGCACCCAATCGATTATTGAACTGGTTGACGTGACCAAGGTCTACGGCGCAGGCGATATTCGCGTGGTAGCCCTGGATAAGGTGAACCTGAAAATTGCTGAGGGTGAGTTCATCGCAATTATGGGACCCTCCGGATCGGGAAAGTCAACTTTAATGAATATCCTTGGCTGTCTCGACCGGACCACCAGCGGGACCTATATGCTGGCGGGTGAAGATGTGAGCAACCTGAACCGCGCCCAACTGGCGGATATCCGCAACCGGCGGCTGGGATTCATCTTCCAATCTTATAACCTGCTTTCACGGACACGTGCGATCGAAAATGTGATCATGCCGATGGAATATGACCGCCGCGATCACCGCTCAGGTTCTGAAAGGCAAAAAGCAGCGATGAAATCATTAGAATTGGTTGGGTTGGGAGATCGCGCTCGCCACTTTCCCAACCAGTTATCGGGAGGCCAACAGCAGCGGGTGGCAATCGCCAGGGCATTAATTAATGAACCGGCATTAATCCTGGCGGATGAACCGACAGGCAACCTGGATTCTCATTCCGGAGACGAAATTATGGAGTTGTTAAGTGAACTCAATCGACAGGGGCGGACGATTGTGATGGTCACGCATGACGAAGATATCGCCCATTATACCAAGCGGGTTGTGGTTATTCGGGATGGAAAAGTTGAATCCGACCTATTGAACGGGCATAGAGTACGACCGGTCTTGGAGGTAAATAATGAGCTTACTTAGTGTCTTAAGGGTTGCCTTTAAAGCAATTGGCAGCAACAAACTGCGCACTTTTTTGACGATGCTGGGCGTAATTATCGGCGTTACTGCTGTAATTATGATGGTATCGATCAGCACAGGGACCGAGGCAGCCATTGCCGCCAACATCAACAGCCTGGGCGCGAACCTGATCTTTATCTCACCTAACGCTGCTTCCTTCAGTGGGGCGCGCGGCCCCCGCTCAACGCTTGTTTATACTGATGTAGCTGCCATCGCTAGCGATGTCACCGGAATTACCGGTGTATCGGTGGAACAGCAAACCCGGCAAACGGTTAAGGAAGGGCTGACCGCACTGGACAGCCAGACGATCCTGGGAACGACGATCGGTTTCCCGTCGGTCCGCGGTATGACCATCGGCAGCGGAGATTTTTTCACGCAGGCACAAACGGATGCTAAGGCTAAAGTGGCTGTTCTGGGATCAACGCTGGCCACCTCATTATTTGGTACGGCCGATCCAGTGGGTCAGTATATTATTGTTGGCAACAATGTTCGCCTGACGGTGATCGGCGTTTTTGCCTCAAAAGGATCGGTGGGCGGCGTGGACTTTGATTCGCGCATGTACATTCCGATTACCGTATTGTTTCAATACTTCCAGAATAATGAGTTCGCCCGGATCACCGGCGATTTGGTGAACCTGATTTACGTCGCGGCGAAAGACCAAAATACGATCACCAATGTGGTTGCCCAAATAAACGAAGTGCTGTCTGCCAAGCACGGTGTCTCGCCAGATGCGCCTGATTTCTCCATCCGCACCCAACAGGACATCATCTCCGCGCAAGAATCGACAACCTCTTCCTTCCGCACCTTGCTGGCCGGTGTAGCCGGGGTATCGCTGCTGGTGGGTGGAATCGGCATAATGAACATCATGCTGGTGAGCGTTACCGAGCGTACCCGCGAAATTGGTATCCGCCAGGCCGTGGGCGCAACCCCGGCCGATGTGCGCATGCAGTTTTTGATGGAGGCGCTGATTCTTTCCTTGTCGGGAGGTGTCATCGGGATTCTCACCGGGATCGGCGGATCTTATCTGTACGGCCGGTTTGGCGCAATGAAAACCCTGGTATCGGTCGAATTGATCGTGCTGGCCTTTGTCGCGGCGGCAGCCGTGGGGATCTTATTCGGCTTTCTACCGGCGAACCGGGCAGCCGGGTTAGATCCAATTGTTGCCCTGCGGCACGAGTAATTTTGAAAATATAGAGGAAAATGCAGTGAAGAAAATTGGAATCTTGTTTGTTCTGGTCTCCGTCATGCTGCTGTCTGCGTGTGCAGCGCCTGGTGGGGCTGCAACCTCAGCCGCGGCGACCCCGACGGCAGGGGTGGTGAATACGAATTACGCCAACGCGCTGCCTGTCCCATCGCAGCTGGCATTGGGTATCATTATGTTAAAAGATACACAGGATGCGGTGACGGCCGCCCAGGCGGCAGAGCTGCTGCCCCTCTGGCAGGCAGTGCAGTCGATGACCAGTTCCACCACCACATCTGCGGTGGAGTTTGAGGCCCTGGTGACCCAGATTCAACAAACGATGCAGCCGGCTCAGTTGGAGGCAATCGCCAACCTGAAAATTACCCAGGAATCTATGGCAACCGCTTTCCAGTCCCTGGGTCTCAATAATTTCCAGGGCGGTAGGAATGGTGCTCCGAGCGGTACGCAGGTTGCCAGGACTCCGGGGGGACCTAACGGCGGCGGATTCAATGGGCCGCCAGGAGGGGGAGGGTTTATTGAGGGTGGGGGCGGAGGCCCTGGTGGATTTGGGGGAGGGGGGCCTGGTGGATTTGGCGGGCTGCCCACCGGGACAGTTTCGCCTTCGATCCAGGCTACGGCCAAGGCAATGGCAACCCAACGCGCGGAATTTGGCAACCCCATTTTGTATAATGCGGTCGTTACTTTCTTGACGACAGCCGCGGGACAATAAATTGAAGAACGAAGACAAATGCCGGCGGATTTCCGCCGGCGCATTGTTTTTTTTTGTAACCAAATGTTAATCTGCGTTTGCTATACTCTTCCCGTAAACCAGACTTCTTCAAGGCTCTTTTACGAAGAGGGATGGGTAAATCAAAATGTTAATAATTGAGGTATAAATGAAAAAGATATCGGTCGTTTTTATCACGATCATGGCCATCATCCTGACGGCCTGCGCAACACCTGCCGGGGCAGCCACCCAGGTAAATTCAACTCCGGCTGCCGGAACGGGGGGGAACAACCCCAATAGCACCGCCCCACTTAATCCGGCCTCAAAATTGGCCGTGGGAACGTTAAATCTGAAGACAACGTCTTATGCAGTGTCGGTCGATCAGGCTGCGACACTACTGCCATTGTGGGAGGGTTTAAAATCCCTCTCATCGAGTACGAACTTTTCCCAACAAGAGTATGACGCGCTGGTCACACAAATTCAAGGTGCAATGACACCTGACCAGACGGCTGCTATCACCGCCATGAACCTTACTCAAGCAGATATTGGCAAAACAATGCAGACGCTTGGGCTGGCGAATGGGTTTGGCGGCGGCGCAAATGCCAACGGTACCCCGATCGCCAGAACCCCCGGCGCCAGGCCCGGCGGAAATGGCGGCGGCGGCGGTAGAGGCGGCGGTGGATTTGGCGGCGGTGGATTTGGCGGCGGCGGATTTGGTGGCGGTGGATTTGGCGGCGGCGGATTTGGCGGTGGTGCAGCCCAATCTACTCCCGCGACCCAGGCCACGGTCTTGGCTCGCCAGGCGCTTCAGGCACAGCGTGCCAACCAGGCCAATGTATTCCTGGATAATATAGTAATTAATTTCCTGCAGCAGTTGACCGGGGTCACACCCACTGCAAGGCCCGGCGACAATTCCACACCGGTACCGGCAGATGGGACGGGTGCTACATCTGCACCAGTGACCGGCGCCGACATGACCTCAACACCGACCCCTTAAGGCTTTTAAACTCGATCTGGATTTTCCAGGTGAAGTTGGCGAAAGGTTGCCAACTTCACCTTTATTTAAGAATCTTAACCCGCCTGTGCTATAATTTTCCCCCGTGAAAGGTGGAATATGCTGCAGAAGATTGTGAAAATACTTGGGGGCGATCCCCACAAACGTGAAATCCTGAAACTATCCGAGGTTGCCAGTGAGATCAATGACCTCGAAAATGAATATGAAAAGCTCAGCCTGGAGGCATTAAAGGCCAAAACCGAGGAATTTCGGGGACGTCTGGCCGAAGGGGAAACCCTCGACGACATCCTGCCGGAAGCATTTGCCGCGGTACGTGAGGCTTCGAAACGGACGATTGGCTTGAGGCATTATGATATCCAGCTGATCGGCGGGATCGCTTTGCACGAGGGAAAAATCGCCGAAATGCGCACAGGGGAAGGGAAGACCTTGGTCGCTACCCTGGCTTTGTATCTGAATGCGCTCACCGGAAAAGGGGTGCATCTGATCACGGTGAATGATTACCTCGCGCGCCGTGATGCGCGCTGGATGGCACCGATTTTCACCCTGTTAGAGATCAAGGTTGGCGTATTACAGATGGCGACCCGCACAGAGGGCGGGATCAACGCATTCCTGATCGACATTGAAAAACGTTCATCTCAGGAAGATCAGGACCAGCTCGAACTGGTGACGCGCAAAGTAGCTTACCAGGCAGATATCGTTTACGGCACGAACAGTGAATTTGGTTTTGATTATTTACGCGATAATCTCACCAACCGGCTCGAGGATCGGGTGCAGCGCGGTCATTATTACGCCATTGTGGATGAAGTCGATAATATCCTGATCGATGAAGCACGGACCCCGTTAATCATTTCCGGCCCGGCTTCGGAGGATGTGCAGCTTTATTACACCATGGCCAACGTGGTGCGCCAGCTCCGTCCGGAGGATTACGAAGTCAATGAAAAAGACCGCAGTGTCTCGCTAACCGAAATTGGCGAGGCTCACGTCGAAGAACTGCTGGATACCCCGATGCGTGACCCGGAAAGGCCGGAGGATATTACTCCCGAACAAGCACGGATGTTGGGCCACCTGGAACAGTCTCTGCGGGCGCAGGCTCTTTTCCGCCGCAATAAGGATTACCTGGTGCAAGGTGGAAAAGTTGTCATTATTGATGAGTTTACCGGACGTTTGATGCCGGGAAGGCGCTGGTCAGATGGCCTGCACCAGGCGGTTGAAGCCAAGGAAGGGGTCAAGGTCGAGCCAGAAAATGCGACCTACGCTACCATCACCATCCAGAATTACTTCCGTATGTATGAAAAACTTTCCGGGATGACCGGTACCGCATTGACCGAAGAAGAAGAATTTTATAAGATTTATAAATTGAATGTGCTTCCGATTCCAACGAATCTGGAATACATCGCCATGCAGCCAGATTCAGCCCTGATCAGCCAGGAAGAAAAAGACAAGAATAACTACAAGGTTCAGTTTTACGTCAAGAAATCCGATCCCGGGCGAAAACCGGTTTATTGGCGGCGGCAGGATTTCCCGGACGTGGTTTATCGTTCTGAAGAAGCCAAACTGCGCGCCATCACCCAGGAACTGATCCAATATTACATCATGGGGCGCCCGCAATTGATCGGCACAACCTCGGTCGAACATTCCGAGCGGCTCTCCAGCCGGCTGGCGGCCGAACCCATCCGGCGGCTGCTGCAGGTGTTGCTCATTCGCGATTTATTTCTGGAGACGAAAAAAGTTCAGATTGTGGAAAGAACCATCCCTGAACTGGTGCCGCTGAGTAAACCAGTGGATCAATTGGAGGCGGGCGAACTGCGCCAATTAATCCGCAGCCTGGGATTAAATATTACCCTGAATATTGAAGAACCAGAAAACCTTGAACGCCTGATGAGAATTCTGAATGTTGCGCCAGAGGAATCGGCGCGCCTGGTCAAAGTGGTCCAGGGTGGAATACCCCACCAGGTATTGAATGCGCGCAAGCATGATGAAGAATCGCAGATCATCACCCGGGCCGGCGCGTTTGGCGCGGTTACCATTGCCACCAACATGGCTGGACGCGGTGTGGATATCAAACTGGGCGGTGAACTGCCGGATGAAATTCTGGCGGATGTGATCCGGGTTTTGAATAATGCCAATATTCCGGACCCGTATGACATGACCAATGAACAACGCCGCCAGGCGCTGGTAAAAATGTCTTCAGAAGATTTCGGGATCTATGAGGAATCCGTGCAGGCCTTCCTGCAGTATCTGGATGACATGCGCCGGGTGCGAGAATTAGGCGGACTGCATGTGATCGGCTCGGAAAGACATGAAGCCCGGCGGATCGATAACCAGCTGCGCGGGCGGGCTGCCCGCCAGGGTGACCCGGGCTCATCCCGTTTTTACCTTTCCCTGGAAGATGAATTGATGCGCCTTTTTGGCGGTCAACAGGCTGACGTGCTATTCAAGCGCTTGAACATCGACGAAAATGTGCCTATCGAGTCGGGAATGTTGGGGCGGTTGGTGGAACAATCGCAAGAGCGCGTCGAAGGTTATAACTTCGATGTGCGCAAGCACCTGTTGGAATATGATGATGTGTTGAACGCACAACGTAAACGGATCTATACCCAGCGCGACCGGGTGTTCACCAAGGATGATCTGAGCGACGATGTGTTGGAAATGCTGCACACCGATTTACAGAACCGCATCCCGGCCAGCCTGAAGGATGAAGAAGGGCCCTGGAAGCTTCTGGCTTACCTCGAACAAATCCAACCGGCGATCGAGTTTGATGAACTTTTCTACCCCTCTTATAGTCTGAGCCTGCTCCTGGGTGAGGTGCACCGTCATATCCGCCCGGCAGGAGACCCCGAAAGCGAAGTGCGCGACGCGATGCTGGACGTGGCCGAAAGGGCCTTACTGGCGGAAAAAGAACATATCATGCATTGGGTGCGCGGGTTGTTAGATAAAACGGGTGAAAACCTTGACCTGCAGAATCAAGAAAGGTTTGAAATCCTGGATAATTATTTCGACACCGCCGGGAATAATGAAGAAGGCGAAACCGTTGTTCGCCGCCCGCAAGAAATGATCGATGAACTCTCAGCCCTGGTGCGCCTGCCCTTGCGTTTGAGCGGAGATTTATTCCGCCGGATGCCGGATGGGGATGACGATGTCCGGGCCAATTTGCGCCAGCAGATAGAAGATGCGCTGGTATCGTTGAATATAAACCGCCTGTTAGGGGCGATCGAACGCCGCCTGGAAGAAAGCCTGGGAGTACGCCTGACCAACCTGGCGCCTTTAGGATGGCAAGATGCAGCTGAGCAGATCTACCAGGCGACAGAAGCGATCCTGAACAAGCGCTTTGAACGCTACCTTGGAGAAAATGGTCAAATTGCGCATGATATCGACGCAGTATTGGATAGGCTCAAGCAGGATGCCGTAGAGGAGCGTAATCTACTTTCCTTATTGCGCTTGATGGGATCGGGAGCGAAACTTTCTTTCGACCGGCGCACGCACCGCCAATCCTGGCGGCGCTATGACCGGTTGAATTATGCCTATCTGGCGGCGAAACTGCTGGAAGCAACGAGCCCACAGCAAGTTGTAGAAGAAGTCGAGGAACACCTGATCGAAGCCCGCGTGCGGTTAGAAAAAGCCTGGGGCAAGCTCGAATTCATGCGTCTGACCGCCGGGAATATTACCTTGAGCCAGGTCGATGCCAGCCTGCAGAGGAAAATTTCGGATGCAATCCTGCCGGAACATTTTGAAGAGCTGCGCAATCTCCCGCTGAGTGAGATTGGGTCTGAGGATGCGCTGGAAATTCGCGCGGTCATCGGAAAACACATGCAAAATGAGATCTACCGGAACCTGCTTTTGGCCGCGATTTCCGACCAATGGGTTGAATATCTGACCAAAGTCGAAGGCTTACGGGTATCCATTGGTATGGAGGCTTACGCGCAGCGCGATCCATTGGTCCAATACAAAAGCCAGGCATCCGAGTTATTCCGGGTATTGTTGGCAGATATTCGCAGTGCAGTCATCGGGCGGATGTTTACCATGCAGCCCCGGCGGGGAACCGAAACCAACACAGAACGCATTGAAGCGCTCGAAAAGGAAGGCGAGCCGGCGCAAGCCGGGCGGGATGTTAACGGCCCACCGACCACCGTGGCGCAGCCGGCACCGGTGCAAAATGAAGCGCAAAAAAAGCGAAGGAAAAGGCATTAAAGCTGATATTAAGAAAAACAGCCGGATTTCAAGCGGCTGTTTTTCTTTAAAGAGGGGGTTAATTGTGAGTAAATTGGGAAATTGGTTGATATTTACCAATATTAGACTTGACAAAATCCATTCTTCGCAGAAATTGCCTTGAAAATAGGGTATAATTGCCATCTCGTAGGTCCAGTCCTGGCAGCAGAGAGGGTTGCCAAGATAGGTTTGCGCCTTTATAATGGACCTCTATACTTGACGTATCGGAGTACACAATCGTATGGACCAGAACGAAGCTCATCAAGAGCAGGGGGTTACGCCCGAAAACAATACGGAAAATAACAACAACATGGCCTCCTTGTTAGCTCAGGAAGGACTAGGGATTGATTTCCCCAAACAGGGAGAGATCCGCACTGGAATGGTAGCCAGCATAACCCCTGGTCAGATCCTGGTTTCGATTGGAACAAAATCGGAAGGGGTCATTTCCGGCAAAGAGTATGAGCAGATTCCTCCGGATGAACTGGAAGCGCTGGCTGTCGGGCATGAAATCCCGGTGTTTGTGCTGAATCCAGAGGATCAGAACGGGAACCTGGTTTTGTCATACACGCGCGCGCGGGAAGAGGTCAGTTGGCAGGAGACGGAAGGCCTGTTGGATAACAAAGAGGCCATTCACAGTAACATTATTGGTTACAACAAGGGCGGTTTGATCGTCCCTGTGGGTGGACTGCGCGGATTTGTCCCTGCTTCCCAGATCAGCCTTTCACGCCGGGCTAATTTGCAAGGTGATACTCCGGAAACAAAGTGGAGTAAGATGATTGGCCAGGAAATTGATGTGTGTGTGATTGAGGTTGATCGCGAACGCCGGCGGCTGATCCTCTCCGAACGCGCTGCCAGCACTGAGACTCGCGAAAGCCTCAAAGAAAAAGTGATTGATGAATTGAGCGAAGGTGAAACTCGTACCGGGCGTGTAACCAGCCTGGCCGATTTTGGCGCATTCGTTAACATCAGCGGCGCCGATGGACTGGTCCACCTGTCCGAAATCTCCTGGGAAAGAATCAGCCATCCTGGTGAAGTGCTTAAGGTTGGCCAGGAAGTCAAGGTAAAAGTTATCAGCATCGATAAAGATAAGAAGCGCATCGGGCTATCCATCCGCCAGCTTCAGGCAGACCCCTGGGCTAAAGAAGTTGCCCAATATCAGGTCGGCCAACTGGTTGAAGGAAAAATCACCCGCCTGACAAAATTCGGCGCTTTTGCTCGCCTGGAAGGTGAAATTGAAGGGCTGATTCATATTTCTGAAATCAGCGAAAAACGCATCGATCATCCAAAAGAGGTGCTCCACGAAGGCGATGTGGTTACACTGCGCGTAATTAAGATCGATCCGGATAATCACCGGATTGGTTTGAGCTTACGCCGCGTTGAATCCATGGCTTATGCTGATATGGACTGGCAAACTCTGCTTGAAACCGAAGAAATTCCGGATCTGGATGAAGACCAGGCCGAAGCCCCCGCTCAGGAAGCTGGTCAAACTGCCGCTCCTGCTGCGTCGACTGAAAAGGCTGAAGCTCCAGTTCAGGAAGCAGAACAGACTGCCACTCCAGTTGCGTCGACTGAAAAGGTGGAAGCCCCAGTTCAGGAAGCAGAACAGACTGCCGCTCCAGTTGCGTCGACTAAAAAAGCGAAAGCCCCAGTTAAGGAAGCGGAACCGGTTACGCCCCCAGAAATGCCCACTGAACAAGCGGATGTTCCTGTTCAGGAAGCTGAACAAGAACCGGTCGATGCACCGGATTCTGAGGAAGAACCTGTGGATGAAAAGGAATCTGGCTCTGAAGAAAAATAGCCGGAACTCTGCTGTTTGACGGAGAGACATAAGATATTAAAGCGCACCGCGTTCCGGTGCGCTTTTCAATGAACCATGAACTATATTATTGACGCTCACGAAGATATCGCTTATAACGCCCTTTCATTTGGGCGCAATTATTCACATGCCGCCAGCGAAACCCGGCGTTTGGAAGCAGACACACCCGTCCCAGCGCGAAACGGCCAGACTTTGCTGGGTTGGCCGGATTATCAAGCCGGGCAGGTCGCGTTGATCTTTGGCACGCTGTTCTTAAGCCCGCGCCGTTATCAGAGCGGGGATTGGGAAGTGCAGGTGTACCAGAATCCCCAGGAGGCTGGTCCGCTGCACCGGGGTCAAGTTGATTTCTACCGGCGTTTATGTGATGATCATCCGGATCAGTTTGGTCTGGTCAGCAACCGGCAAGAATTGGCGGCGATTTTGGCGCCATGGAAGGAAACGCCCGCAGAATATCCAGCCAGGACCCACAAAGTGGGCATATTGATGTCCATGGAAGGCGCTGAAGGCATCCGCCACCCGAAAGAAATGGAAGAATTCTGGAACCTGGGTGTGCGGGCTGCCGGGCCGGTTTGGGCCGGGGGGCGTTTTTGTGGGGGAACCATAGAACCTGGGGGTTTCACGCGGGAAGGATATGAACTGCTGGAGATCATGGCCGACCTGGGGTTCATCCTTGACCTGTCTCACATGAATGAACAATCCGCATTGCAGGCGCTGGATGCTTATTCTGGCACAGTGATTGCAAGCCATGCCAATGCGCGAGCATTATTAAAGGGTTTTCCAGGAGAACGTCATCTCACGGATATCACCATCCGCCGCCTGGCTGAGCGCGGCGGGGTGATCGGAGTGCTCCCGTTTAATAAATTTTTACTGCCGGGATGGTCTGATACCGACGACCGGCACCTGGTTACCCTGGAGACCGTGGCGGCTCATATTGACCATATCTGCCAGTTAACCGGGAGCTCGGAACACGTTGCCGTGGGAACTGATTTTGACGGAGGCTTTGGGTGGCCTTCCGTCCCCCAGGAAATTGACACGATTGCCGACCTGCCAAAGCTCGAAACCGTTCTGCGCCAGCGAGGTTACTCAGAGACTGATATTTCTGCAGTCCTACACGGCAACTGGCTCGGAATCTTGGAAAGATCGCTACCCTGACTTATAATGTGGTAAAGATGCCCACTGACCGACCCTCCGCAGCGAGTGTAATCCCTACAGTCCCCATCCGTTATTCGATGCGGAAGATCCGCATTGGATTATCACTGACTCTGGGGGGATTCCTGATTTTTTTGATCGGCGCCAGACCGGATGTGTTTGGCCTGGATATCAGCCCGGTTATTGGGTTTGTCCAAATTGCGGTGTTTGTGATCGGATTGGCATTTATTGCCATTGGCGGCTTCATCAGCTTGATGGCCTTGTGGAAAGATCAGCAAATCAGCATTCCCGCTGACATTGGCCAGCGCATGGTGGCAACCGGATACGTCATCGCCGGTTTTGCCGGTATGGCGGATGTATTTGGTTTTGGCAGCCATATATACCCGACTGTCCCATACTTTGGGATGTGGCAGCAGCTCGGGGTCGAAATGGGCCAGGGATTAATGGCGCTTGGCTTCCTGCTGATGATCCCGTTTGGACCCACTCATCCGAAGGAAGTAACCTTGCCTGACAAAGGCGCGGCCAACAAACCCAAAGCGGATAACATTTCCTGATTGGTGCTAAATTTAAACTCTTCCAGGCCGAGTTTTTCGGCTTGTTGATGCTCGACCAATTCCAGTTGAGCTAATTCTGTTTTGGTGAAAACCGGATTGGCTTGCCTGGTGAGGCGCCGTGCGATTTCTACCAGCGGGAGTTTATCCGGGGGGGTAAGGGTTTGCAGATACTGTAAAACCGCCTTTGCGCCCATCGTCCCATCCCGCCGGGCCACGCCCACCAAACCAGTGCTGGCCTGGCGCGACCATCCGGCAACGAAAACTCCTTCCATTGGACAGTCTTTTACCGGATCGTAAGCTTCATACGAATTTCCATCCATCGGATATTTGGGGTGTGGATTTTTGGAATATCCGGAGCCAACCACGGGGATACCAAATTGACCATCTACCCGATCGCCGATGGCGAAAACCACGGTATCACAATCGAGAAAATGGCTGCTTCCCAGGCTGCGAGGCCGGGCTTCTCCCTGGCTGTCTACTTCGAGGGTATTTTCTTCGACCTCCAACTGGCTTACCTGCCCGTTTTCCCCGCCCAGCATGCGCATTGGGGAACTCAAAAAATGAAGTTTGAATCGCGCGTGTGAATCGGTTGCCTCAGCCTTGCTGCGGGCAGTCTCAATCATGGTTAAGAAATTTTGGGGATCTTGATTGATGGCTTTCATGATAGGCGCTACCCGTGCTAATTCTGACAGGAGGTCTTGCTGGTCAAGCAGGTTGACCACATATTCCAATTCTACCCGGGTAAATTTTATTTCGTTCGGGCCGCGCCGGATGACCGCCACGATTTCTTCAACCTGGGGCAGGGAGGACAGATAGTGGGTAATATCCAGCATCACATTGCCCGCGCCGATGATTGCCACCCGGCGCCCGAAATGGAAATTTTGTTGGCTGAAAGGAGGAAGCTGGTTGTAATGATAAACCACGTCTTTGGCATGGTAGACGCCATCCAGGTCTTCCCCTGGGAGCCCCAACCATTTTGTCCCCTGGGCTCCGGTGGTGACCAGGATGGCTTGATGGCCTAATGCACGCAGCTCTGCCAGTTTGATATCACTGTTTTCACCGACCGTCAGGTTGCCAAAATAATCAATGTCTTCTACTGCCAATATCTGGCGAAATTGGGCGCGAAGACCCTCTTTCATGCGGTGCTTCGTGGGGAAAATCCCATATTCCGCCAACCCGCCTGGTTTGAGGTCGCGATTAATCAGGGTGACGTGTACGTTTTGACTGGCTAATTCTCTAGCGGCGAACAAACCCGCCGGTCCGGCTCCGATGACTGCAGCCAGGTATTTTGCCTGATGTTCCATAAGACCACCGGCCTCCTTAAATAATGTAAATAACAAAGGATGATAAAATGTTAATTAACTTATTGCGATAATCATTCTACTGGTATAGGTTCAATTATATCCATATACATAAATAAGAGATGAATGATCCAAATTTTAACCACGGGACGTAATAGTACCATTAAAGGAGTTATCGATGCCTCCCACCTTGAATGAACAGCCAGATGTAAATGGGGAGGGGACGCATTACCATTCCATACAAGTCAGCCGTCGCGTCTACCGCCAGATGACCGCGCCAGCGCGAATCAATCAAGTACAAAGAACCCCTCAAACCGGAGCGCATATGGCCACTTTTACACCGGAACCTTCGAATCCTGAGCCTGTGAAACAGCCGCACAAGTTCCATTTCTTGCCGGCGTTTTGGACGATCACCAGCCTGGTCTCTTTGGTGATCAATGTGATCTTGATCGTAGTTTTGCTCCTGCTTGCCAATCTTTTATTCACTTTGAAATCGGTGGTAGAGACCCAATTGATCGGCGGTCTGGCAAGCAACTTTCAATTGATGGATCAGGCGCAGATCTCGACCACGGTTAATATCAGCACCTATGTGCCGGCAAAATTCAACTTGCCTTTGGAGACGGACACCACTGTAACCCTGACCAAGGATACCGAAATACAATCGGCGTATGTGTCTCTGCACACCGGCGGATTGACGATCACCAACGCAGAAACGAATATTGTACTGCCTTCAGGCACTATCCTGCCGATCCATTTAAGTCTGATGGTGCCGGTGGATCAACAGATCCCGGTCAACCTGGTTGTTCCGGTGAATATCCCATTAAACCAGACGGAGCTTCACCAACCATTTGTCGGGCTGCAGAATGTGGTCCAGCCTTATCAAAAATTACTGGATGGCATTCCAAATTCCTGGGAGACGATCCTTTGCGGGGACAAACCCAGTGATTTGTGCAAAGCTGTCGTCCCATAATTATTATCGATTTGAGGGTTAAATGAGCAAAGACGTGACCAGAACAGTTCTCCCTAACGGCCTGACGGTTCACCTGAAGGAAATCCATACTGCCCCGATCATCAGCCATTGGACCTGGTACAGGGTCGGTTCCCGGAATGAAGTGCCGGGTCTGACCGGTATTTCCCACTGGGTAGAGCACATGCAGTTCAAAGGAACGCCGACATTTCCGGCATCCATCTTGGATAAAGCGATTTCCCGGGAAGGCGGCTATTGGAATGCCATGACCTACCTGGATTGGACAGCCTATTTTGAAACGCTGCCCGCGGATAAAATCGACCTGGCCCTCCGTCTGGAGGCTGACCGCATGGTCCACAGCGTATATGATGTCAAAGAAGTGGACTCAGAGCGGACGGTGATTATCTCGGAACGGGAGAGCAGCGAGAATGAACCTTTGTTTCGCCTGGGGGAAGTGGTGCAAAAGACAGGTTTCGACCGCCATGCTTACCGAAATGAAGTGATCGGAGAAAAAGAAGACCTGCACCGCATTCAGCGGGATGATCTGTATGCGCATTACCGCAAATATTACGCGCCCGACAATGCCCTGGTGGCGGTCGCCGGTGATTTTGAGACCGGCGCAATGCTGGAACGACTGACGCAATTATATGGGGAGATTCCGGCGGCTGCGCCGGAAAAAGTGATCCCGGATGTGGAAGCCCCGATCGACGGCGAGCGCCGCCAGGTGGTAGAGGGTCCCGGGCAGACCACGTATGTTCAGCTGGCATACCGCAGCCCGGCTTCCGCGGCTGCGGATTTTATGGCGCTGACCGTGGTTGATTCGCTGCTGACCGGCCCGACCAGCTTGAATATGTTCGGCGGTGGGGGCATCTCCAATAAGACCAGCCGCCTGTACCGGGCACTGGTCGAACGCGAACTGGCAGTAAATTTGAACGGTGGTTTACAGGCGACCATCGATCCCTACTTATACAATATCACCATGATTATCCACCCCCAGCGCAAGGCAGAAGAAGCGCTGGTTGTGCTGGATGACGAGATTTGCCGTTTGCAGGACGAGATGGTTTCAACAGATGAAATCGCCAGGGCGGTAAAACAAGCTCGCGCGCTGTTTGCGTATGGCAGTGAGAATATTACCAACCAGGCATTTTGGCTGGGGTATGCCGACATGTTTGCCAATTATGAATGGTTTGTCAATTATGTAGAAGAATTGGACAAAATAACACCGGCAGAAGTCCAACGTGCCGCACAAAAATACCTGTCCCCCGCGAACCGGGTGGTGGGGTTCTATCTACCGACCGGAGATGGGGGGGAGGAAGAAGAATAATGGCTACCTATCACCTGCTATATCCATCTTTGCCTGGGCCGCACGATATCACCCGCACCGAATTGGACAACGGGATCATCATTCTCTCCCGCTCCAATTTCAACAGTCCTTCGGTGGTGATCAGCGGATATTTATCCGCCGGAAGTCTGTTTGATCCGCTGGATAAATTGGGCCTGGCATATTTCACGGCCTTGATGTTAACCCGCGGTACCCAGAAACAAAGTTTTCAAGAGATATTTGGGGCGCTGGAATCAGCCGGCGCCAGCCTGGGATTTGGAGCCAGCGTGCATAACGCCAGCTTTGGCGGAAAAGCACTGGTGGAGGACCTGCCCTTGCTGCTGGCAACCCTGTCGGATGCGGTGCGCAACCCAATTTTTCCGAGCGATCACATCGAAAAGGTGCGCATGCAGAGCATTGCAGGCCTGCAAATGCGCGCCCAGGATACCGGCGACCAGTCGTCCATGGCCTTCGATGCCGCACTGTTTCCCAACCATCCTTATGGGCGGCCGGAGGATGGGTATTTGGAGACGATCCAGGCTATCACCCGCGAAGACCTGGTGGGGTTCCACCAGCGCCAGTATGGGCCGCGCGGCATGGTGATCGTGGTAGTGGGTGCGGTTTCGGCGCGGCAGGTGGTGGATGAAGTCCAGGCCAGCCTGGGCGATTGGCAGAATCCGGCTCAGATCGATGCTCCGGATCTGCCGGTGGTCGTTCCTCCAGCCAGGCCCTACCGCGAGCACATCACCATCGCCGGGAAGAGCCAGACAGACCTGGTGATGGGCACCCTGGCCCTGGAACGCAGTTCGCCGGATTACCTGACGGCTTCATTGGGCAACAATATCCTTGGGCAGTTTGGCATGATGGGACGCATCGGCGATGTAGTGCGCGAACAGGCCGGACTGGCGTATTACGCCAGCACCAGCTTGAATTCGTGGATTACATCCGGTTCATGGGAAGTATCAGCCGGGGTGAACCCGACAAACTTGCAGTATGCCATCGATTTGATCCGCAAAGAACTGCGCCGGTTTGCCTCTGAACCGGTGACGGCGGATGAATTGAGCGACAGCCAGGCTAATTTTGTCGGGCGGCTGCCTTTATCGCTCGAATCAAACCATGGTGTGGCCAATGCGCTGCTCAACCTGGAAAGATTTGGGCTGGGGATCGATTATTACCAGCGATACCCGGATATGGTCAAACAAGTTACCACCGGGGCGATCCTGGAAATTGCGCGGCGGTACCTGGATACCGAGAATTTTATCGTATCCAGCGCCGGGCCAGAACTTGTTTCATAAAAGATCCGATCATTGGGCGTAGATTTATGGCCATTCTCCGCACAGGGATAGATCTTGTTGAAATAGAACGGCTGAGCGAGCTGAAACCTGAGATTCGCCAGCGGTTTCTGGAGAGGGTGTTTACCGCGCGCGAGCTTGAGCAAGCCGCTGGTTCAGATGCCAGCCTGGCTGGGCGGTTTGCGGTGAAAGAAGCTGTTGCCAAGGCCCTGGGCACGGGAATCGGGGTATTAGGTTGGAAGCAAATCGAAGTGGAGCGCGGGCCGCAAGGCAACCCCATTCTCCATCTGTACGGGAACGCGCAGGCTGAAGCCGAAATGCAAGGCCTGACAACCTGGTCGATCAGCATCAGCCATACCCAGACCTGCGCGGTGGCAGTGGCGGTGGCATTCGCTGCGGATATGGGTTGAACAGATCAAGCAACCATTTAAACTGATGAGGGCGCACCAGTCAGGTGCGCCCTCACAAAAACCCCCTGTGGCCTCTACAAGAAAATTAGACAGCAGTCAGCTCGTGGATCCCAATCCATAGGTGGTTGGGCAGCACAGCGCGGTTTGGACGCACCTCAATGTTGTCCTGGGCGCGGAGAGAATTTCCACCCAGCATGTTCGGATGGACGAAACACAGGTCGGGGTGGCGACCATATTTATGCTGGTAGTAGGCCGCAGCCCGGGCAATTTTGGTGGGCAAATCTGATTTGGGATCGTTATCAAACCACAGCATTCCTGTTTTCATGGCAAGCTCCATTCTCACATAATTATTGCAAGTTCTGTTCCCGCATTGATCCCTGCTTCCCTGTGAACCAGCTTTCAGGTTTGCAAGAATTAGATCATTTGTTCTATTATAGGGCAAACTAGAACAAAAGTCAATAGTTAAAGAGTTTAAAAGTTTAGTTTTCGAAACTGATCGGGATGGAAAAACAGATGCGGGCGCCTTTTCCGGATTCGGGATCGACCCATATCCGCCCGGCATGGGCTTCGACAATCGAACGCGCCAGGTACAATCCGAGACCGGCGCCTTTGGTGCGGCGAGCCAGATCCGGGGCGCGGTAAAAGCGGTCAAAAATGTGCGGGATATCCTCAGGCGCGATCCCGGGACCTTCATCCGTGACGCAGATGATCACCTGTTCGGGGCGGACCTGCCCGGAGATGATAATTTCCCCTTTCGGCGCATATTTGATCGCATTGTTCACCAGGTTGGTGATGACCTGCTCCATGCGCTGCTCATCCGCGAGGACAATTGGGAATTGATCGGGGAAATCCGTTTTGATGGTGTGCAGAGAGGTCTGAATCTGAGCGCGTTGGGCAATGCGCCGCGCCAGGTCAGCCAATGAAACATCCGAGCGCTTGAGCGCCATCCCGCCGGACGCCAGGCGGGTGGCATCCAGTAAGTTTTCGATCATCATCGTCAAACGGTCGGCTTCTTCTTCGATGACCTGCAGAGAATCCTCGACAATTTTTCGGTCCCAATGGGCATCATCCCGGCGCAAAGTGGAGGCATAGCCTTTGATCAACGCCACCGGGGTTTTTAATTCGTGGCTGATGATCGAGACAAAGGTGGTCTTTAATTCCTCCGCCTGGCGGAAACGGGTGATGTCGCGCACGGTGGCGATGATATTCAGCAGCTTGCCTTCATCCGTCACCAGGGGGGCGTAGGTGATGCCCACCGGCAGAGGTTGGTTGGGAGACGTGCGGATCATATCCCCTTCCACGTACAACTGGGCATGCGGTGTGAGGGGCCATCCGCCAGCCTCGGCGGTCTCCAGGGTGATGCCTTGCGGAGGGTTTTGCCAGCGGATTACATCCTCGTGGGATTTGCCGTTGATCTCCTCGGGTTTGAGGCCGAGCATGCGCGCCATGGCAGGGTTACAGCGTTCCACTTTATGGACCTGGTCGAGGATCAACATGCCATCGGCGGCGGAATTGAGCAAAGCATCCAGGCGCTGTTTTTCCTTGCTGACCTGCGAATATAACTGGGCATTCTGGACGGCGATGGCAGCCTGATCGGCAAACGCGCGGAGCAGGGCGCGGTCATTGGCCGAAAAGATAGCTGCGTAACCGCGGAATATAAATATTACGCCGACCACTTTCTGGCGGGCGATGAGCGGCAGCCCTACGCTGGCTACCAATCCCATGGAGGCGGCAAAAGTAAGCTGTTTCAGGATGCGGCTGATTTCTGGCAGTTCGGTGGTTTCCGGGTCGTGCGGATTTGGTGGAATATCCGCCAGGTACGGCTCGAGGTATTTCAAAAAGGCCGGCGGCAGGCTGATCGAGACCGCGATGCGCCATTCGGCTTCCTGCGAGCGTAAGGCGATCAACCCGGCATGGCCCGCCAGCATTTCAATCGAAATTCTTAAGATCCGGCCCAGGAGGGTATCCAGATCCAGTTCCTGGTTTAACGCACGGGAAATTTCTAATAAATAATCTCTTTGGCGGGCTCGAAAATCAGACAGCATGGCATTACAAATTCAGGTGGGTGTGGGTCATAGCGAGTGCGCCCAATAAACCGCAGTTATCCGCCAGCGCAGCCGGTAAAATTTTCAGGTCTTTCGTATAGGCAGTGGAAAGGACGAACTGGTCAATGGTATTGAGCATCGTCTGCCAGAAAAAATCTCCACTTTGCGAGACACCCCCGCCGATCACCACGATCGAAGGGTTGAAGAGGTGTAAATAATTGGCCAGGCTGATCCCCAAATAATACGCGGCCCGATTAAAAGCCTCCAGGGCCAGCGCGTCGCCGGCCTGTGCCGCCGCCGCGATCTCCTTGGCGGTGTGCGTGGAGCCTGATACCAGACTGGAAGGGCGGCCATTTTTAAGTTCGGCATTGAAATAATGGGCGATGCCCGTGCCAGAGGATATCGATTCGAGATGACCGCGCTGCCCGCAGCTGCACATCGGGCCGTCGGGTAGTATGACCACATGGCCCACTTCTGTCGCCAGGCCATGTTTTCCCAACAGCAGGCGATCATTCAATATTACGCCACCGCCAATCCCGGTGCTGACAGTCATGTAAAAGACGTTGTGGTGACCCTGCGCGGCACCGAAGCGCCATTCGCCCAGGGCAGCCAGGTTAGCATCGTTATTCAGGTAAACCGGCACGTGAAAAGCCTCTTCCAACTCACTTTGCAGGTGCAGATCGACCCAACCCGCGATATTCGGCGCGGCAATGATCACACCCGCCTCAGGGTCCACCTGGCCCGGCGCGCCGACGCTGATCGCCATTACTTCGTCCCCCTGCGGCCAGAGTTCACGGATCAGACCGGTCAAGCGCTCGACCGCTGTCCCTGGGCCTACGGTAGCGATGCGTTTTTGTCGAATGGGTTCGATGCCGTGGGTTGGAAAAACGGCTACCCGAATTTGCGTCCCGCCAATATCCACTGAGATGATTGTTTTCACAATTTGGATTATAGCATAAGGGATGAGACGCGGCAGGAGGCAAGGGCAGTAAAAATTATCGAAAAATATTGAAAAACATGTATTGCCTTATTATTTATCATGGCTATAATTGGGGTAAATAAAGTAATATTAACATATGCTTAAGACATTTTTTATTATCTTGCCAATAAATTCCATTTTATGGGATCCAGAACGGAGAATTATCCATGACCACACCCGAAATGCCTAAAGAAAAATCTAAGGGATGGATGGGCAGGTTAAGCACCATCGAGAAAATTGCCGGGGTGATCATCGGGATTTTTGCCATCCTGGCATTATTTGGCATAAAACCGCCGAAGATAGTTCCGGATCCGACGCCGACGTATGCCATAATGAGCGGAACGATCAGCGATCTGAGTATAGAATACGACGTGCATTACGATGAATATATGAACAGGCACGGCTGGTCTTTGGATAAAACCTCGGATGATCAAAAACAGGCGAATGGCGCAATTGTAAACTTCAAATCAGCGATCGTTGGCTTAACCGGTCAATGGTGCAGCATCCGCTGGGAAATTTATGATGCCACTACCCAAAAACGGGTTCTGGCTTCCACCCAGGATCTCGAAATATCCATTCAGCCCGAACGCGAGACGGATAAAGCCAGCGATTTTATTTGGGTGGCTTATCCGGATACGTCAGGGACCTATTTTGCGCGGATCGAGCTTTTCGACCCGAACGGCCAGCGCCTGGATTACGCGGATACCGAACAATTCGATTTGACAGTAGATAATTAGAGAGACAATACAGGAGGACTTATCGTCACCTGCCAAAAATCCCGGTGATTGGTGCAATAATTGTATAATGTCTATTGAAGTTTTCTAACCGGCGGATCGCCATCCGCTGCAGCCTATAACCTGGAAAAGGGGTTGTCATGAATTCTATCGAAGGCAGTTTCAAAGGTGTGCGTGGATTGAGCATCTTTTATAAGGCATGGCTCCCCGAAGGTGAGGTAAAAGCGGTTTTGCTTGTCGTGCATGGGCTGGGGGAACACATCGGGCGTTATATGAATGTAGTCAACCACTTTGTCCCCCTGGGCTATGCCGTCTACGGCCTGGATCATATCGGCCACGGCAAATCGGATGGCGGGCGCGAATACGTCGAACGATTCGAAGATTTCACCGACAATCTGACGACTTATTACAATATGGTCACCGGCTGGCAGGCTGGAAAGCCAATCTTCCTGCTGGGACACAGTCTGGGCGGTCTGATCGCCACGTATTACCTGCTCGATCACCAGGCCAGTTTCAAAGGGGCGATCATTTCCGCGCCAGCGATCAAAATCGGTGCGGGGATTTCACCGGCGACAATCACCATGGGCAAGATCCTCTCGGTGGTCATGCCTAAGGCGGGTGTGCTGGCCCTGGATGCCGGCGCCATTTCGCGCGATCCGCAGGTAGTATCGGCTTACGCCAAGGACCCGCTGGTCTTCCACGGCAAGACCCCGGCCCGGCTGGCGGCGGAGATGCTGAAGGCCATGCAGCGAGCCTCGACCGAATTAGGAAAAATCACGCTGCCGTTCATCACCGTGCAGGGTGGGCAGGATAAGCTGGTCGACCCGGCCGGCGCGCAGATGCTTTACGATCAGGCCAGCTCAAAAGACAAGACGATCAAAATCTACGATGGGCTGTACCACGAAGTGTTCAACGAGCCCGAACGCGCGCGGGTGCTCAGCGACGTGGAAACCTGGCTGGCAGCGCACATCTGACCTGCCCTCGCCCTTTTATTTCACGGTTTGGCTGGGGCGATTCTGGGCGAATTCCAGCAGGTAGAGCGGCCGCCCGGTGGGATCTTTGATGCCGAAGACCTTGCCAAAGGGCATCTGCTTCAGCGGCATGACAATTTCCGATTTCTTGGAAAGCTCACCGTAGGCGCCGTCCGCATCATCCACCAGCCAGTATATTTCCGGGTCGCGCGAGGCGCTCATCGACTCATCACTGGCGATGGCGAAGTTCTGAAATTGAATGAAATTGGGCGCGAAGCGCTGGACCTCCAGCCCGACCACCTCAACGTAAAAGCGCCGGGCGGCCTCGATGTCGGTCACATATTCGATCACAAAGCCGAATTTTGGGGAGATTGCCATTATTGAAAGCTCCTTTGTCTCTATTATAACGTCATAAAATCGTCGTTTCTTACAATGACTTTACCACGGAGGCACTGAGGCCACGGAGAACGATCATTTAAACTATTCAAATAAGGAACCCCTGTTTTATGAACACATCCAATCCGTTCGCCGTTGAGTTTTTGCAATATAACCGCTGGGCCAATCTTCACCTGATTGATGCCCTGCTCGCCCTGACTCCGGAGCAACTTGCCAGCAGCGCGCCCGGCACGTACGGCAGTATTTACGATACGCTGGTGCACATTATCCAGGCTGAGTCCCGGTATTATCAACGGCTGACCGGAGTGGGACTGGTTCCGTCTTTCTCGTGGGAGGCAAGCCCATCCTTATTAGAGATGCGCTCGTTTGCGGAGCTGGTCAGCGGCGGGTTGGTGGAAGCGGCCGAAAAGATGAAAATCACGGATTCGTTCGAGCGGGATTGGCATGACGCGGAATGGGAGGGGCAAAGATCGCGTTACAGGAGTGTATCGATGCTGATCCAGGTGGTCAATCATGGGGTAGAGCACCGCACCAATATCACAACGATCCAGGCTCAACAGGGAATTGAAGCGCCGGCCCTGGACGGATGGGAATTTATGCGCCAGAATCCGGACCGAATGGGAGCGGAGTGAGGGTCATGAGCGTGAACGTGCGTTGACGCTGGGTCCATTCACTGCTATGATGTAGACAATGCAGACAAAAGGAGAGCAATGGTACGGCCGCTGGTGGAAAAAAATCCGCCAGGAGCTGCGTTGGTTCGCCCCGGGATTGGGGGTGAAACGTTGGATGGCCTTAATATTGGCCGGTACCACGCTGATCGGCGTCGGCTTCGCGATGCTCTTCCTGGATGTCTACCGCACCGCCCCGGATACCTGGTGGCTGCCTTCACTCTCCGTCGCCGCGCTGCGTTTCCTGGACCGCCCGCTGCGGGTGATCATTTTTGGGGGGATCGGGATCGGTTCCGTCTTGTTTGGGATTTACGGCCTGAACCGTTCGCTGATGCGCCCTTTTATGCGCCCCGGTCAGGCCATGGTGGATACAGTGTCCGCTTACCGGCGGCGCGAGCGCGGTCCGCGGGTGGTAGTGATCGGCGGCGGGACCGGGCTCTCTTCCCTGCTGCGCGGGCTGAAAGTTTACACCAACAACCTGACGGCGATCGTAACCGTGGCGGATGACGGCGGATCCTCTGGCGAGCTCAGGCGCTCGACCGGCATTTTACCCCCGGGCGATATCCGCAACTGCCTGATTGCCCTGTCTAACGATGAGGCCCTGTTATCTCAGATTTTTCAATACCGCTTCTCAAGCGGGGCCGGCCTGAACGGGCATTCACTGGGTAACCTGTTCATCACCGCGATGACCGATATTACCGGCAGTTTTGAGGAAGCCGTTTCCGAAGCCGGGCGGGTGCTCGCGGTGGAAGGCCGGGTGCTTCCCGCCACCCTGCATGATGTGCGCCTGGTCGCTACCATCCATAAACCGGAATTGGGCAAGGATATTCAGGTCAAAGGAGAAAGCGAGATCCCCAAACAGGGCGGGATTATCCGCCGGGTGTGGCTAGAACCTAATAACCCGCATGCTTTTCCGCCGGCGCTGCAGGCAATCCTCTCCGCTGACCTGATTGTGATCGGCCCGGGCAGCCTGTATACCAGTTTGCTGCCGAATTTGCTTGTGCCCGACCTGGCGGATGCGGTGCGTGCCAGCCGGGCATTAAAATTTTTCGTGTGCAATGTGGCCACCCAGCCCGGCGAGACCGATGATTATTCCTGCGGCGACCATGTCGCTACGGTGGAAAAACACCTGGGCGGCCCTATTTTTGACCTGGTGATCGTCAACAATAACACCAGTCCCCACCTGCCCGATCCGATCCGGTGGGTAACCGCGGAGGCGGACCTGGACCAGCGCTACGCGGTTTACCAGGCGAACCTGGTGGACAGCGAGAACCCCTGGCGGCACGATTCCCAGCGGTTAGGCAAAGCGATCGTCGATTTATATAACGAACGGACCGGTCCTCTGGTCACCCGCGAAGAAGGAATCGCGTCGATAAAATTGTGATCCAGACAACCGTTTACGACCATGCGAACACATGGTAAAATTTTTCACATACATCTTTAGGAGGATCGTATGACAGTAAAAGTGGGTATCAATGGTTTCGGCCGGATTGGACGACAGGTCCTGAAGGCTATTAAAGAACGGGCGGGGGATACGCTGGAAGTGGTCGCGATTAACGACCTTTTCGACACGAAGACCAATGCCTCGTTGTTCAAATATGATTCAAATTATGGAATGTACCCGGGCACCGTTGAAGTTGACGGCAACGATCTGGTGATCGACGGCAAGAAGGTGAAAGTCTTCGCCGAAAAAGATCCCGGAGCCTTACCCTGGGCGGAACTGGGCGTGGAAATCGTCATCGAGTTCGACGGGTATCTTTACGGATGCCAAGAGCGCCGGCGGCAAATCGGGGGCCGACGTGCACATCCTGAAAGGCGGCGCGAAGAAAGTGATTATCAGCGCACCGGCCAAGAACGAAGACCTGACCATCGTGCTAGGCGTCAATGAGCAGAAATACGATTCGGCTAAACACCATATCATTTCCAATGCATCCTGCACCACGAACTGCCTGGCGCCGGCGGCCAAGATCGTCAATGACAATTTTGGCATTATCCAGGCCGTCATGACCACGATCCACTCTTACACCAACGACCAGGTCATTCTGGATCAGGGTCACCGCAAGGAACTGCGCCGCTCGCGCGCTGCCGCCTTGAATATCATCCCCACGACCACCGGGGCCGCCAAAGCCGTGGCGCTGGTGATCCCCGAATTAAAGGGCAAGTTCGACGGCTATTCGCTGCGCGTCCCGACCCCGACCGTCTCCATCGTGGATTTCTCCTGCACGGTCGAGAAACCGGTAACCAAAGAAACGCTCAACGCCGCATTTATGGCTGCTGCCGCAGGCCCGCTGAAGGGTATCCTGGGCGTGACCACCGGTGAATACACCGATCCCCTGGTTTCGATGGACTTTAAAGGCGATTCACGCTCTTCGATCGTCGACCTGCCCAACAGTATGGTTTTGGGCAACCTGATCAAGGTCGTGACCTGGTACGACAACGAGTGGGGGTATTCCTGCCGCACCGCCGACCTGGCGAAAATGATCGCATCCAAGCTGTAAGTATGATCCAATGGGTTTTTGCGGTTTTCCGGCCGCAAAAACCCTCTTTTTTTATGGGAGGATGGTATGTTTAACAAGAAAACTGTGCGCGATATCGACGTGAAGGGGAAAAAGGTGTTGGTGCGCGTAGATTTCAACGTTCCGCTGAAGGACGGCAAGGTCGACGATGACACGCGGATTGTCGCGGCGCTGCCCACGATTAAATACCTGATGGAACAGGGCGCGGGTGTGATTTTATGCTCGCATCTCGGGCGGCCGAAGGGCGGCCCCGATCCCAAATACAGCCTGGCGCCGGTGGCTGAATATCTGAGCGGTTTATTAGGAAAACCGGTAGCCTTTGCCGCGGATTGTGTCGGCCCGCTGGCCGAAGCTGCCGCCAAAGCGCTGAAACCGGGTGCGGTCCTGGTGCTGGAAAATACCCGCTTCCATCCCGGCGAGGAAAAGAACGATCTCGACCTGGCGAAAGGCCTGGCATCCCTGGCGGATATATTTGTCAACGATGCCTTTGGGTCGGCGCACCGCGCGCATTCTTCCACGGAAGGCGTGGCTCACTTCCTGCCGGCCGTCTCCGGTTTCCTGCTTGAAAAAGAAATCAAATACCTGGGACAGGCAATCGACAACCCGAAACGCCCCTTTGTGGCAATTCTGGGTGGGGCAAAGATCAGCGATAAGATCGGGGTCATCAAGAACCTGTTGACCAAGGCGGATGTGGTGCTGATCGGCGGGGCGATGGCCAACACCTTCTTCAAGGCGCAGGGCTATGAAGTCGGGAAATCGCTGGTAGAAGATACCGCCCTGGACACCGCTAAGGAACTGCTGGCGCTGGGCGGGACCAAGCTGCGTTTACCGGTGGACATGGTTCTGGGCGACACGCTGGATGACAGCTCCCAGACCAAGGTCATGGCGGTCAGCAATGTCCCCGGCGATTGGCGCATCCTGGATATCGGTCCCGATTCGATCAAGGCTTTCAGCAAGGCAATCAAAGGCGCCGGAACTGTGGTTTGGAACGGCCCGATGGGTCTTTTTGAAGTAGCCAAATTTGCCAAAGGCACCCTAGGGGTCGCCAAGGCTGTGGCCGAGAGCGGCGCGATCAGCGTCATCGGCGGCGGCGATTTAGTTTCTGCCATCCAGAAATCGGGCCTGGCGGATAAAATCACCCATATTTCGACCGGCGGCGGCGCATCCCTGGAGATGCTCGAGGGATTGGTCTTACCGGGCGTGGCGGCGCTGCAGGATAAATAATCGTCAAAATGAATTATGCGGCATGAATAACCTGGCAATAAATAATCAGGCTTTTCATGACCATCATTGCTGATGAACCACCCACCGCCGTAGGCATAGGTCGTATTACCCCCTCCTGCCAGGAGGGGGTATGTTTTTGGAGTTATTTATGAAGCAGATTTTGAAAACCATTGCTATCGTCATCGCCGGGTTTCTGGTCATCCAACTGGTGCCCTATGGACGCAGCCATATCAACCCACCGGTCACGGCGGAGGCAAAGTGGGACAGCCCCCAGACCCGCAGCCTGGCCCAAAGAGCCTGTTTTGACTGTCACAGCAACGAGACTACCTGGCCCTGGTACAGCAATGTGGCCCCAATGTCGTGGTTGATCCAACACGACGTGGAAGAAGGGCGAAGCACGATGAACCTGTCGGAATGGGGAGCGACCCCGGTGATCCGCAGTGAGGGCGAACGCGGTCAGCGCCAGGCGGATGCCCAGGAGATCAGTGGTGCGATCCTGGGCGGGCGGATGCCGCCCGATCAATACCTGATCCTGCACCCAAACGCAGATTTAAGCCAGACGGAACGCGAACAACTGGCAAAAGGGTTTCAAAGTATGCTGGGAGTAGCTGTTAAATAATAAATTCAGGATTATTTATTGCTCTGGACAAAATACCGCCTTTCCGGTAAAATATCCCTTCGCATTGGTTTATAAGTCTATTTGGAGGAAAGAAGTTGGCAAATATCAAGTCTCAAATCAAGCGCAATCGTCAGAATGAGAAGCGCCGTGTACACAATCGAGTTTTCCGTGGTAAAGCCCGTACGTTAATTGCGAAAGCCCAGACTGCCATCGAAAGCGGGAGTCAGGATACAGCAGCAGACGCGGTCAAATTGGCCATCAGCTCTTTAGACAAAGCCGCGGAAAAGGGTGTGATTCACCGCAATAATGCCGCCCGCCGCAAGAGCCGGCTGATGAAGCGGTTAAACGAACTGGCATAATCTGCACTGTATATTTCCCGGATTTCACCGGGACTCATCTGTTTACCTGGCAGCGGGAGTATTATCCTCCCGCTTTTGGTTTTATAAGCTGGCACCTGAATGTTAGTGTGAAGTGTTGTCGAGGCTCTGCCTCGACAACACTTCACACAACAAAATCAAAGGATTGGATGGAATGTTCGAAGCCGAGCAAGCGCAAATAGGGGAACAAATCCAGGCTTTCTGCGCCCAACAGGGATTACCGGTACCCAGCCTGTTGTGGTCATGGATTCCATTTAGCGGGCAGTGGGGGATATCAACCTCTTTTTTCCAACTGGCTTCCCAGGAAGCACGCCAGGGCAAAAAGGTGAACGTTCCTCAGCGCGCCCAGGAACTGGCACAGGCGGCAGCCCAATATCTTGGGCAGCCAGACGGGTTTGAGCGTATTGAGGCGGTGCGCGGCTACTTGAACCTGTATTACTCGACGGCGAAGTTTACCCAACGCGTGGTTGACGAGGTGCTGGCGCAGGGCGCAGATTTTGGACGCGGTAAGGCGCGCGGCGAACAGGTGATGGTTGAATTTTCTCAGCCCAATACCCACAAAGCTTTCCATGTGGGCCATTTGCGCTCGGCGATTCTGGGGGACGTGTTGTGCCGGATCCTCAATTTCGCGGGCTATGATGTGGTCCGGGCGAACTACCCGGGGGACATTGGCCTGCACGTGATCAAATGGCTGTGGAATTACATGAATTTCCATGCGGGTGAAAAGCCGGAAAAAGACATAACCCGCTGGATGGGCAGCATTTATGCCGAGGCCAGCGATCGCCTGGTAGAAATCCCCGCTCTGGAAGCCGATGTGCGGGCGCTGTATGCCCGGTGGGATAAACGCGATCCGGAGATCGTAAAATTGTGGGAAGAAACCCGCCAGTGGTCTTTAGACGGGTTCGACCAGATGTACGACCTGCTGGATATCCACTTCGATACCTACTATTTTAACAGTATGGTCGAGCACCCCGGAAAAGAGATGGTCACAGAACTGATCCAGAAAAAGATCGCCATCGACGAGCGACCGGATGGACCAGTTTATGTTAAGCTGGATGACCTTTTGGGTCTGGATCATGAAAAATACCGGGTGTTGGTGGTTCTGCGCTCGGATGGCACGGCTTTGTACGCGACCGAGGATTTGGCGCTTGCCAAACGGAAATTCGCGGATTACAAAGGCTTGAAGCGTTCTTATTACGTGGTGGATGTGCGCCAATCCCTGCATTTCCAACAGGTTTTCAAGACCTTGGAATTAGCCGGTTACGAATGGGCGGCGCGCTGCCAGCATATTCCCTACGAATTGGTTAATTTACCGGGAAATGTGGTTATGGCCTCGCGCGATGGTACGGTGGTGTTGCTTGAAGATTTGATCAAGGAGGCGACGAACCGTGCTCTGGAAGTGGTCGAATTAAAGAACCCCGAATTGAGCGCTGAGAAAAAATTGGCAATTGCCCAGGCGGTCGGGATCGGAGCGATTAAATACCCGATGCTTGCCCGCGAAAGCACCAAGGTGGTGACGTTCGATTGGCAGTCCGCGCTTGACTTCAACGGGCAGGCCGCGCCGTATATCCAGTACGCTTATGTGCGCGGCGGCAGCATCCTGCGCAAGGCAAACCAGGATGTCCCCGAATCCGATTTCAGCGCAGGATTGGCGCCGGTGGAGATTTAACTGGTCGACCTGATCAACCGCCTGCCGTCGGAAGTACAAAAAGCAGCGGCTGATTTCCGCCCGTTGAATATCGCCAGCCTGGCGTATGAACTGGCACGCACATTCAACGATTTTTATAACCAGTGCCCGGTGCTGCAGACCGAGGAGCCGGTGCGCAGCCAGAGGCTGCGCCTGGTGGCTGCGGCGCGCCAGGCGATTGGCAACTGTTTGGCCTTATTGGGCATTCAAGCCCCCGAGGTGATGTAGCTGGCAGGGCGGCATCGTCCCCTGAAGGCGGTGCGAATGGGCGCCATCGTCCCCTGGGTGATGGAAAAACATACCACTCTCAAAGGAGAATTCGTATGAACCCTATTCGTACACTGATCATGGGTGCGGCCGGACGTGATTTTCACAATTTCAACGTCTTTTTCCGCGATAACCCCGCCTATCAGGTCGTAGCTTTCACCGCGACCCAGATCCCGAACATCGACGACCGCAAGTATCCGGCGGCCCTGGCCGGGAAGCTTTACCCGGATGGGATCGCGATCCACCCGGAAAGCGACCTGGTTAAACTGATTCGGGATCTGAAAGTAGATGATGTGGTTTTTGCCTACAGTGACGTGCCGCATGAATACGTGATGCATAAAGCCTCGATCGTCCTGGCAGCCGGCGCCGATTTTCGCCTGATGGGGATGAAAGCGACCCAGCTCAAATCAACCAAACCGGTGGTTTCGATCTGCGCCGTTCGCACCGGTTCGGGCAAGAGCCAGACCACACGGCGCGTGTCCCTGATCCTGCGCAAGATGGGTTTTCGAGTTGCCGCGATCCGCCATCCGATGCCTTACGGTGACCTGGTGGCCCAGCGGGTAGAACGTTTCGCGACATACGCCGACCTGGACCGTTACGACTGCACGATCGAGGAACGAGAAGAATACGAGCCTCACCTGGATAACGGGGTGATCGTATATGCCGGGGTAGATTATGAAGCCATCCTGCGCCAGGCCGAGCAGGAAGTGGACATTGTTCTGTGGGACGGCGGCAATAACGACTTTTCATTCTACGTCTCCGATTTATCGATCGTGGTCGCGGACCCGCACCGCCCTGGTCATGAACTGACCTATCACCCGGGTGAGACGAACGTACGCTCGGCGGATGTCTTTGTGATCAACAAGGTGGACACGGCCTCCGGTGAGGAGGTTTTCAGAGTGCGCGAGAACCTGCAGGCCGCCAACCCGCGGGCAATCATCATCGAAGCCGCTTCCCCGCTGTTTGTCGATCACCCGGAAGAAATCCGCGGCAAGCGCGTGCTGGTGATCGAAGACGGTCCCACCCTGACCCACGGTGAAATGAAATACGGCGCGGGATGGGTGGCGGCGCGAAAATTCGGCGCGGCGCAGATCGTCGATCCGCGCCCGTTTGCGGTGGGCACGATCGCCGATACCTACCGTAAATATCCAAATACCGGACCGATCCTACCGGCAATGGGCTACGGCGGGGCGCAGATCAAAGATCTGGAAAACACGATCAATCACTCCGATGTCGACCTGGTCATCTCCGCCACACCGATTGACCTGACCCGGGTGATCAATGTCACCAAACCGATGAAACGAGTGCGGTACGAGTTGGAAGAAATTGGACAACCTACCCTTGAAGATATTCTCAAGGATAAATTTCAAAAATAGTTGATTGCAGCGCTCACCGGTTGGGGAAACCAACTTTCCCCGACCGGTGCAGCCCAATCTGCTGAAAGCAGCATACGGAACACTATGTTTATAGATGAAGCAAAAATTATCGTCGGCTCCGGCAAAGGTGGAAACGGGATGGTCCATTTCCACCGGGAGAAATATGTTACCCGCGGCGGGCCGGACGGCGGCGATGGCGGGCGTGGGGGAGATGTCATACTGGAAGTCCGGCCGACGTTGAATACCCTGTCGGCTTTCCGCTTTACCACCAAATTTATGGCGGATGAAGGCAAGAACGGCGGGATCAACGACATGACCGGAAGATCGGCCGAGAACCTGATCGTCCTCGTCCCACCGGGCACTATGGTGCGGGATGACGCCAGCGGTGAACTGCTGGGTGACCTGGTGGAGCCCGGGCAGCAATTGGTCGTTTGCAAAGGGGGGCGCGGCGGGCGCGGTAACCCGCATTTTAAAACCTCGCGCGTGCAGGCCCCGCGTACGGCTGAGAAAGGAGAACCGGGCGAAGAGAAAATCTTGCGCCTGGAGCTTAAATTGATCGCCGATGTGGGGATTGTGGGTGTGCCGAACGCGGGTAAATCCAGTTTGCTGGCTTCAGTGACCAATGCTAAACCCAAAATTGCCGATTATCCCTTTACCACGCTCGAACCAAACCTGGGTGTGGCGGATCTGGATTTGGACCATACCCTGGTCCTGGCTGATATCCCAGGCCTGATCGAGGGCGCGCATGAAGGCGTGGGGTTGGGGTTTTCGTTTTTAAGGCACGTCCAACGCACCCGCGTGCTTATCCATGTTCTGGATGGGATGTCTGAAGACCCGATCGCCGATTTTGCACAAATCAACAGTGAAATGGCCTTATTTGATCCGCTGCTGGCGCAAAAGCCACAGGTAGTGGCTTTCAACAAAATGGACCTGCCTGACGTGCAGGAGCGCTGGCCCGAAATCAAAAGGATCCTGGAAGAAAAGGGCTACCAGCCGATGGCGATTTCGGCGGTGGCGCACACCCAGGTGCGCGAACTGTTATGGAAAGCATCCGAACTGTTGAAAGCCACCCCGGTCCTCGAACCTGAGGTTGAAGAGATGCCCGTGTACCGGACCGCTGAGGATCCCAAATCGTTCACGGTTGAGCAGACGGCCGAAGGTTGGCAGGTTCACGGGGCCGCGATCGAACGGGCTGCCGCGATGACGTATTGGGAGTTTGACGGCTCTGTGCGCCGGTTCCAACGCCTGATGGGAACCCTGGGGGTCGAAGAACAGCTGCGTAAACTTGGCGTGCAGGAAGGCGACACCGTATTCATCGGCGATTACGAACTGGAATGGCAGGATTAATCCAAATTCTGGCGGCTCGTTTCAGGCGGGTGGGTTTCCCGGAGAGGTGAGGCGCGATGCGCATCGGTATTTTTGGCGGGACATTTGACCCACCTCACATCGGTCACCTGGTGCTGGCGGCAGACGCCCTCGAACAGCTCAACCTGGATCGCCTGCTGTGGGTCTTAACCCCTGTTCCGCCGCATAAACAAGGCCAGGCGATCAGCCCGACCGAGCAGCGCCTGCGTCTCGTGCAGGCGGCGGTTGCGGGAGAGGAGCGGTTTGAACTCTCCAGGGTAGATCTGGACCGGCCCGGGCCGCATTACGCGGTCGATTCGGTGCATCTTTTGCATGGGCAGTACCCGGACGCAGAGCTGGTATATCTGTTGGGTGGAGATTCACTCAGGGATTTGTCGATTTGGTACCGACCGCAGGAACTAATCCGGCAGATTTCCATACTGGGGGTGATGCGCCGCCCGGGGGTAAGCATCGACCCGGAAGAACTGGAAGGTCAGCTGCCGGGATTAGCCAAAAAAGTGTGTTATTTTAATTCGCCGCTGCTGGATATTTCTTCCAGCGAGATCCGCCTGCGCATCGCGCAGGGCCGGTCGTTTCGCTATTTTTTACCGGCGCCTGTTTTTGAATTAATCCGTAAAAACCGTTATTATCAATAAAAGCCACGTGAATGATCATCTGTTTTTCACATCTAAGGAGTAAATTATGCCATCCACTTCAATTTTCCCCATGCGAACCCTCGGAAAAACCGATATCCAGGTCACTCCAATTGGCCTGGGGGTCATGGAACTCTCCGGCGGCGGGGGTTTGCTCGGGCGTGTCTTCCCGGTGATTCCCCAGGCTGAGAAAAACGCCATCATTCAGACTGCCCTGGATGGCGGCATCAACTGGTTCGACACGGCCGAAATCTACGGGGCCGGCGTTGCGGAACAATCTCTGGCTGACGGATTAAAGGCCGCCGGAAAGAAAGCCGGGGACGTGGTGGTGGCTACCAAATGGTTCCCGCTTTTCCGTACAGCCGGAAATATTTCCCGAACCATCGAAGACCGCCTGCGCTTCCTGGGCGGATACCCGGTTGACCTGTATTATATCCACCAGCCCACCAGTTTTTCCTCACCGGAAGCAGAAATGAATGCCATGGCAGACCTGGTGGAGGCCGGAAAGATCCGTTCGGTAGGGATCAGCAACTTTGGGCCAGGAAGAATGCGCCGGGCGCATGCCGCCCTGCAGAAGCGCGGACTGCCCCTGGCAACCAACCAGGTGCGCTACAGCCTGCTTGACCGCAAGATTGAAACTGACGGCACCCTGCAAACCGCAAAGGAGCTGGGAGTCACCATCACTGCCTATACTCCCCTGGGGTCTGGGCTGCTGACCGGCAAGTATCATAAGCACCCTGAACTGCTGAAAAGCAAGTCATTTATCTGGCGCAGCCGGATCCAGCGCCAGTTAGAATCCAGCCGTCCCCTGGTGGCTGCCCTGGAAGAAATTGCGGCAAATTATCAGGCCACGCCGGCCCAGGTAGCGCTCAACTGGCTGATCTGTTTTAACGGAGACCTGGTGGTGACTATCCCGGGCGCCACGAAAGTGCAGCAGGCAGCTGATAATGCCGGAGCGATGCGCTTCAGGCTGACCGACGCCGAACTGGCGCGGCTGGATGAGCTTTCACGGTGATTGGCTGACATTTAAAATGATCACCTGTCCCTGGTGCGGCACAAAATATCGTACATTTCAATCCAATTGCAGCAATTGTGGCGGTCCCATTGACCAGTCGGATGAAGACAACCACCCATCCGTCTCAACTGAAAATCTCCGCATGCCGCCTGCGCCGCCTCGATCAATTTCCAGGAATTACGTATGGCGGCTCATATTTGCCGATGGTTGGGGGGTAACGGCGATGGTTTTTAGTTTTATTGGCGCGACTTTCGGCCTGGTCGGACTGGGTCTTACTACTAATGTCTTTAACTCTGTTGTGGGTCTACCGTTTCTGTTAATCGGCATCGCATTCTTTGGATCAGGGGCCGGGGTATTAATCTGGCGATATCAGGTATCCCAAATGGTGGTGAATGTTTTGCGAGAAGGTGAAGCGGCGATAGGGGAAATATTGGAAGTTAATCAAAATTATTCTGTCACGATCAATGGGCAGAATCCATGGATCATTAAATACCAATTTCAGGTCAATGGGCAGCAGTATGAAGGGAAAACCACTACATTGAATAAACCGGCAAAGCAATTGCAAGCCGGAAAAGCCGCATATGTATTGTATTTACCAAATACCCCGAAGTGGAGCTCGATTTATCCGCACCCATGAAAACCGGAGCAATCAACAATTTTCAAAGAATCTCACAAAATCCAATTCCCTGGGAATCACAAATATCTTCTGACTCGATGGCAGTAGTCAGTGTATTCCTGACCATAATGCATCTGTAAAAAACTCTCTTCGCGCAATACCTGCCGATGAAACAGCCAAAATGCCAAAACCAGATAAATCAATAGAATCCAATTGGAGAAGATCAAGAATTGGCCAAGCAGGACGGACGCAAAGCCTACGTAAATGGGGTTGCGGCTGATAGCAAACACGCCAGTTGTCACCAGCTGGGCGGGTCTGTCAATATCTATGCCGACCCGAAAACTCTTCCCAAATGAGACAAGACTCCAGAATAACAGTCCCAGTCCTGCCAGGCAAAATATGACTCCGATCCAACGGATGGCATCAGAACTGATAATTTCCTGCTTGCTGAGGGTGGGCAGACTGAAAGTATTGGCAAACACGAGATAAAAATAGAACAGAGCAAACGGAGGGATCAGGTAATCTTTACGATCGATTTTGCCAAAATTCATCGCCTCAATCCCTATTCTTTTCATCAGTTGGACACGGGTCACGACTATTCCAATTAAAAGCACGATTGTCAGAACGGCAAAATATTTTGGCATCAGGAATCTCCATTCTAAAATCAGTTTTCCGATCAGCGGTATGCATCAACAGAACGAAACTATGTGGATTATAGATCCAGTGGATTATTTTTTTGTTCAATCCAAAGTAGATGTCTGTTTTTTTAGCTCACAAGTTCGATGAGAATGATCATTTTAAGCTTTAAAGGTCACCAATGTCCAGACTTTTTTATTTCCATATGAATAATTGCAGCCAGGCGATGTTTATCACTAAAGAAATCAGCGTGATCACTACCCCGGCTTTGGTATATTCCCAAAAACTGAGAGTGACCCGCCAACGGGAAGCAATTTCCGCTACGATCAGGTTAGCGACCGATCCGAGCAGGGTCAGGTTCCCAGCTAGGGTCGAGGCGGCCGCGAGGGTCAACCAGGCCGGACGGGGGTCTGCGATAGCTGTCACAACCGGCCGAAGCAGCAAGACGGCAGGCACATTCGAGACGATATTACTGAGCACGACAGTGATCGCAGAAAAATTGAAGGCATTCAACGGGCCAAAAGTATTCGCCAGGCGGCCAAGATCGGCGGTAATGCCGTTGGCGTCGAGCGAACCGGTGACGATAAACAACCCGGAGAAGAAGACTAAGAGGCTCCAATCAAACTCGGCAAATACCTGTTCCGGGTGCATGCGGCGGGAAAACAGTAAGAGACAGGCGGCTAAAAAAGCTGCCTCAGCGACCGGAACACCTCCTAAAAATGCCAGAAGCAGGCCGGCTGCCACCACCAGGCTCTTGACCATCAGGGACCGGTCAATGGAAAGATCGGTCTGTGGAAATGGTGGAAATTGTTCCGGCAGAAAATCCCGCGGGTAAAATCTGACCAGAACCAACCAGATTCCTCCCAGGGAAAGCAGGGCGATGGGGGTAAGCGCGGCAGCGAAGGAAATATAAGAGATCCCGGAGGCTGTGCCGATGATCATATTTTGTGGGTTCCCGGTCAGGGTTGCCGCCGAACCGATATTCGCTGAGGTTGCCAGGGCAATCAGATAGGGGATGGGATTGCGCTCGACCGCCAGCATGATCTCCAGGATCAATGGGGTGAACATCAGGCAGATGGTATCGTTCAAAAAGAAGGCGCTCAGCACCCCGGTAAAAATAATTTCCCACATCAGGAAACGTCTTGGAGAACGGGCCAGGCGCATTAAGTAACTGCCAGCCAGGCGAAAAAAACCGGCAACGCGCAGGTTGGCATTGATAATCATCATGCTGAAGAGCAAGATGAGGGTATTAAGGTCCAGGTATTTCCCAATGTCCTGAAACCGGACCTGGCCCAGCAAGATCAAGAGGCCAGCCCCCATCAAGGCGATGGTCGTCCGGTTGGCTTTAAGTAAAGGCCAGTGGCCAACCGCGATGCCGGCGTAGGTTAATGAAACCACCAGAATGGTGATCCAAAAATTCATTGTTGCCGTCAGGCATCAAGCTGAAAAGTATAGTAGGTGCTCTGGCAGGGATTACCCAGCCCAATAGTCATCTGGCGCTCATTGAGATCCATGACCAACGAACAAATTGTTTTTTCGCGATCGAGGGGGTTTGAAGCATTGATGCTGTGGTTACAGATCGATTCGGGACAATTGAGGTGGTCTTGCTGGATGGCTTGCAGGCTCGCGACTGAATGCAGCTGCGTCTGGCGGATCAGACGAGTGGCGCGGTGGTAGCGGATGCGGGTGGAGATCATTTGCTCCGGTTCGGCTTCAATGGCATGCAGTTTTTCGTCCAGATAATGATTGGTATGCACGGTATAGCCATTTTCAGCGTAAATCACGGCGAAATGACGGGCGGAAACCTCAATGTTGTAAATTTCTCCACTTTCGTGGGCAATCAGGTGGTTATATCCCGCGGCGCGCAGCGGAACCAGGGTAGAGCGGATAGCCTGATCGAGGGTGCGAGCCGCCAGGACTGCGCGCGAAACAACCACGCGCGGGATGCCGACCCGGCTGTCATTCGGATAAATAGAGTCGCAGCACTGTGCGATTCCATAAGCATTCACGCCAATATTTGGCAGCAGCCCGCCGTAGGTCATCGCCAGGAAGGGAGGTTCATCATCCGGTCTGGCATGCAGGATGAAAATATCGGCTTCGTCCTCTGGCAGCCAATCTTCGTTGTGGGCCACCATGACGTGCCTGTTGGCGGTAAACTGCTCATTTATCGCTATGGAAGTGCAGCGGGTTAAATGGAGCGCATCCATGGTCACAGCTTCGAGCCCGTTCACGACTGCCAGATCATCAAAATCGACGTCAGCCCCTTCCGCCATGCCTTCCAATTCTTCGACATAAAGCGGGTAGCGTTCCTGTGCAAAAGGAAAATACTTGCGGGCCTGATTCTTGGCACCTTCCCAGTTTAATTGAAGCTGTTCGAAGGTGGCATCTACCAATTTTCTTGCACTGTCGATGCTGTGCTGAACTTTCGGCCGGCAGGCTTCGCCAATCTGTTGGCCTATCTGGCGGTGGGTCCCTTTTACGGTTACCATGGGTGGGGGGCCGGATTTATTTTGTAATTCGCTGTTTTCCATAAAAAATTAGCGAGCGAGGACTGCTGTCTTCAAACGGCAGAGGAAGCCCGCTTTCTCCTTTCGTATTTCGTGTGGATCGTAGATAAATATCGAATTTCGTAGTACGATTGTTCTATGAGCAACACACGATATCGGCGCAATTCGGGAAGTGTTTACTCTCTGAATTATCCTCTGGTTGGATGTCCTATATACCGTCGCAAGGTTCTGATCGGCGAGATTGCGGAAGAACTGAGTTCGCTGCTGTATCAGAAGGCGGAGGAGTTGGAGGTGACGATTGAGGCATTGGAAATCATGCCCGACCCCGTTCACCTGTTTATCCGGAGCGAATTGAAGGAATCGCCTCAACGACTTGCCATCCAGTTCAAGAGCCTGAAATTCCCTCGACTGTGGACCCGTCTGCCGGGCATGGAGAGCAGAAGCTGCTGCGTTGGCTCGATAGACCAGGTCTCCACGGAAACCGTCAAGCGATTCATCGAAATGCACAAGTCGAGTTAGGCTATGCTTCGTACTTATAAATACCTTCTCCGCCCAAATACTGAGCAGACTGAACAACTGGATTTTTTGCTTTGGCAATCCAGGTTGATCTACAATGCTGCCCTCGAACAGCGGATTACGACCTATCGGGAAACGGGCAAGGGGATTGGCTACGGAGCGCAGTGGACCCATTTTCGAGAGATACGCCGAGATCGCCCCGAAACGTTTGGGCAGGTCAACGCTTCCAGTCTGCAGCACCTGCTGCGCCGTTTGAACAAGTCCTTCGCCGCTTTCTTCCGCCGCATGAGCGCGGGAGAAAAGCCAGGGTTTCCTCGTTTCAAAAGCCGTAACCGTTTCAATAGCGTTGAGTACACCTATGGTGATGGGTGTAAGTTGCGCCAGAATGAGCAAGGCCATCGATCGTTCTACGTTCAGAATGTTGGCGAAATGCGGATGAGTTACCATCGAGCCATCCCGACAGACGCTGAAATCAAGCACGCCGTGATCAAGCGCGTCGCTAATCGCTGGTACGTCTGTCTGATGCTTGAATTGCCTATCCCAACCAAAAGGCAGCACCTTACAGGGCAACAAGTAGGGGTGGATGTGGGCTTGAAAAGCCTTGCCGCCCTTTCTACGGGCGAGTTGCTTGAAAATCCCCGTTGGTTGCGGGGGAGACTTGCCAAACTGCGCCGCCTTCAACGCCACGCTGCTCGACAGGTCAAAGGCAGTCGCCGCCAGCGGGAATCGTATCGGCAAATGGCTGGCTTGCACGAACAGGTTGCTAATCAAAGAGCGGATTATCTGCATAAGGTCAGCCATCGGGTTGTGGCCGAGAATGACTTGGTTGCCATTGAGAACCTTTCCCTCGGCTTTATGAACCGTAACCGACACCTGTCCCTGTCCTCGCATGACGCGGGGTTTGGACGGCTGCGGCAGATGCTTGAATACAAGGCTGAAAGTGCCGGTATTCAGGTAATCGCCGTTAACCCGTCCAACACCACCCAGGCATGCAGCGGGTGCGGGAGCATTGTTCCAAAAGGTTTGTCGGTTCGTGTTCATTCTTGCCCTGATTGTGGCCTGGTTCTCGACCGAGATATAAACGCCGCTCGGAATATCCTGGCTTTGGCTTTGAATAACCCGCTTGGACGGAGCGGTCAGGTGCGAACGTGTCCCGTTAGGGAGAGCGTTACCTGAGAAGCTGTTGCCTTTCCTTTACGTAAGGTACGCCCGACACCCTTGGTGCACCCGAAGGGGTGGGGCGAAGGATACCCTTGCGGTGTAAGCAACAGAGAACGTCACATGAATGATTATATGCCAAAAATATTTAAGAAAAAAAGTGCCTTGTGATGTTGGTTCACAAGGCACTTCAGAGGATATCCGATGGATCGCGATTACAGCGCAGGACCTGAGGGATCCGCGGGCGGCAGGGGTGAATCCGATGGCGGTGATGGCGGTTCATCTGGCTGCGGCGGGACCTGGGCTCCGGATTCAGGCGATAGATCCTGTGGCACAGATGGCATGACAGGCGCCGGTGGGGCAGGGGCAACGGGCGGTTGGCTGACGATTGGAGCTTGAGGTTCGGTCGGCCAATTGGATGAGGCCGGCGTGCCAGGCGCTGGCACATAAGTGGGTGGCAGGGAAACGGCAGGTCGGGGTGGATTGGGAGAATAGACTTGAGCGCCAAATTTACTGGCAACCACACCGCCTAACCCGACCATCATCACCAGCCCGACCAATGGGATAGCGATGCAGCACAGTGCCCAGAACCACTCGCCGGTGATCACCAGCAGCAGACTGGCAATCAGGGTGATGACCAGGGTGCCGACACCGGTACTGACCGGGATGGCCCAGGAGGTATTGAGCAACCCTGTCATGCGTTTACCAAGCTCGAGCCCGATCGCTATCCAGCCGAAAAGGAGGGCAATCCCAAAGATCAGCAAACCCACCAGGCCTAATGGAATGAGGATCACCGTGATCGCCAGCACCAGGAAGAGCGCGGGAGAAACGACCAGGGTCAACAGCCCTAACGCTCCGGAGATGATTGGCTGGGTGCCGATGGTCCGCGCGACGCGGTCGGTGGGCACCGGCAGAAATAAGGCAACGAGTACCGCGATCAAAGCGATCATGAAGGAGCCAAACACCGCGGATAGGACGCCGGCCCCCTGGCCCAAATCCACCCAGAATGACGGCGTGTAGATCATGGTCGGCACGTGAAGTGGAAACCCGCCAATTCCGGTAAGCTGTCTGCCGCGGATGGTGGCTCCGGGAGAGACCTGCGCAGCCCCGCCAAGAGTATTCAGATCGCCCCCGACCAGACCGCTTTCATTTACCGTGATATTGCCGCCAAAAGCGGTCACGTCACCGTCAACATCGCCGCTAATGGTCAGATTTCCACCGAAGACAACCACATCTCCTGTAGCATGCGCCCCTTGTTCGATGGTTGCGTTTCCCCCAAAGACGACCAGATCTTTGATGACCTTGCCGGAAGGGAGAACGTAGTCACTCCCAAAAATGACCGGACTATCATCGCCAGTAGGGCTTTGGGCATGCACCGAGCCGGGTAATGCCAGTAATACAGCGGCGATCATGAGAAAAAATAAAGTGAATTTGATGATCTTGTTCATTCTTGATGTGCTCCTTGCACTGAAATCCGCCAGAGAGAAAATAACCAGGCACAAGCCAGGAAGCTAACCCCACAGGTTATCAGGATCCAAACCACCAGGAAGATGGGCTGCCCCATGGCAGCGGATATAACATGGCTCACCTGGTTCCACCGGGTTACCCCCACCGTGATCGCTTCCACACCGTTCACGAGCATCTCGACCGGCGAGGTGAAGGTAAAAATCGCGATTGTGAGCAGCACCGCAGTGGCGATCAGGCCCAGCGACAGCCCCAGGATCAAATTACGGATTTGGCGCTGGTGGGCCTGCAGGGCGCGGCGTTCGGCCAGAGAAGCCGAAAAACGTTGGGTGAAACCGGGCGCCGGCCTGACCATCCGGGCGGATTCCAGTGACAGGCTGGCGGCCTGCCAGCCGGTGTGGACCTGACGGCATTCTGCACAATTCAGCAGATGGGCTTGAAGCGCAGCTTCCTGCTCTGGGGTGCGGTTGTTCTCTTCGAGCATCCATGTTTCAAAAGGCTGGTGACTCATGGCGCTTCCTTTCCGTAATCGAAGTTTGTGTATGAGCGGTTTCCCATTGTTTGGCTAACAGCAAACGCGCGCGATGCAAGCGGCTTTTCACAGCACTGACCGTCATATCCAGGGCTTGAGCAATTTCTACCTCGGACATTTCATGCCAGTAACGCAGGATCAGTACGGCCCGGTCTTGAGACGCCAGCTGAGCGATCATGCGGTGCAAATACTGATCATCATCCAACTGGCTAACCACTCGGTCTGGGCTGGGAGCAGGGTCGGGGGCGGTTTCTTCCATATATTCATCGATGGGATAAACCGGATGCTTGCGTTTGCGCTGCTGGTCGATGCAAAAATGGGCTGCGATCGAGAGCAGCCAGGTGATGAACGGGCGCTGTGGATCATACCGGCGGAGATTTTGATATGCCCGCCAAAATGTTTCCTGAGCAGCATCCTCGGCCTCGACCCCATCACCCAACATGCGATAACACAGGTTATAGACCGGTCGCTGGTAGGTTTCTACCAGCTGGCTAAACGCAGCGTCATCTCCTTGCAGGGCTACCTGCAGTATTTGAGGATCGAGGTTGTTCAACAACTTGCTCCTGACTCAGAATTGTCTACCTAATATACGCAGCAAGGAGGTAGAGGTTGCAAAGTAAAATGGGATAAAATAATTCTGTGATTCAATTATATCCCGGAGAGGTATCGTATGAACTTCGAACGTCCCCATCGCCGATTGAACCTGCTGACCGGTCAGTGGGTGCTGGTTTCTCCCCACCGCGCGAAACGGCCCTGGCAGGGCCAGGTCGAAAAAGTGGCTCAGGAACGCTTGCCGGAGTACGATCCGTCCTGTTATCTGTGTCCGGGCAATAAACGTTCCACCGGGCCGGTCAACCCGCCTTATACCAACACCTTTGTGTTTGATAACGATTTTTCGGCTTTATTTCCGGGAGACGATGAATACCGGCGCGAACAGCCCATGTACGGTTTGTTACGGGCAGAACCAGAGGCTGGCATCTGCCGCGTGGTATGTTTTTCACCCCGCCACGATTTAACCTTGCCGGAAATGGCTCTGAACGACGTGGAAGCGGTGATCCGCACCTGGACGGAACAAACGGTTGACCTGGGCAGCCGGCCCGAGATCAACTACGTGCAGGTGTTTGAAAACAAAGGGGCGGCCATGGGGTGCTCCAACCCCCACCCGCACAGCCAGATCTGGTCAACCGGGCACATCCCTAACGAGCCGGACCAGGAATTATCCCAGACGTTAAATTATTTCCGCGAACAGGGGACCTGCCTGATTTGCGACTATCTCAATGCCGAGCAGGCCAGTGGAGAGCGGGTGGTGGCTGCTAACGAGCACTTCACCGCGCTGGTGCCCTTCTGGGCGGTGTGGCCTTTTGAGATCCTGTTGGCGGCCAACCGGCATACCGGCTCTCTGGCGGATTTACACCCACAAGAGGTCAAAGGGCTGGCAGAGGTGATGCATCAGATTACGGTGCAATACGACAACCTGTTCGAAGTCTCCTTCCCCTATTCAATGGGTTTCCACCAGTCCCCTTCGGACGGCAAGGCGTACCCTCACCATCACTTTCACGCCCATTACTACCCGCCGCTGCTGCGCTCCGCAACGGTTCGCAAGTTCATGGTTGGTTTTGAGATGCTGTCTATGCCGCAGCGCGACCTGACGGCAGAGACTGCCGCCGAACGCCTGCGCAGTCTGGATCCCGTGCATTATAAAAGCAGGTCGTGAAAGTGTGATTTTTATAATCAGAACAGGATCGCCCATAGGACGATCCTGTTCTGATTTTATAAACTGTCAGGCTATTTTGGTCCCGCAGTTAGCGCAGAATTTCGCTCCATTGGCCGGAGAGCCGCATTTGGGACAGTTGGCCGGGGCTGCCGCGGCCGGTGGTTCTTGTTTTGCGCCGCAGTTTGGGCAGAACTTTGCGCCCTTGGTTTCAGTACCGCACTGCGGGCAGGTCGTGGCGGCCGGCTGGACCATGACCGTGCCGCATTCAGGGCAGAATTTGGTGCCCGGTTTGGCCATGTTGCCGCAGCTGGGGCAGCTCGCCATCTGGCTTTGGGCCTGTTCCATGGCTTTGCCGGCGGCAGAGAACGCCGAACTTAAACCGAAGGCACTGGCAATGCCTTTGAGGGCGGCGCCGGCTTGCTGGCCGCGAGCTTCGGCAATTTGACCGGCGCGCGGCGAGTCTTCATTACAGAAACCGGCTTGTTCATCGAAATCTGAAAGGCAGACAATGCGGTTGCAGGTGGTGCACTCGCGGAAATATTGTTTTACCTGTGTCCAATGCTCATTGAGCTGCTGGCTGTTCAAATCATACGTGTAGCGCGGATCATTGCGATCGACATTGTTGGCGATGACGCCTCCAAAAAGAGGGATCTTCCTCAACAGATCGCTTTTAATATCGTTTCCGATACCGCTGCTGATCGTGTTGCCGATATTCGGCTGGCTGCGGTATTCACGATCGCACTGGTCGCAGTAGAAGATGACATACGGACCAGCACCATCGTTGCGAACATCATAACGCGGCATACGAGACGGAATCGCCATTGCTCACTCCTTTTTTATATTTCACCACGGAGACACGGCACCCCTACGGGTGGCCGAAGCGGCAGGTCACGGAGAAGAAAATGCATTTGCCCCACAAGAAATATGACATAACCCGGAGGCGCTTAGGATTTAAAGTGTGCATGACCCTCAACGTGCGAACATCTTTTTCCATCCATGGGATTTGAGAATATTATAGCGAAATTGCATAAAGTGGGTAGTCAATTTTTATATGGAATATTTTAGCCGCCGGTATTAGTCATTGAATAAAACCGTTTTGAAACCAATCTGCGGGCTCTATTCAGCGGGTGGGGTCGGGGGTATGATTGTTTAAGCAGGCAGGCTTTTTCCTCCTGCCAGGAGTTATTGCATGGAAGTAATCCCGTTCGTCACCCACCGCCTGGTCAAAGGCGAAGATCTAAACCATCACGGCACTTTGTATGCCGGGCGCAGCGCAGAATGGTTTGTTAAATTGGGGTTTACGGCGGCTGCCAGCCTGACCCGGCCGGAAAGAATCGTCTGTTTGCAAATCCATGGGATGACCTTCAGCCGTCCGGTGCACATGGGCGAGATCGTCCGTTTCGAAAGCAAGATTGTGCTGACCGGAAAATCTCGCATGGTGGCTTATGTGAAGATGGTGGCAGAGAAACAACTGGTAGTAGAGGGATTTATCACCTTTGTGCATGTCGACAGCGATGCAAAGCCCATTCCCCACGGAATCGTGATCGATCCCATCCTGGAAGAAGATATCGAACTTCAAGAACGGGCTAAAAAATTAAGACGCTGATTGGGCGGTATTCATTCCGGAAATAAACGGTCCTGCTGCGGGAATGGTTTGACAGGAGCGTCCGGCCAGCCGTATTTTTGCAAATCGATTTTTCCGGAGAGGTCAAATACGATTCCTTCCTCTTCCAGCAGCTGGCGCTGAATTGCGCTGCCATAACCAAAACCGTGGGGGCTGATTTTTCCCTGGCTGTTGATCACCCGCTGCCAGGGGACATGACTGCCATCGGGTGTGGCGGCCATCGCGTAACCCACCTCACGGGCGGTGCAGCCGCCGACGATTTTCGCTATCGCGCCGTAGGTGGTGACCCGCCCGGCAGGTACCTGGCGCACCACCGCATAAATCTTTTCATTAAGGCCATCAGTCATTTTTTGCCTCCAGAAATACGCCCGGGCGGTGAATGAAAATGATCGTTCATCGTACAACCCATCCGGATGCAGGATCAAAAGACTAATTCTTCTTTGCCGGTTAGTTTATCCTGAATGCGCTCAACCACTGTATCCAGATGGCGGGGAACATGGACAAAATCCAGATCGTCGGTTCGCAGGGTAAGCACCGGGCAAATATCGAACGAACGCATCCATTCTTCGTAAAAAGAATCGAGCAAATCGAGATATTCGAGGGTAATTCCGGTTTCAATATTCCTGGCACGCTGCTGGATGCGCTGGATCAGGATAGAAGCCGGCGCTTTGAGATAAATTAATAGTGAAGGTGGCGGCAGGTTTTTTACTACCTGCTCGAACAACTGGCGGTATGAAAGGTAATCGCGCTCGGTAAGATTGCCCATGGCGTGCAGCGCCCTGGCAAAGATAAACGCATCTTCATAGATACTGCGGTCGATAATTGCCGAACGAGCATCTCGCGCCAGGTCCTCATGCTGCCGGGCGCGGTGCCCCAGGAAAAACACCTGCAAGTGAAACGACCAGGTGCGCATATCCTTATAGAAATCGGCCAGATACGGGTTGTCAACGACCAATTCATAAGCCGTTCGCCAACCCATTCGTTCGCCAATCCGTTCGGTCAGCGAGGTTTTACCCGATCCAATATTGCCAGCCACCAGGATTAATCGTTTTGGCATTCGTTTTCCTCTTAACAATCTTGCATACTCTCACAATTTTACATGAAATTTAGTGTAACCTGTATCGGGTTATGCGATAATGAAGATGGTTAATGGCTGTCATCTTGAACCGATCTGAGAATAAATATGCCTGATCCTGATAAACGATCCACCGGTCAATTCCCTTACGTGTACGGCCTGCTCGGGGTGCTGCTGGGCTTAATTATCGCGGTCTGGGGAACGTTGATTGAAATCTCTTCTCGCCACCTGGCAATCACCTGGGACTCGATCCTCCAGGCGCAGGCTGGCCAGCCTTTGCTCTATTTTATCGATGCGGCGCCTGTGGTGCTGGGCGGCCTTCTGGCTTACCTTGGAATTGTCGTTGACCGCCAGGCCAGATTGAGCTTGGTTTTAAAAGCGGATTTAAGTAATAAGACCGGCTTTCTGGAGGCCGCCAACGAGAAATTAAAAACGACCCTGCAAAACCAGAAAGATACGGAGATTATTATCTCGCGGGCGAAACGGGCCTGGGAAGCGACTTTTGACGCCGTACAGGATTTGATGATCCAGATCGATATGAACGGGCGGATTATCCGCTGCAACCAGAACACGGTCGATACCCTGGGAACTACATTCCAGGACTTGATCGGGAAAAATATTGCGAATACAGGGCTAAAAGACGCCTGTCCTGATCTGCATTCACTTCCCGCAGGGGGCCAGGTGATCCAGTTTGTGGGGCTGCCTGGTTGGTACCAGGTTACCCATTTCCCGCTTATTCTGGAAGATGACCGCCAGGGTTTAATCTGCATCATTCATGATATGACCCAGCTGCATGCCGCCCAATTGAAGACCGAGGAGCAAAAACTATTCTTCCAGGCGTTGTTTGAAACCAGCCCAACGGCGATTGTGCTTCTGGATAATGAGGATAAGATTGTCGACTGCAACATAGAGTTTGAAAAACTGTTTGGGTATGAGCAGGATGAGGTAATTAACAAGAAACTGGATAATATATTGGTGCCCGCTGCAGAATTACAGAATGCCATCTCTTTAACGCAACAGGTAACGGACGGTATTTCTGTCAGGAGCTATGGACCGCGGCTGCGTAAAGATGGGACTCAGGTCGAGGTTGAGATTTTGGGCCGCCCGATAACACTCAATGGGCAGCGGGTCGGTAAATTAGCGATTTATCACGATATTTCGATTTTGGAACGTGCGCGTAAGGCCGCGGAGGCGGCAGACCAGGCTAAGAGTGAATTTATGGCGAACATGAGCCATGAAATTCGCACGCCGATGAACGGGATCATCGGCATGTTGGAGTTATCCCTGGACACACCGCTCAATGCGGAACAGCGTGATTTCCTGGTAACTGCCCGTGAAAGCGCCGATTCCCTACTCTCCCTGATTAACGATATCCTGGATTTCTCCAAAATTGAAGCCGGTCATTTATCCCTGGATATGATTGATTTTGACCTGCGCGCAACGGTGGAGGGGGTAGCTTCAAACCTTGCGCCGCGGGCCGAAGCCAAAGGTCTGGAAATGGCCTGCCTGGTCTACCAGGATGTGCGGGTCCGGCTGCGGGGAGACCCCGGGAGGCTGCGCCAGGTGCTGGTAAACCTGGCAGGCAATGCCATAAAGTTTACCGAACAGGGTGAAGTCTTGATCCGGGTTGCCCAGGAAGAAGATTTGGGAGATCGTGTCAAACTGCGGTTTACCGTAGATGATACCGGGATTGGAATTCCCAAAGACCGGCAAAAAGCGATCTTCGAGCGCTTCGTTCAAGTTGACAGCTCGACCACCCGGAAATACGGCGGAACAGGCCTGGGTCTGGCAATCTCCAAGCAGTTGGTGGAGATGATGGGCGGAGAGATCGGGGTCGATAGTGAAATGGGCGCCGGGTCGTCGTTTTGGTTCACCGCGATTCTTCAAAAACAAGCCGCTTCCGAATTCGATGACCTGAAACCTACGATAGGGCTGAACGGGCTGCACATTTTAGGGGTGGATGATAACGCTACCAACCGCATGATCCTTTCCAAGTCACTCGAAACCCAGGGCTGCCGGATCGTGCTGGCATCCAGTGGGCGGGAAGCCTTGACGACGCTCAAAGCCGCCGCTGATGCCAGAGATCCGTTCCAGGTGGTCATCCTTGATATGCAGATGCCGGATATGGATGGGGAAGAAACCCTTAAATTGATCAAGAATGACCCTAAAACCTCCCCGGCGAGTGTCATCATCCTGACATCGATGGGCCTGCGTGGGGATGCCAAACGCCTGGAAGCGAGCGGGGCTTCAGGGTACCTTTTGAAACCTATTCGCCAATCGCAACTGTGTGAGGCGATTGTCACGGTCGCGAACCGCAAATCTGGTGGAATGGATACTCCATCTCAACCTCTGGTAACCCGCCATACCCTCAGCGAAAACCAACGCGATAAAGTGCGGATCCTGTTGGCAGAAGACAACCTGATCAATCAAAAACTGATCATAATCATGCTGGCTAAATCTGGTTATAAGGTGGATGTGGTGGAGAATGGTCAACAAGCCGTGGACGCGGTGTTGAAAGGCGATTACCACCTGGTGTTGATGGACGTTCAGATGCCTGAACTGAACGGTTTGGAAGCTACCCAACTGATTCGCCAGCAGGAACAGCCCGGAAAACACATCCCGATTATTGCCATGACGGCCCACGCGATGAAGGGTGACCAGGAACGCTGCTTAAGTGCTGGAATGGACGGATATTTATCGAAACCTCTCAACCCTAAAGAAGTGCTGGCGGCGATCGAATATTGGGCTTTCGATCAAATGGACCATATTTTGGATGACCCGACGAGGGAACCGATGATAGAGTATAACCATCCCGATCCCATCAATTTGGAAAATGGTCTGACCCGTTTGATGGGCGAGAAAGAAATATATAAGGCGCTGTTTTTGGAATTTTTGGTGGATGTCGACCAGAAATACCCGCAATTGGTCATTTTGTCGCAGGATCAGGATTTTGCGAATCTGGCAGAATTAGCCCATTACATCAAAGGCGCAGCATTAAATCTGGCGGCAGATCCATTGGGCGCTTACGCCAGGGAATTAGAGATGAAGGCCAGGGCGGGGGATACGGATGATATGGAGGCACTGGTAGAGAGCATTGGCGCCGAAATTCTGCGGATAAAAGCTTTCCTGGCGGTAAATTTGCCGTAAATCTGGGCATATGGGAAAATGGCCGGGTCGTTTAGCACTCCGGCAATGATGCCCTGGCAGTAAATGCAAAATTTGAAAGTGTGAGCCAGTCGCGGACCCATTCAGGGCTCAAGGACTGGCTCTCACTTTTTTTGGTTCATGAGAAGGGCTGCTCAGGTCGTCATTTTTTCCAGGGCCAGGCGTTTTATATGCGCGACCATCCCCGACATGCCATTCAAGCGCTGGATGGTCAAGACGGTTTGCAGGCCCATCTGCAGATAAAAATCTGAGGGAAGCTGGATAACCTGCTGGGGAGACGCGCCGCGTAAGCCTTCAGCCAGGATGGCGGCATAGCCCCGGACGGTGGGCGATTCCTCAGGAACGGCGAAGTGGTAGACCATGCCGCCATCGATTAACTCTGCCGCGATTGACACTGGAGTCATGCATTCGGGAACTGACTCCATTTCGGCTAACTTCCCGACATATTTCTCGGGCAGCGGAGGGAGGCTTTCAGAAAATTGCAGGAGCAGTTCCAGCTTATCGCGACCTTCCGCGAACTGAAAATCATCCACGATTTCAGCCATCCGGGCAGGAATATCAAGTGGTGCAGCCACGATTAAACATCTTTCGCGATGGGGGCGCCGACCAAATTGCCCCATTCGGTCCATGAACCATCGTAATTCCGGACGCGCGGGTAACCCAGCAGGTATTTCAACACAAACCAGGTAAGCGAACTGCGCTCGCCAATCCGGCAGTAGGCGACAATGTCCTTTTCGGGGGTGATCCCTTTACCTGCATAAAGAGCCGATAATTCATCCACCGGGAGGAAGGTGCCGTTTTCGGTGTTCATCGCCTTCGACCAGGGAATGTTTACCGCGCCGAGGATGTGTCCACCGCGCATAGCACCTTCCTGGGGATAATTTGCCATGTGAAGAAGCTCGCCAGAGAATTCCTGGGGTGAACGCACATCCACCAGGGGAAGCTGCCGTCCAATCTGGTTGAACACATCATCTCGAAAAGCGCGGATCTCAGTTTTTGCCGGTTTGGCAATATATTGGGTGTGCTCGATTTTTGGCACGTCTTTGGTCAGTGGGCGTTTTTCCTGGGTCCATTTCAGCCGGCCGCCGTTCATAATGCGCAGCTTCTGATGCCCATAATATTCGAACAGCCATAAGGCATAGCATGCAAACCAGTTATTCTTATCGCCATAAAAGATCACGGCTGTATCATTGGTGATGCCGAGGTTCGAACACAATTGTTCAAAACTGGCCTTGGAAAGAAAATCGCGCATAACAGGAGCCTGTAAAGTGGTAAACCAATCCACCTTGACCGCCCCTGGAATATGACCGGTCTCGTACAGCAAGGCATCTTCATCCGATTCCACGATGCGTACATTTGAATCATTAAGATGAGCTGCTACCCAGTCTGTATCTACCAATACTTCGGGATGAACGTAATCTTTAGTCATGATTTCCTCGATATGTGTATTTTTTATATCAAAATTATTATAAAATAGAAAATGAGAAAGTCAAGGGAAAATTTTGGAAGTAAGCATCGGGCCGGGGTTTACAAACCAAACCGATGTGTCTGGATTGGAAGAAACAGCCGCTCACTCCGATCTGGGCTAACCAGGAGAATATCGCGAGGAAATTTTATTATTTCAAGATATAAACTCTTGGTTCGGTCATTTTCAAGGCGGATTCTGCGAAGGCGTAGCCAGTCTGGTGTAGATATTCGCAGGGAAATCTAGCAACACCAGGATTTTGTGTTGGAGATCTGAAAGTGGAGTAATGTAGCGATGGACCTCCTGCCCGATGGTTGCGACATTCAGGTTAATCTCCTGGAAAGCTTCCAGCAGACTTTCCGCGGTGGGGTTGGCCGTCGTTCTTTTGGGGTTTCCCGCATACAGTCCCGCCAGTTCTTCAGCCCGTTCAGCCAAATGACGGCGGACGTCAAATTCGAGCAGGGTCAGGACGCGCAACCCGATGGTCAACAGCCGGATCAGGCCTGTAGCTCGCCGGTCATCTTGCAGGTACATGGGGGTCAACGACAAGGGTTTCCCTTTGAGCCGTCCAAAGCCGCGTTCCACCAGGTATTCTTCCCGGTATGCCAGGACCGCCTGTTCCAGGGAAAGCTGTTCGAGCGGTCGGTTGGTGGCATACACGCGCCAGCCCAGGCGGGCGAGCGCCTTTTGGATAGCCGCTTCATCCCGGCTAACCTGGAGCGACAGGCGGCGTTCGATGCGGGTCTCTGGCGGACGTTCTTTGTGCCGCCGAACCGAGTGTTCTTCCACATTTTCATTACAACTCAGGTTCAGCAATCCTTCCACCTGATAGTGCTGGATGATCTTCTCGGCTGCCTGGCGCAAAGCCGCCACATCCGTCAAGCGCCGCTTGCCTTGCTTGTGTTCATTCAATCCTTCCAGAGCCGCCTGGGCTTTCGTCAGACGGGCCTGCAAAGCTGCTTCAGACGGCTCTGGCATGCCGCAACGAGCGGATCACCAACCATCTTTCGACCCAGCTGATCGGTTTTTCCTCAACCGTGGCAGTCAAAGTCTGGCTCATCTCATAGCCTTCAGCGATCTTTTCCGGCTGACCCTCGAGCGGCGTGTGGTAAACCGGCGTCAATTCCTGTTCACCGGCCCACACCGGCTGCAAATAGGTGTCCATGGTCTCGTCCGGTATTTGCACTTTCGAGAAAGGCCCCAGGTAATAATCCTCACCCGCCTGGAGGTAAGCCCGGGTCTGCAATGCCATCAGCTTACAGTCCCCCACATACAGCAACCCAGGCCTCCCCAGACTTGCCCGCACCTGGCGGATGGCGGGAATGTACAACGGGTCATCCGCCGTTTCGCCCGATGCCACCAGCGTCGCCAGCGGCATTCCCAACGGCTCCAGCGCTGCCTGCATCACCTTCAACTGCGGCAAATCCGGCCGGTGATCCTTGCTATGCCCCAACTGAAACAGCCCATCCTCGGTCACCCGCCAATATCCGCTGACCGTCGTTCCATCCAGCCGGACGCACTTGGGTTTCAGATCGTACACCCGTACCGTCCTGCGGTTCAACGCCGTCTCAAACTCCGCCCAACTCTCATCCTCGCTCAACGCATCCAGTGCGATCTCCAACCGGTCGTCCGTGAAATCTTGGGCGTTGACCGCTCCCCCAAAACAGCCCCGCAATGTCTCCCCACGCTTTTCGGCCCAAGGTTGTACATGGTTCATCCGATGGTCAGCTTCCGAGAGAATATGCACCAGCCAGCCGCAGCACACTCGTCCCAGGCTGATCCCACCCCAATTCCCATGGGGCTGGAATTGCTCATCCACCAACGCCGCTACGCCCATCTTCTCCATGTTCGCCGCCAAAACCGGAATGTCGTCTACTCGTTCTGTCGTGATCGTAAGGGCTTCAGTCATACCCGAAGCTTACACCATTTCTATTTTCTCGTCAAAAATGACCGAACCGAAAGTATAAAGATAAAGATGGATGGAGAAAATTTAGCGCAGGACGGTGGCGACCAGGCTGAGGATGGTGAGCAGCGCGGAAATAAAAATCAGCACCCGCTCCGGACGGGCACGCAGCACGTCTCTCATCCGGATACGGACAATACGACCAAGCGGGCGTGGGAGGGTGATCTGGTCACCGAGCAAATTTTCGCGAAACTCTTCAACAGTTTTGGGACGTTCATCCGGGTGGAGGCTCATCGCCCACAAAACCGTACGCTCTGTGCGCTGGCTGATGGACGAGTTGATCTGGCGAATAGGGGTCAGATTATTCGGGTCCAGGAACCGCTCCCGAGCGCCTGCCGGCGGTTGGTTGGTTAACAGGTGGTAGAGGGTGGATGCGAAGGCATACAGGTCACTGCGGACATCTGTGTGCCCCGAATCACCGCCGTATTGTTCCAGCGGCGTATACAAGGCTGTGCCCTGGCCCTGCAGGATAGTAATCGTAATCTCGCCGGGGGCGAGCACCTTGACCAGGCCAAAATCGACCAGTTTCAGCAGCCCGCTGGGGGTCAGCTTGAGGTTACTGGGCTTGATGTCGCGGTGCAAAATGGGGGGTTCCTGGCTGTGCAGGTAAATGAGCGCATCGCACAACTGCCCCGCCCAATTGAGCACGTCGGCTTCGGGCAAAAAGGTGGAGGCTTGCTTGGCTTCCAGCATCAATGTACGCAGGTCTTTTCCCGGGACAAAATCCATGACCAGGTAATCGCGGTTGCCCACGGAGAAAAAATCGGACACTTTCGGCAGGTTCGGGTGATCGAGGCGCGCCAACACAGTGGCCTCGCGCAAGAATTGGTCGCGGGCCTCTCTGAGCATTTCGGGTGGAAGGGAGCGGTCATTTTCGACCTCTTTAAGAGCGCACAGGCGGCCTATCAAGCGCACATCGTCCGCCAGATAAATGCACCCCATCCCACCCTGTCCGATAATCCTTTGGATCTTGTAGCGATTCCGCAGGACCTCGCCGGCTTTGAGAGGAGCTGGCATAGTTCATGTTCCTTAACGGTAAAATATATTTATCACCCGTCGGTTTTTTTCGGCGTTGTACCGCAAGGGCGTCCAGAGATGATATACTTCACAGAATCATCTTTGTGATTTATTATACCGCAGAGAGGAAACGGAGGCGAAGTATGGGAAAAACGGGGGCCGACCTTCCGGTCATAATTGGTCAGGCGGGACCATTAAATGGGGAACGCTGGTTGATCGATGATACAGTAACGATAGGCCGAGATGAAACTTGCGGGGTAGTGGTACCAGACCGCCAGGTATCCAGATTTCACGCGCGTCTACTGGTCAAGGACGAAGGCGTGATGCTGGAAGATCTTGGCAGTAAAAATGGGACCTTTTACGAAGGCAAACGAGTGGACGGCCCGATCTACATCCAGGATGGGGGATTGATCCAAATTGCCCTGGTTCAGAATTTTGTGTTTCTGAGCTCGGATTCAACCATGCCACTCGGCCAGGGCCTGCTTCCGGTGGAACCGATGGGTGGGCGCTTGTTCCTGGATGTCCGTTCGCGCAGGGTGTGGATCGATTCGGATGAAATTGTGCCGCCGCTTTCTGTGCCTCAATTCCGGCTGCTGCATACGCTGTATGAGCATCGTGGGCAAGTGGTGTCGCGTGATGAATTGGTTAACGCCATTTGGGGAGAGGACGAGTCGGAAGGGGTTTCAGAAGAGGCGCTGGATGCGTTAGTCCGCCGGCTGCGCGACCGTCTGTCCGCCATCGATGCCGATCATGCCTATATCGTCACCGTGCGCGGCCACGGGCTTCGATTGGATAATTCGCTGGAATAAAAACCAATAAAAAAATATGGCGCCCATCGGACGCCATATTTTTTTTATCGGAACGATCTAGGCTTTCTTGAAACTGGCCTGCATCGAGAAACGCAGGGCTGCCCGGTAAGCTTTTTCGACCTGAGCCTTCATCTCGGCAGATTGATTTTGTTGATCCATTTGCGCGATCAGATTATTCATCATATCGAGCAGTTCCGGGGTGATCATATCGGCATGCTCGGTGAGAATTTTTTGGCGGTCTTCGTCGGACTCGGCTTCGACCAGGTCGTTGATGAATTCCACTTCCGGCGGGGGTGCCGAGGCTTCCTGGATGATACTCAGGATTTTGTTGAGTTTGCCCGAGCGATCGAGATCCGCTTTCTGGCGGGCGAGTTTAATCTCAGTATCCAAAACCTCAACAAAAACATCGGAGATTTGGGCCAGGTTTTCTTCAGTCGCTTTATTGATATCCGGAGCGGCAGCAATCTTGTTCAACAGCTCGCGAGCGGATTCGTATTGAGCCTGCACGGCTTTGTCAATTTCTTGGGTCATCTCCAGCAGTGTATCCCGCAGTGCTGTCAGGCTGGCTTTTTCCTCTGCCTCTGCTTTTTCAATGCGTTCGCTGAGCAGCTGGAAGAACTGGTAGTCCAGGCCGGAACGGCCCATGCTGACCAGGGTCATCAGGGTTGTCTCTGATTTCGCATCGGTCAGCATTTCGAGGAGCTTCTCTCGGGTCAAGCCATTCTGACTTGCTTCCTGCAAAGATTTTATGGCAGCCTCAGTTTCAGCAGCCTGTAACTTCAATTTTTGCCCCAATTCGGTGTTATTCAGGGCATCCTGCTGGATACCAGCCAGGGCGCGAGCGACCTGCTGGTCTCCCTGTGCCATAGAAGCTTCACCCAGACGAGAGAGAATGCTGAAGAAATTTTCATCAACCAGCTCTGACTCTTGCTGGATAATTTCTACCCGGGCAGCCTGATCGGAAGTGGTCATCAGGCGCTGCAGCAGTGCCAGACGTTTCTGCTGGGCATCCAGCATTTCTTTGGTAATCCCATCCGCTTCCAAGATCGTTTCCAGCATGGTCTGCATGGTAAACATGGTCCGAGGACGGAGCAGGTAAGCTTTCCGCTTTTCATTCGGCAGGCGGTTTACAACCTGATTAATCATCGGGCCAATCATCCGTTCCTGTTCGTTCACCGGTACGCCAAGATCCGGTGGGAAAAAAGTCAGCAGCAGTTCTTTCGAGGGATCATGATAAACCAGAGGCGTGCTGAGATTCCCGACATAGTTGCAATTCTTGCATTGGATCAGGTTATATTGGCCAGAAAGCAGGCGCTGTTTGGCTTCAGGATCGGCGCCCATGTCGAATAGCTGTTCCACATCAACCAGCACGGGCTGCCTACATCGCGGACATGAAGTCTGGGTTTTTGCCATTAGATTACTTTCATTTCTAAAATTTTAGTATCGCAAGATTATACCATCAGGTGATCATCAGACATCCGTTAAAAACGAGTGGGTTCAACTGCCAAAACGGCGGTTGAACCCACTTATCTATTTCTACTAAATTTGAATGGCGTGACCCTCGGCAGCTTCCGCGGCTTCCATCAGCGTTTCGCTGAGCGTGGGGTGAGCGTGAACGTTGCGGGCAATTTCTTCGGTGGTCATTTCCATGCGCTGCGCCAGGGTCAGTTCAGGCAGCAGTTCGGATACGTCCGGGCCGATCATGTGCGCCCCTAAAATTTCACCATATTTCTCATCGCGGATGATTTTGACAAAACCGGCATAATCTCCCAGACCCAGGGCTTTGCCGTTAGCCTGGAAGGGGAACCGTCCGACGATGATCGTATGGCCCTGTTCCTTGGCCTGTGCTTCGGTCAATCCAAAGGATGCGACCTGGGGATGGCAGTATGTGGCGCGCGGCATCATGGTGTAATCGAGGGTGATCGTGTCGGCACCGGCGATGTTCTCCGCGCAGATGATGCCCTGGGCAGAGGCGACATGGGCCAGAAGCAGTTTGCCAGAGACATCGCCAATCGCCCAGATGCCAGGGACGTTGGTCGCCATGCGTTCGTCGATTTCCACAAAACCTCGCGGGCTGGTTTTGACGCCGGCGGCTTCGAGCCCAATATCTTTGGTATTGGGTTTGAAACCAATGGCGACCAGAGCCTGTTCGGCTTCGAGGACTTTTTCACCATCCGGAGCCGCGACTTTAACCGTAACCCCTTTTTCACCGGCTTCGATAGACTGCACGCGGGTGCCAGTCAAGATCGAGATGCCTCTTTTTTGGAATGCCTTACCCAGCTCGGAAGAAATTTCTTCATCTTCCAGCGGCACGACCCGCGGGAGCATTTCGACCAGGGTGACCTTGGTGCCGTAGGAATTCCACACCGTGGCGAATTCTACGCCAATGGCGCCCGCACCGATAATCACCACCGATTTGGGCAGCGTTTCTTGCAGGATGGCCTCCCAAAAGGTGAGGATGCGCTTGCCGTCGGCCTGGATGCCAGGGATCATGGCAGCGGTGGCGCCGGTAGCGATGATAATGTCTTTGGCGGTATGCTGGCTTACCTTGCCATCCTTATCGGTTACTTCAAGGGTGTCCTTGGACAGAAATTTGGCAGTCCCATTGAGGACTTCGATCGAATTCTTGCGCATCAAAAAGCCGACCCCCCGCACCAGACGGTCGGATGCCGAACGGCTGCGCTTGACCGCCACGGAATAATCAAGCTTCAAGTTTTCAAATGAAAAACCGAATTCTTTTCCGCGCTCGCGTAAGGTATGGGCAATTTCCGCGTTTTTGAGCAGCGACTTTGAAGGAATACAGCCAACATTTAAGCAAACTCCCCCTAACCACTGCTTATCGATAATTGCGGTTTTTTTCCCCAGCTGCGCGGCCCGGATCGCGGCTACGTAACCGCCAGGACCTGCGCCGATAACGATGACATCGTATGTGGACATGGGCAACCTCGTCGTGATTTTCTTAGAATAAGACAATTATATGATCGGCAAAACGCGAAAAAGTTACACGCAATCCCAATCATTGATGAACGAGGTCATTATACCAATTTTCTGACGATGGCATCGGTCATTCGGGCGACACGGGCGATTGCCTCGACATCGTGAATGCGGATGATGTCTGCGCCGCGCACGATGCCCACCGCGACCGCCGCCGCAGTGCCTTCAACCCGCTGGTCGGGGGGCTGGTTCAGGGTGTAGCCAATAAATGATTTGCGGGATGGCCCTAATAAAACGGGAAACCCCAGCGAGTGGATTTCGTCCAGGCGGTTGAGCAGTTCCAGATTTTGTTCGACAGTCTTGCCGAATCCGATCCCTGGATCGAGGATGATATTCTCATCGCGCACGCCGGCCTGGCGGGCCAGCTGGACGCTCGCCATCAATTCCTGGCGGATGTCTGCAAGCAGGTTATCGTACTGCACACCCACATAGCGCCCACCCAGGCGCGCTTCTAACTCGGCGCTGGCGGGTTTGAGACGGTTATGCATCAAGACGATGGGAACCTGGCGGCGTGCGGCAAGCTGGGCCAGGTCCGGATCGGCGCGCAGCCCCCAAATATCATTGATCCACACCGGGGCGACTTGCAAGGCAGCCTCGGCCACGCTGGCTTTGTAGGTATCCACGGACAGCAAAACATCCAGGTCGGCGCGCACGATGGCGCGCAGCACAGGCAGGATGCGCTCCATTTCCTGATCGGGGCTTACCGGTTGAGAGCCTGGGCGGGTTGATTCACCCCCGATATCCAACACATCCGCACCGGCCTTCACAAACCGCGCGGCCTGCTGAACGGCAGCCTGGACTGCGTCCGTCTGTTGGAGAATGCCGTCTCCTGAAAAGCTGTCGGGGGTCACATTGATAATACCCATGATGAATGTGCGGCTGCCCCAGGGGAACGGGTAGGTCAATTTAGCCATGGAATACCTGCACGCCGTATCTGTCGATCTGCGCTAACAACTGGCGGATGGTTTGGCCGGATTGGGGATGGACCAGGTCTGGTGCCAGCTCAGCCAGCGGCGCCAAGACGAAGGCGCGCTCTGCCAGGCGCGGGTGAGGGATGATTAAACCGTCAAGATTCAGATCCTGGCTGCCAAAAAATAATATATCGATATCGATCAGGCGCGGCCCATATTGAAAAGTGGCGACGCGTCCCAGGCGGTGTTCGATGGATTTCAGATGGATGAGCAGCCGGCGGGGTGAAAGGTGGGTCTGGGCTTCGACGACCTGATTGAGAAAAGACGGCTGGTCGACATATCCCCAGGGTGGGGTTTCATAGACCTGCGAAGCACGCAAGATAGTGACCTGGGGAGGCATCGCGACCCTGGCAGCCTCAAGGTTCTCGAGCCGGCTGCCGAGGTTCGTGCCCAGACCGAGGTAGATTAATGTGGGCTCGCGGGCAGGCGTCACCGGGATCTCCTCATCACTCAGTGAAGGTCACATTCCGCGAAATGCATTGATCATATCCGCCAGCAGCCCGTAGGCCGTGGTTTCAGGCCCAGGGTTAGTCTCAACGATGCCTAAGCCCGGCAGCACATCCAGTTCGAATTGGACGTAAGAGCTGGTACCGTTAATCGAGAAAAACGGGGAATCAGGGGCAACTTGCTCGGGAGCGACGCGGGCTTCCAGACGTTCGCCGTTCAGGGCGCATTCGCATACCAATTTCCAACGCCGGCCCGATTGGTGAGCTTCGGCAATTTGGGCCGGGGTGATCCCGCGAATACCGGTGCGGTCTACGTCCTGGGGTTTGAGCGGGGAGCGCATTAAAACGGTAGCCAGAGCGGCGACTTTAATGGCTGCATCCCAGCCATCGATGTCCGCGGCGGGGTCGGTTTCAGTGATTCCGATCGACTGCGCATAGGCGACAGCCTCATCGAAGGATTGGCCGTCCTCCATCAAGCCCAGGAGTAAATTGGTACAAGAATTCAGGATGCCGCGAAAACCGCGCAGCTCAGCGCCGGGTAAGGGACCTCTGAAGAGGGAGAAAATCGGCGCGCCGTCCATGACTGTCGACTCGAATAAGAAACGCCGGTTTTGACGCTCTGCCAGGGCAGTCAATTCACTGAAAGCATGCACCACCGGACCTTTATTGGCGGTGATGGCGTGCATCCCACACTGCAGGGCGGTCTTCAGATAATCGGTCGCCGGTTGGCCGGTCTGGTGGTTAACCGGAGAATTTTCAAAAAGGACATCCGCGGGGACAGTCTGGATAAACTCGATGACAGAATCGACCACCGGCTGGCAGTTAAGTTCCGTGAGCGCATGCCCGCCGTCGACCAGTTCCAAAGCGCGCTGGATATCGAGACCAGCGGGGTTAATAGCCGTGCCGTGACGCCCGGTGGCAATCCCATTGATCTGGAAAGTAAGGTCATATTTATCGTGCAGTTCGGTTCTTTTGCGCAGCAGCAGGCGCGCCAGGGCGCGCCCAACATTCCCAAATCCAACGAAGGCCAATGAAAGTTGAGTCATAAACCACCTGTTTATTTACCGGGTTCATTTACACCGGAGGCCAGGGATAAGAACGCCTGGTGCCCAATGGAGTAGGAAAAATACCTTGATCTGCCAGGCGGCGCACCCGGGCAAGCAGGGCGGCGATTTCCCCTTTTCGAAGCAGTTGGGCCAGCCTGAGGGAAACACGCTGCTCGTTTTCTTCTTCCTCCAACAGGCGGCACACATCGCCAAGAATATCCTGTGGGATGCGTTCGCCGGCGAAATCCCAGACGACCGTGCGCAGTTTGTCTTCTACGTGGAAACAAATGCCATGATCGATCAGCCAAAGGTGCCCGTCGGCAGCCTTGAGGATGTGCCCGCCTTTACGATCGGCATTATTAATCAGGAGGTCGAACAGGGCAACCGGGCGGAGCCGCTGGCGGTCTTCTTCGCTAAAATTGAAATAATGATATTCCGGGTCGTGCTTGATATATTCCTGCAGCGAACCGGGTCCCATTGGTCCTTTGCGCCGAAATATTGTAGGTGGAACCAAATCCCAGCCAAGCAGTTCGCTGAATTCGTAGGCAGCCACCTCTCGCTTGCTGAGAGAACCAGACGGAAAATCCCATAAGGGCTGTTCACCGCGCAAGGGTTTGTATACTGCCGTCAGGGTCAAACTCTTAAACTCAAGATCGACCATGAAGGTATAATTAGACCCGCTTAAAAACTGGCCTTGCAGTTGGCATTCACCATTCTGCAAGGCGTTTAAAATCGTGGATTTCTCGGGGGTCATGAGCAATTAATTGCGGTTGTGCCCATTCTTTTTCGGGCAGAAGTGGCCTTCAGGGTCCATCGGTTCGCCGCACTGCGGACAGATCGGGCGCCCGCGGTTGGTGACATCTAACCCCCAGCTTGCCAGAGCGCGCATTTGAGACCTTGTACACCAAAAACGAACGAGGCCGGATTCTTCAGGTTCGGCACCTTCCGTTAATATTTCTCTGGCAACCAGAACCAATTTGTCTTGATCCGCATCGTAAGCCAGACCTAATTCGCCTACCCGATATAATGGATCCACCGGAGGGCTGATTTTCATCTTACTTTCGTCGTATTCGGAAGACGCTTCGATCAGATCCGGGTATTTTTGTTGGACTTCGGCCAGAAACTGCTCAACGCCCATGGCCAGAGTCTGAACCTGGGCTTTTTCTAAGATCAAGGTGATCACTTGCGTATCTGACTGCCAACCTTGAATGTAAAATACACGCTGCCCGGGTTTACCAATGGCGTCGATCGTGATGTGATAAACAGGGTTGACATCGATTTCAGTGCGCGCCATACAAAAGGCTCCTTCATTTAGATAAGGGCAAGTATACCATACCGCTCAACGCGAAGATCGCCGTTGGCGGGAAAAAACTATTGAATGCAGGCCTGTTCCCAATAAATCTGGGCAACCTCACCCAACTCTCCCAAAAGCAGCGGCAGCCGGTCTGTAAAAGCCTGGGGGTCGCCGCTGGTGAAGAATTTGATCGCGCCAGGGAGGGAATTCTGTGTAACCCATCCGCGGGCGGATAACAGGCGGCCGGCCTGGCGGGCAACCGCCGGCGCGGGATCGATCACCCGCACTCCCGGCCCGGCGATTTCCTGGATGAGCGGGATGACAAATGGGTAATGAGTGCAGCCCATGACAATTGTATCCGCTCCTGCCGCGAGCATGGGACGCAGCGCATTTTCAAGAATCTGGCGGGTTTGGGGGCCGGTAAGATCTCCATTTTCAATTTGTTGAACCAGGCCGGGACAGGGATCTCCCAATATTTTCACGCCGCGGGCGAACCTTTCCAGCACAGAAGTGTACAGATCAGAATGAAAGGTGGCAGGGGTGGCTAAAACGCCGACCACACCGCTTTGGGTGCCTTCCGCGGCCGGTTTTACGGCAGGTTCCATACCCACAAAGGGCACGGCAGAAAAATACTGGCGCAGGTCATGCAGGGCGGCGGCTGAGGCCGTGTTACAGGCAACGACGATTAACCTGGCGCCTTGATCCAGTAGGAAGCGAGTAATTTCACGCGAATAAGCCCGAATTTCGTCCAGAGAGCGCGAACCATACGGGACATGCGCCTGATCGGCAAAATAGAGGATGGGATGGGCCGGGAACTGGCTGCGCAAGGCGCGTAAAACCGATAGGCCGCCTACGCCTGAATCGAAAACACCAATCGGAATGGTTTCCATTGGTGTTATTTTATCCGTTCCGCTGGGAAAAGATAATAAAAAATGGCTGACCTTTATTCCTGCCCGGCGGCAGTGACCAGCGCCAGAAACAAAGCGCGCATTTCAGGATATGCCTGCAAATTTTCCGGGTGCCATTGGACACCCAGGCCGAAGCGGTGACCGGTAAGCTCCACGGCTTCGACGATGCCATCCGGCGCCCAGGCAACCGGCGTCAGGCGCGGCGCGGCCGTGTCAATGCCCTGATGGTGCAGGCTGTTGGTCTCAACAGACAATTTGCCTAGGATTTTGGACAGGCTGCTGTTTTCCTGTACTCGGATGGGATGAGCCAGGTAATCCCGCGGAAAATCCGGATAGCAATCATGGCGCAGGGCGTTAGGGTGTTGGTCGTGGATATGGGTATACAGCGTTCCCCCAAGGGCAACATTGATCACCTGGATGCCGCGGCAGATGCCCAGAAAAGGTTTCCCTAAATCCGCTGCCTGGCGGACCAGCTGCAGTTCTACCCGGTCGCGGTCAGGATCGATGCCGTAGACTTCGGCATGAGCCGGCCCGTGAAAGAGGGCGGGGTCAATATCGCCGCCACCGTGGAAAAGCACACCGTCCAGGTGGCTGAACAATTCATCCAATTCGGAAGAAGTCAGATCCAGCGGGATTAATACCGGCAGTCCCCCGGCGTATTGCACGGCCTTAATGTAGGTTTCTGGCGCGCCGATCACGGGAGCACCCGAGGTGGGCGCGCGTTGCGTGGTGATACCGATCAATGGAGAACTCATGATTACCCTCGGTGTAAATGAAAAGGGCGTAGCCCGGCGTATGGCCACACCCTTCAAGTAATGGTGAGTGAAAAAAATCAGTTAAACTTTTGCTTGAGGCGAGCGCTCTTGCCGGTGCGGTCACGCAAATAGTACAGGCGCGCCCGACGGACCACATTATGCCGCTCGACAACGACCTTATCGATCCGCGGTGAGCGAAGCATAAAAGTGCGCTCAACTCCCACTCCGTTAGAAGCCACGCGGCGAACGGTGAAAGTGGAACTGGTCCCGCGGTTGTGGTTGTAAAGAACGGTCCCTTTAAACTCCTGGATACGTTCGCGATTGCCTTCCTTGATTTTTACATGAACGCTAACCGTATCGCCTGGCAGCAGGTGAGGAATATTGGGGTTAACGGGGGCTTCCACAGATTTTAACAGGTCGTCACTCATTTAATTTCCCTTGCCTTTTCGTTAATGATAACTTTATGCCTTAGAAGGCGAGGGAGGATTATAACACAAACATTTACCAGGGGCAAGGAATGAAAATGTTTATGTCAGGGCTTTCTTAAAGTCGAAAGGGGTTGAGAAAAAAGACCTTCTCCGGTAAATTTGGAGTGCAACCACCAAATAAGAGCCGAGGAAGGTCAAGATGGAGTCTAGCACAAAAGCAAGCGAAGGGAACACATCCTGGCAAGGGACAGGATTAAATTATCAATGTAGGGAGCTTGTATAGCTATTTGACAAAATTGACGGATAGCCGAAAACGACGAGGGATCCGGTATAGTTTGGCGACAATTCTAATGATCTTGATCCTGGCGAAGCTATGTGGACAGGACAAGGCGTATGGAATAGCGGATTGGGCGCAACAACGGAGCGCCTTTTTGGGAGAAGTCTTAGACTTGAAGCACAAACGACTGCCGCATCACACCACCTATCGCAGGATCCTGGAGAGTTGTTTAGATCATGAAGAATTTGAGCGTCTGATGAATGAATTTCTGAGCCAATCGGCGCAAGAAGGACAAAGCATTGTAATCGTGATCGATGGCAAAACAGTGCGAGGTACGATTAGCATGGATGATCCTTTTGGACTGCATCTTTTGACAGCTTACTTGCCCGGGGAAGGGCTCGTCTTAATGCAGATGGTGGTCGAAAAAGACAAAGAGAATGAGATCGTTGTGGCCCCGCAACTGCTCAAAGATCTGGATCTACGTCACAAAATCGTGGTGGGGGATGCCATGCAGACCCAAAGAGCCTTGTCAAGCCAAATCGTGAGCGCAGAAGGGGATTATGTTTGGATTGTCAAAGACAACCAACCCCTGACCCACCAGGCCATTGAGTTACTCTTTGCCCCGCCCCCCAAGCCAATTCCTGGACAAGGCAATCCGCCCTTGGACTTTCGCACAGCCAAAACGGTCAATAAAGCCCATGGACGTTTGGAAGAACGCACGATTACCATCAGCAGTCTTTTGAACGACTACTTGGATTGGCCTTCCGTGAACCAGGTCCTCAAACTGGAACGCCGCTTTACTTGCCTCGCGACTGGGAAAATCCACCAGGAGATCCAATATGGATTAACCAGCCTGAGCGCTCAAGAAGCTGGCCCAGAACGACTGCTGGAGATCGTGCGCAGTGAATGGGGCATCGAAAATGGCTTGCATTATCGTCGAGATGTGACTTTCCTTGAAGATGGGACGCGTATGACCCGCAAATCAATGGCAATGGCCATGGCTATGATTAACAATTTGGTGATCAGTTTGCTCAATCGCCATGGATTTTCCAATCATGCCCATGCACGCCGCGTCTTCGACGCCTGTCCTGCTGATGCTTTAGCCCTCATTTGCTGACTTTAAGAAAGCCCTGATGTTTATGTTATGAATCATTCCAGGGTCGCCCGGACGCGGCGCACACCCCGTCCCACGGCTTCGGTTTTCAATATGATAAACCGGCCAAGTTCGGCGGTATTTTCCACGTGCGGGCCGCCGCAGACTTCCTTTGAAAAGCTGCCAATCGAATAGACCTTTACCAGATCGCCGTACTTTTCACCAAAGAATGCCAGCGCACCCTGGCGGAGAGCATCGTCCAGCGGCATGATTTCCATGGATACCTGCAGGCCGGCCTGGATTTGCCGGTTGACGATTTGTTCCACTTCGGCAATCTGCTGCGGGGTGATCTTTTCCGGGTGGGTGAAATCAAAACGCAGCCTTTCCGGGGTGATATTTGAGCCCATCTGGCGGACATGCTCTCCGAGGACCTGGCGCAAGGCCTGCTGAAGCAGGTGCGAGGCAGTATGCAGGCGGGTCGTGCGCTCTGAGTGATCCGCCAGACCACCTTTGAATTTTTGGTCCAGGCTGCGGCGCGATTGTTCGCGGTGGGCAGTGTAACTGGCGTCAAAACCGGCCTCATCCACGGTAAGATCCTGCTCACGGGCCAGTTCGACGGTCAATTCGAGGGGAAAGCCGTAAGTTTCGAAAAGGTCAAACGCATCGGAACCGGAGATGCGGCGTGCGCCGCTTTCCAATACCCGGCTGGCCGCTTTCTGGTACTGGCGCAGCCCGCGTTCGAGCGTCGATTGGAATTTTCTTTCCTCTTCATCAATCGCCGCGATAATCCGCTCCCTCGCGGCAGGCAGCCCCGGGTATGTGGGACCAAAAAGGTCGATCACGGCATGCGCCAATGGACTGAGAAAATTGTCGGCGATCCCCAGGTCCCGGCCAAAACGCACGGCGCGGCGGATCATGCGCCTGACCACATACCCGGCTTCCACATTTGACGGAACCGCTCCATCAGCAATGGCAAAAGTCACGGCGCGCAGATGGTCGACGATCACCCGAAACGGAACCGGCTGGTCGCCGTAACTGTGCCCCGAGAGCTGTTCGACCGACTGCACCAGGGGCCATAAAGTTTCAATGTGGTAGATGTCATCCAATCCTTGCAGTGCGGCCAGAGTTCGTTCCACGCCCATACCGGTATCCACATTATGCTGAGCGAGGCGCCGGTACGTGCCATCCAGCGTTTTATCGTATTCCATAAAGACGTTGTTCCAGATTTCAAACCATTTTCCACAGGCGCAGCCCGGACGGCAGCCGGCGTGGCCGGGTTTGCCTGTGTCGAAGAAGATCTCTGAATCGGGACCGCAGGGGCCGGTTATTCCAGCGGGTCCCCACCAGTTTTCCTGCTTGGGCAGGAAGAAAATCCGATCCTCGGGCAGCCCCAGTTTTCGCCACAATCCGGCGGCGAGCTCATCGCGCGGGGCGTCCGCATCCCCGGCGAAGACAGTGACTGCCAGACGACTTACGGGTATCGACAGTTCACGGGTGAGAAATTCATGGCTCCAGGCGAGCAATTCTGTTCTGATATAATCACCCAACGACCAGTTCCCAAGCATTTCAAAAAAGGTGAGGTGCGAGGAATCACCGACCTCATCGATATCATTGGTGCGGATGCACCTCTGGAAATTGGTGAGGCGTTTCCCCAGGGGGTGCGGCTCGCCGAGCAAATAGGGGACCAACGGGTGCATCCCGGCTGTGGTGAAAAGCACCGAAGGATCGTTTTCCGGGAGGAGCGGAGCCGATGGAATGCGTTTATGTCCCCGCTCTTCAAAAAAGTGTAAATACAGCTCGTGAAATTCATCTGTTTCCATCCCAACCTCCGGTTCAGGTGATTGCCAGGTGTTTAAATCAAACGTCCCCAGCCAGGGCCGAGGACGAGTATTCACCCGTGGTACCACCTCTTTTTGCCAGTTTTTCGCAAAACAGGCCTCTGCAGCCGGCAAATACCGGCCTGCTCGATAACGGGAGTTCCCGGCGAGGTCTACTTGCCGCACGGCTTTCGGCTCGCATCTCGAGGGCGGCGAACGCTTGCCTGATGGGGTACCGGTTTTTCACCAGTGGAGCCGGCTCTCTGCACCCGGGGCAAGGGCTTGTTCCCTTTCAACGATGATAGATCGATTATAGCCTGCTCAACTGCGTTTGGCAAGAATCTGAGAACGCAAACTCCTGATTCCAGATGAGAACGATGTACATTCGATATATTCAACCGACATTAAGAAAGCCGTGTGAGTTCGGTAGCGGGCACTTGCCAGAAACCCAACTTTCAATGATAATGACGCTATTCTATACCAATAATAACCAGGGCCTATGGAATCTAACATTTCAGAAAAAACTGGCTGGCTGGATCAGCCGCTTACCTCCTTTGTGCCAAAGCTGAATATTGAAACCGGTTTGATCATCCTGATCTTGATCGCTGCCGTGATCTCCCGTTTTTACAACGTCGACGCGCGGGTGATGAGTCACGATGAAGTAAACCACGTCGTCCCGTCTTATAACCTTTACCAGGGCCAGGGCTATGCTTACGATCCGGTAACCCACGGCCCGCTGCAATTTCATCTGATCGCTCTGTCGTATTTTATTCTGGGCGACAGCGATTTCAGCGCTCGCGTGCCGGCGGTGCTGTTCAGCATCGCGACGGTAGCGGTAGCGCTGATTGGCTACCGGCGTTTCCTGGGGCGCAGAGGCGCGATCATCGCCGGTGTTTTGATGTTGATTTCCCCGTTTATGCTGTTCTACGGGCGTTATACGCGCAATGAAGCTTTTGGCGGCCTGTGGACAGTGCTGATGATTTACGGCGCGCTGCGTTACCTTGAAAAAGGGGATAAAACGTCGCTTTACCTGCTGACTGTGGTGATGGCGCTGCATTTTAGCGATAAAGCCACCGCTTATATTTACAACGCCCAAATAATGCTTTTCATGGGATTTGCCTTTTTGGAGCAGGTCCTGCGCCTGCCCTGGACACGCCTGGGTTCGCGCAACCGGTTTTTATACAGCATTATCGGGGCGATCGCCTTTTTAGCGGCAGCCCTGGGGTTGGCGGTAATTACCGCCGGGGATTCAGCCTTGAAGGCGAGTAATTCAATCCCCGGCGCTGCCCCTACCGGAATGACTTTTGCCAGGATCGGTGAAATTGGCCTGGTAGGTGCAGCCGGGCTGTTTTTGGTTTTCGCCATGTATACCCTGGTGAAAAATATGGGATGGGCGGTCATCCGCAAGCAGCGTTCCTTTGACCTGATCATGCTGGCTGGGACGCTCACGCTGCCGCTTTTGGCTGCTTTCCCGGTGCGCATGCTCGGTTGGGATCCCCTGGACTACACGACTGCCGGCATGCTGCAGTCCTCCATTTTTCTGGTGATCTGCACCGTGCTGGGGGTCGGTCTTGGTTTATGGTGGAAGCCAAAATTCTGGTTGAGCGCGGCGGCAATCTTCTTTGCCATTTTTACGATCTTCTTCACCACCTTTTTTACCAATGGCAAGGGCTTTTTTATGGGGTTGATGGCTTCACTGGGATACTGGCTTTCCCAGCAAGGTGTCCAGCGCGGCAGCCAACCGCTGTACTATTACGCGCTGATCCAAATTCCAATGTACGAATACCTGCCGGCGCTGGGAGCGATCGCGGCATTGGTGATTGGCCTGCGTCACCGCCTGTTTGCCCAGGTAACCGGGTTTGCACCGGGGGAGCAGCCTGAACCAGAAAGCGAAGCACCGCTCGACTTTATCGTTGAACCGCAGATTGAGACCGCGGAGTTGGAATATCCCGACGAGGATAACGAAGATCAAGAAGACGCACAGCATGGTGAAGAGCCGGTTGGGCCGCTTCATCTGCCGGGCTGGCTGCGCGCCACGATGGCAACGGGAGAGGAAGAAATTCCAGACGAGGCCCCGCGAAAGGTACCGGTGCTGGCCCTGCTGTTGTTCTGGTCGTTCACCAGCCTGGTGGCTTATTCGCTGGCGGGTGAAAAAATGCCCTGGCTTACCGTGCATATTACCGCCGCCATGATCCTGGCTGCCGGTTGGGGCCTGGGATACCTGGTGGACACCACCCCCTGGAAGGACCTGGCGCAGCGGCGCGGTCTGCTGGTAGTTTTACTGCTGCCGGTATTTATTGCCGCTTCATCCGGGTTTTTCGTTGCCCTGCTTGGTTCACCGGCTCCGTTTTCTGGTAACAGCCTGGAATCGCTCAATGCGACCAGCAACCTGCTGTTGGGTTTGGTTGGCACGGCAGCCAGCGGGATCGGATTAATTTACCTGCTTTCATCCTGGCTGTATAAAAATATTTTGCGGCTGGTCGTCCTTAGCGTATTTGGGTTATTGGCCATCCTGACCGCGCACGCGGCTTTTATGGCCTCCTACGTCAATTATGACCTGGCAACCGAGTTCCTGGTCTACGCTCATGCGGCACGCGGTCCAAAAGATGTTCTGGCGCAAGTTGAAGAAATCTCCAAACGAACCACGTTGGGCAAGGATATCGCTGTCGCTTACGACAACGAGACTCTCTATCCTTACTGGTGGTATTTCCGCGACTATCCCAATAAGAAATACTTCGCGGATAACCCGGGCCGGGATGTGGCAGACGCTCCAGTGATCCTGGTTGGCGATCCAAACTACGGAAAGATTGAGCCGATCGTCAAGGATAATTATGTATATTTTGAATACACCCGTTTGTGGTGGCCAATGCAGGATTATTTTAACCTGACCTGGGAGCGGATCTGGAATGCTGTAAAAGACCCCGCCATGCGCCAGGCGCTGTTCAATATCTGGTTCAAGCGCGATTATACAAAATACGCAGAACTGACGAATAACAAGAGTCTTACCCTGGAGACCTGGGTCCCATCAGCGCGTATGCGTCTCTACATCCGCAAAGATATCATCGCGCAGATGTGGAATTACGGGGCTGCGCCGAGCATTGCTCCCAGCGGGAGCGGCGATCCATACGTCAGCGGCATGATCAAGTTGGCTTATGACAAGCTCTTCGGCTCAGTAGGAACCAATGCGGGACAATTCGATGCGCCGCGCGGGGTTGCTGTGGCCAAAGACGGTTCGGTGTACGTGGCCGATTCGCGCAATAACCGCATCCAGCATTTGAGTGCAGATGGGCAGGTTTTGCAGTCCTGGGGAACCTTTGCCGATGTTTCTAAGGGCAATGCGCCCGGCGGCACTTTCTATGAACCCTGGGGCGTGGCTGTTGGTCCCGATGGTTCGGTGTATGTGACCGATACCTGGAACCACCGGGTGGAGAAATTCACCGCAGATGGTCAGTTTGTTACCATGTGGGGCTATTTTGGCCAGGCCGAAAAGCCAGAAGCCTTCTGGGGACCGCGGGGTATCGCCGTGGATGCCCAGGGCCGGGTGTTTGTCGTGGATACCGGCAACAAACGGGTAGTGGTCTTTGGGCCGAATGGTGAACCGGTCACCTCATTTGGCAGTGCTGGGCTCGATGCAGGCCAATTTGACGAACCGGTCGGGATCGCCTTCAGCAACAGCGGGCTGGTCTTTATCACCGATACCTGGAACCAACGTATTCAGGTCTTCCAACCAGATGCCAGCGGGGCCCTGTTTACTCCGCTGCGCCAATGGGATGTGAGCGCCTGGTACGGTCAATCGCTGGACAATAAGCCATTTATCGCAGTGGACCAGAACGGGTACGTTTACACCACCGATCCGGAAAGCGGGCGGGTGCTGCAGTTCAATCAGGATGGTCAATTCCTGCGCGGATGGACTGATCTGATCGGTGATATCCCGGCGCTGGTCATGCCAGCCGGGGTGGCGGTCGACCCGTCGGGCGGTTTGTGGGTCAGCGATGCGAGTTCAAACCACCTGATCCATTTCAACCTACCGTTAGCGCCGCTGCCGTCGCAAGTGCAGCCGCCCTCGAAATCTCAGCAGCAAATTGGCCCTCAGAGTGCAAGCCCGACACCTACCGCAACTGGACAATAAAAAAAATAACGCCCCGCAAACGCGGGGCGTTATTTTGCCTTTCCACGATTTGAAAGGTTTTATCATTATCGATCATGGAGGATCGTGTTCAGAACCACGCTGACGATGGAAACGATGATCGAGCCGAGAAAAGCACCCCAGAAGGTTGTCACGGTGAACCCGACGTTAAAATAGTTGCCGATCGCCGCAGTGAGGTAGAAAAGAAGGGTGTTAATCAGCAGAGTGCCTAACCCGAGGGTCAGAACAATAAAGGGGCAGCCCAAAGTCATCAAAACCGGTTTTATCAGGGTGTTGACCGCCGCAAAGATCAAAGCCAGCCATATGAAAGCCAACCAACCAGTGGTTTCCATGGCAAGGCCGTTGCCATTCAACAAGACAACGGCAATATAAATTGCGACCGCATTGACAATCAAGCGCAGTATGAATTTCATCTTTTTCTCCTTTCGATGCTTTCGTTATTGTATTAACGTATCAGGATGATTTAAGTTGCGCTTCCTGGTCGAAATTTATTTCCATCCAGATTAAAGTCTTGTGGATAGAGAACCCGGCCTTCAAAAAAGCTGCATTCCCCCGGCCGGCCGGGTAATTTATCATGATCGGGCGCGGCGCGATCACTTCCCGCCGCAGCAGGGTAAGCAAAGCACAAAGCGATTCATCTTCGCAGGAAGGGTTGGGTGCAATCCACACCGTCTCGGAATTGTAAACCCCGGCATCCCAGATGCCGATGCCAAGCAGGTCTTTGTCGCGATGCACGGCCCATTGTTCGATATGGTCGTTGTAGAAAAAATAGGTCAGGCTGCGCAGCAGCCCGGGTGCGTACCGGTCCAGGTGCAGGTTCAGGTTCCACGACACCTCAGGCGGGTAGACATTCACCAGCCATTTCTTTTCCAGAGGCCATTCGATTTTTTTGCGGGTGGCAATGATGTGATTATTGAACGACAATAGGGGCAGGGGCGGTTCGTTTACCTCCCAGGTCGTCCGCCGGGCGCGTTCTTCGAAACCGAGAGCCAGATAGATGTTATGGGCGACAGGGTTATCGTCGCGCACCTGCAGCCAGATGGCAGACGCTTTATGGCGGCGGACATGGTCGATCGCAGTTTGGGTAAGCTGGTGGGCAATCCCTCTGCCCCGGAAATCAGGGTGGGTGGCGATATTGGCTGCCAGATAGCGCCAGATGCCATCTCGCAGGAATGGAATCAGGGTCAGGTTGCCCACGATTCTGTCATTTTCTTCCCACACGTAGCCAAAAAGCGGGACAGGTACCTGCTCGTTGGAACCCCGCGCCCAGCGTTGGTAGTTTGTATCCCGTGCAGCCCGCCGGATATGACGCAAATAATCGCGTCCGTCATCATCCATCTGGTGCGCAAAACACAACTCGATCAGGTCTGCGATCTTTTCCAGATCGTGTGCCGAGTCGACGGTGCGGATATGACCAGTGAGGATGGATGCAGACACAGGATTATTGTACACTAAATTCACTTTCGGGTTTCCGGCTTGCATATTGCCTTAAAGACAGTAGAATTAAAATGATACTGATGCAGGTTTCTAACATATTTCTTATATATTGTAGATGATACAGTTATATATGAGATGCTATAATCCCTGAACGCAAAGCGGTGAAAAGGATGGTTTTTTATGATGCGATTTGACAGATTTACCGAACGTGCCCAGGAAGCCGCGCAGCGGGCTGCTGAGATCATTCAGCGTTATGGGCACAATCAAATTGATACAGAACACATTTTGTTGGCATTGATTGAACAACCGCAGGGTGTGATCCCTCAAATTCTGGAAATTCTAAAGGTTGACGCGCAGACACTCATGGACCGGCTTGACTACACCCTGCGAACGAGCCCGAAAGCAAGTATTTTTGGAGGCGGCGCAGGGCAAATTTTTATTACCCCTCGGGTGAAACGAATTATCGACCTGGCCAATGAAGAGGCCAGCCGGCTGAAAGACGAATATATCTCGACCGAACATATCTTCCTGGCGATCCTCAGCGAACGCAATACGCCGGCGGCCCGGGTGTTGGAAAATGCCGGGTTGACCCGCGAGCGGGTATATGACGCTGTAATGCAGCTGCGCGGCGGACAGCGGGTGACCGACCCTCAGGCCGAGACCCGCTACCGGACCTTGGAAAAATATTCTCGGGATATGACGCAACTGGCTCGCGAAGGCAAACTGGATCCGGTTATCGGGCGCGAATCTGAAATCCTGCGGGTCATGCAGATCCTCTCCCGGCGGACCAAGAATAACCCGGTGTTGATCGGCGAAGCCGGCGTTGGCAAAACGGCAATCGTTGAAGGCCTGGCGCAAAAAATTGCAGCAAATGATGTCCCAGAAATTTTAATGGGAAAACGGGTAGTCGCCCTGGATTTGGGAGCGATGATCGCCGGCTCGCGGTTTCGGGGTGAGTTTGAAGAACGCCTGAAAGCGGCAATCGAAGAAGTGCAGCGCGCCGAGGGCGAGGTGATCCTGTTTATTGACGAACTGCATACGGTGATCGGCGCGGGCGCGGCCCAGGGAGCGATGGATGCTTCCAATATGTTGAAACCGGCCCTGGCGCGCGGCGAACTGCAGTGCGTTGGCGCGACCACCCTGGATGAGTTCCACAAGCACATCGAGAAGGACGCGGCTCTCGAGCGGCGTTTTGCCCCGGTGTATGTGGATGAACCAAACGTAGAGGTTACGATCAAAATGCTGGAAGGCCTCAAGGATCGTTATGAGGCGCACCACAAAGTTAGCTTCACCCACGAAGCCCTGGTGGCTGCTGTTCGCCTTTCGGTCCGTTACGTGACCGACCGCCGGCTGCCGGACAAAGCTATTGACTTGATGGATGAAGCTGCCGCCAAGCTGCGGGTTGCTCTATATTCGCTGCCAGAAGATTTGAAAAAGATGAAGAGTGAAATCGAGCGCCTGCAGGCGGAAGAAGAGCAGTCCAGTATGGCGCGGGATTATGAACGCGCAGCGAACAAGAAGGCTGAAAGACTGCGCCTGGAAACGATGTTCAATGATGAACGGGTAGACTGGGAAGAGAAATATAAACTGGATGAGCAGGTAGACGTTAATGATATCGCCGAGGTGGTGGAGCAGTGGACCGGCATTCCGGTTAACCAGATGATGGAGACCGAGCAGGAGAAGCTGCTGCACATGGAAGAACGGCTCCATGAGAGAATTATCGGGCAAGAAGAGGCGATCCACGCCATTGCCGATGCGATTCGCCGCGCCCGCTCCGGGTTGAAAGATCCGCGCCGGCCCATTGGCTCCTTTATCTTTATTGGACCTTCCGGTGTGGGAAAGACAGAACTGGCAAAAGCCCTGGCCGAATTCATGTTTGGGGATGAGGAAGCCATGGTGAGACTGGATATGTCCGAGTACCGCGAACAGCATACCGCCAGCCGCCTGTTTGGGGCACCCCCAGGTTACGTGGGTTACGAAGAGGGCGGCCAGCTGACCGAGGCCGTCCGCCGCCGCCCATACCGGGTGATCCTGTTCGATGAAATCGAAAAAGCACATCCGGAAGTCTGGAATGCACTGCTGCAAATTCTGGATGACGGCAGGCTGACGGATGGTCAGGGCCGGGTGGTCGATTTCCGCAACACGGTCTTGATTATGACCAGCAACGTAGGCACCGAGTTTGTTTCGCGCGGTGGGACACTGGGTTTCCTGCAGAATGCGGAAACAGAAGAAGACCGTCAGGCGCATGATAAGATCTACAAGGCGCTCAAATCTACTTTCCGGCCTGAATTCCTCAACCGGATCGATGAAATCATCGTCTTCTCGCCGCTCAATTTGGCGCAGATGCGAGAAATTGTCGAACTTCAAATGAAAGAGGTTTCCGGACGGCTAACCGAAAATGGCCTGAATGTATCCCTGACCGGAACAGCTCGGGATTGGCTGGCAGAACAAGGTTTTGACCCGGTATTCGGTGCGCGCCCCTTACGGCGGGCGCTGCAAAAGCATGTCGAAAGCCCGCTTTCGATCAGCCTGCTTTCCGGGCAATTTGTGAATGGTGACACCGTGGTCGTAGATCTGGATGAGGAGAAGAAAGTGCTGGTATTTCGCAAGTCCTCAGATGTAAAAGTCGCACAAGAAGTCTAAAATCTGATGGTAAAAGCGTTCGGCAGGCCTGTTTGCCTGCCGAACGCTCTATTTAATTCCACGGTTGAGTTATACTAAATTGTGATGGATGATCAAAGCGCTCGTATCCTGAGTGTCATTAATAAAGCCTACCCTCTCAAGTTGTTTACCGACGAGCAAAGAGAGAAAATTGCTGCCGAAGCTGTGGTCATGGAAATTGAAGAGGGGAAGATCATTTATCGGGAGCATGATGAAGCGGAAACATTTAACCTGATCCTCTCCGGCGAAGTCCATTTGTACTGGCTGGTGGATCCAGACGATGAGGAAGCCGGTGAAATCAGCCTGGGAAACCTGGAACCGGGGGACGTATTTGGCCTTGAGGCGCTGGAAGAGGCAAGGGAATACTCCGAATTTGCAGTGGCGTTATCCGCAGTAAGGATCGTGCGCTTCAGCCTGGAATTCCTCGACCCCTATTTTGAAGAAAATCCGCTTCCCCTCAGTGTATTCATGTTAATGCTGAGCAGCTTGAAACTGTTCCATAAGGTCGACTTGCCCTGGCTCAACCCGGACGAATCGGTCATTTACATGGCCCGGCGCAATTCGGTTTTCATGGTTTACCGGCTGATCCTGCCATTGATCGTATTTGGGATCGGAATTGTGGCTTTGTTATTCTTGATCGTGTTAAACCTGGCGGGCACGACCCTGGTAGGGATTATCGCAGGGGGCGTGGCTTTGATCGGCGGCTTGTGGTCGGTCTGGAATTACGTCGATTGGACCAACGATTATGCCATTTTGACCAACCAAAGGGCGATTTTTCAAGAGCGGGTGGTGCTGCTGTATGACAGTCGTTTAGAGACGCCGCTGGATGCAATTCTGGCGACCTCACTTGATTCCAGCCAGTTGGGGCGCATTTTGGGGTATGGAAACGTCGTGATGAAAACCTATACCGGGACCTTGCTGTTCCCGGATATTGCTCAATGGGACACGGTGCGTATGCTGGTGGATGACCGCCGGATGCGCGCCCGCGAATCCAACCTACAGCAAGAGAAACACACCATTGAAACCATGGTGCGCCAGCGGCTGAATCCGACCCCGCCCGCGCAGGGCGTTCAACAGATCGTGAAACAGGAACCACCGAAAACTAGCTTGGGCGAGAAAATCGCCAATTTTTTCCGGATGCGTTATGAAAAAAATGGAGTGATCACTTATCGCACGCACTGGTCAATCTTGCTGGGCAAGGTATTTTTACCCGGGTTGATCATGCTGGGCATTGTGGTGTTAGCGGTCATGCGTTTACTGGGACTATTTAGTTTTTTGAGCAGCCTGGCATTCTGGCCAGTGTGGTTCATCATGGTACTGGTGGATGGTTTCTGGTTATGGTACCGGTATGAAGATTGGGTTAACGATCAATATATTGTGAGCGATGAACAGATTGTGGATGTCTATAAAAAACCCTTGGGTCAGGAAGAAAAAAGGATTGCTCCTTTAAAGAGCATCCAGAGTGTAGAGTTCGAGCGTTTGGGTATCCTCGGCCTGGTCTTAAATTATGGAACCGTCTATATCCGGATTGGCGATGCGCGGTTTTCATTTGATAATGTGTATAATCCATCTGAAGTGCAGCGGGATTTATTCCGGCGCATCGCCGCTCAGGCAAATCAAGACCGGAAGCGAGATGCGGATGCTGAGCGGAAGCGCATTCTGGATGTGCTCGAGGCTTACCACGAAGTCACCCGGAATACCCCGACCAGCCCGCAACCCTGATTTGAAAAAAAATGATGTTCGCGGTAGAATAACTATTATATTTGTCTAATTAGTATTTGATAGAGGTGCGTATGGCCATTTTAGAGATTGCCCTGCTTCCCGATCCAGTGCTGCGGCGGAAAGCGAAAAAAATTACCACAATTGATAAAGATTTGCAGACTTTTATCGACAATATGATCGAGACTTTGCGCGATGCTCCCGGGGTAGGGTTGGCTGCCCCGCAGGTTTCGGTTTCCAGCCGCCTGGTGGTGGTAGAATATGGCGAGGAAGATGAGGAAGGCAACCAGGTCGCTCCTAAGAAGCTGTACGTAGTGGTGAATCCGGAAATTGTTCAGGCCTCAGAAGAAATGGAATTGGGGATTGAAGGCTGCCTTTCCATTCCGGGTTTTGTGGGAGAAGTGGAAAGATCCAAGAAGATCGTGGTTAAAGGGTTGAACCGTTTCGGTAAGCCTGTTAAAATTACAGCAGAAAATTGGCTGGCGCGGATCTTCCAGCATGAAATTGACCATCTGGAAGGTATCGTCTTCCCAGACCGGGCAGCGCGGGTTTGGAAACCTAAGGAGGACGAGGAGCTGGTCTTGAGAGATTAAATGCATCTGACCCATCTTTCGTTAACCGATTACCGGACTTTTACCCGCCTGGACATGGATGTGCCCCGGCGGGTTTTGGTGTTAGTGGGGGCGAATGCTCAGGGGAAAACCAGCATCCTGGAAGCTATATATTACCTGGCGACCTTCGACTCATTTCATACCCACACCGACCGCCAGTTGATCAATTTCCTGGCCTGCGAGCGCAACCCGGCCGTTGCGCGGATTGTGGCTCATTTTCAGCGCACGGACCGTGCCCAGCGCATCGAAGTGCGCCTGATCCTGGAGAATGGGGTCAACGGGAACGGCCGCTTCCGCCGGGAAATTCTGTTAGACGGGGTGAAGCGCAGCGCCAATGATGTTTTAGGCGCATTTACAGCAGTTATTTTCCTGCCGCAAATGACGCGGATTATCGATGCCGAACCGGAGGAACGCCGGCGGTACCTTAACCTGGCATTGTCCCAGGCCGTACCGGGGTATGCCCTGGCCATTTCAGAATATGAAAAAGCACTGGCGCAGCGCAACGCTTTGTTACGCCAGTTAGCAGAACGGGGTGGGGATGCGGAGCAGCTCAGGATGTGGGATGAGCTGCTGGCTGAGCGCGGCAGCACTATCATCCTGGCGCGGATCGATGCCATCCAGGAGATGGAACGCCTGGCGGCCCGGCTGCACCACCGCCTGACCCATTCCCGCGAAATTCTGCGCATGATATACCAGCCGGCTTACGACCCACTGGGCCAGCCAGAGGGGCAGTACGCGCTGCCGATAAAAACCAGCGTGCAGCGCGGCGGCCTTACCCGGGAACAGATCCGGGTCGGTTTTCTGGAGCGGTTGGAGGCGCTGCGCGCGGATGAAATCACCCGCGGGGTGACCACGATCGGCCCGCACCGCGATGAAATTCGCTTTTTAAGCAATGGGATCGACCTGGGCGATTTTGGCTCGCGCGGGCAGGTGCGCACCGCGCTGATGTCGCTCAAGCTTGCAGAAACCGCCTGGTTAAAAAGAACGAACCGGGCAGTGGCCCGTGCTGCTGCTGGATGAAATTCTGGCAGAGCTGGACGTGGAGCGCCGCCAGGATTTGCTGGAGACGCTGGCGGAATGCGAGCAGTCTGTCTTGACCACCACAGATTTGGGATTGTTTGGGGACGAATTTTTAACGAATACGACCATCTGGAAGGTGAAAGATGGCCGCGTGGAAAAATAATAGGGTCATTTAATCGGTTTTTTGGATGGCAGCCCAACCCGGCGGGGATAACCGGATGGCGTGGTGGCGAGTTTATCCAGCACCACCAGGTAGCGATCTTCGGCGATGCCAGGCAGGTTTATTTTCTGCAGTTTTCGCAGCTGTCCGCCGAGGAGCTTGATCGCATGCTCTGCAGAGTGAACTTCGGCCGGCCCCGATTCTCCTTTTTGCGCTAAAACCGCCCCGCCGACCCTGACCAGTGGGAGCAAATATTCTGCCAGAATGGGCATGCTGGCGACAGCGCGCGCCACGGCCCAGTCGTAGCGTTCGCGGTGTTTGGGATCCAGCCCCATCTCTTCGGCCCTGGCTTGCAGCACTTCTACCTGGTCCAGCTTTAACACCTGGACCAGGTGGCGGCAGAAATCGGCTTTTTTCCCAACCGATTCCACCAGGGTGAGGCGCAGATTGGGGAGGACAATCTTCAAGGGGATTCCCGGAAACCCGGCGCCGGTGCCGATATCGATCAAGCGGTTGGGGAGCGGGTCACGCAAGACCAGCAAACAGCTCAGCGAGTTCGACAAAATGTTTATTGCGGATTTCTTCCGCTTCACGGATAGCCGTCAGATTAATCCGGCTGTTCCAGTCCATTAATTCCTGTTCGAAACGCTCAAATGCGGAGAGTTGGGAAGGGGAGAGGCTGAGTCCGGTGAGCTGTTGGACAGCTCGTTTCATTTTTTCCATGGATAATTAATTATACCCGGCTCGCCGTTTTCGAGAAAAAGCTGGCCCATAAAACCGGATTCCTACTGCCAATTATCAAAATTGTAAAATAGTTTGACCCATGAAATGAGTACACTATCGATATGAATTTCACCATGCCTGGAGTGCGCTGGCTGTTGGTCCTGGTTTTGATCGGGTTGTCAGGGTGGAACCTGAGTGAAGCGGCGGCTCATCCGTCTGCCGCGGCATCACCCAGCCTGGCCGGCTGCCCGGTTTTACCCGCCGATAATATCTGGAACCAACCGGTGACCAACCTGCCGGTCCATCCCCATTCCGCGGATTATATTCAATCGATTGACCCAACTAAAGGGCTGCATGCGGATTTTGGCGCCGGGCTTTGGGACGGCGGGCCGATCGGGATTCCTTACAATCTGGTCACTTCCAGCCAGGCAAAATCGGCGGTGACGTTTGATTACGACGATCAGAGCGACCCAGGACCTTACCCCCTGCCGGCAAACCCCTTAATAGAGGGCGGAGCACAAAGCAATGGCGACCGGCACATCTTGCTCCTGGATACGGATGCCTGTGTGCTGTACGAACTCTATTCCGCCTACCCGCCGAAAAATGGCGCAGGCTGGCAGGCGGGGTCAGGCGCGATTTATAATCTTCAATCGAATGCCTTGAGACCTGCCGGGTGGACTTCGGCCGACGCAGCCGGGCTGCCGATCCTTCCCGGATTAGTGCGCTACGATGAAGTGGCTTCAGGCCAGATCAACCATGCTTTACGCTTTACGATCCAATTGACCCAAAAGGCTTACGTCTGGCCCGCGCGGCATTATGCCTCATCAATGACCTCCCAGTTGATACCCCCGATGGGAATGCGCTTCCGGTTAAAGGCATCATTTAATACCAGCCAATATACCGGGCAGGCGCGGGTTATTTTAGAAGCGCTGAAAAAGTATGGGATGATCGTCGCCGATAACGGCTCAAACTGGTTCATCAGCGGCGTGCCGGATGAGCGCTGGGATAATGACAATTTGCACACCTTAGATGGTGTTCTTGGGAGCAACTTTGAGGCGGTGGACAGTTCCGGTCTGATGGCAAATGCGAACTCAGGCCAGGTCCGCGGGACAGCAGGAGGGCATACCTTCTGGCTGCCGCTGGTAAGCCATTGATCGTCGAAATGACGATTTTCATGATGATTAATTTTTCATAAACCCCTTGACAAGCCAGCCAGGATCATGTAAAGTTAACCAGAAATATCAACGTTCAAAAGGATGTATGAATGGTAGAAGTCAATTTCAACAACAAGAAGGTTTACCGCACACCGATGGTCTCTGGTGGGGCTGGAATATTACCTTCTCGGAGTGCGCCTTCTATCCGGTAAACGCGAACTAACGCAGATACCACGGGCACATTCCAGTGCCCGTGGTTTTTTTTGTCGATGGCTAAGCCGTCCACCGCGGGCAGATCTATGCGGTGGGCGGTTTTTTTTATGGATAGCAAGGAGTTGATATGGGCAACGCTGTGATTGTAAAAGATGCATATAAAAAGTTTGGCAAGCCCGCAGAGCCATTATGGAAGCGTTTACTCCAAGGGAAAGGCGCTGTCCAATCGATCCCGGATCAGAAAAAAAGTAATGGAAATGGAAACGGGAATGGCAACGGTAACGGACAGCATCTTTCAACGGATCCGAAAACACCCGTGAATGGTAATCAGCGTTTTACCGTGGCTGTGGATCATGTGACGTTCGATATCGCGGAAGGTGAAATTTTCGGTGTTTTGGGACCGAACGGTGGAGGCAAATCCACATTAATCCGGTTAATTTCTACCCTGCTGCTGCCGGACAGCGGCAGTATCAGCGTGTTTGGTTTCGATGTTGTGCGCCAGCCTTTCCAGGTGCAGCAGCGGATCAACCGGGTATCGGTGGAGGCTTCTTTTTTCAAGAAACTGTCACCGTTAGAGAATCTGATGTATGGGGCGCGGTTGTATGGGATGGACGGAAAGGAAACCTACCAGCAGATATTCGAGATCTTGAACCGCTTGGGTCTCGAAAAACGTTCCATCACCAACCCGATGGAAGAGATGTCAAGAGGAATGCAGCAAAAGGTAGCGATTGCCCGGGCATTACTATCTAAGCCGAAGCTGCTCTTGCTTGACGAGCCGACCACCGGATTGGACCCGCGTTCAAAGAAAGAGGTACAGGAAGTGGTGAAAGAACTGCGCACAAAATATGGCACCACAATTTTGCTGACCACCCACGATATGATGGAAGCCGACCAGTTGTGCGACCGGGTGGCGATTATGAACAGCGGCAAAATTATGGCAATGGAGACGCCGGCGGTATTAAAAAGCCGCCTGCCCATCAAAGACGGCAAAGAACCCACTTTAGAAGATGTCTTCTTGGACCTGACCGGTAAGAAACTGGTTAAAGAAGAGGAGGTTGTATGATGCAAAAGCAATTATTTGAAAGTCTAAACCTGCGATTGACGCCGGTCAATCCGGAAGAAGACGGCAAAGCCGAAGCCGCCTGGACATATGACCTGGATTACGCCCAGGACATGATGCAAATGCCCGCACGCCCCCTGGGCCCGGTGGAGATCAAGAAGATTCATGAGGAGAACCAGAAGCATGCCGAGGAACGCGGCAGCCAGTATTACTTTGCCATCCGCCTGAAAGATGGCGACCAGCTGGCCGGGTTTATCCGCTTTCCATTCGTGCACTGGATGCACTCCAGCGCCTGGATGCGGTTGGCGATCGCCGATCCATCGATCTTGCAGCGTTTTGGCCGGGAGGCATTGGATCTGGCGCTGTATTATGGCTTCCGTGAGTTGAACCTCTACCGGGTTGAAACGGTGCTGGCTGAATACCAGAAGGATCTGATCGATTTGATGGAAAACGCCGGTTTCTTGATGGAAGTGCGCCGCCGCCAGGCCCTGTACCGCAACGGCCGTTACCACGATGCCCTCCATTTCGGTTTGTTGAAAACCGAATGGAAGACTTAGCCAGTCGAGGAGGCGGTGGCATGAACAACACCATTTTTGACGGAAAACTGGTGCGCCTTTCATTCATCGATCCGGATAAAGATGCCGAACTCCTGGCAAAATGGAACCACGACAGTGAATTCTCCCGCTTGGTGAATGACGATGCGGCCTACATGTGGACGCCCAAGCAGGTCAAGGAATGGTATGAGAAGGAGCAAAAAAACTATGAATTCATCATCCGTACCTTGATCAATGACCGGCCGATTGGGTTTATTGGCCTTTCAGGTTTTAATTGGGCCGCCCGGCATGCCTGGGTGGGAATTGGATTAGGCGAGCGGGAGTTTTGGGGCAAGGGATACGGCACGGAAGCCATGCAAATTCTCTTGCGGTTTGCCTTTGAGGAAATAAATCTGAACCGGGTCAATTTGACCGTGTTTGAATACAACCTGCGCGGACAAAAATCTTACTTGAAATGTGGTTTCGTGGAAGAAGGCCGGGCGCGGAAATCGATGAACCGCGAAGGCGAGCGCTGGGATGTAGTTTACATGGGCATTCTTAGATCGGAGTGGGAAGCAAAAAATACAGGTTAACAATGACTACAACTACGATGGCTCATCAAATGCGCGCCTCTTTTGCTTTCGTTGAGCGCAATTTCAACTTAATCAAACGCTACTGGTCCTGGGAACTCGTCTGGCTGGTATATTCCATTGCCGACAGCCTGGCGGTCAGTTTTATTGGTTTGGGCATGGCCAAAATCGGGGGCGGCTCCAGCACCCTGGACACCCGGTATATGGTGCTGTACCTGCTGATTGGCACGCTGGTGTGGCGATTCCTGTCCCAAATCTTTTTTTGGATCACCGATCTGATTAACATCGAACGATGGGAAGGGACAATCGAATACACCCTGATGGCGCCGATCCGGCGGGTGACGCATATGGCAGGTCAAACCATATTTTCCGTGACCTACAGCACCCTGTTTACCGGGGTTATCCTGATCATCACGACCCTGGTTTTTGACCTGGACTTGAGCAAATCGAACCTGCTGGGCGGCCTGCTGGTCCTGCTGGCGGGCAGTTTTTCGTTTATCGGGGTGGGGATCATGGCATCCACCTTGCCCCTGCTGTTTCCTGAACGTGGATCGCAGATGACGCACGTTTTTATCGCGTTGATGCTGCTGGTCTCAGGCGTATATTACCCGGTTGATGTGCTGCCGGTGGCGCTGCAGAAAATATCCGTGATCAGCCCGGCGACATACGTGCTGACCGGCGTGCGGGAGGCGGTATTGGAAGGAAAGTCGACGTTGAGCCTGTGGGGGTACATCTGGCCGGCGTTGATCATGGGAGCCGTGCTGCTGCCATCGGGGTTGTGGGTTTTCAAGCAGGCGGAAACCTACGCCAAACGTACCGGAAAATTACATCGAAATGGATAAAGCTATGGAAATCGAAAAGATCGTCGCATTGCATTTGCCACCATCCTTTACCAGCCGGCCCATGAATTTGGAGGATGCCCGCCAGGCAGTGGATTTGTACAACGCAAATTCTCAGACCTATACGGGCCATAACACTGAAGACCTGGAAGAAGATGTGGTGTTCTGGCAGACCGCAGGATTTGATCTCGCCATGGATTCCTGCGCAGTATTTAATGGGCAGGGTCAAATGGTTGGACTCAGCGAATTTTGGGATATCGTCGAACCACATATTCGCTTCAATGTTAACGTCGTGGTCCATCCGGATTACGAAGACCAGGGCATCGGCAGCTACCTGTTAGCCTGGGCTGACCGGCGGGCGCAGACTGCGCTGGCAGAATTGCCGGTTGGCGCCAGGGTGGTGATGCAGCAAAACGTCGATTCCAGGATGAAAAAAGCCATCACCTTCTTGCAGAACCATGGGTTTACGCAGGTGCGCAATTTTTATCACATGCACATCGAAATTGACGCGGAACCTGCTGCGCCTGTGATTCCCAATGGGTTTGAGATTCGACCGTACCAGGGTGAGGACGAGTACCGGGAAATGATGCGCGCCCTGTATGATTTGTTTAAAGACCACTGGGGTTTTGTGGACGAGCCCTTCGAAAATTACCTGGCACGCTGGCTGCATTGGGCGGAAAATATGAAAAGCATGGACCCCGCCATGTGGTATATTGCCATCAAAAATGGTGAAGTTGCCGGCGGCTGCCTGTGCACCATTGGAAGGCCGGAAGACCCGGAGATGGGTTGGGTCAACATGTTGGGCGTGCGGCGCGCGTTCCGGAAAAATGGATTGGGACTGGCCATACTGCAGGTGGCGTTTGGAGAATTCTACCGGCGCGGGAAAAAACGAGCCGGCCTGGGTGTGGATGCCTCCAACCTGACTGGGGCGTTGGCGCTGTATGAAAAAGCCGGCATGCACATCGCCATACACCTGCATTCCTTTCAAAAAGTGCTGCGCGAAGGCACCGATCTAAGCACCCAACAGCTGCATGCGTAAAAAGCACGCGTAAGATGCACGCGTAAAAAACGCGCAGGAATTCAGCAGATATTGATGAATTTCGATGCTATCTGGCGGGCAATCTTTTGCCCGCCAGATAGTTTTTTCTAGCCAGATAATCACTACGGTTGAGCATCGATGTGAATGATTTATGATACAATTCGCGAGCAAATTTTACCCGGAGGCACTTACCATGACAATTCACAACCCTTACCGGGCATTGATTTGGGATATGGGGGGAGTTTTAGTACGCAATATGGACCCATCGATTCGCGGACGGCTGGGGGCGCCATATGGACTGACTTATATGGATATGGAGAACCTGTTTTTTGGGAATGAGGTCGCCTTAAAAGCATCCATTGGACAGGCCACAGAGGCAGATGCGTGGGGTTTTGTGCAGCGCAAACTCAATATCCCGGCTGAAAAAATGCCAAAATTTATCGAGGACTTTTTTAGCTGCGACAAGTTTGATGAAGATTTATATACCTTTACCTTGCAGCTCAAACCGTGCATCCGCATCGGATTGCTGTCCAATGCCTACCCGGAAACGAGAGCCAGCCTGGCGCGGCGTTTCCCTCATTTTTATAACATGTTTGATGCCACGGTTTTTTCTGCTGAAGAAAAGATGGCCAAACCCGACCCTCAAATATACCGCCTGACGCTCGAGCGGCTGGGAGTTGAGGCGGAAACGGCTGTGTTTGTGGATGATTTTATCGAAAATGTCGAGGGCGCACGAGCGGTTGGGATGCATGCCATCCACTTTCGTAATTCTCAGCAGGTCAGGGACGAATTAAAGGAACTTTTCGCATAGATACAGCTGCCCTCGTTTTCCGCGCAGGCATTGTCGCCGACACTCACGTACCCGATCGGGCCAGCCAGATCCACCCGGGGCTCATCCCGGCACTGCAAGCGGCAAAAGTGAACTGCATCCTCCACGCGGGGGATGTTTGCGTCCCATCCGTGCTGGAAACGCTGGCGAATGTTGCTCCGGTAGAAATGGCGCGCGGCAACCGGGATTGGTCCTTTATCGGGAAAGGAGGCTGGGTCAACCGGCTCGAACTGGCAGGGGTGAGCGTGGCTTTGATGCACGGGCATGGGTCGTGGACCAACTATATTTTCGATAAGTTTCGCTATATGGCTAAAGGTTACCGGATTGAACGATATATACCGTTGTTGAAACGAGCTGCCAGGGGAGCAAGGGTGATCGTTTTTGGGCATACGCATCATGCTGAAATCATCTGGGACGAAGGCCAATTGTTATTCAATCCTGGTTCGGCCGGTTGTGGCAATTACCTCGGGCGAAATCCAAGCTGGGGGATTCTGGATATATTTGCTGATGGAAAGGTAGCCGCCAAAATTATCCCACTCGAAGGTTTCCTTTTAGTTAAAGGTCAATGGATTCCAAGAGTTTAAGAGGCTGTTTAAGAAATCGGGGTTGATAGCTTTTGATAGGCATTTTTCGGGCCATTCAGCCCCCAATTAGGGTCAAACTACGGTTATTTCACATGCTCAAGATCAGCTTCCTTTCGTTCAATCGGCGCAATACGACAAGGTCCAGGCTATGCAAAGCACGTCGATTGCTTGGTCAGACGGCGGGTCATCAACGGCAACATCGCCAGATAGACCATCGCTTCACTCGATGCCGTCAGTCGTTCATAATTTTTGCTCAAACGCCGCGCCCGGTTCAGCCATCCGAAGGTCCGCTCTACAATCCAACGATGGGGCAGAACTTCAAAGCCCTTGGCGGTATCACTCCGCTTCACAATCTCCAGGATCCAGCTACACAGGTCCCTCACCCAATCAATCAATGTCCCGGCATACCCGCCATCCGCCCAGATCTTCTGCAAACGTGGGAAACACCCCTTGGCTTTAGCCAACAGTTTCCGCGCTCCGTCTCGATCCTGGATATCCGCCGTCAATACCATTACGCTCAGGATCATTCCCAGTGTGTCAACCAACACATGCCGCTTGATGCCATTGATCTTCTTGCCTGCATCATAGCCACGCTCCCCACTCGTTTCGGTCGTTTTCACCGACTGGCTGTCCACGATCGCCGCACTCGGTTCCGCATCTTTGCCTTCGTTCAGCCGCACCTCAATCCGCAATTCCCGGTTGAGCCGTTCCCAGGTCCCGTCATCCCGCCACTGCTTGAAGTAGGCGTACACAGTCTCCCATGGAGGCAGATCATGGGGCAACATCCGCCATTGACATCCCGTCCGCGAAAGATACAGCAATGCATTCAGGATTTCTCGCAGGTTCACCCGTCGTGGGGTTCCTCGCCGTTGGGGCTTGGGTAAATGTGGCGCCAGCCGCGCCCATTGTTCATTGGTCAAATCACTGGGGTATGCTTTCCGGTTCATATTCCACATCGTATCACCAATTTCTTAAACAAGCTCTAAGAGTTTTCTTAAATTAACTTGCTTAATTATCCGTGGATTGGTATAATGCAAAATTGCGTATTATAGGCTGTTCTGCTTAAGCGCAGGCATTTTGACCAATGAATGGCCAGGTTGTGCATTTTTAGGAGAAACCCATGGCTTCTGTTCTTCCGACTAAGTCCTACGCTCGTATTCCCGTCATCTTCAATATGCCCGATTTGATTGAGATTCAGCTGGATTCGTTCCGGCGTCTCAAAGCTGAGGGGCTGGGGGATCTGCTGAATGAGATTTCCCCGATTGAATCATACAACAAAGGTATGAAGTTGTTCTTTCCCAGCAAGACTCCTGAATCGCAGCAATGGGGTCTGAAATATTGGTTCGGAGAACCCAAGCATTCTATCGATGAATGCGTGGAACGTGACTTGACCTATGCCAGCCCGATGTATGTTTCGGTTTTATTGGCGGGGTCTGAAGTCCCCGAACCCATTCGCCAGGATATTTTCCTGGGCGACTTCCCTGAAATGACTGAGAAGGGAACTTTCATTATTAATGGTACGGAACGGGTGGTTGTCTCTCAGTTAATCCGTTCCCCGGGTGTTTATTTTGAAGCCCCGGTTGACCGCGCTACCGGTCGGCGCCTGGCGATGGCCAAGCTGATCCCGGACCGCGGGGCGTGGATGGAATTTGAGACCCGCAAGAACGATTATCTGATATTAAAATTCAATCGCAAGCGCACGGTGCCGATCACCATTTTCTTGCGCGCACTGGCAGCAATTAACGATGGTCTGGAAGATTTACCGATTAAAGAAGGCAGCGATGAAGAATTGATCGCTCTCTTCCAGGATGTGGATAACAATCCCGATCGCTTATTTATCCCTTCCACACTGCGCCAGGAGCCAGCCTGGGACCTGACCGGCAATTACACAATTGCCCAGGTTGCCTTGATGGAATTTTTCAAACGCATGCGCCCGGGCGACCCGGCCACGCTGGAGAACGCCAAGCAGTTCCTTGAGGAGCAGCTTTTCGACCAGCGCCATTATGATCTGGAACGAGTTGGCCGGTATAAGCTCAATCAGAAGCTGGATTTGACCGACAAGATCCCGATGACCCACCGCACGGTCAGCCGTTGGGATATTGTCTTCCTGATCAAGCGCATGATCCAGATCAACAACGAAGTCGAAGATAAAGACGATATCGACCACCTTGGCAACCGGCGGGTAAAAACCGTTGGCGAACTGATCCAGAATAAACTGCGCATCGGTTTGCGCCGGATGGAGCGGGTGATCAAGGAACGTATGTCGATCCGCGACCAGGATACCATTTCCCCGGTCAGCCTGGTCAATATCCGACCGGTGGTGGCTGCCCTGCGCGAATTCTTCGGATCCAGTCAGCTGTCGCAGTTCATGGACCAGACCAACCCGCTGGCAGAGCTGCGTCACAAACGCACCCTTTCGGCCCTCGGACCTGGCGGACTGCGCCGTGAGCGGGCCGGGTTTGACGTGCGTGACGTTCACCATTCCCATTACGGTCGGATTTGCCCGATCGAGACCCCTGAAGGCCCGAACATCGGTTTAATTGGCCGCCTGGCGAGTTATGCCCGGGTGAACGAATATGGTTTCATCGAGACTCCCTACCGGCGGGTAATCAAGGTGCTTGCATCCGACGATCCCCGCCTGGAGACCCGCATGTTGCGCGAAACCCTGACCGATCCTGAAACGGGTGAAGTCATTGCCAGGCAGAACGAACGGGTGACGAAAGAGATGCTCCCGGCGATCGTCAAACTAAAAAAGAGCTCGATCTTTGTGGCGCCTTTTGTTTCGACTGAGGTCGAATATCTTTCTGCGGATGCCGAAGATAAGTTCGTGATTGCCCAGGCGAATACCGTGATCACCGAGCTTAGTGAGTTTGCCCTTGAACGGATTTCCTGCCGGCACCATTCAGATTTTACAATTTCTGGCCCGGACAGCGTCAACTATATGGACGTCGCTCCGCACCAGGTGGTGGGTGTCAGCGCATCGTTGATCCCCTTCCTGGAGCATGATGATGCCAACCGGGCTTTGATGGGCTCGAACATGATGGCGCAGGCCGTTCCCCTGATCCAACCGGATATCCCCCTGATTTCTACCGGCATGGAAGCCTTTGCCGCGATTGATTTCGGGCCAGGTGATGGTGGCGGAAGAAGATGGTCAGGTGGTGTCGGTCACCGGCAAGCAGGTTTCCGTGCGCAATAACAGCGGCGCGGTGCGCATTTACCATCTGCGCAAATACCAGCGCTCGAACCAGAGCACCTGTATCGACCAACGCCCGGCCGTGATTAAAGGCCAGCGCATCCATCGCATGGATATCCTGGCGGATTCTTCCTCCACGGTACAAGGCAAACTGGCATTGGGCCAGAACGTTGTGGTAGCCTTCGTTTCGTGGGAAGGCGGCAATTTTGAAGACGCGATCCTGATCTCCGAAAAACTCGTACAGGATGATAAATTTACATCGGTTCATATTGAAAAATATGAAGTTGAAGCCCGCGATACCAAGTTAGGTCCGGAAGAAATTACCCGCGACATCCCGAACGTCGGTGAAGAAGCGATTAAGGACCTGGACGAACATGGCATTATTCGCATCGGCGCCGAAGTTGGCCCGAATGACATTCTGGTCGGCAAGATCACGCCCAAGGGCGAAAAAGAATTGACCCCAGAAGAGCGGCTGCTGCGCGCCATCTTTGGTGAGAAATCCCGGGATGTGAAAGACACTTCGCTGCGCATGCCGCACGGCGAACGCGGCAAAGTAGTGGACGTCAAGGTCTTCACCCGCGAAGATAATACCGATCTGGCCGCGGGCGTGGATATGATGGTGCGGGTTTCAGTCGCGCAACGCCGCAAGATCACCGCCGGCGATAAGATGGCGGGGCGGCATGGCAATAAGGGTGTGGTTTCCCGGGTGGTGGCTGAAGAAGATATGCCTTTCCTCGAGGATGGCACCCCGGTCGACATTATCCTGAACCCATTAGGCGTGCCCGGTCGTATGAATATCGGCCAGGTACTGGAAACCCACCTGGGTTGGGCAGCACGGCATCTGGGTTTCCGAGCATTGACCCCGGTCTTTGACGGCGCCACGGAAGAAGAAATTGAAGCCGAACTCGCTCGGGCCTACCTGACCGACCTTTCCTGGATGGATATCGGCCAGCGCGCCTGGGACTGGTTGAAAGAACAGGAATACGATCCGACGACCATCACGGATGACGATGAAGTGCGCATGCTGTATATGGAACAGTGGCTGGGTGAAAAAGGCTACGATGTCTACCAGCTTTCATCCGACTCGGTTTATGCGCATGAATTGGTGCTGCGGGAATGGTTGATCGAAGGCGGGTTTGATCCTAATGAAGTATTCAATAACCCGTCTCACAAACGTGATTGAACTGAAACAGCACGATGACTACGCCATTCGGACTGCTTTGCGGATGTGGCTCAAGAAACGGCACGAAGTTGATATCGAAGGCCTGACCGATGAAGAAGTCCACGCCCGGGCAGAGAAACAGACCCGGGATACCGGCGATCCGATGCCGATCTTAGGGAAGCAGGTCTTGCGGGATGGCAAGAGCGGGCAGGCTTATGACCAACCGGTGACGGTGGGTGTGATGACCATGTTGAAACTGCACCACCTGGTCGAAGATAAGGTGCATGCCCGGTCAACCGGACCATACAGCCTGGTGACCCAGCAACCGCTGGGTGGTAAGGCGCAGTTCGGTGGGCAGCGTTTCGGCGAAATGGAAGTCTGGGCCCTGGAAGCTTACGGGGCGGCTTATACACTTGCAGGAAATGCTGACCGTGAAATCAGACGATGTTCAGGGCCGGGTAAATACCTACGAAGCCATTGTCAAAGGCGAATTGATCGAAGAGCCCAGCCTGCCGGCATCTTTCCGGGTGCTGGTGAAGGAACTGCAAAGCCTGGGTCTGGCGGTTGAAGCTGTGATGGATAGCGGCGAGGTTATCCGCTTTGGGAAAGATGAAGAGCGGGTGCGCCCGCCCAAGCTTGAGACCGGCCTGTTAGGCCTGGGCGAGGAACTGGATCGACTTTCGTGATCCTGACCATTTTTTCGTTATCGCTTCACCGCCGCCGGCGTGGTTGCATTCCTGAACCTGATTTATCGGCGGCGGTGAATTTTGTTGAAAGAACAGTGTCGCCTGCGTTTTCTCGAAGAGGCGTTTTAGAGAAAACCGGCAGCGAACGTGGAAATATGAGGAAGAACGTCAGACATCTTGACGGTAAGATGGGCGTGTGATACAATCTTTCCTCGTTGTGCCCCGCTAAGGGGTAGAAAAAACGTGCCCAAAGCATAGGAATGATGCAAAACAGAATACAGTTTTGCGAAAAATTTGTTTGGAGCGGCGTAGAACGCCCAGGATATTTGACGGAGGCAAAAGAAAGTGCCCACAATTAATCAATTGGTTCGAAAAGGTCGCCAATCGAAGAAGATCAAGAGTAAGGCGCCTGCGCTGCTGTATACGCTCAATTCGTACAAACAGCGCCGTGTTCGCCAGGATGCTGGCGCGCCGCAAAAACGCGGTGTGTGCACAGTGGTCCGGACAATGACCCCCAAGAAACCGAATTCAGCGCTGCGCAAGATCGCCCGCGTGCGCCTGACCAACGGTATTGAAGTGACCGCCTATATTCCAGGCGAAGGTCACTCTTTACAGGAACACTCGGTCGTTCTGGTGCGTGGTGGTCGTGTAAAGGATCTACCTGGTGTCCGCTATCATATTGTTCGCGGTACGCTGGATACCACTGGTGTTGCCAAACGCTCACAGGGCCGCTCGAAATACGGCTCCAAGCGTCCCAAGGCTTAATTTCAGATCCACTTGATGGAGTAACTGCATGCGAAGGTCGAAACCTGAAGAAAGGGTAATTATCCCAGACGTGCGCTATCAAAGCACCGTCGTAACCTCATTTATAAATCGCATTATGCGCCGTGGCAAGAAAAGTGTAGCCACTTCGGCTATTTATGATGCGTTTGACATCATGGCTGAAAAAACCGGTAAAAGCCCCATCGATGTATTTGAACAGGCCCTCAGGAATGTGGGTCCGGTGATGGAAGTTCGCCCACGCCGTGTGGGTGGTGCAACTTACCAGGTTCCCATGGAAGTACCGTCTTCGCGCCGGATGACGCTGGCAATGCGCTGGATCATCACGGCCTCCAAGGCCCGCGCTGGCAAATCATTTGCCGAGAAGCTGTCGGGCGAACTGTTGGATGCCTACAACAACCAGGGCACCTCTGTTCGGAAACGCGAAGAAACTCATAAGATGGCCGAAGCTAACCGCGCATTCTCTCACTACCGTCTGTAGACGCGCTAGACTTTATCATCAAAGGCAAAAAACTCAGGTAGCGAGATGGCACGTATTCTTCCGTTAGAGAAGTACCGAAATATCGGCATTATTGCTCACATCGACGCTGGTAAAACCACGACGACCGAGCGGATTTTGTTCTATACTGGCAAAACCTATCGCATTGGATCTGTCGATGACGGTACCACTGTTACGGATTGGATGGTCCAGGAACGCGAACGCGGAATCACAATCGTTTCTGCGGCAGTATCGGCAGAATGGAAGGGTTATCAGATCAATGTGATCGATACTCCCGGACACATCGATTTCACCGCGGAAGTACAGCGCAGTTTGCGAGTGTTGGATGGCGGGGTGGTGGTTTTTGACTTTACCCAGGGTGTTGAACCCCAGAGTGAAACCGTCTGGCGCCAGGCCGACCGCTATCAGGTCCCACGAATTTGTTTTGCCAATAAGATGGACCGGATGGGTGCATCCTATGAGATGACCATCGATTCCATCCGCCAACGCCTGGGAGCAAAACCGCTGGCCATGCAGCTGCCGATCGGCTATGGAGCAGAATTTCAAAGGCGTTGTCGATCTGCTGGAAATGCAGGCGATTTATTGGGATGATGAGTTAGGCAAAGAAATGACCTTTGGTCCTGTTCCGGCGGACCTTGAGGAACAGGCCAAGGAAATGCGAGCCACGCTGGTCGAACGAATTGCCGAATTGGACGACGCATTAACCGTAAAATTTTTGGAAGGCGATGAAATATCGATCGATGAACTAAAAGCCGGTTTGCGCAAGGCGGTCATCGCCAATCAGGCCACGCCGGTTTTTTGTGGTTCGGCCCTGCGCAATAAAGGCGTACAGAATGTGCTGGATGCAGTGATCGATTATCTGCCTTCGCCAGCAGATATCCCGCCGGTGAAGGGGACCGATCCTGACACGAATGAACCGGTAGAATTTCCGGCAGAAGATGATGCGCCGCTCAGCGCCCTGGTTTTCAAGATCGTAACCGATCCTTACGTTGGCCGTTTATCCTATTTCCGGGTATATTCGGGAACTTTGGCGACCGGAATGATGGCCTATAACCCGCTTAAGGGAAAACGAGAGCGGATTGGCCGCCTGCTGCGAATGTATGCCGATCGCCGGGAAGACATTACCGAAGTCTATGCTGGCGAAATCGCCGCCGTTCTGGGTTTAAAAGAGAGCTTTACCGGGGATACGCTGTGTGATGGACAGCACAAGATGGTCCTCGAGCGCATCACCTTCCCAGAACCGGTTATCTCGGTGGCGATTGAACCCAAAACCACCGCTGACCAGGACCGGATGGGTGATTCCCTGCGCAAGCTTTCAGAAGAAGACCCCACATTTCGGGTGCATTTCGATGAAACTACCGGGCAAACCATTATTTCCGGGATGGGCGAACTGCATCTGGATATTCTGGTCGATCGCATGCTGCGCGAATTCCGGGTCCAGGCCAATGTAGGTCGCCCGCGGGTATCTTACCGCGAGACGATTACTCGTCCGGTCGAGAAAGTGAATTACAAATATTCACGGCAAAGCGGTGGTCACGGCCAATATGGCCATGTGGTGATCAGCATGACGCCGCTTGAACGGGGTAACGGTATCGTTTTTGAAAATAAGATTTCTGGCGGCTCTATCCCGAACGAATATATTCCGGCGGTGGAGAAAGGTGTTCGTGAATTGGCTGAAAGTGGTGTGTTGGCAGGGTACCCGGTCACTGACTTGAAAGTGACCCTGATCGACGGATCCTACCATGAGGTCGACTTGAATGAAATGGCCTTCAAAGTGGCTGCCAGCCTGGCGTTTAAGGAAGGTTTCCAAAAGGGAGCGCCAGTATTGCTGGAACCGATAATGAAGGTGGAAGTAATCGTCTCAGACACTTTCCTGGGCGATGTATTGGGGCAGTTGAACGCCCGGCGGGCATTAATCCAGGGAATGGAAATGCGCGCTGGCAATGCCCAAGCCGCTAAGGCGTTAGTCCCATTAGCGGAAATGTTTGGCTACGCAACCACGCTGCGATCGATTACCCAGGGACGCGGAGTTTTCTCGATGGAATTTGATCACTACGCCCCGGTGCCCGCAGCAGTAGCCGAAAAAATATTAAAACCGTAAGGATTAAACCACAACCACCAACCTTGGAATTTTTCTAAAGGAGAGTCCGATCTAATGGCAAAGCAGAAATTTGACCGAAACAAACCGCATCTGAACGTAGGGACGATGGGACACATCGACCACGGGAAGACCACGTTGACGGCAGCGATCACGAAATATTGCGCGCTGCTCGGGCACGGGACGTACAAGGCCTACGATCAGATCGATAACGCGCCGGAAGAGAAAGCGCGCGGGATCACGATCAACATTGCGCACGTGGAATACGAGACGGAGAAACGGCACTACGCGCATGTGGACATGCCGGGACACCGTGACTATATTAAGAACATGATCACCGGGGCGGCGCAGGTAGATGGAGCGATTCTGGTGGTAGCGGCGCCGGACGGACCGATGCCGCAGACGAAAGAGCACGTGCTGTTAGCGCGGCAGGTGGAAGTGCCGAGCATCGTGGTGTACCTGAACAAGATCGACCAGATGAACGATCCGGAGTTATTGGAGCTGGTTGAGCTGGAACTGCGGGAAATGCTGACGGAGTACAAATTCCCGGGCGACACCATCCCGATAGTGCGCGGATCGGCGCTGCAGGCGAACGAGAGCACCTCGACGGACCCGAATTCGCCGGATTATGCCTCGATCAAAGAGCTGCTGCGGGTGGTGGATGAATACATTCCCCAGCCGGAGCGAGCGATGGACAAGCCGTTCATGATGCCGGTGGAAGATGTGTTCTCGATCAAGGGCCGCGGGACGGTAGTCACGGGGCGTGTTGACCGGGGCAAGATCAAGGTTGGCGAAGCGGTAGAGATCGTGGGCTTGCAGGAAAAGAGCCGGGCATCGGTGGTGACAGGTGTGGAGATGTTCCACAAGCTGTTGGACGAAGGGATGGCGGGAGACAACCTGGGACTGCTGCTGCGCGGAATTGAGCGCGCGGATGTGGAACGAGGGCAGGTCATCGCCAAACCGGGATCGATCACGCCGCACAAGAAGTTCATGAGTGAAGTGTACGTGTTGAAGAAAGAAGAAGGTGGGCGGCACAAGGCATTCTTCAATGGCTACCGGCCGCAGTTCTACATCCGGACAATGGACGTGACGGGAGCGATCACGCTGCCGAAGGATGTGGAAATGGTGATGCCTGGCGATAACGTGAACCTGGAAGTGGAACTGATCATCCCGGTGGCGTTGGAGCAGGGCTCAAAATTTGCAATTCGCGAAGGCGGCCTGACTGTGGGCGCCGGCGTAATCACTAAGATTTCTCGACTAGGCAGAAAAAAATGGCTAAGCAGAAAATACGCATTCGCCTTAAAGCATATGATCATCGAGTGCTCGATCAATCTGCCAAACGGATTGTCGAGACTGCTGAGCGCAGCGGCGCACAGGTTGTTGGCCCGGTTCCGCTGCCGACTAAAATTGAGCGGTTTACTGTACGGCGGTCGGCCTTTATTGATAAAGACTCTCATGAACATTTTGAAATTCGCACCCATAACCGGTTGATCGATGTATTGGAACCCGATTCCAAGACGATCGATATGCTGATGCGTCTCAGCCTGCCGGCGGGCGTGGATATCGAAATCAAGATCTAGTTTATTTTACGGATTGGCGGTTGACAGAGGGCGGATGATCGTATCCGCTTTGTGTCAACTGCCAATCAAGAAGAAACCTGGACAAGACTCCAGGTTAGTGGTATCATTGACAGGTTTGCGGTCCAAATACCGATAAACAGGTAGCGTAAGAGCGATCTGGGAGCGGGCTGAAAAAATATTTGAGTCTCGCCCCGATAGCTGACTGCGTTGCGGTCAGGGATGATGCAGCCAAGCCCAGGCTGACAGTCCCGGAACTATATTACGAAGGAGACAACCGAGATGTTTAAAGGGCTCATTGGCAAGAAAGTCGGCATGACCCAGATTTTCGACGTGGACGGTGTTGCAATCCCGATAACACTCATCGAAGCTGGGCCATGTTTCGTTACCCAGGTGCGCACAGCCGAAACTGATGGCTACCAGGCGATTCAACTGGGTTTCGATGAAGTGAAGCCTAAGCGCCTGACTGGCGGCGAGTTGGGGCACCTCAAGCGGAATAGTTTGCCCCCGCTCCGTTTTATCCGCGAATTTCGCGCCAAGGATCCACAGGTAAAAGAGGGAGAAACGGTAAACGTTTCCGTTTTTACTGTGGGTGAAAAAGTCGATGTCGTCGGCGTCAGCAAAGGCAAAGGGTTCCAGGGTGGTGTAAAACGTTACCACTTCCGTGGTGGTCCTCGCACGCACGGCCAATCGGACCGCGAACGCGGCCCAGGCTCGCGCAGTTCCACAACAACCCCAGGCCGCGTCTATAAGGGTTCTCGAGGGCCAGGTCATATGGGCGATGACCGAGTTACATCGCAGAGCCTAAAGGTCGTATTGGTGGATGCAGAGCGCCACCTGTTGGGTGTGCGCGGTGCTGTCCCCGGTGCGAAGGGCGGTCTGGTGCTGATCAACGAGGCTCGAAAGCAGTAATCAGGTTCGCCTGAGACTGCTGTTCAGCACAAGGAGCGATGGAAAAATGGAAGTGGATGTTCTAAACATGGAAGGCGTGAAGGTCAGCACGGTTGAACTTCCCGCCGGGATATTTGAAGCCCCAATTTATATTGACTTAATGCACCAGGCATACGTTCGCCAGATGGCCAACGGGCGCCTGGGTACGCATCAAACCAAGACACGCAGCCAGGTAGCTGGCGGCGGACGCAAGCCCTGGAAGCAGAAGGGTACCGGTCGAGCCCGCCAGGGTTCAACCCGCGCCCCTCATTGGCGGGGCGGCGGCGGTGTGCATACCCCGCACCCGCACGATTACGTCCTCGCGATGCCGCGCAAAATGCGCCAGGCTGCGCTGCGTTCTGCCCTTTCGGTAAAAGCCGCTGAAGAATGTGTGGTTGTAGTTGATGAGTTGGCTCTGACTGAGCCTAAAACCCGCCTGATGGCCAAGGCCTTAAACAGCCTGGTCGGTGCTTCCAGCGCCCTGGTACTTATTCCCGAAAAGACCGCCTACACTGGCGTGATCCGCTCGGCGCATAATATTCCGGACGCGAAAGTCATGCTGGCGGCTTATCTCAACATCCAGGATCTGCTGACATTCGATAAGTTGGTTTTACCCCTGGCGGCCCTGGATGCGATTAAAGCCCATCTGGGTCAGGCAGGAGGATAACATGACTACGATTTATGACGTTCTCCACCGCCCGTTGGTGACCGAAAAGTCGAATTATCTCAACAATCGTCTGCACCAATTCGTCTTCGAAGTGGCGAAAGATGCCACCCGAACCATGGTTAAGGATGCCGTTGAAACCCTGTTTGACGTTACGGTTTTGCGGGTGAATGTGATCAATGTTCCGGCGAAACGAACGCGCCGGGCGAAAAGCCGCCGATTAGCGGTGCGTGACAGCGGTTTCAAGAAAGCGATTGTTACCCTGGCTGCCGAAGATCGGATCCCATTCTTTGAAGGGGTGGAGTAATGGCCGTCAAGATTTATAAACCAGTAACTCCCAGTCTGCGTGGTACGACTGGTTACACCTTTGAAGAAATCACGAAATCGACCCCCGAGCGATCCTTGATTGTGATCCGCCACAAAATGGCCGGACGCAACAGTTACGGCCGGGTAACCGTGCGCCATCGTGGGGGCGGTGCCCGCCAGTTCATTCGCCTCGTGGATTTCAAACGTGAAAAGCACAATATTCCTGCGAAAGTCGCGGCGA
>CAVUNY010000013.1:0-23375 GCA_963743005.1 uncultured Chloroflexia bacterium | reverse complement strand
GGGGCAAAGGGCGCGATGCGCCACTCAAAGCCCACCACGCCCACCAGGAAGCCGATCCCCAGGATTATGGTGATCAATGTGCTGGTCACAAACCCTTTGCGGTTCCCTTGCGAGATTTGTACTTCAGCCCGGTTCATGAAAAAGCTCGAAATCAACAGCACCGAAGTCACGATTAATCCCAGGAACTGCTCCAGATCGGGCCGGTGATTGCCCAACAGGTAAAAACGGGTGACCAACAAACCGCCAAAAACAAAACTGTCCGAGATGAAAAACAGCCACAGCCCAATCCGATTGGTCAGATGTTTATAAGCCGGCTGCATGCGCGGATCGACAGCGGCTGTCTGTTCGTGTGTGCTCATCAATGGCCTCCTTCAGATCCAAAAACCCGAAACACATGCATAAAGAACCAAACCACCAGCGCGCCTTTGGCCAATGCGATCACCCACAACAAAATAGTTGGCACCTGGTTAATCGCCAGGAAATACTCGCCGGCGGTCAGGATCGCCAGGATCAAAAAGACCACCAGTCCTCTTCTCAAATCATTGGATAATAATTTTTCCATGGTTCACTCCCTAAACCTGCTCAGGCTCAACGCCGATTTCAACGTATTTCGAATCGATTACCCCATAATCGTAGGGTTCGCCCACCACAGTCAGGCCATGCTCGTAATTATGAGTAGGCGCAGGAGATGGGATCTGCCATTCTGGTGAGCGCGATTCCCATATATTGCCGGTGGCTGCTTCGCCGTTGCGGGCGCTCCGGTACAGGTTGATAAAGAAGATCAATACCGCGATAGCAATCAAGAAACCGGCTATCGTGATCAATATATTGGGCAGTTGGAAACCCAGGCTTGGGTCATAATCTGCGATCCGGCGCCGCATACCCAGCAGTCCGATGCGCATCTGGGTTAAAGTCATCATAAAGAAGGCCGGGGTCATCAACCAGAAGTGAATTTTTCCAAGCCTTTCGTTCAACCGCCGGCCGGTGATTTTCGGGAACCAATAATAGATCGCCGCGAACATGGGGAAGATGTACCCGCCAAACATGGTGTCATGGAAATGGCCCACGATAAAATAGGTGTCCGTCAGGGGCAAATCCGTAGAAACCGTGCCGGCCGGGGGGCCGCTTAAGCCACCCAACAAGAACACGACGATCCCACCCAGAACAAATAACATAGGCGTTGGAAACCGAATTTTTCCCTGCCAGATGGTAGCCACCCAACTGAAGAATTTGACCCCCGTTGGTACGGCGACCAGCAGGGTGCTGTACATAAACGGCACGCGCAGATATTCTTCTATTCCGGCGGCAAACATGTGGTGTCCCCACACCAGGAAACCGGTAAGGGCGATCGCCATTGAAGACATGGCAATCCAGCGGTAGCCGAATAGGGGCTTGCGCACGAATACCGGCAGCAGTTCACTGATCACGCCCAGACCGGGCAGGATGAAGATGTACACCGCCGGATGCGAGTAGAACCAGAAAAGATGCTGGAATAGGATCGGGTTTCCACCTTTCGCCGGGTCGAAGAACGGCATCCCTAACAGCCGTTCGAACAAGACCAGTTGGAAGGAAAGGCCGATCAACTGAGTGGCGGTCATTGCCATGATGGAAGTCGCCAGCACCGCCCAGACCAGGATCGGCATCCGGAACAGGGTCATCCCCTTTGCGCGTTCGCGGACGATGGTCACCACCAGATTGAGGGCGCCTAAAATCGACGACCAACCGGCAAAAAAGACACCCAGGAAGAACATCTGCACGCCCATCGGCCCGGTCACAGAATTCGGCGGATATCCGGTCCAGCCCGTTTCAAACCCACCCACCGGCATCGCCATAATCAGCAGCACTGCCGCCGGAACCGCCAGCCAGTAGGCAAAGGCGTTTAACCGGGGGAAAGCCATATCTTTCGCGCCGATCTGCAGCGGGATCACATAATTGCCGATCGCCGCGATCCCCAGCAAAATGGAGATAATCAACACCATACCGTGCATTCCCACCAGGGTATTGAACTGGATATAGCTCAAGAACTGGAGGCCTGTGGCCATTAATTCCGCGCGGAAAATCAAGGCAAATGAACCGCCCAACATCAGTAAGACCAGCGAAGTAAACCCATACTGGACGCCAATCACCTTGTGGTCGTAGCTCAAATTGAAGAAGCGTCGACCATTGGGTTCGTCTTCGACTTCGTGCGGCTCGAGGACTTCCTTTCCCTGCACCATGTGCCACCAATCTCGGACGGCGCCTGCTCCCACCATAAAGGATAGCGCGCCAATCACGCCGCCCACCACCCAGGCAGGTTCTGCCCAGAGCGCCTTGCCCTCGATTGTTTGAATCAGGTAAACGAGGCCAAAACCCACCGCGGTACCGGCTATCTGGAACAATAATCCTCTGATCAATCCGAGCGAGAAAAACCTTTTCATTGTTTCTCTCCCTATTTCAAAGTTTCAATATACGCAATCAGATCGGAGATCTGTTGGTCGGTTAAAGTGCTTTTATATGTTGCAGGCATAATATTTGGAAATCCTTTGACGATCTTTGCGGATGGATTTTCGATTGATTCTCTAATATAGGCTTCATCCGCGGTAACGGTTGAGCCATCAGCCAGGTCCACCTGGCTGCCAAAAAGGCCTTTCCAGGTTGGGGCAATCCCTTTGGATCCATCTACGGAATGACAGGCATGGCATTGGATTTCGGCAGTTTTCTGGCCGCGAGTAGCCGGATCCTGTGTGCTGGAGGCCATTTGTTGGGCAACCCAACTATCAAAATCCTGCTGGCTTTGCACGATCACCGGGCGTACCATTGCCGCATGCGCCCCGCCGCACAATTCCGCGCAGCGCACCTTATAATTGCCGATCAGGTCTGGGGTGATGCGCAGCTCCTTCACCAGGTTGGCCCCGGGCAGCACGTCCTGCTTCACCCGAAATTCAGGCACCCAGAAGGAATGGATCACATCCCGAGAGGTCATTTGCAGCAGAACCTGTTTATTGACCGGGAGATATAAAGTGTCGGTCGTGATCCCATAATCGGGATAATCAAACTGCCAGTTCCATTGAAATGCGGTCACCTTGACGATCATCGCTTTCGGATCTGCAACGGAGATCGCTGCCAGGTTCTGGCTGCCGATATATGCCACCGAGATCACGGTGATTAAGGGGATTACCGTCCAAATAACTTCTAACCGGCTGTTACCTTTAAAGAATTTTCCATACCCGTTATCGCCTGGTTTTCCCCGGAATACGACAAAACTGTATACCATGGTAACCACAATCAACGAAAACAGGAATGAGATCAATGCCCAGTGCAGGTTAAACAACTGGTCAATGATCACCGCTTGCTGGGCGGCTTCAACCGGAAGCAGGCCCGCGTGGGTTAAAAAAAAGTCGACCAGCACTGTCGAGATGGCAACCAGCACGCCAACAATCACAAAATGTCTCATAGGACCTGAACTCCTCTCCATTTTAGGTGGGGATTTTTTTGCGGGTATCGTCTCAGGGGTTAGGTTCAACCAATCTTCTGCCTGGGCCGGGGTCAGGGTTTTGCGATCGTAAACTACCACGGCCCCACTGGCCTGGAGCGAGACTAACATTAATTGCATTGGCTGATCGGTGGCAACAAAATGGCTCAAGAATTCTGCACGGTCGATTGTGCGGTCATCGTAATCGACGACCACCAGTTCGGGCTTCCAGGATTGCATGATCTCCAGGGTTTCCCGCATGCTGGCAGCCATATGGATTTCAGTCGACCCGCCGGTTACCCGCTGCCGCAGCATATTCTCTAACCCTTTACCGAACAGTGGATTTGCCGAAGCAATCAAAACCTTCTGCGCTGTTCGTTTCTCTGGTTGCGCCATTTTATTACTCCACTACAGTTTTTCCCGCTGGGTAATGCGTAAATACTTTACCAAATCAGGCATTATTTCTCATCCTTCTTTCAGGCAAATTTGGGTTAAATTAAATAACCGGAGGGGTGATTTGAATATCACCCCTCCGGCTCTTCTAAACGATCTACCAGCAATTATTCTTTTTTGGAAATTAGCCCTAATTGAATGGCCTTACTCACTGCTTCGGTCCGGTTTGCTGCTTCCAATTTCTCCAAAATATGCCGGATATGAGTCTTGACTGTATTTTCGGAGATAAACAGGTTAGAGGCAATCTGCAAGGTCGTTTGCCCTTCAACCAGACAGCCCATCACTTCCAGCTCCCGGACGCTTAACAGCCCTTCGCTCTCTGGCAGCCCGCGGCGCGAGGCGGCCTTAAGAATGGTCGCGGTTACCTCAGGCGATAAAACCCCCTGCCCCTGGGCAACCCGTAAAAGGCTGCGCCGCAGTTCTTCCGGTTCGGTATTTTTCAATAAATACCCGTCTGCGCCGGCTTGAATCGCTCCTAATAGATCGTCGTCATCTTGTGAAATGGTCAACATCAGGATGCGCACTTCAATTTTTTCCCTGCGTAAGGCCTGGACGACTTGAATTCCATCCATCCGCGGCATATTCACATCGACCAAAACTACATTAGGTTTCACCTGCCGGATCAGGTCCAGAGCCTGCAGCCCATCTTCGGCTTCACCCACAACATCGAATTCCATCATGTCTTTCAAAAGGCCAACCAGGCCGCGCCTGAACAAAGCGTGATCGTCCACCACGACTAATTGAATGCGGGGTGATTTCATTGAAGCATCTCCCAGGATTTTGATGGCAAGCGTACGTACACCACGGTTCCTTTGCCCGGCCGGCTGGCAATCTGGAAATCTGCCCCAATTAACTCTGCCCGTTCGCGCATGCCCCGTAAGCCGTACTGGGACGCACCCGGAACATCCCCGGGTTGGAATCCCTGCCCATCATCGCCTACTTCCAGGACCAAATCTCCATCCCGTTCTTTTAAAACGATCCAGGCCTGTTGGGCTTTGGCATGCTTGCGGATATTATTGAATACTTCTTGAACGATCCGGATCAGTTGGGCCTGCACTTCGCTGGGAATCTCCGCCTGGATGGGGCTGAAAGAATGTCTCACCGGGATCTGGCTGAGATGCTCAAAATCACTTGCGGACTGTTCCAACCAGTAGCTGAAACCCTTCTTTGAGGTCAGGCGTAAATTATCGATGGCCTGGCGGGCATCCAGATAAGCATCTGCCAAAGCCGAATAATTTTGATTGAGCAGGTCCTTCAGTCCAACCAGGTCATTCTGGTTCATCGCACGCTGCATTTGTGCGGTTTGCAGTTTCAGATAAGCCAGGGTCTGCGCCAGACCGTCATGGATTTCACGCGCGAGGCGGTTGCGCTCTTGCATCACGATCGCAAACTCCAGCGATTCGCGCGCCCTTTCGCTTTCGATGACCAGGGCTGCCTGTGTGGCAATAGTCTGCAGCACGTTCAGTTGGTGAGCAGCGATTTCGTGGATATGGCTGGCAAACAGCAGCACCGCTCCGATCACCTGGCCATCCGGCAAAATTAATGGGGCGCCAACCAGTTGGTTTTCCACCTGATCGGTCATTAAAACACGTTTTTCACGCAGTACCTGAGCATAAAAAGAAAGCGCCTCTTCCTGACCGGTCCAATCACTGATCCCCCGGATGGTCTCAATTTCAGAAAAGTGCTCTCCACCCGCGCGGGTTTGGAGCCAGGCTCCATCCATTTCGAATAATTTAATTAAATTGTCCAATAATTCCCCTAAGGTCGAGGAAAGCTCCAGGCGGGTGGACCTGGCCAATTGGATCTGGCGCAAGGTAGCCAATTCTTGACCGCGCAAGCGCACCACCTGTAGAGCATTGCCCATCTCGCTCAACAGCCCTTCCAAAAAAATGCGGGTATCGTTATTTAATTGGTGGTGAGGTCCAAAATATACGTTTAATAAGCCGTAAGTGCGCGCGCCGCTCTGCAAAGGCAAACAATACACGCTGAACGCATCGGCGAAAGGGCCTTGCAGCAGCGGGCAGACCTGCCCGGCATCCGCAAACAAGTCCTGGCATTTCCCGCAGGTCTGGCGCACCAGGTTGCTGGCCAGGTGTTCGGCCCAGGCAATCAAAATCGGCTCGGGCAGGTTGCCGTGCACGATCGCCGTCAGGGGTTCGCCCAGTTCATCCAGCGGCACAAATGAGCTGGCCAGCGCCCCGGTCAGTCGGGTCACAACATCCAATGCTTTATCCAGCAGGGACTTTTCATCTTCAACCTCAACCAGCTGGCGGTTAAGGTAAATGACGCTGTCCAACCTTTTTTGAGCCACATCAGAGCGATTTTCCTGTTCAGTCAATCGAGCTTCAAGATGGTGTTGGCCGCGAATTAAAATCATCATCTCTCCGGCCAGCCAGGCAGCCAGGCTGCTGATCGCCAGAGCGCTGATCCAAAATGCGGCATGGATCGCCTGCCACCCTGAAAGAAATTCGGCAGTGAGCCAGGCGACCAGCGCGAGGACAAAGATGATCCCCCGAATCCACCGGATCGAAAGGTGTTTTAACCAGGTTGATTGCACGGATAGATTTTACTCGAAAAGGTTCGCCGGCGCCAATTTGGTTAAATGGCCATTAATTGCTACTTTTGAACAGGTCAACGTCCTTTATCTATCTTATAAATCAATAATGAGATATTTGGTCATCAAGGACATGATAAATGTCACTATTTTTATAAACCTAAATTGAGTATTTTATATATATCAGATTTGATTGATGTTCAGGACTCGGACAAATAAACTCTTATTTGAGCAACCGTTAATCCCACTGCAGACTCGGCCAGGAGATCAATCAAACAATCCCAATTTTCTTAGAGGTGAAACATGTTTCGTATCAGCCGTCGTCTCGATTATGGATTACAGTTAATGATCGCCCTGGCCAATGAGCCCGAGGGAAAGCCCCAGTCCACAGCATCTCTTGCTGAAAAACTTCAGATCCCTCTGCCCTTTCTGCATCAGATCGGTCACATGTTGATGCAGGCCAGCTTGATCAAGGCCTCTCCTGGCCCGCATGGCGGTATCCGCCTGAACCGCCAGGCCGATGCCATTTCAGCCCTGCAAATTGTCGAGGTTTTAGAGGGCCCTATTGCCCTGCAGCCTTGCCCTGAGTGCAATGAGAAATGCGAACGCTTCGATGTGTGCTCTTCTCAATTTGCCTGGAATGATCTGCAAAAAGTAGTGCTCGATTACCTGGGTGGTGTCCGCCTGGATATTCTTGCCCAGACCTCACAAAGCCTGCCGATTTTCGCGCTGCAAATGATGCCTTCCAAAAACGTACCCGTTCCTGTTTCCTGATCCGGTACACATCAGCAGCACTTGCCAGATAATAAAAGAGGATATCCTGTCCACAGATGGGTATCCTCTATTTTCATTAACCATATGGAAAACGATCGCATTGCCATTTCTACAATTTTCCTGGCGATTCGGCGGTCCAGGATTCCAATCCTGACCATTGCCCTGGCCCATCTTGCTGGCGTCCTGGTTGGAATCGTGATGGTGCACAGCGGCGTTTCATTCGCCCTCGATACGCGCGACAGCATCGTCGGACGGGTGTATAACGGCAGCGATCCGACCATCAACGCCATGCAAAGCGGGCAGCCGCTTATCGCTGCCTTTTCAGATTTTGGTGCAAACCTGTTTCAAGGCGCAGTTCCCAGCACCCTGAGCGGCTTCGGGGTAATCTTTCCATATCCAATAGCAATTTATCGCGGGTGGGTCGGCGGGATCGTTTCGGTCGATGGGAACCATATCAGCCGGTTCGCCCAGATTGGCGAGGCATTATATTATGTCATCACTTTGCTGCTGCAGTTGATCCCATATTCATTGGCAGGCGGTGCGGGGGTTCATCTGGGTCTGGCTTATTACCGCTTACATTCTGGCCCTCCGACTTCCCGTTGGTTTGAATTACCAAAGCCTGAACTCCGCGACGTGGCCAGGATTTACCTGCTGGTTGTACCCCTTTTTCTCATCGCTTCGTTGTGGGAATTTTTGGTTCGTTAATACGCCTGCCCCCATCAAATTCCTGGTTTTTTGCGGGCTTAGGCCCTTGTCATTTCGAGAATAATATTTTTCACCTCTTATCCGTATGCTAATTCTACTAATGGATGGCAAAGAGCTGCCCCAAAATATTTTGAGGACAGCTCTTTTTATCACTGAATGTTGGATTGATGAAATGCGCGGTTAAGCAGTCTCCTGTTTCAACGCTGCCAGGACTTCCGCGCTGTGACCGTCAGGTTTGACCCCTTCAAATACCTTCAGGATCTTCCCGTCTGGCCCGATCAGGAATGTAGTCCGCATCACGCCGTAATACTCTTTTCCGGCAAATTTCTTTAATCCCCACACCCCGTACAGTTCACACACCTTGTGTTCGAGATCTGCCAGCAGGGTGAAAGGCAAATGATACTTCTCCTTAAATTTCGTGTGTGACTTTGGATCATCCGGGCTGACCCCCAAAATTACGACCCCGGCATCCGCATAGGTAGAATAGTCGTCCCGAAAGGCGCAGGCTTCAGTGGTGCAGCCCGGGGTATCGTCCTTGGGATAGAAATATAAAACCACCGCTTTTCCGCGGTAATCCGAAAGCTTGCGCTGGATTCCGTTTTCATCTTGCAAATTGAAATCCGGAGCGGGTATTTTTGCAGAGATAGGCATGTGTTCCTCCTAATAATACAGCATGATTGGGTAGACTGGTCGCAGTCCGGTATTATAACTTACCGGTACTGTCTGTTTGCTATCATACACCTTGCTGATAGGAGGTTCAAGTCGCAGAACCAATCATTGACCAAAACGCTAATCAAACTTTAATCCTGATGGAAAATAATCTGGTGTCGTTGGTCAGTACCCTCTAAACGGCAACCACTTTCCCCATTTCATCGATAGCATAACCCGACAGTGCCGCGACTGCCCGGCGGAAATTGGCGTCATCCATGATCACAAACAGCGGATCCAGCAGGTGGTTTTGCAGGTGTTCTTCCGGGATCACCAGGTCATACCGTTCGTGGAACAGAGGGATGAAATCCAGATCCAGCGCGCCGGCTGCGGCTGTGACCGCCAGTCCGCAATCCGCCCTTCCGGAAGCAACTGCTGCCGCCACCGCCAGGTGGGTATATTCTTCCTGGTCGTACCCATGCACCTGACCGGGTGGAATGCCCAATTTTTGCAGTTCAAAATCCAGCAAGACCCGCGTCCCTGCCCCGCGCTGCCGGTTCACGTAGGTAATATCTTCCCGGGCCAGATCCCCAAGGCTGGCAATCCCTTTCGGGTTTCCGCGGGGAACCAATAAACCCTGCTCGCGATGCACCCAGGTGACCAGCCTGACCGGGATGCCGGCCAGATACTCGTGGATGTATTTGACGTTATATTCACCACTGTCCGCATCCAGTAAGTGCGAACCCGCGAAATGCGCTTCTCCCCGCCGCAGCGCCACCAGCCCGCCCAGACTGCCCACATTGGCCGAAACCAGCCGGCGGTTGCGCCCTGCCAGATACTGCGCCAGCAGATCCAGCGTCATATCGTGCGAACCAATCGCAAACAGGGTCTGCTCCAATTCATGAGGTTTGCGGTACAAGCGCACTTTCACTTTCGCGCCGGCTTCGAGCCCCTGCACACCGCTGGGGATAATCACGATCCCATCCGCTCGCACCAGCGAAGTGATGACCCCTGCCCCGCGCGAGACCGGGGCCGCCAGCATTTTGGCGCCCACGCGCCCCGCGACCACCCGCATGTAATCATCATCTCCACCAGGCGAATTAACTTTTCGGGTTAAACTGGCTTCGATCTCCAACGGTTGGGCCGGCGCCCGCCCCAACCAGCGCGCCAGGGTCGGTTCGACAAAAATCTCTCCAGTCAGAGCCGCCGAGACCGGGTATCCGGGGACGCCGATCACCGGGATTTGGCGGGTGGGTAGGCCGGCCTGCGGGCTGCGCCTGAGCATGCCCAGAATCACCGGGTGTCCGGGGCGCACTGCCACCCCGTGCACCAGCAGACTTCCCAGGTCTGCGACCACCCGCGCCGAAAAATCTTCGCTGCCCGCCGAAGAACCGGCATTCAGCAGCACCAGGTCGCAGTCATTCGCGGCTTGCTGGACAGATTGGCGGATTAATTCATAGTCATCCGGGACGATGCCTGAGCGTACCGGCTCCCCGCCCCAGGTGAGAACCTGCGCCGCCAGCACGATTGAGTTGTATTCGATGATATCCCCGCGTTTCACCAGCTTCCCGGGCGCTACCAGTTCCGTCCCGGTAGGGATCACCGCCACTCGCGGTTTGCTGCTCACCCGAATGCTGGTCAATCCTCCGGCGATCAGCGCCCCTAAATCCACAGGGCGCAGCTCGTGTCCTGCCGGCAAGATCAATTGGGTGGCGACGATATCCTCGCCCAATGGACGCACGTGGCTCCAGGGGGGCTGCCCGGCCCGCACCCGGATCGCGACCGGGTGGCGCGGGTCGGCTGCGAGCACGCCATCTCCATCGAAGGCTTCCACATTCTCAACCGGGACCACACTATTCGCCCAATCCGGGAGGGGGTCGCCGGTATCCAAATAAGCTGCCTGTTCGGGGACCGCCAATGTGATTGGCGCGCCAGGCATTGCCCCGGAAATATCCCTGGCGCGCAGGGCAAAGCCATCCATCGCCGAAGCATGATAATGCGGCGAAGACAGCCTGGCCCAGGCCGGTTCCACCAGCACCCGACCCACCGCCTGTTCGTCGATCGGGATCACTTCAATCCGCAGCACCTCGCCAATTCCGGACTCTGCCAGCTGTTGGTTAAATCGCTCCAGGGCCAGGGCGAGCGGGATATCGTGTAAGTAAACGCCGTTCATGAATCAGCCACTTTATAGGATCTCAACTTCTACCAGCTCCCCGGCAGCCAGGCCGTTGGCATCCGCCGGGATATGCACCAGCCCATCTGCCCGGACCAGAGAAAATATCAAGTTGCTCTTGTAAAAAATAGGGTCTGCCTCCCAACCCTTGGCCGTTGGCAGCAGGCGCACCGGCATCCAATCTTCGCGTCCGGCCTGTGAAGCCAGGTTGAGCGTCAGGCGGGCAGAAATAACCGCCCCCCTCGCGGATTTATTCATCCCCAGCAGGTGATGGATCACCGGAACCACGAATATTCGGGCAATAACCAGGGCGCTGACCGGATTTCCTGGCAGCCCAATCACCGCTTTGCCGCCACATACCCCAAAAATGGTCGGTTTGCCCGGTTTCACGTTGACCCCATGTACCAGTACGCCGGGCTGGCCCATCGCCTGGATCACATCCGCGGTTAGATCGCGCGTGCTGGCCGACGACCCGGCCGTGATTACGACCGCATCACATTCCGTAAGAGCCCGCTGTACGGCCTGTTCCAGTTCTTTGCGCTGGTCCCGGATAATCCCATACAGCACCGGGCTGCCGCCTTCCTTTTCGACCAGCGCTGCCAGGGTATAACTGTTAACATCTCGCACCTGCCCGGGTTGGGGACTTTGCTCGGGGGAAACCACTTCATCCCCGCTGGAAAGGATCCCAATACGCGGCCGGGCTGTAACCTGGATGGTCATCCTGCCCAGCGCCGCCAGCCCCCCGATTTCCATCGAGCGCAGCAAAGCGCCCGCCGGGATCACTTCGCTGCCCGCAGCCACATCTTCACCAGGCTGGAGGATATTTTCGCCAACCGCCACCGCCCGCATGACCTCGATTTCACCAGGGCGCGTATTCTGGGTCGTTTCTACCATCACCACCGCATCTGCACCTTCCGGCAGCATGCCCCCGGTGTTGATCAAAGCCGCCTGTGTCCGGTTTAAACTGAAATCCGGCGTGCGGCCCATGACTACTTCGCCTGCCAGGGATAAATAAACGGGCAGGCTGTCGCTGGCCCCGTACGTATCCGCTGCAAAAACCGCGAAACCGTCCACGGTGCTGCGCGTAAAGCCGGGTAAAGGTTCAACAGCCACAACCGGTACCGCCAGCACCCGTCCCGTCGCAGAACGAGTGGAAATTTCTTCGGTCTCAGGCGCAGCCGGCGGCAGATGTTTGAATAATAATTCCAGTGCTTTGAAAGGAGGGAGTAATTCGAGGAACTCAGGCATCGGAAATTAAACCGTCCAGATCGCCAGGGTCAAAAAATAGAGGGTCAGACCAAAGGTTGCCAGAGAGGTCAGGCGCAGCAGTCGCCAGGAAGGCCTGCCGCCGTTGGCAATCTGGGTCATCTGAAAGATTTGGAACAGGCCAACCGGCAGGGTCAGCAGGCCGGGCCAGGTCAAAGACCACGGCAGGCCAAAGGTCAGCGCCATGACCAGCAAGAGATAGCCGATCAAAATCAAAACATTATGGAACTGCATGCCCCGCTGCCACCCTAACACGATCATCATCGTCTGGTGAGCCAGTTTTTGGTCGCGACCGTAATGTTCTAACGACTGCGCCAGGCGCATTGCCAGGAAAAGGGCCAGCAGCGGAAATGTGAGCATCGCCAGCAGCCGGTGCAGGTCACCGGTCTGGATGATAAACCCCAGCGCCGGAAACAGGCTGCTGATTAAAATGGCTTCACTCAATTCCCCATACCCTTTGTGTGCCAGCCGCAGGGGCGGGACGCCGTAAAAAAAAGACAGCAGAAATGCCGCGCCAAGGATTAACACTCCGGAAAAATGAATGGCGCCCTGCGCCACCAGCATTACTGTGATGGCCGCGCCTGCCGTCAGTACCGTGAAAGATAATAACAGGATCGATGGCTTGGATATGCGCAAAGCGGTAATTTTATCGATATCCTCGTAATCTCTGCGCATCTGGCGCAGCGGCCCCCCGGCTTCCTCCAGGTCATAATACAGTTTAAGCAGATAGCTGGCCAACTGCAGCAGGATCACCGCCAACATGCCGCCCCAAAATCGGATGTCCAAAATGGCAAAACCCAGATACCTGGCGATGCCGCTGCCCAGGATATATGACACAATGCCTGCCAGAAGCATCCAGGGATGGATAAAGCGGAGGAAAAGTCGAAAATTGGTAGGGGTCGGGGGTTGGTTCATCTCTTAAACCAGTTGGTAACCTCCGTCGACGACGATCGTTTCGCCGGTAATCGTTGAATTTTCAATCAAGAAACGCACAGTCTTCGCCACATCTTCCGGCAATCCGGCCTGTTTCAAAGGAAGCCGGTTCACCAAACGTGCCCATTCGGTCTCATCCTGATCGGCGGCAGGCAGAATCAATCCTGGAGCGACCGCATTCACCCGCACCGCCGGCCCCAGAGTCTTTGCCAACAATTTCGTCAGCGTTTCCACCGCGGCTTTGCTCACCGCGTAGGCCGGGAACCCGCTCCAGGTCTTGCGCGCTCCACTGTCCGACAGATTGATCACCACACCGCCCGCTGTCATGCGCCGGGCAGCTTCCCGCGCACATAACCAGGGAGCCCGCAGGTTGAGGGCCAGTGTGGCATCCCACTCCGCGGCTTCCATCGTACGCAGATCACCCCGCTCCATCACCGCGGCCGAATTTACCCACACTTTAAGCCTGTATGGCAGCCGATCCAGGCGTTGAAACAGGTCCTCGATCTGCGCCGTGTCCCTGAGATCCGCCTGGAGCAGCTCGACGGCTGCCCCTTCGGCGTGCAGCTGATCCGCGGTCTGCTGCGCGGCTTTTGCCGAATGGTAATAGTGCAGGCCAATCGCAAACCCGCTGCGCGCCAGTTCGACAGCAATCACCTTTCCCAGCCGCTGCGCAGCCCCGGTTACTACAGCCATCGGTGCAGTTTCGCCAGAAGGTGTCATCCGGACCTTATTTGCGGAAGTAATTAGAAAAAATGAACCATACGTTCGCCGGGCGTTCACCCAGGCGGCGCATGAAATATGGGAACCAGTGCGCGCCATACGGCACATATACCCGCACAGGGTGTCCCTCGGATGCCAGCCGCTCCTGCAAATCGCGGCGGATCCCGTAAAGCATCTGGAACTCCAACGCATCTTTCGGCAGGTTCATTCTGGCGGCAGACGCGCAAATCTTTTGGATGAGGCGTTCATCGTGGGTGGCAAAAGCCGGCAGGGGCGGCACGCGCCCGTCCCCGCTCAAGCGCGGCAGCCCTGCCTGGACTGCTCCGTTTAACAGGAGTTCTGCCAGCCGTTCGTAATTATCATCCACATCGCTTTTCTTGGGATAAGCAACCTCGGCCGGCTCCTGGTAAGCTCCCTTGCAAAGTCTCACTTTCCCCTGCATCGTTAGAATTTGACGGATATCGGCCTCACTGCGGTAAAGGTAGGCCTGGATGACAATCCCGCAGTTTTCCAACTGCGTCTGGCGCGACCCCATAAAAACAGCCAGGGTCTTATCGGTCAGGGAAGAGTCTTCCATATCGATGCGCACAAAATTGCCGGATTCGCTTGCTTTGGATAGGATTCGCTGTACATTCTTCAAGCAGAAGTCGGCATCCAGGTTTAAACCCATCTGGCTGAGCTTGATGGATACGTTCGCCCGCGCGCCGCAGCGCTCGATCTCTTCGATCATGTGGATGACTTCATCCACTGCCTGGGTGGCTTCTTCGCGGGTCGTGGTATTCTCTCCCAGATGATCCAGCGTGGCCTGAATCCCGCGTTCATTCAACTGGCGGATGACCTGGATCGCCTCGCTGGAGCTTTCGCCCGCGATAAACCGGCTGGCTAACTTATTGGCAATGGCCCAGTTCGAAAAAGTACGTTGAGCCCAAATGGAACGTGAAAGAGAACCGAAAAAGGAACGCAGCATATCGATTATTCTAACATTAAGTCGTACGCATGGCAGGAATAAGAGCAAGCCAGGTACAGGGTTGTCGAAGGCAAAATCCTTTTTCCCCCTTCGCCCTTTTCGAATGCGATAATGATGTAAAATACATCTGACACGATCCCTCTCCAGGAGAGCAGACCGCATGGTATTTACCTCCCTTCGAAACCTGATACTGGCGATTTTTTTTGCTGGTCTTTTAGGCTTCCCCCTCCGGACGTCCAGTGCGCTGCAGTCTGCTGCTGTCGACCTTGTCAGTCCTGGTGTCTGCCCAACCGGCGGCTGCGCCGCCGGACAGCGTTTGAATTTTAAAGTCGATTTCTCAGCCGACAAACAGGTCACTGGGGGCACTCAGAACGATCTGATGATTTGTATGTATGCCCCACAAAATTGGGCCGTGGACCACTTTGAATTTACCTCAACCGGTTCCGTCAGTGGAAAAGTGTATGATGCCAACAATACCAGCTGTGAGTCGCTTGGCGAATACACACCGTTGGGCGCAATCAGTCACTTTACCCTTCCTGCCACAACTTTCGGCGATTCGCTGCCCTTCAGCCTGCGCATCGGAAAATCCGCTGCGGCAGGCGCCTCACCCAGCGCCATCCTGGTGCGCGTTTACGTCCTGGACGCAAACAGCAACTGGGGTAAGGTGAGTGAAGCGACTCGCGCCATTCAGGTGATGCCTACCGCAGCCCAGGTGTATGTCGCTAACGATGCCGCCGGCTGCACAGGTCAAACCCCCTGCTATCTCAACAGTCTGGACGATAAATCCGATGGCCTGGGCACTGGTTTGAAAGATGCCATCGATGCTGCCCCGGCCCCGGCACAAATCATCGTCCAGGGAAATTACACGGTCAAACAAAATACCGTGCTCGTGGATCAACCCCATATCATCCAGGGCAGCGGGGCGAGCGGCATAACCGTCAGCGGCGCTTCCTGTGATCAGGCTGTGTTAAAAATTTCGGCCGCGGCGACCATTCGCGGTCTGGTGATTGACGACGGCGATTGTTCGAACCCAAACCGCGACCTGATCTGGGTCGCTGATCCCAACACTGAGGCAAATCCGATCACGATCGAATATAATGACCTGGTGGATGGTGAAGATGCGATCCATATCGTGACCAGTAATAAAGCCAACGTAAACCTGCGCTTTAACCACATCTCGGGTAACAATGCCTACGCGATCTACATGGACACCGCCAATACCGGTGTCCTGGATGCGTCTGCCAATAATTTATTCGCCAACCGCTCCGGTTACCAGGTAGAGTGTAATGGCACTGCCAAAGGTAAGGTCGACCATAATTTCTGGGGGGTAGGGGTGACCGCCAACCAGAGCGTTTCGCATTGTACCGTGGATAACACCTTACGCATGGGAGCGGCGATTTTGCGCAATACAGTGGCCCCTGGGGTTCAGGCCCAGGCAGTGACCGCCCAGACGACCACCCAATATATATTTAATAATGGGATTGGTTTCCAACACGGCGGTACCGGGTCTGACTTTGGCCTGGTGATCGTCAACCATGGTCAGGGGACTAACGATAATATTCCCTTCACCCCCGGTCAAATTGGCACTCCTTTCGGCTGCGGCAATTTTTATGACGTTTTCCTGGCGAGTGCCACTCCCCCGGGCGATGGCGTCTTGTTGAACCTGTTCTTCCGTTATGATTTGAATGCAACCTGTACCAATACCATTGAAACCGTTCAATATTGCGGTCAGACCGCCAACATGGCTGTTTACCCTCTTTGGTGGTACGACACCGACCAATCAGCCTGGAAGACCACCGGCTCTCCCGGCGGGCAGACCACCACCTGCGCAGTAGATCGCAAGGAGGTAGAGGTCAGCATCCAAACCGGGGCGCGGCCCGATTATACCGACCTGAAACACATGCCAATCGTGGCGGGGCTGCCCAACCAGCCTATGGCTGTTGTCATCAGCAGCCTGACTACTGAACCGGGGAATAATCAAGCGAAAGTCCTGTGGATCTCATCCAGCGAGATCAATATCGGCGGTTATGTCCTCCAGCGCAGTACCCAGGCTACCACCGGTTTCACCGACGTTGCGAACATCGCACGCCAGGGTTCAGGCGCCGGTGGGGCCAACTACGCATATACCGATACCAGTCTGAACAATTACACCCAATATTATTATCGTCTGCGGGTCGTGGGGCTGGATGGGAACTTCATTAATTCGAATGTGGTTTCCGTGACACCGATCCCACCCACCCCTACTATCACGCCTACGCGTACCATCACTCCTATCTGGACACGAACCCTGACCCGTTTCCCAACGTCTACATATATATACCGCTCGCCTACCCCAACGCCGACCCGCACCGCCACCCCGACTTCACCCTTCCAGACGGTCACCAACACCCCACTCGCAGCCGCGACCAGCCTGACTCAATCTGCGACCAGCCTGACTCAGGCCGCGACCAGCCTTACCCAGGATGCCACAAACCCGGGCTATCCCCAGCCAAATGATGGCACAGCCACTCTGGTCGCGGTGACCATCGACCCCGGTACGGCGCTGGCTGAAACCAGGGCTGCCCGCACCGCCATTGTCAAGCTTTCCCAGACCCCCACCCCAACCACAGTCCCCGAGCCCACCGCTGCCGGCGGGGGGCCGTTGACGATTCTCATGGCTGTGCTGGCTGTGGGCGCGTTGGCCGGCGGTGCAGTTTACCTGATCCGCGAACAGCAAGCCGCCCACTAGCATATTCCCCAAAAATTAAGATTTTTTGACAATTCAATACCAAGTGTGCTATTCTTTAGGCCGCCATCTTGCAACGGGACTAATTTATGCATCGTGAACGAGTATCAGAAAACGTTTATTGGTTTCAAAGTGAAATTTATGCCCAGGTCACGGCCGGAGTTGTCACAGGGCCACAGTGGGCGGTTGTGATCGATACTCTCGCCTTACCAGACGAAGCTCTGGCAATGCGAGCTTTTATCGAAGAAGAGCTTGCCGTTCCGGTACGCTATATTATTAATACCCACTACCATGCGGACCATAGTTGGGGAAACTGCTTCTTTCCTGGCGCGACCGTCATCTCCCATTATCTTTGCCGGGAGTTAATGATTGAAAAAGGGCAATCCGCATTAGAAGGCGCCAAGCGCCAGAACCCTATCTTTAAACAGGTCAAGCTGGTTTTTCCACAGATGACCTTTGAAGAGGGTCAATTTTCTCTGCGTGTCGGCAAAAAGAATCTGATCCTCCAGCACACCCCCGGTCACAGTATCGATGGCATATCGGTACTGATTGAAGAAGACCGCGTGCTTTTTGCCGGAGATGCCTTCCTGCCCTTGCCTTATATCGTCGATGGCAATCCGGATGAACTGGCGGTGACGATCAAGAAGATCGGGAAAATGGGCCTGGAAAACATTGTGCAGGGGCATGGGGATATCATCCTCAGAGGTGAAATTGACGATGCCGTCAAAGAAAACCTGGCCTATCTCACCAATATTCGTAAAGCGGTCCGCACGGCAGCCCGCCGGCGAAATCCAATGGATGCCCTGGCGATGATCGATATCGAATCCTGCGGGAAAAGCCGCGTTTACCTGGGGGGCCTGGCTGAAGAACTGCACCGCCGCAATCTGCGTTTCCTGTATAAACAGGTGTTGTCCGAAACCCCGGAACTGGTGGCGAACGAATAATCCTTAAAATAAAACGGGCGGAAAATCCGCCCGATTTTTTTAATCCAAACCGTTTACTGCTGGTTGGCGCGCTTCAAGTAATAAGCGCGCAGCCCAACCACCCGTTCCGTGCCTTCGCGCAGTCGCTTCAAGTTGGGACGCAGCGCATACAGCACAATCAGTAAGGCTAACACCCCGTACACGATATACTGCCAGGGAGCGTCCACGGCGACCGCCCTGACCGCGAAAAGAATGGTCGATACCACCACCACGCTGATCGTGGTCACTGAGGCGTAACCCACCAGCACAAAAACCAATGCGGCGATCGGAAATATGAAAAACGCGCTGTAAGGCCACAAAGCAATCGCCGCGCCCAATCCGGTCGCCCCGCCTGCGCCCCCTTTCAACTGCAGCTTGCCCTGCGCATCACGCTCGGTATAAAAAATCGACTTGGTCGAAGCCAGCAGGGCAATTACCGCCGCCAGAACTTTGACCCATACATTCCCCGGCACCAGGGCATCGGCGATCCACCCGCTGGCGACGCCTTTCATCACATCCAAAATCGCTGTTGATGCGCCCGCGAGCAGCCCTGCCGCCCGCATGACGTTCGTCCCGCCGGTTCGTCCGCTGCCCATTTTTCGAATATCTTTACCGGTAAAGATGAAAACAACCACAATCCCCCAGGGAATCGCGCCAATGACATAACTTGCGCCAATCACAAATAAAAGCGGTAAAAATGGCATTAAATGATACCTCCTGATAAATTTAAAACACTAAATCGGGACTTTCGGTGCGTCAGGTTACTACATTCAATTTTACCGTAATAACCCGGTTATGATCAATTACGAATCCGTTAACTCGCCAGTTTTCCCAGGTCAGGCCTTCAGCAGACCCGCTGGCCGCCTGGTCAGGATCCGCCGGGCTGGCAATCACCACCGCCGTACCCGGATAAAAAAACTCGGCGATATCGGTGGCGGATGGGTATGCCGGCCCCTGGGGGTGGCTGTGGAAAATAGCCACCAGTTCCCACCCCTGCCCTTCGATCTGGTCGAAACCGTGCAGTTGGGCCAGGGCCGCCATGCGAAAACGCACCGGGCTGTGCAGTTCATTCTCTATCGGGATCACCTGCCTGGCCGTCTGACCGAGCCCACCCACCATCCCGCAGGCCTCCTCTGGCAGGCAGCTTTCGATGTGCGCAATGATCTGGTTCAATTGTTCTGGCGAAAAATATAAGTCGGACAATATTTTACACTCTCACGATAAATGCCAGCAGCCATAAGAAGCCCATGATCACAGCCGGCTCGATTAACAGGCTGGGCCACGGGCGGCCCTCTTCGATCGCCCCGGCCACATTGGTCAGGGCATAAGCCAGACCTGTCAGGATCAACCCGTAAGACAGCGGGCTGAGCGGCAGGTACTGCAGCCCAACCACAACTTCTCCGGTGACGAGAATAATGCCTAAGGTCCAGTTGATAAACCAGGCGCTGCCCGAGCGCAGATACAACGTGCGCAAACATACCAGGGCCAGCGGGCCGGCCAACAGCGGCAGCAGCAGATATAACCTCAAGCTGCCCGCCCGGGCCGCGATCGCCAGGATTAGATATAGGGCAAACGAAAGCGCCGTCAGCCCGATCGTTGCCAGACCGTGGCGCGAATCTCGAAAATCGACCACGATGTATTCCGCGATAAATACCAGCACCAAAAGCACGCCCCCCATAGCAAAGACGGCCCACCACGGGGGACCAATCGCCAGGGTAGACAGCGGCACCCCGATCGCCCAGGCGGTTAACGCCGGCAGCAGCAGGTGCAGCCACAGGTTCGCCCCTTCCCGGTGGGGATGGCTGCGCAGCAGCCAATCGGCGCCCACCGCGGCCAGCAGTGCGGTCAAAACCGAGACAATGGTGTTGAAGCTCAGCCGGTATTCGAACACCGCGAACGGCAGCCGCAGCACCAGGTCGGTTTCTGGTATGCGTACAAACGGCGTCAGGGCGTACGCCAGCATAATCGTCGCCGCCAGGATGCTCAATTGGTTGGTATCGGGCAGGTGTTGGTGCTCGTCCATCGCCATAATTCTACCTTAAGAAAGGTTTTATGATCCCTCCAGCCGGCGATAAGAGGAAAGGAGAGGGCCAATGTGGTAAAATAGTTCTATTATGCAATCCAAATCCGAGACGATTACCAGTGCTCCGCCCCGCTTAATGAACGCGGTAATCGCTGGTTTTAACGTCGTCACCCGTCATATTCAGCTTATTTTGTTCCCGGTGATCCTCGATTTATTCCTCTGGCTGGGCCCCCACCTGAGCATTAAAGGCTTTTTACAGCCGTTGTTCGAACATTGGTTGGAAACAGTCGGCCAATTGGGATCTTCAGATATGACCAGTCTGCTGGTCAGCAGCAAACCGGAAATCCAATCCATGATCGACCACTTCAACCTGCTGGGGTTGATTCGAACGTGGCCAATCGGTGTTCCCAGCTTGATGTCTTCATTAAATGATACCGCCACCCCTTTTGGCGGGGCAGCGCTCAAACAAATTTCTGCGCTTGAGCCTACGGTCGTGGCCCTGCTCGTGATCCTGGTCCTCGGCCTGGGTTTTGGCAGCATTTTCTTTAATCTGGTGGCTTTTTTCTGCGCCGATCACAGCTTTGAAATCACCTTCGGCCGGCGCTTTGTCTGGGGATTTTTTCAGACCATCACCCTGACCCTGCTTCTCGTGGTGATCTTGATGGTTATCGCCATTCCGGCTATGCTCATCCTTTCGGTGATCATCTTGCTCAGTCCGGGTATCGCTCAAATCATCTTGCTGGTGATGAGTTTCATTTTATTGTGGCTGCTGCTCCCCTTTGTCTTTTCCCCGCACGGCATCTTTGCCTACGGGCTCAGCGCCATCAGTTCCATGCTGACCAGCATGCGCCTGGTCAGGGGCTTCCTGCCGGGAACGGGGATGTTCCTGGTGGTTATTTTTCTTTTAAGCGAAGGTATGAATATCTTCTGGCGGGCCGCTCCCCCCGATTCATGGATGACGCTGGTCGGGATTGGCGGGCACGCTTTTATCACCACCGGGCTGCTCGCGGCCAGTTTTATTTATTACCAGGGTGGAATGCGTTGGATGCAGGAAAGTCTGCAAAAGATGTTGTCTAACGCCAGTAAAGCCTGACGAACTTAATTATTTAATCGCTATTTAGCGGAGGATTGTGTGAATCAAACGCCCACTTCGTATGCTGCAAAAGATATTCAGGTATTGGAAGGGCTCGAGGCTGTTCGCCGCCGCCCGGGTATGTATGTCGGCGGGACCGATCTTAAAGCGCTTCACCACCTGGTTTACGAAGTTGTCGATAACTCTATCGACGAAGCCCTGGCTGGAACCTGCGACAAGATCGTCGTCACCATTCACGCCGACAGCAGTGTCACCGTGGAAGATAATGGGCGCGGTATTCCGGTAGATATTCATCCCCAAAAACAAAAATCGGCGCTTGAAGTGGTCATGACCGTGCTGCACGCCGGCGGAAAGTTTGGCGGCGGCGGGTATAAAGTCTCCGGCGGCCTGCATGGTGTCGGTGTGTCGGCGGTCAATGCCCTGTCAGAATGGTGTGAAGTGGAAGTCAAGCGCGATGGGCAGATCTGGTACCAGCGCTACGAACGCGGCATCCCCATGGAAGCCGTCAAGCCCATTGGAACCTGCCCGCCCGATCTCACCGGGACCAAGACCACCTACCGCTTTGATATCCAGATCTTTAAAGAAGAGATGGATTATAAGTTCGAGACCCTGGTGCAGCGCTTCCGCGAAATGGCCTTTGTGACCCGCAAAGTGCTCCTGCAACTGGTCGATGAACGCGCTAACCGGGAAATGTCCTTTTACTTTGAAGGCGGGATCAATTCATTTGTCCGCTATCTAAACCGCAACCGCACGGTGCTGCACAACGTTTTTTACGTTGAAAAAGAAGTCGAAAATATCGGCATCGAATGCGCCATCCAGTACACGGATGCCTACGCCGAATCGGTTTATTCCTTTGCCAACACGATCAATACCATCGACGGCGGCACCCATCTCACCGGGCTGCGCACCGCGACTACCCGCGCGATCAACGATTATTCCCGCCGCACCGGCCTGCTGAAAGACGCCGATCCCAACTTCAACGGTGATGACATCCGCGAAGGCATGACCGCCATTGTCAGCATCAAACACCCCGATCCCCAGTTTGAGTCCCAGACCAAGGTCAAACTGATGAACCCCGAGGTGCAGACCTACGTACAGCAGGTGGTGGCGGAGGGTTTCTCTACCTTCCTGGAAGAAAACCCCCAGGCCGCCAAGGCGATCGTTTCCAAATGCCTGACCTCCGCCCGCGCGCGGGATGCCGCCCGCAAGGCGCGCGACCTCGTCATCCGCAAATCGGCCCTGGAAAGCCTGACCCTGCCGGGGAAACTGGCGGACTGCTCGGAACGCGATTCAAACAAAACCGAACTCTACATCGTCGAGGGCGACAGCGCCGGCGGCTCGGCCAAACAGGGCCGCGACCGCCACTTCCAGGCCATCCTGCCCCTGCGCGGCAAGATCCTCAACACTGAACGCGCCCGCCTGGATAAGATCCTGGGCAACAACGAAGTCAAAGCCCTCATTTCCGCCATCGGCACCGGCATCGGCGATAATTTCGACCTGACCAACCTGCGCTACGGGCGCATCATCATCATGACCGATGCGGACGTAGACGGCAGCCACATCCGCACCCTGCTGCTGACCTTCTTCTTCCGCTACATGCAGTCATTGATCGAAGAAGGCCATATGTACATCGCCCAACCGCCGCTGTTCCGCCTGGCGTATAAAAACCAGGTGCGCTATGCCTATACGGAGAATGACAAGGACCGCATCATCAAGGAACTTGGCACGAGCCCCGATAAGGTTACCTTACAGCGTTACAAGGGTCTGGGAGAAATGAACCCCCAGCAGCTCTGGGAAACCACCATGGATCCCCAGAACCGCACCCTGCTGCAAGTCTCCGTGGAAGATGCCACCATCGCCGACCGCACTTTCGATATGCTGATGGGCGAAGCCGTTCCCCCGCGCACCAAATTCATCACCACCCACGC
>CAVUNY010000012.1:0-41901 GCA_963743005.1 uncultured Chloroflexia bacterium | reverse complement strand
AACATCTACTATTCTTCCATCAAATTCAATGGAGCCCTTGTCCGGGTGCTCCACCCCGGTTAGAACTTTGATTAAAGTCGATTTTCCGGCTCCGTTCTCGCCGATCAAAGCATGGATTTCTCCTGGTTTCAAAGAGTAATCCACGTCTTCCAGCGCGATAACGCCTGGAAACGTCTTTGAAATGTTCTTCATGGTTAAGATGAAATCATTATCATTGGTCATGAGATCTGCCTCTCATTCGGGTTTAATACTATTTTACACTTGCTAGATAATGAGCGGCGTTATAACGCCGCTCATTATCTTTTTTTTACCTTTTTCAAACGTCACATGTGTCCCGGGAACACCTGTGCGCCTGAAGTTGATTTAGTACTGGCGAGTGGGCAGTAGTTCAGCGGCTTTGTCGGGGTAGTATACGCTCTCATCGGTGAGGGCTTCTTTGGCAATGGGCTCGCCGTTCATCAGTTTGAGGGCCAGATCCATCACCTGCGGGCCAAGCAGAGGATTGCATTCGACATCCGCCTGCAGCCAACCATCGATCATGAGCTGGAAACCACCGCGGGTACCGTCGATGGAGATCATCTTGAATTCGCCGGGTTTGATGCCAGCAGCTTTGATGGCTTCGACAGCGCCGATGGCCATATCATCATTGTGGAAGAACACACCCTGAATCTGTCCGGCATATTTCTTCAAGAAAGCTTCCATCACAGGCTTGCCTTCAGCCCGGGTGAAGTTACCCGTCTGAGAGTCAGAGAATCTTGATGTTGGCGTTGAGGGCTTCGCGGAAACCCTTGGCGCGACCGACTGCAGCGCCAGAACCAGTAGTGCCGGAAAGCTCCAGGATGTTGCCGCCATTGGGCAGCAGTTTATTAAATTCTGCGGCGGATCGCTTTCCTTCGATTTCCATATCAGAGCCAATGTGGCTGGCATACATGGATTTGTCTGCCGAGACCGAGCGGTCGACCACGATGACGGGGATGTTGGCATCCTTGGCTTCCTGGAGAACAGCTTCCCAACCGGTTTCAACCACGGGGGGCAGTGCGATAACGTTCACACCTTGCTGAATGCAGGCGCGCATGGCAGAAATCTGGTTTTCCTGTTTCTGCTGGGCATCAGAGAAGACCAGTTTGACGCCTAGCTTGGTGGCGGTCTCTTTGAAGGAAGCAGTATTGGCAGTGCGCCAGTCACTTTCGGCGCCCAGCTGCGGGTAGCAGAGCGTCATGTCTGCGTAAGTCTTCTTTGCCGCTGCTGCAGGAGCAGTCGTTGGTTGGGCAGGCGCCGGGGTGGCAGCAGGCGCGCAGGCCGCGAGAAGGAATGCCAATACCATAATTACACTAAAGAACTTTGTCAATTTCATCTTCATTCTCCTTATCTTTCTATGGGTTGGGGGATGTCGGAAGCATTTCCCGGGAGGAATAGCTTGACTGAATACTATTAAAAAGATACGACTTTGCCGGCTGCGAATCCATATATTCTCTTCGGAATATGTTTGAATCTTCCATGGAATAGCAGCATAAAAAAAACACCCTGGTGGTTAAGGGCGTTTTTTTTGGAAAAGAGTTTGTTTTCTTTGGATTGGACTATCTTTTGGGGCCTAGTCAGTATTTACGGGTTGGCAAAATTTCTTTGGCATTATCTGGATAAAAAATGCCTTCATTGGATGGCACCCATTTGGGAACCGACTCACCATTGACCACTTTTAAGGCCAGGTCAAAAAACTGCGGTCCAAGCAGGGGGTTACACTCAATCGTGGCATTCAATTCGCCTGCGATCATCGCTTCAAAGGCGCCGTGACTGGCGTCGATCGAAACGATCTTGATATCGACACCTGGTTTAAGACCATACTCTTTAATCGATTGGATGGCGCCGAGAGCCATATCATCATTGTGAGCAAAGACAGCGGTGATGTTCTTCCCATAGTTCTTCAAGAAGGTATCCATCACTTCCTTGCCCCTGGCGCGAGTAAAATCTCCGGATTTCGAATCAATGATCTTCATCCCGGGATAATTTTTAATAATTTCGCGGAAACCCGCAAAGCGGTCGTTGGCCGGCGCGGAATTGACCGTGCCTTGCAGTTCGACGATCTTGGCCTCACCATTTACCAGTTTCGCCAACACCCGGGCAGCATTCCGGCCTTCTTCAAGGAAATCCGAGCCCATATATGTGACGTAAAGATCATCCGGGACTGTGGCGCGGCGGTCACTGAGGATGATGGGGATGCCGGCAGCTTTTGCTTCGCGGAATACCTGCTCCCAACCGGTTTCCACGATCGGTGAAAGACCGATCACGTCCACTTTTTCGATGATCAGCTTACGAACCGCATCGATTTGTTTTTGCTGGTTTTGCTGCGCATCCGAAAACCTGAGCTCCACGCCCAAACTGCTCGCGGTTTCCTGGATTGATTTTGTATTCGCCACCCGCCATTCGCTCTCAGCACCGAGCTGCGCAAAACCGATGATTAAATCCTTATAGGTCTTTTTGGGTTTCACCCCGGTGGTTGAATCTGCCGGTAGGGTTGATGCCGGTAGAGAGCCTGGGCTGCAGCTCACCGGGCTGACCAGCATCACCAAGACGAAAAACAGGCCGATGGCGCGCGTGATCTTCATAAAATGTGCTCCTCAAATCGATCCCGGATACGGTCAAATTCAATCTTGAGTTCAGGAGGAGTTATCATGTTGGGCACCATCATCCTTTTTGGCAGGGATCACCAGAGTCACACACGTGCCGGTGTTGTATTTACTCCGAACTGTGAGACCGTATTGTTTACCATAATAAAGCCTGATGCGCTTGTTAACGTTCCCAATTCCGAAACCACTTTCCATGCGGATATCTCCAAACTCATCCGCCAGTTCCGCCTGGAGTTGAGCCAACTTTTCTTCGGTAAATCCAATCCCATCATCTTCCACTTCGAGCAAGACGGCGTTTTCATTCTTCATGGTGGCACGCACGTTAATCGTGCCACCCTGCCTTTTGTTTTTAATGCCGTGATACAGGGCATTTTCCACTAACGGCTGCAGGATCAACTTCAAAATCGTATTTTTGGCCACCCTTTCATCGCAATCGATATTAAAGTCCAGCACGTCGCGGTAACGGATCTTTTGAATGGTCAGATAACTGCGGGTCTGTTCGATTTCTTCGGCGATGGTGATCCAATCTCTGCCTTTGCTCAGACTGATGCGAAAGAAATTGGACAGGGCGCTGACAATTTCAATCACCATTTTGTATTTTTTTGATTCAGCCATCCAGATGATCGTATCCAGCGTGTTATAGAGGAAATGCGGATTAATTTGGGCTTGCAGCGCGCGCATTTCAGCCTTTTTTAGATTTTCCTGTTCCTTGATCTTGGAATCGAGCAGGTCGCGGATTTTCCCGATCATGATATTGAAACTCAGGCCGAGCTCCGTGATTTCATCCACGTTGTCGCCGGTCACCAACGCCTGCAGGTCATTCCTCGTGATCGTAGCCGTCACATCATGTAATTTCTTGATGGGCCCATAAATACTTTTCGACAAACCCCAGGCAGTTACCACTGAAAAGATGATGGCTAATACCATCAAAATGATGGAGACACCTTCCCAGCTTACCAGGCCTTCGCGCATCACCCGGTACTGACCTTCGGTGCGGTGTACTTCGAACAACGTATAATCCTGAACCACCTCTTCGACCACCGAAGAGGCAAAGCGGATATTCTCTAAAAGGGCATCATTTTCGGCCGCAGTGCTTTTATTTTGAATCTGGACCCCCATCCGATCCACATACTGGGTGAGGGTCAGCATTGTCCGGCGAATCCCCTCCAGTTTAATCCTGGCTGTAGGTGAGTTGGTATTGGCCAACATAGACTGCAGTTTATCATTGACGCCGTTGATGATTTGGTACTGTTGACCCTGATTGAAATCAACCGAACCGGAAACAATCCTCCATAATTCCGTATCAATCTCGGGTTTGATGGTCCCACTGATGCTGTTTGCCGTGGTGATATTGGTGATAATCGCATCATATTGGCGGCTGTAGTTCAATACCTGGGCTACCAGCAGTGCATTGGCAACGCCCATGATCAGGACGACCAGGATCAATGATAAGAGGATTTTCGCCCGAATGGAAAAGTTGATCGCCGCAAAAAAGTCGACCAGGCCCTTTAAATATTGTAAAGGAGGTTTCCCGGTTGACCCCGCGGCCGATCTTAGCCTGGTCAGAGCATGCCTGAATCCAATCGATGATGTTTTTTGGACCATTTCTGGCTCCTGGACGGTCGGAAACTCAATTTTAAAACGGTACTAACTTTGATTTTTATAAAGCCGAGGCCTGTTCACGAAATTCGGATGGCGAAAACCCGGTATTCTTTTTAAATACAAAGCTGAAATAATGCGGGTCGTTATAGCCAACCTGGCAAGAAACATCACTCGATTTCAGATTTGTCGTGCGCAGTAATTCTTTTGCCTTTTGGATGCGGATCGCCGTCAGATAATCTCTAAAAGTTTCGCCGGTTTCCTGTGAAAACACCGTACTAAAATGGCTGGGGCTCAGATTTATTAAAGCCGAAATCTCATTGAGCGATAAATCCGCTTCCATATAGTGCTGGTCAATGTAATCCTTGGCCTGTTGGATCAATCTGGTATGCCTGGGCTGCGATTGGGCATCCCGGAATGCCAGAACGCTCATCAGAATCTGGCAAACCTGTTCTTTAAGGTTTTCAAGGGTGTTGATGTTTACCAGAATGGTTTCGATGGAATTTAATCCTGGAAGGACCTTTTCAATATCGCCGCCACATTCCTTTACCGACTTCGCTGCGGCGATAATCACATCCAGGACGATATAATTCTTGATCAGATACGACCTGAGCGCGGCATCACCCAACGGACGGATGGTTTCATCAAAGAATTTGTCAATCTCGTCTTTCACCCCGCTTCTCAAGAAGTTCGTCACGGCGGCTTTATCGATCCCAAGAAGCTCCGCGTTTCTCACCGCTGCATCGATGTCGGGCCGATTGACATTCGCACTATTTTGAATGGCGGCTAAAGCCTCGACAAATGAACGGTAGATATCCGTCATCCTTTTTTGGGGAGCGCCTGTCCCAATTAAAAGGTGGTACCGGGTCTTTTTTACGTCCTGTTGGATACTGTCCAGCAGCAGGTCTCTTTCTTCTTCCAGGTATTCCGGCGTGCCGCCCTTCATTACCAGAACCTGCTCTTCCCAATCTTTATTTAACAGGAATATATCCGGGTTATTCCGAACCCGACCTGCCACAATCTCTCGAATCTGCCGATACTCATCGTAATCGAATTGTTCTGTCCGATCCTCAAGTTCTGCTTTCAGGATAACGACCAGGTAACATCTGGCGATAATATCCAACCCCAAAAGTTGACCCTGTCCAATGGCATCGGTCGATGAAATCGCACCCACTACCAGCTTTAGCAAAAGCCGCTCCCTGAGAGCATCCTGGTTTTCATCCACCTGCTTCTGGAGATCCTCAAAGACTTTTTGCTCTTTTCGCTCCTGGTCCAGCAGCGCGGCGATTCTCTGCAGCGAGAGATTTATATTGGCCACAGTGACTGGCTTCAAGAGATATTCGGTTACCCCCAGTTCGATCGCTTTCTGGGCATATTCAAATTCGTCATGCCCGCTGAGAATGATTATTTTGATCGAGGGCATGCGTTCTCGAATGATCTTGCAAAGCTGCAGACCATCCATAAAAGGCATTCTTATATCGGTGATCAGGACATCCGGCCGGGTAGTTTGTAAAAGCGGCAAAGCAATTTCGCCGTCGGAAGCTTCGCCGCAAAACTCAAATCCATTGGCCTTCCAGTCCACATTTTCTCGGATACCCTCTCGGGTTACGATTTCATCTTCAACAAAAAAAACCCTGTACGGCATATTTTTAGGCCTTTGATATTTAGAATTTTACACCTTAAAAGTATCTTAGAATCAAAGTCTGGGTGGGCCTTCACAAATGGTGCGGTGATTGTCCTCACAAGCTGTGGAATTTAGTGATATAGCGACATATATCGCTCCTGCCGCCCTCTTTACGATCTGTTTGAAATTGATTATCATCAAACCCTGCCTGATCGGTGAATGAAGGTTAAAATGAACCTTCACATTGGAGAAAAAAAATGGAAAATGAATTGCCCAGAAACGAATATCCTCGCCCGCAGTTTATCCGCTCAGAGTGGATGTCCCTGAACGGTGTGTGGCAGTTTGAAATTGACCAGGGCGACAGTGGTTTGGCGCGCGGCCTGGTAAACCAGGAGTTAACCGGAAAAATCATCGTCCCCTTTTGCCCTGAATCGGAACTTTCCGGGGTGGGCAACACCGATTTTCTCAATGCAGTTTGGTACCGGCGAACGGTTATGATCCCTGAACGCTGGGCCGGAAAAGTGATCCTGCTGCATTTTCAGGCGGTCGATTACGATGCCAGCGTGTGGGTCAATGGGGTCGAGGTTGGGCGGCATCGCGGCGGGTTCAGCCCGTTTACCTGTTCGCTCAAAGGCTTGGCGGAAGGCGGAACGGAGGCCACGATCGTGGTGCGGGCGCGAGATTCGCATTTACCCCCGCAGCCGCGCGGCAAACAATCGCAGCGCTACGAAAAATACAGCTGCCTGTACACCCGCACCACGGGGATCTGGCAGACAGTATGGATGGAACCCGTCCCCGAAATTTCTCTGCTGCGCCCGCGCATTACACCGGATGCCGGGGGCAGCCGGTTCATTGTGCAGCAGGCCCTCTCCGGAAGCCAGCCCGGCCTCCGGCTTAAGATGGAGCTTTCCAGCCCGCAGGGGCCGGTGTGCGCGGTGGAAATCGCCGCGGACCGCGACCTGGCGCCGGTGGGGATCTTGAATATTCCGGCTGAGTTATGCCACCTCTGGGAACCGGGGAACCCGTTCCTGTATGACCTGAGTATTTCATTGATCGATGCCCTCGGAAATACGATCGACCAGGCACAATGCTACGCCGGATTACGCAGCATTGTGATCGAAGGCAAGCAGGTTAAGATCAATAACAAGACGGTCTTTCAACGTCTGGTTTTAGACCAGGGATATTATCCCGACGGGATCCTGACCGCGCCTTCGGATGCAGCCTTGATTGAAGATATTCAATTAAGCCTTGCCGCAGGGTTCAATGGGGCCAGGCTGCACCAGAAAGTCTTTGAAGAGCGCTTTTTATACCACGCCGACCGCCTGGGTTACATGGTTTGGGGCGAGTTTCCGGATTGGGGCTGCGGTCACTACGGGACAGAATCCGATCACCAGCAGCCCGGACCCAGCTACATCACGCAGTGGTTGGAAGTGATCGAGCGTGATTATTCGCATCCCAGCATCATCGGGTGGTGCCCGCTGAATGAAACCTGGCAGGTGCTGGAAGATCGCATTTCCGTGCTGGACGATGTGACCCGCGGGATGTTCCTGGCGACCAAAGCGCTCGACCAGACCCGCCCGGTTTTGGATGCCTCCGGATACTCGCACCGCGTGCCTGAAAGTGATATTTACGACAGCCACAATTATGAGCAGAATGTGGAAAAGTTTGCGGCTGAGATGGCCGGCCTGGCGCATGGACAGCCCTACGTCAACCAGCGCGTTGGAAAAGCAATCTCCATTCCTTACCGCGGCCAGCCTTATTTTGTCAGCGAATTCGGCGGCATCTGGTGGAACCCGGCGGCCCGGCAGGGTGAAGATTCCTGGGGTTATGGGAATCCCCCTGCCAGCCTGGCGGAGTTCTACCAACGGTTTGAAGGGATGTGCAGCACGCTCTTAGATAACCCCGCCATATTTGGCTACTGCTATACCCAACTGACCGATGTATACCAGGAGCAAAACGGTATATACACCTTCGACCGGCGGGAAAAATTTGACCTCAAACGGTTGAGCGATATCCAGCAGCGCCAGGCCGCGATCGAACGGGAAGGTTAACAAACTACGCTGTTCGACTGTAGCGTGCATTTTTTCTGGGGCAAAAAATCTCCAAACCTCTGCCTTTTGTCATTAACGGATGGTGCCCTTGAGTTCATCCGCTTGGAATGGCCCGGGTTTGGCGATCAGCGCGCGAGCGTCGTTCACTTTGCCCCAGACATTCCACAGCAGAACGCCGCGCACCCGCCCGTCACGCAAATAGTAGACCACTCCCTTTTGGTACGGCTCCTGCCAATCGGAAACGACCTCCAGCCGGGAGTCCAGCTCGCCGACCGCCTCGTACCCCAAATCGAAAAGATCGGAGTAGAAGTAAGGCAGGTAATCGTAGATTTCATTGGCTCCGGCCATATTCCGCCCGGCCATGCGCCCCATTTTATAGGCGTTGTCCTCATGCTCTGCCCGAAAATATTTTCCCAGGGCCGGGTTATAAAATTCAGCCACATCGCCAGCCGCATAAATATCGGGCAGGCTGGTGAGCAGGTGTTCATCCACCACAATGCCGTTATTTACTTTTATTCCCACCGCCTTTGCCAGGTCAGTGTTGGGATGGATGCCAATGCCGGCGACGACCCCGTCTGCCGCGACTTGCCCCTTCGTATTCGTCATTAATGCCAGACCGTCCGGGTGCTTTTCCAGCCCCGAGACCATTTCTCCAGCCATTACCCGCACCCCTTTTTGGCGGTAATAATCGTTGAGAAACTGGGACAGGTCATGCGGATAATTACGCGCCCCAATCCCTTCCTCAGGAAAAGCGATGGTCACTTCTTTACCATTCATCGCCAGGGCCGCCGCGATTTCGGAACCGATAAAACCTCCGCCGATGACCGCAAAACGCTCGCTTTTCTGGGTTAACTCCTGGAGGCGCCGGTAATCCGCCAACGTGCGAAAATAGAGAATGTGATCCTCGCCAAACGGCAGCCGGTTAGGAGTGCCGCCGGTAGCAAGCAGCAATTTTTCATAGGCATGGACATTTCCATGGTCATCGGTTACCTGTTTATTTTGAGGATCGATGGATTGGATGCCAGTCTCCAGAATGATATCCACACCCGGACCCGGGGTTTTAAGCCAGACACTGCTCAACGACTTGCCCGTCCATAATTTCTTTGAGAGCGGAGGCCGGTTGTAGGGAGGATCTGCTTCCAGGCTGAAAAGCCCGATGGCGCCATCCGGATCAACTTTGCGAATTCCTTGAACAGCCGCATCGCCTGTCATTCCACCGCCGACAATCAAATACTTATAGCTCTGCATGATTTCCTCCTGATATTAAACGGGGTGTATCTACGCAAGAATATCCCCTGGCCAGGTGAAAGTTCGTAACTTTCGCCGAATACGTTGATCAACATTATAAAGCTTTATGAATCCAAATTCAGAATATACTCTACAAAAGTTATAGACAATTAGCTGCTCAGGTGGTACATTAAAAAGTACGACCTGTGTCCTTGAGGTTTCGAGGACCAGAATGAGTTTTTGGGCTGGTAAAGGAGTATTGAACTGATGAGCGATCGCGTTCGTGAGATTCTCGGTTGGTACCGGAGTGAAAACCCCGGTGTATTAACAAATCTGGCTCGCCTGTTTAACCACGGGAGGCTTGCCGGAACTGGCTATATGATCATTCTCCCGGTGGACCAGGGTTTTGAACACGGGCCGGGGCGAAGTTTCGCATCGAACCCGCCGGCGTATGATCCGCTCTACCATTTTCAACTGGCGATCGACGCCGGGCTGAACGGCTATGCCAGCGTTCTAGGTTTTTTGGAAGCTGGAGCGGCGGAATATGCCGGTCAAATCCCGCTGATCCTTAAGCTGAACAGCCACGATGTACTACACTCCGAGAAAGATCCGCTTGGGGCACAGACCGCTTCTGTTAAAGATGCGCTGCGCCTGGGCTGCGTGGGCGTGGGCTACACCATCTATCCGGGAACGATTGACCGGCGCCTGCAGTATGAACAGCTGCGGGAATTGTCAGCCGAAGCGAAAGCCGCCGGGCTGGTAGTGGTGGTCTGGTCTTATCCCCGGGGTGGTGAAATCAGCAAAGAAGGGGAAACGGCGCTGGACGTGACCGCGTATGCTGCGCACCTCGCAGCCCAGCTCGGTGCGCATATCATCAAGGTCAAACTGCCCAGCGCGCAGCTCGAACAAGAGGAAGCCAAAAAAGTTTATGAGGCGCAGCACATCCCGCGGGAGACACTGAAAGATCGGGTGCAGCACGTGATGCAGAGCACCTTCAACGGGCGGCGGATTGTCATCTTTTCGGGCGGTTCCAAAGTGGAGGATGCGACCATCCTGGATGAGGTCCGCGCTATCCGTGCGGGAGGCGGGTTCGGCTCAATCATTGGCCGCAATTCGTTCCAACGCCAACGGCCTGCCGCCTTAGACCTGCTGGACGGGATGGTCCGGATTTACAAAGGAGACATGCCCTGATCGGTAGCGAACCGGTTCAGGGCTGAGAGTTGTTCGTACCCTGCGAGATATAGCTGGTTTTGGAGTCGATGCCAATCGCCCCATACGGCTCGGGGGGAGCGGATACCTCGATCTGCGGGTTGCCGTCCCCATCCGCAGCGCGCACCCGGAAGACATGCTGTCCGATCTGCGCCTTCCAGAAGTAACGCCACTGCACCCAGGTCAACGGGCTGAGCGGCGGCGTGCGCAGCTCCGCTGCCGTCCATGAGCCATTATCAACCTGCACTTCCACTTTGCTGATCCCCCGGGCGCCGGCGTAAGCGATGCCCCCCACCGGCACCAGGCCGGTCAGCGGGTCATAGGCATCCGCCTCGACCACATCAATGACCGAGGTAGTGGGCGGGATCGCTTTATTATCCCAACCCCGGTCGACCCAGTACCCGGTGGCCTGATGATCGATCACCTCCAGACTGGTGAGCCACTTGGGCTGTTTCATGCCAAAGTGGTTGGGAATATAAATACGCAGCGGAAATCCATGCGGGACCGGCAGCGGCTGGCCGTTCATCTGGTATACCAGCAGCGTGCGCTCATCCATCGCTTCGGAGATGGGTACGCTTTCATAAAAACCATCCGCCGCCAGCATGTACACTTCCTGCGCCCCCGCCTGCAGGCCCACTTCGGCCAGAATGTCCTTCAGCCGCACGCCGGTCCACAAGCTGGTGCCGGTCAAATCTCCGCCGACCTCATTGGAAATGCATTCCAGAGTCACAGCCTGGCTGATCGAAGGCTTTGAACGGAGATCCTCCAGGGATAACTGGACCGGCCGGTCGACCAATCCCTTGATATCCAGGCGCCACCGGGCGCCATCCAGGCTGGGCGGGGTGGTATCGATATCGATGCGATAAAAATCGGCATTGGCGGTCAGTTCAGGCCGGGTGCCGGGCACCGGCTGAAAGCGGGCTGCCAGGGCCGACCGGGAGGGAGATTGCGCCGGGCCGGAGGTCGTGTCGGCATTGGCCATGGTTTCCGGACCCGGCTCACCAACCGTATTCGGGTTCGCCGCCTGATCGGTAATCAGGCTGATCCCAAGTGACGTTACCAGGACGGAGAAAGAACCGGCACCCACCAGGTAGAGGAACTTGCGCCGGGAAGGATCCGGCACGCCGCTGGCGGTGGGCCAGGCCAGATACAGGATCAGCCTTCCCAGGGTCCAGCCCCAACCCCCGAAAAGGAGTCCTAACCACACAACGCTGAAAAGTATTCCTGCTGTCCAGATTCCTAATGAGATGAGCAGAGCAAACATGGGGAGCAGCAAGATCAATCCACCCCATAGGCCGAGCAAAGCCAGACGCGCCGGCTGGCGGCGGGCGGCGAGCGTCAGGACCACGCCAAAAACTACCCCGATGCCGATAAATACCACAATCGCCGTGCCCTGTTCGATGCGCTTGGCGATCACCGCGGTGGGACCTAACTGCAGGTCGGCTATCACCTTGACCATGGTCCCTATAAAAAAGTTAAGCAGCGCGCTGGGCAAGTGACGGGCCATCCAATCGAAGATGCTGAATGCTATCCCGGGTAAACCAAATAGAGCGCTGGCCAGTTCACTCAAAACCGCCACAACCAGAGCTGTCAAACCGCCCAGCAAACCGCCCAGCAGAAAACCATTTCGTTTCATAAGTACTGCCAGTTATATAAAGATAGAGGCTTCTTTTTCCCAATCATTCTCAAGAACCTGGAGGGGAAATGGCATAGTCTTAATATATCGGCAGCCTGGGGTCCACCTGGGCTGCCCAGGCATTGATGCCGCCTTTCAGGTTCTTAACCTTTTTAAATCCCGCGCTGGCCAGCAGTTCCAAAGCGCGCATTGAGCGACCGCCGCTCTTGCAAAACAGCACAATTTCTTGAGCGCTGTTTAATTCGGAAAGACGAGAAGCCAACGTGCCAAGCGGAATATTTTCAGCTCCCGGCAGTGCAGAAATCTGCAGTTCGTGGGGCTCGCGGACATCGATCAACTGCAGATGATTGGTCTTCATCCGTTCCACCAGCTCGGGTGGGGTGATATCCCACTTCGATTCTGCCTGATCATTTCCATAATCATGCCCCGGCACCCCACAGAACTGCTCGTAATCGATCAACCTGGTGATGGTGGGATGCTCGCCGCACACTGCACAATTCGGGTTCTTTTTAAGTTTAACCGATTGGAAGGACGTATCCAGGGCGTCATAGATCAGCAGCCTGCCGATTAGTGTCTCGCCAATCCCCAACAGCAACTTAATCGCTTCTGTCGCCTGGATGGTGCCGATTGTGCCGGGCAGCACACCCAACACACCACCTTCAGCGCACGAGGGTACCAGCCCTGGCGGCGGCGGTTCAGGAAACAGGCAGCGGTAGCAGGGGCCTTCTTTGGCATAGAATACACTGGCCTGCCCGTCAAATCGATAGATGGACCCGTATACGTTGGGTTTGCCCAGGAATACACAAACATCATTGGTCAGATAGCGGGTAGGAAAATTATCCGTGCCATCGACGAGCACATCATAATCAGCAGCAATCCGCAGGGCGTTTTCAGAAGTGAACGGCTCGTTATACACATCGACCTGAATGTCCGGATTCAAGTCCAGCATGCGCCGGCGGGCGGATTTAATCTTTAATACCCCAACCGTGCTGGTGCCATGAATGATCTGGCGTTGAAGATTGGTGTAATCCACCACGTCGTAGTCCACCAATCCAATCCGCCCCACGCCTGCCGCAGCCAAATACAGCGCAACCGGAGAGCCAAGCCCACCGGTGCCAATGATCAGCACAGAAGACGCCTTGAGCTTTTGCTGCCCTGCCAGCCCGACCTCCGGGATGAGCAGGTGGCGTGAATAGCGCAAAATTTCTTCGTGAGTCAGTTCTGGCAGCATAGTTATCCTCCAGCGATGCTCGGAATGATCATCAAGCGGTCGTGTTCCGCGACCTGAGTCTTGAGGCCCTGCAGATCGTTAACATTATCCTCGCCTTTGAAAATATTGACAAACGAACGCAGGTCGCCGTCGTCCTTAAACAGGTGGGGTTTGATCGCCGGATACTGTGAAACCAGGTCGGTCATGGCATCTGCCACGGTCGCGCCGATGATCTGAACTTCATTATCACCGTTCGTATACACCCGCAGTGGGGTCGGAATTCGTAAAGTGGGCATGATTCATTTCCTCTCAAATTTAGTTACGATTTCGCTGCCATCTCTGGTCAACTCTTCGATCATAATAGATTCTTCATCAAAAACCGAGCGGTCCTCGCGCAGCCGCCAGGAACGGCTTTCTCCGGCTTTGCCCAGCTCTACACTGGTGATGACATAGGAGAACCAGGGCTGCGCCCATTCTCGATCGTAATCCGAGGGCCGGTTGGGGTGGTCGGGGTGCGAGTGAAACACGCCGATCAGGGTCAGGCCCAGGCGGTCGGCTTCCATTTCACCGCGCATATAGTCCTGGGCAGTGATCAGATAACGGTTGTGCCGGGCGCTATTTTCTCGCGCATTGGGCAGGGCATAGATGGCTTTTACCGTTCGCGGGCTGCCATCGGAGCCCAGCAGAAACCCCGCGCCCTCTTCAGGATACGCGCTTTCTTCATGGGTGTGGATTTGGGCGATCAGCGCCTCTGGGAGGACCAACATGCTCATTTCTCCTCCCATAATTTTGTATCGCTGAGATATTTATAACCCGCGTCCGGAAAAACCGTGACCACCACACCCCGCTCCAATTCACCCGCCACCTGAAGAGCAGCCGCGGCGGCGGCTCCGGAGGAAATCCCGACAAATAATCCCTCCTCACGAGCCAGTCGGCGGGTCATGGCGCGGGCCGCCTCCGTCTCGATTTCGAGGGTTTGGTCGATGATTTCCGGGCGGTAAATACCGGGTTGGATGGCGGTTGCCATGTGCTTAAGACCTTCGAGCCCGTGGAAGGGTGATGCGGGCTGCACGGCGATCAGGCGAATCTTGGGATTGTATTCACGCAAAAAACGACCGCTGCCGGTCAGCGTCCCAGAAGTGCCCAGGCCGGCCACAAAATGAGTTACCGCTCCATTGGTTTGATCGACGATTTCCGGGCCGGTGGAATGGTAATGAGCCTGCCAATTGGCAGGATTATCATACTGGTTGGCATAATAGTAGCTGTCCGGATTTTCTACCGCCATTTTCCGGGCGACAAGCAGCGCGCCATCTGAGCCTTCGAGCGGATCCGTTAGAATCAGTTCCGCGCCCAACGCGCGCAGCAGGGTGAGGCGTTCTGGGCTGGCGTTAGCCGGAATGGCAAGCGTGACCGGGATGCCCAAAGCCGACCCAAGGGTGGCGTAGGCGATTCCCATATTGCCGGAAGTTGAGTCCAGCAGGCGCTTCCCTTGGGTCAATTCTCCTCTGACAATCGCGGTGCGGATGATATTCAAGGCAGGCCGATCTTTGATCGATCCACCCGGGTTAAACCATTCAGCCTTCGCCAAAACCATCACCTGCGGAGAAATGCCCTTCGTGATGCGCTGCAGTGGAATCATGGGTGTTTTACCAACCAGCGAATCGATATCGGCCGGCTGGACAACACTTATATTTTTATAAGACTGGCCCAATAAAGTCATCGGTAACCTCTAAAACAAAAACCGTCTGGTAAACAAAAAGAACGGCGTGCGAACGCCATGCGCTAAACTCATTTTACGCATGCGAGATTCGCTCACCGTCCTTCAATTTTGCGATCACTTCCATGATCCAGTCAGGCAGGGCGGTTACGAATCTCGCGTCAGACACAAGCAATTGTTCATGGTCTTTTCCTGGTCATAAAGGCAGTGACAGACTACATATAATCAATACAAATCCTATCAAATATATTATATTACATTTGATGGCGCTGCGAGATTAATTCTTACTTACGGATGAAGATTGGGGGCATTTTCTCAGCCAGCTGGATGTGACCCCGCCGGCCGTGCATACTGCCATCAACCGCCTGGCCTTCCGCGCCGGGCGACCGGTGCTGTGCGAAAAACCGATCGCTGTGGATTACAGCGAAGCAGCCGGGGTGGTAGAGGGCCGCGAGCCGGAGGCGATCGAATAAGGGCGAGGCGATGTCTCGCCCTTACAAACCTTCCAATTCGACATAGATGCGCTTGTTGATCTTGCCTTTGCTCTTGTAATCCACCACCCGCACCCGGCCCACCTCGGAGGTGTTATGCACGTGGGTGCCGCCGTCGGCCTGCAGGTCCAGCCCGACCAGTTCAACGGTGCGTACTTCGGGGATGCCGGGTAGGAGCAGGTTGATCTTGGTGCGGATCAGATCCGGGATTTGAAAAGCCGTCTCGCGCGGCAGGATCTGCACGCGCACGGGATGCGCCGCGGCGACTTCGGCATTGACCGCGGCCTCGATCACGCCCACCAATTCTTTGCTCATGGTCTCAAACTCGAAATCCATACGGCCCTGGAGGGGTTCCATGTCCCCACCGGTGACCTGGGCGCCGTAATCGCGAAACACCACCCCGCACAGCACGTGCATCGCGGTGTGGGTGCGCATCAGCTTGTAACGGCGCGCCCAATCGATCTGCCCTTCGACCACCGCTCCCACCGCGGGGAGGTCTGCCCCCGCCGCCAGCACGTGCCACACCCCTTCTGGCCCTTTGCGCGGGCGCTCGAGCTGCGCCTGTCCGCTCGCGTAGCGCAGCACGCCCAGGTCATAGGGCTGCCCGCCCCCGCCCGGGTAAAAGGCGGTGCGGTCGAGGAGCACGGCATGGTTGGCTTCATCTATAGCTGTGACACTGGCGGAAAAGGTCTGCAGGTAGCTGTCAGTCTGGTAGAGCAGGTCGGTCATGGGAATCTCCTATAGTTGAGGTGAGGAAATTATACCTCCACCCCCAAAACCACTTCAGGATGATGATTATTCACCACTGAGACACGGAGACACAGAGAAAGTTGAAAGGTGCGGCACCCTACAACTAACCGAGTTTTCTGCAGGGTTATGGTCGAATTTGGTCAAGGGGGAAAACTCTAGTCCTTCCGCAAATGGCTCAGCCACAGCCAGAAGCGGTCGAAGCGAGTGGCAACCGCCCCGCCTTTGCCGGTCACGTAGCGGTAGGTGGTCCCATCCAATTGAAGAATGTAATAATTGGCGTGCTTGTCCGGCAGGTGCAGGATCATACCATTCTGACGCTCGGCCAGCTTGACCAGATCTTCCATGCGGGTCACATCGATCACCGGAGAAACTATCTGCAAACCTTGAGTGTACACATCCATGATCACGCCACCGTTTTTAATGTGGATGACCGTTTCCTGGTTGTATTTGGAGACAGCAATGTAGTAGAGGCTCAAAACCAGCAGCCCGACCAGCGCGATCGCCAGACCAATGGTCGCGACCCCGCGCAGCCCGCCGACCTTGAGATTCAACCCGAGCAACTGGGTGGTGTTATCCACCATCTCCTGATTGGCGAGCGTCCCCGCCTGCGTCGTTTTTAAAGGATCAGCAGTAGACGAAGACCCGGGCAGGTAAAAATGCAGGCTGTCGAATTTTAAATTCAGGTGCGGTGCAAACGTGTCCGAAAACTCTTGACCCGCCATGATTCCCCCGGCCGAGACCTGCGCGGCGATATCCAGCGTAGCGGCATTCAGATGGAAACCAGTCTGCTTTTCTATCGCAGCTACCAGGGCCTGCACCTGGCACAGGTCGAGCGTCGTAAGACTGGTGTGGGTATTGCCGTTAAAATTCTGGGCGGAGACCAGCGGGATAGACCGGCTCCAGCCGCTCTGCTCGTCGCGCAGGGTGGCAGAGAGCTGCTGCACGCCACGGATATTGGCCAGCTGCGCGCCCTCCAGGGTATAGGTGAAACCCAAGTTGAGGGTGCAGGTCAGTTTGGTAAATACCGGCTCGCCCGAACCGGCCGCATCCCCGTCATACACCCCGGGAGCGCCGGCGGCTGAATAGGTGAAAGCGCCGCTTTGCTGGTATTTGATCGGATCCGCGCTGCGCGTGACCGGGCGGGTGAAGGCGAAAACGGCCAGCCCTCCAAAGAGCAGCGCCAGGAGGCCGAACAGGTACAGCGCCATTTCAAACATCCCGGCCGGATTGCCGGCAGGCTGCACCTTCTTACCGTTCTTAGCGGATTTTTTCGGGATCGTGGTCAACATAAAAAAGCCTCCCAGCAAGCCAGCCGCCAGCGCCATATTCAGAGGTGACTGCACCCATTTCACAACCTTGCCCGCCTGCGCCAGGTGGATCCACAATTTACCGACGAGTTCATCGCGAGTAGGCCGGTATCCATCAATCCAGGAATTATTATCGCCTTTGAACACAAATTGATCCCCCTCCACCCTGATGATGCGGTGGATCACATTGGCGTTCATCTGACCATCGTGGTAAGTTACAATATCGCCCACCTGGTAGATCGATGCCTGGCGTATTATCGCCAGGTCGCCCTTGTGGAAGCCGGGCTCCATGCTGTTGCCGTCGACCATCATGTAAGACACCTGCCCGCCCAATTTGACCGGGGCAAAGGCCAGCCAGATGGCAGCCAGGCCTATCACCAGCAGGATATTCGCGACCGCAGCCGGCAAACGCCAGGATTTTCCCATAATGTTATTGTATATCCATGCGGGCGGGTTGAGCAGCCCCAACTGACAAAGTGAAGTTCGGGCAGATTGAAGAAAAAGCCTGGCAGGGCCAGGCCTTTTCTTTTGATTAAATAATATTATGAGCTGGCTTTTACCAGTTTATGGCTCAACGGTAACGTTATTACTAGTGGCGACAATCCTTAGTTGATCAATAGTTGCAGACGCGAGGTCAGCGGTATCGCAGGTCCAGACAGTAGATGTATCGACTACTGCGCAGCTATACCAGGTACCGGAGCTTGCTACGAGTTGAACCTGTACTGTTTCTGCGACAGCACCAACGTCGAATTTGACGCTTTCAAGTGCGGAAGGATCGCTCTCTTTCAGTGTGTACTCAACAGCAGTAACAGTATAACCACTGACAACTCCAAAACCATCGCCTAACTTGGTGTCAGGGACAGTATTCGCGTCAGCAAAAGCAAATGCGCTGCCGGCGATGACGAGCACGGCTAAAATGACGACCAGAAATTTTACATTGCGTAACATGGCTTTTATCCTTTTTTGCGTCCCCGGTTCTCACCGGTTCCGCGGTAGTCAAACAAATCTTTCAGGTTGAAAGCCATCCGATAAAAACTCGTTTTATCTTCGGCAGCCTGGCGGTCCTGGTCACACTTGTGACGGTAGATCCATGGCTTTGCGTCCCCGGCTTTCGCCGGGTTTGCCTTTATCGGATGTTCGAGGAAATTGTCAACTCGATGCTAAAACAAAGGTTGTGTTTTATGGGTTGTCTACGATCCTTTGCCTCCTTTATGCATCCCCCGGTTTACGCCGGAGCCACAACTGTGAAAAAATTTTTCTGAACGGTCATCCGAATAAAAAAATGATCTGGCTTCCGACACGCAAAGCCAAATCATCACGAGAAACCTCTTGTGATCTTCGGCGGCCTGGCGGTCATGGTCACTTTCGCGACGGTAGATCCACGGCTTTGCGTCGCCGGCTTTCGCCGGGTTTGCCTTTATCGGATGTTTTTTGTTACATAATCACTATAACACTATATTTTAACTATACAAGCCCTACGCTGGAAATAACAGCGCTGTAAGGTTATTGCAAGTAATCAGTATTTTGAAGGATATTTTAATGGGGCGATTAAATTCTTGGAGAGACCGCAATTTTAGCCACTTCATCCGACCCATAGAAATAAAAACAAGGTAAAATTTAAAATCATGTTTCACTAATTAGTTCAGGGAGAATGATATGACCACAAAAGCTGCCATTGATGAATTTTATGCTCAAAAGACATTGGCCGTGGCCGGGGTGTCGCGCAATGTCAATAAATTCGGCTACCAGGTGTATAAAGAGCTGAAAAATAAGGGCTACACCGTTTACCCGGTCAACCCCAATGCCGAATCGATCGAAGGCGATGCCTGCTATGCCTCGTTGGCGGCCCTGCCGGAAACCCCGGACGGGCTGGTGATCATTACCCCGCCCGCCCAGAGCGAACAACTGGTGCGCGACGCCGCCAAAGCCGGCATCACGCACGTCTGGATGCAGCAGGGCGCCCAATCCACCGCCGCGATACAGTTCTGCGAACAGAACGGCATCCATTATATCGCCGGCGAGTGCATCTTCATGTTCTCCGAACCGGCGGCCTGGTTCCACCGCGCCCATCGCTGGGTGAACAACCTGGTGGGCAAAGCTCCAAAATGATCCTGGAAACGTTCAAGAGCGCCGCGGAATTCTTGCAGGAGGTCGGGCCGTCCCTGGAGGCGGCCGAGGCGGCCAACAACCTGATGTACGGCCTGGCCCTGCGCCTGCAGCGCTACCCTGAACGGATCAAAATCCAGCCCTATTTCAGCGCGGTCCACAGCGCACGCGGGGTAGAGGCGGCGGCCTTGATGACTCCGCCCCACAACCTGGTGGTGATGTCCGCGGATGGCGCTGCCGCCGAGGAAGCTTTCGATGCGATCGCGCGCGACCTGCGCCGCAGCCGGTGGACCGTGCCGGGCGCCTTAGGCCCGAACGACCCCGCCTTGGGTTTTGCCAGGGTCTGGCAGAACCTGACCGGACGGCGTTATACCCTGGGCGTGCATGAGCGCGTGTACGAATTGACCCGGGTCATCCCGCCGCAGCGTCCCCCCGGCAGGATGTGCCTGGCGGCGCCGGGCGAAGAGGAATTAGTGGCCAACTGGCTGTACGAATTTCACCTGGAGGCCCTGCCCAACGAACCTACCGCGCTGAGTGACCACCGCGAAGAGGCGCGCAGCCGGCTGGCAGACCAGGATATTTATTTGTGGGTAGACGGCCAACCGGTCGCCATGGCGGGCCGCAGTCGGCCCACCCCCAACGGCTACTGCATCGGGCCGGTCTACACTCCGGAGCCGTACCGTCGCAAAGGCTACGCCACCGCCCTGACCGCCGGACTCAGCCAGGCATTGCTCGATTTGGGCAAACACTTTACCGTGCTGTTCACCGACCTGGCGAACCCGATTTCCAACAGCATCTATCAGAAAATCGGGTACCAGGCGGTGTGCGATTTCGACCTTTACCGGTTTGGGTAAAGCCGTTGATATCTAAAAGCCGGTCGCGTGTTGTGGACAGCGAAAGAAATTAACCGCAGATGGGTACAGATGGACGCAGATAGAAACTTATATATTTCTGATCAGCGTTTATCTGTACCCATCCCCTACGGGGACCATGGTCCTGCGGTTAATTTCTTTCGGAATATTCAGGATATGAATTCAACCGATGCCCCTGCCTGACAAATCATCAGCATCCCGCCGGAAGAATACCCTCTGGCGGGATAACGAATTCCTCAAGCTATGGGGCGGGCAGGCCGTCTCGGCGCTGGGTTCGACGGTCACGCGCGACGCCCTGCCGCTGCTGGCCCTGCTGGTGTTGGGGGCCAGTCCCATGGAAATGGGCCTGCTCTCCGCGGCAAGCGGCCTGCCGGTGCTGCTCTTCGGCGTGGCAGCCGGGGTATGGGTCGACCGCCTGCGCCGGCGCCCGTTGATGATCGCCGCCGACCTGGGCCGCGCCGGGCTGCTGGCGCTGATCCCGCTGGCGGCTGTGCTGGGTGTGCTGAGCATCGAGCTGTTGTACGCGATTGTCATCCTCGCCGGTCTGCTGGGGGTGATCTTCAACACCGCTTACCGGGCGTACCTGCCGGGATTGGTGGCGCGTGACCACCTGGTGGAAGGCAACAGCAAGCTGGCGGTGAGCAAGTCGGCCGCCGAAATCGGCGGATCGGGCCTGGCCGGGGTGCTGGTGCAGGTGATCAGCGCGCCGTTTGCCATGCTGCTGGATGCGCTCACTTTCCTGGTATCCGCCGGTTCGCTGGCGCTGATCCAGCGGCCCGAACCACCGCCTGCACCATCTACAGCAGACGCATCCTTTGGACGCGAAGCGCTGGAAGGGCTGCGCACCACCCTGAGCCAGCCCACGCTGCGCGCCTTAGCCGGAGCCGCCGCCACGCAAAGCTTTTTGGGCAACTTCTTTGCCCCGCTGTACAGCCTGTACGCCATCCGCGAACTGGGTCTCGGCCCGGCAGCGGTGGGCCTGACCATCGCCCTGGGCGGGGTCTCCAGCCTGGGCGGGGCGTTGCTGGCCGAGCGCGCCCTGCGCCGTTTTGGGCTGGGTCCGACGTTGATTGCCACCCTGGGGCTAAGCACGCTGACCGCGCTGCTCATTCCCCTGGCGGGGTTTTTCACTCCCCACCCTGCGGGAAGCGCTTTCTTCAGCGTGGGGCTGATCTTCCTGGGGTCTGCGCAGCTGCTGGGCGACGCGCTGCGCACGATCTACTCCATCCACGCCATCAGCCTGCGCCAGGCGATCACCCCGGACCGGCTGTTGGGACGGGTCAACGCCAGCCTGGAACTGATGGAAGGCGGCATTGCCCCCTTAGGTGCGCTGGTCGGAGGCATTCTGGGTGGGGTGCTGGGCGTGCAGAATGCGCTGTTTATCGCGGCGTTGCACGGTGTGTTATCCTGTATATGGATCGCGGCTTCGCCGATCCGCAAGATGCGCAAAATACTGGAATAATTTAAAATATGTTTCTGCAGGCGAAAGCCTGATCAAGTGTGGGCGAGGTTTTGTTGTGCGACGCGCCGCCCTTCCAAAAAGCGGGTGACGTGGCTTCGCAAATCCAGCGGCGGCAAATCGCCATTGGGCAGCGCGCTGCGCAGCATGGTGGCATACATCAAAGGTCCTAACAATACTGCCACGGTCTGTAATGGGGGCTCTGACTGTAAGACTCCTTCGGATTGATACCTGGCAAGCAATCTTCCGATACCGGAAAAAATTTCGGAAGGCATATCCAGCAGATCAGCCAATTCAGGGTGACGGGGCAGTTCTGAAATCAAGATGAAGATTAATTGCCCATGTTTCACTGCCGAATCTTGATAAGACTGCACCACCCTCAATAAATCGGCTGCTACTTCTCCGGTATATTGCGTCGCAGCCTCAAAATCTGTTTGTTCAATGATGGATAAAATTGCCTTCTTGACCAATTTCGACTTACTTTCGTATTTACGAAATAGCGTCATTTCACTGATATTGGCCGCTTCAGCTAACTGTTTGGTCGTGGCTCCGGCATAACCGCGTTCAGATACGACTTGCATCACAGAAAGATAGATTTTTGCATCATCAACTATTTTTGGCATCCCACGCTCCAAATAGAAACGACTTTCGAAATTGTAAATCATTTTACCATAAGTGTGTATTGACTAACAATAAATATTGTGCTATAGTTTTGTTAGTAATCGCTAATAATAAAGGCAAGATCTCCGATCCATATTCCCCATTTAGGATCGCCCCCTTTTTCAGGAGAATCGGATGACAATTATCGCAGAACTTTTAGGTGACGCCAAATTCATTCTCAATTTCCGCGAGAAAATAAGGATGCCATCGCGGCTTATCTCAATTCCGGAGCGAGGTACCTGCAATGAGTATCGCCAGCCTGTTATCTAAATCCCCCTTGTTTGCCACCCTCGATCGATTGGAAGATGAGCTGTTTGCCCGTCCAGACGGGATTCACCCAACCGGCGAGTCCCCAGTGCGCTTTGAAATCATGAAAGAGACCATGAAGCGCAATAAGGGCGGCCCTCCGGTGCAGATGATCCCCATCATGCTGCCAACCATGCTGGATATGCAGAAATCCTTGCGCAGTGTGCGAAACAACCTCACTGACCCTAAGAAACAGGCAACTCCGGAGTTTTTCGCAGAGATCGAAGCCTATGCCAAAGAATTAGGCGCCAGCAGTGTAGGCTACACCCAGGTCCCAGCTCGCTGGGTGTTTCAAAACAAGGCAATTGCCTTCGATCATGCCATTATACTGTCGATGGAGATGGATAAAGCTGGGATTGACACCGCCCCCAGCATCGCCTGTGAAAAGACGGTCATAGAAATTTACCGCGACCTGGGCCGGGTTACGATCAAGATTTCCGAACTGCTGCGTAAACGCGGCTACGGAGCGCATGCCGGACATCCCTTGATGGGTATGGCGCTTTATCCGCCCCTGGCCCAAATGGCCGGGTTGGGCTGGATGGGGTTGAATGGCCTGATTATCACCCCAGAACATGGGCCGCGTGTGCGCCTGGCGGCGGTTTTTACCAGCATCGAGAATTTGCCTTTCAGTAACCGGAATGAACACGCCTGGGTAGCCGAATACTGCGCGAAGTGTAAGGTGTGCATCAAGAAATGCCCTCCAATGGCCTTGTACAATGCGCCCATCGACCACGGCAACGGCCAAATCACCTATGTGGACAATGATCGCTGCTTCCCCTATTTTAGTGATTACTACGGCTGCTCGGTGTGCATCAGCGTATGCCCGTTTAACAAGGTGCCTTACTCCAAACTTAAAGAAAAATTCCTGGGCGAACGAGCTACCGTTCATCCTTAATGGCCGGCATCACAATTCCCAGCACAGCCATGCCCGCCGCCACCAGGAACTGGTCAATCCCCAGGTAGAGGGCAACGGCTGTGTTTTTGGCATGGCGGGTGGTGAAATTTGCCCCGAACAGCCCAATCCCTAACCCCATGCCGAAGTTGCGCGCGGCGGCCTGGACCCCCAAGGCAAGATGCGCAAAATACCAGATTAATATAAAATGAGGGTTGCTAAAAACAGGAGCACTCTCATGAAAATTTCCCGATTTGCAGTTATCTTATCCTTGCTTACCGGCATCCTGGCGCTTATCCAATCCGGCGTGGGGTTGTTCTGGCAGGATGGCGGCAGCCCATTTTCCTTCACCACGCTGCACGGCCAGACCGTGCAGATGTACGGGCAGGGGCTTTACCATTACGACACCTTCTTCAAGGCGCCCATCCTGCGCGGCACGGATGCCGTGACGCTGTTCATCTGCATCCCGCTGCTGGTGATCGCCGTCTGGTGGTATGCCCGCGGCTCGCTGCGCGGGGGGCTGCTGCTGGCTGGCGTGCTGGCTTACTTCCTGTACAACAGCGCATCGCTGGCGTTAGGCGTGGCCTATAACAACCTGTTCCTGGTGTATGTATCCAGTTTTTCGACCAGCCTGTTCGCCTTGGTTCTGACTCTGCGATCAATCGATGCGCAGGCCCTGGCCGGGCGGCTGAACGGCGGCTTTCCTCGCCGGGGGATCGCCGCGCTTCTGTTCGTCGCCGGGTTAGCCGTGCTTGTCGCCTGGCTGAGTGATATCCTGGCGGCGCTGTTCTCGGGCGGGGTGCCGGCCATCGCCAGCTATACCTCGGATGTCACCTATGTCATCGACCTGGGGCTCATCACCCCCTTGTGCTTCCTGTCCGGGATCCAGATCCTGCGCCGCGCACCGCTAAGGAACGTGAATTAAATAACTGTCTGAGCCGGTATAGCGCGGTAATTCCATTGGGGCAGCCACTCGTCAAACACAATCCGCATCTTGGTTTTGAAATCCTCAGCTACTTTGCGACCGGTTTGATAGACGGTTTCGAGAATATCGACTACTACTTGTAAACCTTGGGTAGTATGGGTCTTCTCCATCAACTGCTTGACCAGCGCCACACTGGTAAAGACAACCCCCTGGCAAGCCCGCGTGACATGAGGAAATAAGCGATGCTCAATCGGGTTGAACTTGGAGCAATAGGGCGGGAAGTGAGCGATACGGATTTCGATGCCCAATTCATCCACCAGTTTTTGCAGATCTTCTTTGAAAATATAGTGCAAGGCACTGTTGGAGCCACCGCCATCACACAAGCCCAGGATCGAAGTTGCTGTAGGAAAAGCGTATCGTCCATAGTTCAACCACCAATCACGAATGCAGTCACAGGCAAACTGACTGGTGTCTTTACTGGTTCCCAGGTGTAGGAAGCCTTGGTTATGGTGCAGATCATAAATTCCGTGCGGAATAATCATGCCATCCGCCAAACTGGTAAAATCGTGATCATAGACCTGCACCTCCTCTTGGGTGTACAGGTGCCCATCCCGATAGAAATTCCCCAGATACTCTTTTTTCTTGGTATCGAAGCTGATGATCGGGTTCCCAGTCGTTCGATATTCTGCCAACAGTGCGGTAATTTTGCCAAACTGCTCATCCCGATAGGGGACCGACTTCAGAGTTTGTTTCTTCTGCGCTTTACGACGCCGAAAGCCATGTTTCTTCAGCAGCTTACCGATCACCGTCTTGGAAACTTTCACCTGGTGATCCTGCTCCAAGCGTTCCGCGATCTCCCGTGGCCCCAGATCGGTCCATTTCACCTGCTCATTCATCGGATCGCCCGCCGTATGGTCGTTCAATACCTTCAAAAACTGATCGTCTATGTCGGGATGATGTTCTGCATAGCCTTTCCGTCCACCGCCCGGCTGGCGCTGTCCGGGTTCATTCGGTGGTTCTTCCGGCAGGCTTTCCAACTCGACAATCCCCCTCTGCACTGTCTTTTCGCTGCACCCCAGCAATTGGGCAATGTACTTTACCCCTTCAGCCCCCAACTTCATTGCCTCGACCGCTGCATACCGCCGCCGGTCTTTCTCCGCCAGAGTCGTATAATACTTCTTCATGGCTTGTTCGATTTCAGGACGATAAGCTGCCACGTTTTGCTCCAACCTGCAGTTTTGCTCTCGCTGACTTCGCTCAACCATACCCTCTCTCCTGCTTTTTAGCAAACCTATGACACCCCCACGGACAGTTATTTAATTCTCATTCCTTAGCGAACTGCTGGCTGCCATCCTGCTGATTTTGCTGGCGATTGTCGGGGTGATGGTAGCCACGCAAACCGCGTTCCAACTGCAGGCCGGGATCGCCCTCTCCCCGGGCGAGATCATCGGCAAAGCCGCCTCTTTTATCCTGCTGGCGCTGTTTGCCATCTGGCTGACCGTGCGCTTCATGCGAAGCATACGCAGCTAGGCGGGCTGCCGGTGCGTTTCATCCTTAATGGCCGACATTAATATCCCCAGCACAGCCACGCCCGCCGCCACCAGGAAACCCTGGTCAATCCCCAGGTAGAGGGCATCGGCCGTATTTTGAGCCAGACGGGTGGTGAAAATTGCCCCGGCCAGCCCGATCCCTAACACCATGCCGAAGTTGCGCGCCGCGGCCTGGACCCCCGAGGCAATCCCCTGGCGGGTGCGGGGGGCCGCGCCCATCAAGGCGCTGGTATTGGGTGAGATAAAAGTGCCCGTCCCGGACCCGGCAATCGCCAACCCAAGCACCGCCAACCACAGCCCCGTCTCGGAACCAAGCTGCGAAAGCAAGAACAGGCCCACTGCCAGCACCCCCATGCCGATCATCCCCGGCCAGCGCGAACCGATCTTATCCGACAGGGCCCCGCTGATCGGGGCGGTGATCGCCATCAGGATCGGCTGGACCGTCAGAAATAACCCGGCCTGGGCGGGGTTCAGCCCGCGGCCCTGGATCAGATAGAAGGGCATCAAAAATGTGATGGCGTAAACGCAGATGTAATTCAACACCGCGCTGGCGGCGGCGGTGGAAAACAGCGGGATGCGAAACAGGCTTAGATCCAGCATGGGTGCCGGGGAACGGCGCTCGATCTGAATAAAAACTGCCAGCAGCACCAGCGCCCCGGCGATCAAGCCCAACACCGCGGGTGAGGTCCAGCCCCAGGCGGCGCCCTTATTGAGGCCGAGCATGAAGGCCGTCAGCCCGACCAGGAATACGCCCGCGCCCGGCAGGTCGAAGCGCTGCCCGCTTTCGGCGGGGGCATCCTTGGGAATGAAAAGCAGGCTGAGGGCCAGGGCCAGCCCGCCGACCGGCACGTTGATGTAGAAGACCGAGCGCCAGCCGATGGCCTGGGTCAGCCAGCCGCCCAGCGACGGTCCAACGGTCAGCCCCAGGTAGGTCATGGTGGAAACCAGGCCAAAAGCGCGCCCGCGCTGCGCAGGGGGGATGTTGCCGGTGACAATCGCCGGCGAGTTCGAGGCCAGCATCGCTCCGCCAATGGCCTGCAAGCCGCGGAAGACGACCAATGTGGTATCGGACCAGGCCATGCCACTCAACGCCGAACCGGCGACAAAGATGCCGAAGCCCCACACGTAGATCGATTTATGCCCGCGTAAATCGCCCAGTCGGCCAAAGGTCAGCAGCAGGCCGGTCAGCACCAGCAGGTAGACGGTCACCACCCACTCGATGGCGGCCACGTTGCTGGCGAAGGCCGTGCGCAGGACGGGCAGGATGGTATTGACCACGCTCGCGTCCAGGGCGGACATGAAAGAGCCGACACCAATAACGACCAGCACCCACCATTTACGATCGATGTTTTTTAGCATGAGACCTCGAAATCGTTTATATTTATGCTATTGTAATTGTAGAAAGGTTGCTGCGTGAAGATAAAAGCTCAGATCCGGTAGAAGTCACCGGTTGTCTATTTTAACTTAACACCATCACCATCCGCGAGGTTGTTAGTCGATGCCAACATTTTTGGAGAGATATTTAAAAGGCGAGTACGAACAGGTATGGGATGAGTTATTCGAATTGGGTGAGGCAATCCATCAAGAGCCATTATATGATGATGCTGTCGCTGTAGTGTTAGAAACCATGCTTCGGGTTCGAAAAAATATCGAGCAAATCACTACTCGCTTGTATTCCTTCGAATACACCTTTGGCACCTATCCAGACGGGTGCACGAAAATTTATGGGTTTACCCAACCCTACCACGCTCCAAAAGTTCATATTGATCAAGAAATTTCCAAATTTGAGCGGCTTAAAGGTGTTGGAAAATTACCCCTGTCCTTAAAATTATTCTGGCAAATCGTCGGGGATGTTGATTGGATGGGATATCATCCTGTATGGCCAGCATATTCTGATCCTCTGGTTGTTTATCCCATTGAAGTAGCAAAGTTAGATTACAAAGATTGGCGTTACACCGTAGATGAAGGGGATGTAGAGGCGGGGCGTCTTGGAATAGGAATAGCACCAGATTATTATCATAAAGACAACATAAGCGGAGGCGCACCTTATACAATTTTTGTCCCTAATCCTGCAATTGATGGTGTCCTGAAGTATGAAAGCCATCAAACAACCTTTGTCAATTACCTGCGGATTTGCTTTACTCACGGAGGCTTTCCGGGTATTCATAGAGACGCAGGAGATATTTCCGAAATAATGGTACATTTATCTGAGGGATTATTACCCATCTAAGAGTTCATGAAAGATCTGCCGTCTTCCAGGTATCGGCGAGGCAAGAGGCGAATCGCCCGATGTAGGTTGGGTTGAGGGCGGCAGCCACGTTGTATCTCATTGAGCGCCATCCGCCCGAAACCCAACGCCGTATAATAATGTTGGGTTTCGGGGCAGCGGCTTTTATGGTTTGAGATCGTATCTATGCCCCTCAACCCAACCTACGATTATATATTGAGGTTACCCTATGACCGACTCCCTTTCTCACTTCCAACAACTGCTGACCGACGCCTGGGACACCCAGATGCAGCTCGACCCGCTCTACGCCACGATGTGCGGCGACCGGCGCTACAACGACCGCCTGCCCGAGGTGGGTGAAGCCGCCGCCGAAGGCCAGCGCCAGGCCTACCGCGCTTTCCTGGCCCGCCTGGGGGACATCCCGCGCGGCGAGCTGCCGCCCAACGAACAGATCAACTACGATGTGTTCGGCCACGTGCTGCGCGGCGAACTGGCAGTGCTTGAGACCGGGCTGTACCGCATGAACTTCTCCAAACACGCCGGTTTCCACACCCTGATGCTGGACGTGATCCAGCTGACGCCTTTCGAGAATGAGGCCGATTACCAGGCTTACCTCGCCCGACTGCGCGCCTTTCAGGCCTTCACCCACCAGCACATCGCCCTGCTGCGCGGCGGCATGCAGGCCGGTTATCTCCCCGCGCGGGCCGCGCTGAACGGCGCGCTGGATACGGTCGCCCCGCATATCGTGGCAGACCCGGACGAGAGCCTGTTCTACCAGCCCCTGCGCGATTTCCCGGTCGGCGTGCCCGAGCCGGCCCGCGCCCGGCTGCAGGCGGAAATCCGCCAGGCGATCCAAAGCATTGTGCTGCCGGCTTTCCGCGAACTGCACACCTTCCTGGTCGACGAATACCTGCCGGGGGCCAGCGAAAGCATCGCCGCCACTGCCCTGCCGGATGGAACCCACCTGTACGAAACCATGGTGCGCTACCACACCACCACCGACCTCACTCCGCGCCAGATCCACGAGACCGGCCTGGCGGAAGTGGGGCGCATCCGGGGCGAGATGCAGGCCCTGCTCGATCGCCTGAATTTCAGCGGCAGCCTGGCCGATTTTATCCAGTTCCTACGCAGCGACCCGCGTTTCTACGTCGATACCCCGGCCCAACTGCTCAAAGAGACCGCGCTGGCGCTCAAGCGCATGGATGGCGAGCTGCCGCGCCTGTTTGGGCGCCTGCCGCGCACCCCGTACGGCATCCGCGAAATCCCGGATTACCTCGCCCCGGGTTCGACTACCGCTTACTATTTCCCCTCCCCCGGCGACGGCAGCCAGGCCGGCTTTTACTACGTCAACACCTACGACCTGAAAAGCCGCCCGCTGTACGAAATCGAGGCCCTCTCCCTGCACGAAGCTGTGCCGGGCCACCACCTGCAGATTGCCCTGCAGCAAGAGCTGGCGGAGCTGCCCGCCTTCCGCCGCTACGCCATGTTCACCGCCTACGTGGAAGGCTGGGCGCTGTACGCCGAACGCCTGGGGTTGGAAGTGGGCTTTTACAGCGACCCCTACAGCGACTTCGGTCGCCTGACCTATGAAATGTGGCGCGCCTGCCGCCTGGTAGTCGACCCGGGCATGCACGCCCTGGGCTGGACGCGCCAGCAGGCAATCGATTTTATGGCCGAAAACTCGGCCCTGACCCTGCTCAATATCGCCAACGAGGTCGACCGCTACATCGCCTGGCCGGGCCAGGCCCTGGCTTACAAGATCGGCGAGCTCAAAATCCGCGAGCTGCGCGCCCGGGCCGAGGCCGAACTGGGCGCCCGTTTCGACCGGCGCGCGTTCCACGACCTGCTGCTCGGCTCAGGACCGGTGCCGCTCTCCCTGCTCGAAGGATGGGTGGTAGAATGGATTAACCGAATGAAAGGAACCACATGAACCAGGAACAAATCCCCCCGATCAACGAAAAACGGCCGCCGCAAGAGATTAAACCGGTGCAAGGGGAGGTCTTCACCCTCGAAGAACGCCGCCCAAGGCCGTCACCGTCTGCGCCTCCGCCCCCGCTGCATATCCTCTCCGCGCTGGCGACCATCGCCCTGGACTGGATCTGGTTCGGGATCGAGCTGCCTGCTACGCTCAGCCTGGCCTTCATACCGAGCCTGATCCTGCTCACCCTGGGGCTGGGGCTGTTAAATATGGCCGCGGTGACCCTCGTGCAGCACTTCCTGGCGGATGAGGCCTGGGGCAAAGCGCTGGCCAAGGGGCTGGTGATGGGCATCGTGGCAGGCGTGCCTTACCCGGTGTTTGGCACGGTGATCGGCGTTCCGCTGGCCACCTGGGCCGGGATCCACGAAGTGCAGAAGCTGCTCCCGCCGAAAAATTAAAAATACGGGTGTTGATTGGCACTACTGCGCCAAGCAACACCCACTGCGAAGGCTTTAAAAGCCGGCCGCGCTAACGCGGGCCAGATAAATAATGTTATGATGTGGGGTTTTGTCGCGGCTTCGCCGTGACAAAACCCCACAAAATATTAAAAACAAGAAAATTAACCGCGTTCGCGCAGCACCTGGTGGCAGGCATCGCAGGTGGCCTGGACGGCCTGGTTATTCATGAACCCGTTCTGGGCGGTGCCACCCGTGGCATGCCCCGCATGGCAGCTTATGCACGTCCCGGCGGTGGCCGAGGTGGCCTGCCATTTGGCCAACAGCTCGTGCCAGTGGTTGTTGCCGCCCTCACCCTCGCGCCCGCCGCGGATGCCCTGGACGGTAATCGCCGCTTTGGGCTGATATCCACGCGAGGTGATATCCTGGTGACACTTCAAACAGTTCGCGTCACCGATCGCCGTGGTCAAGACAGCCGGCTGTACGGCGGTGCCGGTATACCAGAGCAGTGCATTATGAGCACCCATCAGTTCGGCCTGGACCCGCCCGGTGACGCCCTGCCCGGAATGACAGTCGATGCATTTGGTCTGCTGGGTTGTGTGGTAAGATGCCAGGTCCACCGCCTGGGCCGCCTGAGTGCGCTCAAAAAAGGTCGACTCGGGCTGGGTGTGGCACGAGGCGCAAAAGGGGTCCTGCGACTCCTGGGTCGCGGCAAAGGCAAAACCACCCCCTGCCAGCAAAAGCCCCACGACAGCCACCCCGATGAGCACCGGGATAAGTGGGAATTTCTTCTTAGGCTGTATTTTCTGATTTGTATTTGGCATAATCTCTCCTTACAAACAAAATGATCCACCGCCTGATCACGGTGAAGAGGGTTAACCAACTGCATTGTCACTACGGTTTAAAACAGAAATTCTTTTTTGCTCAAATTCGGATTGGCATAATCGCAGATTTTACTCTATGTCCTCACCATGATTATCCCGGATTATGATGACAAAATAATGAATTGGCGGCGATGTGATATTATTTTACTGCAATGATCATTAGAACGGTGCGGATCCCGACGCTCATTTTCCTGATTTTCTGGCTCGCGGCTTGCATGCCGCCCGCTGGCATTAACTCATCCACGCCCACCCCGCTTGCGCCGACCCCGGAGGTGCAAAAGGTGGTCGCGGTGACAATGGGCGTGCGCGGCTCGGCCCAGGTCGACCCGGATGTCGCGGCGGGCAGCACGATGGTGATCGAAGCCGGCTTTTCGCCGGTGGTGCAGGTCATCACCCTCGGCGCGGACGGCAGCGTGGCAAGCTCCAGCACGACCACCTGGGCGGATGCGCCCCTGGCGCAGATGCGTTTCTGCCTGAGTGTCGAAACCCAGACCTGCGAGTTGGGAGAGTGGCAGCCTTTCCAGCCGCAGTATGCCCAGGAAATACAGGTCGATTGGCTGGGACCGCGCCAGTTTTATCTGAAGGTCGAATTCGCGGATGCCGCGGGGCAATCCATCCCCGGGGTACGCGCTTATTATTACGACGCCCAACCCCAAACCAACCTGACCCTGACCGCGTCCGCCAGCCTTGACCCGACCACGCCTCTGGCAAAGCTGCCCGCGCCGGTGCAGACCGCCGCGGCGGCAGCCCAAAGCGCCTTTCCGGTGACCGGCTCGGTGCTGATCGAAGATGGGCGCTGCTGTGCCGGGGGAAAATCCGGCACCACCATCCCAATCCACGTGGCTTTTCAAGCCGCCAGCCGCGCGGGCGATGTGACGGAAATGAAGGTCCAGGTGGGACCGTGCGCCGGAAAGCCGGCCGAGCTCGCCGGCAGCTGGCAGCCATTCCAGGCGCAGCGCAGTTTTGAGACCACCCTGGCGATCAATTGGGTGGGTTGGGCGGTCAGCGTGCAGTACCGCGATTCGGCCGGAAATCTCTCACCGGTCTACTGTGACGATATCTCCCTGGAGGGTGCCCCGTAGAGCGCGACACATGCACCAGCGCAGATGCAAAATCCAATTAGGAGCCAGATTATGGACAATACCGATTTTTTAGAAGCCGTTCAACAGGGGAATATGCCATTGGTCAGCCAGATGCTGCTGCAGGAACCCGCTCTGGCCCAGGCTCAGACCAAAAACGGTCTGTCGGCCCTGCTCCTGGCCGCATATTACGGGCATCCCCAGATCGCCAGCCTGCTGGCTGGCAGGCGCAGCGATCTGACCCTGTTCGAGGCCAGCGTGGTGGGCGACGTCGACCGGGTCCGGGCCTTGCTGGCTGCGGACCCCGATCAGGTTAACGCTTTTTCCGCAGACGGTTTCCAGGCGATCGGCCTGGCGGCTTTTTTCAAACAACCCCAGGCAGCCCAGATTCTGCTGGAAAACAACACCGATGTGAATTCACCCTCACACAACGCTCAGAAAGTGCCGCCGCTTAATTCAGCCTGCGCCAGCGGGTCGCTGGAAATTGCGCGCATGCTGCTGGAACACGGCGCCGATCCCAACCTGCGCCAGGAGGGCGGATTTGTCCCCCTGCATAATGCCGCCCAAAACGGTCTGGTCGAGTTGATCGAGCTGCTGCTGGACCACGGCGCCGAAATTAACCTGCGCGCCGCCTCCGGGCAAACCCCGCTGGGTTTTGCGTTGGAGGCAAACCGCGCGCCTGCCGCCGACCTGCTGCGCCGGCGGGGTGGGGTGGAATAAATCGTTTTTGTCAAATCGCGATCATTTGACTTTCACCTGGCTTTAATCTAAAATAAATTTATTCTCCCCCCTTTTCTTGAAAGGAGTGCCCCATGAAGCGTCCCCGGTGGATCCATATTGCTGCCCTGGTTCTGTTCGCGCTGCTCCTGGGCGGCTGCATCAATATCCAGCAGGAATACTGGCTGTACGAAGACGGCTCGGCGAAAGTCAGCATGGATGTCGGCATGTCGCAGGCGCTGCTTTCGATGGGCGCAGCCAGCGGCAGCGACACCACGACCAACCCATTTGAAACATTAAAACCGAATTTAATGCCACCAATCCCAATATCAAAAATGTCCAGGTCCGCGAGTACACGGATAAAGATTTGCAGCACTTCGCGGTCACCTTTGAAGTCCCCGACTTTGAAAAGTTCCTGGCAAACGAAACCTCGCAAGACAGCGAATTTAACATCACCCTCACCCATACACCGGACGACAGCGTGCTCTTCAAGCAGGTAACCCAACTCAATTCCGGCAGTGAAACCTCCGGTCTGGACATGGGGTCGATGGGCGAAGTTTTCAAGGATATGTACTGGACGGTGACCGTGCACGTGCCGCAGGTGATGTCCACCAATGGACAAAAGATGGACAGCAACACCGTGCAGTGGAAAATCCCGATGGCGGATATATTTACCGGCAAGGCCCCCAGTGAACTGACCATGGTCTATCGCCCCAAAGGCTCCATCGGCGGCGGTATCTTCGGCGGATCGGGCAGCAGCAATATCCTCATCTGGGTGATCGGGGGAATCGTGCTGCTGGTCATCGCCGGTGGAGCGGCGTATTACTTCCTGGTGTACCGCAAGCGCCCGGCTGCCGTGCCGGCGGCGTACAGCGCGGCCTCACCGATGGGGGGTGTCCCGCAGCAGTGGAACGCACAGCCGCCGCAGCCAGACCTCTCGCAGCAGTGGGGACCACCACCGCAGCAGCCAGACTTCCCGCAGCAGTGGAATGCACAGGCGCCGCAGCCAGATGTCCAACCACAGTGGGGACCACCGCCAACACAGCCAGATGTCCCGCCGCAGTGGAATGCGCCGCAGCAGTCAGGTGTCCCACCGCAGTGGAATGCGCCGCAGCAGCCAGACATCCCACCGCAGTGGAATGCACAGCCGCAGCAGCCTTCACAACCGCCGCCTGTCCAGTACGACCAGACTCCGCCTGCTTCTCCACCCCCGCCGGCAGAACTGCCCCAGCCGCCGGACTATCCGGCTTACCCGCAGTATACTCAGGCGCCCCAGGTTCCGCCCGGCCCTACTCAGGCCAGCGATTATTATCCAACCTACCCACCTCAACCGCCGCCCGCATCCCCACCCTCGGTGGAACCACCTCCGGACCAAACTGACCAGAGCTGATTGAAACTCCGCATAAATCCGGTTGCGTACAACCGGATTTATGCTATAGTATTTTCATCGATTTCATCATCCAATTGGAGGGAGTAGCCATGGCATTCTTCAAAGCTCTGTTTGATTTCTCTTTCAGCGAATTTGTCACCACTAAGATTATCAAGGTCCTATACGGGATCATGCTGGTCATCGCCGCGCTGATCTGGCTTGGATTTTTAGTAGCCATGTTCTCTTCGGGAAACGGCATCTTAGGCGTGCTGGCCGGCCTGATCGGCGCCCCAATCGGGTTCGTCGTACAGGTGATTTTCACCCGGGTGGGTTATGAAATATTGATCGTGGTCTTCGGCATCGCCGAAAACACGCGCGACATGGCCTGGGCGCTGACCGGCGGCCGCAAGGCCCCTTCCGCTTCTCCGGCTCCAGCGGCGCCTCCTAAACCGCAGTATCCGCCCCAGCCGCAGTATCCCCAATATCCGCAGCAGGCGCGCCCGGCGCAGCCGCCGCAGCCCCAGTACCCACCTCAACAGCCGCCCCAGCCGCCGGCGCAGCAGCCTCCGCAGCAGTATCCCCAATATCCCCAGTACCCACAGCAGCCTCCACAGCAACAGCCGCCGGCGGGGGGGCCGCAGTACCCGCAGCCCCCGCAGCAGCCCAAGCCATAACCTGGGCCCGCCAGGTGGTACCGTTCATCGTGCAAAAGACCAAAAATACCTGGCCCGGGATCATCAACCACCTGACGATAAACGGCACCAGCTATCTGATCTACTGAACGTATTTTTAAACTAGCGGAACTTTAAGAAGACATTGGGCCGCGAGGCCCAATGTCTTCTTAAAATCAGTGGTATCCATACTCATACGCGAGCGTTATTTATATAGATGAACGCAGAGCGTACACGATCGAATTCAGTTGAGCGGCGCCTTGCTGCGTGACAACACTGGTGGTGAGCGTAAACGAAAGCACAATCGCCATCACGATCGATAAGACCAATCCACCGATTCCGCCTATTTTCCCCTGGGCGGTTCGCCTGGAGAGGAAGCCAAGCACAGCCGCGACCAATCCCAGGACACCGCTGATAATGAACAACACCTGAGCGTTCACATTGGCAACAAATCCGGCATTTGGAAAGAATATCAGCAGGGCCGCGACATATACCAGGATCAATACTGCTATGGCAAACAGGCCTAAAGAAAACCAACCCAAGAGCTTGCTTTCAGACATTTTGCAATCCTCCATCTTAGGCATCCGCACGATGCTTTGAACTTAAAGGTTAAGATGGATATTAAACGTAATTAGATGAAATTAGTTCCATTTTGCGCAGAATTCAGGACCTGATTTCAGCCTGTGAGAGCTGGTCTGGCAACAAAAACGTTTACCCCCAGTTACGACTGCATGCAGGGGCAAAAAGATTAAAATATAGGGCAGTCCAAAAAAAAAGTTGAACCAAGTGAGAGTGCACGGCCGGACTGAAAAACCGGCTTACTTCCTCAGAATTAACCCGATCCCGCCGATGAAGACCACAGCCGCGAATAAATATACCGGAGCCAGCCCTACCAGCGGCACCAGGGCCAGTGCCAGAAAGGGCCCCAGCATGCTGCCGGCGTCGCCAAAGGTGGCATAGACCCCCAGGGCCGCGCCGCGCCGGTCTTCGGGGGCGGTATCCCCCAGATACGCGGGCAGGGCGGTCGATAGCGTGCCGCCGGCCATCGCCCCGGCGATCACCCCCACCAGCAGCACCGGCAGTCCCTGCCCCAGCGCCAGCAGTCCAAAGCTGAGCGCACCTAACGCCAACCCGGCGGCAATCACCACCGGCCGGCGAAACATGCCATCGGACAGGTGCCCGGCTAACGGCCCGGTCAGGCCGGCCAGCACCGAGCGTAAGGCCAGCAGCCCGCCGCTCAACGAAGCCACCCCGATCACCACTTCACCCAGGATGATGGTTTCACCTAGGCGCTGCAGCACCAGCAGCGCCAGAGAAGAGAGCACAATTCCATCTCCGGCAAACTGGACCATGGCAAAGAGCAGCATACCCCGCCGCAGGAGCGGGAAATCCAGCACCAGCCGGCGGCCGGTGTCCCACAACGCCGTCAGGCGTGAAAAAAGAGGCTCTCTACCTGACGCGCGCAGCCCGGCCGGTAAAGTTTCAGGCAAGGCCAGAAAGGCTGCGCCCAACCCGAGCGCGGTCACCCCAGATAGAACGAGCATCGCCGGGCGAAAGGTGATTGAATCCACCAGGAAACCGCCCAGCAGGGGCGCCAGGGCATACCCCACCCATACCCAGGCGTTGTAAAAGCCGGCTAACCGCCCGCGGCTGGCCGGCGTGCTCAGGTCGAGGACCATATTCAAGCCACCGACGTTGATCAACGTCCAGGCCATTCCCCAACCCACCCGGCCGAAGAGCAGCGGCCAGAAACCGTCTACCAGCCCGTAGGAAGCGGTCGAGGCCACAGCCAGCGCCATACCCAGCACAAACAGCGGGCGCCGCCCCAGATGGTCCATCAAAACCCCGGCCAGCGGGTTGCCCGGGATGCGCACCAGGCGGTGGACGCTGAGCAGGATCCCGGCCTGGGCCAGGCTCAGATTTAAGACATTCAACTGGGTGGTCAGGGTAGCAAACAGCGACAGGTCGCCCAATAATGAGAGGGCGACCGCGAAACCGAGCGGCAGAAGGGGGTTCATGAGTGGAGCAGGTAGAGGTCAGTCCTGGCGGATCAGGCGGTCCAGCTCTTGAAAACTGGCACGCGCGGTCATATCCAGGCTGAGCGGCGTGACGGAGACCACTTTTTCGTACAGCAGGGCATAAATATCGGTATCCGGATGGATCTCTTCCTTCTTGACTTTCAGCTCGTAACCCATTGGCCCAGGTTCTTCCAAGGGGCCGGTGCGCGTGACCACGGGGTAAAAATACATATTCGTGGCCTGACGGGTCAGGCGCCAGGGAGTTTGCGGCGTGGCGTGGCTGGGAACGTCGACCTTGATCAGGTGGACATCATCCAACAGGCGGCGCTCAATCAGGCGTTTGGCAAAATAATAAGTGAAATAAGCGGCGGTGGAGAAATCGACCGTTTCCGAATAGGTGTAGAAACCGTCATCGAGCAGCTGCAAAGAGACCGCCATGGAAGGAATGCCCAGTGAAGCACCCTCCATTGCCGCCCCGACCGTGCCTGAAATGGTGATCCCTTCCGAAAGATTTTCCCCATAATTGATCCCCGAAACCAACAGGTCGGGTTTTTCGCCGAGGATCTCGAACACGCCGTGCAGCACAGCCTGAGCCGGGGTGCCGCCCACCGCATACGCGGACCATTCCTGCTCACCGATCTTCAACTGCTTGCAGGTGATGCGCCCATCCGAGGTGATCGGCAGGCTGCGCCCGGTGGAAGAAGCCTGGTCGCGAGGAGCGGCCACGGTGACATAGCCGATTTTGGACAGGGCATTCGCCGCGGCCCACAGGCCCGGCGACAGGATGCCGTCGTCATTGGTCAGGAGAATCTGGTAACGTCCGTTTTTCATTCGTTTTCCTGGGCGGGCGTGATCTGGTTGGGCCCCGCGCACTGGGCCAAGTATACCCGATATCCGCACCGGCTTTCGATTCGGGCCTGATTTTGCACAAACCCAGAGCCGCGCCGCGCAGCACAGACTGCATGCGGCTGCTGGTGCCAAAGCGGCCCTTGATCGCGGCGATGTGCAGATCGACGGTGCGCTTATGGAGGCCCAGGCGGGCGGCGATCTGGCGGTTGGTCAGACCATCCGCCAGCCCCTGCAGCACCTGGCGCTGGCGCGGGCTGAGTTCGAGGGGCGTCGTTCCGGCCGGTGGGGGCAGGGGCGCCCCCTCATGGGTTTCACCCGGTGACAGGATGACCAACCGTCCGAGGCTCACGGCCCGCAGGGCCAGCAGCCGGGCGGCGTTTAGTTCTCCCGCCGCGGCCAGGGCTGACAGGGGCGGGGGCAGCGTCCAGCGGTTGGCGTGAATATCTTCTAATACAACCGCCGCCGGTTGATCGGTTTCCAATAAAATCACCAGCTCATCATCCACAAATATCAGGCGGGTCATGTCGATTCCAGGGTTTAAGATAATAGAAATTATGTTCTAATATAATAACCCCAATTTTGGAAAAGTCAATAGAATCTGCTCTGGTGATTACCCATAAGCAGCATAGGATGCGCAGTCCTATACGCAAGGTACGCCCGAAGGGCGAAGGACACCCCCTTCGGGTGCGGCAAGGCCGACCCTTGCGGTATGCGCACCCTATAGTTTCCCATCCGTTTAAGTTTTCGCGGGACTTTTAAAAATCTCCAGCACCAAATTTATCAGGTGCCGACAATGGAAAAGCTAATCTCAGTTCGAAATGCCGGGCAAATCGCCGCCAGAGAACTTCAGCCACTCGGCGCAGTACGCCCTGGAGTCCTCACCCAGCAGGCGCGTGAGGAGCGGCAGGTAAGGTGTCTCCGCGGTGACAGGGTTCACGATCGATTCCAGGAATCCCGTGGTCACCGCACCCTTGACCTTATCAGAGCCTTCCCTCAACATCTCCTCGATGAGGTTGAAGATTGTGGAAAGTTCCTGCTCCGAGCCGCTCTCCAGGATGGTTTGCGTGTAACTCGCCAGCTCGATCATGTCCAATATGAGGCCGGCTTTCTCCCCTTCCCAAAATTCCTGATGCGCCTGCCAGGTGTTTTGAAAACCTGGCACCCTTTTCAGGACTTCATCCATACAATCTTCTTCTGTATATTTCATATTCGTACCCCACCACGAGGATCAGCACCAGCGTCACGGTATTGGCCCTCTAACGCATCATTTAGATCATCTTCAAGGTCCATCGCTTTGGTATGATCGTCGGCGCTCAGGTTAACCGGCGATCTTGGATTTTCATGCTTATCAAGCAGTCTTTCCACACCATTCAGAATTTGGTCGCACTTCTCCTGATGGTCGGCGCCATTCACCTTGGGCAGGCCATGAAACTCCCAATGGCAAGCCGCAAGGGCGCTGCCGTCGCCCACCGGTCTACCACCCGCCGGCCGATTCTTGAAGAGCGCGTTGGCATAGTTCTGGAGCAGTTGGTAGGCGAACTGTGGTTTGGGTTGAAGCTGGGTGACATGACTTGCCCGCTGCAGTGCGCTGACCGGGCCGGTCTGATCGGAGCGGCGCATCTGCAACGCTTTCGCGCCCATTACGTCCGCCTCATGCTCCAGCCCCAGGTCATCATTGACCGGCACCTCATCCTTCAACTGCATCGTCGGTTGCACCCTGCCCTGCGCCTGCTGGACGATGTGCCAGGCCTCGTGCGGCAAATGCTCTTCCTGTCCCGGTGCAACGTGAATTTCGCTGCCCTGGGTGTAGGCCAGAGCGTCTAATTGATCCGGTTGGGATAAGTTGTAATGGACGTTGACCTCGTCCAGGGAGATGCCGGAGAGCGACTCGATGCCAGACTTGAGACCATCGGGCAGGCCGGTCTGGTTGGGACGCTGGTCCACGGAGGCCTTCTGGCTATCCCTTTGCATGGCATCATTCGCCGCATCCTCGGTGGGTTTGGCCTGGAGGATGCGGTTGGCTAAGAACTGCGTGACGGCCCGATTTCCAGCCTGGCGCTGCAGCGCCAGAACATCCGCCGGGCGCATCTTGTTTGGATCCGCCTTCGCCTGCTACCTGGCGTTCATAGAGGATGCGCCCTGCGGGGCAAACGCCTCTTGTTCGGCGGGGGAGGTCACCAGCCGCTTTTTTATAGTTTCTTTTTGGAAGAGATTGAAGTTGCCGATTCTTTACCTGACATAAACCCATCCTTAGAAAACGGCAGGAAAAAGCTTGATAACGTTTATCTAGAATAGATTTTACCACGTTTGCATGCCATGCAAAGCGGGACGCCCTCCCCGCTGCAGCATGGTGCTCTGAGCGCTCCTGCTGATTGATTTAAGGAACGCCACAACCACTGGTCGCCAGCGCCAGCAGCGCCAGGGCGCTGGTTTCGGTATTGGTATCGCCCCCCAATTCTTGCAGACTGTCGTATTCGGTGTGAAACCCTCCGTTGTCATCCTGCATGGAGAGCAGTGTGGCAAGCATTTGCTCGCTGTAAGGATTCGGGGCCTGGATCGTCGCGCCCACATACAGCGCCAGAGCCAGTTTATAGGTGGCATACGAACTCTCGAAAGCTGCGTCATGAAATCCGGCGCCGTCATACAGTTCCAGCGTGCCAGCATAATTGGAAAGCGCGGCGGACTGATCGCCCTGGTGGAACTCATTTAATGCCCCATAAAAACCCAGGTCGGCATACTGGGCCCAATCGTTGAAGATTTCACCACGATCGCGAAATTCCTGGCAGATTTTATCACCGCCAACGGTTTGGAGCACCACCTGCGTGGGTTCATAGGGAGGAAAAGTGACCGGCAATCCCCACATGACCTCGATCAGGCCGTTGGTGTCGCTGCCGTAAAACAGGATCGATTTCTTGATGACGGCGCTCAAATCCGCCTGCCCAAGCTGGGCGAAGGCGTATGCCGCCAGGGCATTGTCGTTGGTCAGCCAGTAGGTATGCGGGGCGACATTTGGCGCTTCATTGAGCAGGCCGAGCACGGGATTGTAGCGCGCCGTGAGATATGCCAGACCTTGTTGTATCGCCGGGCAGTAGGCGGAGATCGGCTCTGCTGCGTTGATCAACGGCAGGAACACCTGGTATCCGGGCGTGGCTGAAGCGGGTCCGGAGACCGGAATGCCGGGGGGGATGTTTGTGGCCTGCCCGGCAGGCAATGTCTGGCAGGGGGCGGGAAAAGCGATCAGCGCAGATTGAGCGTTAGTGGATGTCGCCAGCGGAATCTCACCACAGATGGCGACGCCAGAAAATACGATAAAGGTCATCAAGCCCAGTAAATTATGCTTTATCATGGTTTCCTCCCTGGCAAACAAATTCCCTGTAGGGTGCGCTACGCGCACCACTCTTCCTTCCCTGCTCCCCAAGCGGGATCATGGAGCCAAAAGGTGCGCCTGTAAGCCATAATGGTGCGCGGCGCGCACCCTACGAGCACTCCCCCCCGTTAT
>CAVUNY010000011.1:0-78366 GCA_963743005.1 uncultured Chloroflexia bacterium | reverse complement strand
AATGGCGCAGAAAACGGACCAACGGGCTGCCCCAAATGACCGTCATCATGAAGCCCATCATGCTTAACGCCAGCGCCAACGATGTTTCTTTCAATGGATTTCCTCCAGTGCGCTGATGATCCGTTCCATTTGCAGCCCGTGCGAGCCTTTCACCAGGGCGATGTCGCCTTCCCTGAGGTGCAGGCGTAGATAGTCAATGGCTTCGGGCACAGTGGCGACCCAATTGATTGCCCTGGGGTGCATACCGGCGGCCAGCGCGGATGATGCGATTATTTTGCCGAGCTCGCCGATCGCCAGCAGTTCTGCGCAGACCTCGGCCGCCCGGGCGCCGACCATTTCATGGCCGGATTGTTCGTACTGGCCCAATTCTAGCATGTCTCCCAGCACCCCGACCCGCCGCCCATCCAGTTCAGCCAACAGGTTCAGCGCCGCGAGGGTTGATTCAGGCGAAGCATTATAGGTGTCGTCCAGCAGCAGGGCGCCGTTTTGGGTGTGTACCGCGACCAGGCGCAGCTGGGTATGCCCGTACTGCAGCCCTTCGGCGATTTCACCCCAGGTTAATCCTTCAACCAGGCCTACCGCCGCTGCCCGTAATACGGTGTGAACTGAATGCTGGCCGATCAGGGGCACCTTCAAAGTGATGGTTTCTGCGCCATAATGCAGCCGGCAGCGAATCCCTTCAAGGCCGAGGCTGTCAATCTCATCCGCCCACAGGTCGGCTACGGGATCCAGGCCGTAATAAAAGACCTGAGCGCGGGTTTTATCCGCCATTTTTCGCACCCAGGGATCATCAAAATTCAAAACCGCGATCCCGTCTGGGGCCGGCGGCAGCGCCTGTACTAACTCCGCTTTTCCACTGGCGATGGCTTCCTGCGTCCCGGCCCGTTCCGCATGCACGGTGCCGATATTGGTGACAACGCCCACGGAGGGCTGGGCCAGGTCACACAGGAAGGATATTTCTCCGGCCACATAAAAGCCCATCTCCAGCACAGCCCGTTGGTGACCGGGGCCTAGACGCAGCAGGGTGAGGGGCAGGCCGATTTCGTTATTCAGGTTGCCCTGGTTTTTGAGGGTGTGATAGCGCTGGCCAAGCACTTCAGCCACCAGTTCTTTGGTGGTCGATTTGCCAACGCTGCCAGTAATTCCGACTACGCGCACGTTGAGCTTTTTCCGCCAAAAGCCAGCGATGGTTTGCAGCGCTTTCAGACTGTCTGCCACCCGCAGTAAGAACGGGATCTCCGGGAGGCTCGTATCCTGCGGAAGCTGGCCGGAACGGAGATCGATGACCGGATAGGGCAGATCGACATCCTGCTGTATGACGGCGGCCTGGGCTCCTTGTTTAAAGGCGTCTTCAATAAAAGCATGCCCGTCGACGCGTTCCCCTGGCAGCGCGAAAAACAGGCTGGCGGGAATCGCCTGCCTGGAATTCGATCGAAGCCTCGCTTATGATTAAGGAGGCTCCGGCGACTCGAGCGCCTGTGAGGGCTTCAAACACATCGGCAAACGTCAGCACATTGTTTTCCTATTTTTTGCTGCTCCCGAGCAACTGTTGGCGGATGGCGTCCGGAGGCAGGTTGGTAAGCTGGACGCAGGCCATAAATAAATCTTTGAATATCGGTGCGGCTAAGATTGAGCCATAGGGCATAGGCCCGCCGGGTTCTTCCAGCCAGACGTAAATGATAAAGCGCGGGTCATCCACAGGCCCCCAACCGATGAATGAGGCATTGGTCTTATTTGAGAAGTAGCCACCGCCGTTTGGGATGGGAATTTCCGCGGTCCCGGTTTTGCCAGCGATGCGGTAACCATCGATTTTCAAAATCTGGGCTTCGCCCACGATCGCTTCGGCCAGCATCTCACTGACGGTATTGGCGGTTGCCTTGGAAACCGGTTGGCTGATTACCTGCGGGAGGATGTTTACCTGCCGGCCGTTGTCCACCATGGCCTTCAGGACGTGTGGGGCCATCATCTTACCGTCATTGGCGATCGCCGCCAGGGCAGTGATGAGCTGGATGGGGGCAACGGCGACACCCTGGCCGAAGGCATTGTTGGCCAGGCTGAGTTTGGTCCAGTTTTCATCACCGGGCAGGCGAACGGGGTAATAATCTTCGCCATCCAGATCGACGTTCGAGGGTTGGCCGATGCCGAAAGCTTTGAGCCCGGCATAGAATTTTGTCTCTCCCAACTGGTTGACCACCCAGCTAAGGCAGGTGTTCAATGAGTACTGCAGGCACCCAACCATGGTCTGGTCGCCATAAGCGCGGTAGTCCCAGTTCATGATGCGCTTGCCGGGGGCATCAAAATAACCGAGGTCGTTGTAATGGGTGTCGGGCTTGACAGCGCCGGCTTCGATTGCCAGAGCCATGGTGATCGGTTTAACACCGAGCCAGGTTCGAAGATTTGGCTGATGGCCCGGTTCCAGGGGATATTCTTCAATAGCAATTGTTCGTTTACCAGCCAGTACTGGTTGGGGTCGATACGTGGGGTCGAGGCCATCGCCAAAATCTCGCCGGTGCGGGGGTCCATGATGATGGCGGTGCCGGAGGTCGAGCCGGTGTTCTTAACCGCCTTGTCCAGAATTTGCTCGGTGACGGATTGAATTTCACGGTCGATGGTTAAGATCAGGCTGGTTCCAGACGGCAAGTTGGGGATACTGGTGATATCGTAGGGTGAGCGCGGAATGGAAACGGTGGTGGTGACCCCCGCCAGGAAGGAGTTGTAATGACCTTCAACCCCGTTCACACCGACGGGGCTCTTGGGATCCAGGCTTTTTACGTACCCCAACACATTGGCAGCCACGGATTGTTCCGGATAGCTGCGCTGCAAATGGGGGACCAATACCAGGGCACGCATTAAATTCTGGCCCTGGTCAATCATCGCCTGCTTGATCTTGCGCAATTGGTCAACCTGGGCCGGATCGACGCCATCCGCCAAACGCATGTAAAGGTAGGTGTTGCGGTCAGCCCGGGTCAGCTCGAGCATGTGATTGTAATCGGCGCCGGTGACGGTTGCCACAGACCGGGCGATGGCTTCGGTTTCCTGCTCTGCCGTCTTATCATTAATGATTTTGAGGTCGATACCGATTTCGTATACTTCCTTGCTGCCTGCCAGCAGCTTTCCATTGCGGTCATAAATGGCGCCGCGTTCGGGGACAACCTTTAAAGTGATGGTGTTATTGTTCTGTTCAATTTTTTCCTGCAGGGTTTTGATATCCGGGCGGTTTTGGATGTTGATCATCTGGCCAAAAATCATCACGCCGATGACGCTGAAGGCCACCCCGATTGTCAGAAAACGAGAATTTTGGGCTGAATTCATGGCAGCGGTCCTTCCTGGCTCAATTTAAAACCATTCACCGTCGTAAACAAGAAATCCCACAGCGATTGGGTATACTCAGGTTTTAATCCGGACGTTTGCAGGATATCCGGCCCGGTTGCGGGGGCCAGGATCACTGGCGGTCTTCCGGTATAACCCTTCACCAGCACGTACATTCCTTTTTCGGGGTCGACTGGTTTGTACCCGGCATCTATCGCCCGCTTTTCCATATTGGTGATTGAGGTCAAATCTCCGAGCTGTATCTTTAAAGTTGCCACTTCGCGCAGCAGCACCTCGCGATTATATTCGCCATCCTGGATATTTAATCCGATGGTAGCAGCCTGGGCTGAGATCGATAGATACATACCGGTTACCAGGGTAAATATCAGAATTATCACTAAAAACGTGCCAAGGCGCTGAATTTGAATGCGCCATGGAGCTTGATGGTAGGCCTGGGTTATTTTTTGAGACATTGCGACTCCCAATTACAGGTGGTTTTACTACCTTTCATGCAACACTCATGCCAGAACTAGTTTTTCTGCGACCCGCAAATGAGCACTTCTTGCGCGGGAATTGGACTGCATTTCGCTTTCCGCCGGTGATATGGGCCGGCGGGTGATTTCGATGATCGAGGCCTTATGCCCGCAGGTACAAACCGGCTGCTCGGGAGGGCAAATGCAATCTCGACTTTCCTTGCGAAAATACTGCTTGACCAGCCGGTCTTCCAACGAGTGGAAAGAGATCACTGCCAGCCGCCCGCCGGGAGCCAGAGCATCGACCGCGAGCGGGAGCACGTCGCTGACTGACTGCAATTCCTGGTTCACGGCAATCCGCAGCGCTTGAAAAGTGCGCGTTGCCGGGTGCAAGCGGTCTTTTGAACGGCCTGCAGTCTTTTCCAGGGCCTCCGCCAGCTCGCGAGTGGTGCTGAAGGGCCTTTTCTGGACGATCACCCGCGCGATGCGCCGTGAATTGCGATCCTCGCCAAACTGCCAGATCAAGTCTGCCAGATCTCGTTCGGGAAGCTGGTTCACCAGATCGGCGGCAGTGGTGGGCTGGCTGGGGCTGAAGCGCATATCCAGCGGCCCGTCTTTTAAGAAAGAAAAACCCCTCTCCGGTGTATCCAACTGCATCGACGAAACCCCCAGATCGAGCACAATACCCTGCACGCTGTCCCACCCTAACTTATGCATTTGCGTGCGCAAGGTGGTGTAGGATGCCTGGATTAAGCTGAACCTGCCTGGAAATTCCGCCAGGCGGATCGCGGCGAGCGACAGGGCTTGCGGGTCCAAATCCAAACCCAGCAGCCGGCCCGCAGGACCGCTGGTATTCAAGATCCCCCAGGCATGCCCACCCGCACCGACAGTAGCATCGATGTATCTCCCCATGCTTTTGGGGCTGATCAGGCTTATAATTTCATGGTAAAGAACTGAGCGATGCTGTTCCTGCGGTTCCCGGTTGGCGTCCATCTTAACGCATCGGGAGATTCAGCTCTTTGAAACGCTGAGCCATCACAGGAGAATTCTGTAACAATACTTGCTCGGTCCACAGGTCAGGAGACCAGATTTCGAACCGCTTTCCCTGACCGACGACGATGGCTGCAGTACCCAGGCCCGCTCCATCCCGTAAATACTGCGGGATCAATATGCGACCCGAGCGATCGAATTCAGCCCGCGCCGCGTTGGAAAAGATGAGACTTTGCAGCAGGCGGACTTCTGGATCGGTCACGGTAAGATCGCTGAGCCGGTCAGCCAATGACTCAAAAACCGGTTGAGGCATCACGGTCAGGTTTTGGTCAAAGGCACGTGTGATGTAGGCCACATCCCCCAGTTCTTCGCGGAAACGCGCGGGAATGGTCATTCGCCCTTTTTCGTCGATGGAGTGCTCGTATTGACCTAAGAACATTAGTTCTACCTTCGCTAGATATGCGGAACGCCGGATCAATTCCGGCGCTCCACTTTGCTCCACTTTCCACCACTTTCTCCCACAGTATAGCCGAAATAGACCCTAAAAGCAAGCGTTTTTAAGGTCTTTTTACAACTTTGTTAGTCAATGATTAATTTATGGGGGGAATATCCTTCAGCGCTGCATGGAAATGGTAAATGTACTGCCTTTTCCCGGAATGCTTTCGACCAGGATGGTTCCGCGATGCTGTTCAATCACCTGGCGGGCGATCGATAACCCCAGGCCCACCCCGCGGAACAGATGACCGCCGATACGATCCAGATGGAAGAAACGATCGAAAATGCGCGGGATCACATCGGATGGAATGCCGATTCCCTGATCTTGAATCTTTACCCAAACCGTTTTTTCATCGTAACCGGCTTCCACCAGCACATCCCCGCCATCCGGGCTGAATTTGATGGCGTTATCCAGGATCGCCACCATGGCCCGGTTAAGGCTTTTGCCATCCGCCATGATTTGCGGCAGGCGCGGCAAGATCGATATGCGGATGCCGACCTCATTTTTGGCGGCATGTGCACGCTGATGTTCCACCACCGAGGAGACCAGCGAACCAATATCGGTGAGTTTAAATTCCGGCAGGATCAGATCCATTTCTTGCAAGAATAAAATGTCGTTGGTCAGCGCGGTAATATCCTGCAGGTTGCGGTGCACGGTTTCGATGGCGCTGTCGAGCGATTCTCCATGCAGCATTCCACTCTGGATAACCTGTAAGAATCCGTTGGCTGCCATCAATGGGGTGCGCAGTTCGTGGGCGATGGCGGTCAGGAATTCCTGCCGGGCTTCTTCCAAATCGCTGAGCTGCTGGTAGGCTTCGGCCAGCTCTCTGGCCTTAGTACGCAGGTCGCCGATGGCGATCTCGTCATTTTCACGCAGGCGGCGGCTTACTTCGCGCATCAGGGCGATTGAAATCGAACTGCTTTGCTCCAGCATGTCCGCAAAAATCTCTTTGCGCAGTTCCAAAACGGTGGAACTACGGGTCGTGGCGACGGTCGCGGCCCGTGGGGCATTGTTGACGATGGCCATCTCTCCAAAAAAGTCGCCAGGGTGGAGGTGCTTGAGCAGGCGCTCCTCGCTTTCATCGAACCACTTGGAAACGCGTACTTCCCCTTCCAGCAGGATGTAAAACGTCGATTCCAGCGCCCCTTCATGGCACAGGATGGTACCTGCGGGATAGGTTTTCTGTTCGCTGGCAGCAATTAAATTTTCAGCCTGGTCGGATGGGATACCAGGAAAGGCGCGTAACAGGACGGTGCGCGTATCTATCTGTCTTTCCATTTAATGGGCAGTCCTTTCGTTTCAGGCTTATTCATCAATTTTATTATATCGCGAGGTTAAGGGCTTGAAAATCTGAGAAAATAAATGTGCGCTAATGGTTGCAATTGTTATGCCCTGAAATTATGCGGGCGCCAGACTATCCATAAGATATGAATTGGCCAGCTCTATTTTATCCCTGGTGGTATAAGAGAATATACGAGCGATTTTGGCCTTTTTCGAAGGCCAAAATCGCTCGTATTTTTTCCCCCAACCTCGAGCTTTGCTTCAGCGGCGGGAGGCCGGGGACTGAACTGAGAGTTGGGTATCTGGCTTAGATCTGCCGGCTTACTTTGTCAGCATAGGCACGAAGACTTTGGACGGACCAAATGTCTGAGAATTCTTTTCGGCTTCCGCTATCATCGTCTGGTAATCTTGCAAGGTCAGCACCTGATGTGGATTATCCGCCTGGGGCGAAAGCAGGGCCAGGGGCAGTGCGCCGGTGGCTTTGTAGACCATCACGGCGAAGGCGAAAATCGCTTCTTTGGGGGTGAACGCGCAGTGCCCGTAGCGCACGATCGGGATGGTGAAGAACTGGGATCCTTTACCCGCACCCCAAACCTTAAGCAGGTACAACAGCTCATGCCAGTAGGGGACGATTGGGTCGCCGGTGGTATGCATGGCAACTAATGGAGCCTGGATCCTGCCGGTAGTCTGGTAAGAACTTTGCATGGCATGAACGGCAGCCGGGTCGGCATCGAACCGGGCTACTTTTACGTTGAGCAGCCAATCATTCGCCGAACCAAAGTACCAGCGGGGATTGTTGTCGAAGGGCTGGCCGCCAAGCGTAGCATGTCCGTCGTTGGTGGCCTTGACGTTGTAATCCAGCAGTCCGCGCACAGTCAGGTCAATCGTAGCGGCTTTATTGCTGGAGTCAAACGGCGCCTTGCTGGTAGACATCAATTGGGCGGTGGCGTTTGGATTGGCAGCCAGGGCCTGGCTGATCTGCCCCTGGAGGCTGGTGGGATCTGGAATAGCTGGTGGAGTAACTAATTGACCCCAGGCCAGGCGAGTAGCCGGTGAGATATCGATTGGGCTGCCCAATGCGGTTTTAAAACCGGGGAAGAAATAATCGAACAGGACCCGGAAATCGCCCCAGTAATTGACCTGTTTGGTGAAATCTCCTATCGGACCGCAGGTGGTCACGCCGCCGTTAAAGAGATTGTTGGAAGTCTGCTCGATGGCTTTGGCGGTGACCAGCCCGCCTTCCGAGGCTCCCACCAGGAAAATGTGTCCTTGCGGATGACCAGCTTTAAACAGCGCGGCCAATTGGTTGACGGCTTGAATTCCTTCATTTACAGCGAGACCGTTCTTGCTGTAACTGGTGATCGCAAAAGCGTAGTTCATCCCTACCAATACCTGGGGGAGGGTCAATGGCGGGGTAGCCGCGGCATCCAACACGATTTGGTCCCAGGGGATCATCCCGGCAGGCACCAGCGGGTCGACGTAACCGTGAGCGTAGATCACCAGGTCGCCGTTCCAACCAGCCGGCGGGGTCCACAGGCAATAATTGGAACCGGCTCCGTCCGGACCATACGAACCTCCACTCGCAGTACAGATTACGGAATCCGGCGGTGTTGTGACTTGCGCCGCCACCGGCGCGGAGGGTACTGCTACCAGTAAAATCGCTATCAGACCGATAAGACTAACGATACGAGTCATTTCCTTTTCCTTTCATGGGGTCTATTGGCAGGGATACAGATATTGAGAAACAAAAAACCATTATCAAAATAAGTAGTGACTGTACTCTGCATGTCTCTCGATCACCTCCACCGCTCGGGCGATGCCGTTTTCTGAGCGGATTTTTTTGCTCAAGATGGCGACGCGGGCACGCATCGCAGAATCATTTAAGGTGGTCCGGATAGTTTTGGATAATATTTCGGCGGTTAGGCGTTTAATTCCAGGAACATGCGGCCCAACGCCTGACTTCACTACAAGATCTGCCCAGGAATGCTGGTCACCTCCAAAAGGAGTGATGATATTCGGTACGCCCGCCCGTAAACCAGCGGCAGTCGTGCCTGCACCGCCGTGGTGAACAACTGCCCCCATGCGCGGAAACAGCCAGGAGTGAGGTACGTTATCTGTAAAAAACACATTGGATTGCGCAGAGATCGATTTCATTCCTCCCCAGCCTGTCGATAGCACACCCCGCTGCCCACTAAGATCCAATGCACGCAGAGCTAAACGGGTCTGACGTTCCGGGTTTTCATGGCTCATACTGCCAAAGCCTACGTACACCGGCGGGGGACCGTTCAATAAAAAGCGCGCTAAATCCTCTGGTGGCTGCCAACCAGGTTGAGCCTCTAAAAACCAGTAGCCGGTAATATGCTGATCATCATCCCAATCAGATGGCCTGGGCAGGAGGCTGGGACTATAACCATAAAGGGAGGGCGTGCCCAGACTGTGGGCGTAATTGTGCATTTCCGATTCTGAGCGCCAATGAGTGAGGCCTAAATGCGCTCGCCACTCATTAATCGCCGGTCCTCCCATAACACTCCAAAGGATGCGCCGAATCAGTGTATGGGTGAAGTAGTTGTAGCCTTTGCCCAGCGAAAAACGAAACGGAAGCATAAACATCGGATAAGCTCGGGTAGGCGTCATGGGCATTAAATATGCAAATGCGACTGGTATGCCTCGTTTGGCCGCAATTTCTAATGCATTACTTCCGGTGCCCGTTTGTATCAGAAAATCTGTCTCCTGCGCCGCCTGCCAACAATCCTCCAGTGCTTCTGTTAGGCCCGTTTTCATAACCTTGCGCATCGAAAGCATAGCTTGCAGAGGATTCCTGGTCTGCGTAATGGACTGCATCACTTCTTGCGGATTGAACCGGACAGGATGCGTGTTTACGCCATACGATTGGATCCACTCGATAAAACTGAGTGGTGCAGTCAACGTTACCTGATGGCCTGCTTCCTTTAAACCCACTGCCAGGGCCAAATAGGGCTGCGTGTCGCCACGTGAACCAAGCGTGGAGATCAGTATTTTCATTGCCAATTGTTTAAGTTAACTGCCAAATTTCCGCCTGGATAACAATCCCGCTGCGCTCCAAAAAATGCACTGTACTTGATCACCGGCCTGTGCAGGCACATTGTAGCACGCGATAAATGATGATTCAACCGGTAATTGATTAAATTTTCCTCCGATGCTATTTTAACCGGATCAAATTATTTAGGGAATTTGAGGGGGATAAAGCCAATTTCCGGTTGGTGATATCCCTCTTTTCCAGTAAACTCATACTAATAAATAAATTTTTAATTGGAGTCAACCCATGCACCCTGCGAGCAAACCATTTGAGGTGGTTCTTACCGAACCGCTGTGCCACCAGTGCGGGGCGTGTGTCGGCATTTGCCCATTTGGGGCGCTGCTGCTGGCCGGCAGCCGGCTGGTGGTTCAAAATGAAAACTGCCGGACCTGCCGCTGGTGCCTGAAGATCTGTCCATTCCACGCTTTGAGTGAACGGTCCCTGCTGCAGGCAGCTCAATGAAATCGGCCTATGATGTGGTCGTGGTCGGGGCGGGGCCGGCTGGGGCCGTGGCTGCCAGGCGAGCGGCTGAAGGCGGGTTGAGCACCCTGCTGCTGGAGAAACGTCCGGAAATTGGAGTACCGGTGCGCTGCGCCGAAGCGATTGGCGCGGAATTATGCCTGCCGTTCATCCAACCGGATCCCAAATGGATCGATGCCGAGATCAGCGCATTTTGTATCTATAATGCTGCCGGAGAAGGGGTCAAAGTTCCTCCGGCGGAACCCACCCTGATAGTCAATCGCAAAGTATTCGACCTGGAACTGGTCAAAATAGCCGCGCGCTGCGGGGCGGAGGTATATACCAGCGCGCCTGCGGTTGGAATCATGCTGGACAAGAAACAGGTGGTGGGAGTTAAAGTCGAACATCTCGGCCGAACGATGGAAATTTCTGCCCGGCTGGTGGTCGCGGCGGATGGTGTCGAAGGCCAGGTGGCGCAGTGGGCCGGGCTGCGCATCCAGCCCGGATTAGGCGATTTTTACAGCGGGGTGGAGTTTCTACTGGGCAATCTAAAGAATCGGGTTGACCCGGCTACGTGTGAATACCATTTAAACCGGGCCTATGCCCCCGGGGGGTACCTGTGGGTTTTTCCGAAAGGCGAAGATACGGCTAACGTTGGCCTGGTATTCAGCGGCGACCAGGCGCCTGAAAGACCGGCATTTACCCTGCTCGAAGAATTTGCGGCCAGGCGATATCCTGGGGCAAGTGTGTTGGGGGTCATCTCGGGTGGCATCCCGATCACAGGGGCGGTAAAGAATATGGTCGCGGATGGTCTGGTGCTGGTGGGCGACGCGGCTCACCAGGCGGATCCTTTGACCGCTGGCGGTATAAATCTCGGTATGATCGGCGCCGATCTGGCCATGCAGGCCGGGGTGCCGGCGGTGAAGGGCGGAGATGTATCTGCCCGGCGGTTAAAAGCCTACCCAGAATCCTGGCGCAAACGCTTTGCCGCGATGCATGCCGCCATGTACCGCATGCGAAAGATTTTGGCCGGGATGGATCCCCAACGTCTGGATGCCCTGGTGCATCGGGCGAGTGAGATGGACCTGCCCAATATGGCATTGGGCGATATCCTGCTGGCGCTGTTGAAATCCGATCCGAAGTTATTATTCGAGGCGCGGACTTTGATCACGACCGGGCTGATCATGAAGTAAATTCAATAAGGTTCAATCGCTTATTTGGATTTTGGCGTGATGCTCGCGACGTCTTTGATCATGCGGTCCATCAAATCGTTCAAGGCGGGGTTAAACTTTCTGGCGCGCCGGATCTGCCAGATACCAATTCAGCACTTCTTCGGCGCCCTGGTGGTAGGGAATTTCTGCCGACCAGCCAGGGACGGCACGCTTGATCTTGGTGTTATCAAACATGACCGAATGGGTTTTGTCACCCAGCAGGGTCATGCCCCAATCGGGATCGTAGGCGTTGATCAACTCAGAAGAGATGTGAACCAGATGGGGTTTCACGTTCAACAGCCGGGCAAAGATCTGGTGGATCTGGTCCCAGGTAAGCACTTCATCCGAGGTGATATGGTACGTGTCACCGATCGCATGCGGGTTGCCGATCAAGCCGTTGAAGGCGCGTGCGAAATCAGCATGGTGGGTCATCACCCATAACGTCGTCCCATCACCGTGAACGACAGTCGGCAATCCGCGGCGCATACGCTCGATCGCCGTCCAGCCACCCTGGATGGGGATCGCGATTTTGTCGTATGTATGTGAAGGGCGGACTATAGTAATCGGGAAACCGTCTTCGCGGTAAGCGCGCATCAGGCGTTCTTCGCAGGCAATTTTGTTGCGTGAGTAGAGCCAGAAGGGGTTCGCCAGCGGGGTCGAACTCGGTGATCGGTAAATTGGCAACCGGTTTTTGATAAGCGGACGCCGAGCTGATAAAGATGTATTGGCCCACTTTCCCACCGAACAATGCCAGGTCGGTTTCGATCTGGGCGGGGGTAAAGGCAATAAAATCGACGACCACGTCGAAAGAATATTTTTCCAACGCTGCCCGCGCCGATTCAGGGTCGCGAATATCCGCCCGGATCAGATGGGCCTCCGGGATGGCAGGGCGAGTCTGGTTTTGCCCGCGGTTCAAAAGGTACAAATCCATCCCCTGGGCAATGGCTAACCTGGAGCAGGCGGAGCTGATCAGCCCGGTGCCGCCGATAAAAAGTACTTTCATGATGGTTTTCCTTTTCTAAAATATAGATGATTTGAATGGTTGGAAATTCAGTGGTTGGGTATAGTTTAATATCGCTGCCGGCTGGGCAGCCATTTTCCCGGCAGTGATCGAAACCATATTTCCATCCACCAAATTTGGATAAATGCCATCTGGCAGGGGGACCGGTATTTCGCCGGTCAATGCCTGCACGTTGAAGACGCCAAACAAACCGCCTTGATCTGTTACCCAGGCAGCCTGGAGTGTATCACGGTTTTCGATCAATTGGAATTTGCCGGAGACCAGGGCCGGGTTCTTTTTAAGGTGCGCCAGGGAGGTGATAAAGGGCTGCAGCAAGAGATCCTGCCAATCGATTTTATCCAGTTCAAACAAGGAAGGCGTATGGCTGGCAGCGGCTTCCTGCCCGGCATAGATTAAAAACACGCCTTGGTTGAAGGCTTCAAATGCGGTCCAGGCCAGGGCTTGTTCGCGGCTCGGCGCGGCCGCCATAATGCGCGGCTGGTCGTGGTTCTCTGTGCAGCGCATTTTTATAAAATTAGCCGGGTAGACGCCGTCCTGGAACAGCAGCATTTCCAGGTAACGCTCGAAATGGACCTCGCCTTTCACGGCTTTAGTAAAAATGGTCCAGATGTCGTAATCGTAGGTCAAGTCGAATGCACGATAAACTTCGCTGTCTGAAAGGGTCGGCAGGCCATTGGCGCGGCGCTCGACCACCCAACTGATATTGACCAATTCGGCCAGCCAGATCACGCCTGGTTTGACTTTTGCCACGGCCTGGCGCGCTGCCACCCAAAAATCCTCCGGCAGCAGTGAAGCCACATCACAGCGAAAGCCATCCACTCCCAGGCCGGCCCAGTATTGCAGCGTTTCGTGCAGAAAGGCAGTAAGAGCGAGGTTGGGATGCTTCAGGTCGATCACATCGCTCCAATCAGGCACAGTGGTTACCGGGCTGCCGCTGGCATCCTGGTGGAACCAATCCGGGTGTTGGCTTAAAAGCAGCGAATCGGGGGATGTATGGTTGTAGACCACATCAATCATGATCCGCATCCCGGCAGCATGGGTTTTCTCCACCAGCCGGGTAAAATCATCCAGGGTGCCGTACTCGGGGTTAATCCCACGGTAATCAGAAATGGAATAAGGGCTGCCCAACCTGCCTTTTCTCTTCACTTTGCCGATGGGATGGATTGGCAACAACCAGATCAGATCCACACCCATCTGACGGATACGAGGCAAATCGGCTTCGACATCGGCGAAGGTGCCGTGAGGCCCATGGTTGCGGACATAGACCGAGTATATGACCAGATTTCGCAGGTCAGCAGGGGTATCGATTGCCATTTTATGACCCTTTTGTTTTCAAAATTTGTAAAACAGCCTGGCGAAGTGCTTCCCGCTCGGCCGCATGGTTCCAGGATGGGTTGATCGCTACCGAATCGGCCCGGCCCAGGCACATCAGCATCTCAAATTCTCGCACGGATTCAAACAACCCCAATAATTCTTCCAGCTTGCGCCCACTGAACAAGATCCCGCCAATAATGTCATGATAAACCACCAGTTTGCAGATCAGGACCGCATCCTCGTATGCGATGTGGGCGACATCTTCGACCAGAATACGCCGCAGCATGGGCAGGGCTTTGATCGGATGGTCGGGGTCGAGCTGCTGCTTCCCACGGTAGGCTGCCCAACGATCTTTTGGCCCCTTGCCAATATCGTGCAGATAGGCGGCGATCTCGACCAGCATGGTGTCATGGTCGGATAGTGCGGCGTATTCCGGGGAACGCAGGGCTTCATTGACCACGCGGCGAGTGTGGGCGCCAACGTCTTCGAAATGAGCGCGGTTGTCTGTTTCCAGACCGGCCAATTCCAGCGTTTCAGGCAGGCAGTAAGGGTTTTGGCGCAGACCTGCCCGCAAATCATCCAGATTGGCAAAACGTGGATGGCGGGCATGGTTGAGATCATTTGCTAATAGTTGGATGGTGTTCTGGTAGGCCTGGTAGATTAAGTTTGGTCCGCTGATCATGGGTTGGTCTGGGTTCTCATTCGCCAGGAAGTAACAGGTCGGGTCAGTCTCGATCAAAGGTGGCCGATGCCCGGCGGCCTGGAAAATTTTGGTTACCATGTCCGCGATCCGGCTGTCCCAAACAATGATGCGCGAGAGCGCATCGATCGCGATCTGGCGGTGGATCAATAATTCGGACAGGCGGGCATGGCGCAAGCTCTCGCTGGGCATGCGCCATGCCGGAGAGTCGATTGCCTGCCAATTCAGGTTATCCAATTCCCGCGGGTCCGCAAAAAAATTTGGGTAGGAATTGGGGATGACTGCCCCATCGGTAAAGACCGAAGGATAGGTCTCGAGGATCTCGATGGGGAACTCAAAATGGATAATTTCCTGCTCATCGATCGCTTTACTGCTCATAATCGTCAACAGCATGGGGGAGAGCTTGCAGAAATAGAAAGAGATATAGGCCTCGGGCGTTTCACCCGGTCCGACCGGGATGGTTACCCCGGCCCGGTGACGCTGGACTGCCTCCCAGACGATGGTGCGAAGCGGCAGCCCCTGACTTTTTTGTTCGTTTAGTGAGAGCAGGCCGTGGGCCAGGATCATTGGCAGATTGGATACCGGGGTGAAATGGTAAACTTTTCTGCCGCGGAATTTTCTTGAGATCGGCATATACCTATTATATAACATGCCACCGGGATCAAAATTCTGCAGTTTTGGCCGCCGCTGGTGCAAATATCTCCGTATTCCGCGCACATTTCTCCACAAAATCTCGACAATTGTCAGTTATCTTTATCCTGCTGAACCATATCAACCAAAGGAAGTAGAGAAATGAAGAGAACGGTTATCACGATCATTATTATTGCAGCCCTGGCTGCCGGTGGGTACCTGTTTTACCAATCCCGCAATGTACAGGCTGACACGCAAAGTCTTTACCAGACGGTTCCATTATCCATGGGCGATTTAACGGCTATCGTCGGCGCCACCGGCACGGTGCGCGCCAACCAATCGACCACGGTTAACTGGCAGACCTCGGGCCGGATCGGCAAGGTGGACGTCAAAGTGGGCGATCAGGTAACCGTCAACCAGGTGTTGGCCGAATTGGACCCCGCCACCCTCTCGCAGAACATCATCCTGGCGCGCTCCGACCTTGTGACCGCGCTGCGCAACCTGTCTGACCTGAAAGATTCGACCCTGGCAAAATCCCAGGCGTCCCAGGCCCTGGCGGATGCCCAGAAGGCCCTGGATGACGCCAAGACTGCCCGTTACCAAAAAAACCTGGCGCGCGTCTCCCAGCCGACGATCGATTCAGCCCGGGCAGACCTGACCATTGCCCAGGACGAACTGAAGCGGGCGCAAGAAAACTACGATAAATACACCAAATTACCCGAGGCGAACATCCTGAGGGCCACAGCTTTCAACCGCCTGGCTGCCGCCCAGCAGAAAGTAGATCAGGACCAATATAACCTGGCCTGGCTGCTGAGCACGCCGGACCCGGTAGAAGTCGCCCAGGCAGACGCGGCGATTTCAGTGGCCCAATCCAAACTGAACGATGCCCAGCGTGAATGGGACCGTTTGAAGAACGGCCCAGACCCCTCCGACCTCGCCGCGGCTCAAGCCAAGGTCGATTCGATCCAGGCTACCCTTGGAATGCCTCAAATATTAGCCCCGATCAACGGCACAGTCACGGATGTCAGCGCCATGGTGGGCGATCAGGTCAACGCCGGCACAGTTTCCTTCCGTATCGACGACCTCTCCCGCCTGATGGTGGACGTCCCGGTCGCCGAAGTGGATATCAACCGGGTGAATGTCGGGCAGCCGGCTACTTTGACCTTTGATGCCATCAGCGGAAAACAGTACAACGGCAAGGTAACTGAAGTCTCATCCTTTGGCACTCCTTCCAACGGTGTGGTCAATTTTACGGTCACCGTGGAGCTGACCGACACCGACGCCCAGGTGCGGCCGGGCATGACGGCTGCCGTCAATATGACCGTCGAGCAGCTGAACAACGTGCTGCTCGTTCCCAACCGGGCGGTGCGCCTGCAAAATGGGAAACAGGTGGTGTATGTCATGGAAAATGGCTTGCCGACCGCAGTTAATATCACCCTGGGCGCATCAGCAGATACCAATACCCAGGTGCTCAGCGGTCCGGTCAAAGCCGGGGATCTGGTGGTGCTCAACCCGCCCACCTCGCTAACTCCTCCAGGCTCTGGGGGCGGTGCACGCGGCATATTTGGGGGAGGATAGGATGGCTGAAGACTGGGTAATCGAGACCCACGACCTGCGCAAGACCTACAAGATGGGTACCATGGAAGTGAATGCCCTGGCAGGGGTGTCCTTCAACATCCAGCGGGGTGAAATCGTGTCGATCATGGGCCCTTCCGGCTCTGGCAAGTCGACCCTGATGAACATCCTCGGCTGCCTGGACCACCCGACCAGCGGCAGCTACGTGCTGGATGGCGAGGAAGTCGCTCATCTCAGCAGCGACCAGCTGGCCACGATCCGCAACCGCAAGGTGGGGTTCGTATTCCAGAGCTTCAACCTGCTGCCCAGGGCCAGCGCCCTCTCCAACGTGGAGCTGCCCATGCGTTATGCCGGGGTAAGCCGCGGGCGGGCAGACCGTGCCCGCAAGGCATTGGAAGCGGTGGGCCTGGCAGACCGGGTGGATCACCGCCCGACCGAACTCTCGGGCGGGCAGCAGCAGCGCGTGGCGATCGCCCGGGCGCTGGTCAACGACCCGGCCATTCTGATGGCCGACGAACCGACCGGTAACCTGGATTCGAAATCCGGCAAAGAAATCATGGAATTGATCCTGACGTTGAACCGCGAACGGGGCACGACCATCCTGGTGGTGACCCATGATCCGCGGGTGGCGGAACTTACCCGGCGCGTGATCCGCCTGCAGGATGGATTATTAGAAGGTGCGGGATGAATATTTGGAATGCAGTGATCGAAGCTCTGGAGAGTTTGAGCGCCAACAAGCTGCGCTCGGGGCTGACGATTTTAGGGATCGTGATCGGGGTCGCGGCGGTGATTGCCATGCTGGCAGCCGGCGCCGGGGCTCAAAATACCATTACCGGTTCGATCAGCGGCATTGGCACCAACCTGCTGTTTGTCAGCAGCGGTAACCAGACTGTGAATGTGACGAATGTGCAGCCTCTGACCTCCCAGGATGCTTCCGCACTCATGGATGGTTTCCTGGCGCCTTCGGTGGCAGCGGTCGCTCCGGTGATCCAGAGGAGTTTGAACGTCACCTTTGGTGGCGAGCAGACCTCCGTGCAGGTCAGCGGCGTCACTTCCGATTTCTTTTCCGTGCGCAATTTTGTCGTGGCGGAAGGAGATCAGATCACCCAGGAGCAGATTTTAGGACAGGCTTCTGTGGCAATCCTGGGGACGCAAACTGCCGACAAATTGTTTGGCCGCCACGACGGCCTGGTAGGCGAGACGATCCGCATTGAAGGGCAGCCCTTCCGCATCATTGGTATCCTCGAATCTAAAGGCGGCAGCTCATTCGGCAGCCAGGACAACATCATTCTGATCCCATTCTCTACCGCTCAGGTTCGCCTGATCCGCCGTCCAAATAGCCAGGTGGATGTCATCTTTGTGGAGGCAACTACTTCGGAAGCCGTGCCGAAAGCCTCTCAGGAGGTCTCCGACATCCTGCGCACCCGTCACCGCACCGCCCTGGGCGCCGACGATTTTACCGTCACCACCCAGCAAGATGTGCTGTCGATCGCTCAAACCATCACCGGCGTGCTTACTATCTTCCTGGGCGGGGTGGCAGCCATCTCGCTCCTGGTAGGCGGCATCGGGATCATGAATATTATGCTGGTCAGTGTCACCGAGCGCACGCGCGAAATTGGCCTGCGCAAAGCATTAGGTGCGCGCCGGCGTGATATCCTGACCCAGTTTCTGACCAAATCGGCCCTGCTTAGCTTGTTTGGTGGGCTGGTAGGGATTGGCCTGGGTTGGCTCATCTCGATGGTGATCGGCCGGGTGGCGACCGCCTCAGGTACGGCGTTCACCCCGGTGGTCAGCTTGAGCGCCGTGCTGCTGGCGACCCTGTTCTCAACCGCGGTCGGCCTGTTCTTTGGTATCTACCCGGCCAACCGGGCAGCCGGATTGGAACCGGTGGAAGCATTACGTTACGAATGAAAGAAAGTAAGGGGGTGTTTGTCCCGCCATTGGCGGGAGAAACACCCGGATAAGGGTCGCCTGAAATTAGCCGTGGATATCATATCTTGATAGAATTTATATGGATGCTGTTGAAAGGGATTGAATGCCCAAAAAAATCCTGGTAGTGGATGATGAACCAAAGATCGTCGATATTTGTCGAGATTATCTACAGGCGGCAGGTTTCGATGTAATCCAGGCCAACGATGGACGGAAAGGCCTGGCTGCGGCACGCAGCGAACAACCCGACCTGGTGGTGCTGGATTTGATGATGCCGGGCATGGATGGCCTGGATGTTTGCCGGGAACTGCGCCGGGATGGCACGGTGCCGATTATCATGCTGACGGCCCGGGTGGAAGAAACCGATAAACTGGTGGGCCTCGAACTGGGCGCAGACGATTATCTGACCAAGCCTTTCAGCCCCAGAGAATTGGTGGCTCGCGTGCGGACGGTGCTGCGCCGGACGAGCGTCAATCCCCAGTCTGACATTTTGCGCGTAGGCGAGCTTGAATTGGACCGGGGGCGTTTCAGGGTGGTGATCGGCGGGACAGAAATTATCCTTACCCCCACAGAATTTGAGCTTCTGGCGCTGCTCGCCAGCCAGCCGGGGCGCATTTTCAGCCGGTCGCAGTTATTGGAAGCCGTGCGTGGGGTCTCTTTTGAAAGTTATGAACGGGCGATCGATTCGCACATTCGCAATTTGCGGCGGAAAATCGAACCCGAAGAGAGCCTACCGCGTTACATCCAGACCGTTTACGGCGTTGGGTACAAATTGGAGGCCTGATGCCGCATCCGGATGTGTCGCCAGCCGCAAAAAGCATCAGCCGCAGATTGTTCCTGCTTGTTTTCCGCGCGCTGGGCGGGATGCTGTTGGTGCTGGTGGGGTTAATGATCATCACTGCCTGGGGCATCCTGGGTTGGACCAACTCATCCCCGGAAAACATCGAACCACTGCTGGTTTATATGCTCGAATCGCATTACCAGGCGCAGGGGAGTTGGGAGGGGATCGATACCGTTTTTGCGTATAATCCCTCGGCTATGGTGAACTATTACCGCAGGGGTTGGAATGATACCATCCTGCTGGATGCCGGTGGGCGCGTTGTCCTAGATGGCGGAAGCGCTCAAACCCCCATGGTCAATCAGGTCTATACAATCCCACCCAACCAGATTCATCTATCGTTGAAAGTTAAAGACCAGGTCGTCGGGGAACTGGTGTTTATCAACCGAAAAATTTTTGAACCGCTGTTGGTGTTTTTCCCGATCATTGGTCCTTTCAGTGTATTGTCCCTGTCGTTGGTCATCCTGGCACTGATCATCAGCTTGCTGTTAGTGCGGCGGGTGGTTTCTCCTCTGGCGGGGGTGATCGCCGCCGCGCAGTCCGTATCCCGCGGCAATTTTTCGGCGCGGGTCAAATCCAGCGGCCCGAGCGACCTGCGGGTACTGATCGAAAGTTTCAACCAGATGACCGAGTCGCTGGAGAGCAACGAACGTGAAAGACGCGAACTGTTCGCGGTGATTGCTCACGAACTGCGCACCCCGCTCAGCGTGTTGCGCGGGCGGTTGGAAGGCATTGTGGATGGCATTTATCCGGCGGATGATGCCCATATCGCCGGGGCCCTGGAAGAAACCTATTTGCTCGAGCGCCTGGTCGAGGACTTGCGCCTGCTGGCGCTGGCCGAGGCTCGCCAGCTGCACTTTGACCTCAAATCTGTAGACCTGGCAGGATTGGGCCAGCGCGCTGTAGATTTATTTGGCGCTGAGGCGGCTGAAAGAAATATCCAACTGAGTTTTTCCGCGAGCAGCGAGCTCGCGCCTTTGGAAGCCGATCCGCAGCGCATGGAGCAGGCGATTGGCAATTTGATCGGCAACGCCTTGCGCTACATTCCGGATGAGGGGCGGGTGGAAATATCCATCCACAATTTGAATGAAGCTGAAATGGGGATTGTGGTCAGTGATAACGGACCAGGGGTGCCGGAAGCGGACTTGCCCCACATCTTTGACCGCTTCTGGCGAGGTGAGACCTCCCGCACGCGCCTGGCAGGGGGCTCCGGGCTGGGGTTGGCAATCGCCAAGGAACTGGTTGAGGCTCAAGGCGGCAGGATATTTGCCCGCAACCTGGAGACCGGGGGGTTAGAGGTTACCATTGCTTTCCATATCCCCCAAAAATAAACAACTCTGGGTTGGGCGCCTCGCGCAGGCGGGTAACTCGAGGAGCAAATGGATATCTTAAACGTAATTTTTTCTCGCCGAAGCATTCGTAAATACCAGGAACGCAGGGTAGAACGAGAAATTCTGATCAGTTTGCTGCAGGCGGCGATGGCTGCCCCAACCGCGGCAAACGCCCGTCCTTGGGAGTTTGTGGTGGTCGATGAGCCAGAAAATTTACTCCAGTTAAAGGCTGTCCTGCCGTTTGGCCAATACAACGCGCCGGCGGCGATCGTGGTTTGCGGCAACCCGGATATCGGCAGTAATACGGCCGGCCGTTTTTATTGGGTGCAGGATTGCAGCGCAGCTTTTGAAAATATGCTGATCGCGGCTGCCGGGATGGGTTTGGGGAGCGTGTGGATTGGCGTTTATCCTTTGGAAAGCCGGGTAAAAAGTGTGCGTTCGGCGCTGAACATGCCCGAGAATGTCACCCCACTGGGGGTAATGTATGTAGGGTACCCGGCCGAGCAAAAAGAAGCGCGCACCCAGTACGACGATCACCGGGTGTACTGGCAGGTATACGAAGCACGGAAAAGGCGTGCAAAGGAGAAAAATGCCAAACACAATTGAGCCCACCCAACCCATTTCAACCGAAAATCCACGCCTGGCCGTCGTTACCGGTGCTTCGGGCGGATTGGGCGGCGAATTTGCCCGCCAGCTGGCTGCCGGGGGATATAACCTGGTCCTATCCGGACGGCGAGTGGAACGGCTGCAGAGTCTGGCGGCAGAGCTGCGCCAGCGCTACCACATCCAGGTAGCGGTGTTTCCAGCTGATCTGGCAAAACCCGACGAATTGCGGGCGTTGGAAGATGAACTGCGCAAAATGGAGCGCATCGATTTGCTGATCAACAATGCCGGCTTTGGCGCGACCGGGCGTTTCTGGCAAGTAGATATAGAGACCCAGGCGGACATGCTCCTGGTGCATGATCTTGCCAGTATGCGCCTGACGCATGCGGTGCTGCCGGGAATGGTTGCCCGCCGGGCAGGTGGCGTGATCCAGGTGTCTTCTCTGGCGGCTTTTCTGCGCAGGCGTAATTCTGTAATGTACAGCGCGACAAAATCTTTCCTGGTGGCTTTCAGTCAGGCCCTGACGGATGACCTCAAAGGGACGGGGGTGCGCGTTCAGGTGCTTTGCCCGGGATTTATTGTGACCGAATTCCATGAACCAAAGGAGATGCAATCCTTCGACCGCGAGCGGATCCCCCGGCTGCTGTGGCTGCACGCACAGGATGTCGTCCGCGAGTCGCTGACCGCCATCCAGCAGGGCAGTGGGATGGTGATCCCCGGCTTCTGGTACCGGGTGAGCACGATTCTTTTGCGCCTGCCAGGTATCGGGGGCATTCTGGAAAAGCTGGCGGGGGATTAACCGCCCGGGGTTTTGTTATCCCCTGTTTTATTTTAAAATTGGGTATTGACAAACTTTATATCGCGTGATATTATTTCGACATCAAATGATTTGAGATCAAAAGATGCCTACTCATTATTGCGGTACCCCTGAAGAAGTTTTAGCCTTGGACACGTTTATCAAACTGACCCGGGCTACGAATTCATTAATGAGTCGGTTGGCAAGCTACAATTCACTGGAAGACCTGACCATCACCCAGTTTGGTGTGCTTGAAACTCTGCTCCATCTGGGTCCGCTGTCTCAAAGCGAGATATGCTCGAAGTTATTAAAAAGCGGCGGCAATATCACCCTGGTGGTCGACAACCTGGAGAAAAACGGATGGGTTAAGCGCACTGTTGACTCAAAGGACCGGCGGATCACGATTGTTCGCCTGACCGATGCAGGAGAAGCCTTGATCAAAAGAATTTTTCCACAACAGCTGCAGGCAATCGTGAATGAGATGAGCCCGCTTGATGCTGAAGATCAGGCTGCACTTAGCCGGTTATGCAAAAAACTTGGAATGCGCGAGAACGTCTTGAGTGCTGCCGGAAATAGCGAGTAGAAATTTTTTTGCTTGAATTGTTTGATATCAAATCTTTAAATATTGAATTAAATTTTGGAGGAAACTATGTCTTGGAAAATTGATCCTGCTCATTCTCAAATTACTTTTTCTATCCGTCATATGATGATTTCAAACGTTCACGGACGGTTCGAAAATTTCGCCGGCGAAGTCGATTTTCGCGAAAATGACCCAAAGAATTCAACGGTGGATGTGAAAATTGATGCCGCAAGTATTAATACACGCGAACCAAAGCGCGACGGGCACCTGCGCTCGCCTGATTTCTTAAATGCAGAGCAGTTTCCTTACCTGGCATTTACGAGCAAGCGGATCGAAGCGGTGGATGAAAACCACGCAAAAATTGTTGGTGATTTGACGATCCGGGATATAACCAAAGAGGTCGTTTTGGATACTGAATATGCCGGTCAATCGAAAATGTGGGGCAATACCTCAGCCGGTTTTAGCGCATCGACCAAAATTAATCGCAAGAACTGGGATTTGAATTGGAACCAATTGTTGGAGAGCGGGGGCTTGCTGGTTGGAGAAGATATTTCGATTGACATCGATCTGGAAGTCGTCAAAGTTGCTGAAGACGATAAGGTTGCTTCCTGACCTCTGCATTAAACAATTCGATACTATAATATCAGCCAACCGGCAGATTAACTGCCGGTTGGCTGTTGAACTGGAGTTGAGATGGAAAATACGCTGCATATTCTGGGAGTTTCCGGCAGCCTGCGCAGTGGTTCGTACAATCGGGGGCTGCTGCGTGCGGCGTCAGCGCTGATACCGGAGGGCATGACGCTGGAGATCGCCGACCTCTCCCAAATTCCCCTTTACAATGAAGACATTTTTTCCAACCGCCCGGAAGCAGTAACCCGTTTACGGGAGCAGATTCGATTGGCGGACGGGGTCATCATTGCCACGCCGGAATATAATCATTCCATTCCCGGTGTATTGAAAAATGCCCTGGATTGGGCATCGCGGCCGATGAAAACTCAGCCTTTTACCGGGAAGCCGCTGGCAGTAATGGGCGCAGGGGGCCGGTCCGGAACGGTATGGGCTCAGGATCATTTAAGACAGGTCGCGGTTCTCCTGGGTATGCAAATATTAATGGAACCGCGGGTGGCGGTGGAGCGTTCCTGGGAAAAATTTGATGCGGATGGTAATCTGGTGGATGATGAATCCCGGCAGTTAATCAAAGACCAGATGGCGGCTTTCAAGACATTTGTGATCAGCTTGAAAGAGCAGGAAATCCTTACGGGCAATCCGGCATAAAATGGGCGGCAGCGAGGCTGCCGGTTGATATAGACGGCAGCCTCTGGCAGGAGTGAAGATGGAAAGTATGTTGCGCATAGCCATATTAATCCTGGGTTTGGTGATCTCTGCCAGCACAATTTTTTCAGCCATGGAAACATTTGTCCTGCCGCGCAGCACGCAGGATTTTTTAACCCGCTTCGTATTCATCGGAATCCGGGCCATTTTCAGCCGGTTGATGAAAGGCACCAAAACCTATATAGAAAGAGATCGCATCCTGGCTTTTTATGCCCCGGTGGCATTATTAACCCTGCTGCCGGTCTGGTATATTTTGATCTTGATCGGTTATATGTTGATGTTTTGGGCTTTGGGGGAGATAACCTGGGTTGAAGCTTTTCGCGACAGCGGTTCTTCATTACTCACTTTAGGGTTCGCCAGCATCCAGGGCTTACCACAAACCATCCTGACTTTCAGCGAAGCCACCCTGGGTTTACTGCTGGTGGCCTTGCTGATCGCCTACCTGCCAACCATTTATTCTGCTTTTTCCCGGCGAGAAGCCACGGTTACATTACTGGAAGTGCGTGCCGGGAACCCGCCTTCGGCCCTGGAAATGATCCGCCGGTACTATCGCATCCAAGGATTAGACCAATTAACCGAAGTCTGGCGCAACTGGGAGGTCTGGTTTGCAGATATCGAAGAGAGCCATACGTCACTGCCGGCGCTGGTCTTTTTCCGTTCCCCCCAACCGGATCATTCCTGGGTGACTGCGGCGGCAGCGGTGTTGAATGGGGCGGCTTTGATGGAGTCGACCGTGCAGTTCCGGAGCGATGCCCAGGCCGCGCTGTGTATCCGGGCCGGCTATCTTGCATTGCGCCATATCGCGGATAATTTTACGATTGCCTATGACCCGAACCCGCAGCGCGGGGATGCGATCTCTATCAGCCGGGCTGAGTATGACCTGGCGGTGGCGGAATTAGAAAATGCGGGTATTCCGATCAAACCCGATCGGGAGACGGCCTGGCTGGATTTTTGCGGATGGCGGGTGAATTACGATAAAGTATTGCTGGCTCTGGCTGAATTAACGATGGCGCCGCCCGCGCCCTGGACAGGCACGCGCGGCAAAAAATATCACGTGCCGCTGGTCATTGGCCATTCAAAACGCTAAACCCCTAATATCGCCGTCACTTCTGCCACCATGCCGCTCTGGCATTCTTCCGCATACCAATCTTCCATTTCTTTTTGCATAACAACTCGGATGCTGGCCAGGCGAGCTTTTTTCTCTGGACTGGGCATTGAGAAGGACCGCCGAATTTCCTCGACCTCGGGGTGCGCGGCTTTCCAGGCAGTCAATTTGATTTCAGCGGTTTTTGGCCGCTCGACAAACATGCCAAATTCTTCAAAAAATTCATTTAAAAACGAATACACCGGGATCGCCATTACACCCCGCTGGTTATTATATTCTTTCAAGATCGGCCATTTATTGCGAGAAAATATCCGCATTTCGATGCCAGGCACAGCCGCCGCAATCTGAGCCATGATCGGCAGGGTCATCAGGCAGTCGATGCACCAATCCTCAGATAAAGCGGCGATTTTTATCGGGCGCTGAACATGGCTTAACGGGTCAAGTTCAGCGACCGTCAAACGCACTTCTTTCAGGCGGCGCTGCATGTCCTCCTGGTACGTTTCCATTTCCCTGACATATTCGTTCAGGCAAACCCCCTCTGACCAATTCACAGCATCGATTGGAAACAAGCCCAACTTTCCCTCCGGACTCAAAGTTGAAGGTAACTTTGTTTTTAAAATTTTTTAATATCGATTGATCGGTAAAGACTGTAACTTCCGCATATTATACCCAATAATTCTACTTGATTCCCTTTCGCAGGTGAAATGCGAGTAAAGAAAATTTTCCGGCAGTTGCCTTGCCAGAATGACCGGTGCAGCGCTTGTATTTAATCCTCTACATGGATAAAATGTATCTATTAATTCAATTTTAATGAAATAGACCTTTTATGTTTGTCATGCAATTTGTGGAGAGGAAATGGTCAAATGAAATCTCGCACCTTGACTCTGCTAACTTGTATTGTTTTGGTCGCCAGTATGTTTGGCGGCTCGTCGTTGACCAATGTGGCTTTGGCTGCGTCTCAGCCAAAAGCCGCAGCAGTCAGTCCGGCAGAGTTCCTCACTCCAGCCACATTAGCGCCTGCCCAGCCTCTGTCTCCAGACGCCAATATTTTAGACATTCCTACAACCGGTGGTCCAATCGTAGTCAATGGTTCCTGCGATACCACCGGCGAGTACAGCAAAGCCCAGGTTGAGACCTTCATAGATGGCAATGGTAAACTGGCTACAGTTTACCTGATCGCCACTGCCGATATGCTCTATGTCTGTATGCATGCCCAGCAGGGCGTCTTTCCAACCCGTTTCGGCAGGGTTTACCTGGATCCGCAGGGTGACGGCAGCAATTACGTCTACGCTAACCAGGGCGATGACGCCTTTCAGGTCAACATCCCTGGTCAGAATCGCTCCAGCTACACCGGGAATAGCAATCCCAATGGCTGGACTCTGACCCCGGGCCGGGACGGTTTTTGGAGCGGCATAGCTACTACCAGTGCGGATGCAACGGAAACGGTCGAATATGGTCTCCAACGCGGAGCCCTGGGCTTTGGCAACAATTGTAGCATTTTTGGGCTGTCCGTCTTTCATAATTCGTTCAATTCTGCTGGCGACGATTATTCCTGGCCGGTCGGTTCCATATTTGACCAGCCGCGCACCTGGCAGCTGGCTCGGATCCCGTCTGGCAACTGCCCCACTGCAGACATCGCTTACGTTTACCGCGGCAACACCGATGATGCCACCAGTTTTTACAACTTGCTCACCGGCAATGGCTACGGTGTTGACCTGATCCCACTGGGCAGCGTTCTCGCCACCGATTTCTCGGTTTATAAGATGATCATCATTGCCGATGATACCGGCAGCCTGAACGATTGGGGAACGCCCACTTTTACCGATGCCCAGGTCGCCCAGATCAAGTTGGCCAAGAAACCTATCCTTGGTCTTGGGGAAGGCGGTTATGCCTTCTTTGGGCGGCTGAGCCTGTATATTGGCTGGCCGCGCGGCTGGCATGGACCGCAGAATATCATTAGTAAGGCTGCCACTGCACCAGCCGGTTTCTTCGACCCGCCTACATCCCCGGTGACGCACACAACCGTTCCGTTTAACAGCGTGGGCATTTACCTCCCTCCGAACCAATCCGTGCCAGGGGATGTCACGCCTATTGGCATGGAAGTGCCCCCGGATGACCATTCCTCGCTCATTACCCAAGGCTGCGGCACCTTGTGGGGAAACGGTGGTAACCCGACGATCTTTACTGCCGATGGCAAGCTGCTTTTCCTGAACGCGGTCTCCGTTATCCACGGTTCCAAGTGCCCCACTGAGCCCCCAATTGACGCTAAATGCCGCGAGGTTATCAAATCCGCGGTACCGGTTGGCGGCTCGCCTGTCAGCCCGGGGGATGTCATTGCTTACACCCTTACCTACACCTACAGCAGCGATCCGGCCTGCTAAACAGCGGTGATGCCAAACTCGTCGATTCGATCCCTATCGATACCACCTACGTGCCTAACAGTGCCAGCGATGACATCTCACCCGGCGGCGACGGCGCCCTCACCTGGACTGTCGTTCAAGGCACTGGCGTGAGAACCAAAACCTTCAAGGTCACGGTTTCGGATACCCAGTGCACCAACCAGCGCATGGTTAACAACCGGGCCGGCCTGTTGGCCTCTGGGTACGCGCCAGTCATCAGCAACGTTGTTTCCCACCCGGTCACCTGCCCGCCGGTCGGCTTCCCTACCACCCAGCCGCCCTATGCCGAGGATGAACTTCAGGTGAACCCCTACCCGCTGGTGGCCGGCCTGTCCAGCGAGGTCAGCGTCCGTCTGACGAACTCTGGCGCCACCCCAGCCTCCGTCTCGGTCCAGTTCCAGGTTAATCCAAGCGGTATCGGGATTGGCTTGCCATACACTACCTTTGATACACGCAGCGCCACCATTCCGGCTGCCTCGCAGATCATCCTGAAGTCTGCATACCACCCGGCGGTTTCTGGCCTGGCTTGCTTCCAGGTGACTGTGACCTCCCCCGGTTATGCCCCGATTAAGACTCAAACCTGCCTGGATACCATCGAGGACTTCTCTGGCAGCCCTCCGTATCCCCCCCTCAACTTCATGGTAGGCAACCCCACCGGCGCGGTGGCGACGATCCAGCTAGTAGTTGATAACACCTGCCCGGGTTGGACGGCCGCAGTAATTACCACCCCACCAGGGGGCGTCCTGACCAACGTAGGTCCCAACAGTACCGATCTGCGCAATGTCTCTCTTGAGGTCACCCCGCCCAGTCCGGCGACTCTGGGCAGCGGCTGCCATATCGATGTTCAGGGTTGGATCATTAATCCGGGAACCGGCGCTGCGGTGATGATCGGCGGTATCCGTAAACTGGATGTACCGCCGGTGCATCTGCCGCTTAACGTGCAGCCGCCGTGGGAAGAACCGGAAATCACTTTTAACCCGGATCCACCCGTGGCTGGCGTGCCGGGGCAGTTGTGCATCCAGCTGGCTAATCCCCTGGCGGTTTCAAAAACCGTCACGGTCGACTTCTCTGTGGCCGATTTCGGGGCAGGGATTGGCTTCGTTCCGGCGGCTTCGATGACCGTAACCCTGCCGCCCAACAGCCTGGCTACTTACTGCACGAGCTGGACACCCATCGCGACGGGGACGCTGCACCGCTGCGTCCTGGCAACGCTCTCCCAGCCCGGCTACCTTCCCCAGCACAGCCAGCACAACGTGGATATCGTGCGGCCTTCGACTTCCCTGGCCGGCAATCCGACATTCCCCTTCACCGCCGGCAACCCTGATCTGACGCCGCATACCCTGGGTTTCTCGTTTAACCTGGTGGGGATCAATCCACTTTGGATGCCGATCATTGAGCCGTTGGGCGGGGGCATACTGCCAGGTACGATTGGACCTGGCGCGCAGTTGAATTTGCAACTGCGCATGTCTTCGGCCGGCCTGGCGCCGGCAGCCATCATCCAACCACCGCTGCTGGATCTCACCCTGGGCAGCGTGCACAGCGTGGAGGTAACCCTGCTGCTGGACGGCGTGCCGTCCGGAGGGTTCAGCGTCCAACTGGCGCCTGGTCAGGTTTACCTGCCAGCCGTCAGGCGGTAGACCGGCCCGTAGACGAGAAAACCTGTCAAACCATGGAGCTGGCTCAATGTTCTTTTGGGCCAGCTCCATCCCCCATCTGAAATTTTTTTAACTTGACAAGCTCAAAATATCTCTTATAATCTAACCAATATAATAAAAAGCTGTGATGAGGACGAGTACGTGCCGCGTTGGCGGTAACAGAGAGCAGGATTTGGTGAAAACCTGCCCGTACAGTGACACGGAATGGACCTCAGAGCTGTAAGGCGAACGGATATCCCAAGTAGCCTGCGCCGGAGATGCCACCGTTATCAAGGCAAAGGGTATCGCTCTCAGGCCGTACCCGATAGAGTGAGGCTGGCTTCCCGTGATGCATCATCATGGGATTTTTGATTAAAGTACAGCCTAAATGAGGTGGCACCACGGACACTGCGTTCGTCCTCCCAAGGATGAACGCTTTTTTGTTTAAGGAGGCACGATGAATATGAAAAAGGGACGCATTCTAACCGGGCATCGGCCCACCGGGCCGCGCCATATTGGCCACCTCGTCGGAACGCTGGAGACCTGGAGGAAGCTGCAGTTCGATTACGATTGCTATTTCCTGGTGGCAGACCTGCACGTCCTGACCACGGATTATGACAATCCGGGCCGCATTCGCCAGAACTCGATTGAAATCGTGACCGACTGGCTGGCTGCGGGGATCGATCCTGAACGGTCGACCCTGGTTCTGCAATCCGCGATCCCTGCCCATTCGCAGGTCAGCATGCTGCTGAGCATGCTGGTGACGGTTTCGCGTCTGGAGCGGGTGCCAACCTATAAAGAACAGATCCAAAACCTGGGCCTGGCGCCGTCCCTGGGACTGCTGACCTACCCTGTCTTGCAGACGGCGGATATCCTGCTGTATAAGGCGGATACGGTTCCGGTGGGGGAGGACCAGCTGCCGCATCTTGAACTGGCGCGGGAGCTTGCCCGGCGCTTCAACCAGCTCTATGCCCCGATATTTCCTGAGCCCCAGCCGCTGCTTTCGGCCAATCCCCGACTGCCCGGGATCGATAACCGCACCATGCATACCTCTTACGGCAACGTCATTTACCTCAAGGATACACCGCAGGAGACCACTCAGAAGGTGATGAAAATGTACACCGATCCCACCCGCATCCATCCCACCGATCCCGGTCATGTGGAAGGGAACCCGGTATTCACCTATCTGGACATTTTCGACCCCCGGCAGGATGAACTGGTAGATTTGAAGGAACAATACCGGGCCGGGAAGGTAGGCGATGTCGAAGTCAAACAGCGTTGTGCTGCTGCGCTTAACACCTATCTTGAACCGCTGCGCGCGCGCCGGGAGGAGATTGCCGCCCGTCCCCGCCAGGTGCTGGAAATTTTACAGCACGGCACAGACCGCGCCCGTCCGGTGGCCCAGGAAACATGCGAAGAGGTGATGCGGCTGATGGGCCTGTCCGCCGGCCTGGACCTGAACGCCGAGACCGCCCCGATCCCGGATCTAAAGGGAGCTTTCTGTTGATCTGCCGGCTGATCGCCGCTGACTGACCGGCAGAAAGACTTTTAAAGGTTTTTCTGCCGGGTAACCAACCCAACCATTCAATTTTTGACCCAAACCCAAGGAGGAATCCCATGTCCGAACTCACTCGCTTTATGCTGAACGAGACCGACCTGCCAAAATTTTGGTACAACGTCAACGCCGACAACCCGGTGCCACCGTCGCCGGTCTTGCACCCGGGGACGAAAGAACCCGTCACACCGGATTTTCTCTCGGTTTTGTTTCCGATGGATTTAATCCTGCAGGAGATCAGCACCGAGCGCTATATCGAAATTCCTGAAGAAGTGCGTGAGATTTACCGCTTATACCGGCCGACACCCCTGCTGCGCGCCCGCCGGCTGGAAAAGGCACTGGGTACGCCGGCGCATATTTATTATAAATATGAAGGGGCTTCACCCTCCGGCAGCCACAAGTCCAACACGGCCATCCCCCAGGCCTTTTATAACAAAATAGCCGGAACACATGCCCTGACGACCGAAACCGGCGCCGGGCAGTGGGGCACGGCCCTGGCGATGGCAGGCAAGATGTTCGACATCGCGGTTGAAGTCTACATGGTCAAGGTTTCTTACGAGCAAAAACCGTACCGGCGCATCTTAATGGAAACCTACGGCGCCCAGGTTTTTCCCAGCCCGACCAATAAGACCCACGCCGGGCAGATGATCCTTGAAAAAGACCCCAACAGCAACGGCTCGCTGGGGATCGCCATTTCAGAGGCAGTGGAAGTGGCCGCGACTTCAAACGGCACCAAAAAATACAGCCTGGGTTCGGTGCTGAACCACGTCTTGCTGCACCAGACGGTGATCGGCGAAGAGTCGCTCAAACAGATGGATATGGCCGGCGAATACCCGGACGTGGTGATCGGCTGTGTGGGTGGCGGGTCTAACTTCTCGGGGATCGCTTTCCCCTTCTTGCGCGAAAACCTCAAGAACGGCCAGCGCACCCGGCTGCTGGCCGTTGAGCCAACCGCAACTCCCTCACTGACCCGTGGAATTTACACGTATGATTATGGGGATACCGCCCAAATGGCGCCGATCGTCAAGATGCATACCCTGGGCCATGATTTCATGCCTTCCCCGATCCACGCCGGCGGCTTGCGCTACCACGGCATGGCTCCCACGCTGTGCGCCTTGTACGATGCCGGCTTAATCGAAGCGGTTGCTGTCCACCAGAAATCTACTTTCGAGGCCGGTGTGTTGTTTGCCCAGACCGAGGGCTTGCTGCCCGCTCCTGAATCGGCGCATGCCATCCGCGCAGCCATCGATGAGGCGCTTAAAGCCAAAGAAACCGGTGAGAAGAAGGTGATCTTATTCAACCTTTCTGGCCATGGCAATTTCGACCTGACAGCGTACAACGCTTACAACACCGGGCAGATGGTGGATTATTCGATCCCCGAAGAAGCGATTGCAACCATCCGTGAACGTGTACCCCAGGTCAATATCCCGGTATAGCCTGAAAATAGATATTTCCTGATTGGGATGTTGACCATCCCAATCAGGAAATAACATGTTAGAATTAATCCATGAGTTGTTCTCGCGCTTTATTATGCATTATTTTCCCGCCCCTGGCTGTGCTGGATCGGGGCTGCGGGACGGTGGTGATTGTCGCCCTGTTAACCCTGGCGGGGTGGGTACCCGGCGCGATCGCCGCGCTGGTCTTGAATAACCAGGCCAGTCTATATCGCCGCAGGTAATGCATAACATAATATTTTATGGGGTAAATTTTTTGTAACCTTCAGGTTGCAAAAATTTACCCCATATTTATTTTAAATTTCTCCGATCACCGCGGTGAGGATCGCCTGGTTGTAAAACCGCACCAGCTCATCACCCGCGGGACGGGTTACCTGGCCCAAGGTATAGGCGCCGATCAGGGGCACATCTCCCAATTCTTCACGCAGAACCGTGGTCAGCCTTCCGGGGCGCGTTTCCAGCAAAGTCTGCCAGGCCTGATCAACCAGGATCAGGGCCAGCAGCGGGCGGGCTTTCCCTAAAGCCGCCAGCGCCTGGCGCACTGAAGCGCGCGCGTTTTCCAGACAGGCCTGGGCATCCCCGACCATCAGATGCACTGTCTGTCCCTCGCCGATGCAGGCATTCATGCGGAAGCTGCCGTCCACTTCTACCTGGAGCGGGCTGCGCACAATTCTTTCCGGCCGGCCCTGGCTGACTTCCATACCCAGCGGATAAAGCCGGACCAGTTGAGTCAATGGGGGGAAGGCCCACTGCCGGGCGGGTGCGCCGAAAATGCGGGCATACGTTTCAGCCGGGGTCAGATTATCCAGGCCTTGCAGCCATACCCCATTGGATTTGGTTACCGTAAAATAAATGCCGGCATCCTGCCAGCCCTGTCCCAAGCCGGTGCCCAGGCGCAGGCGTCCGCCGAGCGCCAGACCGGACAATGCCCCGTTCGACCATTGGCTGCCGCCAAACTGGTAGGTCATGCCTAACTGCACCTCACCACCGGCCAATCCGCCGGCGACGGGAAGCTCCAACCCGGTCAGCACCGGAAGAACCTGGGTGACGTCGCCCTGGATGCCGTCGGCTGCCAGCAAAAGACCTTTCCATTGGCTGCCGCTTTCAGTGAAGGTTTGACCCAACCCGCGCCCGGCTGCGCTACTGTCGCGGCCAAATTGAGGCTGCCAGATGGTTTGAATTTTCCAATCGGGATTTGATAGGATGGCGACCACGACGGAACGCGGATGTTCTCCCAGCTGGGTAAATGGCCGGCTGGTGGTCATGCCCCACACGGGTAATTCGGCAGGTAAATTTGCCAGGCCGGCGAAAACTTCCGCCACGGGATATTCCTGGGCCGCCAGGACAATAATCCCCACGGGCCGGGCGGTGCCCAGATGCTCTAATGCCTCTTGCGAAGCCTGGCGAGCCGCTTCGCGCCCATCGATCCCCTGACCTTTGCCCCAGGATATGCCGCGTGCCATGGTTATTCAGCGATGGGAACGGTGAAATGGAATGTGGTGCCCATACGATACTCGCTTTCGAACCAAATTTTACCGCCCTGCATTTCCACCAGGCTTTTGGTGATATTCAGGCCCAGACCGGTGCCAGGAACTTCCCTGGTTTTTGGATCCTCCGAGCGGAAAAATTTTTGGAATATTTTCTTTTGATCTTCAGGGTTGATCCCGATTCCGCTGTCTTTCACCCAGATATGTACGACCTGGGGAGAGCCGCCCGGGTCCCACTGGTTGGGGCAATCCTCGGCTGCCACTTCGATCAGCCCACCCTGCGGCGAATATTTCGTGGCGTTGCTGACCAGATTGACCAGCACCTGGGCGAGACGAGTGCGATCCGCCCAGACTTTGGGCAGATCCGCGGGCAGTTTGATGACGAAATTCTGACCTTTTTCATCCACCTGGCGCCGGATAGAACGGACAATATCCTCCACGGCAGAGGATAAGGGCAGCGCGATGAAATCCAAACGCAGACGACCGGCCTCGATTTTTGAGACATCATTCAAGTCGGAGATCAGGGTATTCATGCGATCGATATTGGAGCGGATCGTAGAAAGAAAATTTGCCTGGGCTTCATTCACCTGCCCGACGGCGCCTGCCGCCAGCAGTTCGGTGTAGCCTTTGATGGAGGTCATCGGATTTTTTAATTCGTGGGATACAAAAGATACAAATTCACTTTTGGCGACGTTGGCAGCCTGAATGGTGGCGATCAACTGGGCATTAGATATGGCTACCGCGGCATGGTCGCTTAAGCGCACCAGGAAGCCCAGGGTTTCATCGGCCACAGGTTTCCCCGGCAGGCTTTCGATCAACATCAGACCGATGGTATTCGTCTCGCGCCGGATGGGCAGGACGACCTGGCTGGCAGCGCTGGCTAAAATTCCGGGTATGCTCCCATCCGGACCATTCACGGTAAAGCGCTGGGCATTGCCCGATTTCACCACTTCATCCAGCGAGGTCTCCGCGATTGGCAGCAGACCCTCGGCAAAAGGCTCTAATTCCCCGATATAACCCTGTGATGTGATAATCCTGACACCGCCATCTTCAACCAGCCCGATCAGGCCGGCCTCAGCATCGGATTGGCGCAGCGCCCATTCCAGGGTGATGCGCATGGTCGTGGCAACGTCCAGACTGCTGTTCAATTCACGATCGATGCGCTGCATCGCGGAGAGCTCATCCACGCGCGCGGCGAGGGCCAGGTCGGTCATGGTGAACTGGCGGGCATTTTCCACCGCCACCGAGGCCTGTCCGGCAAATGTGGAAAGCAAATCCAGATCATCCTGGATAAAAGGCGCCCCGTCCTGCTTGTTGATCACTTCAATGACCCCGGTCACCTGACCCTTTACCAGAAGCGGGACTACCAGAATCGAACGCGTAATAAAACCTGTTTTCTGGTCGGTCTTCTGGAACCAGGCCTGCGTATTCTGGACGTTATTGACGATCAATGGGGTGCGATCGTTGACTGATTTTCCAGCCAGACCGGTACCCGGTGGCAGGCGAGTGTTGAGCAGGTTGGAAGCAACCGGTCCGTTTGTTGCCCGAAAGACCAGTTCCCCGGTATTTTCATCGACCAACAGCAGGCTGCCAGCCTCGCAGTTCAAAATCTCCACCCCACTTTTCAGGATGTTATTAAGCAGCGGTTCTAACTCCAGGGTAGAGGTTAACTGGCGGGTCACCTCGTTCAATGAAGATAACTGGCGAGCGCGGCGCTGAGTTTCTTGCAGCAGCTGCACTTTGACAATTGAGCCTGCGACCTGATCGCCGATAGCCTGGAGCAGTTCGAGCTGTTCGTGGGTATACAGCACGGTTGGATCGTGTTTTCCCAGGCTGATCGTGCCGATGGTGGCATCGCCGGCGTTGAGCGGGACGCACATCCACCCGGCAATTTCAGGCCGGCTGGACAGGATGCCGCGCTTCTGGCATTCGCGGTTGTAATCATCGGTAAGAATCGGGCGGCGCTGCTTGATGACATCGGTCTCGAGCGGGCTGCCGTCCGCAGCGGGGTGGGTTTCAAATTCCGGCAGCCGTTCATCTCTAACTACCGTAAATACCTCGATCAAGAGGTCGTATTCATGACTGATCAGCATGACGTGAAATTCATCGGCCGCGATCACCTGCGTCGTCTGGGCGTAGATCAATTCCAGGGTGTCGTCCAGGGTCAGGGTAATGTTGACACCCTGGGCAACCCGTGCCAGCACATTCGTCTCGCGAACGCGTGCTTCCAGGTCGACCACCACCTGGGCGCGCTCGATAGCCAGGGAAGCCTGGTCGCAAATGGCATCCAGGAATGTAAGGTCACGCTGCGAATAAGTTTCACCTGAACGGCGGTTGCCCATTGCCAGCCATCCTGCCAGATGCTTCCGGCCAGAAAGAGGGGCAAACAGGTAGGCGCCAAGGATATTCAAGCGGTTCTGATCGTTTTGCAGTTCTGCCGGCAGGCGGCTGTTTCCACCGATAAAAAGAGGGAAGCGCTGCTGTTCGAGCAAAGCCACCAGGGAACTGCTTTTTGAAAAACGCAAATCACTGGTTGGGTGTCCCTGGGCATCCTGCGCGGCAATATACTGGTCGCTCAGTGGGACGTAAATGAAAATATGCAAAATGGAGGGGTCCAAAGAGGTGTCAATGGATGTGCGCAGCGTTTGTAAAATCGAGGCCAGATCAACCAGGCGGGTCAGGTCGGAGCTGAAAGTCTGGACGCGTTCTTGATAGGCGTGTTGTCCCCGGAAGAAAACCGCATCGATCCGGTACTGCAGTCCCTGGCGCAAGGGGTACATCACCAGGGCCAGGATGAAAAATGCCAGGCCGTTGACCCACAGGTTTTGGGGCCCCAGGGAACCGGTAAAAAGCAGACCTACCCCACCGGCAATCAGCGCATAGCCGGCTGCAATCAGGATCGCCATCAGGCTGTAAAGGGCTGCCCGGCTGAAAATGTAATCCATCTGCACCATGCGATAACGGTGGATGGCGTATCCGCTGAGGGCGGGGAATATCACCATCGGTAAGATAAAGGCCGGGGTAAAAGCAAACTGCCCTGGAAACACCCAGGCGGATAAACCCCACAAACCGATTGGGCCGAATGAAAGTAAGCTGGCCAGCAGCAAGGGACGGACCTGTTCGCGCTCAGTCGGGGATGCATCGCGCAGCCGGTGCCATCCCAGCCAGAACAGGGTAAATACGAATGCAATCCCGGCGAAGACGGCGCCGGCCGTAAAAGCTATATTCCAACCGAAACCGACTGGATCAGCCGGCAGCAATGGGATAAGGGCCGCGAACAAGACCAGCGCGGCGGCATATCCGGCCCATCCCAGCCACGGGTAGCGCCGCGTCACCAGATCTTCTTCTGGAAAGAGCAGCGCGAGGGATATCATTGAACCACTCGCCAGAATAAATGCCATCGTCCATACCAGGATATAGCGTTGAGCAGCCAGGATGTCAAATGACATGCCGATGGTCAAACCGGCCGCACTTGAAAACAAGACATACGCCAGGCCGCTGGTCTGGTGACGCCGGATGATAAAGACCCAAAAACCGACGGTGAGATAGATCAGGCCGATAAAGTAGGGAAAATTAAAAACGGTCTGGTCCGAGCCTTTTGACGGATGAAACTGCAGCCAACCTGGATCGAGGAAAGGCGCACTGACCAGAACCGCCAAACCCAACAGCAAAGCACCCAGAACCAGGATCTGGCCCATAACCATCCGGATTGGATACCGGCTGGTGGAGACTGTGGTGGGTAAGGAATTTTCGGCCATTTTATCGTTTTATTTACGATTTGAAGAATTCGGGCGCGGGCGCTTCTTCTCAATCTGTTGAGAATCAAGCTCGATGGGTAAATTGCGGTTATTCAACATCTTCAGCAAGACGCGCACCCGTTCGCTGCCAGAAAGGCGCAGATCAAAGATAGCTTCGTATCCGGCAAATGGTCCAGAATGGATGATCACCGGATCGCCTTGTTTTAACCCGTCAAACAACTCTCCCCCGGCATCGGCAATCTCGCCTATCCGCTGGCGAATAGCGTTAATCAGGTGTTCAGGGACCTCGGATGGTTCACCGCCGAAGTTCACCACCCCTGAAGCAAATGGCATCCATTGGAAAATTGAAAGGCCGGATGCAGTGAGGTCGACATGGATGAACAGGTACCCCGGAAAGTAAGCCTTTATTTTCCGAGATCGGGGGTTTACCGGGTGGACGCGGATCCTGGGAAAAAATGCTTCAAATCCCCGGGTCAAAATCTGTTCGTACAGCAGTGCTTCCTTATTCGGATGGCTGTGTAGGGCATACCAGGACTTTGTCATAGCAGGGATTTACCCATAATTTAAAATGATTATACCTTAAGCCTTTTCGCTGGTTCTGGTATGAACTCTACATTAATGTAAGGTGCATGAATTGAGCCAGCTAGTATTTTTGGAGCGAGGTTATTATACTATTATCAAGAATGATGCCAGAATTAACCTTCATCGCCGGCGATCCGTTGGTTCCAGTGTTGCCCCTGGGACGATATTTACCGCCTGTCCCTGAGGGGATGGCCGCCGGATGGTTAAAAAAGAACCTGCCGGCCGGGGCCTGGCTGCTGGATCCCCTGGGTTCCACCCCGCAGCTGGCATTGGAGGCTGCCCGGGCAGGATACCGGGTGTTGGTTGCCAGCAATAACCCAATCCTCACCTACATGCTGGAAATGCTGGCCCAAACGCCATCCAAAGCGGATTTTCTGGGTGCGCTGGCGGAATTGGGTGCTGCCCGGCGGGGTGATGAACGGTTAGAAACCCATTTCCGCAGCCTTTATCAGACGGAATGCGCGGCCTGCGGCCAAACCATTCAACCCCAGGCGTTTTTATGGCGGCGCGGTGAAACCCAGCCTTTTGCCAGAATTTACCGCTGCCCGCATTGTGGAGATGAGGGCGAGCGCCCCACTACCCAGGCGGATATTCAGCGCCTGTCTTTACCCGGCAACCCGCATTTGCACCAGGCCAGGGCGTTGGAAAGGGTGGCCCTCCCGGGTGACCCGCTGCGCGAAGAAGTGCAGGAAATTGCCCAGTTTTTCCTGCCCCGTTCTTTATACTTTTTAACCAATCTGATCAACCGCATTGAAGGCCTGTCCTTGCCGGCTTACCGCCGCCAGCTGTTGGTGGCGCTGGTTTTAAACGTGTGTGATGACGCCAACAGCCTGTGGCCCTATCCGGAAGGACGCAGCCACCCGCGGCAGCTGGTCATCCCGCCCGTATTTCGCGAGAATAATTTGTGGCTGGCTCTGGAAGCTGCCCAGGAAAGTTGGGCTCTGGCGGGCAGTCCGGTTGCAGTCACCCGCTGGCCCGACCTGCCTCCGGCAGAGGGAGGGGTGTGTATCTTCCCGGGCCGGCTTAAAGCCTTGCTGCCCCTGCCTGAAACGATCTCTGTCCAGGCTGTGGTCGCGGTGATCCCGCGGCCCAACCAGGCGCTGTGGACGTTGTCGGCAGTCTGGTCGGGGTGGTTATGGGGGCGAGATGCGGTCGCACCGCTGCGCAGCGCGCTCGAGCGCCAGCGCTATGACTGGCACTGGCACGCCAATGCTTTGTACAGCGTATTTTCCACGCTGTCGCAGTGCATGGCCAAAGAGATTCCCGTCTGGGGGATGATGCCCGAACTGGTCCCCGGCTTCCTTTCAGCCGTATTCATGGCAGCGGATACCGCCGATTTACGGTTGCAAGGGATCGCGCTGCAGCGGGAAGGCGATCTGGGCCAGATTTTATTCAAGGGCCTTGCTCAACCTGCGCCGCGGTCAAAAACAAAAAAGTGGGAAGACGTCATCCAATCCGCCGTTCAACAAGATCTGCTGCAGGCGGCGGAGCCGGCCCAATATTTGCCGCTGCATGCTGCGGGCCTGGCGGCCCTGGCAGAAGGCCGGTTATTGAAGGATGGGGATGGCAGCATTCAAAGTGAAAACCTGACCTTGCTGCAAAATAGTTTTGGTAAGGTATTTAAAGGCCCGCTGATCGTGCGCTGCGAGCCCCAACCCTCAGCCAACATCGAGACGGGCTGGTGGTGGCTGGCCAAAGGTGAAACAGAAGGCGAACTGGCTTTAGCCGACCGGTTGGAAATCGAGCTGGTCAAATGGCTCAATCGCAATCCCGGGCAGTCTTATTCTCAAATCGAAGCGGCCCTGTTCAAAATTTTTCCTGGATTGCAGACCCCAACGGAAGAGTTGATCCAGGTTTGCCTGGAGTCTTACGCGAACTCTTGGCGGTTCGGATCCGCCGCTGTGGCAAATTCGTCCCTCGGAAGCGCCCGCCGTGCGCCGGGCGGACCTCGATACCATCCACCGCGCGCTGGAAAAATTAGCCAAAAGGCTGGATTATTTTGCGGATGGGGAAATTCCAATGGTCTGGAAAACTCACCGCCAGAGCGAATACCTGCTGTTTCCCATAGCTTCGGCGATCATTGGCAGGCATGTATTAAAACCTCAGGACCTGCCGCCGGACCGCTGTATCCTGGTGGCGCCGGGCAGCCGGATCAATTTGATCCTTTACAAGATGCGCCACAATCCGCTCCTGGCTGAGGCGGTGGCGGGCGGCTGGCGCATTATGAAATTCCGCCAGCTGCGCCAGCTGCTCGAACAGCCCGACCTGACGCCCGCCATGTTTGAAAACCTGGTCGAAGGGGATCCTCCGCGCTGGGAAGAGGCCACTCAACCCAGTATGTTATAAATTCACAATTCAGACCCTCTCTAGGGTGTAGGCGTCGAGGAAGGACTGATCGTCGCTGTTGGGGGAAGCGGTGTATTGGTATTGGTTGGCGCCGCCGTGGGGGGAACCGGAGTGGGGGGAACCGGGGTGGAGGTCAGGGTTGGCACGGGGGTCAGGGTTGAGGTAGGCGTCTCGGTTGGCGTCTCCGTAAAGGTCGCAGTGGGGGTAAAGGTGGGCGTAGGCGTGGGAACGCTGTTCACCAGGTGAATAAATTTTTTGGCATAATATAAATCGTGAGTGCTGTTGAGACGGATCACCAGGGTGAATGGCCCGGGGGGAATCTCACTCATATCCAGGCTGTAGATTTTGGTGGGATCTTTGGCGGGCTGGTTGATCAGGCCGCCCAGTTTTTTGGAATCCAGGTTGTTATCACCGGTTCCCACACTCAGTTGAAAATCTTTGAAATCCGGCGCATCGACCACCGCATAAATATCCAGAGGCGAGGTGGTAATGGTTTGACCCTCAGAAAACGCCGAAAAAACGATCTTAGGATGGGGATCGCTGACCTGGCATTCCCGGTCCGGAACGATAAACGGGCTGGTTCCGAATCCATTTTGATTGGCCCAGGCTTTCCCTTGATCGGTTCCCTGGATCCATTTAATCGCCCATGGGTCGGAAATATTCAGCGCGACCTTTTCGTCGGTAAACTCACCGCATGCGGCGGAGGCTTTCAGGCCGGTCCAGGTATCGATGGTGATTTTCTTCCAGAAATCATTGTCAGCGCTGGGCGGCAGCTGGTCGTAGGCAAAGAATTCACCGCGCTGCTTTGGGCACCACTGGGAGGGTTCGGTGCCGGAGATTTCACACACGGCGCGCTCCACAATCCCTGCCGGACGGTTAAACGGGATAGGGTTGCCGCCGGTCAGGCTCTGGATCGCTACTTTCATAAAATCTGCCCAGATCGGAGCGGCGCCGGTTAATCCGGTGGTGTTTATCATCGGCGTGTAATCCGCATTTCCAACCCAGACGCCCACGGCGATATCCGGGGTATAACCCAGGGTCCAGTTATCGTGGAAGTCGTTGGTTGTACCGGTTTTGACCGCAGCCGGGAAAGGCAGATTAATTACCGGGTTTGTGCCAAACATCGGCACGCGGGCCACGGTATCGGTAAGGATCGAGGTAATCAAAAAGGCATGCTCAGGGCGAACGACCTGTTCTCCCGCCGGGAGCTTGTATTCAAAAACGGTCTTGCCGGTATAATCCGTGATCTTGGAAATGGCATACGGCGGCATGCGCCGGCCCCCGTTTGCAAATACCGAATACGCGCTGGTCAGTTCCAGTGGGGTGACTTCTCCACCACCCAGAGTGAGCGCCAGGCCGTAGTCCTGGCGGGTGAGGGTGGTTATGCCCATTTTCTTGGCAAAGGGGATCAACCCGCCCGGGTTGTACAGGCCAATGAAATCCAGCGTTTTCACAGCGGGAATATTGAATGAATTGGAGAGCGCCGTCCTGACGCTGACCGGACCGTGGGCCTTCAAATCGTAATTGGTCGGTTTGTAAGGCGGGCGGGTATCGGTGGATAAGCCTGAAGGCGGAAACTCGCTGGGCACATCCCAGATCACGGTAGCCGGCGTCCAGCCCTTTTCAAAGGCTGCCACGTAGGTCAGGGGTTTGATGGAAGACCCCGGCTGGCGAGGGCTGATCGCCATGTTGACCTGCCCGGCGATGGCGTCGTTATAAAAATCAGCCGATCCCACCATCGCCAGGATCTCACCTGTCGCTGGCTTAATTGCAACCAGGGCGGCATCGGTCACATGCTTGTCGGCCAGGGCGGCAACCTGTTTTTTGACGATTTGTTCAGCCTGGCTTTGCAGGCCAGGGTCAAGCGTGGTGTAAACGGTGAAACCGGAGCGATAAATTGTCTGGGGATCGTACTGGGCTTCTAGCAGGGAACGAATATACGTCACCCAATGCGGGCTCTGGAAAGCGTTCGTGACTTTCACGAAATTGTAGTTTTCGATTTCATTCAGGGCCTGGTTGGCTGCAACGGCATCTACACAGACGGGCTGGACATTCGTGCTGACGAAAATGCAGTTGCGCTCCTGACTCAAGGTAAACGTCAGTTGGATTACGGTAGAAAAACGGCCGAGGGTCTGGGCTTTATTGGTATAGATATCATAAACCGAAGGGGCCTGGGGTAAACCTACCAGAAAGGCAGCCTGACCGAGGTCGAGTTTTCCGGCGGTCGTGCCGAAATATGTCTCGGCGGCGGCTTCGATGCCATAAGACATGTTGCCGTAAAAGATTTCATTTAAATAAATTTCAAGAATCTCTTCTTTGGTATAGCGGCGGGTGATTTCGGCTGACAGCACGATCTCACGGGCTTTGCGCTGCACGGTCCGTTCATTGCGCTCGGTGGGCGACAGCAGCAGCATACGGGCCAACTGCTGGGTGATGGTAGAAGCGCCAGGCCCGGTATACACCTCGCCGATGGTATAGTTTTGCCAGAGCGAGCGAATAAGCGCCAGGATGTCGAAACCGGGATGGCTGTAAAAATCCTTATCTTCGGTTGCCAGCGTGGCGGCAATCAGGTAAGGAGAAATGCTGTTCAGGGGTACAAATGTCCGCCTGCCGGCGTTGGGATCATTAATCTCGTAGAGGACATTGCCGTTACGGTCCAGGATGCGGGTCGTTTCAAATTGAGAAGCACGGTTGCGTAAATCGTCCACGCTGGGCAGGGTGGACGCGATGGAAAAGTATTGGTATATGGCAAAGGCGCTGGCCAGGACGATCCCCACCGTGATCACAAACATGAAGATGATCAGCATTCTGACAAAACAACCCCAGGATGAACGGCTCTTTCTTGGCTTGGAGGGGGTATCGTATTTCGCCATGCGCGGGGGTTTCGTTGGCGGGTTGGCAGAGGACGGCTGGGGCCGCATTTGTTGGGCGTAGACCGGGCGGGATGGTGGTTGAGATTGTGGGTAAGCCGCGCGCTGGGGAGGTTGGTTGGGGCGGTTTGACTGCGAGCGGGGATAATTCGTGGGCGCAGGCCCGTTCTGGCCCAGATAGGCAGCCGGTGTCACCCGGGTAGCATTCACGTCCACCTGGTCGATATGCGGTGGCGGCGTTGGGGTGGAATAATTTACCGATGCGGGGGGCGGGATCGTCGGTGCGTCCGAAGCCCAGATTTTGGTTGGTTTGGTATTGCCGGGCTCTGGGGGCAGCATGGCCATGGTGTCGGCTGTGAAAGGTGAAACAGAGACCGGCGGCTGGACGTTCCCATTCCAGGATGCGTCCGGATTCTTCACCGGGCTGACTGCGGCCGGATCGTTGGTTTCAAAGGGTGATGCAGGCGGTGCGGCAGACTCAGGTGAAACTGGCTGTGTTTCCTCGGGTGAAGGAGGTTCAATTTGAACGGGCTGCACGAACTCGGGCGCGTCAGGTTCAGGTGAAACTGGCTGTGTTTCCTCCGGTGAAGGAGGTTCAATTTGAACGGGCTGCACGAACTCGGGCGCGTCAGGTTCAGATGGAGTTTGCGCAGTCGGCTCGGGTGCAGATTGCTCCGGCGTGGCTAAATCGGGTTCAGTGGATGCCGGTTGGGGTGGAAGATCCACCGCCGCCGGCTCTTCTGGCAAATCCATGGCTGCGTTTGAGAGGGCACTGTCATCCTGACGCGAATTAAGGATTCTCCTCAACCGTTCACCGGGTTGGGTCGGCGGCTCATTGGCTGCCGATCTATTATTTGGGGACTCTGGCGGCAAAGGTTTATCCGATTCAGTCATAACTGGTATCCTCAAGAGACGATTCTAGCACAAAATAATAGGCCGAAAAAATTGACCGTCTATACAACTCGATTTACAATGGATAAATGCCATTTCTGCATTTAAATAAGGACGATCCTCTTAGCCTGACCCTGTCTGCCGATCAGCGTTTTTCACAGCCCGTTTACACAAATGACCAGATCTGGGAGCTGCAGTTGCAGGGTGGCGAACCTCCGGCGATCGTGCTGCAAACAACATACGGCCTGCGCGCACGGTGGATGCGCATCTTTCCACGATTCATTCGTAAAAATAGGACGTATGCCGATCCTTCCCAGTTCCATACACCTCCTCAAATCCAGCGCGTCTATTCCAACTACATCCATCTGACCTGCGCCCCTTACAATGGGCTGGAAGTCAGCATCGAATATTTTGCGGTTTCATCCCAATCTGTAGCCTGTCACGCCAGGCTGCGAAATACGACAATTCTTAAAGATACGATCACCCTGGAATGGGCGGCGCTGCTATCGCCGATCGAGGAAGGTTCAGGAATGCTGCCGGTCAGTACCGCTCCATGCCGGTTGACCGGCCATACCGCAGACTTGGAACCGGTGCTCATTATGGAGGGCTGCAATTCAGTTGGGAAGGGATCCTACCCCACCCTGAACCTCGACCTGGAGCTTTACCCGGGCAGTGTCCACACCAACAGCTGGGCATGCGCCGCCCTGGACCGGGAAATATCATCCCTGGAGACTGCCCAGGATGCCTTGAAGACCCTTTGGGATAAACAGTCTGCCAGAATTGAGTTGCAAAATTCCAGCCAACAGGTCGAAATTCACACCGGGCGTGAAGATTGGGATAACGCACTGGCGCTTTCACAGACCGTTGCTGCCAGCCTGATCTTGCCCGGCGAAGATATTTTGCCAAACCCAACTTTTGTTTAACCCGCCTCCCGGACCAGGGTTTCTCTTTCCGCGGAGACGGCAGTGATTATTCCTATTTATGGAAAGGGCAGACGGTCCTGGATGCGTATTATCTGGCCAGCCTGATCTTGCCCGGCCGGTTTGATCTGGTAAAAGGCATTATCGAGAATTTTATTGCCTCACAGGACGAGGAAGGGCGCATCGATTGGCGCCCAAACCTGGCCGGGCAGCGCAGCCGCTATCTGGCGCAGCCGATTCTGGCAACGCTCGTCTGGCAAGCATGCGGTTATCACCATGACCCTGTTGAATGGTTAACCGGGTTGTATCCGGCGCTGGTTCGATTTTTTCGGGCCTGGTTTACGCCCGGTATGGACAGCGACCAGGATGGATTCCCGGAATGGGAACATGCCCAACAAACCGGCTTGGAGGATCTCCCCATCTACAACCTCTGGCATCCCAATACACGCGGGATCGATATTCGCATGCTCGAAGCGCCATCATTGGCGGCATTCCTGTTCCGGGAAGGCCGGAGCCTCAAGCACATCGCCCAGATGACCGGTCAGGAGGATGACCAGGACTGGTTGGATGAAAGGTTAACCCGCCTCCAGCAGGAACTGGAAAAAAGCTGGCATGCGAAAAGCGGATTATACCGGTACCGGGATGCCCAGTCGCACGCGATCCAGGAGGGCGGCATCTTAAAAAATTGGCGCGGATCGGGGAAGTTTGCTTTCCGGCGCACTTTTAAAATCCCTCAGCGCCTGCTGGTTACCCTGGCGCCATTTGAAGAAAACACGCGGGCCATCACCGTAAAAATATTCGGAACCTCGGGAGAGGAAGAAATCCTGGAGGAATTCACCCCGCGAAGGTGGATATGGGTCGCAGACCAGGCGCATTCCTCTTCCGGGGCGCTTTTTCGAACGCTTTCAGGGATTGAAATTTCCGGTGCAGACCCCAATGACGTGGTCACACTCGCCAGGGTCAATCACCTGCAGGAAGACGTCAGCTTATTCCTTCCGCTGTGGGCAGAAATGATTTCCCCGGAGCAGGTAAAGAAAATTGTCGATGGCCAACTGGCGACCTCATTTCACCGCCCATATGGGCTGCCGGTCAGTATTGTGGACCAGTATCCAGCCAGCCCAAACAATCTGAACGGGGTTTCACCACTGTGGGTGCATCTGGTCGGCCAGGGACTGCTGGCATACGGGTATCGGGCAGAGGCGATGGACCTGGTCTCGCATACCATGGATGCGATCTGCGGTTCTCTGAAGCGTTTTACCTCATTCCGCGAATATTATGACGCCGACACCGGGCAAGCCATCGGCGAACGCAATCATTTAAGGGGTCTGGCGCCGCTGGGTTTATTCCTCCAGTTAATTGGGATCAAAAAATTAACCCCTAAAGAAATTCTGATCAGCCATTTTAACCCCTTTCCTTCTCAAGTTACGGTAAAATATCGAAGTATGATATTAGCATGCCACTCTTCTGAAACGGTGGTAACGTTCTCGAATGGCCAGACGGCCAGGGTCAGCGGTCCTGGCCTGCACCGGATAGTGATTGATTAGTTGAAATTCTTAGATGAACCTGGATAGGACACCGGTCCTCCAACCAGGAAGAGACAGCAGGTTCGAGAAAAGGAGATTTATGAGCGAATCAACGGAAGACGCTAATCATTCGGTGCTGTTATTGGCGGTAGTTCAGGCCCAGGATGCGGAACCGGCGGAGAGTTCCCTGGTCAAAATGGGCTATTCCGTGATCAGACTGCCCAGCGCCGGTGGGTTTTTAGGCCGCCGGAATGCCACCTTGTTGATCGGACTGCCAACCACCAACCAAGAAGCAGCGATTGCTGCGTTAAATAAGAACTGCCGTCAGCGCGTGGAATTTATCGCGGTACCGCTGGAAAGCGCACCGTTACCGCTGCCCGCACCGACCCCAATCACAATTGGCGGCGCCACCATCTTTTCGGTCGAAGTAGAAAAATACGAGGAGTTTTAATTATGAAGATGATCATTGCCATATTACGTGACGTGGACAGCGATCCGGTTTCGCATGCATTGACCTCAGACAGCTATCGCGTGACGGTCATCGCTTCGACCGGCGGTTTCTTGCGCCGTGGAAATACCACCCTGCTCGTTGGCACCGAAGATGAGAAGGTTGACCATGCCCTGGATATCATCCGCAGCAGCTGCACCCCTTCCAATGAGCCCAATGTCAAACGTGCCACGATTTTTGTGATTAAAGTGGACCAGTACACCCATTTTTGAAAAATTGGCCTATCAAAAACGACCGCCTGAAAAAGCGGTCGTTTTAATTTCCCCGATCAATTATTTTCTAATTTCCCGGTTTTCTTTTCCAGACGATCGATTCTCTGCCGGAGGGTTTTTTCTTTTAATTCCAATTTCTTTACCTCACGCTCCAGTACATTCCGTCGCGTCAGGTACATTTGCGAGAGCAGTTGGACACCCATCAAGATTTCACATTCCTGCTCGATTTGCAGTTTTATACGCTGGGCTTCATCACTCTCAGCTTTTTCCATTCCAAGGATTTGCAGCTGTCCGTCCTTCATCCACACATCCGGCAGGGGATAATAGTATTCAGAAGACGACAACCCTTCGCCCTGGGTTGTAAAAGCCGCGGAAACGTTTTGGTTCGTTGGGGATGTTGGCGAAGAAGCAGCTTCGCCAACCTGCTCCTCACCAACCTGTACATCGTTGATTGACTCTTCACTGAACCGCTCTTCGCCGACCTTTACTCCACTGGTTTTTATTTCAGCAATTTGCTCTACGCCGGCCTGTTCCTTGCCAGCCTGCTCTTCGCTGTCCGGTTCCACCGGGGCTGCTTGCGCTGGGGGGGCCACTTCTACTGGCATGTTCATGTTGACAGGCTCAGAAGGAGTTTCCGCTGCGGGTTGGGCTGTAGCGGGTTCGATTTTGCTGGGATCCAGGGCCATGGTCGGTTTCTGAGATTCTGGCTTTTTCTCGGCTGAATCAGCGTAATCCGGGAAGGTTTGGTGGAAGGGCTGGGTGGGGGGCAGCCGGAATTTAATGGGAGATGTTTTGGGTAACGGCGTTTTTTGAATATCATTGCCCTGAACTCGCCAAGAAAGCACTTTAAATTTTGAGGCCTGCTGAAATTGCCCTAACTGTTCAAAAATGGACTGGGCGATCTGGTAATTTTGAGCGGCTTCTGCTTTTTTTCCGGTTTCAGCCAGCATATTCCCGTTGATCGCATAATAATTGGCTTCCATCAGCCAATATTTGACCAGTTTCTCCTCCGGGGGCGGATCCAGAGAGATTTCGTCTTTGATCTTGTTCAGGTGTCTGCGCAGCGTGGGCAGAATGGCCTGGTGGTCTAACAAGGTCATGATCGGATGCTGTACGGCCTGGCTCAATACTTCCGTGGAAAACCATAAATCTTTATCGAATGAGATCCTAAAAAGGTAAACCAATAAATTGTACGACTGCTGTTTTTCCTCCATGCTGACCGCGGTTTTCAGCAGTTCATCCCGGTTTACACCTGATAAATCTTTCCATGAGTTCTTTCGCGCCAGTTCTTCCGGACCCATGCCGGTCTTTACCTGGTCGATGATCGATTGAGCAGTAGCCATAAAACCACCTGATTAAGAATGTCCTGTCCATGAGGATGCAAGATGTATTCCTCAGGGCGATTTCCCGATTTGAAACCCCGCTTTAAAGGGGCCTCTGACAATTATTATATAAGTTTTCTGGCCATGAGTTGAGACCAGAGAATTAGTTGGGCGAGGCTCATTTTGGCCTCGCCCAACGATCAACTCCAGTTATTTAATCCTGGTTATTACCTGCGGAATTCTTGCGGATTTTCGATGAAGGATTTATTTACTTCGCCTATCGAACAGGCTATGATTGGCTGCGTTTGCTCAAAACCTGTTTTTCATACTGTTTTACTTCATCCATCCAGGCGATCCCAATCGGCGCGCCCTGCTCCAGGCAGAAATTGTCCCACACCGCACCAACGGGCATGGCCTTCATTTCTTCCATTAAGGCCAGGCGTTTGGTGAAATCACCGGCGGTTTCGAGACGGCGCATTTCGGCGGTAGGTTCCAAAAGCGCCATCAGGATCGCGCGCTGGGTATTGCGCATGCCAATGGTCCAGGCGGCGATGCGGTTGATGCTGGCGTCAAAATAATCCAGCCCGATATGCACCCGGCTTAAAAATCCATCCCTGACAATGGCGTGGGCGATGGCCTGTAAATCATCGCTGAAGGTCACCACATGGTCGCTGTCCCAACGCACACCCCGGCTGACGTGCAGCAGCAGTTCCGGGATGAATAACAGCGCCGATGAGATTTTATCGGCGATGGTTTCGGTCGGGTGAAAATGGCCCGAATCAAGGGTGAGCAGCACCTGGCGGGTGATGGCATAGCCGGTGTAGAACTCCATCGAACCAGTGACGTAGCTTTCCGATCCAATTCCGAACAGCTTGGGTTCGACCGCATCCAGGTTATAGCGTGGATCGATCTTTTCCGCCAGGACGGCATCCAGGGCGTCTCTGAGCAGTTCGCGCGGGGTTTTGCGGTCAGCGGGGGTGTCTTTATACCCATCCGGGATCCAGATGTTGGTCACGCAGGGCGTGCCCAGGGAGCGGCCGAATGCCTCGCCGATCTTGCGGCTGGCAATGCAGTGGTCCACCCAGAAGCCTCGGATTCCGGCATCTGGGCTGGATAAGGTAAAGCCGTCGTCCGCCTTGGGATGAGAGAATAACGTTGGGTTGAAGTCTACGCCGTGCTGGTTGGCGCGGGCCCAATCGATCCAGTTGGCAAAATGTTCCGGCAGCACCGCATCCCGTTCGACGGCTTTTCCGCCAGTCTCAGCATAGGTGGCGTGCAGGTTGAGGCGGTGTTTGCCCGGGATCAGGCGGTAAGCGGTGTCGAGATCCTGGCGCAGTTCAACCGCACTGCGGGCCTTGCCGGGGTAATTTCCGGTGGCCGCGATACCGCCGCCTAACTCGCCGCCCGGGTTTTCAAACCCGGCGACATCGTCTCCCTGCCAGCAGTGCATGCTGAGCGAAACGTTGCCCAGCGTTTTTACGGCGCTGTCTACATCCACGCCGAGTGCGGCGAAGCGTTCTTTTGCCAGACGATATGCGTCCCTGACATTGTTTTCCTGCGGTACCATAGTGTCTCCTGTGATGTATTTATTGCAAATAATATAGGTTGAGCCAATCCGGCTCTATTTTCATGCCTGATGGCAAATCAACAAGCCTAAAAAATCTTTTGATCGACATTCCACGCGGCGCAGATGGCGCGGATTTCCTCATCACTCAAGCCTTCCGCCAGGCTGCCGTAGGAAAGATCCATACACTCATACTTGGCCCCGGTTTCGGCATATTCGATGCGGTCGGAGGCGCGCTTGACCGAGAGTTCTGACCGAGACATTACCCCATGCTTGGCCCAAACCACGATGCGGTGGCTGCGCAGCGATTCGACCGTGGCTGCCATCAAGGCGGCCGATCCGGGAATATTAAAATCCACCATGCCAATCCCATCCGGGATCTGGACGATCAATTCGGGCTGCCAGCGCAGCAGGCGGCGGTTTAGATAGGCCTCTTTTTGATAGCGCTGGATGTGGCTCAGGTAGGTCAGGTGCGGGGGCTGGGCATGAACGATGGCGTGAAAGTTGGTGTGGGTGAGGGCCACCTGGTCGCGGTGAACGGCAAGGTGGGAGTTTAATTCGCTGGTCAACTGAGCAAATAAACGACCGGGGGCAGAATACAAACGCCCGGTTTTCCCACCGGGTTCGACCACCAATGCACCCAGGTTAGCGACCGGATCGAGGATGATCTCGCGCAGGCGGCGCCCGGAACCGCTGACCAGCAGCGTGCCGCCGGCCAGTTCGGGCACCTCCAGGGGAAGCTGGATGGTTTCGACCTCCGGAAATTTACGGCGGACTTCGATTGGCCATCCCAGGTAGATTGAAATGTTGCCGGCGGCGCCTTCGGTCGATTCGATTTCCGAAAGGCGGCGCCCGGCTTCACCGATGGCAATGGCATATTCGTTTAAGTCGGGAAAAGGAGCTTCAATTGACATGGAACCCTCGCTTGAAAAGTGTCTTTGGTACGCTGGCGCGGGAAATACCGGAATGCCCATTTGCCGGATACCCGATGTCGGGGTAATTTTTGGGGTAATCTGGTCGGACTGCCCGTCACATACAGGCGGTCAACGATATTGATCGACCGGGATCACACTCCTAATGTAAAGGATAACGGAGGGTTTGTCAATTTAAATACCCGGCATATTTTATCCGCAGAGATGAGTTTGGATCCGCAAGCATATTTTAGCAAAAATGCTCAATCACTTGACCAAAGCGCTTTGGTTTGTTAAAAATGCACCTTACAGTTAGGCGACGTGGCCAAGTGGCAAGGCAAGGGTCTGCAAAACCCTCATCATGGGTTCAAATCCCATCGTCGCCTCTTTTTATTTTTAAATCACTACAACCGCGGATTGGGCGGGGATGGTGATCTCACCACTGTAAGCATGCCAGGTCGGGTCATCTACCAGGCGCCAGCGCTGCAGTTCGCTGCCACCTGCCAGGCGAGGCTGGACGGCGACCGCATGCAATTCATCGTAATTGCAGACCACCAGTCCGGATTGCCCGGTTTTGGCATTGATGAAAACCGCGTACGGGTGGTGAAGTTCTCCCGCGCTGACTACTTCCGCGCCGACGGTATCCCGGAACTCTCCGTCCCAGAAATAGTCGCTCAGTTCAGTGCGCAGGGCGTCCATTTGCTCACCGTAGGCCATTGTCAAGGGATAATCGTCCAGGCGGCCCTTGAAGTTGTAGGGTTCGTAGCTGATGATGTAGCGGTAAAGCAGGCACTGGTTGACCAGGTTGCGGTCGTTGAAACCGGTGACCGCGGTCATGAATTGGGCATGCGGGAGCATGTAACGGCTGAGGGGGATATGCCGTTTGTTCTCGCTGCGGTGGTAGGAAAGCTGGTAAGCCTCCATTTCCCAATCGTAGCAGGCTTCCCCGGCGTAGAGAAAATCGGGGCGAACTTTTTCCGAAATGCGGGTGAAGTTTTGGATCAATTTGCGGTCGTTGGCATAGACTGGGGCGGCATAGCGGTGGCTGTGCTGCGGGTCGAAGCACAGCAGGGCCGGGCCGTGGTGCAGGCATTCGTCGAAGAGAATTCCATCCGCGCCCAGCTCGACCGTCTTGCGGAATTCCCGATCGCACAGGTCCAGGTACTCCTGGTCGAGGAAGCACATCGGGATCAGGCGTTTGGTGTTTATATCCAGCAGTTGGGTGGCGGTTTGATACTGGTAACCCGGATGCAAATAGTAATCACCATAGGGATCTTTAATCGCCATCCTGACCAGTTCTTTTCGGAACCACTCCGTCCCGCGGTCGGCCCAGGTGAACTTGCTGAAGAGGATCAGCCTGACCCCCAGTGCCTGGATTTTGGCGATCGCATCCTTCAGTTCGTCCCAGGTTCCCAGGCGGGGGTCAGGATTATGCGAGGGGTTGCCCTGGTCCTGCCCGCCGGCATTCCAACCTACCAACTGGATCGCTTTAACCCCGTGACGGGCGCATTCTTCGCCAATCCTGGGTAGATCGGTGAAACGCACGCGCAGTTCGTCTTCGGGGGAGTTAATGTGGATTTGCTGCCAGGCGTGCGGCGCGCGCGCCCAATCTGGGACTTCGGCGACCTTGAACCAGGTGTCGCGCCAGCTTTTATAGATATCCACTCCCTGCTGCCAGCCGCCTTGATAGGGCTGGAGCGCGACCGGGGTCAAGGTTCGGGTTTCACCGGGCTGGATGTAAGGCAGGTGGACCGCGGCGAAGCGCAGCGCGGAATCGGCAGCGACGCGTGCATCAATCGAACTGCCGTAGCCCGGGCGGAGCTCGGTGTGCCAGGCGACCAGCTCGCTGCTCGAAGAATGAACCCCGGCGTACAGACCCTGCTTTTCGCCGCGCATCAGGAAGAATGGCGACATCGGCGCGCCTGTGGAAGGCGCCCAGGCGCCAAATTGGGTGGGATAATCGATCCCATAATAGCCGCGCAGGTTATCGTAATGCGGCCAAAGGCGCCATTCCGCGGCGCTGGCGTAGTTGTAGATGAAGGTTTTAAACCAATCGGCGTCCGCCGGGTGCTGTACGTCGCCCAGATAAGGGCAGTAGACATTTTCAACTACATACCCGGAATGGTTCTCGACTGCCATACTGAAGACGGCTTGAGAGTCATCCAGGGTTACGGTCAGCGTCAGGTGGATGTCGTGCATACCGCCGTATTCCGAGCTTACATGATCCCAATAGAAGAGAGCCCCGCGCCCATCCGGATTTACTTCCAGGCGAGTGAGGGCCTGTTTTTCACCGTAAACAGGGTTGTTGCGCTTTTCCTCGGAGAGTGGAACCATCAAGCGGAAGGAAAGGCCCAGCTCGGAGCGGTCGAGGATCTTCCAGCCGGTTTGCAGGGCGGTCAGCCCAATGAGGGCCCCGTTGGCGGGGTCGAAGGTAAGGGCGAGATGATGATTCTGAATGATGAAAGGTTCCATGGGTGAATATCCTGTTGAGGGGTCAGTTTATGGGTACGATATTAATAATGATATACCCTAACCATCACAATGAGGGGTACGGACCAGGCAGCCACCCAGGGCTTTCTTAAAGTCGAAAGGGGTTGAGAAAAAAGACCTTCTCCGGTAAATTTGGAGTGCAACCACCAAATAAGAGCCGAGGAAGGTCAAGATGGAGTTTAGCACAAAAGCAAGCGAAGGGAACACATCCTGGCAAGGGACAGGATTAATTATCAATGTAGGGAGCTTGTATAGCTATTTGACAAAATTGACGGATAGCCGAAAACGACGAGGGATCCGGTATAGTTTGGCGACAATTCTAATGATCTTGATCCTGGCGAAGCTATGTGGACAGGACAAGGCGTATGGAATAGCGGATTGGGCGCAACAACGGAGCGCCTTTTTGGGAGAAGTCTTAGACTTGAAGCACAAACGACTGCCGCATCACACCACCTATCGCAGGATCCTGGAGAGTTGTTTAGATCATGAAGAATTTGAGCGTCTGATGAATGAATTTCTGAGCCAATCGGCGCAAGAAGGACAAAGCATTGTAATCGTGATCGATGGCAAAACAGTGCGAGGTACGATTAGCATGGATGATCCTTTTGGACTGCATCTTTTGACAGCTTACTTGCCCGGGGAAGGGCTCGTCTTAATGCAGATGGTGGTCGAAAAAGACAAAGAGAATGAGATCGTTGTGGCCCCGCAACTGCTCAAAGATCTGGATCTACGTCACAAAATCGTGGTGGGGGATGCCATGCAGACCCAAAGAGCCTTGTCAAGCCAAATCGTGAGCGCAGAAGGGGATTATGTTTGGATTGTCAAAGACAACCAACCCCTGACCCACCAGGCCATTGAGTTACTCTTTGCCCCGCCCCCCAAGCCAATTCCTGGACAAGGCAATCCGCCCTTGGACTTTCGCACAGCCAAAACGGTCAATAAAGCCCATGGACGTTTGGAAGAACGCACGATTACCATCAGCAGTCTTTTGAACGACTACTTGGATTGGCCTTCCGTGAACCAGGTCCTCAAACTGGAACGCCGCTTTACTTGCCTCGCGACTGGGAAAATCCACCAGGAGATCCAATATGGATTAACCAGCCTGAGCGCTCAAGAAGCTGGCCCAGAACGACTGCTGGAGATCGTGCGCAGTGAATGGGGCATCGAAAATGGCTTGCATTATCGTCGAGATGTGACTTTCCTTGAAGATGGGACGCGTATGACCCGCAAATCTATGGCAAGGGCCATGGCTATGATTAACAATTTGGTGATCAGTTGGTTCAATCGCCATGGATTTTCCAATCATGCCCATGCACGCCGCGTCTTCGACGCCTGTCCTGCTGATGCTTTAGCCCTCATTTGCTGACTTTAAGAAAGCCCTGGGCAGCCACCAAGGAAGCGTAAGCTGAATGCACGGCATTTTTCTAAAAATCCGCTACAATTTATTCCAGATAGACGATTATCCTTCAGGAGGTGTGCAATGCTCAAAGGGATTTCAAACGCGATTTCACCCGAACTGCTCAAGATATTGATGGAGATGGGTCACGGCGATGAGTTGGTGATCGGCGACGGCAATTTTCCGGCAGCCAGCATGGCGCAGCGCCTGGTGCGCGCGGATGGGTTAGGCGTACCGCTGCTGCTGGAGGGCATTCTCCAGCTTTTTCCGCTCGATCAGTATGTAGAAAAACCGGCAGCCCTGATGCAGGTGGTACCCGGCGACACCTACCAGCCGGTCATCTGGCACGAATACCAGGAAATTGTCGCGCGGTATGAGCCAGGTTTTAAGGGTTTTGATATGGTAGAGCGTTTTGCATTTTACGAGCGGGCCAAAAAAGCTTACGCCATTCTGGCGACCAGCGAGGCCGCCCTGTATGCCAATATCATATTGAAAAAGGGTGTGGTGAAATAAGGCAGCCAGCCAATTCGTCGGTCAGCGGTCAGACGGATTGGCAGCCTCCAAAGGCTGCTGGGGGATGGCGCCCGGTACCAGCGATATTATGTTCAATCCGGGATCCAAAGGTTATTAAGGAATCGCAGAGGCCAGTTCAAAAAAGAACTGGCCTCTGTACCGATTGAGCGGGCGATGGGACTCGAACCCACGACCTTCTCCTTGGCAAGGAGACATTCTACCAACTGAACCACGCCCGCAACCTTCCACTGGTCACCCAGCGAGCTATATTCTAGATTATTCTCCCCGAATTGTCAACCCCTTCCGCGATGATGGAGGTTAAAAAATAGGTAGAGTTCGCGCATTGTTGCGCTGTGCGAACTCTACTACCGGCGGATATGAACTCGTTGAGAGAATTATCCGGGGCTGCTGGGCGGGTATGAGGTTGGAGGCGGGTTGTTGGGCTGCTGGGGCGGTATCCTAGGCTGCTGCGGCGGCATCACGGGCTGCTGCGGTGGCATCATCGGCTGTTGTGGCGGCAGCGGGGCAGATTGGGGCTGGGGATAGAAACGATCACGCAGCAGAATGGCGGTGAAGCGGGTATTTTCTTCCAGGCTGACCAGCAGAGACAGCCCTTCGCCGACGGCATAGATACCCAAGGCCGACAGCCCGCCGGTAAGCACTGCGATAATCGCACTTACGAATGCCACGATGGGGCCGCCGCCGCTGACGCCAAACTGCTGCATGAACACATTGCTTGCGCCTGCTCCCACAATGATCAGGATCACGAGCAAGACTGTCCCCAGGGCTACCAGCACCCCGGCGATTTTATACAGGGTCGCGATGACCCGCAGTACGGTAAATTTCTTTTCCACGATATTCCTCCTTAGGAAGGGGTTACCCCCAAACGGTGCAACTTGAGTGCCTGTTTTACACATTCATTTTACCCATTTGGTGCTTTCCTGCAATGAATTTTCCAATTCAGATATTTCGGACTATATCACTATTTAAAATAATGCTACAATAAGGTTGTCCCATATTTCAACTGGAGGTGTATATGTCAGCGATAAAAACCACCCTAAACGGCTATGTGAATTATCGCGGCCGTGAAGGGCACTGGAGTTTCCTTTTACACCGGATCACTGGATTAGGAACCGGGCTCTTCCTGACGATCCATATCGTGGATATCGCCCTGGTGTATTTTGCACCGGTCGCTTACATGGATGTGATCAAGCTCTACCAGAGTACATTATTTGGCCTGGGAGAGGTTGCTCTGGTGTTCTGCGTCTTTTTCCACGGCGTAAACGGGCTGAGGGTGGCATTCTTCGACATGTTCGCCCCCAAGAATTGGAATATCCCCACCCAGCGCAAGTCCACCATGTGGACGTTGATCATCAGTCTGGTATTGTGGGTGCCGGCAGCGGGGATCATGATGTTCAACCTGCTGAAATATAATTACGGCTTGTTCCATTAGGAGGCGGAAATGGCAACGACAACTTCCCACCGCACGGTAAATGTATCCCAGAACCTGGAATCAATTTCCTGGAAATGGATGCGGATTTCTGCTCTTCTGCTGATTCCCCTGGTATGGGGACACATGATCCTTCAGGACGTGATCGTCGGGGTGCATGCCATGGACCTGGGTTATGTGGTAGAGCGCTGGGCGAGCATTTTCTGGCGGGTGTACGATGCTTTGCTGCTGGCTTTTGCCTTTGCCCACGGCATGAACGGGCTGCGCCAGGTGCTTTTCGATTTCATTTACAGTCCTGCCAATCGCCGGATCGTGGTGATCCTCATCGTGCTCTTTTGGTTCGCAATAACCCTGTTTGGGTTTATCGCGCTTGTTGGCGGGGTCAACACCTCGATTCCTATACAGTAACGGAGAAACCATGCCCGAGACACATACCTTTGATGTGATTATTGTTGGCGGCGGCGGCGCAGGTTTGATGGCGGCAATGGAAGCCTCAAAACGCGCAAAAACAGCCGTGATAAGCAAACTGTACCCCTCACGCTCTCACACCGGAGCGGCCCAGGGCGGGATTGGGGCAGCGCTGGGCAACCTGGAAGAGGATCATGCCGAATGGCATACCTACGAACTCGATCAAAGGTTCCGATTACCTGGGGGATCAGGACGCAATTGAGTTTATGTGCGAGGAAGCCATCCAGGCGGTTTACGACCTGGAGCACATGGGGCTGCCCTTCTCACGCACCCCCGAGGGACGGATCGCGCAGCGGCCTTTCGGCGGCCATACCAATAACGAGACCGGAAAACCGGTGCGGCGCTCTTGCTATGCCGCCGACCGCACCGGGCACATGATTTTGCAGACCCTCTTTCAACAGTGTATCAAGAACGGGATCAATTTCTTCAACGAATACGAGGTCATCGATCTGTTGATGAATGATGGCAAGGCAGCCGGCGTGACCGCGGTCGAAATGGCGACCGGCGAGCTGCACATCTTCCGCGCCAAATCCGTCATTTTTGCCACGGGCGGGCACGGCCGGATCTGGGAGATCACCTCGAATGCCTATGCTTATACCGGAGATGGGGCAGCGGTATGCCTCAGGCGGGGTATTCCCCTGGAGGATATGGAGTTTTTCCAGTTCCATCCCACAGGGATTTTAAAATTGGGGATCTTGATCACCGAGGCTGTCCGCGGCGAAGGCGGGGTTTTGATCAATGGCAAGGGCGAGCGCTTTATGGAGCGTTATGCGCCCACCGTGAAAGATCTGGCTTCGCGGGACGTGGTCAGCCGGGCAATGTATCTGGAAATGCGCGACGGCAACGGGATCAACGGGAAACGCTTCCTATACCTGGACGCGCGGCCCGAAACGATCAATAAATTTGCCAAGCTCGATGGGCGCACTCGCCCGGACGGCTCTCCATACACGATCACCGGCGAGGAATTGTTGAGCAAGATCCCGGATATCGCCGATTTCTGTAAAACTTACCTGGGGGTGGACCCGGTTACCGAAATGATGCCGGTGCAGCCTACCGCACACTATGCGATGGGTGGCATCCCAACCGATAAATTTGGACAGGTGGTGGTCGACGACAAGGGCACCCAGGTTCCAGGATTGTACGCTGCCGGCGAATGTGCCTGTGTTTCGATCCACGGGGCCAATCGCCTGGGCACGAATTCGTTGGTAGACCTGGTGGTATTTGGCAAACATGCCGGAATCACTGCCGCAGAATATGCGAACGGGACTGACCTGCTACCTTTGCCGGACGATCCCCTGAGTTTCACCCAGCAGCAGATCGACGTCCTGACGCATGGCGACGGCACCGAAAATGTGGCCGAGCTGGCCAAGGAATTAAAAGCCGGTATGTTCGACGACGTGGGCGTCTTCCGCAGCGCTGAAGGACTGGCAAAGGCCATTGAATTGGTCAAGGGGCTGCGCGAGAGATACAAGCATGTTAAAGTGGCCGACACCGGTAAAATTTTCAACACCGAACTGATCAATGCCTGGGAAATCAGCAACCTGATGGACCTGGCGCTGGTCACGGCCGTTTCTGCCCTGGCGCGCACCGAAAGCCGCGGCGCCCACGCCCGCGAGGATTATCCGAAACGGGATGATAAAAACTGGCTTAAGCACACACTGGCATGGTGGGACGATGCCCAGGTGCGGCTGGAGTATAAACCAGTGGTTATCACCAAATACCAACCCAAAGAAAGGGTGTATTAAAGTCACTCCAGGTGCCCTATGAATATCATCCTAAAAATCTATCGTTTCCATCCAGAAAAAGACAAGAGCCCACATTATGACACGTTTACTTTTGATGTCGAACCCACCGAGCGGGTATTAGACCTGCTCGAACATGTGCGCGGGTACATCGATGGGTCATTGGCATTCCGCCGTTCATGCGCGCATGGGGTATGTGGGTCGGATGCCATGCGGATCAACGGCCGGAATTACCTGGCCTGCAAAGTACTGGTCCGCGATCTGGGAACTTCGACTATCTCGGTTGAACCGCTGCTTGGGCTGCGAGTCATCAAGGATCTGATTGTGGATATGGATCCTTTCTTTGAAAATTACTATAAAGTGCAGCCATTTTTGGTTAACAACGACCCGCTGCCGGCCGATGGCAAGGAGCGCCTGCAATCTCCTGAAGAGCGCGAGCGCTTCGACGATACCACTAAGTGCATCTTATGCGCAGCCTGTACAACTTCCTGCCCGTCTTTCTGGGCCAACGGGAAGTATGTGGGTCCGGCGGCGATTGTAAACGCGCACCGCTTCATCTATGACAGCCGCGATCAAGGCGCCGCGGAACGGTTGGCGAGGCTCAACGAGCAGTATGGGGTCTGGCGCTGCCGCACGGCCTTTAACTGCACGGAGGCCTGCCCGCGCGAAATCCATATCACCCGGGCAATCGCCGAGGTAAAACAGTCAATTCAGACCGGAAAATTAGATTAAGCCTGAGTCCAGGTTAACTGAAAACCACCTTCGCTGCGAAAAGCGGAGGTGGTTTTTTTTATTGAAGTGCAGTGCGATCCCAACCGCGCGGAGATTATTTAGGCTTAGTCCTCGACGCGGGCAGCGACCTGGGTGAAGAAGTGCTTTTCAATTTCTTGCCAGGTTTCACCCGGGCAAACGCGCAGTTGGGCGCCGAGGAATGGAGCCACATGGTTGATCTGCTCGTATAATCGCTGCGCCACCCGCCGGATGGAAAAATGGGCGTTCGGGGCAGAGCGCAAACCGACGAAATGGTCGGCGGAGCGCAGGTTGAAGGTCAGCAAGACACGCCGGTTGCAGGCGTTGGGAACCACGTAGGAAGCCACCGCCGGGAAAACCCGGGCGATCTCATCATATGCAGCGCTGGCATTTCCTACGGCCTGGCGGAAGACCGGCTCTAACCCGGCCTGAGAGATGGCGCGGGGTATGGCAAATCCGAGATGAGGGGTGAGCGCTTGCGGGCTCTGGGTCATCATGCGATGCCGTTTCAACTCGACATAGGCGCCCTGATCGAGGGTCAGCTCAACCGTGAAGGTGGCGTGTTCCAACTCGCGCAGGGGAATATCGAATTTGCCAGCGGATCCCAGGAGGGTCATCGCCAGGCGCTGCAGGCCGGCAGAGTCGAGAGTGCAGACGTATGCCAGGGCCTGCGAATAAGGCAGATTGCCGTGACGAAAAAGGGCAGCGGCCATGGCGCGTTTTTCGCCCTCGAGGTCTGAATCCACGATACTGCACCAATCTTTCGAGACCGCCGGTGCGGAGGAAATTCTTGCCGCTTCGGTTTCGAGCCCGGACTGCGCGTTTTTCAAAAATTGGACCGCATCGGCATATTTGACCAGGGTGGGGACTTCTTTTTGGGCAACCTGTTTGATTTCTTCGCCCAACTGGCGAACTTCGGTCAGCGGGTGCGAGAGCATCTTGCGCAGGGCATGTTCGAGGGCACGAGCATTAATGGTCATGCCCACGTTGGCCAGCGAGGCGGCCGGCAGCAGGAAGCGGCAGACGTCGACGTAATCCGACCGAATGCGGCGTTCATAGGCCCCGTCACTTTCCACCGGACCGCGCGGGTTTTCAGCGGCAATCACTTCGCGCACAAGGGGCAGAGAATTCAGATAGGCTGAAAAAAGGTCACGTACGGTCTGGCGGTAGAGCGGCAGCAGGGGATGATCCTGCAGTTCGGGGGGAATGAAAAAATCATCCGGTCCCCATTTCTGGTAGCGGGTTGATTTTTCGGTGTATGAAGCCAGGCGATTAGATTCCAGCGATTTAACGGCCAGGCGGGAAATGTTTTCGACGGCGACGTGCAAAACGGCATGTTCGGCAACCGAGGCATGTCCATAGCCGACCACCCATTTTTCGTGAAATTCGGCGCTCTTTTCTTCGGTGAGTTCTACCGCGATTTCGCGGAAGGACAGTGGGGAACGGGATGTTTTGGCGAAAGCCACCGCGATGATCTCAGGCGTAAAGGATCGAGGATCCAGCAGATATACCTGGCGGTCAGGGGACATAGGGCAGAACCTCACGCGCATTCTGGATATCAATATGGATTTGAGCGATCAGCGCATCCGCCGATGGGAAGCGCTCTTCAGGACGCAAGTATTTAATGAAATCGAGCTGCAGATCCATATCGTACAGGTCTTCATGAAAATCCAGCAAATGGGACTCAATCCGCGAAATTGCATTGTTGACTTCAAACGTGGGGCGCAATCCGATATTTGTCACCGCGGGGAAGGCCTTATTGTGGATTGTAGCCAGACAAGCATACACCCCGCGTTGTGGAACAATCTGTTCCGGCCAAAACGCCACATTGGCTGTGGGTATTCCGATCAGACGCCCGCGCCCGTCGCCGTGAACGACTTTCCCGCTCACGCGATACCAGCGGCCCAGCAGGGCGGCGGCATCGCCGACCTGCCCCTGCCCCACCAACTCGCGAATGCGTGTAGATGAGATCATCTGATCGTTCACCAGGGCCGGCGGAACGACTTCGACTTCGTAACCCAGGCCTTCCCCCAGGTAGCGTAATGCGTGGACATCCCCACTTCTACCCCGGCCTAAGGCAAAATTATTGCCGACCAGCAAACGGGTGAGCCCAAGGTGGTCCGAGAGATTAATCATAAAATCTTCAGCGGTCAGTTTGGCGATCTCATGGCTGAAGGGCAAAGTGATCATATAATCGATACCCAAATCGGCCATGATTGCAGCCCGTTCATCCAACGTGGTAAGGTAAAAAGGCCCTTGCAGGTTGCGCAGGACGACAGCCGGGTGGGGATAAAAAGTGACCACTACCGCGAGCGCTCCGGCGGCATGCGCTTCCTGCACCAGTTGGTTGATAATCACCTGATGGCCGCGATGAACACCATCGAATGAACCAATGGTGGCCCAGGCGTTCTTTAGGTGGAGGTCATCCAGAGAGTGGTGATGCTGCATTGCAAAATGTTATGAGAAAAAGACTTTTTTAGGCTGCCATTCAGCAGCGGCCTCGTCGAACTCCATTAATGCCACCAGTTCGCCCTGTTCGCTGATCCCACGCACCATGGCGCCAACCCCGGGGACCGCAGGAACGCGGTGACCGTGGCGGACAGCTTCAACCTGTTCGTGGGATAATTCCACCGCGGGCCAATCCGAAAGGGCTTCAGCAGCCGGGATGAGAAGCTGGTACCATGTGCCGTTTTCGAAATGTTCCTTAAGTTTGCGCAAAGGAACGGCATCGCGCAGGGTAAAACGCCCGCTTTTGGTACGGCGCAGGCCAACCAGGTGGGCGCCGCAGCCCAACTTTTCGCCTAAATCATTCGCCAGGGAGCGGACGTAAGTGCCAGAGGAACAATAGACATCGATGACAGCTTCTGGCATGGCCCATTCCAACAGTTCCAGATTGTAAACCTGGATCTTGCGAGGGGTGAGGTCGACTTCTTCACCTTCTCGGGCCATTTCATACGCTTTGCGGCCTTTTATCTTGACCGCTGAATAGGGCGGAGGAACTTGTTCGATTTCACCCACAAAATGTTTCAAGGCTTCTTCAAACTGCTCTTCGGTCACATCGACCGGAGAAGTAGACTCAATTCGTCCATCGGCGTCATAGGTATCGGTGCTCACCCCCAGGCGAACCACGGCCTGATAACGCTTATCGGAAGCAGAAACATATTCGCTTAATCGAACCGCGGGTCCGATCAGTACCACCAGAACACCTGAAGCGCGAGGATCGAGGGTGCCTGTATGGCCTGCGCGCCGGATGTTCGTGCCCTTGCGGATGATCTGAACGACGTCATGCGAGGTCAAACCAACCGGCTTATCCACAACCAGCACCCCTGATATGGCGTTTTTTAAATCGAGATTTTGATCACCCATTAAAATCACTCCCCAATCTGACTGGAACTAACCAGAAGTGTTATTTTTATTTTCTTTAACCAACTGCCCATTTTTTCCATTACCACCCACTGCCAGAACCTGGCGGGTTGCAGCTAAAACACGAGATTGGACTTCTTCCATCGTTCCGGGGATATCTGCCCCGGCGGCGGCAGGATGACCGCCTCCACCAAATTGGAGGGCGATTTGGGAGACATCCCATCCGGGTTGGGCGCGCCAGCTTACTTTTACATGATCATTCGTCTGTTCAACAAAAATTAAGCCGATATCGCTTTCATCGATGGCGGAGATTACATTGACCAGATCGGCGTCATCGTTGCCGTTATATGAGGCAATTTCTCGATCCTTAAGACATAACGCAGTCCAAACCATGCGACCGCTGCGTTGAATGTGGGATAATCCCTGGCCCCAGTATTGGGCTGCTTCGAATGAGCGGCGGACGATCGCTCGATTGTAAAGATCTGCCAGGTTTGCGCCGCGGTCCATCAGCCAGGCTGCCAGGCGAAGGGTGTTGGCGGTCACATTCGATGTCCGAAAACCGATTGTATCTGTAACCAGGCCAGTTAGCAAGGCTTTCGCAATTTTTTCGTTAACCGCCAGCCCCCAGGATTCAAGATTTTCAGCCAGGATACCGCAGGTTGCCTGGGCATCGGGGCATACCAGGTTGATCCTGGCAAAATTGAGATTGGTGATGTGATGATCGATATTGATATCGGGAACGCGCTCACCCAGGGCTGTTCCCGTGCGGAGCAGGTCAGAGCAGTCCACGACCACCGCTAAATCAAAAGATTTCAGCGGTGATTTGCGCAGCACCTGGTTGGCCCCAGGCAATTGGCGAAAACTGGCAGGCACCCCATCCGAGAGAACCATGGTGACCTGTTTACCCGCTTCTTGCAGGGCGAGACCTAACCCAAGCAGCGAACCGACTGCGTCTCCATCCGGGCGAATGTGGGATACGATTAAAATGGTCTGGGAATTCTGAAATTCCTGGCGTAGCGCACCATTAAATTCTTCATTCGTCATCATTTTCAGAATCAGTCTCCGTTTCAACAGGTGTCTCCTGGCGTAATTCGGCCAGGAGTTTTTCGATGTGGTCGGCGCGTTCCGGGGTTGGGTCCCAATGAAATCGCAGGCGGGGAAACACGCGTAAATCGATGCGTTCCGCCAGGCTGCGGCGTAAAAAACCACTGGCATGCTGCAAGCCTGCTATAATCTCGGGCTCGCGTTCGTGGCCTTCAATGGCAGACACAAAAATATCGGCATAACTCAATTCCCGGTCGACTTTCGCGCCGGTAATGGATATGCCAGAAAGGCGCGGGTCGCTGATTTCACGGACGACCATATCGGACAATTCCTCGCGGATCCGATCAGCGATGCGTTGTAATCTTAAAGGTGAGGGCATATTTCCTCCTCATAATGCGGCAGAATCTGAAGTCGAAACAACCCAGGATCTAATTATTATGGAACTGTACTCCATCGACCCTGCACGCAATGGGATGTAAACACTACATCCGTTCAACCAAAAAACATTCCACCCAATCACCTGGCGTTACTTCTGAAAAATTCTTGAAGGAAATGCCGCATTCAAAGCCGACACGTACTTCACGGGCATCATCTTTTTCACGTTTCAGGCTGGATATTTCGCCTTCGTATATAATCTGGTCGCCGCGGTGCAGGCGGACCTTCCCGTTGCGCCGGATTTCGCCTTGTGACACCTTACAACCGGCGATATTGCCAACTTTACTGACTTTAAAGACCGCCAAAACGTCTGCCCGTCCCAGGGGGACTTCGCGAAATTCTGGTTCGAGCATGCCTTTCAGGGCTTTCTCGATGTCTTCGATCAGGCGGTAGATAATCTCATACAGGCGGATGGAAACTGCTTCGGCCTCTGCCAGACGCCGGGCTGAGGTATCGGCCTGAACGTTGAAGCCCACGATAATCGCATGCGAAGCGGCTGCCAGCATGACGTCGTTTTCGGTGACATTCCCGGTTTCGCTGTAGAGGATATTGATTTTAATATCCTTGCTCAGTTCGTTTAAGGAATTTCGTATCGGCTCCAACGAACCCTGTACATCGGCCTTTAAAATCAGGCTTAATTCCTGGACTTCACCGGCCTTGAAGCGTTCAAAAAGCTCTTCCAGAGTAGCCTTGGGAACCCTGGAGACGGCCTCCTGGGCTGCCACGCGGCGTTCTTCGACGATGGCTTTGGCTTCTTTTTCATTGGAATAAACCAGGAAAACGTCGCCCGCGGCGGGTACATCCGAAAGCCCCATGATTTGAACGGGGGTAGATGGTTTGGCTTTCACCACTCGTTTGCCGCGGAAATCGAACATGGCTTTAATCCGTCCCATTGCCCGGCCGGCAACGACGACATCGCCCATCTGCAGTGTCCCATTTTGGACCAGGAGAGTGGCAATCGTTCCCCGGTTTTTATCGACCTGGGCTTCAATCACGGTACCGATTACTTTACCGTTGGGGTTGGCACGAATTTCTACACTGTCTGCGACCAGCAAAATGGCCTCCAACAGATCTTCGAGCCCCTTTTTCTGTTTTGCGGAAACGGGGACCATGATCGTGCTGCCTTCCCATTCATCGGGTACCAGACCAACTTCTGCTAATTGATTTTTGACATAATCGGGGTTGGCGTCATCGCGGTCCATCTTATTCAGAGCGACAATAATCGGCACCCGGGCCGCGGTAGCATGGGCAATCGCCTCTCGCGTCTGGGGCATAACGCCATCATTGGCTGCCACGACCAGCACGACCACATCTGCCCCCTGAGCGCCGCGCGCGCGCATGGCGGTAAACGCGGCATGACCGGGAGTATCTAAGAAGGTGATTGGCCGGCCTTTGACTTCAACCTGATAGGCGCCGATGTGCTGGGTAATGCCACCCGCTTCACCGCCGGCAACATTGGTGTGCCGCAGTGCATCCAGAAGGGTGGTTTTACCATGATCGACATGCCCCAGGATGGTGACCACCGGGGCTCGTTCGACCAATTGTTTGGGATCTTCTTTTGCGATCAGCTGTCGCCAGAGAGGGACCTCACCGGTTTCCGGAAGCACCTCTTCTTCAATGTTTTCCATGTTGGCGTCATAGCCCATTTCTGAGGCTACAACCGCCGCCGTATCGTAATCGATTTGTTGATTTATATTTGCCATCACCCCGACGGACATCAAAATTTTGATGATTTGGATCGGGCTGGCTTCAATCTTTTGAGCCAGGTCTCGAACGGTGATGCCGGCAGGAAGTTCAATCTTCTTGCGCCCATTGTCGCTCATACGCACCTCCATAAAAACACAACTTCTTTTATTTCACATCTTCGGGCGCTTCTTCTGGCAAAGATGCCATGAAAGATTTCAGAATTTCGCTTTCTTCACCGGTCAAATTGGTTTTTAGGGCATGCGCCAGACTCCCCTGCAGGCCTCTTTCCCAACATGAACGCTTATTGTGAAGGTATGCTCCTCGTCCAGCGAGCTTACCGGTGGGGTCAATTTTCACCCCATCTGCCGTGCGGACAATTCGTGTCAGCGTCCTTTTGGCAAGAACTTCCCGGCAGCCCACGCAGGTGCGCTGTGGCACAAGCTTGACGCGCTTGACCGGTTTTTTGCTCATTACGCCTTCCGTCTATTACTCTTCCCATTCCCAGACGCCGTCACCTCGTTTATGTTTCTTCTTGGTCAGCATCACATCGCGGTCGGGATCATAGGTAATTTCTACACTCTTGCGAGACTTCTTCTTTTTCTTACCCGGTTTGGTCTTGGAGGCATCTTCGGATTCCTCCTCTTCGTCTGCATCCACGACCGGGATCATATCCGGTTTAAGGGCAAATAATTTATCGAAGGAGGGTTCTTCATCGCCTTCAACGGGCTCAGTTACAACTTCACCTTCAACAAGTACAACTGGTTCATCTGCCGGGGCTATACCTTCTGCTTCTTCCGGCAGAACAATGGTCTCTTGCTCAGCCACGGGTTCAGCCATTGGGGTTTCGTCGAGGATAGGTTCGACTTCAGGCTGCACCGCAGACGGCTCAACTTCAAGCACCGCTTCAGTCACCGCCTCAGCTTCTGCCAATGCAGAGGCCTGTTGGGTCGCTTCCAGCCCATCCACCAGCTTATTAATCTCATTCATTGCGCGCGGGCCAATGCCCTGCAGGCGCAGAATATCATCCGAGTGGGTCTTGATCGTCAGAATCAGGTCGCCGGTGGTGGCATAGCCTGCTTCTTGCAAAATATATGCCACATGATCCGGCAGACCAGAGTCGAGGATGTTCTGGAGGAAAATGGATTCGGGGAAGAGCTCTTTCAAAGCTTTTTCAGCAGCTTCTTCCGCGGGTTTCTTTTCCGCTTTGCGGGCAGCCGTGCGGTGTTCGACCTTATCAATAAATTTGGAAAGCTGGTCGTATTCCTCGGGCGTGAGCGGGCGGTTCTCGGCTTTCTTGGCCAGAATAACCTGGATGTTTTCGACTAAGCCTTCTTGCTGGATCAGACCGGCCAGGGCGGAGTCATTCTGGATCTTGTACAATGCATCCGAGGCAGCCTCAGAAACGCTCTTGATGTCGATCCGCCAACCGGTTAATTTAGCCGCCAGGCGGGCATTTTGACCATCGCGCCCGATCGCCAGGCTGAGCTGGTCTTCCGGGACGACCACGGTGGCTGTCTTGCCATTCGGGGACTTCTCATTCAGATAGACCCCGCTGACCCGGGCCGGGCTGATCGCCTTGGCGATGAAGAAAGCCGGGTCCGTATTCCATTCAATGACGTCGATCTTCTCATCATGAAGCTCGCGGACGATGGCCTGGATGCGTACGCCTTTGACGCCGACGCAGGCCCCAACCGGATCGATACCCGCCTGGGTCGCCGAGACGGCAACCTTGGCGCGCTCACCGGGTTCGCGGGCAATCGAGCGAATTTCGACGATGCCATGATAAATTTCCGGCACTTCATTTTCGAGCAAGCGCCGCAAGAAATCGCGATGGGTGCGCGACAGGATGATCTGCGGGCCGCGCGGGCTGTCTTTGACTTCGGCGATTAAAGCGCGGACGCGGTCGTGAATGCGAAAACGCTCGCCTGGAATCATATCCTTGCGAGACATATTGCCTTCGGCGCGCATTTCCATGCCAACCGTCAGGCCCTGGTTATTTATGGCCTGCACCACACCGCTGACGATTTCTCCTAACTGCTTTTCGAAGAAAACCATCTGCATCTGGCGCTCAGCGTCGCGGATGCGCTGCTGAATCACCTGGCGGGCGGTTTGGGCGGCGACGCGGCCAAAATCGCGGGGAGTGGATTCCACCACGATCATGCTGCCAAGCTCCGTCTCCGGATTGACCCGGCGCGCATCAACCAGTGATACTTCCGTCCGTTCATCCTGGACAGAATCGACCACTTCTTTTTCTGCAAGGATAATCACCTTGCCGGTTTCAGAATCAACTTGAGCTTCGACGTGCTGCGCACTCGATGCATTGACTGCGCGGCGATATGCAGAAACCATAGCCGATTCCAGGGCGCTGAGGATGACTTCCTTAGGCAGCCCTTTTTCCTCCAGGACCTCATTGAAAGCCAGCGTAAACTCGTTCTTCATTCCTTAACACTCTCCAAACAATTGGCCCATAACACGCAGAAAAGTGGGGGACACCCACTTTTCGTTGCGGTCAACCTTGAAACAACTTACGATGACTGATTCTAGCACATATTAATCTGCGTTGCAAGGTCTCTGACGCCAATCTTAATAAGTTCTGAGGATTGGCGAGAGGTTTTGGCTTTATTTCTGTGCATAAAACAGTGCTTGCGCCTTTTAAAACAGGTTTCAGGCGTTATTTATCGATTTCTCCCAGGACTTCCGCTTCGAATTCCACACCGACTTCGTGCCCGCTCTTCCTTAAAACGTCGACCACGGGTTCCATCAACGGCACCCCTTCGCGGGCATTCTTCTCGGCCAGCTCAAATTCCTTTTCGCCTTGTATGTAAATGCGATCCTGACCGACAGCCTTGGGCGAATTTTTGATCTGGCTCAGCAGCTCATCCATATCGCGCTTGAATTCTTCCAGCGGGCGGAAGGCGGCGATATCCACCGCGGCAAAGAAATGTCCGGTACGAGCGGTATGCTTTCCGTCTTTGATATCCACGCCCGTGCCGAAGCCGCTGCCAGCAAGCACCCCGGAGAAAATGTCGACCATCAGCCCCAGGCCGTATCCTTTATAACCGCGCATCAGATCGATCCCGCCCAATGGCATGAGGGCGCCGCCCTTGAGCACTTCCTGGGGTTGAACGGTCACCTGCCCATCGGCATTGATCCCCCAGCCTTCGGGGATGAGCTTACCGGCTTTATCGTAAACCGTGACCCGTCCGATGGGGACGATGCTGGTGGCCATATCCAGCACATAGGGGCGTTCATTTTTAGCGGGCACTGCCACGGCGATGGGGTTCGTCCCCAGCATGGCCTTGCGGCCATAGGTGGGCGCAACCAGAGGCTGGCTGTTGGTGAAGCTGATGCCAATCATGTTATGTTCGAGGGCCATCATCGCGTAATAGCCGGCGATGCCGTAATGGTTAGAATTGCGCACGGTAACCATCGATAAACCGGTCTGGTGAGCCTTTTGGATGCATAATTCCATGGCATGGTGCGAGACGACCTGGCCCAGGCCGTTTCCACCATCGATCGAGGCGGTAGTAGCGGTCTCGGAGACCACTTTGAAAGGGGATTTGGGATCGACCAATCCCTTGCGGATGCGGTCGCCGTAATAGCTGTTGAGACGGATCATGCCGTGTGAATCGACGCCGCGCAGGTCGGCGGAAAGCAGAACTTCGGCGGAAATCGCCGCATCAGCCTCGGGGACACCCAGTTTCGTGAAAAAACGAATCATATAATCTTTTAGATCAGCATAGCGAAACAGAAACGCTTTTGTCATGTTTACCTCACCTGTTCCAAGGGATTTGTTTACCAGCAGGCCCGGAGAGGGTCAATTATTAATATATCACAATTTGGAATCGAGCGAATGCTATAATCAAATTATTCTTGTCTATTTTGTAGCGGAGTTTTCATGAAGTTGATTGTTCGAATTTGCCTGGGTTTGTGCTGGCTGCTGGCAGGCTGTACAGGCAAACCTCCCGCATCTCTGAATGCCACTCCCACTCATGCGCCTATCCCGCTGCCTGGGGGTGGAAAATCGATCCTGGTGCCCCCGACGCTCAGCCCGGCTGAGCAGACGGCGGTTCCGGACAAATCACTGGTTGAGTTAACGCTGGAAAACCAGTCCGATTGGGACGTGTGCTACGTGTATATTTCTCTGCCGTCTGAAGACACCTGGGGAAATGATATGCTGCGTACCGATGAAATTATCCAGGTTAACCAGGACCACATTTTTAAGATCCAGCCCGGGTATTACGACATCCGGGCTGAAAACTGCGATTTTGTCGGGTTGGAAGAGCAGTATGAGGTGGATCTGACCAATCCCAACGGTTGGGTGGTTAGAAACCCGACCATCCTGTACAACGACTCTTTTCAAGAAATTGGCAGCTGGAAAACCAGCGGCAGCGCTGCCCAGGGTGCCATCTCGGATGAAACCTACATTCTAAGCGGCAGTTCCTCCGGCGGTTTGGCCCTGGCAGCTGCCGGTAAAAATTTGGATAATCTGGTGCTGGCCGTGGAAGCAACTCCGCTTGAAACGGAAGGCGCTGCGCCTTCAGGATATGGGGTAATGTGCCGGGTGCAGCCCAACGGAGATGGCTATCTTTTCTTGATCCGGGGGGATGGCAAGTATGGGATTTTCCGCAGCGATCACAACGAACGCGTGCCTCTGGTTGATTGGAAGCCCTCGGAGAATGTGATCACGGGGCCTCGATTGAACGTGATTGAGGTGCACTGCGAGGGTCAGGATTTGGGCCTGCGGATCAACGGCGTGACGGTTGAAAAAATCACTGACTCGAATTACAGCAGTGGGGATATCGGGCTGGCCGTTTTACCGGGTGAAACGGGGCATGTCCAGGCTAAGTTTGACAACCTGGTGGTAATCGCACCGTAAGCGGCTAATATCCGTAAAGTTGAGGGGCTGAGAGTGCCAACCAGGCAATATAATATCCGTTATGCAGCTTGAATTTTTTCCGATCCCGTTTCTCTGCGGCCTGGGCGTGCTGTGCATCCTGCTGGTTATTCTCCGGCGGCGAAAACAAAGCTCCTCATTCTTGTTCTTTTTCTCGGTGTTCTGGGTGTACCTGCTGGTCGTGGTGGGCATGATCCTCTTCCCGATACCTTTACTGGACCCGGCCGATGTGTATTCCTGGCGGTCCCCCGCCAGGTTGATTTTTGAAAAAATCAACCTGATCCCTTTCGATTACAGCCGGTACGTCTATGTACCGCATATGTATATATTCCTGCGGGATGTTGTGGCAAATATATTGCTGACAATGCCTTTTGGGTTTGGGATCAGTTTTTTCATCCGGGTGCGCGCGAAGTGGGTGCCAGCGCTGGCTATTTTGACCGGTGTGGGGATCGAAACGTCACAGCTGATTGCCAATTTAATTTTGGGACTGAGTTATCGCAGCGTCGATATTAACGATTCCATTATGAACGCGATCGGAGTCGTGCTGGGATATGTTATTTATCGATTTTTTGCCTGGTGTTATTTAAGAATCATGGATAAATATATTCCTGGAAGGCATGGCTTATGGGCTTACCTCTATCAAATCTGCAGCCAGGCCGCCAGATGAACGTCACTGGAACCGCGGCCTTTAAAATTGAGGCATCCGGCACCATGGAGAAAAATTAGGGGATGGGAGCAACTGCCTGCCCACCCTTTGGTAAATACTGCTGGGCCTGGCTCAGATTCCCATATTAATCGCTGGCAGGTTATGGCAGCTAACTGCTCTGCAGGTTTGTAATCGCCTGCAGAGCAGTTTTTCAAATTGTTTATTTAATGATCACCGGTAAATAATATATACCGATCACGTGAACGGTCACACCCTTGGTATTATTACCCGAAACGGGATCCGAAGGGTCGGCGCTCACGTTCACCGAGTTGTCAATGGAGCCTGTGGTCAATGGCGCATACACCTGGATAGCGATATCCCCGGATGAGCTGGCAGATAGGCTGGCCATACTACAACCAACGGTTCCAGAAACATCGTCACACAACCAACCAATCCCCATCGCGCTGACAAAAACCAATCCGGACGGCAGGGTGTCTGATACATTTACATTGCTGGCTGTGCTGGGACCCAGGTTGTTCACGCTTACATGATAGGTCAAAAGCCTGCCTACGCCCACCGGATCGGGACTGGCAGTTATTTGGATAGCCAGATCCGCCACCGGAGCCACGGTCGTGTCCACTGTGCCGGCGTTGTTGCTCGGGTCGGGGTCGCTTTCTACCCCGCTGACATCAGCCGTATTGCTGATATCGCCGCCTTCGGCCGGGGCCGTGGCGGTCACGGTGACATCTGGCGCGGCACCGACTGCCAGGCTGGCCAGGCTGCAGTTCACGCTCAACCCGCTCGAACCGGAACAGTCCCATCCCAGGCCCTCTGGGACTGACACATTCGTCAGACCAGTTGGCAGTGAATCGGTCAAGTTTACACCAGTAGCCGTGCTGGGTCCCAGGTTGCTCACGCTCAAGGTGTAAGTCATGACTCCGGCGGCGTCAACCATGGTTGGGCCGGATTTCACCACCTTTAAATCTGCCACCGGGGTGACAGTGGTTCCCAGGGTGCTGGCGTTATTGCTCGGGTCAGGATCAGTTTCTACTCCGATAACGTTTGCCGTATTGCTGATATCGCCGCCTTCAGCCGGGGCCGTGGCGGTCACCGTGACGTCAGGGGCTGCACCGACTGCCAGGCTGGCCAGGCTGCAGCTCACGCTCAACCCACTCGTACCCGAACAATCCCATCCCGCACCCCCTTGGACTGACACATTCGTCAGACCTGCCGGCAGGGTGTCCGAGAGGTTGATCCCACTGGCCGTATTGGGGCCCAGGTTGCTCACGCTCAAGATGTAAGTCACGTCGCCTCCGGCGGCAACCGAGGTCGGGCCAGATTTCACCACCTTCAAATCCACCTGGGGCAGCCCATAAGAGAGGGTGATGTCGTCTAATTGAGGAGTCAGGTTTGAATCGCCTGAAGATAATGTTAACTTATATTGTAGATAGCGTCCTTCACTCGGGACCGGATCCCCATTAGTGACCGGGGCAAACGAAGACCAGGATAACTGATCCATCGATGATCTTGTTTCGACAGTTAGCGCTGTGTTCGCAGATTCGGTAGCAGTCCAACTGACCGTGGTAAAGATATTCCCAGGCGCTGCATCCAAGACTGAACTTGTATAGGAACCTGTGGAACCGTTGTAAGGAGGGGAAACCTGCAGAAAATCTACATTCAACGGCGCCGCTCCTGAATTTGAAATGTACGTGTATAACCCGGGGAGACTCACAGAACCTTGTATATGTAAGGCCGCTACCTGCGAACCGTCGATATAGAAAAAGGCGTCGTCGGTGGTGCCGGTCAAATCTCCACTATCTAAAATCCACTCAATTCGATATAGATGATATCCGGTAGGGATTGGGCCTAAATCGGCAAACTGTTCCTCCCCATTGTTATTCAGGCGCGCGAATAGGTCGCCCGAGTAAGCGGTGTTGGTGCTAAAAAGAATTAATTTATTTCCTTCAAACTTGTCGCTTGCGAAACCAATATGCTGATTTTCGCCATCTCCAAAGTTTGCGGTAAATTCCAGCGTGGTCGCCAGGGTGGTAGTCGGCGGCTGGAAGGTATTATTGGATGTCACGAAGGCGCCAGCATTTGCAGGGATGGTCAGAATGCTGTTTTCGATAGTAGGGGCATAGGTTGAAGTTCCGTCCGACCAGAGGTAACCAGACCATAACGAACCATCGAGAGCAGTTCCAGGAAAATCGTCTGAAAATTGAGCGGAAAGCACAATAGACCCATCTCCGGGTGCGGGTTCAATGACGTGGGTCCCAGACAAAATAGCGCCTGGTTGAGTAAAATCAGCATAAGTTGATTGAACAATGGATGGATCGGCAGCCTGCACCGTTTGTTTGGCCCAGGCACTCGCAGCCAGAAACATGAGCAAGATTCCAGATGTAAGCAGTAGATCGTAGATTTGTTTTCTTTTCAATGGTTAGCCTCCTCGTGCTAATTTCCAGCTTGAAGAATTCTTTTATAAAGAGAATTAAATGAATTGGAACGTCTGCCAATAAAATAACCAGCTGGTTTTATTATAGAGTAAATAGATTAAAATTTCATTTGTTCTTAATAGAAACTGAGCCAATTCTTAATTTAAGAACTGGCTCAGTTTTTTGTTCTGAAGGTTACTTTTCTAGCCGTTTACAGTCGTTCTTTTACACATCCAGGTTTCTGACGTCACGGGCGTGGGTGGTGATGAATTTGGTGCGCGGGGGAACGGCTTCGCCCATCAGCATATCGAAAGTGCGATCGGCGATGGTGGCATCTTCCACGGAGACTTGCAGCAGGGTGCGGTTCTGGGGATCCATGGTGGTTTCCCAGAGCTGCTGGGGGTTCATTTCTCCCAGACCCTTGTAACGCTGTAAGGTGACCTTATCGGGGCTCGTGCCAAGTTCCTTGATGATGCGGTCCTTGTCATTTTCCGTATAGGCATAGCGCACCTGGTTTTTATACGCCAGGCGGAACAGCGGCGGTTGGGCGATGTACATATGCCCTTCTTCGATCAATGACTGCATGTAGCGGAAGAAGAAGGTCAGCAGCAGGGTGCGGATGTGGCTGCCGTCCACGTCGGCATCGGTCATGATGATGATGCGCCCGTAGCGCAGGTTGGTCAGGTCGAAATTATCGCCGATGCCGGTGCCGATGGCGGAAATGAGGGCTTTGACTTCGTTGTTGCCCAGGATCTTATCCAGGCGGGCGCGTTCAGTGTTGAGGATCTTGCCGCGCAGGGGCAGGATGGCCTGGAAGTGGCGGTCGCGGCCCTGTTTGGCCGAGCCGCCAGCGCTGTCGCCCTCGACGATGTAGAGTTCGGTTTTGTTTGAATCGCGTTCCGAGCAGTCCGCCAGTTTCCCCGGCAGGGTCAGGCTTTCCAGGGCCGATTTGCGGATGACGAGGTCGCGCGCCTTGCGGGCGGCATCCCGCGCGCGGGCGGAGGTCAGGCATTTGGAAACGATCGCCTTGGCGGCCTGGGGGTTCTCTTCCAGGAAGGTAGAGAAACCCTCCGCCACCACCTGCTGTACGTAGGTCTGCACCTCGGGGTTCATCAGTTTGACCTTGGTCTGGGACTCAAACTGGGGATCGGGGTGTTTGATGCTGACAATGGCGGTCATGCCTTCGCGGATGTCATCACCGTTGAAGTTGGGATCGGCGTCTTTCAGCAGGCCGGTGCGGCGGGCATAATCGTTGATCGCGCGGGTGGTCGCGGTGCGCAGCCCGGTGAGATGGGTGCCGCCGTCGATGGTATTGATCGTGTTGGCAAAGGAATAAACCGATTCGGCGTAGGCATCCGTGTACTGGATGGCGCATTCGATGCCGATATTTTCGACTTCTTTTTCAACGTAACAAACGTTGTGCAGCACCGTGCGGTTGCGGTTTAGATAGCGGACAAATGAATTGATCCCGCCTTCAAAGTAAAAGGACATTTCCCGGTTAGCGCGTTCATCGACCAGTTGCAGGAGCACTTTGCGGGTCACAAAAGCCATTTCGCGGAAGCGCTGCACCAGGGTCTCGAACTTATAATCCATCTCTTCTTTAAAGATCTGGATATCAAAGCGGTAGGTGGTCTTGGTCCCGGTGAGATCGGGCGGGCAGGTTCCAATGGGCTTGACAGCCTCCATGGGGATGCCGCGTTCGTAACGCTGGTACCAGATCTGCCCATCGCGCTTGACTTCCACTTCACACCATTCTGACAGGGCATTGACCGCCGACACACCGACACCATGCAGGCCGCCGGAGACTTTATACCCGCCGCCGCCAAACTTTCCGCCGGCGTGCAGCACGGTCATGACCACTTCAAGCGCCGATTTTTGTTTTTGGGGATGAATATCTACCGGAATACCGCGCCCATTATCTTCCACGGTGACACTGCTGTCGGCGTGAATGGTGACGACGATCTTGTCGCAGGTTCCAGCCAGGGCTTCGTCGATAGAGTTATCGACAACTTCGTAAACCAGGTGGTGAAGCGCTTTAAGATCGGTCCCGCCGACATACATACCCGGGCGGCGGCGAACAGCCTCGAGCCCTTCCAATACCTGAATATCTTTTGCAGCATACGAAGTGGGCGTTTGATTCACACAATCCTCCGCTAAATAGCGATTAAATGATTAAGTTCGTCAGGCTTTACTGGCGTTGGACAACATCTTTTGCAGACTTTCCTGCATCCAACGCATTCCACCCTGGTAATAAATAAAACTGGCCGCGAGCAGCCCGGTGGTGATAAAAGCGTGCCCGCCGATCCCGACCAGCGTCATCCATGAATCGGGGGGAGCGGCCCGCCAGAAAATATTCATACCTTCACTCAAAAGAAAAATAACCACCAGGAACATTCCCGTTCCCGGCAGGAAACCCCTGACCAGGCGCATGCTGGTCAGCAGGGAACTGATGGCGCTGAGCCCGTAGGCAAAGATGCCGTGCGGGGAAAAGACAAAGGGGAGCAGCAGCCACATTAAAATGAAACTCATCACCAGCAAGATGATTTGAGCGATGCCCGGGCTGAGCAAGATGATTACCGAAAGGATGAGCATAGCTGGAATGGCGATAACCATCAAGATCACCACGAGAAGCAGGGTCAGGGTGATGGTCTGAAAAAATCCCCAGACAAAGCGCCGGCCGAAGGTGATTTCAAAGCTGTGATCGGCGCAGAAAAAAGCCACCAGATTAAAGAAAATACTGCCAAAACCCAGACCGAGGACCAGGATCACGAGCAGGGCCACGACCGTAGGCTCAAGCGCAGAAATTTGTTTGAGCGCTGCCCCGCCTAAAGGGGTGGCGGTATCATTTAATGAAGACATCAAGCTTGGAACACCGATTGGCCAGGTGCGAATCAACCCCAGCAGGTTGAAGTGGTCGATCATGGATTGGATTTCTGGTTTGCTGTTGACCAGCAGGCTGGTCATATCTGAAGATCCCATTTGGCCGACTGTTTCCAACCAATGCTCGAACAACGGCTGTAAAAAGCCTTTAATGCTCAGGTGCGGGCCCAGCCAGAGGAATAAATCGAGGATCACCGGGAACAAAATAAGCTGGATATGACGGGTGACGACGTTAAAACCTGCGATTACCGCGTTCATTAAGCGGGGCGGAGCACTGGTAATCGTCTCGGATTTGGATTGCATAATAGAACTATTTTACCACATTGGCCCTCTCCTTTCCTCTTATCGCCGGCTGGGGAGATCATAAAACCTTTCTTAAGGTAGAATTATGGCGATGGACGAGCACCAACACCTGCCCGATACCAACCAATTGAGCATCCTGGCGGCGACGATTATGCTGGCGTACGCCCTGACGCCGTTTGTCCGCATACCAGAAACCGACCTGGTGCTGCGGCTGCCGTTCGCGGTGTTCGAATACCAGCTGAGCTTCAACACCATTGTCTCGGTTTTGACCGCACTGCTGGCCGCGGTGGGCGCCGATTGGCTGCTGCGCAGCCATCCCCACCGGGAAGGGGCGAACCTGTGGCTGCACGTGCTGCTGCCGGCTTTAACCGCCTGGGCGATCGGGGTGCCGCTGTCTACCCTGGCGATTGGTCCACCGTGGTGGGCCGTCTTTGCCATGGGGGGCGTGCTTTTGGTGCTGGTATTTATTGCGGAATACATCGTGGTCGATTTTCGAGATTCGCGCCACGGTCTGGCAACGATCGGGCTGACGGCGCTTTCGTTTGCTCTATATCTAATTCTGGCGATCGCGGCCCGGGCGGGCAGCTTGAGGTTATATCTGCTGCTGCCGCTGTTGGCCGGACCGCTGGCCCTGGTATGTTTGCGCACGTTGTATCTGCGCTCGGGCAGCGGCTGGTTTATCAATTGGACCTTGGGCATTATTATCGTCACCGGAGAAGTTGTGGTTGGGCTGCAGTACCTGCCGCTCAGCCCGCTGTCTTACGGGTTGATCCTGACAGGTCTGGCTTATGCCCTGACCAATGTGGCCGGGGCGATCGAAGAGGGCCACCCGTGGCCCAGCCTGTTAATCGAGCCGGCAGTGATCATGGGCTTTTTATGGCTGCTGGCATTTATCGTGAGAGTGTAA
>CAVUNY010000010.1:0-241805 GCA_963743005.1 uncultured Chloroflexia bacterium | reverse complement strand
AATGGGATGGATTTCAATGGGGAAGCCAAACAATTCTATTGGATAATTCAACGTCCAGAACCGTCTCTGGAGAGGTGAGATTAAACAACCAGGGCAACCCGTATGTTTATGCTCGGGTGGATGGCTTGACTTCTGGTATTTCTCGGAAATATTACTACCTGGATTGGGCTGGATCTGGATTTGGTCCAGCGAAATCCTTTAATACACCTTAACAAAATCAGACGATGAATATAGTTGGCTCGATTCCAATGGAGGTGTGCGCCTGATTGGACCTGTCTATTCTTCTACTACTGGTAAATATACTTTTCATTATGCTAATTGGAAGAATGGGTCTTTTCTCATTACTGATCAGGCTCTCACAGATTTAATGGAAATGGACACCAGCTTTCTGGATAACCAGAATAATACTCATCACGTTGGGTTAGCAACATCCCAAGGTGGAACGATCAATAGCCTTTATCATCAATGTTAAAAAATGATCTTACTTTTGATCAATCTCAGATAATTAGTGGATCAGTAAATGTGAAATACTTTGTTTGGGGATACGATGAGACCCATACACCAAACCTGGCCTTTACCTCAGACGAAGGGCAAAATATCACTCTTCAAATATGGAGCGGCTGTCAGGTAAGTAAACAATACAACTTTGTATTACCTGCCCCACCCTCTAACGGTACATGGGGGCAGATTTTAGCAACCTCGTTTAATCAGCAAGCTGGGAAGGCATGCTTCTAATCAAAGATAAGATTAAAATTTTTTCGTGGTGGATGCAGTGCATCGAGATAAAATAAAATGAAGAAAATAATCCTTCTCGCAAGCGTACTTTTATTTTCAATTTTTGTATATGGAGTAGTAATGGCCGAATTATCGGTGACTTATTTGCCACTAGTTTTTGGTCCGCCCCCCACTCCAACACTAACACTAACTCCAACGCCAACACCTCTCCCCACAATGGGGCCTAACGATATTACAGTGCTGCCCAATTACACTACTAATGTTGATACGTTTAACTTCCTGAGTATCCGAGGTGAAATTATCAATAACACAGGTGTCAATTTTAATTACATTGAAGTATTGGTTGATATCCAGGATGAAAACCACAATCAATTAAAAACATTCCTCAATTCTACACCTCTAGAATATCTGGCCCCTGGAGAAAAGACCTGTTTTGAAATGCGAAATATTAAGCCAACGGGGTGGAAGTATTTGTCGTTTGAACCAATACTGAAACAGGTAGACACCTGGGAAATTCCTAATCTTGAGGTGTCGAACCTTGGCATGTATTATGATGCTAGTTTCTCCACGTATCACGTAACTGGCAAGGTGACCAATAAGGGAACAATTAAGGCCAACGGGATTCGCGCAGTTGCAACTGCCTATAATCAGTCTGGTGAAGTAATAGGTTGCCAATATGCAGGAGTTACGACGATTAATATTAACCCTGGTTACTACGGCCTATTCGATATAATGTTTTCAGGTGAGAACTATAAGGATTTTAAAACCTTTCGGGTTCAGGCAAGCGGGACAGTTCAGTGATCAATATACCAACTAATGGTCTGTCAAAGCTAAATCTTTGACCAGCTATGAATCTTGTGCCTTGAGGAAGAAACCTATTCAAGGACAAGGAAAATGTGCCAGAAATACTTTGTCAAGCTCACCTCCGAAGACCATTTGCACCTTGAAAAATTAATATCATCTGGCTCTGTCCCGGACCGGAAATTGTCACACACCAGGATTTCTACTCAAATCCGATTGTAGTTAAGGCGGGCCGAATTGGACATACGTAGTCATTTGTAAGGCCTTGGATGTAAATTTGCTGACGGTTACCATAGTCCGCAAAGCATATGCTGAAGGAGGATTAGAGAAAGTGCTCAATCGCAAAAATCCGGATCGGGAAAATGCCCATTGTTTGGATGGCAATGGCAAAGCCCATATAATTGCAATTCGGATGGGATCTATTTTTAGGAGATCAATTCTAAATTGGGATTGACAGGTTAACCCTATCCATCCCGCTTGGCGCGGACACATAATGACTATCGCTACAACGAACTCTGGTCATGCCCGCTGACCCCTTTCGAGAACCGGTTAAAGGTCCCCATCCGGGCGGGCGAAAAGCTCCATCATTAACCAACTTCTCAATTGACCTCTGGGAGTGGCTGCTCCGGCTCGTCGATCAACAGCGGCGAAACCGCAATCATTGCGAATATAGTGCAAACCAAACCCGTCACAACGAATACCACCGGCTGTGTGGGTCGGGCCAGGGGTAGAGCTTCCGTTTCAGAGGGTCCAGCGTAGCTCAATGCCGGTCCGCCGTCCCTGGCGGCGGACACCGCAGCGGGAGGGACGATTCCACCCGCCAGGCAAATGGCCAGTACAACGATAACGAGTAAACAAAAATTTCTCTTTCTCATCGAGCCTTTCCTTTTTTTGATGTTATGTTGTTGTGCGAAATCGCGAAGCGATTTCACACAACAACAAACTCATAATGCGTGGCCGCCGCCAGGCAGATCAGCTTATATGATGTTTCACGTGCGTGGTCCGCGTGGCGCGGCCGGCTTTTTTGAAGTCACGGTGTTTTTTTGAGGCGAAGCCTCAAAAAAACACCGTGCATCATTTATGTATGTGTCTGATGAATACAATAGACGTTATCACGATTTAAATAATTGAAAGGATGAAGAAAGAGGGGTATCCTTCCCAAGTTGCAACCAACAACACAAGGAAGAAGCCCCTCTCATGACCAATTATGCCAGACTTTCAGAAAAACCACTGCCTTTTCTTTCCCTAACGGCCTACACGGTCGGTGAATTTCAAGCCTTGCTACCCACTTTTAGTACCGCTTTTCTGAGATATATGCAGGAATACACGCTGGATACGAAGAAACGGGAGAAGCGCCGTTTTGTCGCCTATCGCAACAGCCCTTTGCCCACGATGGAAGATAAGTTATTGTTCATTTTGATGTATTTACGCAAAGCCACCACCCAGGATATCTTTGGGGAAGTGTTCCATATGCCTCAACCCGTGGCCAATAAATGGATCCATATCCTGCATCGTTGTTTGAATCAAGCCTTGGCCGAGTTGAAGGAACTCCCCGCGCGTACGACCACGGATATACAGCTGCCCCAAGAAGCCGAGCAGGTTTATTTTCAGGATGGCACCGAACGCGCCATTGAACGACCGAAAGATTTGGAAGCCCAAACCACCTTCTATAGCGGCAAGCGGAAACGGCATACGGTCAAAAATAATCTGCTGGTGAATGCGTCGGCGAAGATTATTTTGCTGACCCCAACGTGTGAAGGCAAGAAACACGATAAGAAGATCGCGGACGAAACCCATTTGACCCTGCCAAATGGCAGCTATCTCTATCAAGATACAGGATTTCAAGGGTATTACTTGCCGGATGTCACGATCCTCCAACCAATGAAGAAACCACGCGGACGAGAGCTGACTTTTGCTGAAAAAGAGAGCAATCGTCAGATTTCCCTTATTCGCATTCGGGTGGAGCATGCGATTGGGGGTGTCAAACGCTATCGAATTGTTAAAGATCAGCTTCGTACCAGGAAAGATGACTTTCGCGATCGGGCGATGGAAACTTGTTGCGCCTTACATAATTTCCGCTTGAATTTCAGACCCTGGAATTATGCCTCAAACTCAATTAAATCGTGATAAGGTCTAATATAACGGAAGAGCCCGGTAAACACATCAACCCCTGGTCTGAGTTTGCATCAGATCAGGGGTTGATTTATTTCGGACGGAAATTCAGTTGTTGAATATTCCGGCTAACAGATATTTCATCGGCATTGGTGAAACTTCCACCTGCAAACAAATATCCATAGCGATCAATTGTGATCGTATATACTCCATTCTTCAAGAATATGTTACCGACGCCATTTTTTAATGCAGACCACGAAGATCCATTCCACTTTGCGATATTGTTGGCAGGAACGCCTGTGTTGGCTACTATATTTATCCGTCGAAAATTTATTACACCTTAAGATCCCTTTTCATTGAGTATAAATGGTTTGTAAATCTGGCAAAGAGAAACTCCCGAAATACACTTTTCACCCAACACACCGTTCCCCCTTAAGACGCTAGAGGAACAGTGTGGCAAGAACGAAGTGTCACTCTGTTCACTCAATTTATTTTCCTCGCAGCTGGGAGAGCCAAATACTGCCATCTTTTTCAGAGCGTTTCTCATTCCTTAATCCATGCAGGTTGGTTAAAAAAGAGTTATATGCCAACTCACCCAAAGCCACGTTGATCTCTCCCTGGATAGCTCTCTGGCATTTCAAATTGTCACAAAATACATACAGATTTCCATTTGATGCCTCAAACAGTTTCATCCATTTTTGTTTCCTGGACATTTGGTCCTTATTCACATCCCGCTCTACTTCAATAAAAATCACTTCACCATTCTTGGGATCAGAAGCTATGATATCTGGGATTAATGTTTCACCATTGGCTAATTGAATTTCCTGTGCCTGGCCTCGAAGTTGATAACCTTCTTCCACGAGAATTTCTGCGGCTTGAATGTTCAAAATGGTATGTTCAGGGGATGAATGGCGAAGTATCATCCTGTCATACTCATTTTCCTTTGGGACTTGTCCGGTTAACGCCTGGTAAGCAACTTTTCCATGCTCGGTTAAATGCAAAACATCCGGAGGGTTACCACCAGAGCTAGAGCCTTCCTTGGGAATTCCATCGACTTCTTCTATTAAAATTGGATCGGCTTCTTCTTCAGGAGTCATCAGCCAGTTCAGAGCTTCATCCAGGTTTTTGTTTGCTTCCGATAACGAAAGGCGTTTGGCCATAACTTTGATGATGGATGGTCGTAAGGCCATGCCCGTTTCACCCATTACAAGAATTGCAGTCGATGATTTTTCAAAGACTTTCGACGCTTGCCAGGTTTTCATCCAATCCGGGATGGGTGTCTGATGAGGTTGGTTGCTTGGATTATCATTTGTCGGCTTTGGCGCCTGAATGGTCTGATCAGCCACATCTTTCTGGACTTGTCGCAGAGCAGACTAAGTGGGCATCGAGGGCAGTTTTTTCGGCCTGTAATCTTGTGTTGGTTTCCTGCAATATCAACAATTTCTGCTCAAGCTCAGCATACTTTTGGCTCAGTTCATTCAAACTCCGTTTGACTTCAATCATGGCGTCTGGTTTTTCTTTTTTTGAAGCATCGCCTTGCATCGCGCGCAAACGAACGTGGATTAGATAAGCCAGGTCATCATCGCTAAACGATTCCAACGGGCGGTTCGCCTTTTCGCAGGACTCATCGTAATCCTGATCCAGAAACCGTAAGAGGGCAACCAACTGTTTATGGGCGTTTTCCCATAATTTCTGCGCGTTGGTTTGCATTTTTTGTTCGTGCTCCTCACTTTGCCCGATGATGTCTCTGGAGATTCGAATAGACTGATTCCGCTGAAATTCTTCTAACGAGAGATCAACCACTGGTTTTCCTCCAGGTTTGACTTCATCTTGCGGGAATCCTTCAATTTCTGGACCGCCTGGTCAAGGTTATTTTTATCCGGAGCGCTGACCCATTGTAAGGCGCTGCGGGCGGCTTCAAGGTAACTCATGGTCGTCGCAAGCATCTGCGCATGCAGCCCCATACCGATTGGGGGAACCTCGGGTGCGATCAACTTGCTGCGCCAGTTCTACAGCATGTTGGAGAGTTTGCTGGGCAGATCTGGATTGTGAAAACAGATCACCCTGTTGTTCGCGCAGCGATAACATGCGCAATCTCCCCATCCAGAACAGTCAACTCGGAAATCCAATGTTTGCGCAGAACGCCGGTAATCCTCCACCTCCTTGACTTCCGGTAATAACAGGACCGGTTTCCCCTGATCATCCAGCGGAGATACCATGGCGCCGATGATCGTAAAGAGCACGGCAATTCCCAGGAGAACCAGGCCGAATTTCTGCAGCTTCTCTTCTGAAATGTGAATTTCTGGATTGCCCGGATTATTCACTGTCATGGCCAAATTCTCCGGTTTCAAGAATTTGCGTGACGGCTTCCAGGTCTGAGACCGCAGAGCCATTTCGTTTTCCGCGTTGCTTCAACTCTGCAATGACCTGCTTGCCGCGTTCATAATCGATATTGCGGATGAATTCGATTCGTTCGGCAACCACTTCGAAAACGGGGGTGGTAGTGTTGGGCCGGTAGCGCAACTGAATATGACCTTCCACTCCGATCCGGCTGCCTTTTTGGACATGCCCATACACCAACTCGGCCAGGGTGCCATAGATCAGGACGCGTAACCCTTTCACCGGTTTCGATTCGGGACTGCCATCGATCATCAAATACAGGCGAACATAAGGGACGGGATCCTGATTCTGGGGACGTAAATAATCAAAATAGATGTCCCCGGTGATATCGCCGCGCTGCCAGGTTAAATTGCCTTGTGCCATGATTTGTTTTCTCCTCTTCTTGATTTTGGTAGGTTGTTTGATTTGAATGCTCAGTATTCTGAGGCATTGCCATTCCGGCTTCTTAACTATTGATCCATCCTGATTCCTCCTCAATCTCAAAAACCAATCCAAGCTCATCCGCCAGCAATCGAATTCGATCTCTTTTTGCCTCTGCAAATAGCATTTGCCAGTCCCGATCGGATGGGGAATAAAACGTAACGCCTGCTCAATCAGGCGGGCAAGTTCTCTGGGGAGCAAAGCAGCCAACCGTTCACTGGCTCCGCCGGCACTGATCCCAGGATTTTCTTTCAGTTTGGCGATGGCCAGGCTGTACGGATTCTGAATGCTGGGCTGGGATGCACCGTGAATCACCCAGGATACGAACGGTACGGCATCCTTTTCCTGATCCAACAGAATCTGGCGATTTTTCTTGTCTGCCCGAACCAGCAATTTTTCTAAAGACCAATTCCCCATGGGTATCCGTCACCGCCTCCACCGTTTGAAAAAATGGATCATTGGCGGGTGAGTTCGACAAATCTTGGGTTGAGGAGGTATCTTTATCTTTTTGGGAATCTTTAAAGCGGTTAAAAGTCTTTAAAAGAGTTCTCAAAACAATCTTTGTCTTCCAGGTCGAGCGTCTCAAGACAATCATTGAGGATGCCCTTGAGAGTCTCAGAACAATCCATTGGTTAATTCTGAGAGTCTCAAAACAACCTTTGGTTCAGTTTTGACAGTCTCAATACAATCATTGCCTAAATAACTAATCCAGGAATTAAGTTCAGTCAGAACATCTTGATTTTCAGCTTTTGCAAAAAGGGATGAGGCAGCCTGCCGGATCGTTTCGTGTTGTGGGGTAAGGGGATCGACCCGCTGCACCTTGAATTTCCAGGCGTAACTTCCCGCTGAATTCATGCGGTGATCAGTACGGTCCACGAACAGAGCTAATAAATCCTGGAGTCGTTGGCGGCGAGATAAATTCCTGATCGGTGCGGTCGGTCAATTCGTCTTTTCGTTTCCCGCGTTCAATCTTGGCCGGCAGCCAGGTGGCCACCGTGCGCGGATTTTTGATCCCCAATCGTTGGGCAATCGCCTCATAGCCGCCCTCAATCCAGACCTCATCCCGCAGCTCGCCAGTCTCATCGTTGAAGTAACACAGGTTGCGCAGGACCAGAACAAACATGGCTGCATCTGGTCCCAGGGCAGGCAGCCAGTTTTTGAGGAAATACCAGCTGACCAGGATGAATTCACCCTGGGCTAACAAACGGTCTGCAAGTTGATCGGCAAGCGTAACAAGTTCTGCAGTAAGCCGGCACCCTACCAGTTCGCGGACAATCTCCTGAACGGTCAGGTGACGAGGTAAAATATTCTCGAAATTATCCGGAGGCTGCCGAACAGGGTAGCTCAATATCTGTTTGGGGTCTGCAGCTAATGCAGCTTGAAGGGCTGTAACAGGTGAATCTTGAATCCCGTGGGCAAGCAAGAAAGATTTCAAGTCTTCGGCATCCCCTGGCGTCAGGGGAGTATCAAAAAGAATATATTTGTTGGATGATTTTTTGGCGCGTCCGGTGCGTTTATCCACTTCATGATCGGTTTCGCTTTTTCTGGCAAACCAACCCAGGCTGCTGCCAGGCTGCAACAAACGAAAGAATTGCGCCCGGCTGATCCCTGCCCACTGGCAAACTTGTTCAGCCCGAACCGAGACTTTATGATTTCCCTTTTGAGCCTTTCCCCCAGAAGCCAGATAATATTCCTGCCATAAGGCCATCACCAGAAAAATAACTTGGGCCTGGACATACGGCAGCCAGCGCAGGTAATAGACTGGCAATCGAACCACACGTCCGGGTTCAATAAGATAATCCCGAATGGAGCCATATAAAATTTCCAGTTCAACCTGGATTGGCTTCGGTTTCTGATGGAATCCAGATCATCCTCATCATCGGGATTATCCAATCGTCCTGGTCACAGACAACAAAACGAACTTTGGTCTCCTGGTTCATCACCCCGCTTAGAAACCGCTCCAAGGTGGAGGTCAAGCGATCTGCCAACCAATCCCGGCCATACGTGTTCATGCAGCCGATCACAAACGTATTATCTTTGAAATCCTCCAGGTGGGCCGGTTTGACCCAGGTCTCAAAAGCAGCCCGCGACATGTCCATTTGCAGATTGGCGATGGCGGCTTGCCAGGCTTTTTCCGGGGTAATTTCAGTCGCTGCATCCATAAAAACCATCCTCAACAACAATTAATCGAATATCAAAAACAACGAAATAATGGCCTTACGGCGGTAAAATTTTCTTGCAGGGATAATTTCTACACACCTGCTCAAAAAAGGTTCTCTGCGGACCTTCCTGGTCAGGCAACGTCTGCGGCAGGGTCTGCGTCAACGTCTGCGGCGTGTCAGCAGCGCGTCTGCGGCACGTCAGCAAGGACGCAGACGCTTCAGACATTCAAAAAAAGAAAGTGCGCGATTTTCCGGGAACGCATTGTGAGCATCATCCTCATTCCTGAAATAAGGTCTTGCCGATCAACCTGGGTGACGGCTGCAGGGGTAGGCTGCCATCCTGATAAGCCTTTGAACCCTGCTCGATGAAAAACCGGACAACCTCTCCGACGGGCAATGTGTACTCCTCGGCTATCGAACGTATCTCTTCCTTTAATATGACGGGAATCCGGTAAGTAACCCGCATTTCCCAATCGGGGAGATCTGCTTGGCTTTTCTTGACCTTTTTCTTTTTCGCTCCATTCGCTTTTTTGTCAGGGAGCGGAAACGCGTCCTTTAGCCAACTGTGGTTGCCGGTACTGGTCGTTGGTGCAATCGGGTTTGATTTGCTGTCCGCTGGAAACAGGGTCATGCGCTGCGCTTTCGGGTAAGCGAAAAGAGTGAGTTGACCGCTGCGGTAAAGAGCCACGCCATATTCCAGGAAAGCGCGGACAACCTCTTCCCTGGGCACTGAAAGACTTTGAGAAATTTCCACGATCCATTCAACTGTTTGGCGTGGAACACCGCGGTAGGTCACAGTTTCAGAGCGGTGAGCGTTCTCCCATTTCCGAGACCTTTTCTTTCTGAAGTCTGCTGTCGGAATTAGATCCAAAGGTTGACCAGCGGGCATCTGCTCTGGGAGCATCGTTTTACTGTGATTCTCTCGACATCCTCATTGCTTGGGATCTCGTAACCCTGAGAATGCATCGCGTCTGGACATCATGACCTCTAATATTTCAATACGAGAAAAGCCAATGCTTTGTACTCTTGTGCCGCTCGCGTTCCCGGCGCATATTCGAAGATGGTCTTGGCTTCAGACCAACATTCGCGCAGGACGGTCGCCCGATGAATAGGGGAGAGCACATGTTCATTGAAGGTTGAATGCAAGTCTTGCAGAGGATCGCGTGACTCGCAGGTGCTGTCGAAAAAGGTGGGGAGAATGCCCAACAAGCCCCCTTTCCAGTTCTTCTTATCCCTCAAGGTCTGGATCGTGGTGACCGTCTTGGCTAAGGAATCCAGGGATGCAAACTCAGTTGCGGTAGGGACAATCACCAGGTCAGCCGCCCAGATCGCGCGTTCCTGCAAGCCCCCTACCGAAGGTGAAGTATCAAAAATGACGTAGTCCAAATGGTCTTTCGTGAAGGTTTTCAGCAGGTCTCTGATGTAGGAAATCGGCTGATCTTGAACGCCGAGCATCATTTGCGCCGCCGAAGTCATTGAGTTGCCTGGAATCAGCAGCAAGGAATCGCGCCCGGTATCTCGAATCCACTGACGAATAAAAGTCACTTCATTCGGAGAATCAGGCGAGGTAGTCAAGAAATAATACGTGCCCATCTGGCTATCCATCCCCAATTGAGTTGCACACTGCCCTTGTGGATCAAGGTCGATCAATAACACTTTCCTGTTCTTCAAGGTAAGACCATGCGCCAGGTTTACTGCGGTGGTCGTCTTGCCTACCCCGCCTTTCTGGTTGCTGATGGTGATGATTTTGGCCGGCATTATGAACCTCCTGGGGGTAATGGCGTCATTTCATTTTCATCAATAAAGTAAAGCTGCATTCCACCCTCCTGTTCATGAACGGCAATCACGTCATTGAGGGTCGGGTAAACGCCCATCGCATAGGGTTCTCTCAGCCAATGGATGACTGACAACCCATCCGTAAAGACGGTGCCTTCTGCGACCACCCCAGTTTCTGAAACACCGCTGGCGTCTTTGATGCGGAACAGAATGAACCTGCGCATCCGGCAGATCGTTGAGTTCTGGTTAACTTTTTTCGTCATAGGTTTTCCTTTCCTGGTTCTTTCTCTTGGTTTTCGAACAAGCGCTTTGTTGTTGGTCAGATCAAAAAGCTTTCCTTGCTCAAAGGTCAGGCGCTGACCTGTCAGCTTGTGTTCAAACACAATCCCATCTGGCCAGGTCGATTTTTCATCCCGATCTAACCGCAAATCCACCATGCGGAATAAACCAGCGTAAAAGAGACCAGGTTCATCCTCTGACCGGGTCGGATCGACAATCACTCTCCAGTCGTATCCAGTGATGTCTCGCCCGGTCTTGATTTCATCCTGGAAGAAAGTTCCAGTCATTTTTCTGGAATAATCCACAGAACCTCCTCACAAAGATTTTTCCTCGTCTTCTGGCAAACAGGCGTGGGAATAGACGGGCATAGGACTTGTTCTGCTCCTTGCCTTTTAATCAAAATGGATAAGATGTGTTTAAATTGCGGGTAACCGCAGTACCGTCAGTCCAGTTGATTCTGCGATTAACAGTTCAACTCAGGTACTCCCTCTACACAGTGGTAGATACGATTTTAAGGATTGAAATGCGAATGAAAATGCTGGAAAATGGCCAAATAATACTTGACTTTCCCCGCCAAGAGATATACTATACGCATATCGATCAACTATCGCTGCGTGCCGGGCAAGCCAGAACCAGCGTTCGCCGGTTTGGCTGAAATGCAGAGCCCGCCGTACAAACAGCACGGATTTAGGTTTTTGGCTCATAACCCGGAGGTCAGTGGTTCGAATCCACTCCCCGCCACCTAAGAGGAACGGCCAGAAATGGCCGTTTTTGGTTTAATCTCCACGGATTCAGCATTCGAACCAATAACCTTTAGGTTATGAGTGCAAAAGAGGCGAACCAGAAAGGTGTATGTTGTAAATAATACATTTCGCAAAACAAAAATCTGAGGTTTTTTTGGAGCTTGCGTAATTGCGAGGCTTTACCATGACAGCAGTTTATTTACCTCAAGATATTAAGAGACTTGATGGTCAAAGGTCCAGAAATCAAAAATTCTCCCTTGCACCGCTTCAAGGAGCAAGGAGTAACCTGGAAGTCTTGAATAAATATCCCGAAGGGATATCGAATTTATCCCATATTGTCCTCCAGACGCCGAACGGAATGGCTCACCTGCCGCTCGGACGGGCTAGATGCAACGTTTCACGCGGTGTCAACCATTTTATACCGCCTCAGATAGAATTTGGGCTGCTGTTGAAACGACCATGTGGACGGACTGATCGCTGTTCACAGTGTAACGACCCTGTTTTTCCTGGTGGAACGGTATACCCATCACCAGGAAGCTGTATAGACAACAAGTGGTTCATTACGAATTTCAAGGGGTCCCAGTTGACCAGAATGTACTAATGCAAGCTATGGCCATAAACTGGAGCGATTTCGAGGATGCAGTACAGGTTTATGAAGCCGTTGAAGCAGGCGAACGTTATATTATCTCGCGGGATGCAGGTTTCGCTGACGCAGGATTGCCCGTCTTGTCACCAACCGATAGGCTGCAACTACTTTGATCAAGCGCCACTCGAAGAGCTGCATGAGGCATCAGAAAAGCCTCAGAGAGATCAATCCGAAAGCTTTCACCAAACCTCATTGACCGTCTTTTTAAGTGCGACTCGAATCGTCTCATCATCTAACCGTAAGCCGGCAGCCCGCAATGAACGCATCACATCCCCGGCTGAATTAACTAGCCCATGTTTCTTTGCCAGGATAACGACCGCCAATGTCCCTTTGGTTGGGATCGAAAAACTTAGCGCGCATTTACGGGCAGCCCGGTCATCGATGATGGCCGTCCAACCCGGGTTGCTAAGTGCATAAGATAAGACGGCTGTTTCACCTTTACCTAAATCCCAGGCAAGAATTTCAGGCAAAACCGGTATCATAGAAACCGGGAACCTTCCGCTGGTTAAAGCAACCTGTGCAGGATCGTCTGATTGCCCTGCCTGAATTTCTTCTACCACGGCACTGGGAACAATCACTTCGTCTGGCAGCTTCAAAAGCAAATCTAAATTTCCTGCTTTAGCCCATCACTCACAAGTTAAGCACGTTAACAACCTGTCAAGATAATAAAAAGCGCCAATTCGGGTACACTACAAGGCATGAGCGATGAAAAACAACCCCGAAAAGCCAGTAGTGTTCGGCATACACGTGCCATTCAACGCGATCGGACAAAACACCCGGTGGCTACGCCATCGGACGAACAAATCCGAGAGCGGCTGACCGAGATCATTCATCCGGCGACGCTGGCTCAGGTGAACTATTTCCACCACCTGGGACTGCGGGAACGCACCTTGGGGATGATGGTGATGATGGCCCTGGTGCTGGAGATGATCTGGCGGCAAATCAGTGGCGTTAGCGAAATGGTGCGCCTGATTCAAACCGAGGCGGTGCTATGGGCTTCGCCCAAGAAGGTCAGCCAGCAAGCCCTATCGCAGCGCCTGGCGAGCCTGCCGTCCGAAATGTTTTTGAAGGTTCTGTTGGCCATTCTGCCGATCATGCAGCAGCGCTGGTCAGAACGCAAGCGGTCTTTACCGCCAGAAATCGCCTGGGCGCAGCAGCACTATACAGAAGTGGCGGCGGTGGATGGCTCGACCCTGGATGCACTGATCCGCAAGACCGGATTGCTCAAAGACCTGCCACAAAATCCCCTGGCTGGCAAGATTACCGGGTTGTTGAATTTGTGCTCCCGCTTGCCATCCCGACTGTGGTATGAAGCGGATCCCAAAACGCACGATCAACGCTTTTGGCCACAGATCCTGTCAGCGTTGCAGGCTGGAACGCTGCTCATCTTTGACCTGGGGTACACCAACTTTGGCATCTTTGCCCAACTGACCCTGGCACAGGTCACATTTATCACCCGGGCGAAAAGCAATCTGGTCTACAGCCTGGAACAGCGCCTAGTGCAAAGTGCGGCTGTCCGCGATTCCCTGGTTTGGATCGGTTCAGAAGACCAGCGCCAGTTGGTGCGCCTGGTCGAAGTGCTCTACCGAGGCAAATGGTATCGCTACTTGAGCAACGGATTGGATGCCCAGCGCCTGCCCACGGCCTATCTGGTGGCTTTGTATTGGCAACGTTGGCGCATTGAAGATGCTTATAACATTGTCAAACGGCTGTTGGGCCTGGCTTACTTCTGGTGTGGCGCTCAGAACGCCGTCGAGATGCAGATCTGGGCCACCTGGCTGCTCTATGTGGTCTTGATTGACCTCAGCGATGCGGTGGCGGAGGCTCTCCATCAGCCTTTTGCGGCTATCTCCATCGAGATGGTCTTTCGCAGCCTGTATTTCTTCACCCAGGCTCATCACCGCGGTGAAACCAATGATGTCGTGACTTATCTGGCCGACAATGCCAAGCTGTTGGGCATCGTGAAACGCAAACGCAAGTTGGTACACCCTTCACCTTTGGAATTCATCCCTCCTCTCTTGACAGGCTCAAACTTACCTTAACTTGTGACCAATGGCTTTAGCCAGGCAAATCAATGGAGATGCATTGACGATCCACCGTTCCATCAGGATTCTACTTCCCGATTGATTTCATCCGCATCATATTGAAAAGGTGAAACAGAATAGCGTCCCAGTTCTGAGATAAATTCGGAGCGCGAAAGGCCGGCTATTTCAGCGGCTTTTGACTGGGAAACCATGCCTAATTCATACCATTTGACTGCAGCAGCCAGGCGTAGTTCAGGGACAAAGTGTTCCGGATCCTGGCGTAAAGCCGCGAATATATCCCGATTAACCGTAAAAGTTACCTGAAAATTATCGCTCATTTTTTACTGCCTCGATCAGTGAATGAATGATTCACAGCCTGCGCGTATTGTAGCATTAAACATTGAGAAGTTAATTGCACATAATGTGTGGACGTCTTAAATCCATTCGTGGCCTGTATTCTGGTTACTTTTCAGCCAAAAATCGTATCACCGGCGAAATAGGTGCATAATCTGGGGCATGTTGGCCACCAATTCCGTGCGATGTCGGACACTTTTTGAACTCCAATCGGAATCAGTGGCCGACATCAAGGTTCTTCCGCACGTACCGTGCCGTTACTTTATTCTATCAATTACAAATCTAAAAATTGGTTTATTTTTGCCTGCGAGAAAATGCTGCAATCGGATTCGGAGTTGATTCTTTCAAAAGTTACACGATATTTCATAGATTTTTAACTAATTGCACGGAAACATTTCAGATAGCAAGAAAGTTGCGGAAGAACCACATCAATCGGAATCTTGTCGGTAAAAGTAAGCGGGGGAGCGATCCAAGGGCGTTTCATTATCAGAAACTCGGGACTGGGTTTCATTTCCGGATAAATCATTCAAATATTATGCCTTTGCAGCAAACAGTTTCTGCAAGTTGTTTCTGGAAGAATCATCCACAACGGCCAGTATCTGATCTTCACCCTGGAAGACCATGTTTCCTCGCGGAATGAGAACCTTTCCATGACGGATCACCGCAGCGATCACGCAGGTGGTAGGTAAAGGCAAATCTTTAAGGGGAACTCCCAGGATTTGGGAATCATTGGAGAGTTTTTCTTCGACAAGCGAATATTCGCCTCTGCGCAGCTTTAGCAATGTCATCATATCGCCCACCGACATTTCTTCTTCAATCAACTTTGTTAAAATGTCGGTTTGATTGAGACCCACATCTACGCCCATTTCCGCGTTGAACAACCAGGCGTTTTTAGGATTGTTGACGCGCGCAATGGTTCTTGGAACATTGAATTCGAACCGGCCTAACACCGTCACGACCAGGTTAGTTTCATCTTCACCAGTCACCGCAGTCAACACCTGAGCCTGGCTGATGCAAGCTTCCTCTAAAACATTTGGCGCGCTGCCATCTCCAAACAAAACCACCTTTTCGGTAAATTCGGTTTTGAGACGTTCCGCTACCTCGGCGCGAATCTCGATCAGACGGACCTGATGCCCGGCAGTTAATAATTGGCTGGTGAGATGCGTACCTGCTTTTCCGCCGCCCACAATGATCACATACATGGTTATTCTCCTTCTCCATAACCCAGGAGCAGCTTCATCCGCTCGATGGCTGAAGCTAAAACCGTCAGGTTAATCTGGTCACCTTGTAAAAATTCGGCCCCGCTCAAAGGAATGAATGCATGATCTTTGCGAATGATGCTGTTTAATTGGATCTCTCCCGGAACCGTCAGATCTTTCACGCGATGACCCACGAGCTGTGTTGGAATTTCGATGGTATAAAGGTAGACTTCTCCGCTGCCAAAAGACATTACAGGATCTTCATCGGTCTGGATGAGCAGTTCTCGAATCCGTTCTGCGCCTAAAGAAGTGGAGGAGATTGTCGTCAAACCAAGCCTCTGATAAATTTCGGCGCGCCGAGGATCAAAAAGCCGTGCGACGACTTTTGGAACGTGGAAAATATTCCGAGCGATTCGGGCGGCAATCACGTTCATATTGTCGGACGAATCCGTAGCGGCAAAAGCATCAGTTTCCTCGATCCCAGCCTGGATCAGTACGTCGCGGTCAAACCCAATGCCCTTCACGGTCCGAATTTTGTCATTTAATGCTACGCGGTTCAGCCTGATACGATCGTTGTCAATGACGGTAATGTGATAGCCTGCCTCAGCCATCAAAATCGCGACCTGCTCACCCACCCGTCCACATCCCATGATAATGATTTTCATTTTACCTCCGTCACTTTACGTCAACCTTATGCATTTCCAGGCTAATTTTTGCTTCAGAATTCTTGAATGTCCAATGCAATATTTTTTTGCGTAACCCATCCAGGCTATATAGGATTAATGGGTAGGCAGTCAACCATATCCATAGGATTGGAGGTATGGGAACATGGTCGAAGACTCTGGCCAGTGGTGTCAGATATACAAGCATAAGTAGGATTGCCAATGAACCGGCGCCCGCGGCGAATAAAGCCGGATTGCTGAACCAACCCAATCCACGCCCATGGTGCATTTCTGTCCGGCAGGCAAATATATTCCCGATTTGGGCCAATACCACACCGGCATAAAATACGGTCGCGGCCAATAATTGTACATCGCCACTTGACCCGTGAATTTGGAAAACAACGGCCTGCAAACCCGGTATACTGGCGGCAAGAGCATCGAGTTTACCTTCCGAAAGGGCATACACCAGGAAGAAACCCGAATAAGCCAGAGCCGTTTCCAGCATGCCTAACCAGAAGAAGGAACGCCAGACTAATCCGTGATCGAACAGGGGATAACTGCGGCTGCGTGGAGGTCGATTTAACACATCTGGCTCGGGTTTTTCTGTGCCCAATGCCAGACCGGGCAGCATATCGGTCACCAGGTCGATGGCAAGAACTTGTTTCACGGAAAGCGCCAGTGGTAGATTGAATAATGCGGTTATGATAAATGGCAGCACTTCGGGGACATTGCTTGAAAAAATATAGGTGATAAACTTTCGAATATTATCATATAAGGCGCGACCTTCTTCAATCGCATGCACAAGATGAGCCAGGTTATCATCGGTGAGGATGATATCGGCAGCCTCGCGCGCCACGTCTGTACCGGAAATGCCCATGGCGATGCCAATATCGGCTTTGCGTAAAGCAGGCGCATCATTGACGCCGTCACCTGTCACAGCAACTACGTCTCCCCTTTTTTGGTAGGCATGCACCACACGCATTTTATGTTCCGGAGCCATGCGAGCGTAAATGACCTCTTGTGACAATAGCTGGTGCAATTGGTCGTCACTCAGCGATTCTAGTTCCGCACCGGTAACGATCCGTGGGGCCGGGTTATCGAGGATGCCGACTTTGCGCGCCAGCGCTTCTGCTGTAAGACCATAATCGCCGGTAATCATCACCAAGCGGATGCCGGCCTGCTTAAAGATTTCCCACCGCTTCGGCCACTTCGGGGCGCGGCGGATCGTGCATGGCCATCAAGCCGAGGAAGGTAAGGTCTTTTTCGACGGTTTCAATGGTATACCGTCCCGAGCGTGTTGATACCAATCGAAAACCAAAGGCTAATACCCGCAGGGTTTGCCTTGCATAGACATCCTGCATATTAAGAATTTGCTTTCTGAGGGCTGCATCGAGAGGACGGACTTCCCCGTTGATTAAGATGCGAGTGCACAGCGCCAGGACTTCTTTGGGCGCGCCCTTGACAAAGGCAACCTCGGTTGGGTTCTCCGAATTGGGATCCACGAAATTCAAGATGCTCTCTTGTTTATCTGTATCTCTGTGGTTCAGTACCCTGTGAATTGTGGTCATCCGTTTTCGGTGCGCATCAAATGGAAGTTCATGGATTCGAGGATACTCGACCGTGAGTGACGAGTTCGGATATCTGCCTTTTTAAAGCGGCGACTCGCAGCGCAGCCTCGGTCTGGTCTCCCAGGCTGCTCCAAACAGGCCTGATGGGTGTCGGAGGATTAAGACGTGAATTATTACATAACACTGCCGAAGTCAGCAACAAGCGCAATTCAGCCTGCACATTGCGTGCTTGAGAAGCAGGAAGAAAATCCCCATTCGGAGTATATCCGATCCCGGTAACTTTAATTTGTTTTCCTGAGACCCAAAGCTCTCGAACAGTCATCTGGTTTTGGGTGAGCGTACCACTCTTGTCAGTGCAAATCACCGATAGTGCTGCCAGGCTGTCAATAACCGAAAGCTTTTTTACCAGCACACCATACTGTGCCAGGCGTTGGCCAGCCATAGCCAGAGAAAGGGTTACATTGGCAGAAAGTCCTTCCGGTACCGACGCAACAATCACTCCGAGGGATAAGATAAAAGCCTGAGTGAATCCCAATCCGATTTCGAAGATCCCCACGACAAGCACCAGCACCCCAAGCGCCAGCGCTATCAGCATCATCCGGCGGGTGAATCTTGTTAATTCGGCGTGAAGCGGGCTGGGTACATCTTTCGTCGACTGTGTGAGATGTGCGATCCGGCCTAATTGGGTTCGTACTCCGGTACTATAAACGACTGCTCTGCCAGTACCTGAAACGACCGAAGTGCCTGCAAACACCAGGTTAGGGCGCTCGAGTTCACTAATTTCTTCTCCAAATGACGCATCTGCGCTTTTCCGGGCCGGGAGGGATTCGCCCAACAAAGCTGCATTACTGGTGCGTAAGCCATAGGCTTCAACGACGCGAGCATCTGCCGGGATTTCATCGCCCTCTGCCAGAACGAGCAAGTCACCTGGCACAAGATCGATCGTAGATACTTGCACTTCCTGTGCGTCTCGCATAACTCGAGCACAATGGGGGATGATTGCTTGCAACATGCGCATGGCTTGTTCGGCGCGGTGTTCGCGTTGGAAAGAGAACCAGGCGTTGATCAGCACCAGAATCCAGATGGCACCTCCCAACACCCCCTCACCGATGAGCATAGCCATCCCACCGGCGATCCACAGCAGAATTGCAAAGGGATGGGTAACCTGTGTCAGAAAATGTTTCCAGGGCGGAGAAGAAGCCTCAAAAATGAGCTGATTCTTCCCAAACGAAACCTTCCGCCGGATTACTTCTTCGCCAGTTAAACCCTGCGGTGAGGTTTCGAGCTCCAAATACACTTCTGGGGGTTGAAGTGTGTAAATCGCATTGGATAACAGAATTTAAAACTTACTGATCATCGCGAGATGTTTCATTCGGTGGTCCGCCTACTTGAGGTTTACTGGAAATTTCATCATCCAGAGGCGGGATAAGATGATCACCCGGATGGTCCAGGTGCAACGCTTCGTCATATTCACCGGCGATAGCTGGTATTGGCTCATAACGCAGCGGGCGGTGAATGCCGAATAACGCAAAAAAACGTGCAGTTTGGATCGCGACCCGCTGAATGAGTGAATAACGAAACTCTTGCATGCGCAGTGATTGCCATTCTACGATGGTTGCCATCGATCCACGCACTTTTGCTTTATCGTATACAATTCTGCGGATTTGCTTTATATCGCGGTAACCAGCCGGCGAGAGCAAGAGTAGATGGGCTGCCAGGGTCAGGATCGAAAATGAAATCAACACAACCCAGCCGCCTTCCTGCCACTTACCGACAATTTGCCCGATGAATATTATGGCTGCCAAAATGGTTACCAGTGTGGCCGTGAACATTCCCCAGGCGCGCTTCCTCCCCGTGGAATGTGTCTGGATGTGCCGGCGAACCGCTAACCCCATGACTGAAATGGGCATAAATACTCCGACGCCATAGAAAGGAATCGCAAAGGAGGTTTCTCCACGAACAAGCAATTGGATGATGAGTGTGGCAATGAAACCCGCTGTGACCGAACGGGTAAAAGTGCCCTGGTCGTTGCGATAGACGACGATTTCTGGCAGCTCGCCAATCGCCACATCGCGCCAACCGGTGGATTGCAGGTCTTGAAAGGCTGTCATCGAAGCTGCGGAAAGCAGCGCTACCGCCAGGAACTGATAGACCCAGAACAAAATAATCCCACCTTGGATCTGTCCGAACCCGATGAAGGCCAGATTGCCCACCAGCGTGCGCCCAAATGTGCCATCAAATACGTTGAAACGCAGAGAGAAGATGGTCAGGAACAGTGTGGTCAGGCCGCCATAAAACAGGAATGAGGTCTGCACAAAACGCCCGATGCCCGCCTTGCCACTGTAGAAATGCCAGAGCCCTTGTAGACGGGGCAGGTGCTTTTTACCCCAGGTTACCAAACCGGCATCTTCATTTTTTACGAACTGGATGCCATTCGACATGGCCTCCAATCCGGTCAGAGCGACCATGCCTTTCATGGATGCGGTCAACATGTGGAATAACGCCTGGGCTAAAGTGGCAGTTTTGATTGGTTCGACTGCCTCAACGGGAGGCACGCCTTTTAAATGTGCCATGAGCAGGCCGATGCCCATGGTCAAGGTCATGAATAGAAATATTCCCAACAGGGTGAATACAATCCGGGCCGACTCACCTCGACCGCGGATGGTCAGGTACCAGGTAATCCCCGCCAGGATCGCTCCAATCAGAAAATGCCAACCCCAGTTGGCATCGTAGGCATTCAAGACCGACAGAAGTTGGTCGCCGCCAGAAAGGGAAGAGACGACGATGGTGAGCACGTAATCTTGAAGCAGCGTAACGGCGACGATCAGACTTAACGAAGGCCACAAGTAGCGCATCGAAGCCGTATAAGAGCCGCCACCCTCATTGAATATACCCAGGGAATACATATACAGCGCGCCAAAGGCCAGGTTGGCGAATGCGATCACGCCGACCACAATGTAACTATACTGCTGAATCCCGTACGGATGCAGGGCGCTCATCATTTCGCCAGTGGCGTAATAGAAGGAGGTGGCATAATCCACACCAAACAATGCTATCGCCGCCAGGATACCGATTTGGCCCGCGCCATGAATGTGTTTATCTTCTTCTCGTTCGCGGGGCGCTGCACGGAAAGAAAAATAAATGAAAACCAATAAGAGCAAGATAGCAATCATAGATGTCCCTTTTAGATGAGGAGCCTTTACTCCGGCAAACTGGAAAAAGCGTTTTCGAGCATTTCAAGCTCGCTGCGAAGATGATTGCGCGTGGAGGGACTGAGACGCGTATCTTGAGCGACTTTGACTTGTTCACGGCGTGAAGCCTGCACGACGAACGCAGGCACGAACATAATCCTTCCGGCGGGTATCACCTGAAAGTCGTAGGTTTTCAAATCAAGGATTTGATCGTCAAAGAACGGTAGGCTCAAGCTCAAGCCACGGTTCAGGTTTTGATCGGCAGCGCGTTTGCGGATCGTTTCGATGATCTGTCGAGTCTCAAAACGCATCATGGCGCGACCCTGGTTGACGAGCTGGCCTAAAATGCTATAGCGTTTCCGCTGGTACTGCTCGTCTGCAACCATGTATGGTGCGATCGAGACGGCCAGGTGAAGCAGGTGAAGGAAGCGTTGCGTGGAGCGAATATGCGCCTCGGCTTCGTTCAACGAACCAACCAATAGCTGGTCTTGCGCATCAAAGGCCACCCATTGCGGCAGAAAGAACCGGCGGGCGGTTGGAACATAAGGTACCTGGAGTTCCCCGCGCTGTTCTTCACTGCTCGGTTGATCTATGTCCTCGGCAATCGCGTCCGTCGCTTCTGTGATCGCAGATTCGGGCTGACTGGGATCGCTGTCAGGGATGGATGGGATTTCTTCATCATCGATGGCGTGGTAGTGTACGGTTCTGCCATCGGGTAATTGAACGTAAACCAGATGGTAAGCAATAGCGAAGCGGATCAGTCCGGCGCTGGTCGAGATAGCAGGATTGGCGAAGGCTTCGAGTTCACTCAGCTTTTCACGGAGGATTACGTTGAGATTTGTTTTATTCAGCCGTTCGAGCAGACCCCCGGCCATTTGTTCGCGTGAATCCGTTGGAACAGGAAATGCCTGTTTCGCCACATTCCCATTTTCGTCCATGCCGATCACCTGATCGGGCAGGTTGAAACGCGCCTGGGTAGCCGATTGTACCAATCCATCGGCCAAGTTTTGGGCTTGTACTTCTAGAAAGTGTTGGGTGAGCCCAGGCTGCGCTTGAAATAATTGCTTCCATCGTTGATATTCCAACCGAAGAAAACTGGCTGGATCGGCGTGCTTATTTAAATTCTGTTGCGGTTGCATGCGTAAATAATCCTTGTTTTTCGGATATATTTCCAAATATTTCTAAAGAGAAGAGTTTCAGAGGTCAGTTAAAAAAGGCATTGATTTTCCAGATCACGTAGTATTCCATAATCAGGGTCAGGCATAACAAAACATTCCCCTGCCATCCGGTATTAGCCTGATCGATTTGGATCTGGAGTAAGGTAAAAAAAAGGATTGTCAGGATAAATAAGAGCCAGGAAACAACCTCGCGAACAGCATTCTGGAAGGAGGATTGACTCAAGATATGGATATCTTGCAAGATCAAGATAGGCACATGGAGAGTGGCGAAAATTTTTCTTCCCAATCCAATCGACTGAACAAGGTATTGCCGTACTTTGTGGTCTTCGAGGCAGATGATCAGATCACCTTCTCGCCAAACCTCCTTCACCGCCTCGATCCAGGTCCCATTCGTTACCAGGCGGGACCCTACCTGAAGGATTGGGGAGCGGGCCGTGTTTACCAAAAAGGCCAGTTGGCGATGAATCGTTAATTCTTGATCGGGATCAGTCACCATCGCCAGGAATAAGAGAGACATGCCTGGCAGGGTATACCGTCCAATATTAAAGGAAAGATTGGAAGTCGGAAAAGATTCGGCTGGCACCAGGATAATGAAGCGTTTAACGGCTGTTGCTTGAAAGGCTTCGGGCAGCATCAATAGGTTGCCAGGCCGGATGAACTTATCATAATAGCGGCTTGGAAACATCTCTTGTTTTATGCCTAGGTCATCAGGCTTTATATTACTTTCGATCAAATCAGTTTGTGCAGGCAATCGAGAGATAATCGATTTCATCACATACCTCCAGAACACTTATTTATTTATAACGGTTGAGTGTAAGGAGCACACAAGGTGTTCGACCAAAATAATAAGGAATTAATAAAAAAAGCACTGGCTCATCGCCAATGCTTTAATGATTGGGTTGCAGAAATCGAACGATTAATCGAGCATTGAAAAACGGTAACCGATCCCCGGTTCACTTAAGATTTAACCGTGGTTTTTTGGGGTTATCCTCCAGCTTTTTCCGAAGCTGGCTGATAAATACGCGCAGGTACTCGATGTTATTCATGTATTCCATTCCCCAAACTTGTTTCAGGATGGTTTCGTGGGTGAGAACACGACCTGCATTGCTTATCAAATAAGCCAGCAACTTATACTCCGTAGCAGTTAATTTGACCTCATTTCCGTTTCGGGTCACATAATGGCGAGAAAGATCCACGTGCATATTCTCAAAATTCAGGACTGTGTCTCGATGCCCCTGCAAATGAACTGAATGACGAATGGCAACGCGAACTCGCGCCAGAAGTTCTTCTATACCAAAAGGTTTGATCAAATAATCATCGGCGCCCCGGTCAAGGGCGAGCACTTTATCACGCTCAGCATCGCGGACGGATAAGATGATAATGGGTGTCTGTGTCCATTCGCGTAGTTGGCTGCAAACAGTTTTTCCATCCATGTCAGGTAAGCCGAGATCCAGAATGATAATGTCAGGTTGCTCGGCAGCCGCCATGGCCAAACCTTCTTCACCTCGACCGGCAATCAAGACCTGGTAATTATGTTTTTTCAGGATGGTTTGCAAAGCACGCTGAATTTGGGGTTCATCATCGATCACTAGAATTTTCGGCTGCGCATTCATTGGTCCTCCACATCGATCACAGGTGGGGCCATGCCTTCGCTCTGGAGTGGCAAGGTAAATTTGAAGGCAAACTCACCGGGTAAATTTTCTGCCCAGATACGGCCGCCATGCGCTTCAATGATACCTTTACAAATTGAAAGGCCCAAACCAGTTCCACTCACCTTTTCCGAATTGGTCACGCGATAGAACTTAGTAAAGATCTGATCGAGATGTTTTTGCTCTACCGGCGGACCTTGATTGCTGACTTGTACAAGGAGTACATTCTCTTCGCCACCGGACTTCGCTTGTACCCGGATGGTACTTCCCCGCGGGGAATATTTCGCGCTGTTACTGAACAAGTTGATGAATACCTGCTCGATTTGCATGTAATCAACAGGGATGAGCGGTTGTTCTTCTGGAAGATCAATAATAACTTGATAGTTGTTCAGCACATCTCGTATTCGGTCCACTGCGGCTTCGACAATTTCAGAAAGAAGATTCCATTTCCGATTCGGCTTCATTGCGCCGGCTTCAATGCGCGACATGTCGAGCAGGTTACCTACCAGGTGGTTCAGATGATCCGTTTCCTCATTCATTGCCATAAGAAGCTCTTTTCTTTCTACACCATCCCACGAAACTTGTTCACTGAGAAGACTGGTAACGAAAGCTTTGATCGTCGCCAGGGGCGTACGCAGTTCATGGGAAACCGATGAAAGCAGGGCAGATTTTAAGCGGTCGCTTTCTTCTAAAACCTTAGCGTGACTTTCTGCCTGTGCCAGGAATGCCCTTTCCAGGGCCAGCGCGCCTTGGGCGGAAAAGGCCTGCATCAAGCGAGTTTCGGGCGGCGTGAGCGGAGAATTATTTTTCAAAAGACGAATTTCCCCTATATGACCTCGGCCTGTTTCAAGAGGAAAAACTGTAGTGGAATATTGATCTATTTCGTTTTCACAAGTATCAGTGGAAACCTGAAATGCCTTCTCATTTTGGTTTGCAAAAATATTGACTTCAGCCACGCAAGCCTGGATTGTCTCTTTGACCTTATGGGCAACAACATCTGCCACCTCTGTTGGGTTGTTGACACCTGTCAGGCTTAAGCTCAACTCATATAAATGCGACAGTTCTTGTTCACGAGCAATGGCTAAATCCAGATTTTTTTTAGACCTCCCAACCAATTGGCTGATAAGAATGGCAATGACAAGGAAGATACCTAAAGCGAAGATATCCTGGGAGTCGCGGACTATGAATGTATAGTAAGGAAGAAGAAAGAAGAAGTTGTACAAAAGAAAAGTCAAAATTGCGGAAATGATCCCTGGGCCAAATCCCCACCAGGTAGTACAGATCAGAACCGGTATCAAAAAAATCAGCGCCAAAGTGGTTGGATTTAGCCTGTCCCGAAAAGGAAAGAGGATCCCGGCACTGCTACTAACCAGCAGGAATACAACCAAATATGGTGCAATTTTCTTGAATATGTTCGATGAAAAACCATTTTTGTGTCGTTGAAACATTTCAATCGCCTTTACGTATAGTCCTAAAATATTAGCCGGGGGTCCAACCACAATGCGCAATTGGTAACTCAATTATAGTCAGACATGATAAGATTGCCGTCGTTTTCACTCTACCGCTCGGACTAACATTATTACCATGTCTCACGACTTGCTCATCAAATTACTTGCCGTCCTCCTGGCCTGGGAATACAATCGATTCCTCAAATCCCGAAGTTTTCGCAATTTTATTGCCCAATTAAAACCACCTGTTCCTCCACCCAAGCCCAGGGTGATGCAACCTAAAAGTGAAAAAAAGATTGCCCCGCGCAGCGTGCGTGGCAAAGAAGATTACCGGGAAGCAACGAGGTCTGGTGAAAACGCAGGATCCTCTTTCTATAATCCATTTATCCGTTCTTCGCGACCAGCAAATGCAGGAAATCAGCCTGCCGCTGATGGCGCCAACCAAAGTGGGCGATCCCTCGCGCATCGGGATCGTGGTGCAGGATGCCGGCTTCTAAACCCGTAAGATGTAAAAACTCCGTCTTTATTTATTGTAGAAGGAAATTGGTTTTCCACTTCCGAATTGACATGATTTAACCGTATCATTTTTTTACTGGCTGGGAGATTTGGTCCACCCATAATTCGCGATATTGATGGCGAGCCCCTCATCTCCCACCTTCGGCCCGCCCGGAGGGAGGAGAGAAGTCTTTTCTGTCGTTTTTTGGCGCTGAACAGCGCCAAAAAACCACGAAAGCAAGTCTCCCTCATCCCGCTGAAGGCGCACAAAGCGGAAGGCGGGGACCGGGGGGTGAGTGAAGGATGGTTGAAAGTTCGCCAACAGGTACATATCTTATAACGCAAAACGAAAAGGAAAACCGGGCAGACCAGTCATCTCGCCGGAACTTGAAGCGCTGATTATTCGTTTAGTGAAATAAAACCCACTCTGGGGCTACGAGAAGAGCCAGAGTGAACTGCTCAAACCTGGTCACAAACTGCGCGCCTCCCCGGTACGCAAAATTCTGAAGCGACATCGGATACCACCCGCAAATGAACGATCTTCTGGTTCCTGGCGATCCTTCCTGGGACACTACAAGGATCAGATCCTGGCCTGCGATTTCTTCACCGTGGAGACCATCTGGCTTAAGACGATCTACGTTCTGTTTTTTATTGAATTGGGTACACGATTGTAGGATAGACAGCCGCGGAATAATGACTCCATTCCCCTCGTAGATGATCAACAAGAACACAAGGTTGTTGTGACCATGGGAAATATAATCGAAGTTTGAATAGTCACACAGGGGTAGAAAGTGGGTAATTAAACCAGGCCGTTTTGGATCGCATAATTGGTGATTTCGGAATTTGTGTTCATATTCATCTTTTCCAACAGCCGTGCACGGTAAGTGCTGATCGTTTTGGCGCTGAGCGACAATTCGGTGGAGATTTCCTTGACTTCCTTGCCAGAGGCAATCAGGCACAATACCTGAAACTCACGGTCCGACAGATGTTTATGCAGCGGTTGATCATCTTCATGCCGGGCATGCAACACCAGCTCGTCGGCGACCGACGCACTGATATATTTTCCCCCACGTAAAATTTTGCGTATCGCCTGCACCAGTTCTTCCGGCGCAATCTCTTTATTCAAATAACCCGCTGCACCGGCAACGATGGTGCGCACTGCATACTGATCTTCGGGAAACATGCTGAGAACTAATACCGGCAGCTGCGGATGATCTTGTTTGATCTGTTTCAACGCTTCGATGCCGTTGCCGCCCGGCATGGTCAGGTCCAGCACTAAAATATCCCAGCGCTCGCTGCCGAACAGCTGCATCAGCTCTTGTCCATTGCGCGCTTCACCAAAATTGGCCTGGCCAAACGCCTCAGTCAGAATTTGCTTGACTCCCTGGCGCACAACAGCATGATCATCGGCCAATAGAATTCTAAGCATCCATTTTCTCCAATTCAACCTTCTTACCGCTGCAATTTTAAAACAATAAAATACCGACCGTAGTGACCGCTACCGCTGCTTGCTCCCCAATGACCCTATTAAAATTCTTGACAAGCGACCTGTTCAGGTCATTGGATCATCGCATCCACTTATGCATTCCAGATATACTTGATGTTTTAACAATTCTGAAACAAATTAATAAATGTACTTCTGTTTGATATAACGCAGAAGTTTCCAAAAAGAGTTCGCGCCTGTTTCTGGAGTCCCACCATTATCCGTGATATTGGTGGCGAACCCCAAAAAGGGATGGAAATATGCCAGATCTTGCCAAAAGATTAGTAATATTGGACAATCAGTTTCGCAATATTAATTTGGAAGCTGATATGTCCCTACAATCGCAACCATCCTATCAAGTCCCTTAAAAAATCGCGGAAATTACCCGGGCCATATTTCCAAACGCGAATCTGTATATGAAGTTGTTTGATACTTTTGGAAGCGTATTTTCCGATTAGGATTTCGCGGCCCTTTTCCCCAGACCTGCCCCCCGAAAACTGGTCCAGATTGAGAGTTAGGAAAAGGCCAGAAAAAGTGGGTATACTAGCAGAAAGGCAGGTCACCAGCGGCAGAGTAAAATCGACCGCGATCTTACCATGTCTGACTATAATTGAGTTACCAACTGCGGATTACGGGTGTACCCGAGTGATGTTGGACCGAATGTTGGGGATTGGATCCCGCCTTCTGTACTACCCCGTTCCGTTTCCTTTATACAGGATATGAAACAGGGGCAGGTCGCCATTCTCTCGCGGAAATTATTCCATGAGTAAAGTGACATTCAACCATAAGATTTTGCACGTTGATGTGCTAAGATAATAAATAGTTCACAAGGGTGATCAGGGGACTATTTAACCCTCTTTATTAAAAGTCATCCAAACAGGAGCAATGCTGTGAACCAAAACAAATGGCTTGTTGTTTTGTTGGGCGCGTCTATGCTGTTAAACCCGTTAGCGTCATCCACTGCCGCTGCTCGTCAGCAACCGGTTGTGCGTGATCCAGATATGCTCCGCCAGATGGTAAATGAGGACTCAGGCAAGTTGTACCTGCCGCAAACCGGCCCCGCACCCGAGATTCTTCCAATGGCAGCGGACGTTAACTTGCCAACCTGGTCGCGATTGGCTTTTCAATCTTACCGCGGCAACAATTGGGACATCTACCTTGTCGACCCAGGCGGGGCCAATGAAACCCAACTGACTACGTTCACCTCCATCGAAGGCGATCCTTCACTGTCAAGAGGCGGCGCATTCGTCGCATTCGACTCAAATAAAGATGGCAACAACGACATTTTCACCATAAACGCCAACGGGTCCGGCTTGAATAAGCTGGCTGCAAACTCTGCCAGCGATTCAATCCCGGTCTTTTCGCCGGATGGCAGTCGTATCCTTTTCCAATCTATGCGCACTGGGAATGCCGATCTCTTCGTTATGAACAAGGATGGCAGCGGATTGACGCAGCTCACTACGTCGTCTGCATACGATGGCGAGGCGACCTGGTCCCCGGACGGCAGCCGGATTGCCTTTGTCTCCAAGCGAAGCGGATCTTATGATGTGTGGTCGATCAAGGTGGATGGAACCGACCCGCGCCAGCTAACCTTGGGCTCCACAACCGCCACCCCGGCCTGGTCTCCGCTGGGAGATAAGATCGTTTATTCGAATGACAGCACGAATGATGGGTTTTACGAATTGTGGTGGATGAATGCCGATGGATCGAACCCCCAGCTGCGGCTTCAATATCCTCAGCGAGATTATTGGGGAACATCCTGGTCGCCGGATGGTAATTCTATCGCATATATTGGGACGGATTGGACGTACTATCAAAACAACTGGTATTGGACGCACAGTTATATGTATTTTATGGACCCCGTTACCAAGGGATCAATCAATGGAGCGGTAACGGATGACCGGGTTTTCCGCGTCAGTTGGGCTTCCACAGATATCACCCCTCCAGACCCATGTACGATCAATAACTTGAAAAGCAGCCAGCCCTGGACCACCTTTCCCGTGAGCTGGTCAGCAACCGAAGCCGGTTCAGGGGTAGCCTCCTATGACGTTCAGGTGCGCTCAGCCGGAGGCTCCTGGCAGGATTTTTTAGCCCTTACCTCCCAGACATCCCAGGTCTACACCGGCGCCGATGGCACCCGGCTGGAGTTTCGCTGCCGGGCCAGGGATATTGCCGGGAATGAGCAAGCTTGGGAACCTGCTCCGATCAGCTCAACGGTCATCCAATCCACCCGCCCTGTTTCTACAGCCCATGTCAACCAGCGTTATGCCAAAGGGCAGGTGCAGGTTAATTGGGAAGGCTTTGATGCATTCAGCGGAATAGCCAACTATGATATTTTCGTCCGCGATGGCAAAGATGGGGATTGGGAAACCTGGCTCGGCGAGGTGACATACACTTCAGCTACCTATGCGGGGACCCCCGGCCATACTTATTACTTCCGGAGCCAGGCTCATAACCTGGCAAAGATTACCCAGGCGTGGCAGCCAGATCCCCAGGGAGTTGTCACTTTTTATGATGCGACTCTCACCATTGGCGTGCGTGACTTGCGTGATCATCCGCTGCCCACTCCCCCAATCACCCTGGCGCCACCCGCATTTTCAGTCGATGGAACGGGACAATCGCCGTTTGAAAAAAAATTCGGCCTTCAGACCCCCAATCCGGTCCAGGTTTCGATAGCGGCGCCGGGATTTGGCAGCCTGCAGGATACCCTGCTCGATATCCCGGGCGATCGCAGCTTCGGGATAATACTGCCGCCGGTAGATGACCTGGTAGCCAACGGCGGCCTCGAAACAGGCTCCCTTAACGGTTGGAATTTATCCAGGGATGGCGCCAGTATTTCGTCCACCTCGCATACCGGCCAACACGCGTTGAAGCTTATGCCTGGCTCGGGTAACGACAGCTCGTTGAGCCAGACTGTAACCGTCGCAGACACCATGTTGCATCCAACCCTGTCCTTTCTGTACTACCTGCCTGAAAATTCGGGTAATGACGAATTTTCAGTGGCAGTGACCGGCGATACAGAACTTGCGGTGCTCACTACCACCGCTACGACACCAGGCTGGACTCACATTTGGGCCGACCTGTCTGATTTTGCCGGCCAACCGGTCGCCCTCACATTTAAAATTACTGGCACAGGCGCGGCTGTCTATGTAGATGAGGTTTCGTTGGGCAGCTGGAATGTCCCGCAGATCGTCAGCGTCTCGCCTCAAACGTGGCAGGCAGGCCAGTCGCAGCCGATCAGCATCACCGGAGAGAATTTCTCCGGTCTCCCGCAGGTCTTCCTCAACGATATCGCCTTGACCGGCGTTGAGCTGGTCGGCTCCACCCAGATCAACGCACAGACTCCGACAGGCATGCTCGGCGGGTACTACCGCCTGCGGGTGGTGAACCCGGATGGGACCGAAAACGTTCTGGCCGATTTGCTGGCTTTGCCACCCTTGCCCTATTACATCCCGCTCGTTGCCCGCCAGGGCAATTTAGATATCAACAATTCGCTGCTTGCCTTCGCCTGGCCAACCCTTGGCGGCGACGACCATCGCAGCGGGTATGCGCCAAACGCATCCAGCGTTTCTCGTTATTCGCAGGTCTGGTCCAACCATCCCCTCAACGGAACTTATGCCATTAAACAGGTGGTGGAAGCAGATGGAATTTTGATTGCCGCTGTAGATGGTTCCTTTGGGTCGATGGGCGTATTTGCTTATGAATTGGAGAGTGGGCGCGAGCTTTGGAACTACCAGTTCACAGGCAAATTCTCGGTTAACCCGGCTACGATTGCCAATGGAATGGTCTATTTTCAACAAGGGAACGCGGGTGATACTTACCTGTTTTGCCTCGACCTATATACTGGCCAGAAGCTCTGGCAGGCTCCTTTTGGTGCTCAGTGGGAAAGGTACCTGCATCCACTGGTGGTTGGTGGAAAAGTATACGTCAATGGCGGAACTTATGGCGGCATGTATATCTTCGATGCGGCCAGCGGTGATCAAATAGCATTTTTACAAGGTCCGCAGTATGACGGCTGGACCCCTTCCTACGCAAATGACAAGATTTACACCTGGGTCGCGGGTACTTTCGTCGAAAGGAGCCCGGTTGATGGAAACCCAATCTGGTCGTTAGGTTTGGATTGGAGTTGGCACGGGTACACCATGAACACTGCCGCGGTCATCGAAAACCGCACTGCATTTATCGTGAGCCCGACAGCCTTGAGCGCCATCGACCTCGATACCCATACCCTGAAATGGTCAGCGCCTGGAAACTACGATGATACCCTGCCGGTTGTGGCGGGCGGCGTCGTCTACGCCATCAAAGGCAATATGCTTGAAGCGCTCAATGCCACCAACGGCGCTTTGTTGGACTCTTTCTCCGCCCCGGAGAACCTGATAAACTCGCCGGTGGTCACGGGCACTTCAGTTTACGTGGCTTCTGCCAACAGTACGTTCCTGCTTGACCGCACCACGCTCGATGTGAAGTGGTCCGCGTCTGAAGGTGGTTGGGTAACAGTGGCGGATGGTTTTCTGCTAATTGCGCGTCCCAACGGAATAATTTCAGCATATAGGGCGGAGGAACCCTGATCTCGTCTGAGAATTAGCCGCGATTACCGGTGTGGTGGCTACCGGAGTCATCCATGAACCTCTTTGGTGTAAAACTTGAGCGGCCATTTTCTTGATAGAACATTTTAAGCTTTAATATCCTGGCCAAAATAGATGAGACCCTCAGCAACCACTTTTCCACCTCCTTTTTATACTTTAATGGGGCTGTTTAAGGTAAACAAACAGGTCTGCCAGCCGGCTTGCCTGGCAGTTTTTACAACTATCTTACGTTTTTAGACTCTTTTACGGGGCTCGAGAATAACTCCGATATAGTCCACCAAGGACCACCCTGGAGGATGTCTTCCCACCTGAGGAAGATATCTCCCTCTCGTATACGCTTGAATCTATTGCCCTATCCCTTGATGAGCGCGATCTGATTGTAATATGCGGAATATTCACTCACTACTCGACGCAACTGCTTGCCATGAAAAATAAGCGTCTGATCCAGACATTCCCTTTTGAGACTTCCCATAATTCTTTCACAAATGCATCCGCTAAGGTCGAAATTGCTAATCAGAGGGAGTGTTTCTATTTTTATTCTGACGTAGAAACTATTTCCTGCCTGCGAAGCATCCCGCAGTGCCTGTTATGCCCTGCGAAAAAAACTGTTGGGCTTGTTGATGAGTAAGCTTAAGAAATCCGAACGAGTGGCAGATGGTCCCTTGCTCAAGCCAGAAGATTAACAGCGCAGACTTGTAGTTGGCAAATGTTGATCGCTAATTCGGACAATTTCATTCTTGATTATCCAGAATAAAAGTTCTACAATAATGCAACGGCTTATCTTGGGTAAATGAAACAAGGATCAGTATGTTGATGAAGAAAGCAGTGAGATCAGGACAGTTTACAATTGTAGAAAACCCAGCGGCAACTTCATCGAGCTTTTTCCGCAGCCATGAACGTGCTAGCGATGCATTTTATTCGCTCGCGCAAGGTATTTATCAGAAACAATCGCCCGCCCAACAATGCGAGCAGCGGACGCTGGCGACTGCCACTAACCAAACACCCTCACTACACCAATGTGAACCGTTTTTGCTTTGCACTGAGCGATTGATCAACGCACTTAAGGAGGTATCGCTCGATGAATGAAAATGGGCAGCACATGGGATTAATGCCCCTCCCGGTTCAGACCCGCCTCGACCATCGCGACGGGATTGGCCTGGGCAGCACATCGCTCTTTCCTCCGCCAGGAACCTTCGAGGCAATCGGCGGCCGAGCGGCTATCACCAGGCTTGTCGATGGGCTTTACGACCGTATCGAAAACGACACCTTACTCCGGCCAGCCTTCAATCGTGACCTGAATAAGGAACGCGAAAAGGTAAAGCTCTTTTTTGAGGCATGGTTTGGCGGTGCGCCGACCTACTTCAATGCGGAGTGGCCTCCCAGTCTCAAGGCAGTCCACGTACCTGTTTCGATCAGCCAGGGGATGGCCATGCGTTGGCTAGGACACTTCCTCGACTCTTTCGCCGATGCAGTTCAAGACCCAGCCAGCATCAACCCCATCAAACCATACATTACACGCCTCGCATTAGGGCTCGTGGATCGGGTGGACGAGCCTGTACCGGGGGAACGGATCCGCGATGTTTCCGACCCTGTTTTCATGCAATCCGTTCAACGCGACGACGCGGCAGGGATCGCAAAGGATGCGGCAGTATATCCGCATGTGCTCCTGATGCACGGGCCGAAGCTTTTGCTTGTCGCGGTTGTTCGCGGCAAGGTCAGGGCTGCGGAGGAGCTCCTGCGCCAGGGGATCAGTGCGAATGCGGTTTCATTACCGCCAGGGAGCGATGCGAAGATCTACAGCCTGCCCATGCTGCCCATGACCCCGCTGTGTGGCGCGCTTGCCACCCGGCGTGCCCCCGTCGTTAAGCTGCTTGTCGAGCATGGCGCTCAGTACGACATTTTCAGCGCCGCTTTCGTCGGCGATCTTGAGGCCGTTGGGGAATTGCTGGATTTGGCCCCCGAACTCGCCGATGCTCGTGATCCCGCCAGCGACGTCGGTCAGATCACCCCGCTGATGCACGCGGTGTATGCCGGACAGCTTGAGGTCGCCCAACTCTTGTTGCAGCGCGGCGCTGCCGTCGGCAAGAACAGCGTCCGGCTGGTTCGAGCTGCAGCAAACCGCGGCCATCAAGCGTTGACCGATCTTTTGCTTGATCATGGTGCAGATCCTTCTTCGATCGGCGCCGGTACGTGGACTCTGTATCCTGCCATCGCGGAGGCGCTCCTGTCTCGCGGCGCGGATGTCAACCAGGACCCGGGTGCGTGGATCGGTATGAGCTGCACGGGAAACAGCGGCCATAAGGAAAACGTGGCGCTGGCCCAAGCGCTGCTGCGCTGCGGCGCGGACACGGCGGCCCGCTATAAAGGCCGCACGGCGCTACACTGTGCGGCCAAGGCCTGCTTCGCCGATGTGGTCATGGCCTTGATCGAGCACGGTGCTGATGTGAATGCATTAAACGAGCGTGGGCAGACGCCATTGGACGAGGTCGAGGATGCCGGCAAGAGCATTGATCGTGAGCCTGTGCGGCGCCTTCTGATTGCCCATGGTGGACAGCGGAGAAAGCTTCCATAAGGTATAAAACAGCCGGTGTCAAAGGAGATTAGGTATGAAGGCAGAAAACATCATCGGGCCTGTCTCGATCGTTGAAAAACCAGAAAGGACCTATCTGGGAATTCGTTTCGAGACGCCTTTCGACGGAATGTTTGCCCTGGTCACGGTGGCCTTGAAGGAATTGCGCAAGTGGAGCAAAGAGCACTCCCTGTCTGATGAAAGCCCGTACTTTCTAAGGTATTACCGTACTGAAATGAAAGGGTTGATGGATGTTGAGGTTGGGTTGATGACAAATTCTGGTCTTACTGGCCAGGGACGCATTAAACCGGGTTCACTTCCGAAAGGAAGGTATGCTACTTTGGTCTACAGAGGAAACGGACTTCGAGGTAACCAGGCTCTCATGAAATGGTCAACCGACAATGGGATTAAGTTTGATCACCTTGTTCCCACCGATATGGAATCGTACACATGCAGGTACGAAGCTTACCTGACAGACTATCGTACCGAACCAAGAAAGCTTCTTTGGGACGTTGAACTGGCGATAAAGATTGCCGGTGATTGAACCAGGCGTTGGGCCGCTTTGCGGCACAGTGCTTGAATTGAAAATAGAGAAAGGAATAAAATGATGACTCCCATAGGTCAAGTACAGTATATGAATCCTGATACGCTTAACAAGAATCCCGCATTTTCAAATGTTATTGTCGTGATCGGGTCAGCAAAGACATTATATGTGGGTGGGCAAAACGCTGTAGATGCGTCAGGAACCATCGTTGGCAAGGGGGATATCAAGGCACAGACCGAGCAGGTTCTAAAAAATATTCAAGCAGCTTTATTCGCTGGGGGTGCACAGCTTGAGCATGTCATCAAGTGGAATCTCTACGTTGTACAGGGGCAGCCTCTTCAGGCAGGCTTTGAAGTCTTCCAGCGGGTTTGGGGTCGCAGGCCGAACCCACCGGCTATTTCGATGGCGTTCGTGGCAGGCCTGGCAAATCCCGACTTTTTGGTGGAAATGGACGCGATTGCGGTTGTGCCAGAATAGCGGGTCCGCACTTTAGCCTTCGTTTACCTGCTTTGAACGAGGCATCCAGATAGGTATTCTAATGTTGGAGTAATTCAGTCATGAGAAAAGTTATTGTCCTTGAACATATCTCCATAGATGGTGTCATCCAGGCCCCAGGTGGTCCAGACGAAGATCCCAGCGGCGGCTTCGTGTATGGTGGGTGGATCGCGCCATATTCCGACGAAATTCTTGGCACGGCCCTCAGAAGGCAGATGAGCATGCCGTTCGACTTGTTGTTAGGGCGTAAAACCTATGAAATTTGGGCCCCATACTGGCCGCATCATACGGACATATGGCCGGGCGCCAGCTCGGCGACCAAGTACGTCGTCTCAAATACGATGACTTCAAGCGAATGGCAGCCGTCCGTGATTTTAAACGGAGATATTGCAGAAAAAGTCGCCAAAATCAAGCAGCAGCAAGGGCCGGATCTGCACGTTTGGGGGAGCAGCAATCTCCCTCAGACGCTGATTAAGCATGATTTGGTCGATGTGTTCTGGCTGATGATCTATCCGATCACGTTAGGCAGAGGAAAACGTTTGTTTGCCGATGGCACGATCCCGGCGGCTTTCAAGGTGACAGAAGGCATCGTCACCCCATGTGGCGCCATTGTCGTGAATTATGAGCGTGCAGGCGCACTCACAACCGGACGTCTATAAAGCATGCAGTTCAAGTTGGTAGAAATACAGCAGTACCATTCTGGAGTCGTTCTACCCCGGTATAAAAGAGCATGATTGGAAAGGAGACTATCATGAAATTACTTCTCACCTCCGCTGGCATCAAAAACGCGAGCATCCACAATGCACTGGTCGCCCTGCTGGGCAAACCCATTGCCGAGTCCAGCGCCCTCTGCATTCCCACTGCGGGGTACGGGCATCCCCAGGGCAGTCCTGTTAGGGCATGGAGTTTCATCAGCGGGCGAGAACCCAGGACCCCCATGTGCGAGCTGGGTTGGAAGTCCTTGGGCGTGCTGGAACTCACCGCGCTGCCCAGCATCGGTAAAGAGCATTGGGTTCCCTGGGTCCGAGAGACAGACGTCCTGCTGGTGAATGGCGGCGACGCCCTGTATTTGTGCTATTGGATGCGCCAGTCCGGGCTGGCGGATCTCCTGCCGACGCTGCGCGAGACGGTCTGGGTGGGATTGAGCGCCGGGAGCATGGTGATGACCCCTCGGATCGGGGAGGACTTCGTCGGGTGGAAGCCGCCCAGCGGTGGCGATGAAACGCTGGGAGTCGTTGACTTCTCGATCTTTCCGCACCTGGATAACGAAGACCTGCCGGAGAACACCATGGCAAACGCAGAAAAATGGGCCGCCGGCATGTCGGTGCCGTGCTACGCGATCGACGATCAGACCGCCATCAAAGTGGTCGACGACTCTGTCGAAGTCGTCTCCGAAGGCCATTGGAAACTGTTTACGCCCTAACGAGGTGTTTCGGAACGGGTTTGTTCTTGCACTTCAGGCACTACCCGACACCGAAATAATCGAACGGCTGGGACGCTGTGTGTTTTTTAGCTTTTTCCTGAGCTTTGGCAGTTTTCTGTTTTCAAGGTTTACTCCCCCCTGCCGTCGCTAACGCGGCCGTTGGCCGGCTTAAGAATAAAAGCATTTGCATGAACCGGTATTCGCTTAAGCAAATTCTGGCAGATAGCAAGGTCATCGCCGAACGAACGGGCCAGTTGAAATCCTTTGAAAAATTAACGCTAAAATACAAGGTAAATATGAACAATTCCAACACGCATAATCAACGCATCGCAAAAATGACCTTCTCTTCAGTCTATCCGCTGTATCTCGAAAAGATAGAGAAGAAAGGCAGAACCAGGGAAGAATTGCACCAGGTCATAAAGTGGTTAACAGACTTTGATGACGAAAAGCTTCAGGAATTAATAAATGAAAATGCAACTTTTGAAATATTCTTCCAACATGCTTCGTTAAACCCTAATGCGCACCTCATCACCGGTGTAATTTGTGGGTATCGTGTGGAGGAAATCGAGGATCCTTTGACGCAGCGGGTTCGGTATTTGGATAAGTTGGTGGATGAGTTAGCGAAGGGTAGGAGGATGGAGAAGATTTTGCGCGGTTTCTATCCGGAAAAATGATGGCCCGCCATCATTATTTGGTGCATCCGACTAACTAGTGGGACTCTGCACATTTTCACGTTTTCTCTGGCTTCGGGTTTTTCCTGCTCCCAAGCAGAGTCCACGCCCGCCCCAGCGCCATGCTTCGCGATCGCAAACCGTTGAGCAGCAATCGAAAGAGAAAATTCGACCTTTGTCACCACTTATTTTAGGAGATATTGAGCATGAAGTCCTTCCGAAACGAAATTCGGCACATTTGATGAACTTATGGAGGGTTTTGATCCTGAGATCAGGAATATCTCTCGAAATCTTCGAACACTAATCCTAAAAATACACCCCGATGTTGTCGAAGTTGTTCGGCTCGGTGATGGTGCAGCCTCATATGGCATCGGACCCAAAAAAATGAGTGAGGCATATAGTTACATTATGCCGAAGGAAAGTTATGTTAATTTAGGATTTTATTATGGAGTGTCCCTTACAGATCCAGCAGGACTTATGGAAGGAACAGGAAAGAATCTGCGACACGTGAAGGTGCGTTCGACAAGGGACATAACAAAGCCAGCGTTGCGAGAATTGATTATGGCAGCGCTTACAGAAAGGCGCAAGGCGTTTGGTCTGAGTTAGAGATGATATTAAAGGCTGCACAGGAGTCATCAGGAGCAACTTGCGATTAATGTGTGTATGATAATTTTAAGTGGAGGCTGAAATGGCAAAGAAAGTTGAATTAAAGACGAAAGTCAATACCGCAAGCGTGGAAGGCTTTCTCAATTCTGTTACCGATGAACAAAAACGCGAAGATTGTTTAGAGATTCTCAGAATAATGGAGCAAGTGACAAAAGAGCCGCCAACTTCGCCGCAGTCTTTTGGCTCAACTAACCATTGAATAGCTTGATTCTTTTTTCTTAGTATCATGACGGTGGAAAGCCGCCCAACACCGGCTGCAACCGACTGCCTTCGGCGTGGAGATTCAACGGCAACATGCGAGAATTCGAGATAAAATAGGTTAGCTGTCTTGCTTTATCCACCGGCGGTTGAGCCAAACCGTTAGGCTCATAAATCAATTGAGGTGTGCCTGGATAAGGAAGGGATGATGCATCAACAGGAGCCAGGGCAATCTGTGGCATCCGTCGCAGAGGTCTATGAGCGGTATATGGTCCCTGCTGCCTTTGCCCTATGGGCAGCTGACCTCCTGGCCATGCTTGCCTTGCAGCCGGGCAGTCGGGTGCTGGATGTCGCCTGCGGCACCGGCATTGTGGCACGCACGGCAGTACATTACACGGGAGCCACCGTCGGGATTGTCGGACTCGATCTCCATGCGGGGATGCTGGCAATTGCCCGCACGCAGGAACCAACGGGAGCGTGGGTGCAGGGCAGCGCGACCGTCCTCCCTTTCACCACCTCGGCCTTTGACTTGGTCGTCTGCCAGCAGGGAGTGCAGTTCTTTCCCAACCGTCTCGCGGCTCTAAGGGAGATGTATCGCGTGCTGCGGCCCGGTGGACGCGTGGCCCTCGTCGTTTGGGGGCCGCTGGCCCACAATCCCGGACATGCCGCGCTTGCGCAGGGGTTGGCCCATCACATGGGGGCGGAGGTGGCCGCAGTCCTGCATACTTCGTTTAGTCTGGCGGACACCGAGGTGTTCTCCCAATTGCTGGAACAGGCGGGTTTCCGCGATATCGTCCTCTCCCGCTCGGTGAAGACCTTGCGGTTTGCCTCACCCGAAGCGTTCGTACAGGTCTGGGTCCATGGGTCAGTCCTCGGGCGTGCAGGGGTAGAGGTGCGCGACGACGTGCTCAAGGCAATGGTCAAAGAGGTCACGACAGCTCTCCGCCCGTATATCAAAGCGGATGGACTGGGAGTGCCCATAGTGGCGCATCTCGCGGTAGGGCATACCGCAGGAGCACGTTCCGGACAGTCTGATATTTCTTAACGGCCACGAAAACGCAAGGCTGGGGAAACTTCGGATATACCAATGATCTACCCCCCGCTACCTGATAAATCCGTCCGAAAGGGCGGATTTTTCTTTAAGTATACTGCCCAGTTCGATCTGTGAGGTTCGTCCCCTACTGAGGCGGCGATTTCCAATTCGGGTAGTTTTTCAACCCCATTTTACGACAATTACAATCCCAATTTCGTGATCGGGATAATATATCCCGTGTTCACACCAAAAAATCAAACCAATAAACTGGACCAGCGAAAAAAATATTGCGAAAAGAAAATTAATTTATTCAGAAATTAATACGGCAAATCCTCAAATGGTTCAAACATCATTTTATAGATATTTTAGAGATTGCAATGGGGACATAGATAGCCTCTTTGCAATATGATGAAATGGTAATAAAAGCCAACCTAAGATCAGGTTGGAGATTTTTTGATGTCAAGCAATTTTATGGAGGTTCAAAATGCAAATTCCTTTAAATGCTCAAGTTGAATGTACAGACGGCGTCTATGGGCGTACAGCCTTTGTGCTGATTGATCCGGTTGTTGATCAAGTGGCTAACCTGGTCGTAAAAGAGGATTCGTCTCCCAATACTGAGTACATTGTGCCAGTTAAATTTGTGACCGAAACGATTGCCGACACGATCCGGCTGAGCTGCAGCAAGGCAGAACTGGAGAAAATGGATCCGTTTATCAAGACCAATTTTATCCAGGAGCAAGTGCCTGATAGGTATTCCAGTTATGGTGGTGGAATGTACGGATTTGGATCAATGTACTATATGCCCTATGCTTCTGCCCCGGATAGAACGGTATACGCAAAGGAAGAGTCCCAACAGATTCCGCCAGGGGAACTCACTGTGCGCCGTGGTACACGGGTTGAGGCAACGGATGGTTATGTCGGCAAAGTCGACGAATTTGTAGTCCACCCGGATACCGGTCACATTACCCACCTGGTGATGCGCGAAGGACATCTGTGGGGAAAGAAAGATGTGATCATTCCCCTTTCGGCCCTAAAGCCGATGGGCGACACGCACGAAGATACCGTATTCCTGAACCTCGACAAGCATCAAATCGAGTCTCTGCCGGAATTTCCGCTCAACAGGCGCTGGGCGTAATTATTCGTGTCATTTGGGTATCCTGCCTGGGAAGGATTATAAAGGTAAAACCAGGCAGGGCAATTTGTCATCCACCTTCCCAGCGATGAAGGAAGGTCACCTTTTATCGATGAATCAGAGAAGGAGCACAACCATGAACGATCACCAACCCTGGGAATTCACCTGCAAAACCTGCGAAGGTCATCAGTTGAATGTCTCTCGCACCTGGACCATCCTGGCTGGGCCGGATACCGAAAACTGGCAGGAATGGGGACCGCTCGAGGCAGACCATCTCTGGCATTTTGAGTTCAAGGAAAAGATCGAGAAAGAAAAAGATAGAGACGATGAAGCTGAACTTGGGGACTTCAGTGAGTATGCAAAAGATAACTCTTCATCAAAACCGGAAGAATATGAGATATTCGAACCGGAGGACAACCCGGGAAACGACAAGTTTTTTGTGAATTGCGCAGGCTGTGATCGTGAGATCGAATTTGGCTGGTCACAGCCCAACCGTGGCGGGGGCATATTCCCCGTGGAATGTTCTGATTTCATTCCCGGAGATATCTGGCCGGAGCCTCGATATCTGGATTCCTGGCAGCAGAAAGGTTGGCTCAGCTCAGGAAAAGTCCAGGCATGATCAATAACCGCATTGACCCTCGCTGCGTGTCTAAAAATACAAATATAGTCGAGACGCACGGCTGTATCGTATGTGCCAGATTATTCACCATTCTGGCTGTATATACACCGGACGGCAGGCTGGTGGATTGTACCGTGACCAGCCCTGGAGGTCACCGCGTGATGGATGAGCGCCGGCCGCTGGTCGCCTGTGATACTCACCCAGCCAGGAAAATTGAAACTGCTTATATAAGATGGAAGTCCAGAAATGGAGAAGGATCAGGCAATGAACAAGCAGACGAATGAAACGGCCTCCAATGGACTTTAAGGATTATTACGAAATATTAGGGGTACCCCCGGACGCCGATAAGAAGGCGATTCAGCAGACCTTTCGCAAGCTTGCCCGCAAGTATCATCCCGATGTAAACCCTGGAAATAAAGAAGCAGAAGAGAAATTCAAAACCATGAATGAAGCTTACCAGGTTCTATCGAACGTGGATAAGCGTAAAAAGTATGATGAACTGCGGACTCAATATCAGCAGTGGCAGCAGTCGGGTGGTCAAAAACAGGATTACGATTGGCAGAACTGGTCTGCCCGACCTGACCAGGGCGCGCCCGTTCAATACGCCAATCCCGAAGACCTGGAAGACCTCTTTGGCAGCGATTCGCCATATTCCGACTTCTTCAACAATATTTTTGGCCAGGCCCGCCCGGATACCAGACGCCGAAGTGCTCCACCCAGACCACGCCGTGGACGGGATGTGGAGTACGAAGTCGATCTGACTCTGGAAGAGGCTTTTCATGGCGCAAGTCGCCTGCTGGAAATTGACGGGCACCGCATCCAGGCATTGATTCCACCGGGAGTGCGCACCGCATCTCGCGTTCGCTTGGCAGGCCAGGGGGAGCCGGGCCGCAACAGTGGGCCAGCCGGAGATTTATTTTTGATCGTCAATATTCTTCCAAATAACATCTTCGAGCGCGAAGGAGATGATTTGCACATTGACGTGCCGGTCGATATTTTTACTGCCGTCGCCGGCGGTGAAACCCGCATCCCCGCCCTGGAACGACCGCTGATGCTGAAGATTCCCCCGCGGACCAACGCCGGAAAGAGTTTCCGCCTGCGCGGCAAGGGTATGCCCCACCTGGGGGATCCCAAAACGCGCGGCGACTTGTTTGCCCTGGTCAGGCTGGTGCTGCCCGATCCGCTTACCGATCAGGAGGTCGACAGCATCCGCGAGTTGGCCGCTTCGCGGCTAATCCATCCTCAGCCTGGTCCTAAATGAGGTAATACCATGATAGAAAATACATCCAAGAAACGGTATTGGTATAAACCCTACGAAGGTTATGAAATGCGCAGTCAGCGCCGGTTACAGAACGATTTGGGGGTCGACGAGGCTGCCGCTGAGACGATCCTGCACCTGCGCGACCAGGTAATTGAATTGCAGTCTCATATTCGCCAATTAGAGGCCGAGCTAACCACTCAGGTTGCCAGCCAGCATTTACGATTGGCTCTTTACCAGGAGGTTTATTACGAAGCAACCTGGATTGAACTGGATTTATAGGAAGGAAATATACCTGGCTGCAGTTCAGACCTACCTGAAAGGTGGAACAGTTTATATCATGAAACAAGAAAATTTACCCGGTGGTAAAAATGCCGCCGCTGTACTCCGTTATTGATCCGATACCATTGATAAGCCTGGTTTGCACCCTTATTAAGGGCGAAAACCGGGCGATTTCACCTGCAGTGGTTGTAAACACGAGAAAATTATCTCCTGGCAAAATGATTGGCGAATGTTTTTCTAAAAAAGCTAAGGAGACTGCCGATAAATAAAGCCATGGTTCGAACAATTCCCGAATGTTCTAACCATGGCTCTGATATAGGTACAGCTGAGTTAAGTGCTTGTGCCCGCCTTGTGCGTGGCTGTATGGATTAACGGCCGATTAATATGAAGATACCGGCCGCGATGGCCAGCAGCCCCATGAGCAAACCGAGACCTTCAAAACTCAGACTGAATAATGCTATCAGCCCGTTCAGGATTAGCCAGATGGCGAGCAGCAGAAATCCGATATTTCGATTGATTCTTATTGATCTGGTCATTTGATCCTACTTATCGCGCGAAGCGCCCGCGGCGGAATAGATTGACGATTGCCAGCAGGATAATGGCTCCTGCGAGGGTTAACAGCATGGTTGGAAGGGTAAACGCATCATTGATCGTCCCGACTTTAAATATTGGGCTCAGAAAGTAACCGGCCAGAAACGCACCTAAAACAGCTACAACGACATTGATCAGAATGTTAGAGCGGTCGTGCATAAGCTCCGTCGCCACAAAACCAATTACAGCAGCCACGATGAGATAAATAAGGACATTCATTATATACTCCTTCAGAATTTGAATTGAAACATGCCTGATCAAACCTGCATGCCGCTCCATTTACGATAGCGTTTTTTGGCATCTTTGGATATCAGCATGAGACTGATTTTTTTGTAAGCATATGGTTTAATCCAGTGTCAGTGTTAGGACTACGTCAGCCAGGTTATTCACCATGGTTCCTTTCATAACGATATCAGCCAGCAATTCGTTTTATTTGGAATCCACCGCCAGGTCAAATTTTCTTGTCGGCCTTCTTGTCAAATACCAATTCCTTCGCAACAGGGTGGGTCACCTTGGCAACCTCAACGGTTGTTGTTGGGGGTTGGGTTGTGATGAGAACCGGGCTCAAATGCTTTATTTCATTTGCCGCCAATAGTTCCCCCCGATTACCTTCCACTTTGAAGCGAGTTAATGAACAATTGCTAACCGTTGTTCGCCACCAATGCCAGCGTTCTTCGGGTAAATACCAGGACAACGTCGCCGAGATTACACCGGCATGCGCGACCACAGCCACTCGTTGATTGGGATGTTTGGCGATGATATCCAATAATACCGTTGAAACCCGACCTTCAATCGGCCACCGAATAGCTCCGCCGGCGCGAGCATCCAGATAATCTTCTATGGGATCTGCAATCGAAAAAATCTCCAGAATCATCAAAGCCGGCAGCTCGAACATGCGCACTTCCTGAACGCCTATGCGCAATTGCGCTTTTTGACCGATTTTTTCACCGATAATGTGGGCTGTTTCCTGTGCTCGACGCAGTGGGCTGGCGTAAAAACCATCGAGATGGTTTTGCGGGTCAGTAAAATACTCACCAGTCTGTGCAGCTTGTTCCTGGCCAAGGGGCGTTAAAGGCGCATGGTAGTAGTCTCCGTTGACCCGGACAGCATTGCCGTGCCGGATAAGAATCAGTTCTGTCGCCATTAATTTAATCTCCCGTAGGTGTGGATCTCATGGCATCTTTGAAATGATTACTTGGAAATCGGTGAAATCGGCTGAGGCAGTTCCTGAGAAGTCTCTTCGCGTGGTTTTTCCGCACCAGTCCCTGGTTCAGGAGCAATCACTCGCAGAGCGCCTGGGAGAACCTTGATCCGAGCCGAACCCTTTCCCAGGATAATGCCTTCTGCCGCAATATCCAGCTTTGGCGATGTTTTCACCTTTATTTTTCGCGCCCGGTAGCGTTGGATGCGACCATCCGGCGTCGTCCCTTCATTCGCTGTGTTGGCGAAATAACTGAGCAGTTGCGCTTTAGTAAACCCCGGGTATACAGCGATGTCCAGGAGACCATCATCCATTGAGGCATCTGGGGCTAACAGGTTCTTTGCGCCGATAAGTGGAGCATTGGCAATGGTTACTAACATAGTTTCTACTGCAATTTTGCTATCATTATCCAGCGTCAAATATACTTTGGGGTTTGTTTTGAAATTTAGGAAAGTTGAAACTGCGCCAAAAATACCCGATAATTTTCCTTCAGGAACTTCTTTGATCAAGGGATAGATCGTTGCTGTAAGTCCGATCGCACTTACCATAAAGAAGAGGAATTTTTTCGTTTTCTTGGTGCTTATCTGGCCCAAATCCATCTTGCGTGTATGGCCGGCTGCGATCAATGCGCAGGCTTCTTTCAGATCATCTGGGATCCCCAAACTCCCCGCAATATCATTTTCTGTCCCACCGGCAATAATCCCCAGTCGCACCTTTGAGCCCGCGATTCCGCTGATCACTGCTCCAAGCGTACCATCCCCGCCCATGGAGATCACCATATCATAGCCATCTTTAACAGCTTTCCTGGCAATCGTGGTCGCGTTTATTTTCGGATGAGCCAAGGCCACATCTACATTAAATCCGTCATCCATTAAAAAGCGTGTGACTTGCTCAAGCCGTGAGGCTGCGGTTACCACATCTCCGGCGCCTGGGTTTGCAATTAATTTAACCCGGATTGATTTATTCTTCTTTGCCATGACTGTATCTCCTTTTATTTACCAATCTCCCATTTTAAGGCAGAAAGATTTCCAAAATTATTTTTTCTGCGGAGCTGCGGCCGCTGCCACTGGTTGGTGGACAAAAAAGCGAGTTTTGCCCCAAAGATAAATTTGAATGGTGACAACCAGCAAAAGGCCGCCTAGCAAATAAGATCCCAGCACGTCACTGGCCCAGTGTTCACCCAGATAAATGCGCGATATTCCGATCAAGGCCACCAGGCTGCCAAAGATCACCAGAAGAAGGCCGCGTTTAAAGGATGGCTTCAATAAACTGAAAGCCAGGAACCCAATTAAACCAAAAAGGCCGATGTAAAACATGACGTGTCCGCTGGGGAAGCTGTAACTTTTGAGTGTATCAAAAACTGTTACCTGGCCGGGCGCAGGGCGCGGACGTTGGATCAGATTCTTTACCAACATATTGATCGTTGTGGAAAGGATCACGGAGATCAGCGTGATGACAGCCTCCCAATGCAGCCCCAAACCATAGATCAACAATATTAACAGCCCGGCAATGACCATGGATTGAGGAACAAATCCGAACCAACTCACCAGGCTCATAAATGTCCCAAAGAGTGGAAAATTCAGCGCCTGGACGGCTCTTGTGATTTGGAGGTCAATCGCAAAAGCAGGCGTGGTTTTCACCAGAAAAGTCAATATTCCAAAAGCAATCACGGTTAAGACCAGCCCTCCTCGGAACAACAAGGCCCGATAGGTGCGTACAGGCGCTGGTTCGCTCTCAGCCCGCGCCACCTTCTGAGCCGCAACTGCGACTTTCTTAATTGGTTCCTGAACTTTTTGTTCTGCCATTTTGTATCAGTCTACTCTAATTAAATTGCTATCTTTTCACGATGGTTATCCTCAACAAAAGGAGATATAGGCACGGGCAAACTCTCGGTTAAATCTTTCTGCAGATTTTCCGGGTTTGGACTTTTCTTAATTGAGATTACCCGCAGGGCGCCTGGAAGCACCTTGATGGTAACCGTACCTTTACCCAATGCCACTCCATCCGCCATCACATCCTGCTTCGGATATGATTTAATTTTCAATTTGTGTGCTTGATAATGTTGAACATTTCCATCGCCCGAATAACCACCATCCATCACTGCTGCGTAATAGCTGACCAGTTCGACTTTACTGAAATCCGGATAAACAGAGATATCCAGGAGACCATCTTGCAGAGAAGCCCCTGGGGCCACGATAAAGTTTTTCCCAAAACCAGGCGTATTAGAAACCATCACCAACATGGTTTCGACTTCAATTTTGCTTTCCTTATTGATGGTCAGACGAATTTTGGGTTTGGTTTCCTGGTGGATGAGAGTCAATATGCCATCCTTGATATTGGATAATTCGCCGCTGGCAACCTTACTCGCCGCAGGATAGATGGCAGCTGAGAGGCCGATCGTGGCCATTTCAAAGAAATTAAATATCTTACCTTTTTTGGTTTTAACCTGTCCAATATCCAGCTTGAGAGTTTGATCCGATGCGATCAAAGTACAGGCTTCTTTCAAATCCAAAGGAATATCCAAACTCTTACTGATATTGTTCTGGGTCCCCGTTGGGACAATACCCAGGCGAGTTTTCGAACCGATCATTCCGCGCATTACCGCTTCAATCGTACCATCCCCACCCATGGCAATTACGATCTTATACCCATCTTTAACTGCCTGTCTGGCAATCGGCGTAGCTTTTTCTTTTGGCTTGGCCAGAGCTACATCAACTTTCAGGCCATTTTTTTTCAAATAGCCAGTAACCAACTTCAAGTTATTGGCTGAATCTGAGGCGTTCCCCGCGCCTGGGTTAGCGATCAATTTTACATGCGCGGATTTAGATTTTTTTGACATTGCGGTTCCTTCTTTTTTGAGAGATGAGTTCAATTAACGTATAAACCAGGCCTGACCAGGCGATCCCTACCGCATAGCCGCCGAGGACATCGGTCAAATAATGACCACCGGTGAAGACCCGGCTAAAGCCCACAAAGCCGATAATGAGCAGCGCCATAGCAATCACGACCCATTTCCAGAATACAGACGGGACAAGCGGGACCAACAAGTAGGCCAAAAGCCCGTAAAACACGACTACTGCAATCGCATGCCCGCTTGGAAAGCCAGGAATGTTCAAGACGATCCAGATCTGGGTTGGCGGCCGCGGGCGGGCAAAAAAGCCAGAGAGCAATAAGAAGAGCGATGAAGACCCTATCTGTCCAATCGCCAGCATCGCCAATGCTCTCCAGTATCGTTTAAAAAGCATGTACAGTGCAATCAGGCCACCCAGAACCATGATCGCCTGGTCTCCAATGATATAACCTGCGTCCATCAGGCCCTTGAGATATCCTGGTCCCTTCAAGGCAATAGCCGGCAAAGTATTGGCTATCGCCCGGTCCCATGCGAGCAAAGGCCCTTGAGCCAGAAGATTATAGGCCAAACCGGCAAACACCAGGCTGCCGAAAATGAACATGATTAATCCAATGATGGGCCACTTCGCCAACAGACCTGGTGTCCGTAAGTCAGTAATTGCGTTTTTATCCGCTGATTGATATTTTAATTGAGTTGCTGCTATTTTATTGGCTGTCATAAATTTATTTTTTTAACCTATCTTTTGAGACGGAACCACACCGCACTCAACATAGAAAATATGCCAAAAGCGATTAGCCCTACCGCGGCGATCCCCAGCAGCCAGATGCCATAAGGCTGATGCTGCAAGGTCGAGAGCGCAGCATCGATGCCAATGGGTTGGCTGGGGTTGGATTGGGCAGCGGCCATGAACAATGATCCTCCAATAATCGCGAAGATGACTCCACGGGTGGCGGTGCCCAGACGCCCCAGCTGCGTGCCCCACTTTAATTCTTTAGCGGTCATCGCATAGGTTTGGAACTGCTTATCGAAACTGGCATTGAACCCCTGGTAAACCTGGTATAAGCCTACCGCGGCAAACACCAGTCCAACAAGGCCTATCGCCCAGGGTCCCCAGGGCTTGGACATGATCGTCGACAAAGATTGTTGGGTTTGAGCCCCGCTCTGAGCTGAGTTCCCTGCACCCGTGATATATCCCCTGGTAACTATTGCGAGGAATGCATAGCTCACTGCGCTGAACATATATCCGACGCGCACAATCCAGCCTTTCAGGTCATGTCCTTTATGAAGCGGATCGTAAATAGCGCGGATCACCCCCCATAATGCATAGCACACCAGGCCGATCAGGATTACCCAAAGAAATATCATGCCTGCCGGCTGCTTACCGATAGCAGCAATCGCACCCTGTTGGTTTGTCGGACCACCGCCCTTACCAAATACAACAATTAATGCCAACAGACCCATCGTAATATAAATGAGTCCGCGCACCCCAAATCCCAGGCGCGCCATCGCCTCCATGAGAGGACTATACGCAGCCTTTTTAGCTGTTCTTTCAACACCTGCTTTGATTGCCGTGGGGTTCGTAGCACCCATATTATGCTCTCCTATTCATCTGACCAAACATCAAGGTTGCGGAAAAATCAACACCATCTCTTCCAAATGAAGAATTTGTTTCGCTGATTGTGGAAGCGACCGCCTTAACAAACACAAACCTTTCAAGAATATTCAAGTTTGCTAGTTGCTTATCTTTTAATATCATTCATCCTATTTCAAAAGGGCTATCGATGTCCTTGATAATTCCTATAAAAAATATATAAGTTTTATTATGGGCTCGAAATTAAACCAAATACGCTTCTCTTCTACAAGATATCGCATTCCTGGCGATGGAGGACGGAAAGGTTCTTGGAAAGCCTACGTTCCAGACTGGTTGCAGATGAGAGCAGGCCTGAAATACTTATAGGTGAGAAGCAATGTGGCTGCAGTCAGCACGCCCATAACTCCCAAAACCTGCACGGTTTTCCGACCATGCTTACGCACCATGCCCTTCAAGGATGGTTCGATCGGGTGCGGCTCGACCCAGAAATTGGTCTCGCAAAGCTTTCCTCCTTTAGGGGCTCCATAATATTCCGCGAACCCATTGGGGCTGATGAATACCTTCGTCTTGAGCGCCCTGGACGACGAATAAACACTGACCGAAGCCCGGCGCAGCAGCCCCATCCGCCGGGCTTTGGCGATTTCCCGTCGTATTGTTTCGGGCAGGCAATCTGACGCCAGGCTTGAGCACATCTGTTTGGCCGGGTCATCAATCTCACCCAGGGTCAGCGCTTCGAGGACATCATACGATTCACCCAACCTGGATTTGATGCAGAGGACAAATGCCTCTGCATCAAATCCAGTTTTCGACATGGGAATCCTTGCATGAGCTCGCTCAGCGTACTCGTCTTGAAATTTGCGTTCCACCACTTGCCCGACGGTAGTCTCGACCATCACCGGTTTCCCCGTAGGCAAATCCACTTCGCCGGTGTCCACGGTGATGTGTGAATAGCCAAACCTTCCCGTCAGGTTGTCGACAATAAAACTTTCAACCCGGCGCGGCGTCCATAACAGCAAGTCACCCATTTCTCCTCTGCGTGTTAAAGCGTAAGGACCCGTGGGAGTGGAGTTCACTTCGTCAGGACTGCCTTCATTGGGGATTGGCCGGTGGCGCCAGGCGAAACGCAGTCCTAATAAAAGGATCCGGCCCAACCCTTTGAAATTTGAAAGGACCATTGACATGATCCCTTCTATTAGTATTTGTTCAGCCTTCAGCAATTTATCCAATTTTTCTTTTATCTTCACTCACCCATAGGGCTTTGTATTTTTTTTAAGTCCTCAAAAATGGGATACGGCGCCGGTGACGGTAAGAACCGCCGTGCCCGGCCAGGTCGATCAGCAGGGCGACCCCCAACACTATCCATTCGTAGCCCTGGATGCCCCCCGGGGAAAGGATGAGATAGGCCAGCGTCGTCCAGGGCACGAAAATCGCGCCAACCACAGTCCACAGCCAGGCTGGGAACGCCAGTCCACCCGGCAGGGTCCAGTTCGCAAATGGGAGATCGTGGGACAGCGGGTTCAGCAGCCACCAGACTACAATCCCGATCCGCGAAACGAGCACCAGAAAAATGGTAGTGAAACAGCACATGGTTAACTCCTTGAAGCAGTTTTACGATCCGGTTCAGAAAGTATCATTGAGGTGACGGTATCAGACGGCGCAGGAGCCGCCAGGCGATGAGCAACAGGGCAAGGCCTATGGCGAACAGGCCACCCAGCAGCGCCCAGTTTGGATCAATCCCACGCAGAGCGATATCCCGTAAAAGAAGGGTGCCATAGGTAGTGGGCAGCAGCCAGGAAATGACTCTCACAGGCTCCCAAAACATATCCAGACTCATGATGAATCCGCTGAAAAAGACGCTGGCCAGCAAGACGATCATGCTGTACTGCACAGCCTGGCTGTCGGTCTGTGAAACGATCGAAATGACAAAGCCGATCCCCAGGGAGGTAAACAGCACGACGGCGATGACCAGGGTGAAATTCCACCAGTTACCCAGCATGGGTACGTGTAAAGCAAAGACTAAAAGGGCAGATAGAATGGCGGCGATCACCCCCCCGAACATCATATAGCTGATGAATTTTCCGAATAGGGCTTCCCCTGCCGAAAGGGGTGAAACGCGGAAAAGCTCCATCGTACCCACATTGCGCTCGCGTACGATGGATAAGGCAGCGAAAGTGACTGCCAGGTGCTGGAGTAAAAGTGCCAGTACCGCCGGGGCGAAAAAGTCCAAAACCGTGGGCAGCGTATTCGCCAGGCTTTTCGTCTCGCTGCGGAAAGGGCTGACGATGATCGAGGGATCAATATTTTGAACTTCGGTCAGTTTACCTTCCAGGTCAGTGATGTCTTTGTCGATCTTATCAAGGCTTGCCAGCCGCTCATCCTTGGTACCTGCGCTGTCGCTTAGCTGGTTTGCGTTCTGGCGTAAGTCGGCGAGTGTATTCTGCGCCAGATCAGTGTTCCCACCGTTTGCGCCATTGGTTTGCTGCAAACCGTCGAGTAGACCCAGGCTGGCGCCTACCGCCTGTGAAATGACATCCACATTGCTGGTTAACCCCTGCTGTTTTTGCTGCGCAAGCAAATTATCTCCGCTCTGCACGGCCTGGCGCATGTCAGCCACGTTTTGATGAGCTTCCTGCAGGCTGGTTTGCAAATTGACTGCGTCGCTCTTTCCCTGTACGGCAAAAGAGCGCAGGATCTGTTGATTAATCGCCCCTGCGTAGAGCCATCCCAGGTAGGAGACGTAGCTAACCTGTGCTGGATCAACCTCGTTATGATAAAAGGTGAAAACAGCCTGCTGGTTGTTCTTAATGGTGCTGACGGCATTTCCAGGTTCCACAATGACCAGGTCAACCTTTCCTCGTTGGAGTTGGTCAAGGGCTTCACCCTGGTTAGCAGTGACCCCGGAATATATGAGCGTTGAGTTCATCGATTCCCCATACTTTTGAATATCCTGGGCAGCGATGGGGCTGTCGGGTTGCACGACAAACAGCGTGCGTAAAGAAGGTGACTGGGCACGATAACCAATGCCAAAGATCAAAAGGATCAAAAACGGCCCCAGCACCAGGGTGGCGACCAGCCGGGGCTGGCGCAAAATCTCAAAAATTTCTTTGCGAAAGAAAGAAGATGCGCGGATGATGCCGCGGAAGAAGTTACCCATGACTCACCTCCGGACGCACCAGCTCAACAAAGACATCTTCAAAGGATGGCAAATACTCTTCCACGGCCTGCACCTGGATATTTTGCTGCTGGGCCCATTCCATCAGGTCCGGGATGGCGGTGCTGGCCTGGTCGACGATGATGCGCATGCTGTTGGAACCCGTGCGCACGGTTTTGGCTCGCACGAAAGACAGCGAGCGCAGCATCGCCTCGGTCTGAAAATCGAAGGGCTGCGTCGTGTTGAAATCGACCATGTCACCGCCGTACGCGTGATGCCTTATCCCCCGAGGGGTATCCACCAAAATCAGCTTTCCATTGTTTTGTACCCCCACCAGGTCGCAGTTATCCGCTTCGTCGACATATTGGGTGGTGATAAATATGGTCGTTCCCTGGTCTTTTAACTCCCTGAAATGGTCCCAAAATTTACGCCGTAAAACGGGATCAATCCCAGCCGTTGGTTCATCCAGGAAGAGCAGCTGCGGGTCGTGGACCAGAGTGGCTGCCAGGCTTAGACGGCGCAGCATCCCTCCCGATATATTTCGCGCCAGCTTCGAACGATGCTCATACAATTCGACAAAATTTAATGCCTCTTTCAAACGTTTTCCCCTGAACAGGCTCATACCATACAGGGATGCGGCAAAGTTAAGGTTTTCCCATACAGTCAAGTTGGGGTAGAGGACGAATAACTGGGGCAAATAACCAATCCGCGCCCTTTCGCTCTGGCTGAACCTGGCCGGATTGCGATCCAGCACAATAACCTCGCCATCGGTAGGCGTGTAGACGCCCGTCAATAAGCGCACCGTAGTTGTTTTTCCTGATCCACTGGGGCCAATAAAACCGAAGATGGAAGATCGGGGTACTTCAAACGAGATATCCTGGACTGCGGTCTCATCACCAAACTTTTTTGTCAAATGTTTGGCGCTGATCACTGAATTTTCAACCGGCTCCGGCTGTAATCGGCTCGGCTCAGTTTGAGATGGTATTGCCATATTTACCTCGCCAGTTTGTGTTCATTGTTTGAAACAACCGGTTCTTTTTCCGGGATCCCCTGGATCGCTTTTGCTTCTGCAGTGAGCGCTTCAGCATATTCCTTGGGTTGAGTTCGCAATCCGAATCGAACGGTATAAACACGCATGAACTCTGCCCCAAACAGCAGAATCAACGAAGCCAGGTTGACCCACACCAGGATAATGACCAGGGCTCCCGCCGCGCCAAAGGCCAGGCCGGGATTTATCAACCGGACAATCCAACTGAGTACCACCTGCGCTGCGATAAAGAGCAGCGCTGTCAGCACCGCTCCGGGCCACACGTTGCCCCAGGGGATATAGACATCCGGCAAAAATTTGAAAATACCGCCAAACAGCAGGCTGACCAGGCCAAACGACAGGACGATGTCGACCAGGTGCCAGACCGGATCCCCTCCCGGTAAAAGCGAGCCAACTGCACCCACGCCAGTCGTGAGCAACAGCGATGCCAACATCAGCACCCCGAGCCCGAGTACCATCGCGAAGGACACGACATTGTCTCGTATCATGTCCACAAAACGGTAGCCCGCTTTCGGAGCGACTTCCCATACTGTGTTAAGCGCGTCCTTCAATTGGAAGAACAAACCGGTCGAGCCAAGGATGATGCCGGCAACCCCCACCACCACACCAATTACCCCCTCGCGAGGTTGGCTGGCGCTTTTAACCAGTCCTTGCACGAAGTTCGCGGTATCGCTGCCTACCACCCCGCTGATTGTCCGGACAATGTTGCCTTCGATCGCTTCCCTTCCATAGACTAATCCGGCGATGGCGATGGCGATAATCAGTACCGGGGCAATGGCGAAGATCGCGAAATAAGCCAGCGCTGCCCCCAGGCGGACCGCTTTATGCTCGTTCCACTTGGCAAAGGTTTCGGCCAGCACACTCAAAGCGAGATTCAGTTTCGAGCCGGTTTTCATGGATTCTTCTCAGGTTCATGTCCGGTTATACCTTCGGCTTTCGCTTCTTCGACCATTTTGCCAGCGTGATCGATATCCAGCCTGGCCTCAGTCAGGTGCGCTCCCTCAATTTCATGCCGGGACAACGCTTCGTCTTTTGCCTCTTCAACCTTCACACCGGCTTGTTCAATGGCAAGGTCGGCCTCATTCAGCAATGCATTTTCAATTTTCTGCCCGATCAACGCTTTGGCTTTCGCTTCTTCGACCATTGCTCCGGCATGGTCGATGGCCAGTTCGGCCTCGGCCAGGTGCGCATCCTTGCTTTCAAGTTCGGCCAATGCTTGGATTTCAGCCTCTTCGACCATCACGCCGGCGCGACTGATGACCAGGTCGACCTCAACCAGGTGCGCTGTGTGCTCCTCGGCAGTATCGGTGGCCTCCGTCTGTTCTGCCTGGGTAAGCGCCTGGTCGGCTCGTTTTAACATATTGTCCGCCTGGCTGTCCACGTCGTCGCGGTCCCCAGTGGTCAGGCTAATGCGGTCACGGCCGGCACGCAGGCGCTGCAGCCCTTCGGCGCGCAGTCGTCGAATTTGCGTCCGCATGGTCGCCATTATGTTAGGGGAGCTTTCAGCCGGCTCCTCAGCAATACTCAGGCCCGCATGCGTGATCAGGTGGTCCATCAGAACCTGGAGGATGGCCGCCAGAGGGATTGCGAGAAAAGCCCCGGTGACCCCGAGCAGGCTGCCGAAGGCCAGGATAGCCAGGATGACCATTACCGGGCTTACACCCACCGAACGGCCCATCATCCGTGGCACAAGGAATTGGTTCTCGGTTACTTGAATCACAATCGAATACAACACAACCAACAAAGCCGCCTGTGGGGAGATCGAAAGGGCAACAAGGATAGCCGGAATCGCGCCAAGGGTTGGGCCGACCATGGGCACCAACTCGAGCAGCCCGGCCAGCGCCCCGAGCGCCATGGGATAGGGTAAGCCAATCACCAAATAGCCCAGGCTGGCTAATACCCCGATGGTCGTCATCAGAATGATTTCGCCGCGAACGTAAATTCCAAGGCGGTTCTCGATCTCGCGCCAGATAGCCAGCAGTTCCGCCCGCCGCGACGTTGGAGCCAGCGACAGCCAGAATTGCTCCAGCCGAGATTGGTCTAAACCCAGATAGATGCTGAGGATGATGACTGTGAGAATCTGGGCCAGGAAAGAGAGCACACCCACGCCGATTCCTAACGCCCCGGTCAGAACCGTGCCAATGACTGCCTGCAGCTGGCTGGATAACTGGTCGCCGGTCGGCAGCATCTGTGGCAGAGTGCGGATCACTTCGTTGGGATTTTCTTTAACGAAGCGACCAGGTTGGCATACGCCTCGGGCAAGCCGCGGGCGAGAGATCCCCCCTGGTCGATCAGTGCCGGGACTACCAGTACAAACAAACCAACCAAAACACCGAGGATGCCCAGGTAAATGAGCAGCAGGGCCAGGACTTTGGGCAATTTCAAGCGCTGCAACGCAGACATCATCGGCCGAAGTGTGGCGGAGATTACCAGTGCAACAAACATCAAAAGCAGAACGTCAATCAGGCGCAAAACGAGCATCGCGGCGCCGACCACCGCCAGCAGTGTGAGCGCCGCAATAGCCACCTGCGAAGGCCTGATCTTGAGTTCCACCGTTTTTATGTTCGGATCAGAATCTGATGAGTTATTCACGTTCATTTACTGGGTCTCGTCGTGATTATATCTTCGCCGGCTGGTCGAGGTCGCGCAGCCAGTTGTTTATTTCCAATTCTGCCTGGGCCTTGCCGTAGCCATAGCGCTGCTGCAATGCACCGGCGAGTTCTTCGGTTTTGCCGCTCATTCGGGTGAAGTCATCGTCTGTGAGTTTGCCCCACTGCTGCCGCACCTGACCTTTGATTTCATGCCACTTGCCGAACAAGATATCCTTGCTTGCGTTCATCATATTTTTCCTTTCCCTGTGTAAAGCAAACTACTTATAGCTGGTCCATTAACGATTAAGAAAATCCTTCAGCTCCACCACAATCCGGTGGTGAGAATCACCACCTTCTGCATCCATGATATAGTTTTCGACTGCCGCTGGCTATCAGCGTGAGGCTGGGGAGTATGTAAGCTAAACACAAGTTCGGCTGTCAGTGTTTGGACTACATCGCCCAGATGGTCGATTGGGTTGCGACCGTATAAGTGATCCGGGTCAGCCTTTCTTGATCCTCCGCTGAAGACGCTCAATTTCGGCCAGCACATCTTCGGGCCTGGTTTCCATTTCAAGATCCGACAATTCGCTGTCCGCATCGTTTTTGATTCCCAATTTGTTTTGAATGGTATCCAGCATTTGCAGCACCCGGGTCAGCTCATGTTCGGTCAGTAAACCGATGTGCATATCCAATTCGGCGCGATGTTCGGCCTCTCTGCTCAGCCGGTTCTGGCTGATGAGCACAAAGGTGGACAGGAAAATCGCTTCCAATGACACGATCATTGTCAAGAGTCCGTATGGAAACGGGTCAAAAGGCGGGACGCCAAAACTTCCAGTATTCAGCAGAATCCAAACGCCAAACCAGATAATATGCAAATAAGCAAAGATCATGCGTCCTGAAAACGAGGTGATGACATCCGCAATCTGTTCCTGTACGCCGCGCTCACTCGCTGCTTTCTGGCGCAGACGAATGAACGTCCGAATATTCCGCTCAATCACATTGCTCAACGCCGGATTATCTTCGGCATTATCTGTCGATTCCACCTGGTTCTTAAGACTTTGTTGCATAGGGCAGTTTTCCTTTCAGGTATGCCGTTACTTCCTGGAACTCCATGACCTCATTATTTCTTAGTTATTTGGCGAGGGTAGGGACCGTCAATAACTCACGTAGGGTGTAAGGCTGGATATCTGGCTGCCCACCTTTAGTTTTCGGAGGTTGGGGGGTAGGACGTGGGACCATCTTGTTATGATCGATTGTGCCAGGGGGGACAGGCATCGCTACGATGACCAACCGGTGGGTGTTATTATTAGCCGGCCAACAGGTGACCAATGTCAACCGCTCGTCTTGTGAGGCAGCCACCCATCGGGCATTCTTGAGCCGTACTTCTAACGGCTGGCCCAGTTCAGGCAGGATCATCTTCATTTTGACTGCGTAAGTAAAACTTTTATCACCCGAATAAACCAGGATCAGATCGCCCACCTGTAAATCAACCAGATGCCCAAAAACTTCGCCGTAGTAGTTATGATGCCCGATGAGCACCGTATTGCCGACAACCCCCAGTGTTGCCGATTTCGTATACCAACCCGCAGCGAAAGTGTCGGGCGCCACCAACTGCTGATACAATTTTCCCTGATAATCAACTTCTTTAAGCTCCGCGGGCACCGCCAGTGCATCCAGCTTCACCACTGGAATGACGATCCGGTCAGGTATCCAGATAGGCGCTGGTGTTGCGGTTAATTGAGGACTCTTACCTACCGTTGAATCATTGCCAGGTAAGGGCGTCAAAGAAGGGGCAACACTCGTGGGCAAGATGATCTGAGAGTCCGCCTGCTGATTACTCGTTTGAGAGGGCAGGGTCGGGATATCTTGAGGATAAACAAACCCGATTTCAGGAATAATGATCGGATCAAATCCTTTGCTCGACTGCACCGGGCTTTCCACCTGGTCGAAGGGCGAAGCGGTCTGGCGGGCATCCGCCAGACCGCTCATTGCTGTGGCCAGAATGAGGAGCAGGCCAAGGCCGATCATCAAATTACTGACTTTCAACGGACTCCACAAGCGTTACCTCATTTCATGATCTAACAATAAAACCCATATCATTTTTCTGCCAACTTCACAGAAGAAGCCGCCTATGAATTTCAACCTGATCCTATTGTTTGCGTCTGAGCATGAACCCCACTAACAGCAGGCACAGACCCAGGAAACCAAGGCCAAATTGTATCCACAGGCTGGATCCTCCCGTCAGGTCAACTCCAGTCACAGGCAGAATGTCTGGCGCCGCCGTCGTAGCCGGCGCTGGTGTACCGAAAGATTTGGTTGCGGTCGGCTGAGCATTAAACCGTGTTGCGGTTGCACTGGCGGTTGCGGCGCAGCTCGGTCCGGATATTGAATTGTTGATCAGTGTCACACTTCCTGTCAGGGCTATGGCGCGACCATTCAAGCTTGCGGCGTTTCCGAACGTGATACTGGTGCCGGCGATGATTGTCCCGACGAATGAACCACCGGTGATGGTCGCGGCGCTGGTCACATGCCAGAACACGTTACAGGCTGAAGCCCCATTGATCAGATTCACAGAGCCGCTGGCGGTGAGAGCAGAGGCAATGAAGACGTAGACGCCCGGTCCATTGAGGGTAAGTTGGCCTGGCAGCAGAGCCGCCCCCACGTTATACACACCTGGGACGAGGGTCACACCGGTCAGGTTTGGACCGGCGGACGCAGCCGCGCTCATCTGAGCTGTCAGCGCAAGGTCCGCCGTGTTGGCGTCAGCTTCTGGCCCGTTCACCGCGGGAGCTAATACCGAGCCCTTCGCGCTTCCCGGTGGAAAGCCAGTGATCGAACTGTCGGCGCCAACGTTTCCGGAAAGTACAGAAGGGCCGGTATTCGTCACCCCGGCCTTTCCCAGGGCCGAGAAAGTGGCTGCGGCGCCTAAACCGGGTGCGGATGCGGCCTGCGGAGCCGCCAGAGCGACTCCGGTCGTCAGATTTAGCACGACCGCAAGCACCAGACTTATCAGACCGGCAGCATAAATAATGCCTGCCAAATGCCGCGGTTTATAGTTAATCTTTTCCTTATACATTTTGCACCTCCTTTTCCTTGCAATAGCTCCACCTGCGAATTAAGAAATGATTGCGTTGATGGCGCAGGTCGCGTACCAACTTATTGAACGCGGCCTGCGCCACTGGGGTCACGCCCGGCGTGGCGGCGTGCAGGATTGTACGGTAAAGGGCTCCCTTCGCCCTTCAACAAAAAAACTGACTTCAGCATAGATCTTGCCCGATTTACAGATCAAAATACAGCCGATCAAATTTTGCGGCGGCGGCGGAAAAATAAGTTATACACAATGACAATAGCCGCTATTACCAACAGAATGTGAATCAACCCGCCTGCGATGTGGCCGATGAGGCCTATCACCCAAAGCACTATGAGAATTCCGACAATCGTCCATAACATGGATAGTTCCTCTCTTCCTTCTTACCCCAATCGCTGTGCGCAGGGGGCTTTCAAGACTGAATCTGCGTTACCGGTCGACCACAGATAAGCTGCTCCATCTGCTTACCCCTGACTGCATCTTTTTAAACTGGTTTGGGAGTATAAAACTAAGGTGACATTGTTCAGTACATTCATCCTACCGTCTTCATGCCGGGCTGCCTATCAGCGGGTCGCTTAAACACTTGTAAGCATTGCGTAAAATAGGTTGTAAGTTTTTGTCCTACACTGCCCTGGAACACATTCGGATCGCACCGGTTGAACGAACATCACTGATGATCGCCTTGGCCGCAGCGTCTTACGGTACGATTGGTCAAAATTCAATTTCGTTGGCCAATGGAATCTTTGGCTTATTGCACTTCCGAGTGCTCCCTTAATAGTTCAAGCCCTTGCGTGTAAAGTCCCAACTGGGCAATCATTAACCAGCCAAAGAAAAAGCTCAAGATCCAGGTGAGCGTTATGATCCAGCCCGGGGCGTCAAGCAGGGTGGCTTCCACTCGCGTTTTAAGCTGCGCGTTGACGATTTTGTATTCATCTATCGCGGCGATTGCACCCCCGAGTGCGTCACTGATCCCTTTCGTGGTTTCAGAGATTTTGTTTAACTCTGCCTCCACAACACCCAGGTTCGTCTTGCTATCCACCAGGCTGGAGTTAATTACTGTCAACGCTGGAGTCAGTGAATTCAGGCTGGTAGAAACCTGGGCCAGGGAGGTATGCAGGGGAACGTCCGGTTGGTAATCGGGCAACTGGATAAAAGGAATACTGCTTAAGGTCGCCAGAATATTGTCTATGAGCTGTGAGCTGCTTTGAGCCGAGGCCAGAGAGGTCTGGGTGGCAGCGATAGCAGCCGGGAAATCTTTACTGGTCAGCAGGGTCAGGGAATCGAGCATTGGATTCGTGTCATGGATCGTTTGGGCCAGCGCCTGGGTAGTCGTTTCCAGCGAAGCCACGTCAACGGTTGTGGACTGCACCACCTGACCAACAATCGTCAGACTGTCTTGAGTGGTATTGAGCGCCTGATCAAACAAAGTCAGGGTATCCACTATGGTTTGCGTTACCACTGGCCGGTACCGCCATGTTACGAATAAACCTGCGACGCTGAAAATAAAACCAGCCGCAGCAGCGAAAATCAAAAGAAAACCCAACAATCTCCTTAGATTCACATAACTCTCCCCATCATTTTCATACTAAAAGAATGGTTCCACCAACGGCAAGTCAGTTCGGTGGAAATCTGTTCAACCGCAGCCAAATAAACCGATATAGCCGGGCTTGAGGCTTTTACCCAGGTTTCAATTGCGCAGATTGTATTTTCAAACGCTTTTCCATATTTAACAAACCGCAGACCCTGGCACCAGCCTCCACATCGTTCCGATGTCCTCGCCTGAGGGGCGTACCTCGCGTATACGGGAGGGCAGGCGTAAATACAGATAGACACCGGTAGGATGCATTTATATTTACTTTTTATCTGTGTTTATCCGCGTGGATCTGCGGTTGATAATTCGCCGTAGGCGCGCTTCGCGTGCGTGGTCCACAACGAGCGACCTGCTTTTACGGCTTATTAAATATAAAGACATCCCGCTGCGCAGACAATCAGCACGCACCTGAACAGTTTGTAAGCATTACCAGTACCTGGTTGTCAGCATTTGTCCTACACCTCCCCTAAAACCAGATTTGATCACTCCAACACGCTTAACTTTGGCTATAATAAATTCAGCCATATCGATAATGGGCATTTTTTATGGCCAAGCAGGTCCCGAAGGAAGGTGATCGATACGATGCACAATCAACCAGTGCTATTGTCCGCTCAGGAGAAACTTTTTCTTCAAGCCACGCTGCTGGATGCGGTGGAGCAGGCAATCCTGGTTGTGGACCTGGCAGGCAGCATCGTCTTCTGGAACCGATTTTCCGAACTGCTCTACGGCTGGAAAGCCGAGGAGGTGCAAGGCCGCAACATCGTCCAGGTTTTAGCAACTCCGCAACTGATGGAGTCAGCTCGGGCAAATTTGGAGCAGTTGCGGCGCGGCGCGGGTTGGTCGGGAGAATTTCCCGTACTGCGGCGAGATGGCACTACTTTTTTGGCCCGTTTCAACGTCTCGCTCATTCAAAATGAGCTGCAAACGCTGATCAGCATCACCAGTATTTCGCTGGATAACAATGAACATCAACAGCTCCTGGAGGCTAACCGGCTGTTAGCTGAGGCCAGTGAACTGCTGATGGATGCTGTGGATTACAAAACGCCGCTCACCACCCTGGCGCAGCTTGCCGTACCGCAGCTCGCTGACTGGTGCGCCGTTCACCTGGTGCAAGACGATGGTTCGATCGAACAGGTGGCAATCGCACCTAGCGAACTGTCAAATATGGAAGCCGCTTACACCTGGCTGCATGTCCATCTACCCAATGATGATGCCGTTGGATTAACCGCAGTGTTACGCAGTGGCGAACCAAAATTGGTTACCGATGTGGCCTCGGACATGTGGGCAGTCGCGGCGGCGATTAAATCCTACATGATCGTACCCCTGATCGCACGCCCACAAACCTTCGGTGCAATCACTTTCGTGGCAGCAGAATCGGGCCGCAGTTTTGATCAGAACGCCCTGGCTCTGGTCGAGAATCTTGTCAGCCATATCGCTATCTATTTGGACAAAGCCCGGATGTACCGTGAGAGTCAACGTTTGAATGCGGAACTCGAACAGCGTGTAAGCGAACGCACCTTCGAGCTGCGCACAGCGGTGGCGGAGTTGAAACAGTCCGAATCCACGGTTCAGACATTGTTTCGCATCAGCAATAAATTGAATGCGACGCTGGAGGTGGACACCATCCTGGACGAACTGGCGCAAGAAGCTATTCGAATTGTCAACGGCGAGAGCGGCTTTGCAGGTTTGCGAACTGCAGATGGCATGACCATCCGCAAATATTTCCAGCAGGGCGTGGCTGGCTCGTTTGAGTATACCTGGCCCCTGGGGAAGGGCATCCCGGGATGGGTCTTAAAGCATAAGGTCCCATATGGTACGAGTGATGCCGCCCACGATCCGAATTTTCAACGAGAGCTTGCCATCAATACCGATGTGCGCTCAATTATCTGTACCCCGATCCTGGATTCTATGGGTGAGGTGCTGGGTTATTTTGACATCCGCAACAAACGGGACGGGGAAGGCTTCACAATCAGTGACCAGGACATGCTGATCGCGCTCGCGCCAGCCGCGTCTATCGCCATCCAAAACGCCCTGGCGTATCAACAGCGTCTGGAGACAGTCGCGCGGCTCGAAGAGTCATCCAGGCAGTTGCAGGCGCTGGCCGCCAATCTGGAATTGGCGCGTGAAGAAGAACGGATCCAAATTTCACGTGAATTGCACGATCAATTGGGGCAGGCTTTGACCGCCATGAAATTCGATCTGGCGTGGTTGACCGATCGGTTGGGCAGAATGGATGAGACCCTCGCCCAAAAGGCCAGAACTGTCACGGCACAAATGGACACCATGATCAAAACAGTGCGGCGCATCGCGACCGAACTACGGCCCGGCATGCTGGACGACCTGGGACTGGCCGCATCGATCGAATGGCAAGCCCGCGACTTTGAAAAACGTACGAACATAGTCTGCTCGGTGAGTGTGCCGGCTGAAGAAGTGCCATTAGCCCGCGCCCAGTCCCTGGCATTGTTCCGCATTTTTCAAGAAGCGTTGACCAACGTCGAGCGGCATGCCAGCGCGCAAAATATTGAGGTTAATCTTTATGCGACGCCTGAGGTGTTGACACTCTCGATTCAGGATGACGGGCGGGGTATTAAAGCGCAGGAAATCGCTGGGCTGCACTCGTTGGGCCTGTTAGGGATGCGGGAGCGTGCAAACCGCCTGGGCGGATCCTTCGATATTCAAGGTGTGCCAGGCGACGGGACCATCCTCACCGTTTCTATTCCCGTTCAGCAAAAGGATTGATGTGACTGTGAACGCAAACTTGCTCGTCCCGAGAAGAATCGCGCTGCGGTTGGAAGAATAAAATTGGAGAAGATTGATGCTTAGAATTCTATTGGCCGATGATCATGCCGTTGTGCGCCAGGGTGTCAAGCAAATTCTGGCCGAAGCGTTTGCCCAGGCCACTTTCGGTGAAGCGCGCAATGCCCATGAACTGCTGTCGCTGGTCGGCAGCGAGCGCTGGGATATCGTGGTGCTGGACCTGACCATGCCGGGTGGCAACGGCCTCGAAGCGTTGAAGCAGATCAAGCATAACCATCCCCATCTGCCGGTGTTAATTCTCAGCATGTTTCCAGAAGATCAGTATGCGGTGCGCACGATCATTGCCGGGGCAGCCGGTTATTTGAACAAAGAGAGTGCGCCGGAAGAACTGGTGCAGGCGATCCGCAAAATATTACACGGTGGAGAATATATCAGTGCATCGGTCGCCGACGAGTTGGTGCTGCATGCCCGGCATGAGGATGATCAACCACTGCATAAACACTTGTCGGATCGCGAGTATCAGGTTTTGTGTTTGATCGCTTCCGGCAAGGAAGTCAAGGAAATTTCCGCCGAATTGTCACTCAGCGCCAAAACGATCAGCACATACCGGGCCCGGCTGTTGGAAAAGATGAACTTGAAGACCAATGCCGAAATCACCCATTATGCGATCCAAAACGGTCTGGTTTAATAAACCCACTGCGTATCCCTGAGTGATTCTTCAGGCTTCTATTATATTTCCCATGGTCACAACTACCTTGTGTTCTTGTTGATCATCGACCAGTGGAATGACATTATCCTTCAGCAGCTGTCCATCCAACAATGTTTGGCGGACGTGGCTGGAAGCATGCTCAGGATTGAGCACCTGGATTTGGTAAACAGACCGCATGTACCGGTAGCAAATTTCAAATCCATCCCAGTCCGGCGGAATAACTGGGTCCATGTGCAAAGTGTCCCCAATTTTCTTGAAGCCGAGAATAGCCTCCAGGCCAAGCCGGTACATCCAGGCAGCCGACCCCGTATACCAGGTCCATCCCCCTCGACGCACAAACGGTGGCTGACTGTAGATATCTGCACAAATCACGTAAGGCTCTACGCGGTAAATGTCCGCTTTTTCTTGGGTATCGGCATGATGGATCGGGTTGAGCAGATCGAAGAGCGCCCCGGCTTGTTTCCCATCGCCCAGGGCTGCAAAGGCCCAGGCTGTCCAGGTGGCAGCATGCGTATACTGCCCGCCATTCTCCCGAATACCGGGAAGGTAGCCCTTGATGTAGCCTGGGTCGCGCGAAGTCTTATCAAAGGGAGGCGTAAAGAGCAGCACCAGCCGGTCTTGAGGGCGCACCAGACCGTCCAGCACCGATTGCATGGCTTTCTGGCGGCGTTGTGAGTCGCCTGCTCCACTGAGTACAGCCCACGATTGGGCGATAGCATCGATCCGGCATTCCTGGTCCTGATTGGAGCCAAGCGGCGCACCATCATCATAATAAGCCCGCCGGTACCAGTCTCCATCCCAGGCAGATCGCTCCACGGCAGCAGCATATTCTTTGGCTTGAGACTGATAACGCTGGGCCGTTTCGTGATCTCCCTGCTGTTTACAAACTTCTCCAAAGCGTTTCAGCACGTCGCACAGGAACCAGGCCAGCCAGATACTCTCCCCTTGCCCATTTTTGCCAACCAGGTTAAGACCATCATTCCAGTCACCGGTGCCGATCAACGGCAGACCGTGTGGGCCAACGGTTGCGCCCTTCGTGATGGCACGCAGGCAGTGTTCCATCATGGAGAAGGTCTCTTCGGTCTGCGGATATTCACTGTAACGCCCATCTTCGCCTTCCGCCAGGGGTGCGGCATGTCGAAAAGGAATTTTTTCATCCAGAAGGCTCGTATCGCCAGTGGCTTCAAGATAAAGTGCGGTGACATATGGCAGCCACAGCAAATCATCCGAAATCCGTGTACGCACCCCACGACCAGATGGCGGATGCCACCAATGCATCACATCGCCTTCCTCGAACTGGCGTTGGGCAGCATTGATAAGTTGGCCGCGGGTGATGGCTGGATCGATGGGTAACAAAGCCAGCACGTCCTGCAGTTGGTCGCGAAAGCCAAAGGCTCCACTGGATTGGTAGAAAGCGGTGCGTCCCCAAATGCGGCAGGAGAGAGACTGGTAAAGCGTCCAGCGGTTGAGAATGATGTCGCTGGCCGGTTCGGGGGTATGAACCTGCACTTTATCCAACAAATGATCCCAGAACACGTGGGTACCCTCGTAGGCTTCACTCACATAATCAGGATTATGGTATTTCCTGGCCAACGACAGAGCGTGTTCCTTATCATTTCCCTGGCCAAGGACAAAATAAATTTCTTCGCTTCCACCGGGAAGCAGGTCGAGGTGGAGTTGTAATACGGCGCAGGGATCTTCTCCCGGACTGATCCGAGTTTCCAACCCCATGCGGTGTAAGGCGGCGGGAAAATCCGGCGTTCCGCCGCGACCCAGAAACTCTGTGCGATCGGCAGTCAGGCCATGAATGGCTTTGCTGGCAATCAAGAACGCAACCCGTTTGCCGAATTCGGCGCTGTAGGGGTTGGTCGCCAGAAGACACTCCAGGCCTGGATCATACTCTGGGATAATATAAGCCATGTTGGCGGCACGGGTGGTGCCTAACGCCCATTCCACATACTCCGTGACCGTGATCCGGCGAGAATGGTCCAGGGTGTTCTCTACTTTTAAGTGGACAATCTTAACCGGATCTTCCGGGCTGGCAAAAAGCGTCAGGCATTGCTTCAGGCCGTGTGAGTTATGCTCGAAGATGGTGTATCCTGCGCCATGCGTTGTACGATAAGGTTGTTTTGCACCGCCGGGCAGAGGCGTGGGTGTCCATACCTCGCCGGTTTCTTCATCCCGTAAGTAAAGCGCTTCACCTGTCGGATCGCGAACCGGGTCGTTCGACCAGGGTGTCAGCCGGTTTTCACCGCTGTTTAATGCCCAGGTACACTGGCTGCCCGCTTCGCTGACCATGAAACCAAATTCCGGATAACCAATTACGTTCACCCACGGTGCGGGGGTAGCCATTCGAGGCGCCTCAAGTGAGTCGAACCGGGCATTCCAGTCAATGACATATTCGCGCCCATTGGCGCTAAACCCACCGTAACCATTGTAGAACTGAAGATCTCCAATTTCTTTCAATGGGTAAGTATAAGGGACATGGGCTGCCTCCTCGGGATTTATTGGCGGCTGGGTGGGAGTAAATTCTGGCAAGTGGTGCACCTGGATCGAATACCCCGGCATTTGATCATCCAGCGACCCGTTGCTTCCGACAAGAAGCACTTTCGCCGCGGTTTGCAGTAACGTACGTTCATCGGGTTGCATCTGGTCACCGTAAAGAATGTAGATTCCCCCGCGCTGTTGCAGCCACTCTTCGCCCTTGATCTTGCTGACCAGGCGGTAAAGCATCCCATTCAACTCCGCACCGTAATCGGTTGGCTGGCGGTTGAGAATCACGATATCCAACATAAACCGGCGGGTCCGTAAAAACCGATGCACCTGGAGGGCTTCGCGAACCAGGTCAATCTGTTTGGGATTATCTACCTCTACCAGCAAGATGGGAAAGTCACCAGAGATGCCAAAACGCCAAAGCCCAGGTTGACCAAGCGAGTTGGCTGCGATCGTTTCCGGCAAAGCACGAACCGCTTTGAATGAATAGATCAGCGCTGAAAGGACCTGCAAGGTATCCTTGAAAGCCAGTGTATTAATCTCTTGTTTTCCCATCCAGGCCTGGGAGGCGATGTTAGCCTGGTGAAAGGAGTGTTCTACCAGAGTCCAACTGCGGTACCTTTTGGCCAGTTCAATGACCGCTTCACGGCTCTCGCCAGCGAAGGTCAGGTAGGCCAGATTTACGCCTGCGTGCGCATCCAGCTCGATCTCCTGTCCGAGGGAAAAAATTGGGTCAAGAGTGGCCCCTGTAGTACCGGTAAGGTACCCCGCCGAGGTTAAGGCCACAGGATTGACCAGGGAATGATCCCGACCAATGAAGCGATTACGATCTGCTTCGTGTCGTGCGATAACCCGGCTGCCTTCGACCACAAGCATGTGTCCCATGAAGATTGATTTTTCCTGGTTGGAACGTGAGCGCCGCATGAAGATTTGTAAATTTAATTCTGGCACGAACTCGCTTTGGATGAACATCTTATTGAAAGCAGGATGGCGGGTATCATCTGCCTGAGGGCCGAGAATCACCTCGCCATAAGAGGTCAGGCGCAAGTTGCGGAGGTGATCGTTATTATTAATCAGGTGTATCCGCCGAATCTCTACCGGATCGTCCGGTGCTACGGTGATTTCCAGGGTTGAGGTGATGTCGTTCACTGTGCGGTGGAAGATTACCATATGGGCGAAGTAAGTGACCTGCACATCCTCCGCGGAACCGGGAATGGGTTGTTGACTGGCTGACCAAAATTGGCCTTCATGTTCTGGATTCTTACCGGATTCCTGGATGTAAATCCAGGTACCCCAGGGGTCTAAGACGCCATCTGGCTGCCAGCGCGTGAGGTTAATATCCCGCCAGGTACTATATCCGCCGCCCATATTAGAAATAAGCACATTGTAACTGCCGTTTGAAAGCAGGTTTACCTGGGGAATGGGGGTTTTAACGGGTACACTCCAGGGAATGATCTCTTCCGGAACATCGGTTAACCCCTGCACTCCTTTAACATCTTCTGCGTAGGGATCTTGCGATGGAACCGAATGAGGTATTTGCTCCTGCAGGAGCAGTGCAACACTTTGGATGCGCGCGTCACTGTGCATTCGCCGTACCATAATATCCTTGTGAAAGAAGTTAACCATCGCCATTAAGATCATCCCCTGATGGTGTACCATGTATTCTTTCACTATTGCTGAAGTTTCATTCAACAGCAGCCGGTCGGTGGTGAAATCAATCGAACTCATAAACTCCGTATAACCCAATCATGTTGTGCTTGATCAGCTGATCAAGATTGCGAACCACAGCATTGGGGGAATAGCCAATCGCCATAAGCGAAGCATACGGAGCGATCACCAGGTCGTCACCTAACCCACGTTTAAAACCCAGGCCAGGCACGCCAAAAGCGCGATACTGGTAATTCTGATTCCCGTCAAACCGGTAAAAGCCAGATTCGGAGATGCCCCAGGGAGTACCTTTCGCTTTACCATATGCGATTTGGCGGAGGATCGCTCCTCTGGCACTGTCTGCCAGCAGCGTGCCCGGGTAAGAACGCAAGAAAAGCGGCGGCATCAGATATTCGAACATTGTCCCGCTCCACGAGAGTAAGACATACGAACCTTCAAACCGCGTTACCGGCCTGCCCAGGTGCAGCCAATGATTTTGAGGCACATCCCCCTTTGCGATGGCGACGATCGAGGCGATCCGCGCCTCTGAGGCCAGAAGATCGTAAAAGTTATGGTCGAGTTGGCCGGCATCGAGGTTAAAACCGATATGGAAGACGCGCCGCTGCAAATGGTACAGAAAGCCAAAATCCATCTCGCTCACAAACTGCTCGGCTCGGGTCATGATTTGTGCAAATTTGATTACCAGCAGGCTTGAATTCGCTTGCGCATTGCTGAGAGCCTTGACCAACCCATCCAGCCATTCAAGCGGCGCTTGTTCCGGACCTGTTCCTGGCAGTGGGACTGCATCCCCCGGAACAGCACTACCATCCAGGTCCTCTTCAGCTAACAGGTTGCGTAACGCGATGATATGCGGTGAAGCTGCCTCCGTGTGGGTTTGAATCTGCCCAAATGCAAGATTATAGGGTAGGTCTTCCTCCAGAGCGGTCATTAATGGGATAAATCGAGGATCTTTAAATCGTGCAGGCCGCGACTCAATGAAGGGAATCCAGGGCACCAATTCGGTGATCGTGCGCTTCACAGCGACGTGATGGCGCTCTACCTGGGCGATCACCTCTTGCAGCTTTTCCAGGGTCTCGAGATCGAAAGCAGAACGCCCCACTTTCACAAGCTCCATCAGGCGGTAAGACAGATCTTGCCAGAACGGCCCGCTTACCTTCAAGAAAAGTGGGTACCAGCGATCAGGTTGGGACCTGACCGCCAGGATTTCTACACGGATCGCGATAATTTGCCTGTTTATTTCTTCAACCTGAGGATCGAAAACGGCTATGCGCATGCCGGTAAGTGTCTCCGTCAGATTGGAAAGTGTATCCAGATAACCCTGCCATAAATCCCAACGGAAAATGGGTTCCCCTGGCATGTTCTTGCATCCCTGAGCGATGACGATGAGACTGGCTGCCAGATTGCCGCTGTCAACCGTAGAGATATAACGTGGGTGAAGCGGCTCAAGGGTCAGCGTGTCATACCAGTTTATAAAGTGTCCGCGGAACCGCTCCAGCTGGTCAAGTGTATCCATCGTGGTTACCAGGCGGGTAGCCAGACCGAGCTGGTCCAGATAGCCAAGGTCGTAGGCTGCCAGGGTCGAAGTGAGCAGCAGACCGATATTTGTCGGCGAGGTACGATGGGCGACCGTTCCAACAAGCGACTCCTGATAATGATCGGGGGGCAGCCAATGATCTTCTGGGCCGACGAATCGTTCAAAGAAGCCCCAGGTTCGCCGCGTGACCTGGCGCAAGAGATTCACCTGTTCATCTGTCAGGGGTACCATTTTCTTCGTAATTGGCCGATTTATCCACCATACGATAAATGGAGAGAAAACCCAAAGCAGCAGCACCGGCGAAACGACGATCAACTCTGGCGCCACTCCAATTTGGGTCAGCTCATATGTGAACTGTACCGAGGCGGCGAGAATCAGTGCCAGGATGGAAGATGCGCCAATTTTTTGCCAGGCAGCATTCCGCCTGGCTTTGAGGCCGAAAACCTGAGCGCTTTGGGCAGCGGTCGTCCATTGTAATAGGTTGTGATGGCTGATGCGCAGACGATAGAGCGTGGTGAGAACCGCGTCCATAGAGATATATGCTTCATAAGGCAAGAAAGCTACCGCCAGCAGCCAGCGAAAAATGCTCCAGCCCAGGGGACGGAGAGCAATCGCCAAGTATTCGCCTCCCAAAATTTGTAAAGTGCTGCGGGCGGCACCGGTGAGCAAAGGAATGCCGAGGGCAAGCACAACCACCCCTATCCAGAGCCCCGCAAGTCCAGGCAGGAAAACCAGGCCTGCGATGAAAATCAGCACCAGTGCCGGAGCAAACAGTGCGCGGCGCAAGTTATCGAACATTTTCCAGCGATCAATCACCGTGAAAGCCAGCCCAGCCTGGTTGGGACGGAACAACCACGGCAGGAGCTGCCAATCTCCACGGATCCAACGCCGCTGGCGCATGATCTGGGTGAAATAATTCTGGGGGTAATCTTCGATCATGGTGACATCGGTTACCAGACCGGCTCGCCCCATAATCCCTTCCAGGAGATCGTGACTGAGCACAGAGTTTTCAGGAATATGATTGTCTACGCTGCGTTCAAAGGCATCCACATCGTAAATGCCTTTACCAACGTAGCTTCCCTCGCCGAACAGATCCTGATAAGCGTCGGAGACAGCCAACGTGTACAGATCCAATCCGGTATCGCCTGCGTAGAAGCGCGTGAACCAGGAAAAATTGGCACTTCTCGGATGAATCTCCATCCGCGGCTGCAGGACGGTGTAGCCAGAAACCACCTGGCCGCTCGCGTCATCGAACACGGCCCGATTAAGGGGATGGGCCAGCGTGCCGGCCAGACGACAGGCCGCCCCACTCGGCAAGATCGTATCGGTGTCCAGCGTAATGACAAAACGCATATGCTGCAGTGCGTATATTGAAGCACTTGAGGTGCCGGTCAGGGTGGTGAAAGAAAGGTTCTTCCCACCTCGCAGGAGCGAATTGAGCTCATGCAGCTTACCACGCTTGCGCTCCCAACCGATCCACTTTCTTTCTGAAGGATTCCACAACCGCTTTCGATGCAAAAAGTAAAAGAGTCTGGCTCCTTCCGCGCTTGCTTCACTTTTTTTAAAAGCACCCGATACAGACCCAATATCTTCACCGGAGGATGAGACTTCGTATTTCAGATTCAAGTTCTCAACAGCCGCAATTGCATACTGAACCAGGCCTTCATCTTCGGGCAAAGTTTCGCTGTCTGCGTCACTGAAATCGGTCAGCAGGGCAAACAGCAATCCGGGTTCGGGGTTGCGCAGATAATGCAGTTCGATTTGGTGCGTGAGCGAATCGATATCGTCGCGGTTGGTGATCAATGCGGGGATCACAACCAACGTATGGAAAGAGTCAGGGATTTCTTTCTTGAAGTCAAGTTTGGGCAAAATACGCGGTTTCACCAACAAAGTAATTAACCAGTTGACCAGGCTTGTGGCAACAGTGAGAACCGGGATGATCAATATGAATATGAGCAGGATAACAACGACCCATCTTACTGGCGCGGCTGCAATGAATAATCCGGCAGCCCAGGGAAAGCTACTGGCGGAAAGGGAAACCCGGGATAATAGATCTGACAGATGGGCAGCGAGCGAAAGTGCCAGGAAGATCAAGATGGTCAGCAGCAGAACGCTGGAAAGGTAAACCACACTGGCATGCCGGAACCCCCAACGCTGAAGCGACGTTTTCAAGTCCGGATGATAACCAATCTGCCGTTCCAGTACAGCCCGGCCTTTCCCGAGCAGAAACTCACCGACATGTGCGGCCTGGGGGGGAATAATGGGATCATCTGGTTTTTTTTCATGCCCATCTGGTCCGATTTGCGTGTTTATTACAGGGAAAGTGGCGCCTGCCGCACTTTTCTGTAATTCAGCGCGGCTGCTTGAACCGTTGGAACGAGCCAAACTGATGACCATCTCGGCCAACTCGTTCTCATCAATACCTGTGGCAAAAGAGAGGGCTTCGATCTCATTCCGATACAGGTCGCGGGTTTTAAAGTCCATCTTGGAATACATACCAGCCGGGTCATCTCTTAATATCCGTTCCAGGGAGCATATTGATTCAAAGAAATCGCTCCAGTTTTGTTCAGAGATGGTTCTCAAGCTGAGGATGATATTGGCAACGCCGCTATTATCCGTTGCCTCTCCTGTGGCAGTCTCTCCGGATACGATAAGATCGCCGCTCGTCAGTATCTGGGGAGCAGGCGCAGGCAAATTTGGCAATTTTGGGGGATGAATCGTCGCTACCAGCGCATGTGCCAGAAACTCAATCAGACTATAGCGCAGGAAGATCGGCAAAGCCCACAACTCGCCCATGGTCAAAGGAACGCGTTCCTGGAATTGGATAAGAATGGTTTGTAAGTCGATTGGGTTTAATAAATGATGTTGAAACGAGAGCACAGTCCGCGCAATGGCATAAATGCGTGGAAATTCTTTCAAAGCTCCGCCGCTTAGCCTGGGAAGTTGATTGTAAAACCCGGATGGTAAATCTTCTTTGATTTGCAGGAGTGTCTGGCGAATGATGTAGTAATTGTCCAACACCCACTCAGAGGCATAGGAAAGAGACACCTCTTGTTGTGAGGCGTCACGGAAGTAGCGGTGAGCCTCGCCCAGCCAGGATTCATATATAGAAAGATCGCGCCCGGGCAGGTCACGTCCTGGCGGGGCAGCTTTCATCCTTCGACCTGGTTTTGGCCGGCTGGCCTCCCGGCAGTTGTTTGACAGATCACTTACCAGACCATCGATCTGGTCTGTTTTAGAGGTGGAGGAATTTGCCGATAATGCTATATATTGTTCGATTGTCTGATTGGTGATTTCATCTCCCATGCTTATCGGTCCCCGGATTTTTCTGCGGCAATCTCCGCTGCGGTAGGTTGAACCTGAGAACGGTGCACATCCTGAATGACCAGGACAGATTGGGTGCCATGCTCCATGTAATTGCGGGTGACGCTGCCGTAGGGCCAGGTGGTTTGCCCGGTATAACCGTGGGCACATACCACTACCAGATCAATGTTCTCACGGATGACCAACTCATGAATGGTCGAAGTTACGCTGTTGTTCTCAACCACGCAGGTTTCACATTCCACATCCAGGCGCTCTTTCATTCCATTCAGGTAATTATTCACTACTTCGTGGCTGACCTGAATCAATTGGTTGGAAAGTTTCTCGATTTCAGCAGGGTAAGGTTCTGGGATGGGAAGCTCTGGCGGCTTAATCACGGCGGCAAGGATCAACTTCGGTTGGGGGTTTGCAGCGGCAGAGATTGCCTGATTGGGCGATGTATTGCCATCCACAGACGCCAAACCCAGTAATTTTTCTCCACGAGCTAATGCTAATCCGGCAGACAGGGAACATTCTGCCCGACGTGAGCTGTCGATCGGCAGGAGAATACGTTGATAGCGGATCCGGGCGTTCTCTGTCTCGGGAAGGTTATAAGCACGGACGATGAGGACAGACTGGTAAATCAGGTTGATCACCTTCTGGGTTACACTGCTGATATTCCAGCGGCTCAACCCACCCGCACCGTGCGTGCTAACAATGAGCAGGTCGATGTTTTCAGCATGAGCGAAGTTAACGATATTTTCTGCGGTTTTCCCCTCCCGAATAGAATATTCTACACGGCTCATTTTCTTATCCCCGCTCTGAGCGCTGGCAGAGGGCAAGTTTTTAGCTTCAGACGTTTGTTCACCCAGGTTTTCACGGACCCGGGCTGCGATCGCATTCATATACATATCGGCTTCAGTCTTCCGAATTTGCCAGCCCAACGGATCAACGGGATTGTGATTTTCGTGGTAGGAAGTAGGATCGAGTACCTGTAAAAGGATGATGCTTGATCCAAAGATGCGGGCAAACTGCTCAGCGTGGGGGATAGCCCGTTCCGCAAGCGATGATCCATCCAGTGGTACCAGGATTTGGTTAAACATGGTGATCGACAACTCCTTATCGCAAAATTACCGCTCAATTATTGTATGAAACAAAGGCTATCGATGTCCTTGTAATAACCTATTAAATATCTATCAAATTATTTTTTACTTTTTATGCGACAGAAATCGAGCGATTCTGATTTTTTTTTAGGGTTTTAATAGGTCGTATCTGGGACTTTGATAGCTCCTTTCGAATATGATGATAAGGAAATGGCCTCACCACTTTCAGGGAAATTTAGGGATGTATAAGGAGGATTATGGAAATACGCTCTGATCAACCCACAACCGAAATAAACCAACCGGTTTCCTTTTCGGTCAGGTTGATGAACTTGCTGGGCATGTTCTTGTGGTTGATTGGATTCAACAGGCTCACAAAAGAAGACCGGCTGGCGGCTGGCATTTGTGTGAGCGATAAAGGACGAGACGAATAAAAAGAGCCAGAACTATTTTTCTTCCCCCACCGTCAGGTCAATGGCTGCCCGGTTAACTGACCAGGCAGCTTCCAATAATCAGATCTACCAAAAGGAGTAATCTCATGTTGTGGACAATTATCATAATTCTTGTAGTCCTGTGGCTGCTCGGCTTTTTTGGCCGGAGCATAAGTACTCGGATCCCGCAAACAGGCAGTTGGATCCATACCCTGATCGTGATCGCCGTCATTCTGATCATTCTGAATCTGCTTCATGTGATTTAGAACGATCGTCGCCGGCCAGGCCGGTCAATGCTGGGAAAGTCTTCAATTTTAGTTATTCAAACAGCTACCAACACCCGGTTCAACCCACGGGTGTTGGTAGCTTGAATTTCAGATAGCAGACAGGAACAGGCGTGGCGTCTGTGGCCCACATTGGCGGATTTGTGGCCGGTTTTATGCTGACCATTTTGCTGGAAGGGGAACGAAAGACGCCGGCATTCACCAGGTGAGTAAAAATCTGGCCGGTTGGTGGTTGGATTTCGATCGTCTGCAATATGGAGATATATATAGATATTATGTAGGTTTTTTTGGGGACAAAGATTGCTTCTTATCGGTATTATGTTAATTGTCAAGAAAAAAGCTTATTGGTATCCTCATCGTGTGTGTAAATATGTGGTTGTTCTACTGAATGTTTCAAGAGTTAATAAGGAGATGATTTATGGATCAAACTTATATTATTATCATCGCTGTTGTGGTTTTGGTGATAGTAGGCGTAATTCTCGGTATGATTTTTTCTAGCCGAAGAAAGGCTAGCAAGCTCCAGGAACACTTCGGAGCCGAGTATGATCACACCGTGGAAGTCATGGGTGATAAGAAGAAAGCCCAGACAGAACTGAATGAAAGGCAGAAGCATGTTGATACCCTCACCATTCGTTCTCTGACTGCCGTCGAGCGTGAGCGTTATCTGGTTGATTGGACAGCCGTTCAGTCCAAATTTGTGGACGAGCCGGGCCAGGCTATTGTTGATGCCGACCGTCTGATCATGGAAGTGATGGTGCTTCGCGCTTATCCGGTAGCTGATTTTGAACAACGGGCAGCCGATCTCTCGGTCAATTATCCGTCTTTAGTCAGCAACTACCGCGCCGCCCGCGTAATCGCGGTCAAAAATGAGCATCAGCAGGCTGATACCGAAGAATTAAGACAGGCCATGATTTACTATCGTTCTTTATTCGAGGAACTACTTGAATTAGAGACAGTCGTTGTAAAGGAGAAATAAATATGAATGACCAGTATTTTGGAGATCGACGAAATCCCTCAGAGAACGACAAGGGAATTGATCAGCGCTCGTACACACCAGTGGTGAATTCGGATCCATTTGCCGACAGAGTGCCGGTAGATGCCAATCTCATCAATCCGGCGCCAATGGGCGGGACTGTTGTTGCCGTTGCTCCGTTGAACGAGCCGCTGACCGGGGAGATCCCGATGTTTGAAACTCCTGACCAGGAGATTCCCATGGGCGGGACTGTTGCTGCCGTTGGCCCAATGAGCGAACCCGTTGCCGGTGGTACTCAGTGGAATAGTTCACCTGTCCAGGAGACCGTTGCTGTGGTTGCCCCTTTGGACGAGACGAGGATCCCTGAACCTCCGGTTAGCGAGCCTGTCCTTTACATGGCTCCAACGCACGAGACCATCGCCCCCGCGGCCCCTGTCAGGGCCAATGTCGTTTCATCCACTGCTTTGTTAGACCGCGAGGAATTGGATCATTTTCGCACCCGTTGGAATGAGATCCAAGGTAAGTTTGTGGACGAACCGCGCACTGCTGTGCAACAGGCGGATGCGCTCGTGGCTGAGGTAGTCGACAACATCACCCAGATGTTTGCCAAAAACCACAGCACGCTGGAGAGCCAATGGAACCAGGGCAATGATGTCTCTACCGAAGATCTCCGCAAAGCCTTGCAGCAATACCGGTCCTTCTTCAATCGCCTGGTGGTTTAAGCAAACAAGAAATAGAAAGACCTGTAAGAATTCGTGATTGAGAAATGACCTGACCCGCAACCCCAGGGGTCAGGTCATTCTTATGCTTTTTATTGGAGATCACGAGATTTACCCAACTTCCATTGGAAGTAAGGTAAAACCTGGTTTTTCACAACGTTGGGAGGTGCATATTTTGGTAGATATTTTAGAGATTGAATTAAGGACATTGATAGCCTCCTTGGCATAAGATGATAGGAGAAGAATATTACATCTCAAAAAGAGCCTTTACCGCTTTAACAAACCCGCACAATCAATTGGCAAGATTATCGGTATTAAAAGGAGGAGAACCATGTCAGCCGAAACCATCGACAAGGTACAAATTAAAAAGCATCAGGATAAGGTTCGTGAGTTGTTGATCAAACATAGCAATCTGGATCCAAATCAACCCAACCCCAAAAGAGAGCGGTTCCTGGCCCTGATGAAAAGCAGGTATGGATACACCAACGACAAGGCGTTAGACGAATTGAAGAGACTTTTAAAACAGTTTTACAAGACAAATAGGAGCCTGGGCATCCGTCACGCACGACCAGTTCCTAAACTTCAAAATTTTGAATAAATTAAAGGGTTTAATTTTGCGAGAGGCAAATGGATAACGTTCGAAAGGCATAAAGAAATGAAAAGAGAAGTGGGACTATGGATTGACCATCAAAAAACTGTGATGGTCACCATCCTGGATGAAGAAGAGGAAACCCGAGAAATCCGCTCGAATATTGAAAAACATAAGAGGCATTCAGCCAGCCCGCAATCAGATCAGCCAAATATAAGCCCGATGTCTACCGCTGAAGATGTGGTTGATCGCAGATTTGAGAATCATTTGAGCGAATATTATGATGGGGTGGTTGCTTTACTGCGCAATGCGGATTTGGTCTGGATATTTGGTCCGGGTGAGGCGAAAGTTGAGCTCAAGAATTGTCTCGAGCGTGAAGAAATGGGTGACCAAATTGTTACGATTGAAACCGTCGATAAAATGACCGACCGCCAGATTGCCGCTAAAGTCCGGGACCACTTTTCAAAATACTAGACTTTTTGTGAGGATTCGAGCTTTACGGTTTTCATTTCCGTCGGGTGGTTGCCCCGCATGTCATTTGATCGTCCGGATGAAATTACAGATGGCATTAAAAACAGCCTGGCCGCAGCCGCGGTCATTAGCCTGGCAGGTCGAATTTCGAAGTGAGCATAATATCGAATGAATGCAAATATTCAGAACCAGCGCGCCATATTGAAGAGCATAGCCCATCGGGCGATGCTAGAACGAGGGTTTTTGCCTGAATTTTCAGCCGAAGCGCTCGTCGAGCTTGGAAAGCTGCAGATACCCACATTCACAGGCAGTCAGCCTGCTAAGAACCACCTTGAGATTCGCGACCTGCGCAACTTATTGTGGGCTTCCATCGATAACGACGACTCTCTTGACATCGATCAACTTACCACTGCTGAAGGGTCGCCCTCAGAAAATGTAAAAATCTTTGTGGCAATCGCAGACGTAGATTTTTCCATTAAAAATGGATCGGCGATTGATCAACACGCGCGCAATAACACCACCTCGGTTTATACCGCTGCCGAGATCTTCCCAATGCTGCCGGAAAAGGTTTCAACCGACATTACATCCTTGAATTTCGCGGAGGATCGTCTTTCTATCGTCGTTGAAATGCTGGTCGGTAAAGATGGATCTCTTGCAGACTCTAAAATCTACAGAGCATGGGTACATAATTATGCAAAACTTGCCTATAACAGCGTGGCAGCCTGGTTAGATAAGAATGCAGCCATTCCCGACGCAGTGGCGGCTGTCCAGGGGCTGGCTGAGAATTTGCGACTACAGGACAGCACTGCCCAACGAATGAGGAAATTACGCCATGTGCACGGAGCTCTCAGTCTGGAAACCATTGCGGCCAAACCGGTATTCGATGGTGATCAAATCCGCGCCCTCGAAATTGATGAACCGAACTGCGCGAAAGAGATCATTGAGGATTTTATGATCGCGGCCAATGGTGTGACCGCCCGCTATCTTTCAGCCAGCCACTTTCCCTCTATTCGTCGTGTTGTTCGTACGCCTAAACGCTGGGAGCGGATTGTCGAAATCGCTGCGAATCATAAAGTCACACTTCCGCAGCTCCCCGATTCAAAAGCATTGGAGGAGTTCCTTGTCAGGCAAAAATCCGCGGATCCGCTGCGCTTCCCTGACTTATCGCTGGCAGTGATCAAACTTTTAGGCGCCGGAGAATACATTGCCGAGCTTCCTGATGGCAATCTCCCCGGCCATTTTGGCCTGGCAGTCAAGGACTACGGTCATTCGACGGCCCCGAATCGCCGCTACCCCGACCTGCTTACCCAGCGCCTGTTAAAAGCAGCCCTGGAAAGTAAGCCAGTGCCTTACCGCATCGATGAATTGAATGTTCTGGCAGCTCACTGCACCGCGGCCGAAGATGCCGCGAACAAAGTGGAACGGCAGGTTGAAAAATCCGCTGCTGCACTCCTGCTTGAATTGAGAATCGGAGAGCGGTTTGATTCGATCGTCACCGGCGCTTCCGAAAAGGGGACCTGGGTTCGGCTTCTCAAGATACCGGTAGAAGGGAAATTGATCAAAGGATACAAAGGAATTGATGTCGGTGACCAGATTCGTGTGCAGTTAATATCTGTAGACGTTGATAAGGGTTATATCGATTTCGAGAAATCTGGCTCATCAAAGCATTAAGAAAGTATAGGCTGTATAAAAGGAAGAAGATGTGGAAGGTCAACCAACCAAACCAAAATTTAAAATTTCGATTACTTCACTGATCTGGATTGCCATTTTGGGTTATATGGCATATCGATTAATCGCCGGCAACAGCCCTACATCGCCAGAAATTCCATACAGCGAGTTCAAAACTGCGCTGAATGATGGGCGGATCAGCAGTGTAACGGTTAGTGATATCGGCATCAGCGGAAAGATGACCAACGGCACAGATTTTACCTCAGTCAGGGTGGATGATCCGGATCTGACAAAAACGTTAGAAGCGCAGCATGTGGAGATTGTGGGACAGGCGCCGGATAATGGCGGTATTTTGGGTTTTATATTGACCTGGGGTTTGCCCCTGGTTTTAATGCTCGTCTTCTGGTATTTTCTCTTCGGCCGCAAAAGTGGCGGAGCCGGATCGATGGGGAATATTTTCTCATTTGGCAAGAGTAAAGCACGCGTGATTACAGGCGAGCAAACCGGAGTGACGTTCGCAGATGTCGGCGGTGCGGGAGAAGCGGTCACCGACCTCAAGGAAGTCACCGAGTTTTTGAAGAACCCGATTCATTTCCAGCGTCTGGGTGGGAAAATGCCCAAAGGTGTGCTTCTGGTTGGCCCGCCGGGCACCGGAAAGACTCTTTTGGCCAGGGCCACCGCCGGCGAAGCAGGCGTACAATTCTTCAACCTGAGCGGCGCGGAATTTGTGGAGATGTTTGTGGGCGTGGGCGCCTCACGGGTCCGTGATCTGTTTAACCAGGCCAAGAAAAGCGCCCCCTCCATTATTTTTATCGATGAGATCGATGCCATTGGAGGCCGGCGGGCGGGCGCCGGGGCGATCGGCGCCCACGAGGAACGCGAGCAGACCCTCAACCAGCTGCTGGCCGAGATGGATGGCTTTGAAACCGCGCGTGGGGTGATCGTTATGGCCGCCACCAACCGGCCCGAGATTCTTGATCCGGCCTTGCTGCGGCCTGGACGCTTTGATCGCCAGATCATGGTTGACCTGCCAGACCGGCAGGGGCGCCTGGAAATCATCAATATCCACTCCCGGCAGGTCACCCTGGCCGAGAACACCGACCTGGACGCAATTGCCCAGATGACCCCCGGTTTTTCGGGGGCTGACCTGGCGAACCTGGTCAATGAAGCTGCGCTGCTGGCCTCCCGCAATGGCAAACCAGCCGTGGAAATGGCAGATTTCGACGCGGCATTTGAACGCGTCGTGGCTGGTTCGGAACACAGGACCCGCTCTATAACCGCGGAAGAGAAACGTGTCATTGCTGTACATGAATCCGGGCATGCCCTGATAGCCAGCCTGATGCCCAATGCAGATAAGGTGCGTAAGGTGACCATCGTCCCCCGCGGGCGGGCAATGGGGTATACCATGCAGCTGCCAACCAGCGACCGCTACGTGCTGGGCGAGAGAGAACTGGCGACTCGTCTGACGGTTCTGGTCGGCGGGCGGGTGGCGGAAGCGCTGGAATTTGGTGAACCTTCCACCGGCGCGGTAGATGACCTGGCTCGTGCTACGGACCTGGCCCGCCGTATGGTGACGGAATTTGGGATGAGCCCGGTATTAGGCCCGGTCCGCCTGGCGACGGATATGCAGGCCAACTATCTCAACCAGCAGCTCGGTCTGGATGCTCGCGTCAGTCCGGAGACCGCCACCCTGGTAGACACAGAGACGCGCCGGATTATCGAAGAAGCCGTGGATGAGGCCAGGATTATCCTCGAAAATCACCGCCCGGAGTTGGATAAACTGGCGAACCTGCTTTGCGAACAAGAAACAGTCGAAGGCGCGCAGATCGATGCCATAATCGGTAAAAGCGAAATTCGAGAACCGGTAGCTGTGTAAACAACTTCCGTTACGCGCCTGCCAAACATGGACTTTTCGCAGGGTGCTTTGCGGCCAGCAATTTCTGCCCCAATTTCCAAAAAAAAACCGGCGGCGACTTTTGCCATGGTAGAGCTCGAAATGATTATGATCGGCTCGCTCTATTCGCGAGAATCGCAAACTGGATAAAAAAAGAAGATTGTCTTGGTCTGGCCGAACTCCAATCGGGTTCAAGCGATCGTCAGGTATCTCCCCTCTATCCTGCAATAGATGGCTAAAATAGAAAGCTTTCTGTCAAGTATTACAGAGTGCATGTGTTAGAATTTAACTGCGTAATGACAGTAACGGATAGGTTATTCTTGGGAGGAACACAAATGAAAAAAGAATTTCACGTTGCGGTTACCGGAAGCGATTTGGCAGAAGGTACCAAAGAGCATCCTTTTCGAACAATTTCCAAAGCTGCCAAAGTCGCGGAAACGGGAGATAAGGTCATCGTCCACGAGGGGGAATATCGTGAGTGGGTAAAACCTGAGCACAGCGGCTACAGCAATATCAGCAGGATCATCTACGAAGCGGCCGCGGGTGAAAAGGTTGTCATCAAAGGCTCCGAACGAATTCAAAGCTGGGAAATGGTTGAGGATACCGTATGGAAAGTTATCCTCCCCAATACCTTTTTCGGCGAATATAATCCGTACAAGGAAATTCTAAGCGGTGATTGGTTTAGACCCTCCCCTGGTATTAACCGTCATCCGGGCGAAGTTTATCTTAATGGCGTTTCCTTTTATGAAGCCGATTCCCTGGAAGAGGTAAAAAATCCGGTTGTACGCACAGCCGTGCATTACCTGCGATGGTTCAAAACCGATGAGCAGATTCTGCATCCGGAACTGACGGTTTATCAGTGGTTTTGCGAAACGAATGCTGAAAGCACCACGATTTACGCGAACTTTCAGGGCGCGGATCCAAACGTAGAGCTAGTTGAAATCAACGTGCGAAAATGCTGCTTCTACCCGGAAAAATCTGGGCTGAATTATATTTCGGTCAGAGGGTTTGAAATGGCGCAGGCTGCCAGCCCGTGGACCCCTCCGACAGCCGATCAGCCTGGCCTTTTGGGTGTTAACTGGAGCAAGGGATGGATCATTGAAAATAACGTGATTCACGATGCCAAATGCAGCGCCATAAGCATTGGCAAGGAAGCTTCCACCGGGCACAATCTCAGCTCGAGAAGGCACCAGAAACCTGGCTACCAATATCAAATGGAAGCGGTTTTCCGCGCGTTCCAGATCGGTTGGAGCAAGGAAAAGATTGGCTCCCATATCATCCGGAATAATGTCATCTACGATTGCGGACAAAACGGAATTGTCGGCCATATGGGCGGCGTTTTCAGCGAAATAACCAACAACCACATTTACAACATTGCCGTCAAACATGAATTTTTCGGCTATGAAATCGCCGGCATTAAGCTGCATGCCGCCATCGATGTGAAAATCCATCACAACCGCATTCATAACTGTACCTTGGGCACCTGGTTGGACTGGCAGGCCCAGGGCGTTCGCGTGTCTAACAACCTGTATTACAACAACGACTTCGATCTGATGGTGGAAGTCAGCCACGGCCCGTACCTGGTGGATAACAATATCTTTGCTTCCGACTTCTCCTTTCAAAACGCCGCGCAGGGCGGAGCGTATGTCAATAACCTGTGCTGCGGTAAGATGAACCTGTTAAAAGTGCTGGACCGTTCCACCCCTTACCACTTCCCCCATACGACCGAGGTAGCCGGGACAGCGGTGGTGTACGGCGGCGACGACCGTTTTTACAATAACCTCTTCATCGGCGTCGCAGGCATCCAAAATTGCGGGACGGCGGGCTACAACCCGAATACCGCCTCCTACGAGGAATATGTTGAACAGGTGTTAAGCCAGGGCTTAGGCGATTTGGATATGTTCAAAAAAGTCGAACAGCCGGCATATATTGTTGCAAACGCTTATTGCAACGGGGCGGAGGGCTTTGACCGCGAAAAAGACGGGTATACTGACAAAGCGTTTGACCCGGGCGTGAAAATTCTCGAAGATGGCAGCGCAGTATATCTGGAGATGAATATTAAGAAAGAGCTGCTGGATGTGCCGGCAAAAATTGTTTCCACCGAGACGCTTGGCACGGTCAGAATTGTTGATGCGATCTTTGACGACCCCAATGGGAACCCGATAATCCTGGATCTCGACTACCTGGGAGCGCGCAGGTCGGAGAAACCGGCGGTAGGGCCCATAGAAGGATTGAAGCCAGGATTGAACCGGATTAAGGTCTGGGGCTGATTGACCGCCCCCCACCTCGTAAACGGCATTCGCATGCCGGACAAAAGGATCCACTTTTCAAGTTGACCGAGTTCTGAATGACCAGGCGGAGGCAGGAAGTTTGCCTGCACCCGGACAGTCGCTTGAAAAAGCGGCTGTCTTTTTTTACAGGATGTATTGAGACAAATTTTATTCACCCTTTTATAGGCTGATCTCACTCTCAGGACCACCGAATTATCATCTTTCTCCGTGACTCCGTGGTGAATAACAAAAAAAGGGACTTTATCATAGTGTAGAATTATGGACGTGATTACTGGCAAGATCCTCAAACTGAATCACTGGCCGGATGGCAAGATCATTGGCATCGCCAAAGCCGTCGCCGCAGAACTCGCCGGGCAGGGCCTCGATCGCGACGCTATCCTGGCGCGCCTGGATGCCGTCCGCAAGAACCCGGGCCAGTTTCTGGCTGATCCCCAGATGGCTGAACTGGTCCGTGAGTGCCTGCGCCTGTCTCCGGCGCACGCAGACGCCATGGATGAGATGCGTGCAGCCCCACTGCCGTACCGCATCTGGGGACGGGAGTTGATTGACCAGACCTCCCTGGCGCAGATGGATCACGCCATGCAGCTGCCGGTGAGCGTGGCAGGGGCGCTGATGCCCGATGCGCATGTAGGTTACGGCCTGCCCATTGGCGGCGTGCTGGCCACGGATAACGCTGTCATCCCTTACGCGGTGGGCGTGGATATCGCCTGCCGCATGCGCCTGTCGGTGTTCGATGTCTCGCCTTATGTACTCGGGCAGAAAAAGGGTTTGTTCGAAAACGCCCTGTGGAACCAGACCGCCTTCGGCATGGGCGTGGAGTGGAAGGGCCGCGAGAAAGCCGAGCACGAAGTGCTGGACGACCCGGCCTGGAAGGCCACCCGCCTGCTGATGAGCCTGCAGGATACTGCCGCCCGCCAGCTGGGCACGAGCGGCACCGGCAACCACTTCGTCGAGTGGGGCTTATTCAGCCTCAACGAGCCCCTCCTGGGGCTGCAACCCGGGCAGTATCTGGCGCTGCTCTCGCACAGCGGATCGCGCGGCGTGGGCTTCAAGATCGCCGATCGCTACAGCAAACTGGCGATGGACAGGCACCCCGATCTGGATAAGAGCATCCGTCAACTGGCCTGGCTGTCGCTGGATTCCGAGGAGGGCCAGGAATACTGGCTTTCGATGGAGCTGGCGGGGCGCTTCGCCGCCGCCAGTCACTTCATCATCCACCGCCGGGTAGCAGAAGCGGTCGGTCTCAAGGAGGCCTTCGTCGTGGAGAACCATCACAACTTTGCCTGGCGGCAGACCCTGCCAGATGGTAAATCCGTGATCGTGCACCGCAAAGGGGCCACCCCCGCAGGGAAGGGCGTGTTGGGTGTCATCCCCGGCTCGATGGGCGACCCCGGTTATGTGGTACGTGGGTTAGGCGTCAGCCAGTCGCTGGATTCGGCCTCGCACGGCGCAGGCAGGTTAATGAGCCGCATGGCCGCGCTGGATTCGATCAGCCGCTCTGCCCGGGATGCCTACCTAAAAGAAAGAGGTGTTACCCTTTTGGGCGGCGGGCTGGATGAGTCGCCGCAGGCCTACAAGCCCATCGATCAGGTCATCGCTTCCGAGCTGGACCTGGTGGAAGTGCTCGGTAAGTTCTCGCCGCGCATCGTACGCATGGCGGATGCGGCCGGTGAGTTCTAGCGGTAAGCTATCTCTACCATCTCAGCCTGGGTGACTATCCTTTTCTTGCTGGTTACGGGATTACGAGCATCCGAGTTGTGCCAACTGAAATGCGGAGAGGTTATAATAAAAATGGGAAAACTTCTGGACTGCGGGTAGAAAAAGCGTTGGGGTTCGGTGAACCTTTTAGCGGTGGCCGTGTAAACAGCCCAGGTTGCCGGGGAAATGTGAAAGCTAATATAGTCAATCGGGAATATTGACATCCCTGAGATCGATCCAGCCAGAATTAACCAGGCGATATAAATGCATAAAACAATCTCATAGGATGTAAAATAGATATTATTAGTGTGAAAACAATATGCCCCTATGAGCAAAGATTCGGCAATTCAGAAAACATTTGACCGGCTTGCGGCCTGGTCCATGGTATTCGTCTGTGCCATCAGCCTGCTGGCGATCTTTGGCTGGTTGATCGACCAGCCAATTCTGGCATCGCTCAGCCCCGAATTCATCCCCATGGCTCCCAGTACGGCGCTGTTATTCCTGGGGTGCTGCGGCCTTTGGCTTATCCATAGGCTCTTCTCAGCCAGACGCGGATTCTGGATCTTGGGACAGGCTGGACTGGTTGGGATACTGCTCATCGTTATCCTCCTCACCATCCGGTACTTTACCGGACTCGGGCCTGATTTCGAACAAATCCTTGTCCCAAATCCAGGCTTTTTCGGTGAATTTGAGCGCGCCCGTATATCCCCATTGACTGGCTTCGGTTTCTTCTTGACCTTCGTGCCATTGCTGTTGCTAACCAGGCGTGAGCCCGGACCGAAACCTAAAACCGTATCCGCGGTGCTCTCATTGATTGTAAGCATCTTCAGCGGGTTGATTATCCTTGGGTACCTGTACAACGTGCCGCTGTTTTATGGAGGCACGTTCATCCCAGTGGCAGTCACCACCGCGCTCTCATTTTTATTCCTCAGTCTAGGCCTGCTGTTAACTGCCGGACCGGATTGTTGGCCGGCCCGGCAGTATGTCGGGCCATCTCTGCAAGCCCGGATGATGCGGGCATTCCTCCCAGCTACAACTGCCATCGTATTGTTCCAGGGTTTTTTCAGTACAGTCTCTGCCCCCTGGATCGTCAATCCCGCGATAAGAGTAGCCTTAGCAGCTTTATTGGCTGCGGGTATCGTCTACCTCATCGTTTCCTTCCTCGCAAAAAATATAAGTAAAGAAATTGAACGCGGGGATCGGGCACGCATGGATGCAGAAAATGCCCTCAACCAGAGTGAAGCCCGCTTCCGAACTCTTATCGAAACTGCCAGTGATGCTATCATCAATATCGATCATGCCGGTCAAATCGTTTTGTGGAACAGGGCAGCGGAAAAGATCTTTGGTTATTCAGCCGTTGAAGCTCTTTCGAAACCGCTCGAAATAATCATACCTGAAGAATCTTTCCCGGTCCACCAACAGGGCCTGGAGCGCCTAGTATCGACTGGTGAAAGTCATTTCATCGGGAAAACGGTGGAGATTACCGGATTGAAAAAAGACGGCAGCAAATTTCCGCTGGCTCTTTCCCTGGCCTCCTGGCAGGTGGGCGAAGATGTTTATTTCAGTGGTATCGGCCGCGACATCAGCGAACGCAAACAGGCAGAGGAAGCGCTGCGTGCTGCCTCTAATCGCCAGCAAGATCTTCTTTCGGCTGTCCCCGATATCATCATGGAGATGGACAATAACCTAGTTTACACCTGGGCCAACCAGCCGGGCCTGAAATTCTTTGGCGAAGATGTGATCGGCCGGGAAGCCGCCTTCTACTTCGAAGGCGAACAGGATAAGCATGAGTTGGTCAATCTCCTTCTCGAGGATTTTGAAAATACCATCTATGTTGAGAACTGGCACCGGCGCAGGGATGGCCAAAAGCGGCTGCTGGCCTGGTGGCGCCATGAGCTTAAGGGTGAGATTGGAAATGTGACCGGCAGCCTGTCCACAGCCCGCGACATCACCGAGCAGTGGCAGGTCGAAAACGCTTTGAACGATGAACGCCGCCTGCTGGTTACTTTAATGGATACCATTACCGACATGATTTATTTCAAAGATGCCGAGAGCCGCTTTATCCGCGTCAATCTCGCTCAGGTCAGGCGATTCGGCCTGGACAACCCTGCGCAGATTATTGGCAAGACGGATTTTGACCTTTTTGGGGAAGAACATGCTCAGGCAGCTTATGCCGATGAGCAGGCTATCATCGGTTCAGGCCTCCCTTTGGTGGCAAAGGAAGAAAAGGAAACCTTTCTGGATGGGCATGCATCATGGGTGTCTACCATAAAAATGCCGCTGCGGGGCCAGCAGGGTCAGATCGTGGGAACCTTCGGCATTTCACGCGACATCACCGCAAGCAAGCTGGCCGAAGATGCGCTGCGCAAGAGTGAGTCATTTTTACAGGCCGTTCTTCATTCCACCGCAGAAGGAATTCTGGCGGTTAATAATAATAACGAAGTGCTTTATGCCAGCGAACGTTTCGCGGAAATATGGCGCATCCCTCAGGAGGTGATGTCCAGTAAGGACGATCCGGTCTTGCTCCAGTACGTCCTTGAGCAGCTGTGCGACCCTCAAAGCTTTCTAAAAAAGGTCCAGGAGCTTTACCAGTCTAATGACGAAAGTTTCGACACCCTGAATTTTAAAGACGGAAGAGTTTTTGAACGTTTTTCCCGTCCCCTGATGCAGGGCGAAAATGTTTTAGGCCGGGTCTGGTCATTTCGCGACATCACCGAGCGGAAGCAGTTTGAGGAGGAGCTACAGTTTAGGAATACGATTTTGTCCACCCAGCAGGAAGCTTCAATCGATGGCATCCTCGTAGTGGATGAGAACGTTCGTATTGTATTGTACAACCATCGTTATGTCGAAATGTGGGGCATCCCACCCGGGTTAATAGAACAGAAAGCTAACGAACCTGTATTGGAGTTTGTGGCGGACAAAGTGACGGATCGCGAGACATTTTTCAGTAGAGTTCAGTATCTTTATGACCACAAACAAGAAACTAGCCGGGATGAAATTGGACTTAAGAACGGATTGATCTTTGACCGCTACTCGGCTCCTATGATTGGCCCCGACAATCGATATTATGGCCGCGTCTGGTATTTTCGGGACATCACCGAGCGCAAGCGTTTGGAGAACGAAATTCTTAATCTATCCTTAACCGATGAACTCACCGGGTTATACAACCGCAGGGGTTTCACTCTCCTGGCCGAACAGGAAGTGAAGTTAGCGCACCGTATGAAAAGAACCATGTTGTTGTTCTTTGGAGATGTGGACAACCTCAAGACCATCAATGATACCTGGGGGCATGCCCGTGGCGACCAGGCGTTGCAGGATATATCCGCCACATTGAAGGAAAACTTTCGCGAGTCAGATATTGTGGCCCGCTTTGGCGGGGATGAGTTTGTGGTTCTGGCTGTGGATGCCTCGATGGACAATGCCGAAATGTTGATCAATCGTATCCAATCCGCGCTGGAAACGCACAGCCAGCAGGATGCCGGATCCTACCATCTCTCCCTCAGCCTGGGCTATGCCTTTTATGATCCTGAGGTTCCCTGCACTGTGAGTGAATTGATCTCCAGTGCAGACCATCTGATGTACCAACAGAAACAAGCCAGGAAAGACAAAAAGTAGGCGAGTTTCATTCCCATTTTCGCTCTAAGCGATCTGAGGCAATCAAAGGATTATGCACATGGTCACCTTGCCCTGTCGGGGAAAACCCTGTCAATGATCAGGTGTCTTTCTCTAAGCTTATAATTGTGAAGAATAAAGTGTTACAGTAGAGCCAGGTGTTGATCTGGTGAATCGAAAGGATGGATAGGATGGCAGGGATTAAAGATCTCGTAAATATTTGGAAAAATTTGAAAGAAGTCGATTTACGCCCTTACCGCGAAGAAGCCCTGAATCCGGTAAAAATTGCCATCGTTGGCCGTCCAGGGGTTGGCCGCCATGCCCTGGCCGACCAGCTGCGGCGCGACCCCCAGCGTTTGTCAAGTGAGACTCTAACCACCGTGCTTATCTCCGATCTCGATTCTGAGGAGTGGGTCAATGCATCCGAATTGATCATTCTCATGCTGGATGCTGCCTCCAATGATTTTAATCTGGAACATTCGCTGGCGAAAAAATGGGCCGGCGCTGGCAAGAAGGTGCTGGCATTTATAAATAGAATTAATCCTTCTGAGAACCAGCTGGTTAATTCTATTTCCCTGGCGTGGGATTTGGATCGTGTCCTGAACGGTTCGGTAGAAAACTCTTATTTCTTGCAGCATGAGTTTGTCCCCACGATCCTGGAACTGCTCCCCGAGCGTCATCTGGCCTTGGGCCGCCAATTTCCTCTCTTTCGGATGGCCGTCGCCCACAAATTGATCAATGACGCCAGTCTAACCAACGCGGTCTATGCGCTCAGCACAGGTATGGCAGAAGTGGTGCCGATTTTTGATATCCCCTTAAACATTGCGGATATGGTTGTGCTTACCAAAGCCCAGGCTTTCCTGGTTTATAAGTTGGGGTTGGCGTTAGGTTTTTCTACCCGCTGGGAAGAATACGTGGCCGAATTTGGCAGCGTGATTGGCGGAGGATTTGTATGGCGCCAGCTGTCGCGCATGTTGATCGGCTTGATTCCCGTTTGGGGCATCGTGCCGAAAGTGGCGGTTGCATATTCGGGCACATTTGCCGTGGGACACGTTGTCTTGCAGTGGTACCTTACCAGAAACAAGTTAACCCGCCAACAGATGAGCGCCATTTACACCCAGGCCTTAACCAACGGCAAAAAAATCGCTCAAGATATGGTCTCGCGCTTGCCGCGTCCGCAGTTTGGGCGCCAAAAAGCGGCTCAACTTCCAGCGCTAAATAGTAAACCCTGCCCATTTTGTGGAAAAACCAATGCGCCTGACGCACTTTTTTGCCAGTACTGCGGGCAATCTTTCCAACCTGTCCTGCCAGAATAGAACTCAGTCCTTTTCCTTATTTTTCAGGCAAAGCTATTCACCTTCCTGCAAAATCAATGAAAACCACCGAATGACTGGCTTGCATCGCCGCGATTGACACATTTTTCCGGAATAAAAATTTGGACGGAACTTAAGAAAAGTGTATAATCAATATACAGGTTGTGAGGTTATACGCTGACACCGGATAGAGCGAAGCATCTCCACCAACTATCCTTGCATTCAACCTTACGAACGTAGAGATGAGGACCATCTCTACGTTTTTTGATCATCAAACATCTTACCCGGATACTGCGGATAAATCCTTCATCATTTCAAGCTATTTGTGAAGAAAGTTAAGTAATGCTTAAAAGCGAGAAAACCCAGGCAGAAATAATTTCCTTGTTGGAGAGTTATCCTTCTCTCCAGCAGATATTTCAAAACGTAAAACAGGTGATTTGGATTCTGGACCCCATTACGGATCAAATCCTCTATGTCAGCCCGGCATTTGAGAATGTTTGGGGCAGCACTTGCGATAGTCTTTACGCCGATCCAATGACACTGCTCAAAAGCGTTCATCCGGAAGATCGGGTTAAGGTTTTGTCCGCCAGTCCTGATGATAATCACAAATCTTTGAACCAGTCCTACCGGATCATGCGACCGGATGGTGGCTTGCGTTGGATTTCTGCCCAAACCTTCCTGATTCATGAAGAATTGGCGCATACATCCTACCAGGTATGCATCGCCGAGGACACTTCCGATCAGAACCAGATCGACCAAACCTTGCGCAAGGCTCTGGACCGTTCTCGTGAGCAATTTACTCTCAGCCGGCGGATGAGCCTGTCTCGTAAGCCCGAAGCAGTGCTCAAGACCTTGATGTCTGCCTCTGAACTGCGCAGCGCAAAACGCGCCGTTGTGCTGTTTTTTGAATCACCGCAGGATGGCCCCTCTCACGAAATTGAGGTGGTTTCATCCTGGTCAAATATTCCGTATGTTACCAACCCCAACCTGAACTTTTCCGTTAAAGAAATGAATCTGTTCGAGGATCAGACATTAACCGATCTTTTCCATCCTTCAAAACCGGTATTCGTTGCCGAAATTCCGAAAGATCAGCGCCTGTCGACCGAGGTGCGGGATTTCCTGGTACAGGAGAAAATTCAAACCATCGCAATATTCCCTATGGTCGCGTTGGGTAACTGGTTAGGTTGCCTTTTGGTATTTTTCCCCCAGGTAAAATATTTCGAACCGGTTGAATTACGCCACATCAAGGTTTTGGTCGGCCAGGCCGCCATTACCTTATATAATCTTAAACTGTTGGAGATCGAAGAGGAATCTCGCCACGAAGCGGAGCGGGCGAATGAAATAAAGACAGAGTTTCTTGCGATGATCTCCCATGAGCTGCGTACGCCATTAACTTCTATTCTGGGATTCACGACCACTTTGTTAGCCGATGACGTCACCTGGGAGCCGGAAGAACAGCGCGATTTCTACCAAACGATTCGGCGTGAAGCCAACCGCCTCCAGGAGCTCATCGACCAACTGCTGGTCCTTTCTCGTCTGGAAGCCGGAATGCTGCCAATTTCTCCGAAACCCTATTTTCTTAATGAAATAATCGAAGATGCCCTGCCGCAGTTTCAGATTCTGACTTATGAGCAGACATTAACCATGCATCTGCCGCCCAATTTGCCTCCTGTTTATGTGGATGCAAAGCGCATCGCCCAGGTATTGGTGAATCTGGTGCGCAATGCCGCTACTTACGCCCCCAAAGGCACCGAAATTAGCATCTCGGCCAATGCGCGCGGAAGTTTTGTGCAGGTGAATATCAGCGACCAGGGGCCAGGGATCCCATCCGCTGACCACAAAAGGGTATTTAAGGCCTTCCATCGAGGTGTTTCTGTGGAGAACAGCATATCAAAAGGCGCCGGATTAGGATTGGCCATTTGCAAAGGATTGGTCGAAGCGCAGGGAGGCCGGATCTGGATAAAGAAAAAGAACACTCCAGGAGCGATCCTTTCCTTTACCATCCCTCTCGTCCCCAGAAATATCCCGGCAAACTCCGCGGATGAGGAGCAATAAGGAATGGGAAATATTTTAATCGTCGAAGATGACCCAAGCATTCGCAAACTGGTACGGGTCAACCTGGTAAAACGGGGATATACGGTCAGCGAAGCGGAAGACAGCCACCAGGCGATGGCTCTTTTCCAGGCGGAAATAGTGGACCTGGTTTTGCTGGATCTGGTGCTCCCCGGCCTTTCCGGCGTGGATATCTGCCTGTGGATGCGGGCCCGTTCCGAGGTACCCATCATTGTATTGAGCGCTCGTTCGGAAGAGGATCTCAAAGTTGCTGCGCTGGATGCCGGCGCAGATGACTACGTCACCAAACCGTTTGGCCAGGAAGAGTTATTGGCGCGGGTGCGCGCGTTTTTACGCCGCTCGTACACTGTCCCGAGCATTGCCGAATCCAAAATCCAGATCGGTGAACTGCGAATTGACCTCGAAGCGCGCCGGGTTTTTATCGGCGAAGAGGATTTGCATCTCACCCGCACAGAATATGCTATCCTGGCCGAGCTTGCCCACCATCTGGATGCCATTGTTACCCACGATGAACTCATCGCCCAGGTCTGGGGACCTGAATACCGCGGATCAAACCATTATTTACACAACTATCTTGGGCGCCTGCGCAAAAAACTGGGGGAATATGAAGTTCTTCTCGAAACCGTACCCGGTATGGGGTATAACCTGCATGCCAGGATAAATTCCTGACCTATTCTCTCCAATTTAATAGGTATTTAAGAGGTTATTTCAAGGACTTAGAGTGACCTTTGCGGTTATGATGGAATGCACACAAGGTAATATTTTTTAGGAAGAATAGGAAAATATGGAAACAAAAATATATGTTGGAAATATGTCTCACGAGACGACCGAGCAAGATTTACGCACGATGTTTAGCGAAGCAGGCACCGTTGGCTCAGTGAACGTGATTATGGACCGCCAGACAGGCGAGCCGAAGGGTTTTGCCTTTGTCACCATGGGCAGCCAGGCAGAGGCCGATAAAGCCATCAGCTTGTTCGACACGAAAGAACTGCATGCACAACCGTTAAAGGTCAATATCGCCAAGCCGCGCGAAGAACGACCCGCAGTGGGCGGTAATCGCACTTCACGTTAAGATAACACCATCAAGAAGAGCGATAAACTCTAAAAATCTGAATAAACGGTATCGAGCCTGAAAAGCAGTCTCGATACTTTTTTGAATAAAGACAATGGATATTATAGGAATTTTATAGATTCTGACTAGGACATTGATGGGCACTTCATAGTAAGATAGGAATCAGTACCCTTTAGTGTCGCTAATAATCAACTGAAATTATAAAATCCAATTAGGAGTTCCAATGGTAGACATCACAGACACCAAAGAAACAACAACCAGCCTTGAAATTAAAACCGCGCCTGACAAGGCAGCTGCACACGTCAAGGCAACTGGACACGTAAAGGCAACCGCGCCTGATAAGGCAACCGCGCCCGACAAGGCAACCGCACTCGTCAAGGCAGCTGCGCACGTCAAGGCAGCTACACACGTCAAGGCAGCTGCACACGTCAAGGCAACCACGCCCGACAAGGCAACCGCCATCGTCGAGGCAACCGCGCCCGAGAAAGCAACTGCACCTGTCAAGGCAGCCGGTTCAAAAAAAATCATAACCAAACGGTTATCCAAAAGTAAACGCACACATATCCGCAGGATGAAGGCAGAAGCCCGTAGGGAAGGCGTAGTTTATCGACCTGGAATCGAATAGTCTTATCTTCGTTTTTGATAAGGAGCAGCATGGCGCAAAATAATTATTATGGGCATAAAAATTATAGAGTTTCCTTTCAGCCAAATATCGGTTTGGATGCCACTGTTCGCCAGTCTGTGATTGAGATCCTAAAACTCCTTCTGGCTGATGAAGCAGTCCTTTCCTTCAAGACCCATAAAGCGGGTGGAAACCCAAATGCGACCGACATTCCAGACCTGAGAACCCTTTTTGATACCCAAAATGAGCAGATCAATGCTGTCTCCAATGAAATCATGGAAAGAGTTCAAATCATGGGTGGGAACCACCTTCGTGATTTAGAGGAGAACTTCGAATATGCTCGCCTGGGCGTGGATCTGAATGCCTACCCCAGCACCTTGAACATTTTAGCGGATCATGAGGCTTACATTCGTTTCTTGCGAGAGGATGCCCAGAAATGTTTCGAATTATATGAGGATCAGGGTACTTATGCACTGCTGGTCAATATTCTCCGCATTCATGAAAAGATGGCCTGGGTCCTTCGTAAAAATATTACCCTGGAACAGTTCGACCAGGGAAATTGAGGTTCATTGATGGCCAATCCAAATGATGTAAGTATTCCAAACGAGCGAATTGTATACCATATTGGCGATACCATCGTTCATTGGAATTACGGCCTTGGCACAATTGTAGCCATTGAAGAAAGGGACATCAACGGAGTAACCCAGCAGTATTATGTGGTCGAAGTCGACCGTTTGCAGCTCTGGGTGCCGGTCGAAGAAGGCAAAGTCAGTTCCATCCGCTTTCCTACCGAAAGCGGTCAGTTTGATGCGCTCTTCGATATATTGCGCACGCCTGGTGAGCTGCTGCCCGACCATCAATACCAACGAAGGCTCGAACTCCAGGGGCGGATGAAAAAAAGGACCCTGGCTGATCTTTGTCATCTGATCCGCGATCTGGCAGACCGGTCACACCAACATCCCCTCAACCAGAATGATGCAGTGGTCCTTTCCCGGGCCGAGGATTTGCTGTTGGATGAATGGATGCGTTCGCTGCGTATCGATCGCACCAACGCCTTTGGTGAGTTAGAAGTTTTATTGCGAGGTGGTTTGCCAGAAATTGCGGAAGAATAAGCATCTTTCCGGGCTTATCTGATCGATTTGCGCCGGCCCAATATCAATATTTTAGAAAGTTATGAGGAAAATAAAAAATGGAAACAAAGTTATACGTAGGCAACTTATCCTATGAAACCAGCGAGAGTGATTTACGCAGCCTGTTTGCCCAATCTGGCACGGTCAACGAAGTCGTTCTAATCAAAGATCGAGATACCGGCAGTTCGAAGGGTTTTGGTTTTGTCACGATGAGCAGCCAGGATGAAGCCAACAAAGCCATCCAACAATTCAACGGGCACAGCCTCGGCAGTCGAGAACTAAAAGTTAACATTGCCCGCCCGCGCGAAGAACGCCCACGGAACTATTAAAACAGGTTTCGGCCTTGAACAAGAGCTAGATATAAAAAAAATCGGCTCGCATCGCGCGGGCCGATTTTCTATGTTAAATCTTTTTTTACTGGGACGGGCATTAATTCAACTGGATGGCCGCCAGGTTGACATCCAGGGCCTTGAGCATGCCTGACATCCGCCGGTTGGGTGACTTAGGGGAAACATCCCGTTCGATTATGATTTTGCCATTAGAAAGCGTAAATTCGTAATTTCCATTTGGGAAAATAATGAACTTTTTCGTGAGAGCGACTACTCCGATCCCCATTTCCCGCAGGTCTAAATGACCAGAGTTCGTTCCACTCAGTTGAACGGTCAACTTGACCATATTTCCTTCAACGTGAATATTGGCCAAAGAATGCCTGAGATTGGGCATTGCCGCTCTGAGATGTTTCATCAAACTGAACATTGCTGCTTTATCCATCGGTTGTGCGGCAAAATCAAGCAATTGATACTCCTCCGCCAGGTATTGTTCTGCCTGCATCATATCCGTTGAATCCAGCGCTTCAAAATACGCCTTAACAATATCGATGTCTTCCATTTTTTCTCCTGAAAAGTCGCCCGTACATTTCATGGTTATGTGGTCTTGGAAGAAGCCGGAATGGGTAACCACGAGCCGTGTACGGTGAGTCAATAAAATGGTCTTGCGATGTGAATGAATCGAAACGACAGCAAGATCATCCGTAAAACAAAACAGGCTGTCCACATAATGATGCAGACGGCCTGAATAGGTATTCTGGGTCAAGATCGGGCAGAAATATATACTGTTGTAGTTTCATTATACTATATTTCTTCCGATTGCAAGGATCATCTTGGCTGTCAGACCTCGTCTTGCTGGGACGGCTTTGCAACCAACCACTTTATTAGTAGGAATTTAATAGGTTGTAACAGGGACTTAGATAGCCTCAATCCGTTAGGATAGTAAAGGAGAAAAAGACTACCCGACCTCCCTATCCCAGCGAGAAGAGGATTTTCCATCGAAAGGAGCTGCATGTTAAACAATCGTAATGATAGCCACAAACCAATCCTGCAGGTCCTCACTCAGCCCAATATCGGGCTGGATCGGGAAGTCCGCCATGCTGTGGTGGAAGTTCTTAACCATACCCTGGCCGATGAGGTGGTGCTGACCATAAAAACGCGCTGCGCCCAGTGGAACGTGATCGGAGCTTCCTTCAATGATCTGCAGGTACTTTTTGCTTCCCAATACGAGCAGCTAAATGCCATCTCGGATGAAATTGCGGAGCGGGTGCGCATGTTGGGCGGCCTGGTCATCGACAGTCTGCGGGGATTTATCCTTTACAACCGGGTAGAGGAACAAACCGGGGCTACCCCGGATATCCTGCATCTCTTAGCTGACCATGAAACCGCCATTCGCTTCTTGCGTGAGGATGCCAGAAAATGCACCGAGGATTTTGAGGACGAAGGCACTTTTGAACTTTTGGTCAGCATTATGCGGGTGCATGAAAAGATGGCTTGGATGCTGCGCTCTTACCTCGAGCCTGGGATGCCCCACATTGAAAAACAGACCATATCGTTACTCGATCCGGATAAACATTTCACCATAGACAGATCAAAAGATGGGGGGAAAAATGAATGAGAAACAAATGATCGAGATTGTGGAAGGGTTCAGCCGCAAGATTGAACCCGTGGCAGGACAAGTCAAGGTCATCCGGGTGGCGGATTACAAGACAGTGTACGTCGAGCAGGTTGGTGAATCTGGGCGGTCTATCATGCTCAACGAGTACCAGGTGGATGGAAAAACGTATTGGGCAGGTTACAGTGCGTCCAGTGAAACCGTTTTCGTAAGTAAGGCTAGCCGGGATTAAAAATTTTCCAATAATTAACCGCTTAGCATCAATCAAATAACGTGCCAGAACCAAATCATAGAAACAATCAGAAAAGGAATTTAGAAAATGAGTGAAAAACAATTAGATAAGAAAGTAAGCCAGGATGCAACCAATGTCAAGAAAGATATCACCAACCTGGTGGAAGATAGCGCCGCTCGCCTGGGCAAATTCGGAGACAACGTCAGCCAGGCCACAGTTAAAGCCAAAGAAGATGTGACCACCTGGGCTGAAGACAGTGCTGCTCATTTGAGCAAAGGGTTTGAGAAATTTTCAGGCGATGCGAAAGAGACCCTGGTGGACACCGCGGCGACTGTGAAGAAGGATGTTGGTCAGCGATTGAACCAATACAACTCAAAAGCCCAGGATATTGCCGGTAATTTTCCAGACAGCACGCTGGCTAAGAAAGTCGCCATGTACCCCTGGGTGGCAGTAGCGGTCGGCTTGGCGGTTGGTTTCTTGTTGGGCTTGATCCTCAGACCCTCCCGGCAGCTGCTGGGCGAGCCTCAAATATAAATACATTCTATTTCTCGGGAGAACTAAATGAACAATAACATTCTTGAAGGCAAATGGAAGCAAATTCGCGGCCAGGCAAAAACATGGTGGGGAAAACTCACCGATGATGACCTGGAAAAAGTTGGCGGTCAATACGATAAATTAATCGGCCTGCTCCAGACAAAATATGGTTACACCCAGGTGCAAGCCGAAGAGGAATACAAAAAGAGGACAAAATGACAGACTATAAAGATGTAAGAACCACGGAGCATGAAGAAGGGCGAGAACAGCGTTTCGCCACCTTTAAAGCCACGCAATTGATCTGGCTGGTACTGGGCCTGGTTGAAGCTGCGATAGCCCTGCGCGTACTGTTTAAACTGATCGGGGTCAATGCGGCCAATTCATTCGCCTCCCTGCTTTATAACGTGACCGGTCTTTTCGTGGCCCCCTTTGCCAGCTTGACGGGCGCACCGGCGGCAGGCGGTATGGTATTGGAAATTTCGTCCATCATCGCCATGATCGTGTACCTGCTGATCGCCTGGGCGTTGGTAAAGATTATAACGGTCGTTTTCTACCGTGATCGCGGAGCGGTGAGCACCAGGCAGACGATGGTCGCCGAACACACTCCAGTGCAGGCGCCTATGGGCGTCAGCCAGACCACAACCACGGACCGCAGAACGACACAAGCTCCCCTGGGCTCCAGTCAAACGACCGTCACTGAAAGTACAAATACCCAAACGCCGGTCATTTGATCGCGGAAAAGACACACCACCGGTTTCGAGGTGCAATTGCTGAAACCTGGAAGGAAAAAAGTATGAACCTGATAAATTTCGTTATATGGCTCTCCGCTGGGGCTGTGATCGGCTGGTTTGCCAGCCGGATGGTGCAGCTAGAGCGCAGACGGAACCCCTAATCAAACCGGCAGATCAGATAGCGGCGGCAATCATAAAACCGCTATCTGATCCACCACCAGGCATATTCAAATCTACATCTCAGATGTAGATTGACTGATCAAGGAGAAAAATATGGGACGTAAAGGCGTAAGTAAACGAAAACCAAACCAGACAAAATCCAAGCCGTTTTCCAGTGACAAATCCAGCGGTACAGTATCCTCAGTACTGACGCCATTGGTAAGCCAGCCGGTGAAGTCGATGGGCGCTGGTACCTCTGCCGCATCCTCAGATAAGAAGAAAAAATCCAGAAAAGGGTAGCTCGTTTGGACACCCGAAAAGGAAATCTGATGATCGATAATCAAGAGATCAATGAGGTCGCGGTGGATCGCCGTGAAGAAACTGTGGTCACCCGCCTTCCTGGCTACGTGGCGACTGAGCAAATTGTACGCGATGTGGCTGCTGAACGGCGGATGGGATGGTTCCAATTCTATCGCATCATGTGGAGCATGCTGGCCTTTTTAGAAATATTACTGGCCTTCCGTTTCGTCTTGAGGATGATCGCAGCCAATCCCAATAGTGGGTTTGCTGTTCTCATCTACGGGATCACGGGGTTATTTGTTGGGCCGTTCAACGGGTTAATCCCCACGCCTGCCTCTGGAGGGACAACCCTCGAAGTAACCACACTGATCGCCATGGCTGTCTATGCCATGATCTTTTGGGGCGTCGCGTATGTCATTCGCATCGTTGTGGATCGTCCGAACATACTCTCTTTCACCCGTACAACCCGTGAACAGACGCCAGGCGGTGATGGCAACGTGCGTACCACTCATACGACCATCTCCAACAATAAATTGTGATCCGCTGAGTGGGCGATATACCCTGTGGCTTTGATGCATCTGGTGAATAAAGTATTCCAGGAGGGTTAAATCCTCTTGATAAGATTAATGTCCTGAATAAACTTGCGAAAGGGTAGATCCAATCGCAAGAACATAACAAATCATCATTTTCAAAAATTTGGAGTATTAAAATGGGCGTACTTTCATGGATCGTTGTTGGTTTGATCGCTGGCTGGTTAGCCGGGCAGGTAATGCGCGGTGGCGGCTATGGTTTGATTGGGGATATCATCGTCGGCGTGGTCGGCGGATTGTTGGGCGGCTGGATCGCTACTACCTTGCTGCATATTGGCGCCGGGGTGGATGGAATTAACCTGGAATCAATCCTGGTGGCTTTCTGCGGAGCAGTGGTCTTGCTTGTCATCCTGCGCCTTTTTAGCGGTAGTCGGAGAAGTATTTTACGGTAGTTCGACATTGCCTCCGCGGGACCGTTGTTTCTCGATGAAGAATATGGTCCCACGGAGGTCGTGGTATTTAACCAGAAAAGAAATATCTTCTCCACCAGGAAGGTGAATGATGAAATCGATATCAAATACGACCCGCCGGATTGCCCTGGTGATCCTGTTATTGATATTGGTGGTGATCATGGCTACTTGCCAGGGCGGTATTAAAGGGACCAATAACAGCCCCTCTGCCGGAACTGGCAATCCTGGAAATACTGCAGCTCTGGCGACCTTCTCGAATGGTACCATCCAGGAAACCGCATATTTTCTTTCCAACTGTGCAGCCTGCCATGCAGACAGGAACACCGCTGAAAAAACGGTCTCTGTTTCGCCCCTGATCACGTTGCCGGCAGTGTCACCGCTGGTTAACATCGTGGTTGATGCCAACCCCTGACCATTCGGACAGAATAACAGCCGCAGCAGGTGATGCGGATGATTGTAGTTTTTATTTTCACTGAAAAGATTATTTGATGAACAAACCCAGCCGGCATTTCCCTACAATAATGATTGTAATCATCATGGTTCTCGTGATGTTGGGGTGTGCCAGTTTGTTTATCAACCCACCTGATAATTCAGCCACACCTGATAATTCAATTGCACCTGATTATTCAATTACACCTCTCCAGGCTACACCTAAACCCAACCAGAATGGTTCGTCCAATTCGGCCTACACGCTGGCCCAGGCGACGATAGATGCTGGCCAGAGACAGTTGCTAGACCTGTCGCGCAAGGCCACCGAGGTCAGCCTGAACGGTTCTCAGGCTGCAAATGCCGCGGCGCTCTCCACACAAGATGCCAATCATCGCCAAAAGCTGGAGTTGGACTACCAGTCAACTCTGGTCAGCCTGAATATGGCTCAAGCCGCCGCCACCCAGAGGTATATCTCGCAACAAACGAAAACCGCCAAAGATGCTGCCGCGGCAGCCGCGCGAGCCACTGAGCTGATATCCAGTACCCAAACTGGTCAGGCCCAGGACGCATTAGATTCTCTGGCGCTGCAAACTGCTCAGGCCGCGGCTGCCTTAACCGCTTACCCCATGACTGCCACCTCAGCAGCCCATCAACTAAACGTCACCGAGACCATTCAGGCTTTGATGATTCTACGTAATCAAGGAACACAGGCTGCCCAGGCGATTGAAACCCAGACAGCTATTCCTATGACCGAAACTGCAGCTGCCGTGACCCAGGCAGCGCTCCTCATGCAAAAATATGATCGTGAACAACAATCCTTCCTGAAACAGATCGTCTCCCCGATGATCCCAATTCTCGCGATTCTGGATCTTTTGCTGTTTACCGCATGGGTCATTCGGGCATTACGCCGGATCATGCCAGCACCCTGGTTGCCTCGCCTGAGGATTGCCCGGGGTTATAACCCCCTGATGATCGATGGTGTAATTGTAGACTCTGATCCTCTTCTAAACCATACCATCCCCTATAAGCTCATGCCGCCCACCTCAACCCTACCGGCAGATGAATATCCAGTCCATGTTGAGATCATGGACGCGGCCGAACCGCCCGTCGCGCATTGGGTCACAGAAGTGGAACACCAATTAGCCGATGAAGGAGGGCTGACCCCTTGAGTGCCAATCGCTTTTTACCTGCTGCCCAAAATGTTGCCCGGACCATTCCGCGAATTCTCAGTGAGCAGGGTCTGGATCCCCTCATCAGCCGTTATGTTTTAACCGAAAGTGAGCGGGGTGATGCCTGGTTGTTCGTGGTGATGGATGACAGTGTTTCTGAAAACCTGGAATCTTATGCCTCACCTAATCTGATATCCAGACTTTCCGCGGCATTACAGGGCCACTTGGTATTATTTAGTAATTCGTTTGGCCTGCGTTATTCTATCCTTCTCAGCTCATCAAAAAATGGATAAAACTATGAATGTGGAAATGCGCGGTAAACAAAAACGCTCCATGCGAGCGAAATTGATCTTCAATCCCAGCGCCGGAGCAGCCAGACCAACGCCGATAGAAATCGTGGATGTGATCCACGAGATGCAGTCCTGGAAACTTGTGCCGGAAGCTTTTCTGGTCGAGCCGGGCTGCGACCTGGCAGGGACGGTCCAGGACGCCCTGGCAAAGGGTATTCGCATGTTCGTGGTTTGCGGAGGTGACGGGACAATTTCAGCGGTGGCTGGAATGCTGGCAGGGACGACTGCCACCCTGGGGATCATCCCCATCGGCACCCAAAATAACACCGCCCTCAGCCTGGGCATCCCTTCGGATGTCGCGTCTGCCATTGCCATCCTGCGCACGGGCCGCCGTATCAAGGTGGATGTGGGCATGGCGACCTGTGAAAACAAAACCAGCCCTTTCCTGGAAGTATGTTCCGTGGGGTTGATTTCTACTTTGTTCCCCTCTGCCGATGATATCCAACACGGCAACCTGGCACGCATCGGCGATTTTCTTTCGACCCTGGCAGCTTCTCCGCCAGCCGAAATCCGCTTGTTATTAGATAACAAGCAAGAGATCGTCAATCAGGGTCATATTGTGCTGGTCTCAAATATGCCCTATCTCGGCTTCCATTACCAGATTAGCTCGGCGGCTTCATTTAATGACGGGCTGTTGGATGTATTATTCTTTGCCGACTTGACCAAGCTGGATCTGCTGGCATATGTTTTTCAAGGGGTGGGTGAAGGTAAGCCGGAAGATCCACGTATCCAGCATTTCCGCGTGCGCCGCGTGAATGTTGATACCCATCCAGCCATGCCAGTCATGACGGATGGCAATGCCCGGGGTCAAGGAAAAGTGGAGATAAAAGTGCGCCGGCATGCCCTGGCGGTGATGGTCAGTTCGCCGCCCGAATTGGATGAAAACCCTGAATAATAAGCAAGCGCCCCCTCCGCAGGATCCTGAGGAAATAGTCGCCGCGGCTTTAAAGCTGCCGGTTGAGGTCGTGAATCATTATCGCCCGGTGGCCTGGCTGGCGGGCATCACGATCGTTTTAATTGGGTTCCTATTAATTCTACCCGTGGATATTCGCACGGTTTTCTGGCGCAGCTTGCAATCGCGGGCGATTGTGGTCATCATGCTGTTGACCTTTAGCCTGGTGGCGATTTCATTGGTGTGGTCCGCCGGTCAGCGCCTGGATACCTGGGTTTTCCTATCTTTTAATATGCGCGGAAAGCGCCCCCTCTGGTTGGATCGGGTTATGTTGGGTTTCACTCAGATCGGGAACGGCTTTACCTCCCTGGGGATTTGCCTGATTTTGTTTCTTGTCAAAGAACGTATTTTGGCCTACGAACTCGTTCTGGGTACACTGACATTATGGCTGGTAGTCGAACTGGTGAAATTTGTGGTCCGCCGCGCGCGGCCTTTTATCCGTTTAACCCAAACTCGCATCGTCGGATATCGGGCCCGAGGGCGCTCTTTTCCAAGCGGGCATACCAGCCAATCATTCTTTATTGCCACGCTGATGGTCCAGCACTTTCACGCCGACGTATTGTCAGCCATTCTCATCTATACCTTAGCTTTATTAGTCGGTATAACGCGGATGTATGTCGGAGCTCATTATCCTCGAGACGTGCTGGCGGGGGCCATCCTCGGCAGTGCCTGGGGCCTGGCCGGGGTAATTGTTGAAGGATACGTGTTGTACGGGGTCTGGTAAATCATTTTCACGCCGGATGGTTGCCTTTGTCTTTTCCACTCACCCCTGTTTGCATAAAGCAGGGGTGGATAGTTTTTTCAGCAAAATCTTGAACTTCGCATCGCGCCTTATCCATCCAGTAACCTTGATACGGGTATCCGGCTATCTTAGCTGGTTAAAAACAAGACTGATCTGATGTATCATATATGTATAAGCTCATTCATCGCGTTCAATGATCCATCCAGGAGGAATATCTGCATGACAACCGTGTTAAAAGGCAAAGATATCTTGCACGTCAAGGATATCAAACTGGAGCAAATCAGCCTGGTTCTCGAAACCGCGGCGCGTTTTGAACAGGTGCTGGCTTCAGGCGGACGGTTGACCAATTTGGCCGGCAAGATGCTGGCGATGCTGTTTTATGAGCCTTCCACCCACACCCGGCTTTCATTCGAGACCGCTATGCTGCGCTTGGGCGGACAGGTGGTGTCTGTGCCGGATGCCAGAACTTCCAGTTCCGCGGTAAAAGGCGAGACGCTTTACGATACCGGCAAGATGATCGACGGGTATGCAGATATCGCCGTCATCCGCCACATGCTGGAAGGCAGCGCCCGCGAACTGGCGGATGGCGCCTCTGTACCGGTGATTAATGGCGGCGATGGCTCCGGGCAGCACCCCACCCAGGCCCTGCTGGATATATACACCATCCAAAAAGAAAAGGGGCGTCTCAATAATCTCACCGTCACCCTGGCTGGCGATTTAAAAAACGGGCGCACCGTTCATTCTCTCTCCTGGCTGCTGGGTAAGTACGGCCCGCGTTTTTACTTTGTTTCACCCGAAGAACTGCGCATGCCGCTTGAAATTACCAACTCTTTAAAGGAAGATGGTATTGAAGTGTACGAGACTCCCAGCCTGACCGAAGCCGTAGCAAAAAGCGACCTGATCTACATGACCCGCGTTCAAAAAGAACGCTTCACCGACGCGGCAGCATATGACCGTCTCAAGGGCACCTATGTGATTAACCGCGACCTGATCCGGCATGCCAAACCGGGCATTACCATACTTCATCCGCTGCCGCGGGTTGACGAAATTGCCCGTGAAGTGGATGATTACGAAGGCGCCGCCTATTTCCGCCAGGCGGCCAATGGCGGGCCGGTCCGCATGGCCGTCATCGCTTTGCTCACCGGATGCGAATAACCTGCGCAATGCATTCCTGAAAACCGGCCTTTACCATTCTTTATTTGTAGGTTAATCGGAGATATCCCTATGTTTGATCGTCCAGGTTCCCGGTTCGAAATGTTTTCAAAGACCGTCGTCCAGGCTAAAAAAATCTACTGGAATCTCACCCCGCCCTTATTATATGAAGAAGTGATCCAACGCCACGAAGCTATGATGGCTGAGTCCGGGCCTTTGGTGGTATATACCGGCAAATGCACCGGGCGCTCGCCCAACGATAAATTTTTTGTGCGTGAGCCATCCAGCCAGGAGCACGTGTGGTGGGGCCCGGCCAACAAACCCTTCGACCCGGACAAATTCGAACGTCTCAAAGGACGTATCCTGGATTATTACAGCCAGCATGAGGTTTTCGTTCAGGACTGCTACGGCGGGGCCGACCCGGTTTACCGTTTCCCCACCCGCATCCTGACCGATACGGCCTGGGAAAGCCTGTTTGCCTACAATATGTTCCTGCACGCTGCGCACGTGAACCCTCAGGATTTTATCCCCGATTTCACCGTACTCGTGGCTTCGGGCTTCGAGGCAGAACCGGAAATCGACGGTACGCGTTCAGATGTAGTGGTTGCCATTCATCTTGGACAAAAACTGGCGATCATCGCCGGCACGCGCTATGCCGGCGAAACCAAAAAAGCTGTTTTTACGGTGCTCAACTACCTTTTCCCGCTGAAAAATATCTTCCCCATGCATTGCGCCGCCAACATCGGCGCCGCGGGCGATACGGCTTTATTCTTTGGCCTGAGCGGTACCGGTAAAACGACCCTCTCCGCTGACCCTCAACGCCGCCTGATCGGCGACGATGAGCACGGCTGGAGCGACCGAGGGATTTTTAATTTCGAGGGCGGCTGCTATGCCAAGGTGATCCGCCTTTCCGCCCAGGATGAACCGCAAATCTTTGCCATGACCCGGCGCTTTGGCACCATCCTCGAAAATGTGGTCATTGACTCAGCCACCCGCAAAATTGATCTCTCTGACGAAACAATCACCGAAAATACGCGCGCCTCTTACCGGCTGAGCGAACTGGAAAACTTCGAGCCCTCGGGTATGGGAGCGCACCCCAATAACGTCATCTTTCTGACGGCGGATGCTTTTGGTGTGCTCCCCCCCATCTCGCGCCTGTCCCCGGAACAGGCCATGTACCACTTCCTGTCCGGCTACACCGCAAAAGTTGCCGGCACGGAAAAAGGGGTTAAACAACCCCAGGCCACCTTCAGCACCTGCTTTGGCGGGCCGTTCATGGTCCACCATCCCATGGTGTATGCCCGCTTGTTAGGCGAGAAAATCCGCAGCCACCAATCGCAGTGCTGGCTGGTGAATACTGGCTGGACGGGCGGCGCGGTTGGCACGGGACAGCGCATGAAAATTGCCTACACGCGCGCCATGATCGACGCGCTCTTGATGGGTTCGCTCCAAGACGTGGCCTACGAGCCGGATCCGTTTTTTGGGCTGATGGTGCCAAAATCTTGCCCGGGCGTGCCAGAGCAGGTGCTGAACCCGCGCCTCACCTGGCCGGATCCTGCTGGCTACGATAAACAGGCGCGCAAACTGGCGGGCATGTTCACCGCCAACTTTGCCCAGTTTGCCGGCGCCGTGCCGCCCGAAGTGCTCGCCGCTGGCCCTCAAATGGACTAATCTATACGAAATTGTGGTTTTATTTATAAATACACAATAAGACGCCGGTCGCGGCGTCTTATTTTATCCGGGATCTCTATTGAATTTCCAGCGAACAACCAAATTCCGGATAATTTACTTGTCACGCAGCGGACCCGGATATGGGCTTTCGTCATCATCTTTGGCGCCGCGGATCTGGCGCAAGAACAATCCATATGTAGCCAGCGCGCCCAGAATCACCAGCCAGACGATTACACTGCCCAGACCTGGGGTATTGATGATCCAATATAAGAATTGAAAGAAAGGGTTATCTACAGGAACATTCATACGGCCTCCAAAATCTTCTTAATAGTAAACGCGGCAATCCATGCATAACTGCTGCCAGGGAGAAGCGCCAATTTGGGACGTAATGTACGCCATTTCAGCTTCGCTGACGATCGGTCTGGCGCATTTTTGACAGTGGACGACCGGTGAACTGCGCAGAGAGTACTCCCGTGTCGGATCGACACGATATTTCTCCATCTTCAGCGCTTTAAAATTGCAAATCTGGTAGCATTTTCCGCAGTGAGTGCAGTTCTCGGCGCTAAAAATCAAAATAGTCTGGTCGTTATCTTCCTGGATCCGCAGTGCGCGGGTGGAGCAAGCCTGGACACAAAAGCCGCACAGCGTACAGGGTTCGGGGTCAGGGATCATCGGAAATGCGCCGTAGCCTGTCGGCTGGCTGCGCCGCGCTGCCGCTTCAGACCTGACCGATTCCAACCAATCTGCCAGCAGCTCGCCAATCACGGCGTAGACTCCATCTCCGGATCGGGCCAGATAGCGCCCAAGATCCACCATCCAGGCGCCGTGCGCCGCAAGAAACTGGCGCTCAAACTGCAGGCCGCCTTCCTGCCGGGATAAAAACGCCAGAAATTCCAGCTCTACCGAAATATGGTCAGGCAGTTCCGCGCTGTGCAGTTCAAGCCCGGCTTCCCGGTACAATCGCGCCAGTTCAAAAGTTTGCGGACCCAGAATTTTTCCCGTGCGCGCCGCGGTTTCATATAAATAAACCACCGGCTTTGCGGTGGAGAATAACGCCGCATAGCGTTCTTCGCGCTGCGCAGGTTGCTCTTCCGGGATGCTCGCCAGCCTAACCAGGTATGCTTCGGCTGCTTCCCACTCCGCCACCAGCCCGGCCAAAGTTTCGAACAGGGGCCAGGAACGCCCTGCCATCGATAACCATTCCGGCGGCTCTGCCATGGCTTCTGCCAGCTGGGTGTACAACCGGGTGTGGTAGCTGTCGCCCACGTTATTTCTCCGCCAGTGGGGCCTGCTTAAGCCCAAACACAGCCTGCGTCTCTTTTTCCTCTTCCTGCCCCTCGCGCACTTCCCAGATTGAAACCGCGGGGAAGAATTTGAAGAAGACGATGAACATCAACCCCATCAGCGCAAACATGGATACCGTAATCCCAATTTCGGTGATCGTTGGGTTATAGATCACGTAGGGAACCAGGCGGGGGTGGGTCAGGGTGGGGATCATGATATTCCAACGCTCCAGCCACATCCCTACCAGTACAAATATACTGGCAATAACAGAGGAACCGATCGGATGCGCCTTGAGCCAGGATGTGATACTGACACCCCACATCAAAGCCAACGCCAGTAAGACGATCCCGCCCAGGGATATATCGAGACCTGTATCCAAACGGGCTAGCTGTGGGAAATAAGGCATCACCACGCCGACCACGATCAAGACAATCGCGCCTGCGCCAAAGGCGAGAGCGTAACGCGGCTGAAAGATCGGCGCGCGCATCACTTTGTCAGGAATGAGCTTGGGGGCCACCAGAATCCAGACCGCCGCCGTCATCAAGAGGATCATTCCCCAAAAAGTAGGCGCCGATTCGCCGAAGAGTTTTGAAGCCATCACCGAAAATTCCAGTGTTTCATGTTCTGCGGTGACAACCAGGGTTTCATTCAGGGTGAAATAAAACCAGACCAGGCTCATCACGATGAAAATCCAACCCAGGTTCTTATAGAAGCTGAGTTGGAAATACTTTTCCAGCTTCCATACCCGCCGGGCATAGGTGACCGCCACAAACAGCAGGCCGATCCCCGAGAAAATGGCGCCTACCACAAAATATGGCCCCAAGATGGTCGATTTCCAGCCCGGTTGGACCGTGGTGGAAAACAACCAGGAGGTGACTGTGTGCAAAGAAACGCCGATCGGAACAATGACGAAGGAAATGGCGGTGATGAATTTTTTCAGCGTCTGGTATTGCTGGCTGCTGCCGCTCCACTTCATCGCCAATAATTTGTACATTTTTCGCCGCCATTCCGGCGCGCCGGCTGGCACGTTGTCGCGCAGCAGTGCCAGATCGGGCAGCAGCTGCAGGTAAAGGGCAAAAATCGCGGTCAGCAGGTACAGCATCAAGGAGAGAATATCCCATAACAGGGGGGCTTGAAAACGCCCGTACACCAGTGTGTACAGGAAACGATCGGGGCGGCCCATATCCATCAGAATCTGGAGCCCAGCGATCAACAAGCCAAATACGGTCAGGGCCTCGGCGATGCGGGTGATGGGGCGGCGCCATTTCACATTCAGCAGCTGCAGGACAGCAGAAATGACCGTGCCCGCCATGCTCACGCCAATTAAGAAGATGAAATTGACCAGGTAAATGCCCCAAAATACCGGGCGGTTGAGGTCGGTCACCCCCAACCCCAAAACGAGTTGGCGAACATACAGCACCAGCCCAGGCGCGGATAATACGCCCAGAATGACCGCCGCGATCCAGAAGGTGCGGTCAAACCGGTACAAAGGGGCAATTAATTTCTCATAATCCTGAGAGGATACATTTTCTTTCACGGGTTACCCCTCCTTCAGGTAGATCGTCTTTGGAAGGGTGCCGGCATCTTCCAATAAACGGAAGGCGCGCGGATCCTTGATCATTTGCGATACCGTGCTGTTTGGGTCATCCATATCGCCAAAGAAACGGGCTTTGCCGGTGCAGGTCTGCACACAGGCCGGGACGTATTCGTCCTTGCGGAAATCACGCCCTTCCGCAGCTGCCTGGGCGCGGGCCTTTTGCAGGCGGTGAATACAGTAGGTGCATTTTTCGACCACACCCACGGGGCGCGGCGCAGGCCCTTCCAAAACCCCATTTCCCTGGATCTTATCCGGGTTGAGGTGTTGGCCCAGGGGTGTCTCCCACTGTGGTTTGTAAAAGTTGAAATAACGCACGCCATACGGGCAGCCCACCGTGCAAAAGCGGCAGCCGATGCAGCGCGCATAGTTTTGTTCGATCAGACCTTCGCTGTTGAGAAATGTCGCTCCCACCGGGCATACTTTTGTACAGGGCGGGGTCTCGCACTGCATACAGGGGCGGGTCAGATATTCCGTCTTCACATTGGGATAATCACCGGTGTTTTCGGTCGGGTTGACCGGCATCGGAAAAACATCATTCCAGCGGATGGCCCGCCCATTTTTTGCTTCCTCAGGGCTTACCGCCGGGGTGTTGTTTTCAAACCGGCAGGCAATACTGCATCCCTGGCAGGCCACACATTTATCGAGATCGATCACCATTGACCATTTTGCCATGACTGACTCCTCATTAAGCTGACCTGTTTCAGGCCCGGCTCACCTTGACCTGGGTATTGGTAAACGAAGCCAGACCAGAAACAGGTTCGCTGGCCGGGCTGAGCAAATCCATCGCGTTCGCGCCGCGCCCCTGGGCAAAGCGGCCGACGGCCGAATGGCCCTGGTTGTAAGGCATATTCACCACATCCGGGCGCAGCGCCTTGACCAGGCGCACTTTGGTTTTGAGTTTTCCGCTTGGGCTTTCTACCCATACCGGATCTTTATCCTTCAGCCCCAATCCCCGCGCCGTCTGGGGGTTCATCTCCAGCCAGGAGTCCCAGGTTTCGCCAACGGTCATCCCGCTGATTTCCTGGAGAGTCGGCAGGTTCGCCGCTTCACTTTTGGGTCCCAGGCTCATCAATGTAATCACATTTAAGAGATAAGGATACTCCGCCGCATCGCCCACCATATTCACGGCTTCGTGGTGCGGGATGGGGATGGAAATGGCCGGTTGGGTAAATCCCAACTTATCCAATTCACTTTTCCCTTTTTTCCCAAACAGCGCAAAGAGTTCCCGGCTGTAAAAATCGAAGTAGCCGTCTTGAGGCGAATTCAAACGGTCGCGGCCGATCACATCGCTCACCCAGCGTGGGCTGCCCCGTTTGGCAAAGCGGTATCCGGGGACGAGCCACACGCCCAATTCTTTCAGCGTATCCCAACTCGCGCCGATATCTGCCAGCCGGAACTGCAGCACTTCTTCATAAGATTTCCAAGGGAAAGCTTTGGCGATTCCGCCGCCCAACTTCTCGGTCACCTGCAAGAGGAAATCCACGGTATTCAGGTTGTTGTACAACGGTTCGATCACCGGCTGGCGCAAAGCAATGCCCGGATAACCCAGCCCTTCGATGTAATCATCCCCCCATCGCTCGAGGAAAGTTGGCTCGGGCAGTACCAGATCGGCATACTGTGCACTTTCATCCATGAACGAAGAAAATGAGATGGAGAACGGAATTTGCTTTAAAGCCTCAACAAACTTCTGACCCCCGGGCAGTTCGAACACCGGGTTCGCGTCATACAGGAACAGGGTGTCCAGCGCATAACCGGACAAAACCTGGTCGGCCACAGACTGGTAAGCATGGCGCGCCAGGGGGAATGTCTTTCCGGCCCCATCCACCCGCTCTTTTAGCAGTCCCTGTTTGGCGGTTTGGTCGACCCCCAGTTCTGGCCATGCCTTTACCGGGAAGTACTGCTGGGTTAGAACACCACCCGGTGCTTCCAGGCTGCCGACCAGCGCGTTGAGCATATGGATGGCCATCGCAGCATAGACGCCTTCCATGCTGCCGTTCAGCAGTCCGCCTTTGCCCGGGATAATCGCCACAGCCGGCGAGTTGGTGGCAAATTCACCCGCGATCCGGGCGATGGTCGCTGCCGGCACCCCCGTGATTTGCTCTACCTTTTTGGGGTCGTACCCATCCAGCACAAAACTCTTAAAGCCCTTGATCGTTTTCCCGCCGTCGCCCAGGAAATCATTGAAGCCAAAGGAATAATTGTGCACAAATTCCGAGTCAAATAAATTGGACTGGATGATCACAGAGGCGATCCCCAGCGCCAGGGCTGCATCCGTACCCGGGTTGATCGGGATCCATTCGTCCGCTTTGGCGCCCGTTACCCCCTGGCGGGGATCGATCACCACAACTTTACTGCGGTTGGCCCGGCCCCGGCGGCCGTAGCTGAAACCGGAAATCATGCGCTGCGGGTTAGATCCGGCTTCGAGCAGGCTGGCTCCAAACGAAAGGATATAATTGCTGTTTTCGAGATCGTAGACCGGTTGGGCGTAAAGACCCTGGGTGAGAAACACTCCCAGCTTGGAAGCCGCCACGTTCAGGCTTTCGCGCGAGATAAAATTCGGCGAGCCAATGGCTTGCATGAAGCGCTCAAAAAAGGATCGCTGCTGGCCCCGGGTATCGCCATACATGAAACCCACCCCTTCCGGATGGCCTGCCTGGCGTGCCGCCTGAATCCGTTCTGCCGTGATCGTGGCGGCTTCTTCCCAGGATATCTCCTGCCATTTTCCTTCGCCGCGTTCGCCAACCCTTTTCTGTGGGGCAGTCAGCCGGTCCGGATTATAGAGCAGCTCTGGCGCAGCCTGGCCCTTCGGGCACAGCGCGCCTTGATTGATCGGGTGCATCGGGCTGCCTTCCAGTTTGACGACGTTCCCATCCGCCACCCGTGCCAGAATTCCACAACCGCTGGAACACAGTCCGCACACCCCGGGAATGATCGTGTCCTGACCGGATGTGGTCAGCCGCCCATTGGCAGCCGAAGCGGATTGCGGATCCAACAAAGCCTGCAGTCCGCTGGCGACCAATACCGAACTGCCCGCCACAGCGGTCAATTTAAAAAAGTTGCGCCGGTTCATCTTTTTCATATCAGTTTCCTCTCGGCGCCATCGGGGTGGATTCCGGCGTCCCCTGTAATTGTGGAAGTTCCAGTGGGTAGGAATTTAATACCGGATCCGCTTTTCCACTTTCCATCGCAAATACATAGACAGTTAAGGCTTCAATCTGATCAGTGGTCAGGCTGTCTGTAAAAGCCGGCATACCGCTGCTGAGCCTTCCGCGCTGAATGTTCGAGCGCACTTTGGCTTCGTTTACCCCCCCTTCCAAAAGACGCGTGCCCAGCATCCCCTCACCGTTGACCCCATGACAGGATGAACAGGCGATCTGGTACAGTTCTGCGCCATCACTAACTCCTGGGGCCAGCAGCACGCCCTGTAATACTGGAACGGCGTCTGGTTTCCCTTTTGCCGCCCAAATCAGGCCGCGCATCGTTCTCGGGCCGCCCCCGCCGGGGTTGACGTGGCAGGTGGAGCATGATTTATTGGTACGCTGGGCATATTCCGGCAGTGCAAATGCGGGGTGGGCAGCATATAAAAAGCAGGCAGTAAATACCACTGCCACCACTGCTGCTCCGGTAACCCATTTCAAAACCCTTGATCTCATAAAACACCTCAATAAAAGGAGGAGAGGTCGGGGTCTCCCCCGACCTCTCTTGCAGACATGGCAGTTATTTCGTCGCCAGAGTTCTGGGTATAGTTCAAAATATCGGCGATATCCTGCGCGGACCAACCCTCATTCACACCCGCCGGCATGTGCGAACCTGCCACACCGTACGAGATCCGGCCGAAGAGCTGCCAGGGGTTGTTATTGGCAACGGTGCCTACATATTCCACCGCATCGGTGGTGTCAAAGTCGATCGCCTTGCCATCTTCGCCGTGGCACTTCGCGCACAGACCGTTGAACAGCGCTTTTCCATGATTGGTATCGCCCTTGACCGATTTATCGGCATTGATGTAAGGGGTCATGTCCTGCATTTGCTTCATGAAAGCAACCAGCGCGTTCAACTGGGGGTCTTTCAGATAAGTAGAGAAATCGTGATCCTTGCTCTTCAGCGCGGCCAGCAAATCGGCATCGCTCTTATCTTTGGCGGAGAGAATGCCAGGGAAGCCGGTGGCATGCGATCCGGTTGCATATTGGCCCTTATTGCCCAGGTAATCATACCCATGGCAGGCTACACACCGCCAGGTCGACGTCCCGGTGCCTTTATCGACCGTTTGCGTGGCCCATAACGGCTGGTTGCCATCCACCTTTGCGGCGGTGGCGGTGATCCAGTTATCGAACAGACGACCGCCCTCGGCTACCGGGCTGGATGCTGGCAGAGACTGGGCATACGCCAGCAGGTCAAGATACTCATCGTCAGACAGGCCTACATCCACCATCGAAGGCATGCCGGCAAAATCTGGCTGGCCAAAGCGTGCCCGGTGGATGAATTGGATAGGATTGCTGGAAGCATACGTCCCGATATAGTTCGGGGTGGCATCCGTAGAGAAGTTGATTGCATCGCCCTGCGGACCATGGCAGTCCATGCAGTTGCCCTCGAATACGGACTTGCCTTTGGCGACATCACCGCCGGCGGCTTTTTTATCGCTGCCAGCCAACTTTGCCATCCCGGCCATCTGGTCGCCCTGCACGAAAAGCGCGATGTCGGTCAAGGCCTGGGTATCCATGATTTGCGTGAAATCATGTTTGGGATCCGATTTGCCCTGTAAAATCGCCAGGATCGCACTGGCGTCCTTTCCAGCATCCTGGCTGATGCCGGGAAAGCCCGTAGCATGTGAACCGGTAGCATATTCGCCATCTTTGCCCAGGTAATCGTACCCGTGGCATTCTGCGCAGCGCCAGGTTGTGGCGCCGGTGCGGGTGTTGGTGGTCTGGTCTACCCACAAGGGTTCGTTGTCTGTGGGCCGGTCGGCAGCGGCTATTTCCAGTGTTGAATAATAGCTGTCATACAATTTACCGCCCCGGATCGGATCGCCTTCTAATTGAGCAGCCTTCGTGGGCGCGGCTGTATTTGTGGGTTTAACGGCGGCTGGAGCCTGGGTTGGCGTAGCCTGCGGGCTGCTGCAAGCTGCCAGGATAACTGCCAGAAATGCCACAATTCCAATTACTGTCAACTTTTTCTTCATTGCATTCTCCTGAAATAAGTTTCATTGGAAGACCTTGAGAATTCCATTCTTAAAATAACATAAGAGCCTGTCAAAATGATGTCTTACATTGTCTCAATTGCGTCCTGATTGTTCCGTTACCGGATTAAGGTGGCTATAATCTATTTATGAAAAACGACCGTCCACCGAGACTCAAAAAAAGATACTTTATTGATTTAAAAGTCGTGCAATGGGCTGTCCCGCTCTTATTGGGCATTTCAGCTTTTCTCATGGAGATTCTGGAACACACCCTTTCGGGTGAATTAGAACTGGACCCTTACTTTATCAGCGAAATTATCATTTTCTCGGTGATTGGACCGGCAGTTGTGGCCTTCATTATTGTTTGGATGCGCGATTTGATGGACGCCGAGCAGCAGGCCAATGTGGAAATCAACCTGCTTAACCAGGAATTAGAGGCCAAAGTAGCTGAGCGCACCGCCACCTTGCAGGAGCGCAATGTAGAACTGGCGCAGGCTAACCACGAACTGGAACAGTTGGATGAAATGAAGTCTGAATTCGTCTCCCTGGTCAGTCATGAGCTGCGTGCGCCGCTGACCACGCTGAATGGTGGTTTGGAAATGGCGATGCAAAATGCCGATACCCTTCCTGAGCAGGCGCGGCGCATTCTTGAGACCATGATGTATGAAACCACGCGCCTGACAAGCCTGGTACAAACCATCCTGGATGTGACCAGGTTGGAAGCCGGAAGGTTGGAAATCACCGTTGGACCGGTCGCCCTGCGCCCATTGATGGATCACGCGACCTCGGTCATCCTGGGGTCCAGCAGCCGGTTGCTCAGATGGTCATTTTCCCCCGATCTTCCACCGGTCCTGGCAGATGAAATTCATCTGGAAGAAATATTACGCAATATCATCCGTAATGCCGATAAATACTCCCCGCCCGATACCCCCATCCACCTTTGCGCCACCCAGGAAGGGTCCTGCATCCGAATATCTGTGAAAGACCACGGGCCTGGGATCCCCAAAGACCTGCAGAACTATGTTTTTGATCGCTTCATGCGTGGACAGAGTGGTGAAAATGCGCCGCCCGGCTGGGGACTGGGACTATATTTTGCCAAAAAACTGATCGAGGCCCAACATGGTACCATCGGGTTGGTGAGTCCGGTCTGGCAAAATGAAGAGGCGCCCGGCACCGAGTTTTTTATCCTTCTTCCAGTGGACGAGTTGCGAGAGGACTGAGCCCATGACCTCAATTCTGTTAATTGATGATGACCCAAACCTTTCAAATCTACTGGGAGAATATTTAAAGTTCATCCGGGTTCGAGATCCTGACTTCTTCCAATGGACAGAATGGGCTGCGCTCTTTTTTTGACTACAAACCCGACCTGATTATTTTGGACGTTACCATGCCGGTCAAAAATGGTTGGGATACGCTTCAGCGCATTCGCGAAATGAGCCAGACGCCGGTCATCATGCTTACCGCGCGCAGTGAAGAGAGTGAAATATTACGCGGTTTTTCGATGGGCGCGGACGACTATGTCAGTAAACCTTTTTCGTTTGCCCAGTTGGGCGCACGGGTGCGGGCTGTTTTAGGGCGCAGCAGTGGACCCATACAAGCCGAAAAGCTGGAATGCGGAGGATTGGTAATAAACCTGAACACCCGGCATGTAACCCGTGACGGTGAACCAATTCTCCTGACGCCGACTGAATTCAAACTCCTGACGACCCTGATGCGCCAGCCAGGCAAGGTCCTCTCTGCCGAAGAATTGGTCCGAGAAGTGTGGGGACCCCAATACAAAGAGGAAATTGGTTTTGTGAGGCGTTACATCTGGCATCTCCGCCAGAAAATTGAGATCAATCCCGAGAATCCATGCTTTATTCATAACGAGCGCGGGTTTGGCTACCGTTTTGGAAATTCATAACCCACCCCACCTCCTGCCACCCGCAGCGAATAAGATACCCGATTGATAATTACAATATAGTTGTATAATGAAGATAACTGAAATGAGATCACACAAAGTGAATGAATAGAACGAAGCGTCTCAACCAGCTATCCTTCAATTCAACCATCCGGACGTAGAGATGAATCCCATCACTACGTTTTTTTAAATGTGCGATTTTCATCCGAAGGAAATGAGCATCTCAAGAGATCGCTCGATTACTGGTCAATCTGGTACGAAATGCTGCTGGCCGGCACACCCCGGATGGTGTCAGGGTTTCGCTGTTCAGCCAATACCGGGTAAATTCTGGGCAGATAGGCGTCAGAGATCAGCATAAAAGAGGTTTTTTCGATGGCACCACAAAATGATCCGGGCAACCCAAATGAGAATGTGGCATTCCAGATTGGCGATACCATCGTTCATTGGAATTATGGGCTTGGCACGATTGCGGCAATTGAAGAAAGGGATATTGGCGGGGTAACTCAGCAGTATTACGTGGTCAATGTCGAGAATTTACAGCTCTGGGTGCCGGTGAAAGAAGCAAATTCCAGTTCGATCCGTTTCCTCACTCAGAAATCTCAGTTTGAGGATCTTTTCGATATCCTGCGCACGCCTGGTCAACCCTTGCCTGACCATCAATTCCAAAGACGAACCGAACTCCAGGAACGCATGAAGAATAAGTCTCTGGCCGGTGTATGTCATTTGATCCGAGACCTGGCGGATCGATCACACCAGAATCCCCTCAATCAAAATGATACGATCGTACTTTCCCGGGCCGAAGATCTGCTGGTGGATGAATGGGTGCGTTCCCTGGATGTCGAACGCTCCGATGCCATCGATCAGTTAGCGGCTTTTCTGCAAACCGGTCTTTCCGCGCCTGAGGAATAAGCCTCATTATTGTCCATACTCGACCAGAAAAGGGAATCCTATGCCACAAACGCCGCATGCTGAACACCATTTTACAGGCTCTGAGTTTATTAGAGATATTGTTATTGGAATGTCGGATGGTCTGACCGTCCCTTTTGCCCTCGCGGCCGGACTCTCCGGTGTTGCCAACTCGACGACGATCGTAATTACCGGCGGGTTGGCTGAAATCGCAGCCGGGTCAATTGCCATGGGCCTGGGTGGTTACCTGGCGGCCAAAAGCGATGCCGAGCATTACGCTGTCGAACGAGCCACCGAGGTGCGAGAGGTGGAGATCATCCCGGAGAAAGAAGTTGCCGAAGTGGAAGAGGTCTTTCTGGAATACGGCCTCGATAAAGAACAAAGCACGCTGGTCGCCAGAGCCTTAAGCCTGCGGCCGGAAGCGTGGGTCGATTTTATGATGCGTTTCGAGTTAGGTCTCGAAAAACCGGATCCCAAGCGCGCCTTTACCAGCGCTTTGACCATTGGTTTATCCTATATCGCCGGCGGTTTCATCCCGCTGACTCCGTATATACTCATTCCTAATCCCGGGACCGCCTTGATGTTTTCAGTGATTTTTACCATCCTGGCCCTGTTGATCTTTGGATACGTCAAAGGTCGCTTTACCGGCACTCAACCTTTCCGCAGTGCTTTACAAACCGCATTAATTGGCGGGCTTGCCGCGGCCGTGGCCTTTGGCCTGGCTAAAGCTATTTCTAAATGAGTTAGAAATATAGGGAAAGAGCAATGATTTTTGAAAAGAGGCAGATATGTTCGGCTTAACCTTGGGTACTGTTTTGATTGGCGTTTTGGCCTTATTGGTCATCATCCTGATTTTGGTATTGTTATCCGGAATCAGGTTCATTCCAAACAATCGCGTGGGCATCGTTGAAAAACGCTTTGGCCAGAGTTCGGTTAAAGGAGGTTTTATTGCCCTCAAAGGCGAAGCGGGATACCAACCGGACCTGCTGCGCGGCGGTCTGCATTACCTCGTTCCGATCCAATTTCTGGTGCACATTGCCCCATTAGTGACTATCGCCCAGGGCAAAATCGGTTATCTCTTTGCCCGGGATGGCGAACCGCTGAGCGCGATGCAGGTGCTGGCAACGAATATCGCCGCGAATGATTTCCAGGATGTGGCGGCTTTTTTGAACAACGGCGGGCAGCGCGGACCCCAACGCCAGATCTTGCGGGAAGGCACCTACGCCATCAACCTGGCGCAGTTCGTGGTCATCACCGAAGAGAGAGTCTATTATCTGCCGCTGAGCCGGGACGATCAGAGTGTCATCCAAAGCATGTCTGAGGTCATTTCCAGCCGTAAAGGGTTTACCCCGGTGGTGATTAAAGACTTGGACGACCAGATCGGGGTCGTGACCGTGCACGACGGACCTTCGCTGCCCTCGGGCGAGATCATCGCCCCGGTGGTCGGCGGTGATTCCAAGAACCCTGAGACTTATCATAATAACTTTCAGATGCCAGATCGTTTCTTAAACGCGGGCGGCTTGCGTGGGCGTCAGCTGCAGGTCCTGGTGGAAGGTACTTACTATCTAAATCGCTTGTTCGCCACGGTTGAGATGATTTCAAAGACCATCGTCGAAGTGGGCTTTGTGGGTGTGGTGGTTTCATATACTGGCTCGGTCGGCGAAGACCTGTCAGGCACCGACTACCGGCATGGCACACTGGTGGGCAGCGGACAACGGGGTGTTTGGAGCGACCCCCTCCTGCCCGGCAAGTATGCTTTCAACACCTACGCCGGTAATGTAATTATCGTCCCCACGACCAATATCATCCTCAAATGGATCAAGAATCAGGTCGGCTCGCATCACCTCGACGAGAACCTGTCCGAGGTCTCCCTGATCACCAAGGATGCCTTCGAACCTTCTCTGCCCCTATCTGTGGTCATCCACATCGACTACCAAAAAGCTCCCCTGGTCATCCAGCGCTTTGGGGACATCAAGAAGCTGGTGGAACAGACCCTCGACCCGATGGTCTCGGCTTATTTCAAAAACGTCGGCCAAATGCGCACCTTGATCCAGTTGATCCAGGAACGGAATGACATCCAGCGCATTTCCAGCATGGAGATGAAGGAAAAGTTTGCCCATTATAACCTGGAATTGGAAGAGGTGCTGATCGGCACGCCCACCACCACCGGCGGCGACAAGCAAATCGAGATTATCTTGGATCAGCTGCGGTCGCGTCAGATTGCTGTCGAGCAAATTGAAACCTATGACCGCCAGCAGACGGCAGCCGGCAAAGAGCGTGAACTGCGCGAAGCCCAGGCCAGGGCAGAACAGCAGCGCAACATCACCGAATCGGAACTGAGCATCACCGTCCAGTCCAACCAGGGCAAGGCCGAGTACCAGCGTGCGGTTCAGCAAGCTGCCCAGATCAAGACTCTGGCCGAGGCAGAATCAGAACGCATCGCCCGCACGGGTATCGCTCAAGCCATCGCGACCGAAGAACAGGTGGCAGCCTACGGCGGACCGCAGTTCCAGGTCACCCAGCAGGTGATGAACCGCTTTGCCGAGGCCGTCCAGATGTCCCGGGTTGACGTCGTTCCCCGGGTCGTGGTCAGCGGCGGCGGTGGAGAGAATGGAGCCGCCGGCAGCAGCATCATGGAAGGTTTGTTGACCCTGCTGCTCTCTGACAAGCTCGGCCTGGATATCAAAGCGGATGGGACGCGCGAACGCAGCCCGGAAGCTGAACGGCTGCGCAACGAGATCCGCCAGAGCCTGATGGAAAGGGGTCCTGAAGACAAGTCTCAGCCGCCTATGACTCCACCTGCCCCCACCCCTCAACCGCCAGCACCCAAAAAATAATGCTTTAATAAGAGGCCAATCTTTACTGTTTATACATAAAAAAAATCCGCCCGGCCGGGCGGATTTTTTTTATGACAGCGCTGCCCTGATTTTCTCCAGCCCCTTTTGGATATTCTCCATGGAGGTGGCGTAGGACAAACGCAGGTAACCTTCCCCGTAAGGTCCAAACGCATTCCCCGGCAGCAGGGCCACCCCTGCTTTTTCCAGGATCAGGTTGGCTAACTGAGATGAATCCATCCCGGTTCCGGTAATATTCGGGAAAACATAGAAAGCACCCTGGGGGTTCAAACAGGAGAAACCGGGGATTGCATTCAAGCCGTCCACAATAAAATCCCGGCGGCGTTGGAATTCGCTCACCATGTTATCCACCATATCTTGCGGCCCGGTAATGGCTTCCAGACCGGCGAACTGGGTAAAGTGCGCCGTTGAGCCCACGGAATGCGTGAGCAGCAGCTCTACGCAAGCCGCCAGCTCCTTCGGCATGATTCCAAAACCTAGACGCCAGCCGGTCATCGAATAAGTTTTGGAAAATCCATCGACAATGATCGTACGCTCTTTCATACCCGGTAAGGAGGCGATGCTCGGAGCCTGCAGATTGTCATACACCAGGCGGGTATAAAGTTCATCCGACATCACCCAGCAGTCATTTGACTGCGCCTGTTTGGCGATATGCTGCAAATCCTCCCGCGGGATGACACCTCCGGTCGGATTGCTGGGTGAATTCAGCACGATCATTTTCGTCTTATGGTTAACCAATCGATCGAAAGCGTTCAGATCAAAAGAGAATTGATTCTTTTCCAGCAGTGGGACCGGTACCGGCACCCCTCCCGCCAGCCGGATCATTGCTTCGTAGGTTGGGAAACCCGGATCGGGATAGATCACCTCATCGCCCGGTTCGACCAGTGCCAGGGTTGGAAAAAACAGGTTGGGTTTGCCTCCCGGGGCAACCACCACCTCCTCGGGATCGATCGCCATCCCCCGGCGGCGCCCGGCATCCAGTGCTAAAGCTTCCCGCAAAGCAGGGATGCCAGCCGGGGCGGTGTAGCGTGTCTTTCCGTCATGAATAGCATCGATCCCCGTCTGGCTGATATTTTTGAAGGTCGGATAATCGGGTTGGCCAATCTCAAAATGGACGATCTCCTTCCCGGCGGTTTCCAACTGGTTGGCCCGGGCGAGCACCTGATAGGCGCCTTCTGGTTTTAAGTGGAGCGTGCGTTTGGTGAAAGGCATCGTCTTCCTCGAAAATGTTTTTTGACTGAACCATCAGTCCATAAGGTAAGATTAATAGGGACTTGCCTTGAAAAGTATATCATTTCTCCCAGGCGCACCTGGATTAACCTTCTTTCCTGGTCGCATGCTGGATAAGCCTCTCCATCCTACCCGACGGCTTTTGTATTAGAATATTTGTAGATCGAACCTGTTTACGAATCCATCCGAGTTCATGGAGGAATTTATGAAGGTGCTATTTATCGGCGGGACTGGCCTGATCAGCTCGGCATGTTCGGAACTGGCAATCCAGCGGGGTTTGGATTTGACCATCCTCAACCGCTCTCACTCATCCAAATATCCCATCTCTCAGGGAGCCCGGGCGCTGGTCGGCGATATTCACGGCGACCCGGCTGCCCTGGCCAGCCTGCTCGAGAATGAACATTTCGACTCAGTGGTGGATTGGGTTGCCTATACCCTTGATGATATCCAGCGCGACATCCAGCTGTTTCGCGGAAACACCGGCCAGTTCATCTTTATCAGTTCCGCCAGCGCCTATCAAAAACCGCCGGCGCACTACATCATCACCGAAGAGACCCCGCTCGAAAACCCTTTTTGGGAGTACTCGCGCAATAAAATAACCTGCGAACAGCGCTTGATGCAGGAGTACCGGCAAAACAAATTCCCGGTGACCATCATCCGCCCGTCGCTCACTTATGGCCCCTCGCAAATCCCACTAAGTGGCGCCAGCTGGCAGCACCCTTATACCGTGATCGACCGCATGCGGCGCGGGCAGAAAATTATCATCCCCGGAGATGGAACGTCCTTGTGGACGCTGACCTGGAACGCCGACTTCGCCAGGGGCCTGGTGGGATTGCTTGGTCTGAGCGCAGCCGTTGGCGAAGCCTTCCACATTACATCCGATGATGTGTTGTGCTGGAACCAGATTTTCCAGGAAGCCGGTCGGGCCGCCGGTTTTGAACCAACCTACGTCCATATCCCTTCCGACTTGATCGCCGCTTACAACCCCGCTGCGGTTGGCGACCTGATTGGTGACAAAATCAACAGTTCCGTTTTCGACAACCGCAAAATCAAACGCTTTGTCCCCGATTTCAAATGTGATGTATCCTGGGCAGAAGGGGTGCGCCGTGCTCTGGGCTGGTTTGCCGCCGACCCTTCCCGCCAGACCATCGATGCAGCCATGAACCAGACCTGGGATCGGATTATTACCGCTTACGAAAGAGCTTATCCGGTGTAGCCTGCGGTTCAAATTCGTTTGGCAAAAGTCTGTCTGGAAACAGCAGTTCTCATCCAATGATGGTTAAAATATCGCTGGTTCCGCGCTCCTGGTTCCTTCCAAGCGGTTAATGATGTATCATTGAAGAACCGCTGCTGGTTTAAAAATTGCATCGAGAGATGTTAGCTTATCAAAGGATTTCTAAACAATTCCAACATAAAATCCTTATACCCGCAGGATAAACTCTAATAAATGGCATTTACTCGTAGGATTCCAGCCCGTTTTTCGTCGTCATCAGCTCTGGTTTTTGGTAAAGTCAACTTAAATTCTCAAAGCAATCGGGCTGGCGTCATCTTACAGGAGAACCTGGCTATGCCTTTTGCATTGTTGTTCACCTCCCCGCTCGATTTCCTGCCATACTGCATTTTAGGATTGCTGGCCATGGCAGAAGGTCCGCTCGCCACTTTACTGGGCGGAGCGGCATCTTCCAGCGGTCTGCTTTTTCCGGTGCCGGTTTTCATGGCGGTTGTCATGGGAAACCTCACCGCCGATATGGGTTGGTACACCCTGGGGCGATTCGGTAAATTGGAATGGCTGACCCGGCTTGCCCCTAAGGTCGGCATCGATCCCGTACGGGTCGATCAATTAGAGTTGAGTGTAAAAAAATACGCGCCGCGGTTGCTGTTTTTTGCCAAACTGACCGTCGGATTTCCCGTCCCGACTCTGGTGGCGACGGGATTAAGCCGGGTGCCCGTGCACCGTTGGGCCGGCATGCTGGTCATGGGCGAATTAATCAAGTCTGCCGCATTGGTGACGGTGGGATATCTTTACGCGAAGGTTATCCAGCAGACATCAGTGGATGTCCAGGTGATTTTATGGAGCGTTACCTCGGTGATGCTGTTATCGGGATTGTTCTGGTTCAAGCGCCACAAGCAGAAATAAGCCGCCCTCATCATCATTGCTGACCAAAATTTTCATCAAAACTCCATTCACTCATGGTAAAAATTTTTCTGATTAACCGCAGTTTCCGTTGAGTATTTTTTGAGATAACCAATAATCTGAATCCGGATATCATCCCGCACCTGGCGAAAGGCAGTCAGGACCTCATCAGTGGAACCGGAAACCCGGGCCGGGTCAGGGAAACCGATGTGCACTTTCTGCCCGCTGCCCAGCCAGACCGGGCAGTTTTCCGCGGCATCATCGCACACCGTGATAATGACATCGAAACGGGTATCCCGGAATTGGGCGGTCGATTTTGATTCACCCTGGTGAGATATGCCAATCTCCGCCAGAACCTGGTTAACAAAAGGATGAACAAAGCCTGCCGGCTGGGTACCTGCGCTGAACGCCTGCCATCTGCCGGTAAGATCGTGATTGACGATCGCTTCCGCTAACTGCGACCGGCAGGAATTCCCCGTACATAAAATTAAAACCGTCTTCGTATTCATAGTTAATCCTTGAACATATCTGTTTTGAGTATATCCACTCGACCAGCCCTATACAACCAACAGGCGGTTAACGCTTGATTTTCAAATGTTAACAAAATCAGGAACGGGCGAAATCCTTTCAGGCGTCCAGGGGGTCCATGACCCAGACCTCGAAAAGACATAATAATCCCGGAACCAGGAAAGGGAGTTCGCCAGCATGATTTTCCGGTGAACAGCCAGCAGCGGATACACTCAATTTCCCGGGGGGATAGCTTAAGGAAATAATGCTTTACTGCTGCTCTTCACTGCTTCGTGAGCCAGGCTGAAAGCCACAGCAAAAATATGCACGGCGATACCCACTGTTCAATAAGGCTGCCCTTGGTAACGATATTGAAAAATACCACCCGTTTTTTCATATTTTTTCATTACAAAATCGGCATCGAAGGGGGTGGAACAATCTTGATATTTATCATATAATAGCTCGACGATAAAAACATTTCTGAAAGGTCAGATGATTAACTTTCGTCAATTGGATCTACAGCACGCTGACCGATCGAAAAATTTTCTCTTTAATCAGGAGGTGTTCATTGAAGAATGACTGGTTAAAATATGGGGAGTTACGCTTATCGACCAGACAGCTAGTATCTGACAAAATTCCCCGATAGATTTTTTTTCTTACAAAGAATGGGGAATAAACATTGGCAATAAATGTTGAATTATTCTGAAAAAAAACTATACTTAAGTTGTTGACTATTATCGAATCCGCTGTTAAGCTTAGAGAAACAATTTATTAAGAATAGCTTTTTCGAGCGGTAAGTATAGCGGTTCTGGTCCTCAAATCTTGTATCCTGGAAAATGGGGAAACGTATGCCTCAACTATTTCCTCCTCGCAGCAACATCATTTCCCGAATCAGCATCCTGGGGGTCCTGATTCTACTGGCAGTAGTTACCGGCGGGCTGGTCTGGTACACCCACTCCAGCGCATTAACCAAGGTTGGCGTCGCCATTCCTCAACCGGTTCCTTACCCCCACAATTTACATGTCGCCGTTTTGGGTCTCAACTGCCGTTATTGTCATGCCGGGGTTGATCAGTCATCCTTTGCGGATCTGCCCCCGGCCGAAACCTGCATGAGCTGTCACAGCCAGGTTGCCACGAATTCTCCGGATTTACAAATCATACGCGACAGTTACAACAACGGCACCCCCGTCCAATGGAACCGGGTGAATAACCTGCCGGATTATGTGTATTTCAACCACCAGATTCATATTGACAAAGGCGTGGGTTGTGAGACCTGTCATGGTCGAATGGATCAAGTGACAACGGCGGTGCGGGCCAAATATTTCTATATGGACACCTGTACGGAATGTCATAATAATCCCGCGAAATACGTACGGCCTCAAGCCAATATTTACGACATGGGATATACACCGAGTGAACCCCAGTCTGTTTTGGGTCCCAAGCTGGTGAAGCAATATAACATCATGTCGCCCACGCAACTTACCAATTGTTCAATATGCCACAGGTAACAACATGACAACCGACACGGAAAACCAAAGGCCGTTAGATCTGTCTGCCCTGCGCAAGCGCCTTGCTTCTCAGCATGGAAAGACTTACTGGCGCAGCCTTAATGAATTGGCCGAAAGCGATGAATTTGCCGAAATAGTCCGCCAGGAGTTCCCCAGGCAGGCCCAACTCCTGGGCGAAATGAGCCGGCGTGATTTTCTTAAAGTTTTGGGCGCATCCCTGGCCCTCGCCGGATTAACCGCCTGTATCCCCCAGGGTCAGGAAAAAATCCTGCCTTATTCGAACGCTCCTGAAGATCTCGTCCCTGGCAAACCAATGTTTTTCGCCAGCGCCATGCCCATGGATGGTTTTGGTCAGGGGGTGTTGGTGCGCAGCGAGACGGGCCGTCCGATCAAAGTGGACGGCAACCCGCGCCATCCCGTCAGCCAGGGCACCAGCAACATGTTCATGCAGGCTTCCATTCTGGATCTTTACGATCCGGACCGGGCTCAAAAGGTCACCAAACAGGGCGCGGCAAAAACCTGGCAGGATTTCGCGACAGAATTATCTGCCCAAAACGGACCCAACCTGCGCATCCTGACCGGCACGGTAACCTCGCCCAGTCTGGCGGATGAAATCAAAGCCGTCCTGGCAAAGTTTCCCCAGGCCAAATGGCACCAATATTCTCCCCTGAACCTGGCAGGAGCCAAATTATCCCAGGTCTTTGGGAAACCGGTCGGGATCCAATATCATTTTGACAAAGCGCAGGTCATTCTCTCGCTGGATTCCGATTTTCTCTTCAGCGAGCACGGCAGCCTGCGTTACAGCCGCGATTTTGGCGCCGGACGCAAACCCGATGGCGTGATGAACCGTTTGTATGTGGTCGAAAGCAGCCTGACCCTCACCGGCTCCAACGCCGATCACCGCCTGGCTGTCCGCTCAGCCGACGTCGAATTGTTTGCCCGTGCCCTTGCCCTCCAGTTGGGCATCAATGCCGGCTCCGCGCCGGCTGCTGTTCCCGGCCAGAGCTGGATCGCACCCCTGGCGGCTGATTTGAAAGCAGCCAATGGCGCCTGCGTGGTGATCGCCGGCGAGCGCCAGCCCGTCGCGGTGCACGCTATCGCCCACGCCATCAACCAGGCCCTGGGCGCAGCCGGCGTCACCGTGAGTTACACGGATCCGGTCGAGGCGAACCCGGTCGATCCAATGACTTCACTGCGCGACCTGGTTAATGATCTGAACGGCGGTTCCGTGGATACGCTTCTCATCCTGGAAGGGAACCCGGCTTACACCGCCCCCGCCGACATAAATTTTACCGAGGCAATCCCCAAGGCAAAATTCAGCGTTTACCTGGGTCTTTATGCCGATGAAACCGCTGCCCTGACCACCTGGCACGTCCCCGCGGCCCACTACCTGGAAATGTGGGGCGATTTACGATCCTACGATGGCACCACCAGCATCGTTCAGCCCCTGATCGAGCCTTTATACGGGGGTAAATCTCCCCATGAGGTGTTGGCTGTCCTGTTAGGCCAGGAGTCCAATGGATACGATCTGGTGCGCCAATTCTGGCAGAAGCAGCTCACTGGATCCAACTTCGATGTGACCTGGAAGCAGTCCTTGCGCGACGGCTACCTGCCCAACACCACCCTGTCTGCCAGCGCTTCCGCTCCGCAGGTTGCCCCCGCGACCCTAACCGCCGCCAATCAAGCTCCGGCGGCTGGAACGCTGGAAATTACCTTCGAACCCGACCCCACTATTTGGGACGGCCAGTACACCAATAACGCCTGGCTTCAGGAACTGCCCAAGCCGCTTACCAAGATCACCTGGGATAATGCGCTCATGGTCAGCCTGAAAACGGCGCAGCGCCTGGGCGTGAACGAAGGCGACGTCCTGCTCATCAAGCTTGCCGGGCGCAGCCTTGAAGCGCCGGTCTTCGTCCAGCCGGGTCAAGCCGAAGATTCGTTGGCTCTCAGCCTGGGATACGGACGCCAAAAGGGCGGCAAAGTGCTAGAAGGCGCCGGTGTCAACGCATACGCCATCCGTACTTCCACCGCCCCCGGGTTTGATGCCAGCGTAGAAGTGAGTAAAACCGGTAAAACTTACGACCTGGTGACCACCCGTGACCACCAGAGTATGGAGAACCGCGACCTTATTCGCGAAACGACCCAGGCCGATTACAAACAGCACCCCAACTTTGCCCAGGATCCGCAGGGCGTCCAACCCTCTTTGTACGACCCGGTTGAATACACCGGTCACGCCTGGGGCATGTCCATTAATCTGAGTTCCTGCATCGGCTGCAATGCCTGCGTGCTGGCCTGCCAGTCCGAGAATAATATCCCCACCGTGGGCAAGGACCAGGTCAACGCCAGCCGGGAAATGCACTGGCTGCGCATCGACCGCTACTTCCAGGGCAGCCCGGATGCGCCCTCCGTCGCCTTCGAGCCGGTCCCCTGCATGCAGTGCGAACAGGCGCCCTGCGAACCGGTTTGCCCGGTTGGCGCGACCACCCACAGTTCGGAAGGTATCAATGAAATGACCTACAACCGCTGTGTGGGCACACGCTACTGCTCCAACAACTGCCCCTATAAAGTTCGCCGGTTTAATTTCTACAAGTTCCAGGATTTTACATCCAAATCCCTCGAGGCCATGCGCAACCCGGACGTGTCTGTGCGTATGCGCGGTGTGATGGAAAAATGCACCTACTGCGTCCAGCGCATCAATTCGGCCCGCATTCAATCCGAGGTCAGCGGTCAGCCGATCAAAGATGGCGATGTGCGCACCGCCTGCCAGCAGGCCTGCCCGACCAATGCCATCGTGTTTGGTGATATCAACGACGCCGCCAGCCAGGTCCGTAAGCTGAAAGAAACCCCGCTGAATTACGCGCTCCTGGCTGAACTGGGTACCAAACCCCGCACCACTTATCTGGGCCGGGTCACCAACCCCAACCCACAGATAAAAGAACAGGCATAGGGAACTTTATGGAAAATTTAAATGAAATTCCTGTTTTGCAGCCCGGCCACACCTACGTCTCCATTACTGACAAGGTCAGCGAAATTCCGCTAACCCATCCCCGCAAAACCCCACGCGGCTGGTGGATTGGCTTTCTGATCGCCTTTGCGGGGATGATGCTCCTGCTCTATGCCATCTCCTACTTGTTTATCAACGGAGTCGGCATTTGGGGCATCAATATCCCGGTTGGCTGGGCCTTCGCCATCCTTAATTTCGTATGGTGGATTGGTATCGGTCATGCCGGAACCCTGATCTCGGCTATTTTGTTCCTCTTTCGCCAGGAATGGCGCACCTCAATCAACCGTTTTGCCGAGGCGATGACCCTGTTCGCGGTTGCCAATGCCGGTCTGTTCCCGATCCTGCACCTGGGGCGTCCGTGGCTGTTCTTCTACCTGATGCCTTACCCGAATACTCAGGGGCTCTGGCCTCAGTTCCGCAGCCCCCTGGTCTGGGATTTGTTCGCCATCCTGACCTACGCCACGGTATCCCTGCTATTCTGGTTTATGGGGCTGGTTCCCGACCTGGCGACCATGCGTGATAAGGCCACCAACATCTGGGCCAAGCGCCTCTACGGGGGACTGGCGCTGGGCTGGCGCAACTCCGCCCGCCACTGGCACCATTACCAGTCTGTTTACCTGCTCATGGCGGCTTTGGCTACGCCTTTGGTGATCTCTGTTCACAGTATCGTCAGCGTAGACTTCGCCTACGGCATGGTGCCCGGTTGGCACAGCACAATCTTCCCGCCATACTTCGTAGCCGGGGCGGTTTTCTCCGGGTTCGCCATGGTGCTGACCCTGATGATCCCCCTGCGCAAGTTTTACCATCTGGAAGACTTCATCACAGTGCGCCATCTCGAGAACATGGCCAAGGTGATGTTAACCGTGGGTATGGTGGTAGCTTACGGCTACCTGTTGGAAAACTTCCTGGGCTGGTACAGCGGCGATGTTTTTCTACGCGCCAACACCATCGATCGCCTGACCGGGGCCTATGCGCCTTTGTATTGGTTATTGATTTTCTGTAATGTCGTCGTTATCCAATTGCTCTGGTTCAAGAAGATCCGCACCAACGGCATTTTCTTGTTTGTGATTTCTATCCTGGTAAATATTGGCATGTGGTTGGAACGCTTCGTCATCATCATTCAAAGCCTCTCCAAGGATTTCTTGCCGTCTTCATGGCACCTTTACTCACCTACCTTCTGGGATATCGCCACCTTTGTGGGAACTCTGGGATTGTTCCTGACCCTCATCTTCCTCTTCGTGCGGGTCTTGCCGGCGATCTCAATCTTTGAACTGCGCGAATTGGTTCATCACAAATCAGGATCGTCCTCCGAAATCAGGACCTCGCAAGAAGCACCAGCCGAATAAGGAAGGCGCCTATGGATACCAAACCTACAAACAACTTCGGTTTATTAGCCAGATTTTCCAGCCCGGAAACGCTGGTCAGCGCTGCCCGTCACGCGACGGACGCCGGCTACCACGAGCTGGATGCCTATTCGCCATTTCCGGTTGAAGACCTTTCCGAAGCCATGCGCCTCAAACCTTCCAGGCTGCCTTATGCAGTCCTGGGCGGAGGCATCACCGGTGGTTTGCTTGGCTTCTTTATGCAGGTATATGCCACGGTCTTCGATTACCCGCTCAATATCGGCGGCCGGCCGCTTTTGAGTTGGCCGGCCTATATCCCTATTACCTTCGAATTGACTGTCCTTCTGGCCGCATTTGGGGGGGTGATCGGCCTGTTTGTGGTCACCGGATTTCCCAAGCCATATCATCCGGTTTTCAATGTGGAAGATTTTGTTGAACACGGCTCACAGGATGGCTTTTATCTGGGGATCGAAGCCCGCGATCCAAAATTTGACCTGGCGGGTACCCGCAAGTTTCTGGAAGACCAGGGAGCGATTCTGGTCTCAGAAATCGAGGCATGACACGATGACATACCGATTTCCTACTTCTGGATCGAAACGATGGCAAAAGCCTTTTTTCAACCGTTGGTTAGGTCTGGCCTTGCTGGCTGCCAGCCTGTTCTTGCTGATGGGATGCCAGGCCTCGGGTGATATGGACGTCCAACCCTACAACCGGCCTCTCTCGCAAAACGATTTATTTGCCGATGGCCGCTCGGCGCGAAACCTCGTCCCCGGCACCGTCGCCCAGACCGACCAAAAAGTTGATGATCCGGCCGTGACCGGGTTAGACCTGAGCGGCCAGCCCCTCACCACTTTCCCGGTGCCCATTACCAATGATCTGGTGACCCGCGGTCAGGAGCGCTTCAATATCTATTGTGTCGTTTGCCATGGCGTCGATGGGCATGGGGATGGCAAGGTGGTCGGTTTTCAGTTCCCCAAACCGCCCGATCTGCTCGGCGATGCCAAAACATTCTCTGTGGGTAAAATTTTCGACATCATTACCAACGGCCAGGGGAAAATGCTCTCCTATGGTTACCGGGTAAAAGCCCCCGATCGTTGGGCCATCATCGCTTACTTGAGAGCCATGCAGTTGAAAAATGGTCACCTCACACAGGATCTGACGCCTGAAGAACTGCAGCAATTAGGGAAATAATATGACAACGGATCAAAACCTGACTTCTACTGCGAATCGTTACCAGCGAATTGCATTGCTGGTTGGCCTGGCAGGGTTGGTGCTCGGGGTGATTGGCGCCCTCACCGGCAGTCTGGATCGTTTTTTCCAGTCTTACCTGCTTGCCTTTTTATTCTGGCTGGGGATAAGCCTGGGTTCGCTGGCTTTCTTGATGATTCACTTTCTCACCGGCAGCAAATGGGGATTAACCGTACGCCGAGTGTGCGAAGCCGGCGCAAGTACCCTTTGGTTGATGCCGGTCCTTTTTATCCCGCTGCTCTTTAATCTGCCCGGACTGTATTTATGGGCGCGTCCGGAGGCCGTCCAGGCCAGTGCGGTCTTACAGGAAAAAAGCCTCTATCTGAATGTGCCTTTTTTTATCATACGCGCGGTAATCTATTTTCTCATCTGGTTTTTACTCGCTTTCTTCATAAACCGCCTTTCAGCGCAGTGGTCGAAGAGCGGTGACCCGGCCATCAAAGAACGCCTGAAAGCATTGAGCGCCTTCGGGTTGATTATTTATGCCCTCACCATGACGTTTGCATCCATCGATTGGATGATGTCACTCGAGCCATTCTGGGACTCCAGCATTTATGGTTTGATGGTGATCTTCGGTCAACTCCTGACCAGTCTATCGTTTTCAATTTTCATACTCAACCTGATGCCTGGTCTCGGCCTGGGCCGCAATTGGAGTCTGCGCACTACCCCCACCCCGTTCAAAGATTTGGGAGCATTAATGCTGACCTTTATCATGGGCTGGGCTTACCTGGCTTACTTCCAACTGCTGATCATTTGGGCCGCCGATATCCCCCACGAAGTAGTCTGGTACTACAACCGCATCCAGGGTGGCTGGCTCACGGTAGGCGTGCTGGTCGCTGTTTTACAGTTCGTCTTGCCTTTTGGGATGCTGATTACCCGGCGCGTGCGCAACAACATGCGTCTGCTGGCTGCGCTGGGCGGCACGATCGTGCTGGTCTACCTGGTTAACCTTTACTGGCAAATTATTCCCGCCTTTTACCCCGGCCAGTTCAATTTGAGCCTCACAGATTTAGCCTTGCCCATTGGGTTAGGCGGTTTGTGGGTCGGCGCTTTTATGTACGCGCTCGGGCGGCGTCCCGCCCTGCGCGAGTTGGAACAAGCAGCTCTGGAACCCAAGCAGCACGAACCAGAACACGCCGTCACCTGAACTTTCAGCATTGCGCCATCCTTACCTGGGCCGTCCTGTAAATTGCGGGGCGGCTCATTTTTTAATCTTAGAATTCTCCAAAACCTATTGACTTCAGAATTTATTTGTGCTATTCTATTCGTGTAAGCGCTCACACGGTTTTCCAGGCGCTTTTTCCCAAAATCAGATAAAAATACGGCTTTTTTGTAAGCGTTCTCATATTATTTATGACAACCCGACCTGCCATGAACTCCGGAAAACAGCCCGCCACGATCTTTGACGTGGCGAAGAAAGCGGGCGTGTCCTACGGAACCGTATCCCGGGTGATTAATGACAACCCGCACGTAAAATCGGAAACCAGAGGTCGCATTCTCCAGGCAATGGATGAATTGGGGTATGTGGCCAATAAACAGGCCAGAATTCTGGCTGGAGGGCGTTCACGAACCATCGGTGTCCTTGTCCCTGATTTAGGCACAGGCTACGTAGGGGAAATCATACGCGGCATCGATGGTGAATTGACCCTGAACAACCTGGACCTGGTTCTGTATACCACCCACCGCATCGCCAACAAAGAAGCCAGCTACATCGCCAACCTTGCCACAGGGGTTGTCGAAGGTCTTTTACTTTTAGTACCGCGCACCCCGGTTGACAACATTGGATCGCTGATCCAGCGCAATTTTCCATTTGTTTTGATCGATGATCAGGGCACCGGGCGCGAATGCCCGGCAGTGGGCGCGACAAACTGGCAGGGAGCGTATAACGCCACCGAGTATTTGATAAAACTCGGCCACACGCGCATCGGGTTTATCACTGGCTGGCTGGACCTGGGTTGCTCTGTCGACCGCCTTGAAGGATATCGCTCAGCGCTGCGCACTCACCATATGTCTGAAATCAAAGAACTCATTTTCGAAGGCACTTTTGAACAACCTGATGGTTACAATGGGGCATGCGCCTTTCTGGATTTGCCCAACCCACCCACCGCTATTTTCGCCTCCAATGATGTGATGGCGATGGGCGTAATGGAAGCGATCCGCAACCGTGGACTGCGCATCCCGGAAGATATTTCGGTCATCGGGTTTGATGACATTCCCCAGGCATCCCTCACCCATCCCAGACTGACTACGGTCAACCAACCCTTAGAGAAAATGGGGCGGGTCGCTACTCAAATCCTGCTTGATTTGTTGAATAATCCCGAAAAGAAAGTTAAGCGCATTGAGCTGCCAACCGAACTCGTGGTGCGGGATTCATGTCGTTCCATTTGTTAGACCTGGTCTCTTCACCGCTTTGGTAGGAGTGGCCTAAATAAAGGAGGTAAGCCTTCGAATACGTAATCCAGATTTTTTGAAAACCACTGTCCAGATTATCTATCGATGTTTTCTCAACCAATTCAGGAGGAAGAAATGTCTAAACCAGTAAGTCGACGTGCGTTTTTGAAACTGTCCAGCGCCGGTCTCGTTGGGATGCTGTTTGCGTCCTGTGCCCCTGCTGCCACCGGCACGCCTCAGGTCATCGAGAAAGTGGTCACTCAAATCGTTGAGGTCCAGGGTACGCCTGTGGTCCAGACCCAGGTTGTGAAGCAAGTGGTCACCGCTACCCCCGAACCTACCGCGGCACCAGTAGCGGTAGCCGATGTGTTGGGGACTTTCCCCCGCCGGGAGACTTTTATTGCCCGCATCCTTACCGGGCGGGTCGGCACTCCCGATAACTTCAACCAGTGGGTTGGCTGGAAATGGCAGGACCGCGGCATGCAGAACCTGGCGGATGAGCCGCTCTGGTCGGTTGACTTCGCTACCGGTAAAATTATCAACGGTGTAGCGGACGGCGACCCGAAGTACAGCACCGATTTCATGAGTGTGACCATCCCGCTGCGCAAGGGTGTCACCTGGTCTGACGGCGAACCCTTCACCTCTGCCGATGTGGTCTATACGGTCGAATCCCTGATCAAGTATGACGGCTTCAACTCCCACAGCTTCTTCGTGGATAACGTTGATAAAGTAACCGCCGTGGATGACAACACCGTCAAATTTGATTTAAAACAGGCCAACTCTCGCTTCCACACCACTTTCCTCGACCGCTGGGGCTGCGTCCGGTTCTTCCCCAAGCATATTTTTGAGAAGCAAGCCGATCCGGTCCAGTTCACCTTCAATCCGTATGTGGGCTGCGGCCCCTACAAGCTGCACAGTTTCGATCCCCAGGGAAGCTGGACAGCCTGGGTGAAGCGCGATGACTGGGCCAAAAGCCCGACCGGCATCATGTATGGCGAGCCGAAACCCAAGTACGTGATCTATCAGTACTTTGCCGATGAAGGCACCCAAATCCTGACTCAATTGACCCACCAATTAGACGTGGCGGAACTTTCCGCCGATGGCCTCAAGGCGCTGTTAGCACAGTCCAAGACTTCCCGCGCTTACCAGCCGACCTTCCCCTTTGTGGTCAACAACGACCCGGCCATCACCGGTATCCTCTTCAACACCGCCCGGCCTCCGTTCGACAAGGTAGACGTCCGCTGGGCTTTGGTGCTGGCGATCGAGATCGTCGAGTACACCAGCATCGCCGTCGACGGCTCGGGTACGCTGAGCCCGGTGCACGTCCCGCACCTTGGCCCATACCCCGCGGATTACATCAAGCCGATGCAGGATTGGTTAAAAGCCTTCACCATCGACGTTGGCAATGGCGAAACCTTTGCGCCTTATGACCCCACTGCGCCGAAACGTGTTGCGGATTACGCTAAGGGCCGCGGCTATGTCTTCCCCGATACCCAGGAATTTCAGGACAAGGCGTTCGGGCTTGGCTGGTATAAATATGCCCCCGACATCGCCACGAAACTGCTGGAGAAAAACGGTTTCAGGGCCGACAAAGACAAAGACGGCAAACCGACCAAGTGGTACAAGCCTGACGGCACGCCCTGGAAGATCTCCTTCACGAGCGGTACGGTGCTTTCCAACCATGATTATCGCAATTCCGCGGCAGCCGTGCAGCAGTGGAAGAAGTTCGGCATCGATGCCTCATCATATACAACTGAAAATATGGATGCGGTAGGAGCCACTGGCGACTTTGATGTCAGCGGCGCCTGGCCTGCTCAAGAGCCATGGGGCGCGGGACCCGATCTGTACCGCGTGCTCGACCGGTGGAACTCCGCCTATAAGAAACCCGTCGGAGAGCGCACCCAGGGTATTTACTCACGCTGGTCGAGTGATGCAATGGACGCCATCATCAAGAAGCTGCGCGAGACGGATCCCTTCAATACCGATGGCGTCATCGCCGCGGGCACCGATGGCCTCAAAGAAGCGGTCAAGAACATGCCTGGTATCCCGACTTACGGATATATCGGCTTTGTCGGTTGGGACGAATATTACTGGACCAACTGGCCTGGCAGCGAAAACCCCTATAATGAGCCTTATACCCACTGGCCCAACTTCAAGTACACGACTCCATTCCTGAAATCCACTGGCGCATAAGGATATTCCAGTCCGTTTTAACCTTGTTACCAACCTCCCTGGGCGGAAACCCGCCCAGGGGGACTTATTATTAGACTTTTCCTGGTTTCTCCTTATAATATGAGGTATAGCATCTTGTTGACCCGAATTGAAAAACGCATGAGGTTAATACTGTGAATTTCCTGAAACGATATCTCATCCCCCGTCTGTTTCAATATTTTTTAGTAATTTGGCTGGGCATCACCGTTGTTTTCCTCATTCCAAGGCTCACCCCGAATGACCCTATTATGAGAATGATCGGTGAGATGAGGGCGCGCGGTTCAACATTGGAACCGGGCGCGATGGACGGCATTATCCGCGACCTCACCCAAATGTACGGACTGGGAGGCTCCTGGCTCGAACAGTACGGCGCATTCTGGGGAAGATTGATCCGCGGTGATTTCGGCGTTTCCTTTTTTCAATTTCCCACTCGCGTTAACGCGCTTATGGCAGTCGCTATGCCCTGGACTTTGTCACTACTGCTGTCCACGACCGCCATCTCGTGGATACTCGGGAATATCATTGGCGGGTTAGCGGGCTACTATTCGCGCCGGTCCTGGTCGAAAATCCTGGATGCCATCGCCATGGTGATCCGCCCGCTGCCTTATTACATCTTTGCCTTCACCTTGCTCATTCTCTTTGCTTATGTCGTGCGCTGGTTCCCCATTACAGGCGGGGCGTCAATGGGCGCTATACCCACCTTCACCTGGGCCTATATCAAAGATGTCCTCTGGCATTCGATTTTGCCTGCCCTCTCGTTAAGCATCCTGGGATTTGCAGTTACATTCCAAACCATGAAGCTGCTGGTACAGAACGTTAATGCGGAAAATTTCGTCCAGTATGCCAAGCTGGGCGGGGTTACCGAAGACCGCATCGTGAACAAGTACGTCATTCGCAACGCCATCCTGCCGCAAATCACCGGTCTGGCCCTTTCGCTGGGGCAAATTTTCAGCGGGGCACTGATTACAGAGATCGTTTTTAGTTACCCTGGTCTGGGAATGCTGCTTTATCGAGCCATCATCAATGGAGATTACAACCTGATCATGGGGATCACCCTCTTTTCTATTGTTGGTATCACAACGGCGATCCTGATCGTCGACCTGACGTATCCCTTGTTTGACCCGCGGGTCCGATACAATTAGGAGATCAGTCACGTGAATGTCTTTAAAGATCTAATCAGAGATTACCGCTTCGCCTTCAGCTTCATTGTCCTTGTGATCATCCTGATCCTGGCCTTACTGTCGTTCTTTTCGCCTTATGACCCTACTTTATGGAATGTTGTCCCAAAAGATCTGAAGCCATCGGCGACATACCTGCTCGGCACCGATGCGAATGGGCAGGATATCTTCTGGCAGGCCACTTTTGCTGTGCGCAACTCATTGATTATTTCATTAATCGCCGGTTTCGTATCCCGGGTGATCGCCATTCTGGTGGGGATGATCGCCGGCTATAAGGGCGGAACCACCGACCGGATCCTGATGTTCGTGGGCGACGCCCTACTGGTCATCCCGCTCTTCTTGATCTTTGTCTTGCTGGCCATGATGGTGCGGCAGTATATGAATCTGGTGATTCTCGGGCTGCTGCTGTCTTTCTTCGGCTGGGCCTGGGACGCGCGCGTGATTCGCTCGTTGATCTTAAGCTTGCGTGAGCGCGAGTTCACTCAGACTGCCATCCTTTCAGGTACCGGGACGGTCAAACTGGTATTGCACGAATACATGCCCTTTGCCATGCCGTTGATCTTTTCGACTTTGATCAATAATATGGCCTGGGCCATCGGGTTGGAGATCACGCTTGCCATCCTTGGGTTGGTCAATCTTAACATTCCCACCCTGGGCACAATGTTGAATTGGGCACTCTTTTACCAGTCTATTCTTTTAGGACGCTGGTGGTGGATCTTGACCCCGGTAGTCTTATCGCTTTTATTATTTATCGCCCTGTACTGGCTCTCGACCAGCATCAGCGAATACCTTGACCCGCGCACCCGGGTTACCCGGGTAGGGACGTAGTGAGGCTGTGATGAATCGAACTATCCTGCGAACAGAGAATCTCAAAGCCTTCTACGTACTTGAAATGCGTGGCGGTCAAAAAGTGGTAAAAGCCGTCAATGACGTTAACCTTAATATCAGGGAGAACGAAGTTTACGGCATCGCCGGCGAGAGCGGCTGCGGCAAGACAACCCTCCTGAAAACGCTGTATGCCGCGATCGATCCCCCCCTGCGCCTGATCGGTGGAAAAATATATTACTGCCCCAGCGGGGTAGAGATCGACGTCACCATCCTCAGTGACGAAGAGAAAAGAAAACTGCGCTGGGAAGTGATCTCCTACGTCCCGCAAGGTTCGATGAGCGTGCTCAACCCCATCCAGAAGCTCAAAGATACTTATCGGGATTTTATTGCCAGTCATGTCGCCGGCAAAACCCGCGATGAAGCCTTCGAGCTCGCCAGAAGTCACATCCAGGATCTGGGGCTGCCGCGCAACATTCTGGACTCTTACCCCCACCAGCTTTCCGGCGGCATGCGCCAGCGCGTGACCATCGCCCTGGCTGCCTTGCTCAAGCCGAAAATCATCATTGGCGATGAACCTACCACCGCCCTGGATGTGGTCGTGCAAAGAGGGGTTGTGCAGCTGCTCAAAGAAATCCAGGGCAGACTTAAAAATACGATCATCATGGTCACCCATGATATGGGAGTGCATGCCAATATCGCCGACCGCATGTGTATCATGTACGCCGGAAAAATTGTGGAGGAATCAACTGCGGAGGATATATTCAATCAGCCGCGGCATCCCTACACCCAATTCTTGATCGAACTCGCTGCCCAGGTTCGGCGATAAGACCACCCGCGGAAGTGTGCCTGGGAGCCCGCCTTCGCTCGCCAATTTACCCAACGGCTGCCCATTCCACCCCAGGTGTCCGCAAGTGATGGGGATATGCAAGGAGCAGATGCCGGGCTTTACACAACTGGATACCAATCACAGAGTTGCATGCTGGTTGGTTGGAGAGGGAGACCATGGAATACCTGCTTGAGATCGATGGCCTGACAAAAGTATTTTCCCAGGGGAGCTTGATCTCGAGAACGAAGATCACGGCGGCGGATCATGTAACCTTTAATATTAAGCCGGCCGAAATATTCACCCTGGCAGGTGAAAGCGGCTGCGGAAAAACCACTGCCGCCCGCATGATTTTGGGTTTCGAAGAACCGACCTCCGGCAAGATCCTCCACAGCGGAAAAGAAATCAAGAAAAACGAAAAGGTGTGGTTTACCGAAGGGGTTCAGGCCATTTTCCAGGACCCGTTTGGCACCTTTAATCCATTAAGAACGGTCGACAGTTATTTCTTTGAGACCGTCAGCAATTACAAGCTGGCTAAAACCAAAGAAGATGCGATAAAGGTAATTGATGATAAATTAAAAGCGGTCGGCCTCTCCTATGAGGAATTCGCCGGCAAGTATCCGAACGAGTACTCTGGAGGGCAGCTGCAGCGCATGTCCATCGCCCGGGCGCTGCTTACCGACCCCAAACTGCTAATTGCCGATGAACCGGTATCCATGGTGGACGCCTCTTTGAGAATGTCGATCGTGAATTTATTTAAAACGCTCAGGGATCAGTTTGGAGTGAGCGTCTTATATATCACCCACGACCTGGCCACAGCTTATTATGTCAGCGACCGCATTGCCATCATGTTCCGGGGAAATATCATCGAAATGGGCTCTGTCGAGCAGGTGTTAATGCACCCCAAACACCCTTACACGAAACTGCTGCGCGATTCGATCCCGGAAGCTGATCCGAAGAAACGCTGGCATGATACAGTTACCCTGTCAGAACTGGAACAGGATGAATACTTGCGAAAGGGCTGCAAATTCGCGGGAAGATGCCCGGAAGTCATGGATATCTGCAAAGGGGTGGTGCCTCAGGAAGTGGTCGTCGACGATGTACTGGTTAAGTGTCACAAGTACACCGGAAATGGGAGTAATTAAGACCGTCTTCTTTTCGATATAGTTGGTAAAACTGAAAGAACCGGTGCCAGGCGAAAATCGGTTAAAGATTCTCGTCCATATATTAATATTGCCACTGTTCCTGCCGGTACACTTCGCGTTTCTGGCTAAATTTTGGAGAGGGTAGAATGGCCAATCTCGATCACCTGCTCAGTCAAATGAACCTGGATGAAAAACTGGCTCAGATGGGTTCTGTTTGGGGGTTTGAACTGCAAGACGGGCAATGTTTTTCGCCTGAAAAGGCTAGCTCCTTGATCCCTACCGGTATCGGTCAAATTTCGCGCACCGCTGGAGGATCCTGTCTCGAACCCGGGGCAGCGGCGGTATTCAATAATTCTCTGCAGCGGTATTTACAAAAGCAAACCCGCCTGGGGATTCCGGCAATCGTTCATGAAGAATGCTGCTCCGGTTTCCTGGGTTTGGGCGGTACAGCTTTTCCACAGATGCTTGGCCTTGCCTGTACCTTTGAGCCGGACCTCGCCAGCCAGATGACCCAGGAAATTCGCAAGCAGCTGCGCTCGGTCGGCGCCCACCAGGGTCTGGCGCCCGTTTTAGATGTTGGTCGCGATCCGCGTTGGGGCAGAATAGAGGAGACCTTCGGTGAAGATCCACTTCTGGTCAGCCAGTTCGGAGCGGCTTACATCTCCGGGCTGCAGGGTGAAAGCCTGGCCGCCGGGGGCGTGATGGCCACCGGTAAGCATTTCATCGGGCACAGTTTTTCTCAAGGCGGTCTAAACTGCGCTCCGGTGCGCATGGGGCTCGACGATCTGTGGAACATTTTTCTGCTCCCATTCCAGGCGGCTTTCAGCCAGACCGATCTGCACACCATTATGAACGCCTATCCGGAATTGGACGGCGAAGTCGTGGCTGCCTCATCCCGCATCCTCAGCGACCTTTTGCGCACCAGGCTGGGATTTAAAGGATTGGTTGTCTCCGATTATGAAGCCATCCCTATGATTCACAGCTACCATCGGATGGTAGAGAACAAATGCGAAGCGGCGGTACTGGCCCTCAATGCCGGCATCGATCTCGAACTGCCCACCCGAAACTGCTACGCGGCCCCCCTGCTGGAAGCCCTCGAAAGGGGAGAAATTAATTTGGAGTTCGTGGATAGGGCTGTTCTGCGCAATTTGCAGAAGAAATTGGAGTTGGGGCTTTTCGAAAATCCATATATCGATGAAGGCCGGGTGATGGAAGTATTTGAAACCCGCCAGCAGCGCAGTCTGGCTTTGGAAATCGCGCGCAAAAGCATGGTGCTGCTCAAAAACGATGGGGTTCTTCCGCTCAGCTCCAATTCCGGCACGATCGCGGTCATTGGACCGAACGCCGATGAACCACTGTGCTTGCTGGGCGGCTACAGCCACTCATCCATGGTGGATCTGATGACCAGCCCGTTTCAGAGTGGTTGGCCGCCCGCGGACTCATATGACCGGGCTCACATGGCCGCCCATGCGGTGCAGATCCCTACTATTTTATCCGCGTTAAAGAAAACTGCCCCCGAGGTTGTCTTTACCTATGCGCAGGGCTGCGATCGTCTCTCTGACGATCCCTCCGGGATTGAAGCAGCCCTGCAGCTTGGCCGCCAGGCGGATGCCGTGATCCTTGTTCTGGGGGATCAATCCGGTCTGACCCCACCCTGCACGACAGGCGAAACCCGCGACAGCGCCGATTTAACCCTGTCTGGATTGCAGGATCAGTTGGCCAGCGCTGTCATCGCTGCTGGAAAACCGGTGGTCGCCGTCCTGGTCACCGGGCGGCCGTATGCCATCCCCCAGCTTGCCGAAAGTGCCAATGCCATCCTGGAAGCCTGGCTGCCGGGTGAAGAAGGCGCGGCGGCCGTCGCGGAAACGATTTTTGGGTTTTACAACCCGGGCGGCAAACTGGCCGCCACTTTCCCCCGACACGTGGGTCAGGTCCCCATCTTCTACAACCAGAAACCCAGCGGCGGCAAGTCCAACTGGTACACCGATTACGTCAATGTCAAAGCCAGCCCGCTGTTTCCGTTTGGTCACGGGCTGAGCTACACCACGTTTGCCTATACCCGCTTTTCACTCAGCCAGCCCCAGACCTCCGCCGGGGAGACGGTCGACATCCAGGTGCAAATTACCAACACCGGCCCTTGCCGGGGCGAGGAAGTCGTGCAGCTTTATGTGCAGGATGAATACGCCAGCTCACCCCGTCCCATTAAGGAGCTGAAGGGCTACATCCGCCTGGCTTTGGAGCCTGGAGAACAGAAAGTCGTCACTTTCCACCTGCCGGTCAACCTGCTCGCCTATCACGATCAAAATCAACAGTTGGTCCTCGAAAGAGGCACTTTTAAAATCATGCTGGGATCTTCCTCAGAAGATATCCGCTGCACAGGCAGCCTGCTCGTGAGCGGAGATAAAAAACACCCTGTCAAACAACAGGTGTTTCACTGCCCGGTCAGCGTGGCCTGATTTTTTGGGCATTTTCCGCATTTCGAATTATAAAACTCGCCCCGGTTTTCCCTTGGAAAACCGGGGCGCTTGTTTTTTGTTAAGAAAGTGGATCGTTCTCCAGAGACCTCGTTAAATTTTTGGCTGAACGCAGACCGGCTGAAAAGCTACTGGCCTTTAGATCGCATGCCCTTTGAACTGGCTCAAGTACAGGTGATGGTAAAAACCATGCTTGTCCAGCAGCTGCTGGTGGGTCCCCTGTTCGACAATCTCACCATTATTGATCACCACCACCATGTTCGCGTCGCGGATGGTGCTCAAACGGTGGGCGATCACGAAACTTGTGCGCCCTTCCATCAGGCGCAGCAGCGCTTTCTGGATGCGCGCCTCGGTGCGGGTATCCACGCTGCTGGTGGCTTCATCCAGGATCAGGATCGCCGGATCCGCCAGGATCGCCCGGGCGATAGCCAGCAGCTGGCGCTGGCCCTGGCTCAGGTTATTCGCCCGTTCCGACAGGCTGGTCTGGTAGCCCTGGGGTAGCTGGCGGATAAAGTGGTCCGCATCTGCCATGCGCGCCGCCTCGATCACTTCTTCATCGCTGGCTTCCAACCGTCCGTAACGGATATTTTCCATGACGGTATCTGAAAACAGGAAGGTATCCTGCAGGACCACCCCCAGCTTCTGGCGCAGATCGGCCTTGCGCACATCGCGGATATCTTTGCCGTCGATCTCGATTTTTCCAGCATCAATATCATAAAACCGGTTGAGCAAATTGATGATGGTGGTTTTGCCGGCTCCGGTTGGCCCGACCAGGGCAATGATCTGGCCTGCATCCGCCTCGAGGCTCATATTTTTAATCACCGGCGTGCCGGGGTTATAACTGAAATCTACATGGTCAAAGCGCACTTTTCCCTGGATCACGGATAAAGGCAGGGCGTCCGGGGCATCATTTATTTCCGCCGGGGTATCCAGGATATCAAAAACGCGTTCGGCCCCGGCCAGGGCGGCCTGGATCGAATTATACAAATTGGCAATCTGGCGCAGGGGTTGGATAAAATTCTGCCCGTAGCTGATAAAGGTGGCGATCATACCAATCGTCACCAGGTTCTGCAGGGCCAACCAACCACCCAGCCCGGCCAGCACAATCACAAAGAAGTTGCCCAATACGCTGGTCAGCGGCATCAGCAGCAGCGCGTACGAATTGGCGTACACCCCCGATTCATAAACCACCTGGTTCTGCACCCGAAAGGCTTCGATCACCAATTCCTTGCGGTGAAAGGCCTTGATCACTTTTTGCCCACTGATGGTTTCTTCGGTGATGCTGTTGAGCCCACCCAGGCTGTTTTGCAGGCGGCGGAAGCCCTTGCGGGTATATTTCGCCACAAAATTTGCAAACCAGGTCATGATAGGCACCACCAATAAGGTGGCCAGTGCCAGCCAGTGGTTCAGGACGAACATCGTGATCAGAATACCAACCATCGACAGGGCGCTGGCAAACAACGAGGTCACGTTCTGAGAAACCGCCTGGTTGATCGCATCGATATCGTTGGTCAGGCGGCTCATCAATCCGCCGGCCTGGTTGCGATCGAAGAAACTGAGCGAAAGAGTTTGAATATGCTTGAATAAATCGCGCCGGATTTGTTTGAGCGCCTGCTGTGAAATCCTGGCCATGATCCAGTTGGCCCACGCTGTAAATAGATTGTTGAAAAGATATGCCCCGAGCATTAAAAGGGCAATCAGCGGCAAACCGGATGCATCCTTGGCCCCGATAAACCTATCAATGGCGACCCCCATCAAATAAGGGCCGACCAAACCAAGCAATGTATAGATGATGACAATCACTAAAACCAGGCTCATGGAAAGTTTAAAAGGCTTCAGGTAAGGCAGCAAACGCATCAGCGCCTGGTTTGGATTCTTGGCTATTTCAATCACCGCCGGCCGGCCAGGACCCCGGTTCTGCATCCTGGACCGGATTTCTCGGGTACTCTCGCGGTCGTATTGGTTAGACATTTTCATCCACTCCTAAGCTGACAATACCAACCTCCGCTTCTTCAACTTCTTTGAACCCATTCCCCAATTGGGAATCGTAGATTTCCCGGTAAATCGGGCTGGTTTGGATCAATTCGGTGTGCTTACCTTCGGCCACGATTCTGCCGTTATCAATAACCACGATCTTGTCGGCGTTTAACACGGTGCTGATGCGCTGCGCCACCACAAAGCTGGTGCTCTCTTTTAAAATTTCATCCAGGGCGGTCTGAATCTTGGTTTCGGTTTCCACATCCACCGAACTGGTGCTGTCATCCAGGATCAAAATTTTTGGCTGCATGATCAATGCCCTGGCAATCCCGATGCGCTGTTTCTGCCCGCCCGATAAATTCGCCCCACGTTCTTCCACATGGGTATCGTACCCTTCGGAAAATTTCATGATGAAATCATGGGCCTGGGCCGCCTTGGCGGCTGCGATGACCTGTTCCTCACTGGCATCGGGCCGGCCGTAACGGATGTTGTCACGGATCGTGCCCGAAAAAAGGATCGATTCCTGGGGAACAATCCCGATCTGTTCCATTAATGAGGTTTCCTGGATCTGCCGGATATCCATGCCATCGATCAACACCTCTCCCTGAGTTACATCATAAAAACGCGGGATCAGGTTGACCAGCGAAGTTTTGCCGGCCCCGGTCGCCCCCAAAATGGCGACAGTCTGGCCCGGTTCCACGACCAGGTTGATCCCCTCCAGGACGGTGCCGTCGCTGCTGCCGTTATAATGAAAACTCACATTCTTAAAGGTCACCTGCGGTTTGGCATGGTCGGGCATCAACACGGCCTGCGGGCTCTGCTGCACATCGATTTCAGCATCCAGGACTTCATCAATCCGGCGCGCCGATGCCAGCCCGTTGGCCCAAACATTGGAAAGGTTGGCCATCATGGTCAAGGGGGTCATGGTGGTCAGCAAATAATTGGTGAAAGCCACAATTTGTCCCACGGTCAAATCGCCGTGGATGGCCCGCAGGCCGCCGGACCAGATGACCACCACCATGCCCATATTGACAAAGACGGTCAGCGCCGGCGACATGGTGGACATGAACTGCATCACCTTCACAGTTCTTTCCGTGTAATCTTCATTGGCCGCTTCAAAGCGTTCCCCTTCATAATCCGCGCGCACGAAGGCTTTCACCAGGCGCGCACCGGCGATATTCTCCTGCAGCACGGTGTTCAAGCGGTCCAGTTTTTGCTGCACGACCCGGAATAAGGGCTCCATCTTGCTGCTGAAGAATATGATCACCACGGCAGTGATCAATAACAGGGGCACAATCGTGATCGCCAGGCTGGGGCTGGTGGCGAACATCAGGATCAGGCTGCCGATCATCAGCAATGGCGCGCGCGTACCGATGCGCAGGGTGATTTGCACCAGGCGCTGTACGGCGCTGGCGTCGCTGGTCAATCGCACCATTAATTTGCCGGTCGTGAAGTGGTCCAGGTTTCCGTATGAAAAATCCTGGATTTTCAAAAAGATAGCCTCACGCATGTCGCGGGCAGTGCCCTCACCCACCCTCACAGAGGATAAATTATTGCCCACTGCCACCAATGTGCTGGTCGCGGATATGCCCAACATCAGCAGCGAGGTCTGGATCACGACATTCAAATCCCCTTGCTTGATGCCATTGTCAATAATCTGTTGGATTAAGCGCGGGATGGATAGGTCCATGAACACCTGGAAGGTCAATAATGCCAGCGCCAGGACCGATAATTTCCAATAAGGTCTTACAAAATGTAATATTTTGCGGATATGGATCATTAATAGCCTTCCTCAGGATCAGGATTCGGAATCGACAAAGGTTCTCTTTAATATTTCCAGGGCATTCACCAGGCAATTAATTTCACCTGGCCGCAGAACAGCCATCTTCTCCATCATCCAGGCGTGGTTGGTTTCAGAAATCGCATTCAACAGGTCGTTCCCGCTCTGGGTCAGCCTTAATTCCACATATCTGCGGTCATCCGTGCTGTGATGCCGGGTCAGCAGGTCTTTTTCAACCAGAAGATTGATCGCCTGGCTGATCGCCGGGCGGCTGATCTGGCGGATGGTCGCCAGTTCGCTGACCGAAGTCATCCCCTTGCGCACATGGCGCAAGATATGAAACTGCTCAACGGATATATCAAATTTTTCGGTCGCGATCGACCGCACATTCGAGCGCACATTATTCCAAACCGGTGGGATCGTTTCCCAAAAGTGATCGATAGTCCGCTGGAGGGTTTCCTCAGATGTCGCTTCCGCAACCATGAATGCCTGCCTTTTCGTGTAACTTAGTTAATAGTTAAGTATCTTACCTATTATAGGCAAAGGTTTCCGATTGTCAAGATCTAATAATGAAAGAATTTTTATAACAATCCGGACAACAACCATATACAAAGATGATACATCTCACCGATTTTACAGTAAAATTGAATTAAATCATCTCAAAAATTCGCGGTAACTGCTAATCAGATGCATCAAAATGCCGCCAGATATTGCATCACCTTCGCCAAAATTTAGAAAGTTGCCCCATGAAGATCCGGAGATTTAATAATAAGTCCACATGACACCTTTCAGGTTTTGTTGAAACCTGCATGCCCTTTCAATAAAACTTATCATGCGTATTTTGGAGTGGGGAATTCATAGTACAATGAGGCATGCAATCTTTCCCTTTACCGCACCTGGCCGGTGTAATGGGGATTCCATGCAGGTCTTTATCGTGATGCACAGGGCATGCTTTCGCCTGTAACTGGAATCCTTGTTAACTACCTGACAAGTTGGTGACTCATGAATAAATTTGGTACGCGGCTGCTTTTCGGCATCCCGCGTAATTTTGGTATTCTCGCGGTTTCGAATTTTATCTGGGGGCTGGGGGAAGGATTGTTCATCTATTTCTACCCGCTGCTGCTCCAGCGTTTTCAGATCGACCTGGTGCAGATTGGCGCGGTGCTCAGCCTGCTGGGAGTCATTATGGCCCTGGTGCCGGCACCGGCCGGGTATCTTTCCGACCGGTTTGGACCACTCCCGCTCATCCGCGCTGGAATGATCCTGGGGGTGATCGCGGCAGGCATAATGGCATTGGCCAAAAGCTTTCCGTTTTTTATTACAGGTTTGATCGCTTATACCCTGACCGGCTTTATTGTTCCGCCGCTCAACAGCTATATCACCCAGATGCGCGGCAATTGGAGCGCCCAACGCGGGATATCCTTTATCTCGGGTTGCTTTACGGCGGGTGGAATACTTGGGCCTATGTTGGGTGGCGGGATTGCCCAAACTGCCGGGCTGGCGATGATCTTTCGCTATTCGGCCGGGCTCTTTTTCATTGCCACCGTAATCATCTTCTTCGCGAGCCGGCCTGTGGCGCCGCCGGAAGCGCAGGAAAGTGCAACACCGGCTACCAACCCGTTGGCCAATCCGCGCTTTATGGTGCTGCTGGTCATCATCATTTTGACCATCATTGGCATCAGCACTCCGCAGCAGCTCACCTCGGTGTACCTCCAGGATGTGCAGCACCTTTCGCTGCAGCAGATTGGCCTGACCGGGACATTTGCCGGGATTGGCGCGACGATCATTCTGTTTGCCCTGGGAAATATGCCGGCCTCTGCTGGATTGATTGCAGGCCAACTGCTCCTCGTGATTTTCTCCTTATTTATGTGGCGCGGGCAAAGCGCGGCGGTATTCTATATCGGATACCTGTTTACTGGCGGATACCGCCTGTACCTTTCAATGGCGGTAGCTGCTGTTCGACCGCTGGTAAAAGCGAGGGATGTGGGACTGGCGTACGGCCTGGTGGAGACGGGCAATGCGCTGGCAGTTATTCTAGCCCCATTGGTGGCCGGCTTTCTCTACCATTACCAACCGGCATCCGTTTATACTATCAGCTTGCTCATCCTGATCGTTTCGATCAGCTTAACCGTTGGTTGGTGTTATAGGACCTAACTCCCACAATTCGTGATAAAAGAGCTATTCCCTGCCCTTTTTCTGCCATGCGCAACTTCGCCATCCATATCGAACTCGCGCTATCATCTCAAAAAGTGGGGGTAAAAAGGGAGCAGGCAAGTGCTGTGCAATGAAGGCAAAGGCAGATAAACTGAAGATATGCAGATCAAAGACGAAGAAGCGCGCGTGATCATAGAATTTATTACATTAAGAATGGATGGAGAATAAAATGAATCTGGCAAATCTGGCGACCAGCACTTATATCGCGCTCGAAACCTACCGGAAAAATGGGCAGGGTGTCATCACCCCGGTCTGGGTGAGCGCAGAGGGTGACAAACTTTTCGTTTGGACCCGGGGTTCGACCGGTAAGGTAAAACGCATCCGCGGCAATGCAAAGGTGAAATTATGTGAAAGTGATGGGCGCGGAAAACCACACAGCGATTGGACCGAAGCCAGAGCCCGGTTATTAACCCAACCCGAAGAGTTGGAAAAGCAGCAAAAACGGATGGCCTCAAAATATGGGTTTCAATACCGCGTATTGAGCTTTATGGGAAGATTTTCTCGCAATAAAGACAGCAATATTGTGATTGAGCTCAGTTTTTTAGATAACTAACCTGTTTGAAATAATGCGCCCAGGAATGTTCGAACATTCCTGGGCGCATCCTCTTAGCCTAACAATAACGAGGTTGGATCCTCAATCAGTTCTTTTATCCGCACCAAAAACTGTACCGCTTCGCGCCCATCCACCATGCGGTGGTCGTAGGACAGGGCCACGTACATCATTGGGCGGATCACCATCTGCCCATCCACCACGATCACCCGATCTTTAATCCCGTGCATCCCCAAAATTCCAACCTGGGGTGGGTTGAGGATCGGCGTGCTGAGCAATGATCCGAATATGCCTCCATTGGTGATGGTAAAAGTCCCCCCGCGCAAATCATCCAGGGTGAGCGTCCCATCTTTCACCTTGCCCACAAATACGCGGATCGCCTTTTCGATCCCGGCAAAATTGAGCCGGTCGGCATCCCGCACAACCGGGACCACCAAACCCTCTTCCGCCCCAATGGCAATCCCGATATCATAATAATATTTGCGGACGATCTCATCGCCCTGTATTTCAGCGTTGACGTTGGGGAAATCCTTCAATGCGGCGATGCTCGCCTTCACAAAGAAGGACATGTATCCCAAATCCACCCCAAACCGCTCTTTGAAACCTTCCCGGCGGCGCTTGCGCAGATCGATGATCGCGCTCATATCGATCTCATTAAAAGTGGTTAACATGGCGGCTGTCTGATGGACTTCGACCAGCCGCCGGGCAATGGTCTGGCGGCGGCGGGTCATCCGCACCCGCTCTTCCCGACGGTCTCCCGGCGAGTTCACTACCGCGGGTGGCACGGCTGGCTTGGCGGGTTTGGATTTCGCAGGCTGGGCGGGAACAGATACCGCTTCAGGCTGGCCTGCCGGCTGCGCCGCCGCCTGTCCGGCATAAGTCTGCACATCCTCTTTGGTGATCCGCCCTCCGGAGCCAGTCGGCGCAACTTTGGCCAAATCAATGCCCAGATCCTCCGCCATGCGTTGGGCCAGCGGCGTGACCCGCGTTTCAACCGCATTCTGAGGTGCAGCTTCAATCTGAGCCGAGGCATTAGCGTCGATGGTTTCTGCCTGTCGAGGTTTTTCCGCCGGTGCCGGCGCCGCCACCTCGGCTTCTTCTGCCCCAGCCATGATCCCTAATACGTCCCCCACTGCCACATTCTCACCCACCGGGTGGAGAATCGATTTTAAGACACCGCTTTGCTGGGCATTAACTTCCAAGGTGACCTTGTCTGTCTCCAATTCCACCACCGCATCCCCAACGGCTATGCGCTCTCCTGGCTTTTTTAGCCAATTGACCACCGTCGCTTCGATCACGGACTCGCCCATTTCGGGCACTTTTATTTCGTAAGCCATACTTCCCTCATGCTTTCGCCCACTGCCATCATTTCCGTTCATCGGTCCAACCTTGCCCTCAATATATCAGGCAATGTCTGCAATCTACCATACCGCTATCCGCGTGGAATCCCCTGCTTCTTGTGGATTTTTCGCGCCACGCCTCCATCCTGTTCGGAAATAAAAGCTGCTTCCACCAGATGGCGCTGGTTGTAAGTGTGCAGGTTGTTCGAGCCTTCCGCCGGGCTGGCGCTGGGCGGTCGTGAAACCAGGCGCAGCGGCGCCCGCCCATCAATCACCTTCTCCAGATAGGGCCGGGCATAATCCCAGGCGCCCATATTCTGCGGCTCCTCCTGCACCCAGACAATTTCATCCAGCGCCGGGTAACCGGCGAGCAGGCTGCCCAGGTCCACGCTGGGAAAGGGAGCCAGCTGTTCGACCCGGGCAATCGCCACTTCAGGATGGCCCTGCTGAACTTCGCTGGTCAACAGGTCCACGTAAACTTTGCCGCTGCACAGGATCAGCCGACGGATATCTTCTGCTGGAGTTAACGTATTGGCTGGTTCTTTCCCCGGCTGCGGCGGAGAGCTGACCCGGTCGAGCACCGGCTGCCAGCTGTTCTCGGCAAAGGCGCGCGGCGGCGAGGACACCAGCGGGTGGCGCAAAAGGCTCTTAGGGGTCATTACTACCAGCGGCAGGGGATCGACCGTCAGCAATGCCGCCTGGCGGCGCAGCAGATGGAAGAAGTTTGCCGCCGTCGTACAATTGGCTACGCGCATATTATTTTCCACTGCCAGGGCCAAAAACCGTTCCAACCTCCCGGAGGAGTGGTCCGGGCCCTGCCCCTCATACCCATGAGGCAAGAACATAACCAGTGAAGAAAGCTGGCCCCATTTGTCTCGGGCCGAGGCGATAAATTCGTCGATCACCGTCTGGGCATTGGTGATAAAGTCACCGTACTGCGCTTCCCAGATCACCAGCTGCCCGCCGGCCTGAATGTTGTAGCCAAACTCAAAGCCCAGGGCGCCATATTCCGAAAGTGACGAATTATGGATTTCAAAAGAAGCCTTCGCCTGGGGCAGCGCCTGCAGTGGAATATAAATCTGGCCCGTCTCGTTGTCGTGCAGCACCGCGTGGCGGTGGCTGAATGTGCCGCGCTCCACATCCTGCCCGGTCATTCTTACGGGGATGCCGTCTTCCAGAATCGTCGCCAGGGCCAGGGCTTCCGCCAGCGACCAATCGACCGCCGGCCAATCGATCTGGTCCAGCATTTTTTCGCGCCTTTGAAGGATCCGCGCCAGGCGTGGGTGCATCGTAAATCCATCCGGCAGCCGCGCCAGTTCGCGGTTTAACCGCGCCAACCGCTCCAGGCTGACGCCGCTGCGCACCTTGCGGGCCGCGCCAGGCGGCGCCGGCGGGGGCAGCGGTTCCTGCAGTGCTTCCGGATCGAGCCTGTCCAGTTCCTGCTGCAATTGGTCCATATCTTCCTGGTACATCTGCTCTGGCTGTTTCGCGGAAATGAGGTCTTGTTCAACCAGCCGCCCCGCCCAAAGTTTGCGCACGGTCGGGTGAGATTCGATTTTTTTATACATCAGGGGTTGGGTAAAAGCCGGTTCGTCCCCTTCATTATGTCCCAGGCGGCGGTACCCGATCAGGTCGATCATAAAATCGTTTTTAAACCGTTCGCGGTAGGCAAAAGCAATGCGCGCCGCCATGACCGCGGCTTCCGGATCGTCGGCGTTGATATGGATGATCGGGATGCGGAAACCTTTTGCCAGATCGGAAGCAAACAGGGTCGAGCGCGCTTCTCCGGCTTCGGTTGTAAAACCAATCTGGTTATTAGCGATCAAATGGATCGTTCCCCCGGTTTCATACCCGGGCAGGCGATACATGTTTAACGTCTCCGCCACCACCCCCTGCCCCACGAATGCTGCGTCGCCGTGGATGATCACCGGTAAGGTCACACTCGGATCGAACACCGGCGCCCCGGGCTGGTCGGTCCGCGTCCCGGCGGCGCGCGCCATACCCTCCACCACCGGGTTGACCGCCTCCAGGTGGCTGGGGTTTGGCGCCAACTGCACGGTCAGCTCAATGGTTTGCGGATCATCATCGGTATCGATAAAACGCCGCGCGCCGGCATGATATTTGACGTCTCCCGTCCACCCATCCGGTTCATTTTGCAGGACCCGCCTCAGCAGGGGATCTTTAAATTCGGCCAGGATCTGGTCGATCGGCTTGTTGAAAATATGGGCCAATAAATTTAACCGCCCGCGGTGGGCCATCCCCAGCAGGATATTAAAAATGCCCGCTTCAGCCGCCTCGCCGATCACTTCATCCAGCAGCGGGACCATCACATCTAACCCTTCGATCGAGAACCGGGTTTTGGCCACGAATGAACGCTGTAAAAAGTGTTCGAACGTCTCCACCTTTGTCAGGCGTCGTAAAATTTCAACCGGATCGAACGGCATCTGTTCGACGCTGAAACGGCCCGATTCGGCCGCTTCTCGCAGCCAGGCGCGCTCTTCAGCATTTCGTACCTGCAAATAATCGTGACCTACCGACCCAGAATACACTTTGCGTAAATATTGCACGACTTCGCTCGCAGTTGGCATGCGCGCGCCGGCAATCCCGCCCAGGGCAGCCGCCGGAATGGCATCCAGGTCCGCTTCTGTCAGGTGATGCGTTTCCAACAACAGCGAGGGATCACCCGGTGGTTCACTCCCCAGCGGGTCCAGACGGGCGGCAAAGTAGCCGTAAGAGCGGATCGATTGCGCCAGGTTGAATGCCGCGGACACCTTTAGCGGATCCAGACCGGGTGTGCCGGCCTCGACCGCACGCCCTTGGATCGAGATATCTTCCAAAAAATCCGCTGGAGGTGGGTTTTGGTCAAAGAATGCCCGTGTAGCCCCATCGACGGCGTCTGAGGATTGGCGGTAGCGTTCGTATTGTTCAATCACGTAACCGGCATTCGGTCCGTAAAACTCATCCCAAAGGTTCATCTAAACAGCACTCCTCAACCAACTATCCTTGACCAGAATAATCATGCATTAAATCATACCACGTCGGGAAAAATCAAACCACTTTTTGGTAAATTTTACGCTTGCTCGGATCATCAAAAAAGACGGCCCGCCTGAGCGGACCGCCTCTGGTTTCCAGACTGTGCTGGTCTGATAACTAAAATTTTACCAGCACGCCCGCTCAGGGCAGAACAGTTCCTGCCGAGGGGATGGAAAATGTCATTTCAGACGGCCCATTTCCCGCGACAACAATCGTGTAGTCTCCTCCCTGGCTCAATGAAACCGACCAGGTCGGCACAATTTGAGAATGGACCAGGCTCACCAGCTTTTGATCAGGTCCGGTGAACTGCACCACGCCGGCATTGCCTGTAACGGTAATGATCATTTGATGGTTGGCCGGCGCGTTCAGTACGAAAGTTTGGGTCTTGCCGCTTACAAAACTGGTGCTCAGGCTAACCGCGGTATCACTTTCCGGAATGGCAATGCGCACCCCGCTGCCCGGCTGCACCGCAGGCAAGCTCGCCGTGCTGGCGGCGGTCAATTGGGACCAGACGGCCACGACCCCATTTCCGGCCAGGACCAGTGAATATTTCCCGGTTTCGACCAGGGAAAAACTCCATTTTCCGCTAAAAAGATCCGGTGCAGGCACCAGGGTATTGCCATCCGGGGCAATCACCACCGGCGCGACATCCCCGGTCAAAGTTAAGCTCAACTTCTGTCCGGCCTGGCCGTCGAAGGTATATCCCGCCGGCGCGGATGGATCCAAGCGCGTATCGAAAGTGTATGAATAAGGCATTACCGGGATCGTCCGGGCTTGAAATTGATCAGAAACCAGCGCCCCGCTGGCCGGGTTGCTGGCCGCAGCGGTCAGGTACACATTGAATGTTATTTTCCGCAGCCCCTGCAGCACGAGAATATAGGTGCCGCTGTCCGGAAGCTGGATGGTGACCATGCCAGGCATGACCAGGCTCGGGGTGAGTGCGACCATGCTCGGAGAAAATACCTGGATATTCGCGGTGCCGGCCACGGTTAGGTACAGGTTCTGCCCGGCAGTGGCATCAAACTGGTATGCTGCCGGAGTTCTGGTCCGGCAGGGTCAGCGCCACGGCAGCCGATGAGCTGCCCGCGGCAAATTTAATCGATTGGCGCTGATCTGGGATCGCCATTTTCCCTTCCGTCCCGATGGTCGGGGTCGGTTGGGTCGGCGGTGTGGCGGTCGCGGTTGGCACGACCGGCGCAGCCGTCGCCGGGACCGCGGTGGCGGTAGCCGTTGGCGGAACAGCCGTTGCCCTGACCCGGGTCGCCTGTACCGCGGTCGTACCAGATCCTGCGGTGGTGCGCGTCTGACCTGCGCGGGTTGGCGCCACTGTCGGCGCCGGTGTCGTCGCCTGGGGGGTATTACAGGCGGATAATACCAGCATGCCCAAAACGAAAATAATTCCAAAACGGTACAAATCTGATTTCATCCAATCTCTCCTTCGATATCAAAAGCAGAAAATTGCCTTCGTCCATTCCTGATCGAATTTTTTTACTCACAATCGGTCCGGCATAAACCTATACGCGGATCAGACCCATCGACAATAAAAAGTTTAACAGAAGATTGTTAAGAAATTTTGAGGATTTCATTGTCTTTCATTTAGCTCTTCACAATTTTTAGGCAATGATCTGCAAAAACGACAAGGCAGCGTGGAGTTCCACGCTGCCTTGTCGTTTTATTGCTTTTTTAGAAACTTCAAGGGGCCAGGATCACCAACCCTACCAGGCCTGCGCCGGCATGCACGGATAATCCAGCCGTAAATTCGGCGACCATCACTTCCCCCGGGTAGGCGAACCGCTCACAAAACTGGTTTTGCAGTTCTTTCGCTCCATCTGGCGCATTGGCGTGAATGATCCCCACCTTTTCGATTTTCTTGCCATCCATGGCAGTACCTACCAGATCAAACATGCGCTCGATAGCTTTCTTGCGCGTGCGCACCCTCTCCAATAGATCGAGTTTGCCATCCTGAACGGTCAAAATGGGCTTGATATTCAATGTATCCGCCATCCCGGCCACCAATTTACCCACCCGACCGCTTAGCGCCAGGTATTTCAGGGTTGCCAGCACCGCGTAAATGTGCATTTGGCTGCCCATTTCCATCGCTTTCTTCACAACTTCATCCAGGGATGCGCCGCCCTGCACCATTTGCGCGGCTTCGATCGCAATGAACCCCTCACCCAGGGAAAGAGTCAATGAATCGACCACCTTAATCATCCGGTCAGGAAAATGCTCGCAGGCGGTCACAGCCGAGGCGTAGGTGGCGCTGACCTTGCTGGAAACGCAAATACAGATGATCGCCTCTGCCCCATCCTCAAAAGCAGCCTGGAAAGCCTCAATAAAAGCCCCCGGAGAAGGCGCAGACGTCGTGGGCAGCTTATTGAGAGCATCTACCTTTTCAAACAGCAGCCGGTCATCGATATCAATCCCCGTCCGGAACATTTCCTCGCCAAAATGAACCGTGATCGGCACCTGGCGGATGCCGTATTTGGCCGCGATTTCCCGCGATAAACTGGAATCGGTGTCTGTGATTACAGCAATTTTCACTTTTTTTTCCCTTCCCTGCCGGTTTTGTTATGCGTTATAACCCTCTGCTTTCAGATTCGATGTGATGCTTGTTCCACCCCCTGTTTATCACGGGAAACGCACACCCCATTTATTCCGTTCAGGCACGCACCGCCCTGGCAAAATTAGAAAAATCCAACCCGGTAGGTTCCTGGAACACGCGCAGTTCGAAATTCGGAGCGGCTGCCAGCAGGTGATCGAATATTTCACCCTGGATCCCTTCATAAACCTCCCATTGGGTCGTCTTGGCGAAAATATACAGTTCGATCGGCAGCCCGGTCGGGTTTGGCGCCAGTACCCGCACCAGGAAGGGCAGGCCGCTTTGGTGAATATCGGGCCGGTTGCGTAAATAAGCCGTGATGTAGGTACGGAATATTTCGACATTGGTGAGCTGCGGCCCGTCCAGCGGAGAATCGTGGTGATCGGCATGCTCCTCGCCGTAAGCTGCCAGGGCTCCAATTTTCTCTTCCAAAAAGTCATGGATCAGATCGATTTTGCTCAGCCGGGTTAACAAATCCGCGTCGCAGAACTTAATGCTGACCATATCCACCGACAGCGAGCGCTGGATGCGCCGTCCACCGCTCTCCTTCATCCCCCGCCAGTTGCGGTAGGCAACATCCACGATTTTATAGGTGGGGATCACCGAATAGGTCATATCGAAATTGCGGATTTTGATCGTATGCAGGCTGATATTGACCACATCCCCATCCGCCTCGAAGCTCGGAACTTCGATCCAATCCCCTTCCTTGAACAGGTCGTTGGCCACAATCTGGATGCTGGCTACCACCGAAAGGATTGTATTCTGAAAAATCAACAGCAAGACGGCGGTCAATGCCCCTAACCCGGTGATCAGTACCCAGGGCGATTCACCGGTGATCACTGTGATGCTGAGGATGATTGCCGCAACCGTAAACAGCAGTTTTGCGATATCCAGGTAACCCTGGATACTGACCCCATTAAAGTTTTTGCTGCTCTCATAAATTTCGTTGACCGCATCCAAAAGAGAAATCGCGGTTAAAGCAACCAGCCAGGTGACAAAAAACATGCTTACTTTTTGGATGATCACCTGGTAATTTGGAAACAGGAACGAACTGGCATAAATCACCAGCAGCGGCGCCAGCCAGGTCACCCGAAAAGGGCGCAGATTTCGCACGACAATATCGTCATATTTTGAGGCCGTGCGCGCCGCAATATAGATCACCCCGCGGGCGATAGTCGACCGGACAAAGAAAAATAGGGCCACGCTGAGGCTAATTACCCCACCTACGGCCAGACCGGGATTTAATGTACTCCATAAAAGCAAATCCGCTGTGGTCATCTTCCCTCCATTAGTTCCCTCATAAATTTTATGAATTTTATCTTAAATGTATTTAATAATCCAATCTTTTTTTGATGTTTAGGGGAGTTTTTTTGAAAATTGCTTCGCGATTTTCAAAACAAACTCCCAAGTATCTTATTTTGATGCTGCCAGTTGGCCAGGCGGCTTTTTTTTATCGAAGTTTGGATTGCGGCCTATAATTAACCGGACTTTGCCCGGCAATTCTCTTTCATGATGGGAGACCCTTTGATGACAATCGAAAACATCTCAAAACCCAGGTCCCGTTCGCCTTTAAAATTTTCAATGTTTGTCCGTCCCGACCCCACCGATGACGAACTGCTTTTTGCCCGCCAGTTGGGGGTGGATTGTGTATACACCTGGTTGGAAGATCACCAACGCAGCGTCGAATACCTGACTCACCTCCGCCGGCGGGTTGAAGATGAAGGACTGGAACTGTACAACGCCGGCAGCATGACTGTCGGTAAATCTGACCAGATCCACCTCGCCCTGCCAGGTCGGGATGAAAAAATTGAGGAATTTAAGACCTTTATCCGCAATCTCGGTCATGCCGGCATCCATACCACCACCTTCACCTGGGAACCGGACCGCGTCTGGAGCTCTGCCCCCGGCGAAACCCGCGCCTCCCCCGCCCGCCGCGTGGATCTGGCAGAAATGGTCCGCCGCCCGCTGACCCACGACCGCGAATATTCCCGGGAAGAATTATGGGAAAATTTTGAGTACTTCATCCAGCGCATCATCCTGGTGGCAGAAGAAGCCGGGGTGCGCCTGGCGCTGCACCCCAACGACCCGCCTACCGATCAAAAACTGGGCGGCATCCCCTGCCTGATCTACAGCTACCAGGATTATTTACACGCTTTCGAGCTGGCAAACAGCCCCAACCTGGGGATGGAATTTTGCGTCGGCTGCTGGTTGGAGGGCGGGCAGCTGTTCGGGGATCTGTTTGCCGCCATCCACCATTTTGTTCAGGAAAAACGCATTTTCATCGGTCACTTCCGCAATGTAACCTCTCCCCTGCCCTCCTTTACCGAAACCTACCTGGATAACGGCTACATGGATATGTACCGCGTGATGAAGCTGTTTGTCGATAGCCACTACGACGGCACCTTGATTCTGGATCATTCGCCGCAGATGGCGGCTGCTTATCCGGGCGCGGGCACCGCCTATGCCATTGGCTATATGCGCGCTCTGCGCGAACGCGCCGAAGCCGAAAGGAGTTTATTCAAATGAAAATCACTGGCGTAAAAGTTCACCTGGTTGAATGGAATCGCGGACCGTACCACTGGCGCGATGGGATCATGCCCAAAGGCCCGCTGGCTCAAGCCGGGTTGATGCGCATCCTCACCGACGACGGTCTCGAAGGCTGGTCGCCATGCGGATCCGTGGATATCGAAGAGGTCAAATACCAGCTGATCGGGCAGGACCCCCTCGATCGCGAGCTGATCTGGCAGAACATGTGGCGCAATCTGCGCACCTCCAACCTGGGTCAGGCCATCGGCCCGGTGGACTGCGCCCTGTGGGACCTGTTCGGGAAAATGACTGGTCTCCCGGTCTACAAGTTGATCGGCGCCATGCGCGACCGCATCCCGGCGTATGCCAGCACGGTCACCGTTGACAGCCTGCAGGAATATATGGACCTGGCGGATACCTGCCTGCAAAAAGGCTATAAGGCGATCAAGCTCCACGCCTGGGGCCGCTTGCAGCAGGACGCCGAGTTGTGCCGCGAACTGCGCAAGAAAGCCGGCGATGATATTGTGCTGCTGTACGATGCTTCGAGCATGTTTAATATATTTGAAGATGCGGTGTGGTTTGGACACCAGTTAGAGGAACAGAACTTCTTCTGGTATGAAGAACCGATCGACCATTTCAATATGACCGTTCTGGCGCGGCTGGCAGCCGAACTCAAAATCCCCCTGGCCATCGCTGAAGCCACCCACGGCGGTCCCTGGGATGCCCTGGCCCAAATCCGGGCCGGCGCCGGGGATATCATCCTCACCGGTCCGCTGGACCCCTATAAAGGCGGGATCACCGGCGTGATGAAAACAGCCCATATCTGCGAGGGCTACGGCATGATGTGCGCCATACACGGCGCATCCATCCCCCACCTGCACGCGGCGTTAGCCATCTACAACACCAAATTCTTCGAACGCCTGATGCCTGAAACCTATTATTCGGCCCCGGGTTTCATGGATGCGTCCACCGAAATCGACGCGGAAGGCTTTGCCCGTCCCTGGGATAAACCCGGCTTTGGCATCGAGGTCGATTGGGATTGGGTCCAAAAGCACTCGATTGGCACCCTGGAATAATTTTGCAGCCTACACGATGATCCCGAACATCTCGGTCAGCAGGGCTTGAAAATGGAACTGCAAGATCGCAAATGAATAGTGCCTGCGGGCGATCTGGTAATTGATCTCGACCATTTCCCGCACCCAGGCCTTATCTTGCAGCGCCCTCTGTGCCTGTTCGACGCAGCGCTCGGTGATAAACCCGTTGAACTCGATCGTGTGAAATCCTTTGGGCTTGATATCGATCTCGTAAATAGAATATTGGTTGACCACCAGCGGCTTGCGGAAATAAACTGCTTCCAGGAAAGCGTTGCCAAAGCCCTCGATTTCAGAGGGGTAAGTCACCAGGTCGGCGAGGGGATAAATATCGCCCAATGTGTAGACCTTACGCCCATCAGGCAGCCGCCCCCGGTGTTCGTGGATTTGTTCATCGACAAATATCGTGGGCACATTCATGCGGTCGGCATAATAGCGCACCCGCCGCTCATATTCACGCCCTTCATCCCCGGCAGCATGCGAAATGACCAGTTTGGCGGGCATTTCCAGGCGGCTGACCAGCTCGATCGCGTGTTCGATCCCTTTGCGCTGCACGACCCGTGTCGGCTGCAGGATGAATTTTTCACCGGGTTCAATCCCCAAATCTTCGCGCACTGTCAGGGTATATTCATCCGGCGCCGCCGGGGGATGGTCGTAATCCATCACATTGGGGATCACCCGGCTGGAAATGCCGGTGCGGTACGCCAGTTGATTCCCTGCCACAGAATTGATTACCACATGTTTGATCGAGGACAGGCTGGGTGGGAATGCCATGTCCAGGTAATCATCCACGCAGTTCACCTGAAAGCGGCTGCGTTCCCAGGCCATATCGTGGTGGTGACCGATGGTCGGCAGGCCAGTTTCTGCGATGACTTCAGCGATCGCCATACCCAGTGGTACGTGGACCGGGATCGAGAGCGCATTTTCCACGATCAGCATATCGAGATCAAACCGGGCAATAAACTTGTACAGATGCCCTTTGAAAAATTCCTTAAACTTTAAGATGCGGTTGGTCAATTCAACCGGACGGGTGGTGCGGGTATAGATTTGTTCGTGCAGCTCATCCATCTCCGGATGGTGAAAAAATGCTTCGGGGACTACATAGCTGATTTCTTCCGGCCTGTCGCTCATTCCCGCAAAATAAAAACAGGTGTGGCCCATTTTTTCCAGTACGTATGCCCACTTTTCCGTTTCTAAAGACACCCCGTCCGTTCCGGAGAAACGGGTAGAGATGAATCCGATCCGCAAGTTGCTTAAATCAGGCCTGATGTGCATAGGTCCATTCTCCTTTAAATTCAATCATCCTTCGCCAGCCAGAGGACCTGGTATGCCTGCAAGGTCAGGTCCTGTGGGGTATAGTTATTTTTCGCTTCAGCATCAATGATATTGTGCCAATTTGCGCCGTCTTCGGGCAGGCTGAGTTTTATCTCCGCCTGGCTGAGATTGTAGCAGCACCATACCCTGCTACCTGACGCATCGCGCCGCAGGACCAGCGCCCCGGGATACAGATCTAATACCCACTGCTCGCCAAATGGATCGAAAGCCGGCGCGGCGGCGCGCGCGCGCAGCAGCCGGATGTATTCCCGGTAGATCCGCCCACGCGGTGAAGCAGGGTCCTGCAGCTGGGGCCAGATTTCCTCTCGCGTGAATTTCTGCCGGTTGATCGTGCGCTTCTGCCCCGTGATCGCCACCCCTTCGCTCCACGATCGGGAACCGATCAGGCTGTGTACGTAAATCCCCGGCACCCCACGCAAACCCAACATAATCGCCTGCGCCACCATAAAGCGCCTTTCACCCAGCAGCTGGCCGTCCGCCTGGGTCGGGTCGCTAAGCGCGTCCAGGTAATTTGCATTTAATTCGTAGGGGCTTTGGCTGCTGTCTGAGTTCGTTTTATAAGAGACCAATCCCCCACTGCGCTGGGTGCGCTCGACCATGGCTTCGATCTCCGCCTCGGACAATAATCCGCGGGCCGGGTTGAGACCGATGCCATCATGCGAAGCCAGGAAATTAAAGAAAGTTGTCTGGCTCGAAGGCGGTGCCAGTTGGGATGCCCATTGGGTCAGCACGCGGCCGTCCCCGGTTTGTAAGGCATGCAGGGTTAAAGGCGGCAGGGCGAAGTTGTATACCAGCTGCGCTTCATTAAATCCATCCCCAAAATAGGCCACGTTGTCCTGGTGGACCACATTGGTTTCAGTGATCAACACTGCCCCAGGCGCCGCCGTATCTAATAACCGCCGGAAGAACTGTACGGCCTGGTGGGTTTGCGGCAGGTGAATGCAGGTGGTGCCAATCTCCTTCCACAAATAGGCAATCGCATCCAGCCGCAGCACCTGCAGGCCGTGGGTCAGGTATTCCAGCAGGATATCCACCCACTCCAGCAGCACCTCAGGATTGGCAAAATTGAGATCGACCTGGTCGGCGCTGAAAGTGGTCCATACGTGCTGCTCTCCCCGGTTGGTTTGAAACGCGGTCACCAAGGGCAGAGCCCGCGGGCGCACCACCTGCGAAAGGTCCTGGTCAGGGTCGACAGTGATAAAGAAATCGCGGTAAGCCGGATCGCCGTTGATAAAGGCCTTAAACCAGGCATTCTCCCGTGAACAATGGTTCAAAACCGCATCCACCATCAAGCGGTAGCGGCTGGCAATGCGTTCTACCTCTGCCCAGCTCCCCAACCGGGGGTCGATCTGGCGGTAATCGATAATCGAAAACCCGTCGTCCGATGAGTACGGGAAGAAAGGCAGGATATGCACTCCCGACACAATCCCCTTCAGGAAGGTGTCGCAAAATGCTTCCAAAGTGCTCAACGGGGAGCGGCCCTCCTGGCGAAACTGGTCGCCATAGGTGATTAGCATCGCATCGGAATGGTCGAAAGGCCGGACTGCCCGCTGCCCCGCGGATCGAAATTGGGCTACTTTTTCTGCCACCAACCGGGCGGTAATTTCACCTTGCTGCGGCCCATACAAAAAGTCCAGGGTGGGGCGAAACACATCAGGCTGCATGGTGGTCCTCTCGTTCAGGGGTCAGGCCATTGACCGGCCATTCCAGTCGTTCGGGCGTGGCATTCGCCGGGATACGCGAGTATGCCTGGCTGATATCATGATCCCTGGCATAAGCCAGCAGCGCGGCTAAAACCAATCCATGAGATACCAGGACCACTTCTTCTCCCGGGTTTTGGGCGGCAATTTCATTGACCGCCTGTTTGACGCGCTCCCAAATATCTTCAATGGATTCTCCGCCCGGCGCTCGAAAAGTGAGCGGGGTGAGCTCGCGCTGCGCCACATCCTGCGGGTAGCGGCCCTGGATTAAATTAAAAAGCTGCCCTTCCCATTCACCCAGGCTGATCTCCCGCAAACGCGGGTCAACCTGGATGATTACATTCCTGGGCCGGGCGATCAATTCCGCCGTTTGCTTTGCCCGGGTTAAATCGCTTGAATACACCTTTTGAAACGGCCTGTCTGCCAGCTGCTGCGCCGCTCGCCCGGCTTCTTCAATCCCAGTGGGGTTCAGCGCGGTATCCGCTTGGCCCTGGTAACGGCCTTCGATATTCCAATCGGTTTGTCCATGCCGGACCAACCACAGAATCGTTTTTTTCGTCTTCTGGAGCGTTTCAGGCATGCACCGGCTCCTGCCTGGTGGACCGATTCTGGTATTCTGGCAGACCATTCATCGGCGATCTTTCCTGTTCAACCAATTCCTGCACGTCAAGATAATAGGTGCCGTCCTCATATTCGATAAGTTTCATAGATTTATTGATCTCCTCTAAAATTGGGCGCGCAAACCGCCGTTCCAGTTTGCCCATCATGGTTTGCATGATCACAAATGACATTTTGCTCAAGGCCTGCAAAGTCTGGTTATGATGGATTCTCTCCAACAGGTCCACCTGGGCAATGGAATGCAGCCCGTATTTCTCAAAAACATCGATCAGCAAGCCCGTTTCGACCCCATAACCTGAATAAAAAGTAAGCTGCTCCAGGGCGGCGCGTCTTCCACCGTATTCCCCGGAAAGCGGCTGGATTACCCCAGACAATTCGGGGTAGAACAGGTTGATCAATGGTCGCGCGGTCAGTTCTGTCACCCTTCCGCCGCCGGTCGATTGGGTCTTGCGCCCAGTCTTCAGGGGGCGCTGGTAAAAGCCCTTCACAAATTGGATATTCGGGTTAAACAGCATCGGTCCCAGCACGCCATACACAAAGCGCGGGTGGATATTGACGATATCCGAATCGATCCAGATCACAATATCGCCTTTGGTGACGTAAAGGCTTTTCCACAATGCCTCGCCCTTGCCTGTCCGCACCCCATACTGCGGCAGCAGTTCCTGGTGGATAAACACCGGAATGCCCAGTTCGCGGGCAATTTCACGCGTACGGTCGGTAGAATTGGAATCGATCAAGACAATTTCATCCAATAAAGGCAGGTCATCCATCATCGCCTTCTTAATGGTAGAGAGTACTTTTCCGACCGTCTTTTCTTCGTTTAGAGCGGGCAGAGCCAGGCTGATGGTCACTTTTTGGCTGATTTTACGCTCCAGGAGTTCTTTCAGGTTGGAAAACTCACTGGCGTGGTAGGTATTTTCTGCGAACCATTTGTCTACCAGGATCGAAATCGCCTGTGTACCGGAACGGACAGCAGCCGGCCCGGTGAAATTCTCCGGCTCGACCCGGTTGGATTTCACCACAATCACCGCTTTTTGCCGGTTGGAAACCATTTTTTCAACCCGAGTGCTGACCAGCTGCGTGTCGCCGCTGGTGCGCGAGGTGGCGCCGATCACCAGCAAATCGGACTCTTCCGCCATTTGGCGAATTAATTCCAGGGGTTCATCCGACTTATACATTTTATAATTGACTTCGGGTAAGGATGGCAGAATCTGCGCCAGACCTTGAAATGGAGCCGTGGCTGCCTCACTGTCTTCCTTGGGACGGATGTTGATCGCCGAAATCATATGGTCTGGCAAAGCCAGGGTCAGGCGCAGGGCCAGCTGGGCATGCGGACCGCCGCGCAAGGAAACCAGCGAATTGGCAAGATGCGCGGGCAGTTTCCCGCGGATGAAGGCCAGGTTTGCCCCCGGATTCGCCAGAACAGTCTGTTTGGATGCACTGTCCAATTTTTCCAATATCTCCCAATCCAATATCACCAGGTCGGGACGCGTGCTGGCAATGTGTTCGTTCAAATCTTCCCAGGCGTCCAGTGAAACCGAGATATGCACATGATCGCCTGCAAGCGGGTTGATGGGTGTATTTCTCAGCGTACGCCGCAGTTGACGCGCTGCCACATTGCCACTCGAAAGGGGTTTATCTGCCTCTACCTGTACGAGACCCAAAAGTTGGGTCCTGACCTGTAACAACTGCGCCAGGTGTAAGGCGTTTTCAGACGAAAACCCCGAAATTACCGGGACCATAATATTGGGGAAAGGTTTGGATCTTTTTGCCATTAACGTACCTCCGCACGGGTCTGAAGTTTGAGTAAGGGGGCAATCTCATTTTGATAAATTGCATCCCAGGTGAAATTGGCCCGTATGTGTTCGCGAAGTCGATAAACCGGGTCTTTAGATAGCCGTTCTGCTATTTGCCCGGCAACCTTTGCCGGGGAATCATCCAATTGAAAATAGGTTGCCCATGCCCCGCCCAATGCGCGCAGCGGTTCCAAATCCGTTGTAAAAACCGGCAGCCGGGTCAGCCCGGCCTCAATGATCGGCAGGCCAAACCCTTCCTCCTGGCTGGTAATTATAAGGGCGTCGGATATGGTGTAGAAATCCCCAATTTGCACGTTGGTCAATCCTTCCGGACGGTGTTCAGCCATAAAAACTGCCTGTTTTTCAAGTCCCAGGGCCTGCCGCAGATCGACCAGCTGCTGAAAATAAGCCGCGTTATCCGGGTTGTGTGCCCCTGCCGGTCCGGTAACCACCCAGCGCACCGCCGGCATAAACTTAACCAATTGCGCGAGGATGTGCAGCCCGAATTCCAGGTTTTTACGGCGCGTCAGCCGGACCGGGGTCAATAACAATGGGAAAGCCAGGTTAAGATCAAACTGGTCAGCCAGCTTCCGCGTTCCGGGAGCCAGATTCTGAAATTCAGCCGGATCGATGCCGTTTGGCACAACTTTGATCTGGCCCGCCGGCAGGTGGAAAATTTCGCTCATCTCCTGCCGGCGCGCCTCTGAAATGGTGACTTGCTGGACGCCCGGCCAATCCGTCTTCAACAGGTCCCAGGGGAAACCAGGGTGCATTTCCTGCCGGTAACGAAGGCTGTTCCAGGCAAAATCGTGGTGCCATAAAATTACCCGCGTGCCCCTTGCATCGTCCACAAATTGGCGCAAGGCCGCGGTTAATGCCAGGTTTTTATGCAGCGAAGCTACATTATGCGCAATGAGCACGTCGACCCCGGCCAGCACTTTACGCAGGGTTTGAACTATTTCTTCCTGAAATTCGGCAAACTCAGCCGGAACAATTCCTTCATCCAACATTTTTTTCATCTGGATGACTTTTGGGTAGCGTAAATCAATTTCCGGGATCACCCGAACCTGGATCCGCGGATCCCAACTGCTCCCCCGACCTGTAACGACTTCCACGGTATGTCCCGCTTTCGCCAATAACTCGGCCTGGTGCGCCAGAACCTGCTCAACTCCGCCGACAACCGGCGGGGCTGCATAATGCAATAATACAACTTTCGCCATTAAAAATTCCTCCAAAACGTTTTGGATGATAACCTATTATAGTCTACATTTATTTATATTGCTAATTCGCCCGTTTTCCAATATAATAATTTTATCCAAAACGTTTTGGACAATTCTGATAACCGAACATCCGGGCAAGGAGGTAGACATCAACATGCAGTCAAAAATTACCATCGGGCTGCCGCGTATGCACCTGGAAGCCGCCGAAAAAAGAGAATTCCTGCCAAAATTTATCGCAGATCTTCACGAGTTCGGCTACCAGATCGTCCTTGAAATGGATTACGGTTCGGGCATGGGCTTTACCCGGGATGATTATTTGCATGCCGCGCCTACGCTGAAGTTTTCTGATCTGGAAGAAACCTACCATCAGGATATCGTCATCGTCCTGCGCTATCCGGGGGACCAGCCGGTTTCCAGTATGCGCCGCGGTGCCTGCCTGATGTCGATGCTTCACTACCCCACCCGCCCGGGCCGCGTCCACTTTCTAAAAAACCTGGGGCTGGAGGGGATTTCGTTCGATTCAATCAAGGATGACGTCGGCCGACGGATGGTTGAAAATTTGCGTTCGGTGGCCTGGAATGGGATGGAAGTGGCTTTTCGGGTGCTAAAAACCCATTATCCCCCGCCCGGTTTTGAAAACGTGGCCCGCCTGCCGATTAAAGTGACCGTCCTGGGCGCCGGGGCGGTGGGCACCCTGGCGGCCCAGGCCGCCATTCGCTATGGAAACGAACAGACCTGGCGCCATATGGCGAAAATTGGCGCGACCGGCGTTCAGGTGACCATGCTCGATTATGATGTGACCAACCATCCGGCGATCATGCACCAGATATTAAAATACACCGATATTCTTGTTGATGCTACCCAGCGTCCCGACCCGACCGTGCCGGTCATCCCAAACGACTGGATCGGGGTGATGCGTTCGTACGCCGTGATCCTGGACCTGTCTGTGGATCCGTATGACTGTGATGATGAGCTGAAATCGGTCAAAGGGATCGAAGGCATCCCCCAGGGGGATCTGGATCAATACGTTTTTGAACCGGATGACCCGGCTTTTCAAAAAATCCCACCCTGTATCCAGACCGCCGAAAAAAGAACTTCTATTTCCTGCTATTCCTGGCCGGGGGTCTATCCGCAGGAATGCATGGATATCTATGGGAAGCAGTTAGCCCCGCTCATGCAGAGCATCGCGGAATGCGGCGGCGTCCAGCATATCGATCCCCTTGGGAGCTACTTCCAGCGCGCGCTGGCTCGCGGGCTGCTTTCTCGATGGGAATAATCATTCAAGAGTAGAGGGAAAATGAACAATCATCACACTACAATCGGGTTCCCACATATGAACAAAGAACCCTCTGAAAAACGCGCTTTTTTACCGGGGTTCATCCAATATTTGTCCCGTTTCGTAAATGTCTATCTGGCCGAGGGCTACGGCAGCCGTTTAGGATTTAGCTTCGATGATTACCGCCAGGGCAACTTGAGGATTTTCCAGGTGGAACGCAAAGAGGCGTTTGAAAAAGATTTTGTGATGATGCTTCGTTCTCCCAATGAGGATGATTATCGGATGATGCGGAAAGGCGCCTGCCTGATCTCGATGCTCCACTACCCCACCCGGCCCAGACGTATCCAGATTCTGCGCGAATTGGGGATTAATTCCATTTCATTGGACAGCATCATTAATGACAATAACCTGCGCCTGGTCGAAAATATGCGCGCTGTCGCCTGGAACGGTCTGGAAACCGCCTTTGATGTCCTTGAAAAAAGGTGGCCCGGATTGCTGCGCCCCGACGGAAAACCATTTCAGGTGCTCATCCTGGGAACCGGCATGGTGGGCAAACATGCCGTGGAGGCTGCCACGAAGTTGGGAGATATCTTCCGCAATAACCTGCACATCGAGAAACACGGCTCAGGGGCAATAGCGATGTCCATCGGTCGCAGCCTGTCTTCCAACAGCACGGTAATGGAAAGCCTGATGCGCCAATCCGATATCCTGGTGGACGCTTCTCAGCGCCGCGACGCCACCCTGCCGGTGATTCCCAATGCCTGGCTGGCCTGGCTGCCTGAACATGCCGTGGTCGTTGACCTTTCGGTTGACCCATATCTGCTGGACCACACCCCGCCGACTGTCCGCGGGATTGAGGGGATCCCCCAGGGCAACCTGGACCAGTATATTTTTATGCCGGACGATCCGAATTGGGAAAAAACCATCCCGCCAGTCATTCCATCCGCCAACCGCAGGGCCGCGGTTACCTGTTATTCCTGGCCCGGGATCCATCCAGAATCGTGCATGGATCATTACGGGCACCAGATGGAACCATTGATGGAGATATTGTTGACCAAAGAGTATTGCCAGCTCTCTCCAGATGGGGGTTACTTTGAGCGCGCCCTTTGCCGCGCGAAGCTGCCCGAAGAATAAACTCCCGCGCAGGTTCACTATATCTGGACCATTTGGACGGCAGACGGCAGGCCAATTTTCTCTCTCACCGCGGCACTGCGGATCGCCTGAATAACCTGGGAGTGGATCTCAAATATATCGCTGTTGGATTGGTCAGCCCAAAACCGGATGGCAATTTGCACCCCCGCGCTGTTCACTTTCTCCGCCTGAACGGTCAATTGGGGTTGGGCCAATACCCCTTCGATATTCGCCACCGTCTGGCGAAAAAGTGCAATCGCCCTGGCGACATCTTCTTCTGGATTGATTGAAAAAATGATGTTGCGCCGCCGCAAGGGCAGGTCCGAATAATTGATGATCGAGGAATTAAAAACCGTCGCGTTGGGAATGATCACCCGCTCTCCATCCCAGGATTTGATCACCGTGTCGCGCAGGGTAATATCCGTGACCGCCCCTGAAAAGGCGTCGATCTTGATCGCATCCCCAATCGCAAATGGACGGCGGAGAACCAGGATGATCCCGGCGATAAAATTTCGGCTGATATCCTGCAGGGCAAAACCAAGCGTGAAACCCGCGATACCCAACCCCGCCACAAATCCGGTGACGTTAAAATTTACCTGCTCCAGGGCCAGAATGAGTCCAAAAACGACCACCCCGATGCGGATCGACTGCGTCAAAAGCACCATCGCTTTTTGGGTTTCGCTGCGATGGTTAAAATAACGTTCAACCGATTTGGCTGCCGCGGAAGAAAGCAGCATAGCAGCCGCAAATGTTACCAGGGCCGCCACGAGGCTGGGAAGAAACTGCAAAAAGTCAACCAGCAGCAGCTTCAGTGATGCATTAATATCCATATCAAAACCCTTCTTTCTTTTTTTACATGCCTTTGGTCCGTTCATACTCCGGCAGGCTTAAAGTCCGCTAACCCGGTGTCAGGCAGCGAATGTTCACAGGCTCATGTGAAATGCGGCTGTGGAAAACTGCGATTTAATGATTTGAGATAGTATGTCTCGCCCTGGATATGTGTTCCGGGATGCTGCACCTCGTGCCAAAGCCGCCTGATAACCTATTATACCGAATGGAAAATGCTTCCTGGCGTTGCGGCTTTCATCCGGGCCAACCCAAATCTATGCCAATGTCTTTCACATAGGATTAGTTTTGATTTGCCTGTGTTTTATTAGATCTCACAGCGGATCTGATCTATAATAAATACGTTCTGACTATTCTTCATGGGGGGAGCATTGATGCAGGATCCAAACAAGCCACAGGAAACGTCGATTCCACCCTCAACCCAGGATGCTTCGAATCCAATCCCTTTAAAGGAAATCTCTTCAGCGCCTGCCCGGATTATCTTTTTATTGGGCGGGGTCGTCTTGGCGATTTTAAGCCAGGTGCTGCGCGCCCAATCCTACAGATCGCCGATCAATGGCCTGTCGGTCTTGATTTTGCTCCTGGGAATCCTCTTTTTCATTGTTGGTTTACAAGATCAAAACTCATACCCAAAAAAATTTTTGTTTGCCGCCATAACCTGGCTGGGAAACAAACTCGGTGTTAAACCGATTCAGATCTTGTTCCTGGCATTAGGCCTGATCTGTGCCATCCTGGCCGCATCCGCCGCGGACACAGGGGCAGTGCTGCAAAATCCACTCCTGGTAATTGGTGGTTGGGTGGCCGGGATCATCTTCTGTTTCCTTAGCGGATGGACGCCTGGTTCAGCCAACCGGACGTTTCCCTGGAAATCCCTGGCCTGGGCCGCCGCGGTACTGCTGGTAGCTTTTCCTATCCGGGCGTTCGAGGTCAGTCATATCCCGGTTGCCCTGAATGGGGATGAAGCCTCCTTTGGCCTGGGGGCTGTCGGTTTTTTAAACGGCGAATGGAACAATATTTTCTCCTTAAACTGGATGTCCTTTCCAGCGTTATATTTCCTGATCCCGGCCGGCTTCATCCATTTCCTGGGACAGACCACCCTTGCGCTGCGCCTCCCATCCGTCCTGGCAGGTTCGTTGACGGTTGCCGGGGTTTATTTGCTGGGCAGGCTGCTTTACAACCATCGCACCGGTCTGTTTGGGGCACTGCTCCTGGCTGGCCTGCATTTTCACATTCATTTCAGCCGCCTGGGGATTAATAACATATGGGATGGGCTGTTCTTTGTCCTGGTAACCGCCGCCTTCTGGCGTGCCTGGCAAACCGGCCGGCGCACAACCTTTCTGATCACCGGTTTATTAGCCGGCCTGGCTGGATATTTCTATGTCACCGCAAGATTTCTGCCTGTGCTGATCATCCTTTGGTTGATCATCTTCTGGTTTACTGACCGTCTTAACTTTAAACGCAATTGGCCCGGGTTGGTTTTTATGTTTTGCATGGCTGCCGTGGTATACGCACCCCTGGCATGGTTATACCTTCATCACCCCAATGACTTCATGGCCCCTTTCAACCGGGTCTCGATCTTCAACACATACGGTCAGCCAGACATCCAGACCTGGCTAACCTTATTCTTGGGTCTGCTCAGCCAAATTATCGATGGATTCCGCGGGTATACGGATCTGGCAACTCGTTTCTGGTACGATTCAGGCGTCCCGGTCCTGCGTCCATTGTATGCCGCCTTATTTACATTGGGTTTCGTCCCCCTGCTCATTCGCTTCCGCGAAGGTCGCACCTGGCTGTTGATCACCTGGGTCGCGAGCATCGCCATCGCAGGCGGTCTGAGCGAAAGCACGCCCGCCGCTCAACGTTATGTGGCCGGGGCTCCCGCCGCGGCCTTGATTGCTGGCTTCTGCCTAGCAGAAATTGGCCGCCGGATTCAAAATCTCTGGCAGCGAGGCCGCTGGTGGATTCTGGGAGCCAGCATGGTGATCATCTTCACGGCTATGTTCAGCGATTTCATTTTTTATTTTGTTAATTACAATTCCGTGAATGCTGCACAGGATATTAACACCAAGACTGCCCAGCGCATCGCCGATTATTTGGACCAAAAGCAAGGAGATTGGCAGGTAATCTTCTATGGGGAACCTATCATGGGTTATAAATCGATCGCTTCTATCCCTTACCTGGTCCCTCAATTCCAGGGGATGGATGCGAATAGAACCTGGGGGGACCCGGCCAATCCCCAACCATCAGCGGAGAATGTGATATTTATTTTTATTCGCGGGCATGAAAATGACGTGAAACAGGCCCAGCTGGACTATCCCGGTGGAAAACTGGTCGTCCAATCCAATCCATTTTTTGGAGTGATGGATTGGATCTATGAATTATCTCCATTTCAGCCAGACTCATAATTTTTAGGGAAATATAAATTATAATATCCTCAAAACATCATTGGAGCATCAATGATTTACAAACGTATTTCCGTTTTTGCCGCATTTCTGACCATCATGGTCACCCTGTTTTCCGCCTGTGCGCCAAATTCAACCAATCGGGGGGCAACCCCCACCCCGGTACCCACCCTGGTAAAATACGAACCCTCCATATTTACCGTACAGCGGGGCAGTTTGGTTTCCCAAAAGAGCATCTCGGGCGAAATTGTCCCGGCGAACCAGGATACTCTCTTCTTCCGCACCTCGGGGATGGTATCTCGTTTGATCGTGAAGAGCGGGGATGTGGTCAAAAAAGGAGACTTGCTGGCCGAATTGGATGTGGCCGATTTGCTTAACCAGCTTCAGCAGGCCCGCATCGATCTCGAAGTAGCCCAATCTGCCCTGGACAAAGCCAAAACAGACGGGGAATACGCCGCCCAAAAAGCCCAGATCGATCTCAGCATTGCCCAGGCTCGTCTGGATATGGCCAAATTGGACGACGATAACGCCTACGGCCTCGCCAAAGAACGGGCAGATATTAATCTCCGGATCGCGGAAGAAAACTATAAAACTGCCCAACTGAATGTGCAGCAAATTGGGGATGCCACCAGCTTGAAAGAAGAGCAGGTTGTCGAACGCCAGAAGCTATCGGTGACCCGGCTTAAATCGCTGCTGACAGAACGCCAGATTTTTGCACCCTACGATGGAGTTATCTTAAGGGTTGCCTTCACCGCAGGCAAACAAATTACCGCTTTCGCTCCTGCGATTGATATCGGAGATCCATCGCAGCTGGTCGTTCGCTCTTCACCGGATTCGCGCCTGCAGGAGTTGATCGACCGCAATACTGAAGTGCAGTTTTCATTCACTTCCAGCCAGGATCAAATTCATCCGGTGAACTACCTGCCAGATTTTGTCCCTTTCAGTTCGCTGGCTTCGGACAGCCAGCAGACCTTCACCCAGGATTGGATGTACTTCAGTGCGCCAACCGATGTCCCCCAGGATCAACTGAAGGTGGGGATAAAAGTTGACCTGAATGTTGTCATAGGACGGCGGGATAATGTGCTGCTTCTGGCGCCGGCCGCTATCCGCAATTACCGCGGGTTAAATTTCGTCATCGTCCAAAATGGTGATCGCCGCCAACGGGTGGAAATCACCAAAATCGGCCTCCAAACCGATAGCCTCTGGGAAATAGAGGGAGACCTGCAAGAAGGCGATCTCGTAGTAGGTCCATGACCGGAGCCGGACGATGACTAATTTTTTATCCATGTTGGGGTTAGTTCTCAAACGGATGCGGCACAACCTTGGGTTAAGCGGCAGCGCGCTGATCGGCGTGCTGGCGATCCTCACGGTGGCGGTTTGCGTTCCAATTTTCTCCGATGCCGTGTCAGGGGATGTCCTGCGCAAGCAGCTGGATGAAATCCGGGCCCAGTCCCAGCGCAATCTTTTCAGCCTGCGCTACCAGTACCAGGAAAAGGGCAATACCTCGCTGATGGATTATGAAAAAAGCCAGGCGATTGCCGATTTCTTGAAAAACCAGATACCCTCTGAACTGGGTCTGCCCGTCAACCAGGTCGTGATGGATATTTTCTCCGGCGGCCTGGTGGTGACCGACATGACCGGCCGCTGGCCCGAAGGGAAAAACTCTCCCATGGGGCGCTGGCAGTTCCTCGTACAGGAACTGCTGCCCCAGCGCGCCGAAATCGTCGAGGGCAAATGGCCTGACCCGGATACCGGCAGCAGCGGGCCAATCCAGGTAGCTGTTCCGGTAGCCATGGCCGACGAAATGCTCTTGAAAATTGGCGACCATTTCTTGCTGGATCCCCTGCAGATAGAAATCGTCGGGTTCTGGGACGTAAAAAATATCAACGATCCCATCTGGTTTTCAGACCCGAACAAAGCCTATTCCCGCACCTTGTGGATCCCACTGACCACTTTTCTGAACCGGGTGAAACCGGTGGTAGATCAACCCATCGACCAGGTTTCCTGGTATACCATCATCAACGACCAGGACCTGCAGTTTCAAAATGCGGCTCAATACCTGCACGGCCTGGTGAGGTTGGATGCCGAACTGACCAAACGCGTGGATGGCATCCAGAACGTTTCTACCCCCATGGAAGCCCTTGTAGCCTATGATAAACGGGCGCAAACCCTGACCACCATGTTTTATGTGGTTGGATCGCCCATGGTGGTCCTGGCGCTTATTTTTATCGGCCTTACCGCGCGTATATCGGTGCAGCAGTACGAAAACGAAACAGCCACCCTGCGCGCCAGGGGTACCAGCCGGGCGGAGGTGATGCTGCTCAACCTGGTCGAAAGCCTGGTCCTGTTCATAATCGCCATTCCGATCTCGCTTTTATTAGGTTGGTTGGCGGCTAATTTAATGAACCAGACCTTATCCTTCCTCCAGTTCACCAACCGTCCCATCTTTGCCATTTCATTTACCGGTTTAAACCAGAGTGTCCTGTTAGCCGCGGTCGCGATCATTGCGCTCGCGCGGTTCGCGCCGATCATATCTGGCTCGCGCATCACCGTCCTGCGCGTCAAAAACGAACAATCGCGCGGCAGCCAGAAACCGTTTTGGGAGCGCTTTTATCTCGATTTTTTCCTGCTCATTCCGGGTTTGTACGCCTTTTTCGTGTTGAGAAGCTGGGCGCAGCAAGGAACGCCGCCCACTCAGCTTCTCAACCAGACCCAACTGGCGACGGTCCAACAATTTCGCGACCCGCTGCTGTTTGTCGCCCCGGCCCTGTTTGCAATCGCGCTCAGCCTGGTAATTGTCCGTTTTATCCCGCTGATCGTGCGCCTGATGGCTGCCATTGCCAGCCGCCTGCCAGGGGTTTGGGCATACCTTTCTCTCCAGCAAATCGCCCGCCGTTCACAGGACCACTCCAGCGCCCTGCTGTTGATTATCATCGCCCTGGGGCTCTCCATTTTCACCGTTTCGACTGCCCGCACCCTCGACCGCTGGCTCTATGATTCGGAATACTATAAGGTAGGGGCAGACCTGGCTCTGCAGGAATTTATCTCCACCAGTTCTGGCGGGGGCGGCGAGGGCGGTTCATCCCAAACGGTATTGATTGAAAGCTTCTTACCGGTGGAAGATCACCTTAAGGTGCAGGGTATCGCTGGCGCAACCCGCGTTGGGAAATATGACAGCGAATTCTCTTTCGGCCGGGGAAATGTTTCCAGCACGGTGATGGGCATCGACCGTATTGACTTTCCCCAAACCGCATACTTCCGGGATGATTTCTCGGCCGATAATATGGGCACTTTAATGAACGAGCTGGGATTAAACCTGGATGGGGTGCTGGTCCCGACCAGCCTGATGACGGATAACGGCGTTGCCCTGGGCGACCAGTTAGCCATAAGCATCAATGCCGGCAGCGCCACTTACAACCGGGATTTCACTGTGGTGGGATCGTACGATTATTTCCCGACTGTGTTTCCGAGTGCCAAACCAACCCTGATCGTCAATCTGGACTCCGTCTTTAATTACCCCGAAGATGTAGAAGGGTACCAGATGTGGGTAAAATTGAAACCGGATGCCGACCCGCAAGCCGTAACCGCAGAAATTGCGGACCGGATCGGTCCGACCACCGGGGTGGTAACGGTCGTGGGCAACGCGCTGCAAGCCGTGCATGATGGTCAGGATAAACCGGAGCGGATGGGCCTGTTTGGCATCCTCAACGTCGGGTTCTTTGTCACCGGTTTAATGCCGGGCATCGGTTTCCTGATCTATTCTTACGCTGCCCTGCGCCGGCGTTTTATCCAGCTCGGTATCCTCCAGGCCATCGGCCTTTCGGTCAACCAGTTGATTGCTTCGCTGGTCTCAGAGCAGGTTATTTTAATGGGCCTGGCAATCCTCAGCGGGGCAGCCATTGGCCTGGTGACCAGCCTGATGTTTGTCCCATTCCTGCAAACCGGCGCCACACCCGGGGCGCCGGTGCCGCCCTTCCAGGTTCTGATCGGCTGGAAAGAAGCCGGCTGGCTGAGCCTGGCTTTTGGCCTGATTTTGAGCCTGACCATGGTTGGAACGATCATCTACCTGGCTCGTTTGAAGGTTTTCCAGGCGGTCAAGCTCGGTGAAACCGTGTAAGGCGGCAAAAGGATTGAACAGAGATGACCTTGAATAACACAAACTCGCTGATCGTATGCGAAAACCTGGTCCGCATTTACAAAGTGGATGACCTGGAGGTCGTCGCCCTGCAGGGTCTCGACCTGATTGTGAAACGCGGCGAGATGCTTGGCATTGTGGGCAACTCCGGTTCTGGCAAGACGACCTTGATGAACATCCTCGGCGGGCTTGATTTCCCCTCAGCCGGAAAAGTGTCGATGGATGGCATCGATTTGCTCAATTTATCCGGCAAATCGTTAAACGACTATCAACGCAAAAAAGTAGGCTTTGTCTGGCAGCAGACCTCTCGCAATCTTATCCCCTACCTTTCTGCCCAGGAAAACATCGAACTGCCAATGACCATGGCCTGGAGCGGCGGCATAAAACAGAAGCGTGATTGGTCGACGGAATTATTGAATGCGGTCGGGTTGTATGAGCGCCGACACCACAGACTTACTCAATTATCCGGTGGGGAACAACAGCGGGTGGCGATCGCGGTTGCCCTGGCCAACCGGCCGGTATTACTTCTGGGGGATGAACCCACCGGGGAGGTCGATTCCGTCACTGCCCAGGCAATCATGGATACCTTTCGCAAGCTGGGAAAATTGATGGATCTGACCATCATTATCGTTACTCACGATCCGCGCATCGCCCGCCAGGTGGACCGGGTGGTGGCGATCCGGGATGGAAAAATCAGTTCAGAGATCGTCCGCAGGATAGCCCGCCGCGAGGATGCTTACATTAAGCAATTCCAACGACCTGACTCGGCAGAAGAGGCTGCCCCGACGGAGGAAAAGGAATCGGTCACCTACCATGAATATGTCGTCCTGGATTCTGCGGGACGCCTGCAGATTCCCCGCGAATGGCTGGAAAAGCTGCAGATTGGGAAACGTGCCCAGCTCGACCTCCAGGAGAACACCATCCATATCAACCCGGTAGTGGACCACAGCAGCCCCGCGGAAGCCAATAAACCGCTCTCGATGGAGGAGCAGCTGGCTTTGATTTATTCTGAGGAGCCGCCTCCGCCACGCAAATCAATTCTTGCCCGGTTATCCAACCGTTTTCGTCGTTGAGGAGAACCCAACCCTTGGCTCAAGAACATTCCTCTCCTAACATTTCTCCCACCACCGCGTCCGGACCGGACGTTCCGCTGGTAGCGGTCCACGAGGTCAGCCGGATCTACTCCCTGGGCTCTGCCCAGGTCGCTGCCCTGCGCGACCTGTCACTCGAGGTGCCTCAGGGGGTGATGGCGGCGCTGAAAGGCCGCTCCGGTTCTGGAAAAACGACCCTGCTCAATATGATCGGCGGTCTGGACCAACCCACCCACGGTATCATCCAATTGTTTGGCAGGTCGCTCACCGAGATGAGCGCCCAGGAGATCACCGATGTCCGCCGCCACCGCATCGGTTTTGTATTTCAATCCTTTGCCATTTTTCCGGCCTTCTCTGCCCTTGAAAATGTGGAATTGATGCTGCGCATCGCCGGCATCCACCAGGGCCGCCGTGAACGGGCGATGCGCAGCCTGGAGATCGTTGGCCTGGGAGCCTGGGCCAACCACCGCCCCTGGGAATTATCCGGCGGGCAGCAGCAGCGCGTGGCGATCGCCCGCGCCATTTCCACCCATCCCGACCTGATTCTCGCCGATGAGCCCACCGGCGAATTAGACAGCGCCACCGCCCGCCAGATCTACGCTCTTTTCCGCCACATCGTGGATAAAGAGGGCGTAACCCTGATCATGGCAACCCACGATCCGGTTGTTGAAGAGTTTGCCAACCTCGTTTTCGATCTGGAAGATGGACGAGTGAGTGGGGTGCGCAGGCCTCTCGGTTGAGTTGAAATTAATCATAATTCCTTGCATATCTGTGAATTGATCCCTTCGTTTCTTGGATTTTTATGTGTTATAAGGGACTCATGATACATGACCAGTGGTATTTTGCCGGTCGTTCTCTGGTTGCGGCTTATGCCCGATGGATTCTCAAAGCAGATATCCAGCACAGATCCGCAATTCCGGAAGGACCAAAAATTTTCGTAGCCAACCATCCCAGTACTTCGGATCCAGCCTGGATCACTGTGTTGGTCAGCGAACATGTTTCTATCCTGATTAAAGACCTGTTGTTCAATGTTCCCTTGTTCGGCCAATCATTGCACCTCTCAGGGCACATCCCCGTATCACCCAATAACGGCAGAGCCGCCATGGATCTGGCTGTGGCGCGCCTGCAGTCCGGACGTTCGGTCGTCGTTTTTCCGGAGGGCGAAATCAGCCCGCGCGGCGGATACCAGCGCCCCCACACCGGCGCAGCCCGTCTGGCGCTGCTAACCGGCGCACCGGTCATCCCAGTGGGGATCGGCCTGGATCATAAAAATCTGCGCGTGATTCCCGCCCGGGTCAAAGGCATGCTGGATGAAGGCTATTGGTATTTGAATGGACCGTATGCCATGACGGTTGGCAGCTCGATTAATTTTCAGGGCGATGCCGAGGATCGCATGCAGGTTGGCGCCGCGCTGGATCAAATCATGCGCACGGTCAATATCCTCGCCCTGGACAGCTTCGCCCGCGTCCGCTCTGCCCGTCCGGCGCATGTTGGCGTCGGCAGCATGGTCGGCCTGGGTTGGCAGCTTTTTGGCCGGTTGTTCTATCAATTGAGTTCCATTTAATTTCCTGATTTGAGCATCGATTTTAATTTATTTCTCATCTTTCTATGATATGCTCACGGATGTATTTTGGCCGAGGGGTCTCCATTAAGAGGCCAGTTGGCTTTATCCTGGCTGTAAGAAAGCAGACCTTATGCTCAACATTATCAGCAAGCGCTATTACTTTTTCGCCTTATCCCTGGCGATCATCATTCCTGGCATCGTTATTCTTGCGGTGTGGGGCATCCCTTTTTCCATCGATTTTCGCGGCGGTAACCGCCTCGAAGTACAGTTCCCATCCGGTAAAATCCCCAATACGGATAAAGTCTTTGAACTCTACCAATCTCTGGGGGTCAGCGATGCCCAGGTAGTCACCGCCGGCACCGATACCCTGATCATCACCACCCCTCCGGTGAATGAAGATCTGCAATCAAAGGTGGTAGCCGGATTGAACCAGATGACAGGTGAGCAAGTCGTGGTTCGCCAATCCGATAATGTGGGGCCAACCATTGGTCAGGAAGTCACTAACCGTGCTTTGATGACGTTAGCCCTTACCGCTGTAGCCTTGATCCTCTTTATTACATTTTCTTTTCGCGGCGTGCAGCATTCTTTGCACTACGGGATTGCCACCATCGTCGCCCTGATCCACGATATCCTGGTGATCTTTTCGATCCTGGCGATTGGTGGGCGCATCTGGCACTGGCAGGTTGACACCCTTTTCCTGACAGCGATCCTGACCGTGATTGCATTCTCGGCCCAGGATACGATCGTGGTATTCGACCGCCTGCGCGAAAACAGTTCCATCTTCCGCCGCCTGGATTTTGAAACCCTGACCAACCATTCCGTCGTCCAAACCCTCAGCCGTTCGATTAATACCCAATTGATGACGGTCGACTTCCTGCTGTTGGCCCTGGCCCTATTTGGCGGGGTGACCTTGCAAGAATTCGCGATAGTATTGATCGTTGGCATGATCAGCGGTAGTTATTCCTCGATCTTTATCGCGGCGCCAGTTCTGGTTGTTTGGGAAAATAAAGAATGGCGGCACTGGTTCCGCCGTCCTCAGAACCCCCAGACCGTATAATTTATCAAGTATTGAATAAACAAATTCGCGCCCTGAAAGACGCGAATTTTTTTATTCCAGCATTGATTCCCCTTCTACCAGCACAAGGTTGTGGATCCACTTTTTTGAGGCCACCCTCTTTAAACCAATGACCATTTTGAACAGGCCTTCGGTCAAAACGCACGCCACGACCCCGGCAATCGGCAGTTCAAAAACAAAGGCTCCGAGGTATGCCAGCGGCAGCGCCACCAACCAAACCGCGGCCACATCCAACACCCCCGAAAACCGGGTATCCCCCCCACTGCGTAAAATTCCCACGATGATCGTTGGATTAAAAGCACGGTAAAGGACCGCAAAAGACAGCACCCCTAACACATCCCGTGCGGCTAGCATCCCGTTGGGGGTCAGGTTATATACCGAGAGCGAAACGTTGCGGGTTAAAAATACGATCACCCCAATCAAAACTGCCAGAATCCCACCGATACCCAAGGACCGCCGCGCATACTGGTAGGCTCGCTCCAATTGACCGGCGCCGATCGCATTGCCCACCAGAATCCCGCAGGCCGTGGAAATCCCCGTGAAGATCACCGTCGCCAGGTTCAAAATGGTGATCGCCACATTATATGCCGCAACCGCTTCGGTGCCTACGTGCGCGTAGATTGCGCTGTAAAAACTGGTCCCCAGCGACCAGAGGATTTCATTGATCAATACCGGCAGGGTCACATTAAAATACAAACCGATGAAACGCGGCTTGAAAGCCAGCATCTCGCGCGGGCTGGCGGCGGCCGGGGAACGGGATAAATAGGTATATGTTAACAGCGCTGCGCATTCAACCACCCGCGCGATGCTGGTAGCCAGGGCGGCGCCCTGAATTCCCAGGCGCGGCAGCCCAAAATTGCCAAAAATAAGCAGGTAGTTCAACCCGGTATTGAGGCACAGCGTGGCTATGCCCACGATCACCGGCAGGCGGATGACCCCGGTGCTGCGCAAAACCGAGGTATAGCACAGCGTGAGCGTGGTTGCCAGATAGCTGAACCCCACAATCCGCAGGTATTCGCTGCCCAATTTGATCACCTCGGGGTCGGCGGAATAGAACCCCACCGCCTGGGTGGGAAAACCCAGCGCCACGATTGAGAACAATCCCCAGGCGGAAAGACCCAGCATCAGGCATACCCCAAGCACCTTGCGGATACCCGGGATATCCCGCGCTCCCCAGTATTGAGCGGTGTAAATCGCCGCTCCAGAGTTGATCCCAAACAAGAAGAAATTTAGTAAAAAGAAAATCTGGTTGGCCAGGCCCACCGAGGCAATCGCGGATTCCCCCAACCGGCCCACCATGATCGTGTCAATAATCCCCAAAGAAGAAACAAAGAGGTTTTGCAGTGCGATCGGCAGTGCGATCCGCAGAAAGGACCGGATGAACTCTTTATCTTTGAACATAAGGAGGTTAAAATAATATCACAATTGCCTTCGAATCGTTACCCTGTACCTGCCGGGGAAATCCGGCGAGAAATTTTGGTGGTGAATTCGCGCTTTATCGCCTCCCTGGCGCCGGCTTTCAGCGTGGAAGCGGCGCGCGCCTTTATCGCCCGGGTAAAGACAGAGCTGCCGGATGCCTCGCATCACGTGCCAGCTTACGTCATTGGCAGTGCAGAATCGGTCACTACCCATTGCAGCGATGCCGGCGAACCGTCTGGCACCGCCGGCAGGCCGGCCTTAGCTGTTTTGCAGGGCAGTGGTTTAGGGGATGTGGTTGTGGTGGTAACCCGTTATTTTGGCGGCACCAAACTGGGCACGGGGGGATTGGTGCGCGCCTACAGTGATGCTGTCCGCGCGGTCCTGGCAGATGTCAGGCGGGCCGAACGAGTCCCGACCTACTCCATCATGTTGGAATTGCCCTATCCCTTGCTGGAGCGTGCCAGGCGGCTGGTGGCGGCCCATGCCGGCCAAATTTTGGATGAAGATTTCACAGCCATTGTGGTGATCACGGCCCGCCTGCCCATCGAGCGCCTGGCAGGCTTCCAGTCTGAACTATCCGAGCTTTCCAACGGCAGCATCCAGGCCGAAATCATCGAAACGGGTGAAATGCTGGTTCCCCTCCCCTGATAGCCCTCCCTGGCGCTCCCAGAACCCTACGGAGAAATCAGGTCACGCACAATCCCTGTTCTGCCCGTCGACACCGTTTTGTCCCTCAACCACCATGCGATCCCCCATATGAGACGCCGGTACCCAGCCAGTTTCTCCGCAGGCATTGCTCGCCCACCACCAACCACTTACTTCTTCATGCAAAGTTAAAAGCTCGCCCTGGTTGGCGTTCAATTCTATCGGGCTGTAATCTCTCACCAACCAGCCGGTCAGGCCCTCATCGTGCAGCACCAGCAAGAGCTCCGGCACCCAACATCCTTTACCGGTAGATCCCGTGCACCACACCCAACCCGGCCATTCCACACTCGGCGTGCCAACCCGCACGATTTCACCAGCCTGCAAACCGATCGGCTCCAGGTCGGAAGCCCGCCAGGTCTTGATCACCAGGGCGGTCAAAATCGATCCCGATGGTTCCATATCAGGCCCCGATTTTGGATTTTAAAAAGGTGAGTGTCCGTTCCCAGGCCTGGTTGGCTGCCTCCGCCTGGTAAGCATCCGGACGGTCGTCCTCAAAAAACCAGTGACCGGTACCAGGATAGAAGAAAAAGTCGGCCTCGCGACCTGCGGCTTTTATGGCGGCTTGCATCGCGTGGACACCTTCCACCGGCTCATACGGATCGTTTTCGGCGAAGTGCCCCTGGAATGCAGCCCTTGAATGGTTGAAATCCACATCGTTTGTTCCGTAGAATAGTACGGTGGCTGCGATATCCTCTGGTTTTGCGCTGGTCAGCTGCAAGGCATAAGCAGCGCCCAGCGATACGCCAATCACCCCGAACGGCCCAGACCGCACGCCGGGTTGCCGGCGCAGCCGCTCCACCGCGCTCAAGGCTATCGTTTCCATAAATTCGGAATCATGCAGCAGAGCCTCGGCTTCCGCCACGGTATTGGCCAGTTTTCCTTCGTATAAATCCGGAGCAATTACCAAAAAACCCTGTTCCGCCAGCCGGTCGCATAATCGTTGGAAGAAAGCATTCAACCCCCACCAGGCGTGCAGCACGATCACCCCGGGTCCACCCTGTTTGGGATGGGCAGTATAAGCGCGCACTGTCTGTTCATCAACGGAATAGTGGATCCACCCGGGCAGGTTCAACGCGCCGCGTAAATCCGGCATGTGTTCCTGGTAATGACCAAAAGTATTGTCTTCGATCCAGTGGAAGAATTCCCTGCCATCCGTCAGGGGAAAATGCTGGGGGTCGAATAGTTCTTCCTCACCAGCCGTTTCGACCAACTTGATCAGCGCCTGGAATGCCTCCTGTTCGGCTGTGCGCACCGTACCTACCGGTAGATTCTGGTTGGCCGAGAATGCCCAGGCATTGATTTCATCCAACGATAGTGAGCCGGGTTTGGGTTCAGGTACGTTCACCTTTTTAAAATAATAATACATTTCCAGTGCCCGTTTTTCCCAAAAACCCAGGTGGCCCAAGAAATCTTTTGGCGACCACCCATTGGAAAACGAGGGAACTTCCATCTGGTTTTCGGAGATCGAGCTCAAAATGGTTTGTAGTTCCTCGCGGCTTTGTTTTATCTGGCTTAATAAATGATCCCGATTCATAACTTCCTCCAGCAAGAAAATTTTATGATCGTTCTACAATGGTGTTTCGATCCAGGCTAAACATCAAGAAAGAACCCAAAGTAGAAAATTTATTCCATATAATATAAGTTTACCACGTTTATTGACAATTGTAAGCCAGTTTTCTTAAGAATTTTTGATGAAAAGTTTGGCATGTTGGTACAATACATTCAATCCCAAACGGATCCCGCAGTGTATGCCTGCCAGAAAATCATGTCGTTTGAGATCGCTAAAGGATCGAATTTTATGGAACTTTCCGATTTCCGCCCCCGCCCGGCTCTGGTCACCCGGTCTTCTGATATCCGACGCCCCCGTTTTCCGGTTGTTGACGCTCACAACCACTTGAAGGAAGACTTTGGCGATTGGATCAAGCGCCCGCTTTCAGAACTACTGGACCTGTTCGACCAGGCCAACTTGCGTACCTATGTCGACCTGGACGGCTGTTGGGGAGAAGATCTGTTTCACAGCCACCTGCGTTATTTTAAAGAACCTGCCCCGGATCGCTTCAAGACTTTCTGTGGCATCGATTGGGACGCCTGGCCCACTTATGGCGACCGTTTTGGCGAGTGGGCCGCTCAAAAACTGCGCGAGCATTATCATCAGGGCGCCGATGGATTGAAAGTCTGGAAGAATTTCGGCCTGCACGTCCGCGACCAACACGGCAGCCGGGTTGCGGTGGATGATCCCCGCCTGGATCCGGTTTGGGCCGCCGCTGGCGAGTTCGGCCTTCCGGTAACCCTTCACCTGGCAGACCCGGTGGCTTTTTTCGACCCCCTGGACAAATACAATGAACGTTGGGAGGAACTGCAAGCTCACCCAGACTGGCATTTCCCCACCCCGCAATTTCCTTCTTTCCTGACTATTGTGGAAGGCATGCTCCGCGTTATTTCACGCCACCCGGGGACGACGTTCATCGGCGCCCACGTCGGGTGCTGCGCTGAGAATTTGGGCTGGGTCGGTGAGGTATTCGATCGCTGTCCAAATTTCTTTATCGATATCAGCGCTCGCATCGCAGAGTTGGGCCGCCAACCCTTTACGGCTCGCCGCTTTTTCTTGCGCTACGCCGATCGGATTCTGTTCGGCACCGATTCTGCCCCAGACCTCAAGGCTTACCAGGTTTACGCCCGATTTTTGGAAAGTGAGGATGAATATTTCAGTTACAGTGATGACGAAATTCCACCTCAGGGCCGATGGCGGATTTATGGATTGAATTTACCGGATGAAGTCTTGAAAAAAGTTTATTTTGACAACGCCGCCCGCCTGTTGAAAATCGAAGACCGATAAGTTATTCTCCGTGTCACCGGGGAAAATGACAAAAGGCGAATATATTGGCCCCTTGCCAAAACCTGAATAGCTGAGCATAATAACTCCGTTGCCTCATGAAAAAAATCGAACTGCTCGCACCTGCCAAAGACCTGGAAACCGGGATCGCCGCAATTAACTGCGGCGCGGATGCCGTTTACCTGGGCGCCGCACAGTTCGGTGCGCGCGAGGCTGCCGGCAATCCCATCGCGGATGTGGAACGGCTCATCCAATATGCGCATAAATACTGGGCCCGGGTTTATGTGGTGGTCAACACCCTTCTTTATGATGAAGAGTTGGCCGAAGCTCAACGCCTGATCGGGCAGATTTATCAGGCTGGAGCGGATGCCTTGATCATTCAGGACGCGGGGCTGCTTGAGCTTGACCTGCCCCCTCTGCCGCTGTTTGCCAGCACCCAGATGCACAACCACACCCCGGAACGCGTCGCCTTCCTGGAACAGGTCGGGTTCCAGCGCGCCATTTTGGCCCGCGAGCTTTCACTGGCCCAAATCCAGGAGATCCGCGCCAAAACCCACATTGAGTTGGAAACTTTCATCCATGGTGCGCTGTGCGTCAGTTACAGCGGCCAATGTTACCTGAGCTATGCCATCGGTGGGCGTAGTGGGAACCGCGGTCAGTGCGCTCAACCTTGCCGCCGGGCTTACAAACTGCTCGGACGGGATGGGCAGGTCGTCTCCAACCGCCGGTATCTGCTGTCGCTGCATGACCTGAACTTGAGTGCAGCACTGGATGAACTGGTCGACGCCGGGGTATGCTCTTTTAAGATCGAAGGCCGGTTAAAAGATAAAACCTATGTGATGAATGTCGTCGCCCATTATCGCAAGCTGCTGGATGTGGTGCTCAATGAACGCTCTATGCGGCCAGCTGCCTCCGGAATGATCCAGCTTGATTTCGAACCCGACCCCAATAAAACCTTCAACCGCGGCTATTCTAATTATTTCATCCACGACCGGGGCACGGATATCGCGGCTAACGATACCCCCAAATCCCTTGGAGAGCCCTTGGGCGTGGTGGTTGCAGTTGACCGTAGCTCGTTTACCCTGGAAGCTGCCAGCCCTGCCCTGCATCCTGGAGATGGCCTGTGCTTCCTGGATGCCAACCGCGAATTGACCGGAACAACTGTTAACCGGGTCGCAGGCAGCAGCATTTTTCCGGACAGCATGGAAAACCTCAGACCCGGGGTACAGGTTTATCGCAATCACGACCATACCTTTACAGAGCGTTTGCTAAAGAGCCGGACTGTGCGCAAGGTCCGGGTTCAAATGCGCCTGGCAGCCGCTCCAGGTGGTCTGTCATTGACCGTTCTCGACGAAGATGACATCCACGCCGCTGTGATTCAAGAAATCGATTTACAGCCCGCATTGCAGCCCGATAAAGCCCAGGAAATCATCACCCGCCAGCTGCAAAAATTAGGCGAGACAGATTTTACCGGTACGGGGGTGGAAATCTCCCTCGACCCAATGCCCTTCATCCCCATTTCGACCCTGAATGCCCTGCGCCGCACCGCGGTTGAACGCCTGGTGCAGGCTCGCGAGACTCACCGTCCACGCCCGTCAGGCGGCGCCCTCCGCAATTCGCTGCCTTATCCACAAGAGAACCTGACTTTCACCGGAAATGTACTCAACCAAAAAGCGCGTGAGTTTTACTCCCGTCACGGGGTAAAAACGATTGAGCCTGCGGCAGAAAGCGGCCTCGATCTTACCGGGCGCAGGGTCATGACCACAAAATACTGCCTGCGCTACCAGATGGGTGCCTGCCCGCGCCAAAAGCCAATTCATAAACTGCCCGAACCGCTGCGCCTGGTCGATGATCAGGGGTGGGAATATCCGCTGCGATTTAATTGCGCGGACTGCGTCATGGAAGTCTATTTCCGAACTCTGCCTGAATAATGGTATGAATAAGCCAGTCGTGCTGCTCACTACGGGCACTCGCGGCGACCTTCAACCCAGCCTGGCGCTGGCAATTGCCTTGCGGGAGGCAGGCATTCCTACCTGTTTGGCCTCCGATCCGGCATTCGCCCCATGGGCAGATCAATATAATGTGCATTTCACACTGGTCGAAGGCAACCCCAGCGAATTAATGACTCGACCGGGCAGCCAATCTGCCTTGACTTACGATGGCAATCTGCTGCGCAGCCTGGGTGCATCCTTACGCTATCTGCAGGCTGCCCGGCCTGTATTTCGCCAGATGCTTCATTCTGCCTGGAAAGCTTGCCAGGGAGCCAGGGCGCTGGTGGTCAGCCTGCCCACGCTGTGGGGCGCTTATATCGCAGAGGCGCTGGGTATCCCCTGTATTTACGCCCTGATGCAGCCGCTCAGCCGGACGGCTGCTTTTCCATGCAGCCTGCTGCCCGTTCGTCTGCCCAATTGGCCAGCACTAAACCGCTTCAGCTATTTTTTGATCGAGCAAGCTCTCTGGCTGCCCTGGCGCGGGTTGTTAAATCAATGGCTGCGAACGGAACTCCACTTACCATCATCAAAACTGTTCAGTCCAACATCAAGGCTATACGAAAAGGGCACAGCGGTTCTATATGCAATCTCTCCCAGCGTGATCCCTCATCCTGTGGATTGGCCGGTCAATCACCAATTGACCGGTTATTGGTTCCTTGACCCCGGCCCGATCTGGCGCCCGCCAGCAGACCTGGTTGATTTTTTGGCTTCAGGACTTCCCCCGCTCTATTTCGGCTTCGGCAGTGGCGGGCTTCGCCGGCAGCAAGCCTGTGAAGAGGCGATCGTTCAGGCACTCGAGCGGTCTTCTTTTCGAGCGGTGATCCATTTTCCCCCTCAGATCGTCCACCAAACCTCCGACACCCGGCGCTTCTATATTACCAGCGATATCCCCCATTCATGGCTCTTTCCACACTGTGCAGGCGCCATCCACCACGGCGGTGCCGGAACGATAGCCGCGGCACTACGGGCGGGGATCCCATCACTCGTCGTTCCTCAGGCAGCGGACCAGTTCTTTTGGGCCAGCCGGGTACAGTCTTTACACGCTGGGCCGGACCCGATTCCGCAGCATTTGTTGAATGTGGATAATTTATCTGCAGGTCTGAGTCGTTTTGCAGACGAACCCGCCCTGGCTGAAAATGCCCGCCGCCTATCCGCCGCCATCCAAAGCGAGAATGGGGTTCAGGAAGCTGTTTCATGGATTAGAGATTTTTTATAAAGCACCTAATTGCTGAAGCCAAACCGCAGCAGTGTGCGAGGGAAGAATCCCACATTTTCGATCTGTATCCACTGACCCGGTGCGTAGACCGTTCCGGCGAATGAATTAAATTGAATGCTGGTCACACAGAATGAATCGGGTAGATTAAACATTCCCAAATCCAGCCAATAAGAGTGCAGTTCTTCACCCGCCAATAAGGGGAAATCTAAACTCACATCGTAACTGGTTCCTTGATCATTACGAAATTGAAGTCCTAACCCTACCTTTCTTTTCAGAGCCGTGTCAGACAGGGCTAAATCAAAGCTAAATCGAGACCAATTTGATAGACAAACCGGTTGGGTTGGCGTTAGATGTACGTTGGGTACAGGTCCATTGCGCATCATCAGACCTGTGCCATTCTCCACTTGCAGGTCATGGATTTCAGGATTTGCAGTTGAGAGGATCAGGGAATTGGTAGAGGGCGCGTCGAGCGGCAGAAAAGCAGATGGAAGATCCGTGTTAAAAGGCTTTACGACCACAGGGGAAAAGTGATTTGGATCCGCCAGTCGATTTTCATCGATCAAAATACGTGGGTAATACAGCCGCACAGCTTTTCCCCCGTCAGGTTTACCGTCATTCGTGATTTGGATCACGAGGCGCTTACCGGCATAATCCAGAAGATTTTCGGTAACCAAAACTTCATTCGTAAAATCACATAAATCATTTTTTTGAAAAACTGGGTTCGTGGACCCGTCCGAAGTCTCTATACCGATGGATAAACTTTGCATCTGACAGGTAGTTTTATCAGGGAGGGACACACCCATCAAAAATTTTGCGTCGGATAAACCCGAGGGAAGGTCGATTTGCCAGAGAAGTGATTGACCAGGATCTAGCAGCAAATTAAGGCGGTTGTAATCGGACCAAAATGATGGTTCATCCGAACCATCCAATACCCATTGAATTTGGTGTGGTTCATTATTACCGACCAAACTCACAGTCCCAAGAATGTAGTCTCCTTGGAGAGTCCATTCTTGATGTGGACCCAATACTGACCAGTTATATTTATCAAGCACGGATGCCATTTCGGACACATAATTTGGATTTCCTACCCCCCATTGAAATATAAAGCTCTCGCAATAAGTAGGCGCGGTCTGATAATTGCGCAGACAGGCTGCTGAACTTGGACTTCGCGAGGGGAGGTAGAAGGATTTATCTGTATAGGTAAGGTTTGTTTGCAAGTATAGCAAGGCGATCACTGACAATCCGGCAAGTCCGGCAATCTGGAAAATTTTATCCCGTCGAAGAAATAAAAATTTCACCTCCGACGATATCGATCCAGGTTGAACCATGGTAAAACATAACCCCACTAATCCGAGCCAGTATATAACATACTCTGACGTATACCAGGGAGCCAGTAATACACGCGCTCCTGAAATCTCACCTGCCCCAGAAATTCCCCAGAAAATCACAATTAATGAAGGCATAATATTCTTAAACTGATAAGTCGACCTGCCCAAAATATGAATCAAAACAGCGATCAGCAATATCCCTAAACCAATTAGACCGGACAGATAGGCTTGTGGATGGTCCAAAACCCCATAATTGATATTATTCGCCAACGGTAAACCCAGTCCGGTTATTATTCTATTTAAAGTTAACGGATTCAATAAACCGTTTACAGGATTGAAATTCATAAACGCCAGATATGGTGCAGAACTGATACCCGATCCGACAAACCAGGCTATATATTTCTTTATATTTCGTGTATCGGTAATTAAAATAACGAATAAAAACACTGGCCAGGCTAATAAACCTCCAGCTCCTGAAAATGCGGAGATAATTCCGGATATCGCCATAACCCAGGGTGTAATAAAAGATTTGCTCCGAAACAGTAATAACCACAGCCCGATCAGAATTCCAAAATGAGTAAACGCCCTTTGCAGCGCAGCTTCACCATAACTATAGGTGGATATTTGTGAATAGGAAAACATGAAAGCAGATAGAACTGGTAAAAGCAGCAGCCGGAGTTTTGAATTTGAATCAGTGAAACGGGATAGTATTGAAAAAAATATCAGTAAATTTGCACACGTGATTGCCATGGCAGTATATATTTCCGCCATGACACTGAGATGTGTCAGTTTTGCCAAAGCCAATCTGAAAAGAAATAGAAAAGCATAACTATGAACATTATTGTCCAGAGTGTCTTTGAAGTACCCCCGCCAATCATAACCTGCACTTAAGACGCGGTCAGCCAGCCTGGTAAAACGAAGGTAATCGTTGGATATCGAATCCGAACCGGTTGTTACCAGTATTCTGGTCAAAAAAAATAATGGTAAAAGCGAAAGCAGACTTATCAAGAGGATCAAGATAAGCTGCTTTCGCTTCAGGATTTGCAGTCGCTGTTTTACCGAAGCCGTAATCGAGGTAATATTAAAATTACCCTCGATCACTTTTTGAAATACTTCTTATACAAGCAGTTTTTGAATTTCCCTGTTGCCTGTTCACCTGTATCCAGCCATAAAATGGCCTGTGGATCCCACATTTGTAAACCATGTAATAATTATAAGCAAAAGTTTATAATTTATTAGGAAATTACAAACTTCGATTATCTGGTGACGATCGGCAACATCACTTTATGGAAAATTGGCATTGTAATTGGCGGAAATGTAAATTGGTTATTCGTAAGGTCAAGATCAGTCCCATTACCGGCGGCAGGGCTGATCCTGGCTGTAAATACATAACTCTGCCCTGCTACTAAATTCCCTACATCGACTGAAACTGACATTCTACCAGCGCAGCGCGGTAAATTGGCCGTGGCAGTACCCACTACAATGCCGCCTAATAATATATCAACCTTAACCCCGGTTAAACGGTCGGTTGAAACTGTGTTTCCAACCTTTACTGTGATCCTGAAATGACCAGGGGAGCTTGGTAGAATTGTGGGGGTGCTTGGATCTATATAAACATCCGGATTAGTCACCGGTACCAGCTGGGTGGAGGGATTATAGTTTATAAAATGGGATCCCACTTCTGTCAGCTGGTGAGTTAAGGGGTTATATAACGAACCCCCGAAACTGGTTACGTAATCGTTAAGACTGTACCACATCCATTTCTGAACCAGGAGATTGTTGTCAGTGGGGTTGCCCAGGGATGGGTCCTTGGCTCCTAACAAATAATTAAAGGTCTGTTCCATATAGGTAGCGGTGGTCAGTTCGCTCAAACCCAATGTGGTTGGAAACAGGCTGCCATATTCGGTGATCCACAAGGGTTTGGACCGTTCATTGGGTCCCAAATTATCCATCCACTGGCGAAATGCGGTGACCCGCGCGCTTAAAATATTAATATCGATGACATCGCTGTTGCCAGTCCAGACATAATATGGCGGCCATGATGAATTATACCCTTTCGGTACCCCTGCTCCCCAGGAATTGGGGAGCCTGTTGCCATTGATGTCATAAAGCGGGGTTTCAGGGAGGCTGAATGCGTGGATCGAATAGATATCGATTAACCCAAGCGCATTTGTTAGATTGCCAGCTTTTAAGGTCAGTTCTGCGATAACTCGCCGTAGATATTCTTTGCGAACAGGAGTGAATTGAATTATTGTGCCAAAACCAATTTTCGCCGAGGGGTCCTTTGAGCGGATGAGGCTAGCCATGAGGTAATACCGGTCAGCGTAGGTTTCGGCCGTGATATTATCTTGATATGGTACTTGTGCGTCCGGTTCATTGCCGATAAACCACACCGCACCCGGATAGGCTGCTAATTTAGATGGGAGTCCTGCTAAAGACCCAGCAAATGAAGAATCGCTTACATTGATCACCCGCAAATACTGAATGTTGTCAGCGACTGAGCTGTTTTTGTTACCATTTCCCCAATCCAAATAACTATCTACCCCCAAAACAGATAAGTCATACCCAGTCACACCTAAAGCAGCTGTTATCCCAAAATGACAGCTGCCAGATTGAGGTCTTAGGGCGGGTGCTGCTGGATTGGACATACTGCTATCCAGGAGTGAATTCGTATTGATGGCAGGGTTAGTCCGACCCACTGAACTGGAGATATTTAAATTGTTTGATTTGGCATAGATCTGGTTTTGCCCGATTTGGAATGGCAACAATATGATCGACAGAAGAAAGGAGGCTAAAACAATTCTCGTAGTTTTCATATTTCCTCATAAATGGTTGCCGGTTCCTTCGTAAATATCAGCTTTTTGATCTGGAATATAGTCTGCTTATCCAGCCAAGACTGAGTTAAACGGTAGAAACATCCGGCCAAATTGTAGTTAATCGGCACCTGGAAACCAATAACATGAAACAATGTTCTGATCATTAGAATTTTCGCGCATAGATATCTACCAGCTGGCCGCCCTCGTCGCATAACCTGGTCATTGGCCGATACAACCCACAGGATAAGGACTGTCACCTAGGTCTGGGAACATATAAGTCAGACACTCGATAACGATTCCATTTCCAAAAAATTAATTAGTATGCAAATCGCCAATGGCTTTGAACTGGAGATATTATACTTGAGATTAACAGGACACAACTTAAATTTTAAATGAGCATTCAGGTCTTATTTGCTATTAAATATATTAAATGTATCCTTTATTGATTGTTTACAGATCGATGATAGCATTAGCTTTCAACAAGAAACCAGTTAAGCCCGAATTTCTTGCCTTTGGAACAGGATATACCCTAATGCAAACAACAATATTGTTCCGGCGATCAGTCCGGTCAGCTGCGGCCAAATTAATAAAACACTTTGATCAAGTGGCAGGGGTGCGCCCGATACAGCTCCATCCATCTGATATGGCAGGACGATCCCTAAAGAACGGGTGGTTGGCAGCAGCAGGGCCAGCGTCGATTTGGAAAACAGGGTATTCGGCGATAATCTCAGCAGCGTCATTTCCCCTTGCGCCTGGGCGATTGCTTCGGCAAGTGTGCCTGTTTGCATGGGGAAGAGATTTTGCGCCACCAGGCTGGCAATCGTGCTCCAAAAAACGGTGAAAAACAACCAGATCGCAATTGCCGCCAGGGCAGAAGTGGCAGGTTGGCGAAAAACAATCGAGAACAACAGGGCAATCGCCAGCCAAATTCCACCGTAAAACAGGCTGACTACAAAAAACCATAAACTGCGCCCCACTTCCTCACTGCTGGGCGGCAAGCCCATACTGATCAAACCAAATCCAAAAATTAACAACCAGGTGGCCGCCAGGACGATCGCCAGCGTAAAGAATCCACCCAAAAATTTTCCTAACAACAAAGCATCCCTGTAAATAGGCTGCGCCAGGACGCGAGACATAGTGCGCCCGTTGAACTCACCATTGATCGAATCAAAGGACAGAGCAATTGCCACCAGCGGGATTAAGAACCCCAACAATCCCACGAAGGCCGGCACCGGATCATTGGAAGTGGTGAACATTTTTAAGAACATGTAAGGGTCAGTGCTGGAGGGGCTGATATTTTTCAAAGCAGCATAGACCGTCCCGCCGGCGGTTAACAGGATCAGGATCTCCAGGATGCGCATCCGGGTACTGGTCAGGTGATCGGCCATTTCTTTGGCCACGACCGCCCACAACCCCGTCCAGGGAGAGCCTTCCCGTCCTTCAACAATTTCCTCTTGCTCAACGGGTTCGGTCAAGGTGAGCCTCCTTAAAATAATGGGCGTAAATTTCATCCAGGCTTTGCGCTTCTACATCCAAATGCAGCAGTTCACCGCCGCAAGCAATTACCGCGCGCGCTGTCTCCGCGCGGATATCATGTTCCGCTTCCACTTCGTATTTAAGATCGTCGGTTTGACGCGATTGTTTGGAACCCTTAACGGTTCTCAGCGCCTGGAGGATCGTATCGGGATCACCCTTTATTTCCAGGTAAACCCGGTATGCCTGACCCAGCACTTTCCGAGCCAGTTCGGGCACGGTGCCAACCAGCACCATTTCGCCCCGTGAAAAAAGGCCCACACGATCGCAAATCTCCTGCACCTGGTGCAGCAAATGAGATGAAAGCAAGATCGTGATTCCTTCAGCCTTAAGGGCGCGAATAAGGTGTAAAAATTCCCGTGCACCTTCAGGATCCAACCCCTGGGTGGGTTCGTCCATAATGATCATTTCCGGTTGTTTGATCAACACATCCGCCACACCCAGGCGTTGGCGCATTCCACGCGAAAACGTTTTTACCGGGTGGTCTGCCACATCCAGCAGTCCGACCCGATCCAAAGCCGCCTCAATCACGATTACTGCCTCACGCATTGGAAAGCCATTCAGTCTGGCAATATATCTCAGGTTTTCCCAGGCCGACAGATCATCATAAAAACCGACCATGTCTGGAATATAGCCAACTCTGGCTTTAACTTTTAGGGGCTGGCGCGCCGGGTCCAGACCCAAAACTCTGACATTGCCCGAGGTCGGTTCGGTTAATCCCAGCAGCATCAGGATCGTGGTCGTCTTTCCGGCCCCATTCGGCCCAAGCAGTCCAAAGACCTCCCCTTCTCGGACGGCCAGATCTAAGTTATTGACCGCCGGAAAGCTGCCATACTTTTTTGATAGACCGTGGGTTTCGATGACCACTCTTTTCATCGTGGACTCCTCCCTGGCCTAACGGCGGCCAAAACGCAGCACAGCCGCGGCCACAACTACCACCGCGACAGCAATTAACACCACACCCACCAGACCCCACAATGTGGAGGTCACCACCGTAACCCGATAATCAACCGATTTGCTGGCACCTCCCGCCGGGCTGGCGGTAATTGTCACCTGGTAATCTCCGGCAATGGCCTGATCCGTAGGGGTAATATTAGCATTTACCTCCACCTGCTGCCCGGCCGGCACTTCTGCCACCTGTGCCGGTGAAAAATCTACTTTCCAACCGGCCGGGGCGCTGGCGCTCATCGTAATCTGGCTGGCGGACGCGCTGCCTGTATTCGAAAGCACTATCTTAATCGGCGTTGTTTGCCCCAGGGTCGCCTTTCCGGACAGCAGCCCATCCGATGTGGAGAGCCCCAGGTTTGCCTGACCGGTGACCTCAGCCGAAAGGTCCAGGCTGGCAGAGGCGAGTCCGCCTTGAGCCGTTATTTTCGCGGTGTAGTTTCCGGCGGGCAAATCCGCGCCGGGCTGCAGCGAGACATTGATCGTCTTCGTGGCATGGGCGCTCAACGGGAAACTGGTCACATCCTGACCGGTCAGCGAAAAATTCACCGTGAAATTATTAGAGGCATCCGCAGCCATGGTCACATTTAGATCATCTTCCCCGGCATTGGTCAGAGTCAGGCTGTAGTTGAAGGTGGTGGTTGGACTGCCTTTAAGCGTGGGAAGGTCCGTCGTCATGGTTAATTTCGGGGGCAGTTTGTCTTTGATGGTCAGGTTAATCGATAAGTCGGCGCTTCCCGATTTTCCAGTCGCTTCCACCACAAAATTGTAGCTGCCCGCAGCTACATTCTGCGGCTGCTCGATTTGCATCTGGACGCTGGTATCTACCCCCGCTTCGACATACGCCCCTTCCACAATTTGGCCCCCGCCGCGGAATGTGACGGTCCAGTCTTGCGGCTGCTCTTTCATCTGCAGCTTGATGACATCCGAAGGGTTGGCCCGTAAGGTCAAATCCAGATTGGCGACCTCCCCTATACCCAAGACCAACAGCGGGTACGGGGTGGAAATAGACACTCCCTGGGGAAGTGCAGTTTCTGCCGGTGTCGACACCGGAACTGAAGTGGGGGCGGCAGTCTGAGCCAGTGCGGCTTGTGGTGAGGCGAACAAACAAGTTAGGATAAGGAAAAATCCAATAAACCCAGCCAGACGACGCATACAGGGTTCCTCCAAATAAATTAAGATGTTTGGGGCGATACCCAGAACGCAAGGCATTTCAGGTTTTCCGTATTTTACGGACCTGCCTTGCGTTACGCTGATCTGGATAAATTGGACCTGCTCATTCATCGACCCCAAAAGAATGCCGTTCTATGATACCTGGATTAGTTTACGAAACGATAAAGATTGGATTAACGTCAAATGACAATTTGAGTACAATTTTAGAAGGAGAACCGCTCATATGAAGCCATTACCAACCGGCTTTTACCCCTTCTGGTTTTGGAATGATACGATAACGGACGAAGAAATTCGTTGGCAGGTAGCCCAAATGGCCAATCAAGGCATCCGCGGATTCTTTATCCATTCCCGCCAGGGGTTAAAAGATCCGGCATATCTCTCTGAAGCTTTTTTTGACCGGGTCGCCACGGCGGTAGCTGCCGCACGCGAACGCGGCCTATTTGTTCACCTTTACGATGAATATCCCTATCCCAGCGGCGTCGCCGGCGGCATGGTCACCCTGGGAGACCCACAGAACCTGGCAACCGAGCTCGTCCAGCGCGCCTATGATCATGAAGGCGGGCCTATCCGCCTGGCACTCCCCGCCGGCAAAGTGCTTTCTCTGCTGGCCTATCCTGTGCAGTCGGGCCAGGTCCTCTGGGACCAACCGGTCGATCTTCAGCCGTCTGTCGGGGTCGTCCTCGAGGAAGATTCTTACCAGGAGACCGGGCTGACCCGTTACAATCAGAAACGATATTTTGCTAACCGGCCGCGCCCTACCCTGCAGGCAACTCTCCCACCGGGTCAATGGCGCATTTATGCCGGCGTACAGCGCGTGGTAGAACAGCACAAATACTGGGATAACTTTGCCGATATGCTCAACCGCCAGACGGTCGACCGGTTTATCGAGCTCACGCACCAGCGCTATTATCAGCGCCTGGGTGCCGAGTTCGGTAAAACCATCCGCTGGATCTTCACGGATGAGGTTGTCGCGGGTTGGTCCCCATTACTGATCGATGCCTTTCAAGCTGAATACGGAAAGGACCTCTTTTCCCTGCTTCCCGCGCTGGGTGACCCGGCTCACCCTGACCACATCCAGGTCAGTGTCGACCTGCACCGTTTGAAACTCAAGCTTTTTAGCGCTGCTTTTGAGGAACCCATATCCGCCTGGTGCCGCGAACATGGCATTGCCTATGCCGCGGAAAAACCCTCACTGCGTTTCTCGCAGCTTAAATATCAGGATATTCCAGGCTGCGAACCCGGTCACGTTAAGGCCGGTGGGGTGCTCGACCTGCTTCAACCCACACTGCGTGGAAATGCCAAAGCCACTGCCTCCGCAGCTTATTTTTACGGTAAAGACGGGGCACTGGATGAGTGTTATCACAGCCTGGGATGGAGCGCCACCCTCGAAGATATCCGTTGGATGGCGGATGCCCAACTGCTCCTGGGCATTCGCTACCTCGTTCCCCATGGATTCTTTTATACCACCCACAACCTGCGAAAACACGATGCCCCGGCTTCCTTGTTTTTCCAGGAACCATTTTGGGATTTCTTTCATTATCTTTCTGATCGCGTGGAGCGCATTGCCCGGGCATTTGATCAGACTTACATCAACGCCCAATTAGCCGTGCTTGACCCAACAGCCGGGCTGCCCACTCACAGCGATCGCGATGCCTACGAAAGGTTGATGCACACTTTAATGGGCGCTCACCTTGATTTTCACGTTGTCGATACCGACCTGCTCATCTCAGGCGATCTCTCAACCGGCCAGGTGACGATCAAAGATGTATCTTTCCACGCCGTTTTGATGCCGCCCATGCAGTATATTGAGCCGGAACTTGCCGCGTGGCTGCAGCGCTTCGCCCAACACGGCGGGCAGGTCGTGCATTGCCCGGTGGATTTCCATAAAGAGGTTTTACTGGCCGAATTAAGCCAGAACGTCCATCCCAGCCTGTATCTGCGCACCGCAGGCGTGGAAAATCCGGCCTTGTGGTCCGTCCAGCGCCGCCAGGATGGGCGCTCAGTGTGGCTGGTGCTGAATATATCTGCTGCTGCCCAATCCGTGGAATTGGACGCAGGGCTGCTTCTGGCGGAACGCCCCCTGAATTTAAAGGCCGGACCCCGGTTGGAAAGGGCAGCAGGACATTATTCACGCACCTTCGCCCCTTTTGAAGCCTGCCTGCTGGAAACAGCCCCGACTGCCGGTCAGGAACAGCCCCTTCCTGAAATAACCCTGACCATCCCTGAAAAAGTGACCGTTTACCCGCGTTCCCCGAACCTCGTTCGCTTGTATGATTGGCAGTTGTCACTGTTGGATGACGCCGGCAGTGTGCTACAATCTGCGGATGTACAGGCTGTGCCCCTTGCCAACCAGCTCGATGATGGCGGTTTTCGTTTCGCGCCGCGGGTTAGCCGGGTTTTTGGTACGCCTCCGCTTTTATCATGGCCCGAGCTGCATTTGAGCTATGAAACCACGTTCGATCTGGGTTTCACAGGAGATATGGAACTAGTCATGGAGCCGGGTTCGATCGTGGGCGATTGGTCACTGGCCATCAATCACTCACAGCCGTTCACGGAGAGCGATTTCCAACCCACACCGGCCCACGTCCGCGGCAGCCTGGGACTACCTTTCAACCGCTGGCTCCAGCCCGGAAGGAACACGTTGACAGTCACGGTCATAACGGACCGGCCCGATGGCGGTCTGCTCAATCCACTGTACCTGGCGGGTGATTTCGGCGTGACCCTGAGCCCTTTACACCTCGCCCCGCGCAGCGCTGAAGGCTATTTTGAAAAATACGCCGCGAACCACATCCCTTTTTATGCGGGTGTGGTTGAATATCAGATCCCTTTTGAGCTATCTTCCCTGCCTGAGAGTCCGCGACTGCGGGTACAATTCAATTTTCCGGTCCCGTTCCATGAAGCCTGCGAAGTGACATTTAATAACGGGACGGCACACCCACTCCCCTGGGGTCCATATATGCTGGAAATCGAGCGCTCCGAACTTCGGCCGGCAGGTAACTTGCTCAACCTGCGCGTTTTTACCACCCTGATCCGTTCCTTCGAAGGCCAGGAATTTGATCCGCTCCAGCATAAATACGTTCCGATCGGATGAGGTCATCTTCTATCTCTCAGCCACCCAAATCCGCAGACTATCAGATATCACCTGTTTGAAAACCATATTTGCAGCATTTTTTGGAGGTAATCATGTCACACCCTGTCAGTCCCAACCGCTGGATCGGCACCCTGCCGAAAATCGGCATCCGTCCTACGATCGATGGCCGCCGCAACGGCGTCCGCGAATTGCTTGAAGACACCACCATGAACCAGGCGCGGGCCACCGCCGCCTTCTTGAGCGCCAATTTGCATTATCCCAACGGCGCCCCCGTGGAATGTGTGATCGCCGATACCTGCATCGGCGGCGTGGTTGAGGCCGCGGCCTGTGCCGAAAAGTTCGCCCGGGCCGGAGTTGGGGTCTCGATCACCGTCACCCCCTGCTGGTGTTATGGTTCGGAAACGATGGATATGGACCCGCTGTTTCCCAAGGCCGTGTGGGGCTTCAACGGCACCGAAAGGCCGGGCGCTGTCTATCTGGCCGCCGTCCTGGCGGCCCATACTCAGAAGGGCCTGCCGGCCTTCAGCATTTACGGTCATGATGTTCAGGATTCCGGCGACACGTCCATTCCGGCAGACGTCCAGGAAAAGCTGCTGCGGTTTGCCCGGGCCGGCCTGGCCGCAGCTATCATGCGCGGAAAGAGCTACCTCTCCTTTGGCGGCGTTTCGATGGGCATCGCCGGTTCGATTGTCGACCACAGCCTTTTTGAAAATTACCTGGGAATGCACGTAGAATCCGTCGATTCTACCGAATTCCTGCGCCGCATGGATCAGGGCATCTTCGACCCGCTGGAATATGAAAAGGCATTCGCCTGGACTAAGGCAAATTGTGCGGAAGGCCGGGAATATAACCCGCCCGAAAAACAGCGCACGCGCGCCCAGAAAGATGGGGACTGGCAGAAGGTCGTGAAGATGGCAATGATTGCCCGCGATATGATGTCAGGCAATCCCCGCCTCGCCGAATTAGGCTTTGGTGAGGAAGCCCTCGGCCGCAATGCCATCCTTTCCGGTTTCCAGGGCCAGCGCCAGTGGACCGATTTCCAGCCTAACGGTGACTTTTTGGAGGCTATTCTCAATTCCTCGTTCGACTGGAACGGCATCCGCCCGCCATACCTGGTAGCCACTGAAAATGACAGCTTGAACGGGGCCTCGATGCTGTTCGGACACCTGCTCACCAACACTGCTTCCATTTTTGCGGATGTGCGCACCTATTGGAGCCCGGATGCGGTGAAACGGGTAACCGGTTACGAATTAAACGGCAGGGCTGCCGGCGGTTTGATCCATTTGATCAATTCTGGCGCGGCCACGCTGGATGCCACCGGCTGGGAAGAGATTGACGGCCAGCCGGCCATGAAACCCTGGTGGGAGATCACCGAAACCGAGATGAATAAGAGTCTGGCTGCCACCACCTGGTACCCGGCCAATACCGGTTACTTCCGCGGCGGCGGCTATTCATCCGGCTTTCTGACCCGCGGTGGCATGCCTGTCACCATGCTGCGCTTGAACCTGGTGAAAGGTCTCGGACCGGTATTGCAAATTGCCGAAGGTTGGACGGTCGACCTTCCGGCCAATGTCCACCACTTGATCAACGAACGCACCGATCCCACCTGGCCAACCCATTACTTCGTTCCCAATCTCACCGGACAGGGTCCTTTCAGCGACGTGTATTCAGTGATGGCCAATTGGGGCGCAAACCATGGTGCGTTGAGCTACGGACACATCGGAGCCGACTTGCTGACATTAGCTTCCATTCTGCGCATCCCGGTGTGCATGCACAACGTACCCGCAGGAGAGATATTCCGGCCGTCCGCCTGGGCTTCTTTTGGCACCGCTAACCCAGAAGGCGCAGACTACCGCGCCTGCGCTAATTTTGGCCCGATTTACGCCTGACCATTATTTTTAAACCTATGGTGCGATTGAACGGCACGCCGTCCAATCGCACCATAGGTTAATCATTTCTTTATTGTTGGATTCCCCAGATATACGTTCCGCTCGCGGAAACCTCGAGAAAATATTTGCCGTCTGGTGACATCTCGATAAACCCTTGCCGGTTTGCGATCCTGCGCAGTGTCTTTCCCGAAGATGTATCCCATACGAAAAGATCGCCGCCGCTGCTGCCAAATAATATCGTCCCGTCCAGAGAAAACATCGGGTCGGTAATCCGCGTGAAAGTCATTGTATCGAAACTCAACCCATCTCCGCCTAATGGCAGATCCTTCAACATCATGACCCCCGGGACGTTGCGCGGGCTGTCGACCTCAATCGCCATTCCTTGGCCGTCGACCCGGAAAGCTGCCGCGGGTGGTTGGCCAGCCGGCTGCGACGCCAATCCTGGGAAGGTGAGCAGCAGTTTATTGAAATAGGTATTCCAGACCGAAACCTGGCCCGGATGGGTCAGGCCTAAAAGCCCGTTATCCATCCAGTGCATCGCGATCAGCGGTTTGCCGGTATTCAGTGTTGCCCGTCCGCCTGCACCCGGCCAGATCAGAATATACACTTTGGTTTGCGAGCCTACGGCAAATGCCTTCCCATCTGGTGAAAACGAGAGCAGAAAGCTGGTTGCGGTTTTCGTGTCAGGTTGCAGTGCCTGCTGGCGAAAATCTTCATATTCTTTGGGCAGCAGCGGGAACAGGTGCCGTTCTTGTTTGGTGGTCAGATCCCACCAGCTTACTCCCATCATCGAAGTCACAAACACTGCTTTCTCGTCGGGAGAGAATTGGATTTGAAGCGTTTTGGGAAAGTCGCTTTGGGTATAACGTGCAACCAGATCCGCACTGAATGTAAGGTTGGCAATCACCTTACCGGTCTCGATATCCCAAACCCAGACTGCCGGCTCTTCACTGACAGCCGCCGCCCATTTACCATCCGCGGAGATGGCAGATTGTTGGATATGCTGGGTTGGGCCGGATAATTTGATCAGCGGCTGGCTGGTTAGAAAATCCCAAATTTGCACCGAACTATCATCAACCGTCTCAGCCAGCAGATGGGCTGTCAATGATGCCGTTCCGTGCGCTCCAACCATCCCCAGCTGCTTGAACTGCTGGATATTTTCGGGCTCGACCAGCACCGCATTCAAAATAGGCGGGATGGGCGTAACCGTTGGCGCCACGGTTGGCACGTGAGTATTGGTCGGTCTGGGAGTATTGGTGGGTGTAACCGTAGGTGTTTCCGTAGGCGGCAGGGTTTGCGTAGGGGTTGCAGTCGGTGCGACGACCACCGGCTGATTCATCGCGGCGATCATTGGCGAAACCGTTCCCCATATCGTTGGCCAGGCCAAATAAACTGCTGCCGCCAGGATTCCCAGCAAGACCAGGATAAAAATAATCCCCAACCAGCGCCTGCGCCGGCTGTGATCCACGATCTGGTATTCCAGTCCGTCGATGGGCAGCGTCCCATCTTCCGCGTTTTCCTTATCCGATGCGTCCAGGTTGGCTTTCTGGCCGAGAATCGGTTTAACCGGCTCGGGGCGGACCACCTCAGCCGGTGCTTTACCCTCCCGCCGGTGGATCATATCCAGAAAATCGGCGGCACGGCTGCCCTCTGCGGGGTCTCTGATCTCCTTCTCAGGTTGGAGCAGATCCTGTTGGGCTGGGCCAGGTTCCGGTTTACCCCCGGCCAATTGGGTTGAAGAAACGTCGGCTGCGCTCGGTTTACTTTCACTCAAGGCATGCAGCCAATCATCTTCTCGGGCATCGTTCTGGCTGCGGTCGATGCGTTGATCCAGTGATTGCAGTTCACTCATCGAGATCGAAAATACACCGGGTTTCGCATCGTCCAATTTCTTAGGCGATGCTTCTGGCGGTGCGATGTTTTCTCCCAGGTTGCTGAGACCTTGCCGGATCGCCCCGTTATTCGGGTTATGGACCAACGCTTCCCGCAAAATATCGACCCTTTCTTGCTTCGTCGCCATCGCATCGGCAAGCCATAACCAGGCTTGAAAATCTGTGGGATCGCGTTTTACCAACCCAAGTAATATCTCCTGGGCTTCCTGCTTTTTACCCAGTTTCGATAGGCGAATTGCTGTTTTTAACCACTCGTTGTCCATATCTTAGAAAAGTATAGCATAATGCCTGTCCAAGCAATAAAAAAAACTGCTACAATTCGACAGGATGACACAATAGAAAACGGCCGCCGGCCTGAAAAAGTCTTGAATGACAATTTGGAACACCCTTCCCATCTTTGAATTGAACCCCGATTTTCAGCGCCTGCAGGCAGTCCTTGAACGAAAGGTCCCTGACAGGCCAGTTTTATTTGAATTTTTCATGAACGACCGCCTGTATCAGCGGCTGGTCCCGGAGATGGAGACCATCGCGAACGAGACTCAGCGTCTTCAGCGCATCTTGCTGGCATTCTACCGGACCGGATATGATTATGCCAACATCCTGCCGCCCGGTTTCAGCTTCACCGAAGGAATCGTCTCCCGTCCGAAGGAAAGCTCAATCTCGCAAAACGCGGGCAGCATTCTCCACAACCGCGACGATTTAACACATTTCGACTGGCCCGATCCAGAGGGGGTTGACCTGGACATCCTCCACAACCTGGCGCAATCCTTGCCGGATGGGATGAAACTTATCGTATACGGCCCAGGCGGGGTATTGGAAAATGCCATTGAGTTGGTGGGGTACGAAGACCTATGCATCCTGATCAAAGAAGACCCCCTGTTAGCCGACCAGATTTTTGCGGAAATCGGGTCTCGATTGGAACGATATTACCAGCTCGTTGCCCCCTTGGATTTTGTGGGGGCATGCATTTCCAACGACGACTGGGGCTTTAAAACGCATACTCTGTTTCGCCCCGCGGATATGCGCCGTTTCGTTTTTCCGTGGCACAAACGCATCGTCAAAGCCATCCATTATGCCGGTAAGCCGGCCATTTTGCATTCTTGCGGTTACTTCGAAAAAGTCATTGACGACGTAATCGAAGACATGGGCTTTGATGGGCGCCACTCGTATGAAGACAGTATCTTACCCGTCGAAGAAGCATACCACCGCTATCATTCCCGCATCGCCATCCTGGGTGGGATCGACCTGGATTTTGTCTGCCGCTCCTCACCGGATGCAATATACCAACGGGCTCAAGCCATGCTGGCCCGGTCTACCGTTGGCGGAAGCTATGCATTGGGCACCGGCAACAGCGTGCCGGAATACGTGCCGGACGAAAATTACCTGGCGCTGATCCGGGCCGCGATGGATGCATGGTAACTCGCAGTTCGGCTCATCTTTACCCCAGATTTTATGGATTATAAAAACGGTATATGCCGTTGTAACTGGTTCCAAAATAGAATGATTTATCGCTGGCTGCCCCGGCAGCCATACTCCAGATCTCTGGGTTAACCATTTCCGAATTATCCAAGGACCAGGTAACGCCGTCATTGGTGCTGAATTGGGGCCCTGCTGAAGTGCCGGCTACCACCATATCCGGGTAAAAAACCGGCGCCATCAAGGCATAAACTGTCTGGCCGGCGAGCCCGACCTGCTTCCAGGTTTGGCCGGTATCGGCAGACCGGTACACACCCATGTTGGTCCCGGCGTACAGAAAATTGGTTATCACCGGGTTCTGCACGACGGCATTGACTGACAATCCAGACAAACCGTTCTGCGAAGCGTTCCAGCTCTGCCCACCATTATCACTCCGCCACAAGCTGCCCCCGGCGGCATCTGTCCCGGCCCACAACCGCGCCGCGTTAGTCTGATCCACAGCCAGTGCCAGCACAGTCTTACCGGACAACCCCGCTGCCTGCCAGGAACCTCCGCTGTTGCTGCTGCGGTAGACCCCTCTGCCTGCCGTCCCGGCGTAAATCGTTGCGCTGGCCGAAGGTGCAGCCGCCAATGCCATCACCGCGGCTGGCAGGACGGCTTTTGGGTCGAGGGTACTGCTCTGACCTGGGTTAGGATCCTCTAACATGTAATCTGCCGCGGGTCCCAATGTGGCAAACCGGCTTAACGCCGGATTAGCGATCAATGTCTTGGCTACACCCGGTTCTAACCCGTCGTTCATCGCCTGCCAGTCCTGCGCCGGGGTGACAATCTTGTAAATGCCACCGCTGGCGGTGCCGGTAAACAGGCCGGCGGAGGTTAGCGCCAGCGAACGCACGTTCCGATCACCTAACCCGCTGTTCATGGCGGTCCACGTCTGCCCATTATCGCCGGACCGGTATACCCCCTGCGCAATCAGGCCTGCATAGATCACCCCGGGCAAAGCCGGATCGGCAGCCACGGCGGTTACCGATGTCGCATGAATGCCGTTGCTGCTGTTCACCCAGCTCGTCGCGCTGCTCACCGAACGGAAAAGGGCGTCATTTTCGGCGCTGATCAGCAGAATTTTATGGTTGGCCGGATTGATCGCCAGGGAAAAGACATAATCCGGGTAGAGGCCGGCAGCGCTCCAACTTCCCCCTCCATTGTCCGACTTATAAAGTCCCTGCAAATAACTCAAAGCATACACGGTGCTCGGATGCGCGGGATCGATCACCACTGATATAATTTTTGCTCCAACCACCCCGCTGTTCGCCGCGGTCCAGGTCTGTCCCCCATTGGTGGTCTTCATCACCGCCGGGCCGTGCCAGCTGCCCGCGTAGACCACACTTGAATTGCTGGGGTCGATCACTACCGCCCGCATGCCTAAATCTGTGATCCCCGTATTGATTGCTTTCCAATCGTGCCCGCCATTCGTCGTTTTATACATACCTGCACTGTGAGTGGCGGCATAAATGATCTGGGTGTTCCGCGGATCGATCGCCAGGCCGTAAACCCATTCCTCCCCCAGGTTATAAGTATGGTTTATCCAGGTCTGCCCGCCGTCCATGCTTTTAAAGACCCCGCCGCCCCAGGGCGGTGTAGAGCCGGGGCTGCGCGTACCGGCATAGATCACCTGCGGGTTAGTGGGGTCGATCGCCAGCGTATATACGATTGCCTCAAAATTCAAACCCTGACCGGCAGCGAACCAATTTGCCCCGCCATCGATTGTTTTATACACCCCGTAATGATAGGTGCCGGCATAGAGGGTATCGGGGTTGAGTGGATCGATTGCCAGAGACTGAATCTGTAAATTAAACAATCCGGCGCTGGCTGCCGACCAGGTTAGCCCTCCATCCTGACTTTTGAAAACACCTGCTCCCCAACTGCCCACATAGGCAATCGCGGGATTTTGTGGGTTGAATACTAATCCGGTCACCCCGCCGCCATCTGGTCCCAGGGATGCCACTGCAAAACTTTTCTCAATCACAGGCAGATAAGCATTGTACCCAAAAGATTTCTGGTCTGCCGTTACCCGAATTTCTGGCCTGCCGCTGATCAAAGCCAGCAGCATGAATACCAGCGCTGCACCTGACTGGATTTTTTTTATCATACCGGCCCGCTTCTTTTCTGGATAAAGCATCATTTCGAGATAAGAGAAAATGGACAATTTTCTCTTATCTCGATCCGTGTATATTTATGAAAAATAGGTGCAATATTTGGACCAGTTGGTTAACACAGAAAACCGCCCTTTCGGACGGTCTTCTGGTTCGCGCTGTGGCATCCTTAATTGGTACTAACGAGCACCGAGGAGGGATGCCACAGCGCTGGGTTGGTGGTAACTACTACTATCCATTTTTGGCATCACCTCCTCATCGTTAGGATGGCATGGGGAGGCTGGTTTTATCCAGCTGGTAAAGTTCAACTTACTGGTTATAGTATTTCATAAATGGTACTGAAAGTCAAGCATCTGCCGCTTTAATTAGCAAACATTAACCTTTCAATTTCCTGAAACACCTGCCGATTTAATTATGGCATACTGTGCACAAAGTGCCAGACGCCGTCTTTGGAACTGACCGTCGAAGATACCCCCTGGACTTCAAACCAGGTCTGGCCGGGTTTGAACGCAAATGGCGTTCCATCCGGGTTGACCAGGCTGATCACATCCGTGACTTTCGCCCGCTTCCATTTCACCGGATAAACCTTCCCATCCCGCGCAATCCAGGCGTTGCCCTCGCCGACCAGGGTCATATCCACTACTTCATTCGGCGGTCTTTGGATGTAACGGTGGCTGACCTGCAGCATAACCACATTGTCAAATGCGATCGGTTGTTGGGTCAGACGGTCTGTCAGCTGGGTATACTTCTCATTGTTGCGGTTGACGTCGTCCGCTGCGTCTTCAAAGCGCAGGTATTTTCCTGTCGCGGCGTCATAATCCCAGCGGTTATAAATCCCACCTGAAAACCGGACGAAAAGCTGTTGCCCATCCTGCCCTCCAGGGGCTGCTGACTTCTGGAAGAGCATCCCATCCAGGTTTTGGCGGGTGTTATCCACTTTGTTTTTAGCCATTAAACCGGCGACCAGGCCGGTGTTACCTTGCATAATATTTTTCCCCTTGGGGTCGAACCGGGTCAATATACCTGCCCACTTTGTCCCTTCGACGATCAAACGGTTGGCAAACTCCGAAGATGCCAGGGCGGAATACAGTTCGCTGTATGCATAACCAAAAATGAAGCTGGCTTTGTACATCCGGATCACATTGAAATCAAAAAATCGGGCAGAGCGGATCGGTCCGACCGTGTCCGCATTACTTCCATAATAAACAGCCGCAAACCGGGTCCCACCCTGTTCGGTGTAATATTCATAAACAATATCCGCGAAAGATACCCCCCACTGTGGGCGGTCATCGCGGGGCAGATTCTCCACTTTGACGATGACCGGCCTGCGGTCCAACAACGTGGGGTCCGTCACCTTCAAGCCGGTGAGGGGATCCACGTCAGTCGGGAAATTGGAGGGACCGTATCCGAGCACCGGGTAATCCGGCGTGGGCGTGACAGTGATGGTTGCGGTCGCCGAGGGCTTGAGTGTGGCTGTCGCCGGAACCGGGCTGGGCGAATTCGTTAGGGTGGGGATGATGGTCGCTGTCGCCGCTTCAGTCGCGGTCGGCATTGCAGTAGGGGCAATCGTCGGTGCGGCAGTGCAGGATACGACGAACAACAACAAGATCGCAGAAATTAGTTTTTTCAATTTACACCTTTCCTCGAAAATTCATGATACTCCGAATCAAAACACCTGCCAATAGGAAGAAAATCCTAAAACGCCTCGTGCTATAATCACCGCTGATGAACCTTGCCCGGCCCTGGTATGAACGCTTTCAACCTGTTTTGATCCTCCTCCTGGCGGTCTTATTAACCGTCTGGCTGGTGCTGACACCACCCGGCCTGCTGGGCAAGGCCGATGCGGTCGGTTATGCGGTTTGCCACCGCATCGCCGAGCGGTCGTTCTTGTTGGGTGACCGTGCCTTGCCGCTTTGTTCGCGCTGCTCTGGGATGTACCTGGGCGCGCTGGTGGGGTTTATCTTTCAGGCTTTTCTCGGACGGCGTGGAGAACTCCCCGCGCGTAAAATCCAATGGATATTTGGGGTATTCTTGCTGGCTTTTGCCATCGATGGAATTAACAGCTACCTGACCTTTTTTCCCCAGGCGCCAGGGCTGTACACGCCGCAAAATGGCCTGCGCCTGGCCACCGGCACCCTAGTTGGCACCGCGATGGCAGCTTTTCTGATGCCCACTTTTCACCAGATTGTCTGGCAGCAGTGGCAGGATCGCCCGGCTTTATCCACCTTCCGCCAGTTAATCCTGATTTTGGCCGCCGCCGGATTGATCGCGGCGGCAGTTGCCAGTGAAAATCCCATCCTGGTTTACCCGCTCGCCCTGCTCAGTGTTTTATCGCTCCTGACCATCCTCATCTTGGCATACACTCTGATCTGGGTCTTGCTGCTCAAACGCGAAAATAGTTTTGAAGGATGGAAACAGCTCCAACCGGTGCTCTTGCTTGCGATCATCACCACTCTCGTCCAGATCGGCCTGATCGATGCCAGCCGTTTTCTGCTCACCGGCACCTGGGCCGGATTTACCCTTTAATTATGACGTGCAAATAACCCCTGGAGTTCCCGCAGCGCCTGGCGGGCGGTTTGCGCTTCTTCCGCAGAGAGGTTCAGTGCTGCGAATTCATCTTCGTCCAGAATAAGCTGGCGATAATCCGCAAATACCAGCAGGTCTAACGCCAGATCGACATACACGACCTTATCTTTTCCAATTTCTGCAGGGCGGGTCACATTACAGTACCATCCCTTGCGTTCGTGCGAATCGCGGTCGAAAATCTCGTTAATATTGTACCAACGGTCCGAGAAATAGGTTTCGACAAACCGGTCTCCACGCTTTAATACGATCCCGTGGAAGGGCATGTCGTCGCGGTTAAAGTTAGCCTCCAGGATGAGGCGGTTTTCCTTGCGTTCGAGCACCTGGCCTTCGTAACGCCAGGTTTCCTCGCCCGCGGGATTCTGTTTAATCACAATGATGGGTTCGACCATTTCTACACCAGGCACAGCACTCCCTCAACCGGCAGCATCAGGGTGACCGTTTCGCCCACTGGATAATCTCGCTTGAGCATGAATTGAAAGCGGGTATCGGGCGCGCATTCCAATTCCACCCGGTATCCCTCGCCGCGGAAGGAGCTGTCCACCACCCGTCCGCGCAGCAGGCTGCCCGGAGGTTCGCTGCGCGCCAGGTTGGGGCGCAAGAGCAGGGTCACTTCCTGCCCGTTATGCACCGCTGCCTGGGGAGCGATGGATGCCGCGAAAACACCCAGGACGGTCGTCGCCAGCAGAGGCGCCTGTTGGGTTACCTTCCCCGGCAGCAGGTTCCCCATTCCCAGGAAACGCGCCGCCCAGGGGTTAGCCGGGTAGTGATAAACCTGGCTGGGTTCGCCATCCTGGATTACTTTGCCGTCATTCAGCAAGATCATCCGGTCGGCGATCGTGTAGGCTTCTTCCTGATCATGGGTCACATAAATGGTGGGAATATCGGTTCGGTGCAGCATTTCGCGCAAATCCAGCAGCAGCTGTTCGCGCAGCGTGCGGTCGAGCGCCCCCAGGGGCTCATCCAGCATCAATAAACGCGGGCGCGGCGCCAAGGCCCGGGCAAAAGCCACCCGTTGTTTTTCCCCACCCGAAAGGTCGGTCACTCTCCGTTGGGCAAAAGGACCCAGATTGACCAGATCCAGCGCCTCCGCCGTGTGCTGGCGAATTTCCGCTGCCGGCAGGCCCTGCATGCGCAGCCCAAAAGCGACATTTTCAGCGACATTGCGATGGGGAAATAACGCATAATCCTGAAACATTAAACCAAACTGCCGGCGGTGAACCGGCAGTTGAGCTAAATCTTGCCCATTCCACGAAATCGTGCCTGATTCAGGTACTTCCAAACCCGCGATCAAGCGCAGCAGCGTGCTTTTCCCACTGCCAGATGGGCCTAACAGGCAGACCGTCTCACCCTGGTCCACCCGCAAAGATATCCCCTGCAGCAGAGGCTTTTTTTCGTATGTCTTAAATATTTCGTGGACATCCAACATAGCGGTAGTACCTTCTGCCGCTATCCTACCACATATTTAAGATCAAGAAAATTCCCGGCCCAGAATGTAATTCTCCAGGCTGTGAATGGTGATATCTTTTTGTGAGACGATTTCGCGTACCAGGTCCGTGATTGAGACCAGGCCTACCAGTTTATTCTTCTCCAACACTGGCAGGTGGCGGATATGCCGGTTGGACATGATCGCCATACAATCGTCAATCAACTGGTCAGGCTGGACAAAATAGACCTGGCTGGTCATCAGTTCTTTCACTGGTATATCCAATGTACACCCGTGTTCGCGAGAAGCCCGCCGGGCAAAATCACGCTCTGAAAAGATCCCTTTGACCTGTTCCTTGTCCACCACGACCACCACCCCGATGTCATGGTCATACATAATATTCAGTGCATCCTGTAATGAAGTATCCGGCGTAACTGACCAGACATCTCCAGCTTTTTGGGTAAGCAGTTGTCGAACGGTGGTCATGCTTCCTCCTTTTCAGATCACAATCGAATATATTTTTTCATAGTAGGACGCATTTCCACCTTGTGCAAGTGATAAATGCTAAAGGAAGTTACGACAAATATTACATTTATCATCGTCAATATGTGATTTTTATCACAAACAGATAACCGCTGGCTGATTTTTTTCTCAGCAGGGGTTATCAGAGTGACCCATGGTCCACTTTCGGACTCTGCAGGAATACCTCAGCCGTTAACGATCTTTAAAAATACCAACCCCACCAGCACCGCCACTTCCACCCCGGCATATAACCACATGCGCGGTGAAAGGTTCTGATCTTCCATCCGGTATCCCCCACCCCCAGGGAGCCAGTTGACCACCAGCAGCGGGCCGCTCGCCCAGGAAAATGCCAGCCCGCCCAAAAGTCCGCCGATGTGTCCCCAGTTGTCAATTCCGGGAGAGAGACCCAACATCAGGTTGACCGCTACGATCAAGAAAAGATTGCCCAGCATCGATCTGGCCTGTTTGCCAAATAATTCCCGGTTGCGGTAAACAAACACGGCCTCCGCGGCCACCAGGCCAAAAATTGAGGTGGATGCGCCCAGGGAAGCATAGATTGAAAAGTAAAAAGAAACCACATTTCCGGCAATCCCGCTTACAAAATAGAGTAAGAGATAGCGGGAGCGGCCGTAATACCGTTCCAGGCTCGGTCCCAGCGCAAACAGCGCATACATATTGAACCCGATATGGATTAATGAGGCGTGCAAAAAGATCGGCGTCACCAGCCGCCATAATTGGCCGGCGATGATTGCCTGGTTGATCTTTGCCCCATAAGCCGCGAATAAGTCCACCCCCATGAGCGATTGAGTAAGGTACTGCCCGGCAAAAATCAGGGCGGTGAACCCCATCAAAATGTAGGTTACCCAGGGTTTAAAAACCTGGCGCGCGGGTTGGGCAGCCTGCCCGCCTGGCTCAGGTTGGGTGAAAGGCGATTGCACACTCATAAACATATACTCCTTGACACCACCCGGTGGTGTTCAGATTCGATGATCGCTTCGATGGCGTCAACGGCCTCATCCAAACAATCTTGCTTATTTACGACAACGTAATCGAACTCTGCCAGGCGGGTCAGCTCCTGGCGCGCAGTGATCACCCGCAGCCGCATACTCTCTGAGGTTTCAGATTGGCGCTCGATCAAGCGTCGAATCCATTCATCCTGATTGGAAGGGATGAGAAAGATCAGTACCGCTTCCGGGCATAATTTTCGGATCGTGGCCGCGCCCTGCACATCCACCCGCATGATCACATCTTTTCCCGACTGTAATGCATCGCGAATCTGGCTTTTCGGGATACCCTTATACTGGTCATAAACGACGGCATATTCCAATAATTCATTATTATCAATCATCCGCTCGAATTCTTGCTCGCTGACAAAAATGTAATCCACCCCATTGACTTCATTTTCGCGGATCTTCCGGCTGGTGGCAGTGACCACAAAATGCAGCGCAGCTTCGCGGCGCTGCAGGGTGCGCACAACTGCGTCTTTACCGACACCCGAAGGCCCGGAAATGACAATTAATAAAGGTTGCGGGTGGTACAGATCAAACGATATCGATTCTGATTCCATAATTTCCCTTTCGAAAGGGGGATTTTTATGCAATTCTAAGATTAGCCTGATTATAATGGAGAAGCAATTGGTTAACCTTAGAATATCATTGGTTAGCATGGAATGCCAGGGCTGTGTTATAACCGGCTGCAGAATAGTATCCTGTATTCGCGAGAATGTGAGGTGGCGTATGCCTTTTTATGAATATCGCTGTTTGGACTGCCGGCGAAAATTTGATCTCTTTATGTCTTATACCGATTATGGCTCGAAGCAAGTAGTCTGTAAGCACTGCCAGAGCCTGAATGTCAGGCGCATCATTAATAAAGTGCGCTTTGCCCGTTCGGATGAAAGCCGTATGGAAAGCCTGGCAGACCCATCCAACCTTGCCGGCCTGGAAGATGATCCCAAATCATTGGGAAAGATGATGCGCCAGATGAGCGGCGAAGTGGGTGAAGAAATGGGACCGGAATTCGACGAAGTGGTCCACCGCCTGGAATCCGGCCAATCTCCGGACCAGATTGAGAAAGAGCTGCCCGAATTAGGCGAAGCCGGCGGCATGGGAGATGACTATGGCGGAATGGGGGGTATGGGCGGCATGGGCGGCATGGGTGGAATGGGAGGGATGGGCGGTTTAGGGGACGACCTCGGGGACGATTAATAAATATTCACGTTTAAATGTGACGGGGCGAGCTGCGCTGCAGGTCACCCCGTCCCTTGTTTTAATTATGAGCGCAGCGCAGCTTGCAGCTGTTCAAACGTGGTCATCTGCGAAATTTGCTGCAGAAAACTGGCCAGTGATTTGCTGCGGCTGCGCAGTTCCACCACCGCCGGGCCTACCGGATCTGTCCCAGCCGCGCCGCCGCCTGGGCTGTCGGCATACGCCCCATTAAAGGCGAAATAGGCCTGGTTTAATCGCCGGATCAGGTAACCGTTATCCCAGAAAACCTGCCGGCGGGCTTCCATATAGGCTTCCGCCTCGTCAATTTTTCCATCTTTAAGCATCTGGTCAACTGTCACCCGGGTGAGACGCATTTCTTTATTAAAATTAAAGCCCTGTGGTTCAGGAGTCGGGGTAGGCGTGCTCTGCCCTGGCTGGACGGGGGTGGGGCTGGGCTGCGGCTTTGGCGCATATTCCGGATAATAGCGCCGGATCATTTCTTTGCTGACTTCCCCCCCCACGATATTGGCGGTGGTTTCGTTCATCGTCCGCAGCTGACCGTTATTAAAATAACTCAATCCCAAAGGCCGCAGGAACAGGTAATTGTGCGTCCACTCGTGCGACACCACTTCACCCAACCACGGCAGGTCGCTGGTGCTCATGACCATCGTCGGATAAATGCCAATCCCGCCGATCGGCGTCACCAGGGCCGAAACATTAAGCGCCGATTCCACCTGTTTTTCAAGCGCCACCATCTGGTCAAGGGTCAGGTTCGGGTCCAGAGAAATATTATCGTCCTGCCGGATCACATTCCTGGGCGAAATGATCAGGGCATACGGCAGCGGTGTGGTATGAAACAGAACCGGGGGAAGCGGCTGCCCGATCGTTCCCAGACCAAATTCATCCAAAATTGTACTGACCTGTTTTTGAAAGATTTCTTCGGCAGTGGGGCCTAAAAGGTTGCGCTGATCGATCAGCTTTGCCAATTTATCCTGCCAGGGCTTTAATTCGGTCTCTTTATCGGTGATCTTGGGATCAGCGTAGATCAATTCCACCTGATGCTGGGTATTATCGATATTCTGGACAAGTTTCAGGTAATTGATGACCACCGTATGCTGTTCATCTTCGGTTAAATAATGGGGCACGGACAGCGAAGCTTGCCCTATCTTCAGCAGCAGCGCATCCACCGTCCAGCTCACATAATCAAATTCTATCGGCCGCGTAAAACGCCGCACCTGGTCGGCCGAGTTAAACGCCGAAACATTGCTGCTTACCAATAGAATGAGTGTCAGCAGAAAAACCAACGAATTCTGAAATACCTGAGAAGCCAGCCGCATGTAGATATCCTGTCTTTATGATCGGTCCCCGCTCCTTGTACAAAGCCTGCAATCTGTAATAAATCATGTTATGATTCGAGCAATCAGCAGGGAAAGGATCGATGTAAATGAAACGCGCTTTGATTATAATCCTTTTGATTGGCGCCCTGGGAGCCGCCGGTTATTTCGGATATACAAAATTCAAACAGTCTCAGGCAGCCCAAACCACCATTTTCCAGACGGTAACCTTAGCCAATGGCGACCTTACCGCAATCGTCGGCGCCACCGGTACGGTGCGCGCCAACCAATCGACCACGGTTAACTGGCAGACCTCAGGCCGGATCGGCAAGGTCGACGTCAAAGTGGGCGACCAGGTGACCGTCAACCAGGTGTTGGCCGAATTGGACCCCGCCACCCTCTCGCAGAACATCATCCTGGCGCGCTCCGACCTCGTGACCGCGCAGCGCAACCTGTCTGACCTGAAAGATTCAACCCTGGCCAAATCCCAGGCGTCCCAGGCCCTGGCGGATGCCCAGAAGGCCCTGGATGACGCCAAGACTGCCCGTTACCAAAAAAACCTGGCGCGCGTCTCCCAGCCGACCATCAATTCAGCCCGGGCAGACCTGACCATTGCCCAGGACCAACTGAAGCGGGCGCAAGAAAACTACGATAAATATAGCAAACTACTCGAGACGAACATCCTGAGGGCCACAGCTTTCAACCGCCTGGCTGCCGCCCAGCAGAAAGTGGACCAGGACCAATATAACCTGGCCTGGCTGCTGAGCTCGCCCGATCAGGTCGAAGTTTCTCAGGCAGACGCGGCGATCGCCGTGGCCCAGTCCAAACTGGACGATGCCCAGCGCGAATGGGACCGTTTGAAGAACGGCACAGACCCCTCTGATCTCGCCGCGGCTCAAGCCAAGGTCGATTCGATCCAGGCTACCCTTGGAATGCCTCAAATATTAGCCCCGATCAACGGCACAGTCACAGATGTCAGCGCCATGGTGGGCGATCAAGTCAACGCCGGCACGGTTTCCTTCCGTATCGACGACCTCTCCCGCCTGATGGTGGACGTCCCGGTCGCCGAAGTGGATATCAACCGGGTGAATGTCGGGCAGCCGGCTACTTTGACCTTTGATGCCATCAGCGGAAAACAGTACAACGGCAAAATAACCGATGTCTCATCCTTTGGCACTCCTTCCAACGGCGTGGTCAATTTTACGGTCACCGTGGAGCTGACCGACGCCGACGCCCAGGTGCGGCCGGGCATGACGGCTGCCGTCAATATGACCGTCGAGCAGCTGAACAACGTGCTGCTCGTTCCCAACCGGGCGGTGCGCCTGCAAAATGGAAAACAGATTGTATATGTTTTAAGAAACAACCAATCTACCTCTGTCACAATTACCATCGGTGCAACTTCTGATACATACAGTGAAGTGGCCCAGGGAGATGTGAAAGCTGGTGACCAGGTCATCTTGAACCCACCCATCGCGATCCCCACCGGGCCAGGTGGTTTTGGCACGTTCGGGAGGTAGGCGATGGAAGACTGGGTAATCGAGACCCACGACCTGCGCAAGACCTACAAGATGGGTTCTGTAGAAGTCCACGCCCTGGCAGGGGTGTCCTTCAACATCCGGCGGGGTGAAATCGTGGCGATCATGGGTCCTTCCGGCTCTGGCAAGTCGACCCTGATGAACATCCTCGGCTGCCTGGACCGCCCGACCAGCGGTAGCTATGTACTGGACGGCAAAGAAGTCGCCCATCTCAACAGCGACCAGCTGGCCACGATCCGCAACCGCAAGGTGGGGTTTGTATTCCAGAGCTTCAACCTGCTGCCCAGGGCCAGCGCCTTATCCAACGTGGAGCTGCCCATGCGTTATGCCGGGGTAAGCCGCGGGCGGGCAGACCGCGCCCGCAAGGCATTGGAAGCGGTGGGCCTGGCAGACCGGGTGGATCACCGGCCGACCGAACTATCGGGCGGGCAGCAGCAGCGCGTGGCCATTGCCCGGGCGCTGGTCAACGACCCGGCCATCCTGATGGCCGACGAACCGACCGGCAACCTGGATTCGAAATCCGGCAAAGAAATCATGGAATTGATCCTGACGTTGAACCGCGAACGGGGCACGACCATCCTGGTGGTGACCCACGATCCGCGGGTGGCGGAACAGACCCAGCGCGTGATCCGCCTGGAAGATGGGTTAGTCATAGCGGAGCCCTCAGCATGAACCTCTCTCAAGCCATCATCGAAGCCCTGGAGAGTTTGAGCGCCAACAAGCTGCGCTCGGGGCTGACCATTCTAGGGATCGTGATTGGGGTCGCGGCGGTGATTGCCATGCTGGCAGCTGGCGCCGGGGCTCAAAATACCATTACCAGCTCGATCAGCGGCATTGGCACCAACCTGCTGTTTGTTTTCAGAGGCAACCTGACCGAACAGGTTCGAAATGTTAAACCCCTGACTTCCCAGGATGCGGCCGCGCTCATGGATGAATTCCTGGCGCCGGCTGTGGTTGGGGTTGCTCCTGTGATCCAAAAAAGCTTTACGATAACTTATGGCGGCGAACAAACGACTGCCCAGGTAAACGGTGTCACCCCGGATTACTTCACCGTCCGCAATTATAAAATCACCGAAGGCGCCTTTATCACCGATGAACAGGTCCTTGGACAGGCTTCAGTGGCCTTGATCGGGCCGCAAGTTGCGGATAAATTATTTGGCAGGAGTGACGGTCTGGTGGGCGAGACGATCCGCATTGAAGGACAGCCCTTCCGCATCATTGGCGTACTGGAATCAAAAGGCGGCGGCTCCTTCGGCAGCCAGGATAATGTGTTGGTGATCCCCTTTTCCACCGCCCAGGCCCGCCTGATCCGCCGATCGCTGGGACAGGTGGACGTGATTTACGTACAGGCCATCGACGCCGAAGCCGTCCCGCAAGCCTCCCAGGAAGTCGCCGACATCCTGCGCACCCGCCACCGCACTGCCCTGGGCGCCGATGATTTTACCGTTTTCACCCAGCAGGACTTCCTGACGACCGCCCAGACGATCACCGGCGTGCTGACCATCTTCCTGGGCGGGGTGGCAGCCATCTCGCTCCTGGTGGGCGGCATCGGGATCATGAATATTATGCTGGTCAGTGTCACCGAGCGCACCCGTGAAATCGGGCTGCGCAAGGCATTGGGAGCGCGTAAAAAAGATATCATGATCCAATTTTTGACCGAATCGGCCCTGCTCAGCCTGTTTGGCGGGATCATCGGCATCGGATTGGGCTGGTTGATCGGGTATATCGTGGGACGGGTAGCCGCTGCCAGCGGCACTCCTTTCACTCCCGTGGTCGGATTGAGTTCCGTGCTGCTGGCGACCCTGTTCTCAACCGCGGTCGGCCTGTTCTTTGGCATCTACCCGGCCAACCGGGCCGCGAATTTGGAACCAGTAGAGGCGCTGCGTTACGAATAATCAACGATTCGACCCTTTCTTGGTAAAATGGTCGCTAAGGGTCATCGTCCAGACAATTTATACCCTAAGGAGCTTGAAATGGCTGCATGGAAAATCCTGCTGACCGATGGTTTGGAGGAGAATGGGCAGGCGCTGATGCGTGCCTCGGCCGAAGTCGTTGACCAAAACAATATTTCCGCTGACGATCTGCTCAAGGTGATCGCAGATTACGATGCCCTGGTGGTCCGCGGGCGAACCAAAGTCAACGCGGCAGTGTTTGATGCCGCCAAAAAGCTAAAAGTGGTCGGACGGTCCGGGGTTGGCGTCGATAATATCGACCTGAATGCCGCCAAAGCGCACGGGGTCACCGTGGTCAACGCCCCCATCGCCACCACTGTTTCCGTCGCCGAACTGACCATGGGCCTCTTGCTCGCAACGATCCGCGAGATCCCCCGCGCCGATGCCGGCATGAAAAATGGAAAATGGCTGAAGAAGGAACTCGAAGGGGTCGAGTTGTATCAAAAGACCCTGGGTGTGATCGGGTTTGGCCGCATTGGGGCAGCGGTCGGCGTACGCGCGGCAGCCTTCGGCATGCGCATTCTGGGTTTTGACCCCCTACTTTCGGCAGACGATATCGCCAAACGCGGCGCACAGCCGGTCTCGTTCGATGGTTTATTGGCCCAGTCCGATTTCCTCACCCTGCATATTCCATTGACGCCTGACTCCAAAAACATGCTCAACGCTGAGGTCTTCGCCAAAATGAAGACCGGGGTGCGCATTGTTTGCGCGGCGCGCGGCGGGGTCATCGACGAAGATGCCCTGTTGGCTGCGCTCGAATCGGGCAAGGTGGCCGCGGCTGCACTGGATGTTTTCACCGTCGAGCCTCAAGGGCAGACCGCGCTGGCCACGCACCCGCGCGTGATTTGTACTCCGCACATCGGAGCCCAAACCGTGGAAGCCCAGGCTCGCGCCGCTGAAGATATCGGCAGCGAGGTGCTGGCAGTGCTGGCAGGCCGCCCTTTACGCTGGAAAGTGGCTTAGACCTTCCTCATGGGGTTTTTCCGTCAGTTCTCAACCGGAAAAAAATGCTTTTTTTCGAAATGGAGAAACGAATTCTATGGATGATCTGAATCGTCTCAAAGCGCTGAGCGCTGAAATCATGGATATTCAAAATGCCACCGCCTTATTGGGTTGGGACCAGCAAACCTATATGCCATCCGGTGGGGCGGAAGACCGCGGCGACGCGATCTCGACCCTCTCCAATTTGATTCACCAGAAAATAACTTCCCCCGAAATGGGCCAGCTTTTGGAAAATCTGCGCTCGCTGCAGGCCGGTCTGGATCCTGATTCGGACGATGCCCGCCTGATCAAAATCTCCCGCCGCGACTATGAAAAACGGGTAAAGGTCTCTTCCGAATGGGTCGTAGAATTCGCCAAAGTAACCACCCTGGCTCAATCCTCCTGGCAAGAAGCCAAAGCCAAATCGGACTTTTCCATCTTCCAGAAACATCTGGAGAAAATTGTCGCCCTGCGGCGCGATTATTCGTCCTTTTTTGCCCCTTTCGACCACGTATACGACCCCCAACTGGATGATTTTGAGCCCGGGATGAAGACCGCGGAAGTCCAGGCGATTTTTAATCAGGTGCGCCCGGTACAGGTCACTTTGATCAAACGCATTACCGGACAAACCGCGGTGGACGATTCGTTCATGCGCAAAAAATACGACGAAAAGGACCAGTGGAATTTTGGGGTAGAAGTCATCACCCGCTTTGGTTACGATTGGAAACACGGGCGCCAGGATAAATCCGTCCATCCCTTTACCCAGGGTTTTGGCATCGGCGACGTGCGCATTACCACCCGCGTCGAACCCGAGCGGATGGCAACCGCATTGTTTGGCACCATGCACGAGGCCGGACACGCCTTATATGAGCTTGGCATCGATCGTTCCCTGCGGCGCACACCCCTGGCATCCGGCGCTTCGATGGCTCTGCACGAATCGCAATCGCGCATGTGGGAAAACCTGGTCGGCCGCTCGCTCTCCTTCTGGAAATTCTTCTATCCGCGCTTCAAAGAGGTATTTCCAGACCAGGTGGACAATGTCAGCCTGGCGACTTTTTACCGGGGGATTAACCGGGTCCAGCCTTCCTTCATCCGGGTCGAGGCCGACGAAGCCACCTACAACCTGCATATCATGCTGCGAATGGAATTAGAAATCGCCCTGCTCGAAGGCAGTCTGGCGGTCAAGGACCTACCCCAGGCCTGGAACCAGCGCATGCGCGAATACCTCGGCGTGCTGCCGCCCAACGACACCCTCGGCGTACTGCAAGATGTGCATTGGTCCGGCGGCTCGTTTGGTTATTTCCCCACCTATGCCCTCGGGAACCTGGTCTCAGTCCAACTGTGGGAGGTAATTCAAAGAGACCTGCCCAATCTTGACAGCCAGATTGCACACGGCGAATTTAGCGAGCTGCTCGCCTGGCTGCGCCAGCATTTACACCGCCATGGCGCCAAATTTGAACCGCAGGAGATGGTTCAAAAGATTACCGGCTCCAAAATCAACCCCCAGCCTTATTTACGTTATCTGCAGGCCAAATACGGCGAAATTTATCATCTGTAGACGATATCGATATTCATAAAACTTAACCCAGCCGTCGCCCGGTTTACAGTGCTGTAATTTGGTCCCATAACCAAACTGTAAGCCGGGCGCTGCGCTGGATTTGCGCTAAAATTGGGGAAATGAATTTTATGCGCGCAAGGTCAAACAAGAAAAGAATCTGGTCCCAATTTGCCGTAGCGGTGCTCCTGGTGCAAATGCTGGCAGGCTGCGCTCTGCCGCTGCTCACCGCCCCCCAAATTCCCCCCACACCCACCCAGACCGCTGCCCAGTCCCTCTCTCCTTCGGCTACCCAGCCGGACAGCCCTTTGCTGACCGATCCGGTCACCCAACCCACCGACCTGACGCCGGCAGGCACATCCACGCCAACTGCCCAACCGGGCACGGCGACGGATACCCCTACGATTACCCTCACCCCCACCATCACCCTGACACCCACAATTACCCTGACCCCCACCCGCACCCTGTGGCGCTATGTAACCTTTACCCCGATTCCTACCCGCACCCCCACCATTACGCCTACGCCGACCCCGCCGCTAGCCCTGCTGCGTATCTTGCGCCCGGGGGACTATTCCAAGCTGCTTTCACCCATTCAGGTGGAAGCCAGCGTTTCACCCGGTGAGGATGGCCTGGTAATGGTCGAGCTTTTAGGCGAAGATGGGCGTTCACTGGTGCGCCAGCGCCTGGATTACAGTGAATATATCGACCGCTCGATCGCCATTGCCCCCAAGCTGGAATTTACGATCAATGGTGTTTCCGAGTTGGGGCGCCTGGTGGTGAGCGTCAATGACCGCTATGGACGCCAGGCCGCGCTGGCTTCTACCGATATCCTGTTATTCACCATCGGTGAAAACGATTTTTATCCGGCTCAGAGCAATATGGCGCCGTACATTTTTCGCGCCCCCGTGGCCGATCAGGTTATCCAGGGCGGCATCCTGTCGGTGAGCGGGTTGGTCAGGCCGGTCAACGTTAACCCGGTTTTATTGGAACTGGTCGATGAAAAAGGCCAGCTGCTGGCCAATGCCAGTCTGAAAATTGACCTGCCCGCAGGTGATCTCAGCCACAATCCATTTTCCGCCGACCTGACCTACAAGGTCAGCGCCCCCACCCATGCCCGCCTGATCCTGCGCCAGGAAAGCATCGACCGCATCCCCGGTACGGTGGCTTTATGGTCCATCCCCGTTTTGCTGAAATCCTTAATGGGCCAGCTTCATCATCTTTTCGGTCGCTTTTAACCCATGCCCGGTAAAAACCGTCACGATGCGCTCATCCCGAGGCGCCTGGCGCAGGTATTGGGTCACGGCGGCGGTGACCGCCGCGGACGTCGGCTCGATATAATATCCCTGGCGGCTTATAGACCGCAGCAACTCGACAATTTCTTCCTCGCTCACCGTTAACAAATCTCCTCCGCTGGCCTGTACCGCCTGGATTATCTGCATCCCGCGCACCGGCGCGGCAATGGCGATCCCTTCTGCCAGTGTGTCCTGTTTTTCGATCTCAGGCACGTAATCCAGCCCCTGCTTCGCCGCCAGGGCCAGCGGAGCGCAGCCGGCAGCCTGCACGCCGATCAATTTTGGCATGCTGTGGATCAAACCCGCCTGGCGCAGTTCGTTAAAACCGATCGCGGCCCCCAGCAGCAGTGTGCCGTTGCCCACCGGCAGAATGACCGTATCCGGAGCCTGCCAGCCAAGCTGTTCCACCACTTCAAAGGCCCAGGTTTTTGTGCCGTGAAAGAAGAAGGGGTTCCAGGAATGGCTGGCGTAATACATATCTTGCGCCGCGGCCATCACCGCCTGCGCCGTATCCTCGCGCGAACCGGGGATACGCCGCAGATCTGCGCCATAAAGCTGGATTTGCGCCAGCTTTCCCAGCGCGGTGCTTTCCGGCACGAAGATCTGGCAGCCAATGCCGCCAGCCGCGCAGTATGCCGCCACCGCACACCCCGCATTGCCGGATAAATCTTCAACCACCTGCCGGATGCCCAACTCTTTTACCTTGCTGATCAATACCGAAGCTCCCCGATCTTTATAAGATCCAGTCGGAAATAGCTGGTCTTGCTTGACCAACACTTTTCGCCTGCCAAAATCGACCGGCACGAGCGGGGTAAAACCTTCACCCAGGGTAATTTGGTTTTCATCCCGCACCAGGGGCAGGGCTTCACGATAGCGCCACAGGCTGGGCGGCCGCGACCGGATCCGCTCCAGGTCAAACACCGCGGTAAATTCGATATCCAGCAGACCGCCGCAGGTGCATTTCCAGATCGGGGTATCCAGGGTATAGGTCTTTTTACAGTCCCGGCAGGTTAATTGATCCATACCAATCTCCAAAATAAAAAAGGCTGTCTCTTGCGTGTTGCAAGAGACAGCCCGATCTTCCGGAATATTACTTACTTCCGCTGCTGTTTAAGACACCCAGCCCGGAAATGTCCTTGGTAATCTTGGGGCTGCCGTAATAACTCACCGATCCCGCCCCGCTGATTTTGACGTTCAAATTGTTGCGGGCCCAGACTTCGGCGCCGCCGGCCCCGGTCAGGTTGACCGTGGTCTGCTGGCTGTCCATGTCGCTGCCACTGTAATTACCCAGACCGCTCAAATTGATCGTCTGCGAGGTGACTTTACCCGCCAGGTCCACGTTTCCGGCTCCGGTCATGGTGACGGTCAGGTTTCCGGCTACCAATTTTACAATTTTGATCCCGCCGGCGCCGCCCACCTTGATGGTAATCGCATCGGCTTGCAGGCTGTTCATCGTCACACTGCCCAGACCCTGCAAATCGATCTGGTCCAAACTGCGCACCTTGAGATTAAACTTGACCGAGCGCGTGGGGCGAACGACGTCTTGCCAGCTGGTGCTGTCAAAACCGATAAATAGATCGCCGTCGGTCACGGTGGTTTTTATCCGGGGCATGATGTTGTCTTCAGCTTCTATCGAAAGGCCCTCGCTGGAACCCTGGGTGATGGTCAAATCACCCAACCCGGCAAAGGTCACCGAAGTAAAACCGCTTACCTGGCGGTTGTCGGTGACGAGTTTTCCTGATCCTGACACCATATTGATCTCACAGGCGCTTGTGAGTACCGCGATCAGGATGATTGAGATAACTACGATCAAAGGCTTCTTCATATTTCCTCCTTGGGAACACATATATAATACGCTAAAACTCCAAAAAAGTTTCCCGAGGCTCAGCTCTTGATGATAATCCGGTCATCCTCCACCGCCCAGATGGCAGTGGCATACCCCTGGATGAAATAACGGTCGTGCACCACCGCCAGGATTGTGCCGTCGAAACCGGTCAATGCCTGCTCAAAACGGCTGCGCGCCGATAGATCGAGATGGTTGATCGGTTCATCCAGCAGCAGCAGGTTGCATCCGCCCGCCGCCAGGCATGCCAGGGATAAGCGCGCTCGTTCACCGTAGGATAATTTGCCCACCGGCGTGAATACATCATCTTGTTTAAAGAGGAATTTTGAGAGAAACTCGCGCTCCGCGGTTTCGTTCAGCGAGGTAAATTTGCGGATCGTCTCCAGAACGTTGAGCTTTGCATCCATTTCTTCCTGCTCTTGAGCCATATAGCCCGGCCGGACGCCCGATCCCAGGCGCAGTTTGCCACCAACCGGCGCTAACTGCCCGGCGATGGTGCGCATCAATGTGGATTTTCCCGTCCCGTTCGGACCGATCAGCGCCACCCGCTGTCCATAACGCAGCACCAGATCGATGTGTTCCAGCACCGCCTGCCCATCATAACCCACTGCCAGGTCTTCACATACCACCACATCCCGCCCGGTTTCGCCGGCTGTGTTCCAATCGATCTTCATCTCCCACACCAGTTTCGGCTTCTCGATCTTATCGTCGGACATCATTTTACCGATCCGGCGTTCGATCTGTTTGGCGCGTCCCACGGTGCCTAACCCGCGGTTGGCAAAGAATCCTTTGGCAAATTTATCGCCCGAATCCGCTTTTCCACCCTTACGAAACTGGGCAATTCCACGCAGGTGAGCCGCGGCAGCGCGCAGCCGGCCGATCTCATCCAACTGGTCGTTGTAAGCCTCCCACTGGCGGTCTCGCTCGCCATGTTTTTGCTCCAGGTATGCCTGGTAATTGCCTTCATAGATCTTCCCGCGGTGGGTAAACTGGTCGATCTCCAGGATACTGGTCGCCACCCCATCCAAAAAAGTGCGGTCATGCGATACAAACAGCACCGCGCCCTGAAAACCGCTCAGCCATTCCTCCAGCCATTCCAACATGGCAATATCCAGATGATTGGTCGGTTCATCCAGCAGCAGCAGCTGTGGGTTAGAGAGCAGCGCCCCCACCAGGGCCAGGCGCGTTTTTTGTCCGCCGCTCAAGATCGCGGCCGGGTTTTCCGGCGGCACATCTCCCAATCCCAGGGCTGCCAGCACGCCGGGCCCGCGCCCCGCCATTTCGGATGCAATTTGCAGCTGTCCCAGGATAGCGTCATACTCGTCCAGGAGTTCCGGCTGATCGGGATCATCTCCTAAGGACATGGCAAGCGTTTCCAATTGGTCAGAAAGACCTTCCAGGTCGCCTTCCATGCGGTTGATGTATCCTGCTACGGTTTCATCTCCCCAGAAGTCGAAACCCTGCGGCAGGTAGCCCACTCGTAAATCGGACGGGTCAAACAGGGCGGTACCGCTGTCAGCCTTTTCCAACCCCATTAAAATGCGAATCAAAGTGGATTTTCCACATCCGTTTGGCCCGAACAGGGCCAGGCGTTCGCCGGCATTCAGTGCGAAACTGATCTGGCTTAATACGGGTTCAACCCCAAAAGATTTGGAAATATTTTGTACTTTAAGCATCATCTCAGCCCATAGAAAAAAAGAAAACCGAGGGCAACTGCCCTCGGTCAATAGATAAACACAGTCATAGACCGGAACAAACCCCAAACAATCGGTGCTATTTTTACAGGCTGGTATGCATCCAATTCTCCTTACTGGTTAACGACGTGCAAATTTTACCATAATTCCGACCCTGCCGAAAATGTTCGCCGCATTCCATATTCTGGTATACTTTCGGCACAAAAGGATCGCGACTATTCCATGCGTGCAATGCTGAAAATTCTTTGGAGCGGGCTGGTCAACGCATACGACGCAGCTTTTTCCATCGTGCTGTCCAACTTATTCTTCATCGTATTGTCTATTCCGATAGTAACCCTGCCCCTGGCGGTCGCGGGCTTGTATTACACGAATTACCAGATTGCCAGCGGCGAATTGGTGGATTGGAAGACATTCTTCGTAGGCATAAAACGCTGCTGGTGGGCAGGCATTCGCTGGACGGTAGTCAACGGCTTGGTTATTTTTAGTTTGATTTTTTATTTCTTTTTCTTTCTTAACCGGGTAGAATTCTGGGCAACTGCCCTGCTTGGCCTGATTTTGGGCGTTTTGGCAATCTGGGTGCTGATCCAATTCCTCCTGTTTCCCATGATGCTCATACAAGAAAAACAGGCCTATTTGTTGGCTTTACGCAACACAATGATATTCATCATGCACTGGCCGGGCTTCAGCTTCACATTTTTATTCACCATCCTCGTGTTGGTGGTGGCCAGCCTGTTTTTTCCGCCCCTATGGATTTTTCTAAGTATCGGATTGGTAGCCTTCCTGGGCAGCTACGCGGTCTATTACCGCATCGAGAGCGACCGCCATCCGGAATTATTCGGCGATCCGCGCCGTGAATAAAAAATCCATCTAAAAATAGATAAAGGATTATAACAATCTTCTTAATCTGTTTCCCAACTTTGCTTGCAGAATATATATTGACATGCTATAATGGCACAACTCCAGTGCTATGGTCAAAATTAATGGTTCGTTTTTCGGCTAATCTGTGGCATCAATTGCAGATCGCCATCTACCCCAGAGGTTTCCAGTTTACCAAACACAAAAGAACACCCTGTGATTCACAGGTGGGGGTACTCGGATTATATTAATATATTTTTTTCTATGAGACATTCATCCAATGAAACTTCTCGAACTTGAAAATGCTCCTTTGGCGACGCTGCGCCAGATGGCCAAAGAGCTAAATATTCCCAACGCAGCACGGTTGAAGAAAGAAATTCTTCTGATCAAAGTCCGCCAGGTCGAAGCCGAGCGTGAAGGCCTCGAAGTACGGGGTGGTATACTCGAGATCATGAATGAGGGAATTGGCTTCCTGCGTACCAATTATCAAATTGGTACGGACGATGTCTACGTCTCGCAGGCACAGCTCCGTCGATATGATCTTCGCTCTGGCGATTTGGTGATCGGACACGTTCGCCCGCCTCGCGAATCTGAACGCCATTATGGCCTGCTTAAAGTAGAATCCATTAATGGCCTGCAGCCTGAAGAGGCGCGCACCCGGCCTTCGTTCGAGAGCCTGACTCCCATTTTCCCGGATAAGCGATTTGACCTCGAAATCGACCGCAGCATTCTATCGACCCGTCTGATCAACCTGATCGCCCCCATAGGGCGCGGGCAGCGCGGTATGATCGTTTCTCCGCCAAAAGCCGGGAAGACCACCATTCTCAAACAGATCGCCAACTCAATCTCCACCAAACATCCCGACGTCCACCTGATCATTGCCTTGATCGGTGAGCGCCCCGAGGAAGTCACCGATATGGATCGCTCGGTGGATGCTGAAGTGGTTGCATCGACTTTCGACGAGCCGGTTTCCTCCCACGTACGCACGGCAGAGATTACCCTGGAACGCGCCAAACGCCTGGTAGAGGTCGGCAGAGATGTCGTCATCCTGATGGACTCACTCACCCGGCTGGCGCGCGCTTACAACCTGGTGGTTAATCCCTCCGGTCGCACCCTTTCTGGCGGTATGGATCCATCCGCTCTCTACCCGCCCAAGCGGTTCTTTGGCGCAGCGCGTAACCTTGAAGAAGGCGGCTCGCTCACCATCATCGCCACCGCCCTGGTTGACACCGGTTCGCGTTTGGATGATGTCGTTTACGAAGAGTTCAAGGGCACCGGTAATATGGAGTTGCATCTCTCGCGCCGTCTGCAAGAACGCCGCACCTTCCCCGCAATCGATATCGAACGCTCCTCCACCCGCCGTGAAGAGCTTTTGCTTGGACCGGATCTGCTGCAGCGTTCCTGGCTGATGCGCCGCATGTATATTCAGATGATCGGTCAGCAGCCCCAGGGTGCCGGCATGGACCCTTCCGTTGCCACAGAAGCAATCTTGCAGCGTATGGCCAAAACCCGTACCAATGAAGAATTCCTGGAGAATTTAACGGAGGATATGTGACATTGAGACCCGCAAAAACAGGAAAGCCAGTCGCAAAATCGGGAGGGTTCGCCCAGACTGTGCTTCCCAAGTTATTGTGGGGGGTCGCCATCCTGATGGTGGCGTTTACAGCGTACGTAGCAGTTAAAGGCACGCCTGTGGTCTTTTCTCAGGCGCCCGATCCCAAAACCAACACGCCCACCCTGGCGCCTACCGCGGTGATCAGCCCGGATTTATCTCTGCCGGAATTAGCTCCGGTTCAGCTCGAATCCTTAAGCCGGACCAGCGAACTGCATACCGATATCCCCAAACGGCCCAGTGATGAGGGCCAGAATTACGTGGTTGAAGACGGCGATTCCGTTTTTGCGATCGCAAAATATTTCGATCTCAAACCAGAGACCATATTATGGGCGAATTACAGCGTCTTGAACGATAACCCTGATATGCTGGGGCTCAACCAAAAGCTGTACATTCCCCCCACGGATGGCGTGGTTTACAAGTGGAAAGCGGGCGATACCCTGGAAAAAATTGCCAACCAGTATAAGGCCAACGTTCATGATATTTTGCTCTGGCCTGGCAACAAACTGGATATGGTCAACCCGGTAGTACAACCCGGCACTTTGCTGATGATCCCCGGCGGGCAGCGTGAATTTGTCCGCAGTTGGGTCATTCCCACCATCCCGCGCGGCGCTGCCGGCGTGGCTTTGAAGTTCCCCGGCGGCTGTAATACCGGCACCGGCGGAGCGATCGGCACCGGGACATTTATCTATCCGGGGCCTTCGCACATCATTTCTGGGAATACCTACTGGTCCGGGCATCTCGCCATTGACCTGGCGATCGGCGCCGGCACCCCGGTCGTCGCCTCAGATAGTGGCGTGGTGGTGTTTGCCGGTTGGACCACGGTTGGATATGGCAATTTTGTCATGATCGACCATGGCAACGGTTTCCAGACGGCTTACGCCCATCTGACGGCTGCTCTGGTGGCCTGCGGGCAGAGTGTGGCCCAGGGCCAGATCATCGGCACCGGCGGTTCCACCGGAAATTCAACCGGCCCGCACCTGCATTTTGAAATCCGCTATATGGGTGGGTTCGTGAACCCCCTGAGTTACCTGCACTAAGAAACGGAAACCTGAAATTAAAGATCCATCGCGGTGCCTGCGAAAGCGCAGGCACCGCGATGCCATTTAAAGCTCCTGGCGCCGAAACACCAGCCAGGCCGCCAGCAGGCAGATCAAAATGATCACACTGCTCACCCCCAGCGCGATCCACGCCGAGTTAACCGGGGCAGCAAACAATGCTGCTCCCCAGTTGATCAGCTCTCCCGGCAGGTATTGGCCCAACCCGGGCAGTGAGCCGAAAATCGACAGCATCAAAAACGCCCCAATTCCAATGCCTGCCGCCGCGGCTTGTGAACGTACCAATGTGCTCGCCATTAAAGTGATCGCTACATACACCAGGCAGTAAAACCAGATCAACAGGTTGAGCCCCACCCAGGCCCCCGCCTGGGGTGCGTTGAACAGGAAAACGGTGTACCAGTAACCCAACAGGCCGGCCACCGCCAGGCTCACAAAGAAGGTAAAGGCCAGCGCCAGGAACTTTGCCATTAAGAAGGAGCCGCGCCCCAGTGGTTTGCACAGCATCATCACCGCCGTCCCGCGTTCTTTCTCCTGGACCATCGTCCCCATCGACAAAAATATCGCTAACAGGATCGAAAATTGGCCAATATTTTTAATATATTGGCTGATAGCATCATTGATCGTCGGCTGCGGGATCAACCCCGCGAACTGCTCTCCACCCGGGATGAGCCCAATCACCTGCGGCATAAATTTCGCCACCAATGGCGATGACATGCCAAAAAAACCCAGGACGACCAGCATCACCAACAGCCGGCTGGTTCGCCATTGTCCCATTATTTCTTTCCGCAAAGATGCAATCAGGTTCATGATGTTTTCCCGTGGCTCTCGCCCACCAGCCTCAAAAACACATCTTCCAGAGATGGCGTGACGACCTCATACCGGCGCAGTGGCAGATGCGCCCCGGCCGCTTCACTCAAAAATGACATGCGCGCCAGGTTCATATCGTTCACCACTACCCGGGCCGAATTTCCTTCCGGTTGAATAGAAACGACCCAATTCAACTGGCCAAGGTGCTGGAGCCAGGCCTTGAACTGCACTTCACTGCCGCTTTCGCACTCCACTTCAAAGGCCGGCACGGTATAACGCTTCAATAACTCGGCCTGGTTGGCCTCTTCCACAAGCCGGCCTCGGTCGATGATCCCTACCGTATCACACACCCGCTCTACATCCGCCAGGATATGGGTCGACATAAAAATGGTGCATTTGCCGCGCAGCCCATCAATCATATCCAACACCTCTTTACGCCCGGCTGGATCCAAAGCGCTGACCGGTTCGTCCAGAAAGAGCACTTCGGGCTGGTTGATCAAGGCCTGAGCCAGGCCCAGGCGCTGGCGCATTCCGCGAGAAAAACCGCCAATCCGCCTTTTCGCTACTTCGGTTAGTCCGACCTGTCCCAGCAGCCGGTTAGCGCGCTCTTTGCGCGTGGCCGAATCCAGGCCAAACAGCCGGCCCACATGGTTGAGGAATTCCAGCGGGCTCATCCAAGGATAAAAAGCCGGTTCTTCGGGCAAATAACCCACTTTCGCCCGCACCGCGCCATCCGCCCCCAGTTTGACCCCTGCCACTTCGGCGTTCCCGGCGGTCGGCGCTGCCATTCCGGTTAATATGCGGATAGTGGTGGTCTTCCCGGCGCCATTCGGCCCCAGGAAACCAAAAACCGTCCCTTCGGCTACCGTCAGGTTGAGCCCATCGACCGCCCTGACGCCGCCAAAGACCTTAACCAGGTCCTTCGTAACAATTGCCGCCATTTTATTCCCCTCGGCCGGCGATTAAATAGACCACCGGGCCGATCAATTCGCCAAAGATAATGATTATCGCCCACAGCCACTTCGGGCCTTTCACCCGTTCCCGGCGCGAAAGATCGATCAGGCAGTAGACCATCAAACCTAATTGGATGAGGATTAACGGGGCCAGCAAAGGCCAAAATTGGTTAATGAATTCCATCTTTCTTTCCTCCAATGCATCTGTCTTTATTTCTCTAGATCCATTATAGAGACAAACAGCGAGTTCACCATCCCCCTATGGGTGAATTGATCAGTGTAAACCTGATAGCTGGTAATATGATCATTTTTTCACATAGAACAGAAATTCACAATCCGTTTATAATTAAACCACTGGGAGATCCGACCTATGTCCGAAATTATCGCGCATGCTCAAGAATTTATCGCCCATCGCGGGCGGAAAATAGACCAGGCACGTTTTGCGCTGCACTTCTCCGGAGGAACGCAGTCAGCCTTCCTGGATGCCCTGGCCGAATTTCAGAACCCGGATGGCGGTTTTGGCAACGCGCTGGAACTGGACATCGAAGCCCCGGGCAGCCAGCCATTTGCCACCGAAATGGCCCTGGATACCTGCTTGAAAGCCGGTATTCCGGCCGATCACCCGCTCATCCAAAAAACGGTAGCTTACCTCGAACGAACACATGATGAAGATGGCTGCTGGCGCTTCACCCAGGATATCTACGCCCATCCGCTGGCTCCCTGGTTCCAGGGCTGGACCTGGCCCAACCTCACCCCTTCCTGCACGATCGCCGGCATCCTGCGCGAATACGGCCTGGGCTCGCCCCTGCTTCACCAGCGGGTGGACAATCTTTTCAAACAGTGGGCCATCCTGAGCGAGTTTATCGAAGGTGAATTCTATACGGTGCGCGCTTATGCCGTGTATTTCTTGCCCGAGGGGGATTTCCCTCAGCGTGAATTTTACCTCTCGGGGCTGTTGTGGTGGCTGATCCGCCGCCATATTTCCAATGAAATCGCGGATAATGGGCACTGGTTCGAATTTATTCGCTCACCCCACTCCTATGTCGGCAGCCGCCTGCCCGAAGATATCCTCAACGACCGCCTGGACCGCCTGGTGAGCGAGCAGCTTGGGGATGGCGGTTGGCCGACTCCCTACAATCCCGATTGGCGCGGACCGGTCACGATCAATAACCTGCTCGTGCTGCAGGATTTTGGCCGGCTGTAAGGCCGGTATAATCATATAAAATAAATGCGCTAACGGCATTGAACGCGAATCGCATACCCGCCTGCCTCGACGGATGCCCGCAGGGAATGCAAGTGTTGTGTGGGCAAATAGAAATTCTCGTGCTCTTCGCGCCTGACTTGAAAATATACGCTGCCTCTCTGTGCCTCTGAGTCCCTGTGATGAGGTTTTCATCCTATAAGATGAACTTTCTTTCCTAAAAACTCCATGGTGAAGTATCACGTAAAAATTTATAAAAAGGAAATGTGATAATGACAGATTCCTCCCTCTCCCTAGACGCTCCAGTCCTGAGCCAGAATGGCATAACTTTTCGTGACCTGAACAAGAACGGCCGCCTGGATCCGTATGAGGACCCGCGCCGGTCCATTGAAGAACGGGTCGATGATTTGATCTCCCAAATGACCCTGGAAGAAAAAGCCGGCCTGATGTTCCACACGATTATGCCGGTCGGGCAGGACGGCAGCCTGATCGAAGCTCCCAGCATGTTCAGCCCCCACCCTACTTCTTACTTCGTCCGGGAAAAATTGTTGAACCATTTCAATGTCCACCAGCTTCCCAGTCCGCGCCTGGCCGCCGAATGGCATAACCAGCTGCAGAAGTTGGCCGAGGGGACCCGCCTGGGCATCCCCGTGACCCTATCCTCCGACCCCCGCCACGGATTTTCGCACAATGTAGCCGCAAACCTGAAAGCGGATAATTTCTCGCAGTGGCCGGAGCCGGTTGGCCTGGCTGCCAGCGGAGATGAAGCCTTAGTTCGCGAATTCGGCGATATTGCCCGGCAGGAATATCTGGCCGTTGGCATCCGCACTGCGCTTCATCCAATGGCAGATCTGGCGACCGAGCCTCGCTGGGCGCGCATTAACGGCACATTTGGCGAAGATGCCGGCCTATCCTCGAGGATGACGGCCGCCTATATTCTCGGTTTTCAAGGAGAAACCGTCGGGGTGCACAGTGTCGCCTGTATGACCAAGCATTTCCCGGGTGCCGGGCCGCAAAAAGACGGCCTGGATGCACATTTCGCCTATGGCAAAGAGCAGGTTTACCCGGGGAATAATTTTAATTACCACCTCAGGTCCTTTGAGGCCGCTTTTAAAGCCGGTACCGCCCAGATCATGCCCTATTACGGCCAGCCAATTGGTTTGCCGATTGAAGAAGTAGGTTTTGGCTTCAACAAAGATGTAATTACCGGCTTGCTGCGCGAAAAATACGGTTTTGACGGCGTGGTTTGCACGGATTGGGGATTGATCCACCCGGTGATGCGCGATGGCAAGGTGTTTATGGAGGCGCGTTGTTGGGGAGTGGAAGACCTTACACCGGCAGAACGGGTTTTGAAGGCCCTGGACGCGGGCGTGGATCAATTCGGCGGAGAAAATTGTCCTGAATTAATTGTCGACCTGGTGCAAAGTGGTCTGCTCAGCGAAGCCAGGATCGGCCAGTCCGTCCGGCGTTTACTCCGCGATAAATTCCGCCTGGGTCTGTTCGATAACCCATTTGTCGATCCGCAAACTGCACAGGATACAGTAGGGCGAGCCGAGTTCCGCCAGGCAGGCGAACAGGCGCAAAGGAAATCGATCGTGCTGCTAAAGAACGGCCCCGACCATTCCAGCCCGATCTTGCCGCTGGGTGTCAAACCGCGCCTGTATGTCGAGGGGATCGATCCCCAGGCAGCCTCGGAATTCGCCCAGATTGTGAGTAGCCCCCAGGAAGCCGAACTGGCCCTGCTGCGCATTAGCACACCTTTCCAGCCCAACTCGACCATGGGATTTTTTGCCAGTTTCTTCCATGAAGGTGATTTGGATTTCAAGGATGCCGAAAAGACCCGCATACTGAACCTGCTGGCTCAGGTCCCTACCCTGGTGGTGATCGATATGGATCGTCCGGCGGTGGTGCCCGAGATCTCGGGAAAAAGCGCCGCTTTGTTGGCTGCCTTTGGCGCAAGCGATGCCGCTGTCCTGGATGTACTTTTTGGACGCTGCAGCCCGACCGCCCGGCTGCCCTTTGAGCTGCCTTCCTCGATGGAAGCGGTCAGGAATCAAAAAGAAGATCTGTCCTACGATTCTGAAAAGCCCCTCTACCCGTTTGGATTTGGATTGAGCTATGCGAAATAGGCTGTTTATTCAGCTTTTCGAATAAACAGAGTATCCGTTACATATGAAGCTTGATTAATTGACCGCATTCGATTGGTTAAAGTAATTGTAAATCGCCCGGGAAAGGTCTGAGACCAGCTGGTTGGCCGGGTCAAACAGCAGCTGCGATTGGCTCCAAAGGTAAACCGTCAGGATGTAATTCCCGCCCGGGGAATAAACGATTCCGGCGTCGCTGATCGTGTGCAGCAGTCCATCCACCTCGGTTATCCAGCCATGCTTGTGGGCAATCGTGGTGCCTTCCGGCAAACCCGCGGTAATCAGCACCGGCAGCTTGTTCAGGATCAGCAGGTTAATCATCTGTTTGCATTCACTCTGCAAAATCTGTCCCGGAAAAACGGCGGCCAGTGCCCCGCCCCCGCTGTCGGCGCACTGGTAAATATCATTCAACAGCTGGCCCATCTCATCCGGGGTGGTCTGGTTATAAGGGTCGGGGTCTGTAAAATAATCGGTGCGGGTGTTAGCCGGGGTAGAAAATCGTTTTAACAGCTGCGCGCCCGGGAAAAAATAACCTGCCAGGAAGGTGGATTTCAGCCCTAAGGCCTGGATATCACTGGATACTTCCAATGGACCGGTGAGTTTGTTGAACCCCTCCATCAACTTATCCGCGGGGTCGTTTTCCGAAAATTCGATCATCTGCGTCAGGTTGTCGATGGTATCCTGGGGCATCGGATTCGGTGAACGGCGAAAAGTTGAGATCATGATCGGGATTTTGATCGTGCTGGCAGCGGTAAAAGCGATATCCCCCGGGATCGTTTTTCCCTGCTGGTAGGCGAAATGCAGTTCCTGGTTGGTTTGCACATCCAACAGGTAGATCTCGGAAATCCCATCAAACTTGGAAAGGTCAATGATTTGGCTCAACAGGACCTGCAGGTTTTGCAGCGAAGGGCGCGCCGGGTTTACCCGGCTGAAGGATAAATTGACCGTCCGTGAGGTGGGCGAGCGCAGCGCATCCTCGATTAGCAGCACCGCCCGGTCCACATCCAGAACCGTGCCCTGTTTTCCGGATTGAAAATTGGTGCTGCCCGGCACCGGCACAGCCGCGCTGGCCTGTTGATCGTAACGCGGAGCGACTTCACCGGTTAAAAACGCGCGCAGGCGTTCTTCAGATAGCTGCGACCGAAGCGGTACTGCGTCCGGCGGAGGAATGCGGTCCCATAGATATTCCCAAAATGCCGTCCAGAAGGGCTGGTTGACCCGCTGTAAATCGGCTTCCGCCAGCATGGCTTGCAGGTCAAGCTCAAAGCCAACTACCGCCGGTTTTACCTGGAAAACGGCCTCACCATAACGCAGTTCGATCGGGATGCTGTAAGCCTGCACCAGACGTTCTGCGGCCTGCTGCTGGTCCAGACCGCCTACCGGCACGCCGGCCACGATTAAACCCGGCGGGTATACTGTGCGGATACGGCTGTATTGCACTAATTGGAAAACGGCTAGTAAGACTGCGGCGAAAATAAACCCCACTGATATCCATCGCAGGAAGGTGGTCGATGTCCGGTTATAATTTTTCACCAAGCAGCTCCTGTACTGGGAGATTCTACCAGATTATTCTGCCTTTTCTGTCCACTGGAATTTTCTGCGCTCAAGGGGAAGTAGGATTGAAGAATTGATAAACCACCTGTGCCAGATCGGCCATCTGGATATTGGCCGGGTCAAATAAAATCTGATCCTTGTTCCAACGATAAATCGTCAGGATAAAATCTCCGCCCGGGCTGTAGATTATCCCTGCATCGCAGATCGAATGCATCAAACCATCGCCAGGTTCGATCACCCAGCCGTGTTTGTGGGCAATCTTCGTCCCATCCGGCACGCCTGCCGCTGCCAGCATCGGCATGTGATTGCCAAACAACAGGGTGATCATTTCCTGGCATTCATTTTGGGAGATCTGTCCCGGGAAAACGGTGGCCAATAAACCGCTGCCGTCTTGTGAACACTGGTAGATCGCGCCCAATAACTGCCCGATCTCGGCCGGCGTCGTCTGGTTGTAGATATCCGGGTCGGTAAAATAGTCTTTGCGCTGGTTGGCAGGGGTTTCGAAGCGCTTCAGCAGCGGTGCTCCCAGGTAAAAATACCCCCCCAGAAAAGTGCTTTTCATCCCCAGGGCTTGCATGTCCTGGCTGACATCCAAAGGGCCGGTCACCGGATCGATCACATGCTGCATGAGCCAATCCGCAGGGTCGTTCTCAGAAATTTCAATCATCTTTTCCAGGTTTTGCATCACGTCATCCGGGGTAGGTTCGCTCACCCGCCGGAAAACCGAGATCATGATCGGAATTTTTATCGTACTGGCAGCCGTAAATGCGATCCCCGGCGGCAGCACCTTTCCCTGTTGGTAAGCCAGGTCCAGCTTACGCTGCCCCTTCGCATCTTGCAGGTAGATTTCAGTAATCCCTGTAAAACCAGAACTATTCAGCATCTGCTGCAGCATCAAATCAAGATCGTGGATTGAAGGCGGAGCCGACGTGACCTGCGTGGAATTTAGATCAACCACCCGGTTCGAAAGCGAGGTCAAAGCAGCGGTGATTAATGGGACCGCCGGGTCAATTTCCAGAATTGTGCCGCTGACCCCGGCCTGGAAAGTCATTTTCTGGATTATCGGGACCGCATTTTGGGCAGCCTGGTCATAACGCGGAGCCACTACATTGGTCAAATAAGCGCGGATGCGCTGCTCGTCGGCAGTCGCCTGCAGTTTTACAGTCACTGGCCTGGCTGTTTGCTCCCGGTTCCATAAATAATCCCAAAAGGCGGGCCACGAAAAATCAGGCGCCACCTGGCGATCGGCCGCATCCAGCATCGCCTTTGTGTCCACGACAAAACCCAGTTCTTGCGGACTGACCTGGATGATCGAATTTTTAAAATGGAGTTCTACCGGCAAGCCGTAAACCTCATCCAGGCGTTTTTCCGCCAGCGCACGCGTCAAACCCCCGGTCGGGATCCCGGCGATGATCGTCCCCGAGGGGTAGGTTGGGCTTACCTGGTGGAAATTCTGATATTGCGTAGCCCCCAAAACAACGGCTGCACTGATCGACCCAAGCGAAAGCAGAAAAAGCAGCCATGCAAAAATCCGACGACGTTTTCTCACGATGAACCCTTTCGAGCCGATTCTACCAGCATTTTGCGCTCCTCACTGAATTGACAGCCCTAAAGCCTGAGGTTATACTAAAAAATGAACTCACTTATAGGAGAATACAATTTATGCCAATTGCATTGATCACTGGCATTACCGGCCAGGATGGTTCTTACCTCGCAGAACTACTCCTGTCCTTAGGTTACGAAGTTCATGGACTTATCCGCCGCGCGAGCACCTTTAACACCGGCCGGCTGGATCACCTGTACACCGATCCCCACCGGCACATGGACAAAGTGTCCTTGACCCTGCACTATGGTGATGTGACCATTCCCGAGACAATCACCGACATAATCTACAACATCCGCCCGGATGAAATCTATAATCTGGCCGCTCAAAGCCACGTGCGCGTCAGTTTCGATATGCCCGAATATACCGGCGAAACCACCGGCCTGGGCACCACGCGGATGCTCGAAGCAATCCGCAAAAGCGGGATCAAGTGCCGTTTTTATCAGGCCTCATCCAGCGAAATGTTTGGTGGGGCCAAACCCCCTCAAACCGAAACCACTGCTTTTGAGCCGCGCAGCCCGTACGCCGCCGCCAAAGCCTATGCGTATTGGATGACCAGGATCTACCGCGACGGCTATGGCTTATTTACCTGCAACGGCATTCTTTTTAACCACGAATTCCCGCGCCGTGGCGAAACCTTCGTCACGCGTAAGATCACCCGCGCTTTGGCCGCTATTCGCTCCGGCCGGCAAAAAGATCTCTACCTGGGCAACCTGGATTCCCGCCGCGACTGGGGCTATGCGCCGGAATTTGTGGAAGTGATGCATCTGATCCTTCAACAGGAAAAACCCAACGATTACGCCATCGGCACCGGAGAAGCGCACAGCGTGCGCGAGTTCCTCCAGGAGGCTTTTGGGTACCTGGGCATGGACTGGCAGGAATATGTCAAGATCGACCCGCGCTATTACCGTCCGGCCGAGGTTGATTACCTGCTGGCAGACACTTCTCGCGCTCAAAAAGAGCTCAACTGGCAGCCCAAGATAAAGTTTGCAGAATTGGTGCGCATCATGGTCGACGCAGACCTCGAACTGGTCGGGTTGCCCTGCCCGGGTGAGGGGAAACAAATCCTGCAAACCCGCTTCAACGGGTGGCACCGCTGGGACCATCAAATCGTCAGTATGGATAAGTAATTCATGCCCTCGGTGCTTTTTGTGTGTACTGGCAATATCTGCCGCAGCCCAATGGCCGAAGTCTTGTTTGCCGACCTGGTGAAACGTAAAGGGCTGGATCCGGCGCTGTGGCAGATCGCATCCGCCGGCACCTGGGCCCAGGAAGGCTATCCGGCCTCGCGCAATTCCGATACGGTGATGAAAGAACGCGGGCTGGATCTCTCCCACCATTCTTCTCACATCGTTACCATGGAAATGATGGCCCGGTTCAACCTGATCCTGGTGATGGAATCCAACCACAAAGAAGCTCTGAAATACGAGTTTCCAGACCTGGCGAAGCGATTTTACATGCTCAGCGAAATGTCTGGGGAGGAAAAAACGGTCGAAGATCCGATCGGCCAGGATTTAAACGCGTATCGCCAATGCGCGGATGAAATCCAGAATTTGATCGAGCAGGGGTGGGAGAAATTCCTTCTGCCTGGCCTGACCTTAAGGGTTATGAACTCCCAACAAAAGCGTACTTTGACCGGTCTCCTCCTGCTGGGCGGGCTGTATTTTGCTATTTTTATCTGGCCCAACAGCCTGGGGGCGCGCACTGAAACCATGCTGCAGGCCACCTCGATCGACGAACCCGTCACCTATCCCTACGTCATTCGCATGGTCACGCCGGCCCATGATCTGCGCGAGTTCGTCAACCGCTGGTTGATTTATGGCGACTACCATTACGGTTACCCTTTTTACTTCCTTTCGTCTGTGTGCATCCTGCCCGTGGTGTGGATCCACGGCGCAAGCTTTGAGAATTACACCCAGATCAACCTGCTCCTGCTGCGCCAGCTGATCAGCGTGCTGCCAATGATTCTGGCGGTGGGTTTTTTAGTTTTTTCCCAGACCCATTTCCAATCACGCTGGAAATCGTGGGCGCTTTTTATTTTACTGTTATCCGTCCGGGCCCTCGTCCGCAATAACATCCAATGGTGGCACCCGGATGCCCTGTCTATTCTGGCCGTCGCCACGACGTTATTCTTCCTTGACCGCGATCAACTGCGCTTCAAACTTAATCTCTACCTGGCAGCGGTAGCCTGTGCTTTTGCCATCGGGATTAAATTGGCCGGTGTATTTTTCGCCCCGCTGATCGCGATTTATTTGCTGGTCGGCCTGCTGCGCAAACATCTTACCTTCGGGCAGGCGGCGGTGAAAGCAGCTGTGTTTTTAGGGATCATGTTCCTGGCTTTATTCCTCTCCAATCCCTTTTTGATAAACAGCGGCGCGCGCCAGGAACTGGTAAATATCCAGACCTTCAAGACCACGGAACTGGATCAAGGATACGCGCATGACGATCCATATTACTATTCGAAGGGTCCCCTGTTCTGGGAATGGACATTGAGCAACTGGTACGGGCAGCCTGTATTGCTGGCATTTATGGTCATTTCGCTGGCAGCGGGCTGTTTGTGGGGTGAGCGCAAGATCTATAACCGGCTGGTGCTGGGCTGGGCGATCCCCTATTCTATTTATTTGTTGTGGTTTGTGGCGGTAAAACCCGATCATTACTGGCTCCCCATTTAATTCCGGTCTTTTCGGCAGCTCTCAACCTGTGGGATGCGCTCCCCGCTGTCGCGGAGCGCGCGGTTAAGATTTCCCGCGTGCAGCTCCAATGGAAACAAATGCTGCGCGCTGCCGTCCTGCTGATCCTCGTGGCCTTCTTCGCGGCCAACCTGCTCCACCCCTTTGCCGGGATCATCACCCGCTACCAGCAGGCGGTGAATGTCGAGCTGAAGTTTAAATAACCATAATATCCTTTGGTATGAACCCATTCTGAAAGCAATTAATCCATATCCATAAAGCTCGGACATGTATCTGCAAAATAAAAGCCAGGGGGGTATCACCTGATCGAAGAATAAGAATTCCTCGATTTGTTCTAAAAATGCTTGCTTAAATAGAAAAAATTTGCTATAATCCGGATACTCTAAATCACTTCTACCAGTAGGGATACCTTATGAACCGCGTACAATTTGCCATATTTCCTTCGATCTTACTGGGAATTATCCTCATCGTCTTCTTCGCCAGCCTGTCGAATACCCCGGAGACGGTGCTGGCGTTGGCGTCTGACCCCGCTGCTCCCCAGGCCGCGGCCTTATCTACCTCGGTTAAAAATGACTGCTACCCCCAGCAACCCCGCCAACCGCTCTTCCCAGGATTGTTCCATTCCGGCCAAATACCCTTCAACCATCCGCCAGTGGTGCACCTTAATCGAAAATTACGCCGGGCAGGCCGGTCTGGACCCGAAGTTGATCGCAGCCGTCATGCTGCAGGAAAGCGGCGGCAGCGCTAACGCTTACTCCAAAAGCGGCGCCGTCGGGTTGATGCAGGTCATGCCGCGCGATGGGCTGGCAGCCAGCTTCCAATGCAGCGGTCGGCCCTGCTTTTCAGCCCGACCCAGCATGGCCGAATTGTACGATCCGGAATATAACATCTCCTATGGGGTGCGCATGCTGGCAGGTCTGGCCCAGAAGACAGGCATCATCGCGATGCGCTCCGCTCGTACGGTCCGGTGGATATGGAATATTATTACGCCGATTTGGTGCTGAAGATATACCAGAACTACCAGTAATGGCGTTCTGGTGGTGCAGCAGTGGTCATCGTTCGGTACTACATTAGCTCTCTTCCTCCATTAATCTTGAAAGCATAAAAGTTACGAATTAAGTTCAATTCTCAATCCCGTCCTGAGGTATGGCAAGGCTGCTGCTTCGGCCCCGCCAGATGGGTCACGCAGGATGACCAGGGCGACAATCGCCAGGGTTATAATCCCATAGATGCCGATACCGAAGGAGAAGGCCGCGTTGTTTGGTCTGAAACCCATTGCCACGATAAAATTCAATACCTGGTTATTGAGACCATGCAAGTAGGCAGAAAACAAGACACTGCCCGTTTTGAGTACGGCATAGCCCAGCACAATCGCCAGACCGGTGGTGTAAAACGTCATCAGCACGATCCCCAGAATCGGATATCCAGGATAGTTGTAACCCATGAGGATGAGGGGCCAGTGCCAGGCGCCCCAGACCACACCCAGAAGCAGCACGCCGCGCACCCGGCCAATCTTAAATAGCTCGCTCTGCAAATATCCCCGCCAGCCATATTCCTCGCCAAAAGTGATGATGATCGCCATAATTGGTGCGATGAGCACGTTTTGCACGACCGCCAGGATCAGAAACGCAGTGGGACTGAGACCCTGCGGAGCGGGGGGCGGGGCCAGCTTTGCCCCACCCAGGCCCAGGAAGGCATTAAGCGCCGCCTGCAGCACGTAATAAGCGACGATTGCCAGGCCAAGAAATAGCCAGTATCGCCCTTTACCCCAGGCCAGCCAGACCCGCGTCATAGCCTCTCGCCCTGTGGAGCCGCGTAACACCAACAAGACCAGCAGGCCCAGGAAAGCCAGAAGCAAGGGAATAGAAGCCAATACCGCGATTATGCTCTGGGATGGGGACAGCCACAAAATCAGCGTGCCAGCAGCATAGATCAGCGTCAGCAGCAGGAAGTAATAGTAAAACCAGCGAGCCCGACCGGCAGGACGGCTGTGGAAAATGGGGCTCTCGCGGAAGACGAACAGGCCGAGGACAATCCCGCTGAACGCGGGCAGAAGCATTTGCAGTTGCAGGGTTGCAACGATCCCTGGAATGGCCAGCCCACCCCGTAAATAGACAGCCAGGTCCAGCAGCCAGGTCAGGCCGAAAGTCAGGGCCAGAAAAGCGGCTACGTGGCGCCATTTGGGCGGATTATCAATGTTTATATCAGGTTCATTATTCATGTCTATTAACCTTTCCAAGCCAGAACTTGTGTGGATTTCGTTCCAATTTTATTTCTCGACGTCATTTTAGCTCTCAACCTTAATGTTTTTATTAAAACCGGCCGAAGATTTGTTTAAAAAAAGCTGCTTGTTAAAAACCAGATATTGCAGACTTACCTGCGCTTTCTGTTTTTTGGATAAAATTAAGGGATGAGAAAGATGATCCTGGTATGGTTATGCCTGCTTGCTGCCTGCAGCGCGGGCCATATCCCTACCAACACCCGTATCGAAGCCGTACTGGGTGTAGATCGTTACACTCCCACACAATGGCGCATTCCGGGTGGTGAGGAAATAACACTGAAACTGACCAACGCCACCTCTGAGGAGAGCGAATGGGCCTTGTTCATCGATCCACCCTCTGACCCTCTCACCGCGGTGGATAAATCCAACCTGATCCTCAAATTTTCCGTAGCGCCAAATGAGAACAAAACGGTCACTTTCA